>NZ_JTFC01000001.1 GCF_003991225.1 Candidatus Kurthia intestinigallinarum
GACACACCGCTGGTGTACCAGTTGTCTTGCCAAAGGCATCGCTGGGTAGCTATGTGTGGACGGGATAAGTGCTGAAAGCATCTAAGCATGAAGCCCCCCTCAAGATGAGATTTCCCATTACGCAAGTAAGTAAGACCCCTGAAAGACGATCAGGTAGATAGGTTCGAGATGGAAGTGCAGCGATGTACGGAGTTGACGAATACTAATAGGTCGAGGACTTAACCAAATATTACTTTCATGTCATAGTTTATCCAGTTTTGAAAGAACAATCTTTCATAGTCTAGTAATGATGGCAAAGAGGTCACACCTGTTCCCATGCCGAACACAGAAGTTAAGCTCTTTAGCGCCGATGGTAGTTGGGGGTTTCCCCCTGCGAGAGTAGGACGTTGCTAGGCACACCGAAGTACTGACAGAAGTCAGTACTTTTTTTATGCTTTAAAATGGCATATGAAGTGAATTTTCATGCTAAGTTACTTACAATAGAAGTAAGAGAGTAGGTGCAGAATATGAAAAAAACGACTTTTGTAAAATTAGTTGCTGCAACGACTGTAGCTACGATTACTTTATTAACAAAACCTAAAAAAGCAAAATAGTATTTATTGATTGAAAGAGGTAAGAGTTCAATGGAAAAAACAGTGTTTATTACATTTGAAGGTCCAGAAGGTGCAGGTAAGACAACTGTGTTAAAAAAAATTGAGGAACGTCTAACTGAGCGTGGTGTAGATGTTGTTGCAACACGTGAACCAGGTGGTAGTGTGATTGCCGAAAAAATTCGTCATATTATTTTAGATAAAAATCATACTGAAATGGATCCTCGTACAGAAGCTTTATTATATGCGGCTGCACGTAGTCAACATTTTGCAGAAACTGTAGAACCAGCACTAAAAGAGGGTAAAGTAGTATTATGTGACCGCTTTATTGACTCTTCATTAACGTACCAAGGTGTTGGCCGTAATTTAGGAATCGATGCAGTGAAAGCGATTAATGAATTTGCAATTGGCGACAGAATGCCGGATGTGACGGTGTTATTTGATTTAGAACCAGAAGTAGGTTTAGCGCGTATCAATGCGAATGCGGGTCGTGAAGTGAATCGTTTGGATAAAGAAGATTTAGCTTTTCACCAATCTGTACATGAGGCGTATTTACATTTAGCAGAACGTTTCCCAGAGCGCATTCAAGTAATTGATGCGAGCAAATCTTTAGAAGAAGTAGTAGAATCAGCATGGCAATGTATTGCACCACTTGTTTAGCCATGATGAAAAATTTGACTTTATGATATAATAGTTGAAAAGAATCAGGAGTGAATGCCGATGAAATTAGTAGTTGCAGTAGTACAAGATCAGGATAGTAACCGTCTTTCAAATGCTTTAACGAAAAATAATTTTCGAGCAACGAAATTAGCCAGTACAGGTGGTTTCTTAAAATCAGGAAATACCACTTTCTTAATTGGTACGGAGGATTCACTCGTTCCTAAAGCGCTAGATGTCATTCGTGACAACTGCCGTTCACGTGAACAAATGGTAGCGCCGATTTCACCTATGGGAGGCAATGCGGACTCATATATTCCTTATCCTGTAGAAGTAGAAGTAGGTGGCGCAACGGTATTTGTATTACCAATTGAACAATTCCATCATTTCTAGAGTGGAGGCGACCGTATAAATGAAAATTAACCAAGACATACACGTTGGGAGAAACCAGGCACAGACTCGACAAGTGCAGCAACAGGCGACGAATAATTTTGGTAGTCTTGTTGTAAAACAGGGCCAAAAAATGCAGACGGAACAGCTAACACGTTTGTTAGGTGATATTTCGACTGCGGGTGAACGTATTACGAAGTCGCGTAATTTACGTGATCTTGCAAAATTTAAAATGTTGATTAAACGCTTTTTGAAAGAGTCTGTATCGTTTGGTATGGAGTTGAAACAGTCTCATACGTGGAATCGTTTTGGTGAGGGCCGTCGTTTAAAGATTGTTGATACAATTGATGAAAAGCTAATTGAATTAACGGAAGATATTTTGAATGAGGAAAAGGACTCTGTAGATCTTCTAGCGAAAATCGGAGAGATTAAAGGGTTACTCATTAATCTGTACACATAACGGAGCTGTGGCATTAGGGAAAACATCTGATGATGAACATTCGTGCTTAGGCATGAAGCGCATCGGTTGTACTTGTGTCACAGCTTCATTTTTTAAAGGTGATGGAAATGGAAAAAACAACAGAACAACTGAAACAATTGCAACCGGTCGTTATGAAGCAGTTACAAATCATTGAACGTAAAAATCGAATCGGTCAAGCCTACATATTTGAAGGTAAAAAAGGGACGGCAACGGAAGAAGTCGCACATTTTTTTGTGAAGTTATTATTATGTGAGCAACCAATCGATGGCGAGCCATGTAACACATGTCGTAGCTGTCAGCGCCTTGAAACGGGGAACCATATTAATTTTCATCAAGTGTATCCAGATGGGCAATTTATTAAAGTAGCGGCAATTGAGGAGCTACTGATAGAAATGAGTAAGCGTGGTATGGAAGCAGGACGCAAAGTATATATTGTACATGATGCGGAACGCTTAAATGCAAAATCTGCGAATAAATTGCTAAAATTCTTAGAAGAACCGATTGGTGAAGTAACGGCGATTTTCACAACACAAAATATTAATGCGATTTTGCCGACGATTCGGTCACGCTGTCAGCATATTGCGTTTCAACCAATTCCAAAGCATTTATTATTAGATGAACTGCGTAATCAAGGCATTAGTGCATCTCTTGCGGCGACGGTTAGTATGGTAACGAGCGACGTAGATGAAGCAATTGCTTTAACAAAAGATGACGAGTTTGCACAGGCGAGAAAAACAGTGTTAAAATTAATAGAAGCGACGCTATCGAAAAATGTGCATGAGGCATTATTAATTGTGCATGAGGATTGGTTGCCAACTTTTAAAGAAAGAGACCAAATGGAGTTAGCATTGGATTTACTGCTCTATGCGTATCGCGATATTGTAGCAGTAAAGGCAAATCCAACAGCAGCGTTAACGTATCCTGACATGAAGGACTTCTTTGTGACCACAGGATTACGTTTAACATACGAGCAACTTTCAAAAATGTTGCAAGCAGTATTACATGCACGAAAAACATTGCATAGTAATATGAATCGTACATTGCTGATGGAACAATTAATGCTAAACCTGCAGGAGGGAAAGTCCTTTGTATAAAGTAGTAGGAGTCCGTTTTAAGAAAGCGGGTAAAATATATTATTTTGATCCTAATGAAAATGCACTTGAAAATGGCGAATATGTCATTGTCGAAACCGCACGTGGGATTGAATATGGTAAAGTAGTTGTTCCGCCAAAAGAAGTGGAAGATGATGATGTCATCTTGCCATTAAAGCAAGTTGTTCGCCAAGCAAATGAGCACGATAGTATTCAAGTATCTGAAAATCTTGAAGACTCGAAGCGTGCATTTGAGCTTGCTACTGAAAAAATTTCAACGCATAAGCTAGAAATGAAATTAGTAGATGTCGAATATACCTTTGATCGCAATAAAATTATCTTTTATTTTACCGCAGAAGGTCGTGTTGACTTCCGTGAGCTAGTAAAGGATTTAGCTTCTGTATTCCGTACACGAATTGAATTACGTCAAATTGGCGTACGTGATGAAGCAAAAATGTTAGGTGGCATTGGCCCATGTGGTCGTATGTTATGTTGTTCAACGTTTTTAGGTGATTTTGAGCCCGTGTCAATTAAAATGGCGAAGGACCAAAATCTATCGTTAAATCCATCAAAAATTTCAGGTTTATGTGGCCGCTTAATGTGCTGCTTAAAATATGAAAATGATGAATATGAAGACGCTCGTTCAAAAATGCCAGACATCGGTCGTACAATTTCAACGCCTGACGGTAAAGGGAAGGTCGTTGGTTTGAATATTTTAGAACGTTTATTGCAAGTAGAACTGTTTGAAGAGAATCGTGTGTTAGAATATACATTAGATGAAATTGTAGAATTTGAAAAAAGTTCAGTACAATAGGGGAATATGAGGTGGCTTGCGTGAAGGACCATAATTTCTTAGACACTGTTATGGAATTCGAACAACAGCTTGAGTCGATGCAAACTCAATTTGAGGCATTAAAAAAGTTTGTAGCTTTAATGATGGAGGAACATCAGACACTACAAATGGAAAATCATCATTTGCGTACGCGTTTGGAAGAAGTACTATCACAACAACCAGAGCAGTTGCCTGAGATTGCGGTAGAAAAACGTGATGTGCTAGATGTTGGTGAAGGATACGATAATTTAGCGCGTCTTTACCACGAGGGCTACCATGTATGTAATGTACATTTTGGCTCATCGCGTAAAGGTGAAGATTGCTTGTTCTGTCTTTCATTTTTAAATAAACAAAATGACTAAAAAGGGGCTTCTTCTATAAGCCTCTTTTAGTTTGTTGGAGGGTAAGTTCATGGAACAATGGTTAAAGGATGATGAACGATTGGACTATTTGCTAGCGGAGGAGCTACGCATTATACAAAGTCCATCGGTATTTTCATTTTCTCTTGATGCCGTATTATTGTCTCGCTTCGTAAATGTTCCACATCATAAAGGACAAATTGTTGATTTATGTGCAGGGAATGGAGCGATTCCGTTATTTTTAAGCGCGCGTACAAAAGCGCATATTACAGCGGTAGAATTGCAGGATCGTCTTGTTGATATGGCGAGCCGTAGCGTAAAATACAATGAGCTTGAAGAACAAATTACAATCATGCAAGGAGATGTGCGTACGGTTTCGACAGATTTAGGTATTGAAAAATACGATGTCGTGACATGCAATCCTCCTTATTTCTTGGCACATGAGGCGAGCGATAAAAACTTAAAAGAGCATGTGAAAATCGCGCGTCATGAAATTTATTTGAAGCTTGATGAAATGATTTATACGTCAGGACGCTTATTAAAGCAAGGTGGGAAAGCGGCGTATGTACATCGCCCAGAGCGTCTGCTCGACATCGTCATGGCAATGCGTGCAAATCGTATTGAACCAAAACGAATTCAACTTGTGTACCCAAAAATGGGCAAAGAGGCAAATACGTTGTTGATTGAAGGTATTAAGGACGGGAAGCCAGGTTTAAAAGTTCTGCCACCACTTTATGTGTACGGAGATGACAATGAATATACAGACGAAGTGCGTGGGATGCTTTATGGCGACGCCGAATAAAGAAGTCATGTATGTCGTTAGTTGTAGCGACGGGACTTTATATACTGGGTATACGAATAACCTAGAGAAGCGACTTGCGACACATAACGCCGGGAAGGGTGCCAAGTATACGCGCGCACGTCTACCGGTAAGCTGTATTTATTATGAAGAGTTTGAAACGAAGCATGAGGCGATGAGCGCTGAATATCATTTCAAGCGCTTGACGCGTCAACAAAAGTTAAATTATATAGAAGAAAGAGGTCGTACGGATGATTCAATCACAAATGAGCGCTGAGCACGAACGCGGTGCTTTGTATTTAGTCCCGACGCCGATTGGCAATTTAGAAGATATGACAATGCGCGCCTTGCGTATTTTAAAGGAAGCGGATGTGATTGCGGCAGAAGATACGCGCAACACAAAACGCTTATGTAACTATTTTGAAATTGAAACGCCACTAACAAGCTATCATGACTTCAATCAGGAGCAGGGCGGCGAGAAGTTGCTGCATATGCTACGTGAGGGAAAAACAGTGGCACTTGTAAGTGATGCGGGAATGCCTTGTATTTCAGATCCAGGGAAAGATATTTCAATGAAGGCGATGGCAGAAGGTTTTGCTGTTGTGCCATTACCAGGAGCCAATGCGGCATTAACAGCATTAATCGGCTCTGGGTTACCCGCACAGCCATTTTTATTTTATGGTTTTTTAAGTCGTCAAAAGAAAGAGCGTAAAGAATCGCTTGAAGGCTTAGCAAAACGTCATGAAACGATTATCTTTTATGAGGCACCGCATCGTATGAAGGATACATTAAAAGATATGCATGCCATCTTAGGTGACCGTAAAATCGTTTTAGCGCGGGAATTAACGAAGAAATTTGAAGAGTTTTTACGTGGTACGATTGAAGAGGCACTTGAATGGGCAAACAGTAGCGAAATTCGAGGGGAATTTGTTGTCATTGTTGAAGGTGCAGATGAAAGTGTCATTGAAGAAGAGGTAACATGGTGGTCAGCGCTTAGTGTTGTGGAACACATTGAAAAACTTATTGAAAATGGCCAAAGCTCGAAAGAAGCCATCAAGGAAGTGTCTAAAGAACGTAAATTACCAAAACGTGACGTCTACCAAGCATATCATGTAGAAGACTAAAAAAGAGCCGCAATCATTATTTGATTGTGGCTCTTTTTTTATAACTAAAGCGGTATAAAACCTGAAAAGTCTATTCCTATATATTATAGAAGAAACTCCAAATAAAAACGTAGCCCCGATGAATCGGCGAAAATTCATCGGGGCCTCTATTTATATAATTTTCACATACAAAAACAAGGGTTTAACTATTTTAAGGGATTGGAAAATGGGATGTTACAACACTAAATTATTTGTTTAATTTAGATTGGATTTCTTTTACTAAGATTTGTGCGCCTTCTGGGCTTAAGATTAAGTTACCACCAGCAAGACGGAAGTTATCGTCTGATACTTCACCTGTTACAGCACAAGTCATGTTAGGCATATATTTTTTTAAGATGATTTTATCATCATCCACATAAATTTCTAAAGCGTCTTTCTCTGCAATGCTTAATGTGCGGCGTAATTCGATAGGAATAACCACGCGACCTAATTCGTCAACTTTACGTACAATACCTGTAGATTTCATGATGAATCTCCTCCTAATTAATTGTTTGATCTATTTTTTTGTTTCGTCAAAATTCGACATCATTTCTTTGTCTGGAACTAATCATACCAACTAATACCATAATCGTCAATTATTTTTTCTCCTAGTTTCGAAACTTTTTTTCAAATATATGGTTTATATGGAGGTAGGATTGCGTAAAAAAATGATTTAATTAGCCAAAAACTGCTTTTTTCGATGATTTTCACGCTTATAATAGTGTTTTTAATTCGAGATATTAATTCGACAAATTTCTACACAAAATCGACAAAATAAACTATCGTTGCTTCAATTTGTCTACTTAGATAGAATAGTAGGTATACTGTATAACACTGGAGGAAGCTTTCGTGAACAAAGAAAAAGAAACATTTTATATCACAACACCGATTTATTATCCAAGCGGCAAGTTCCATATTGGCACGGCCTACACAACAGTAGCTGCTGATACGATGGCACGCTACAAACGCTTACGAGGATTTGACGTACGATTCCAAACAGGGATGGATGAACACGGTCAAAAAATTCAAGAGAAATCAGAAGAAGCGGGCAAGGCTCCTAAAGTCTATGTCGATGAAATTGCAGATGCTGCGAAAAAATTATGGGCTCAAATGGATATTTCATATGATGACTTTATCCAAACAACAGAAGAACGTCACACAACAGCTGTACAAAAAATCTTCAAACGCTTCCTAGACAATGGTGATATTTACAAAGGTGAATATGAAGGCTGGTACTGTACACCATGTGAGTCATTCTTTACAGAAACACAATTAGTAGATGGCAATTGTCCTGACTGCGGTCGTCCTGTGCATAAAGTAAAAGAAGAGTCTTACTTCTTTAATATGAAGAAATACGCGGATCGTTTACTTCAATATTATGAAGAAAACCCAGGTTTCATCGAGCCAGAGTCTCGTAAAAATGAAATGGTGAATAACTTCATTAAACCAGGTCTTGAAGATTTATCTGTATCTCGTACATCATTTGATTGGGGTATCCGCGTCCCTGGCGACGAGAAGCATGTTATTTACGTATGGGTAGATGCTTTAACAAACTATTTAACAACATTAGGCTATGATACAGACAATGATGTAGACTTCAAAAAATATTGGCCTGCAAATGTTCATGTAGTAGGGAAGGATATCGTACGTTTCCATACAATCTACTGGCCAATCTTCTTAATGGCATTAGATTTACCATTACCGAAGAAAGTATTCGCACATGGCTTCATTATGATGAAAGACGGCAAAATGTCGAAATCAAAAGGCAATGTTGTGTATCCGGAAATGCTAATCGAGCGCTACGGCCTTGATGCAACACGTTACTTCCTATTACGTGAGCTACCATTTGGTTCAGATGGTGTATTCTCACCAGAATCATTCGTTGAACGTACAAACTTTGACCTTGCCAATGACCTTGGTAACTTATTAAACCGTACTGTTTCAATGATGAATAAATACTTTGGTGGTGTCATTCCAACTGAAGGCTTAGAAAACACAGATTTTGATGCAGCGCTTGAAGCAACTGCAAAAGAATCATTAACAAAATTCGAGAATAATATGGAGAAAATGCAATTTAGCGTTGCGTTAGCTGATATTTGGACATTAGTGTCTCGTACAAACAAATATATCGATGAAACTGAACCATGGGTACTCGCAAAAGACGAAGCATTAAAACCGAAGCTAGGTACAGTTATGTATAACTTAGCTGAAAATCTTCGCCGTGTAGCGGTTATGATTCAACCATTTATGACAAAATCGCCAAAAGAGATTTTACGTCAATTAGGGCTATCAGAAGAGTTATTAGCATGGGATACATTAACGGCTACAAACGTGATTCCAACTGGTACAACGGTTATTTCAAAAGGTGAACCTATCTTCCCTCGTTTAGACAATGAAGTAGAAGTAGCGTACATCCGTGAGCAAATGCGTGGTTCTGTAAAAACAGTTCAGGAAGAGCCTAAAAAAGAAGAAGCGGTAGCGAAAGATATTGAACACGAAGAAGAAATTACAATTGATGATTTCATGAAAGTAGAGCTTCGTGTCGGTACAGTATTAGCTGCTGAAAAAATGAAAAAAGCAGACAAGTTATTAAAAATTCAAGTGGATCTTGGCTATGAACAACGCCAAGTTGTATCAGGTATTGCTGCTTACTACACGCCAGAAGAATTAGTCGGTCAAAAAGTAATCGTTGTAGCGAACTTAAAACCAGTAAAACTTCGCGGCGAACTATCTCAAGGGATGATTTTAGCTGGCGGTGTAGGGGATACATTAAAACTTGCACAAGTAGATCCAACGTTAGAAAACGGCGCTCGCGTACGTTAATTATTGGATGATTTTAATGAAAGGATCGTGCTGTTAGCGCGGTCCTTTTCTGTTACGTTTGCCAAAAAATAGTAAAAATATGTTTAGAATTAATAATTATATAGTATAAATAAGTGACTTTATATGTCAAATTACACTTTCTTTTTACGTAAAAATGTGAAGATTTTTTAGCTATTTATAACATTTGTAATATAAATGTAATATAGAAGTTATTTATGAAATGGTTTTAATGAGTACAATAAATCTCAGAAAAGGAGCATGTCATATGTTTATCGATACGCATGTCCATTTAAACAACGAGCAATACAACGAAGATTTAGATCAGGTGATTGAGCGCGCCTTTGAAAACAACGTCAAAGAGATGGTTGTGATTGGTTTTGACCGACCAACGATTGAGCGAGCGCTTGAACTTGCTGAGCAATACGATTTTATTTACGCAGCGATCGGCTGGCATCCAGTTGATGCAATCGATTGTACAGACGAAGATCTAGCATGGATTGAAAAATTAGCAACTGAACATAACAAAGTCGTCGCCATTGGAGAAACAGGATTGGATTATCATTGGGATAAGTCACCCAAAGATGTGCAAGAAGAAATCTTCCGCAAGCAAATTCAGCTTGCGAAACGCGTAAAACTCCCAATTATTATTCATAATCGCGAGGCAACTGGTGATTGTGTACGCATGTTAATGGAAGAACATGCGGAAGAGGTGGGGGGCGTCATGCACTCCTTCAGCGCAAGCGTCGAAATCGCAGAAGTGATTATCGAAAAGTTAAATTTCTACGTCGGATTAGGTGGACCTGTAACATTCAAAAATGCAAAAACACCTAAAAAAGTCGCCGCAGAAATACCGCTTGAACGAATTATTTTAGAAACGGACGCACCTTTCCTTGCGCCACATCCAAATCGGGGTAAAAGGAACGAGCCGTCATACATCCCTCTAATCGCCGCAGAAATCGCGCAACTACGCGGAATAGCGGTTGAAGAGGTAGAGCGTGTGACGACCGAAAATGCACATCGTTTCTATAACATAAAATGAAACTTTGGAACTAATTCCTCCAAACTCACGAAAACGTTGGTACAATAAGGTTTTCCTTTTTATGTAAAATTCATCCACTGTTGACAGGGACTAAAGACACTCTATATAATCCAACGAGTGAATAAGGAGGTATTTTTCATGTCAAACAATTCCATGAAAAAACTGTTCCCGGAATCATTAAAAAACTCTAAAACCGTAATGCTGTTAACAGCACTTACACTTATGATTGCGTTTGTAGTAGCTACAGTATTTAGTACTGCAACTAATGAACAGGCAACAAAAGAAGTTAAAACAACAGAACAACAAGATAAAGCAGCAACAGATTACGCGAATCGCTTCGCTGGTGAAAAAATTTCAACTGTCGCAAATAAAACAGTGAAAACAACAGCATACTTAAATGCTCGTGCTGGTGCAGGTGTAAGCTACCGCATTAAGTACAAAATTCCAAAAGGTAAAAAAGTTACATACGTTGGTGGCCGTAAAGGAAACTGGGTAAAAGTTTCTTACAAAGGCAAAAAAGGTTATGTAAACTCTAAATATTTATCAGGTATTACAAAAACGGGTTCTAGCGCTCGTACATTTACCGTGTCATCAACAGCATACACTGCATACTGTGCAGGTTGTTCAGGACGCACAGCAACAGGTATCAACTTACGTGCGAATCCAAACAAAAAAGTAATCGCAGTTGATCCTCGTGTCATCCCATTAGGCTCTAAAGTGTACGTTGAAGGTTACGGCTTAGCTGTAGCAGGCGATACAGGTGGCGCAATTAAAGGGAATAAAATTGACGTATTTATGTCATCAAAATCAAAAGCTTTAAACTGGGGTCGTCGTTCAGTAACGGTAACCGTTTATAAATAATCGTAGGCAGCTTCATAAAAGTGAGGCTGCTTTTTTTATGCCAAAAACGCGACACTTTTTATTTTGCGTCGAACATATTATAATAAGCATATTGTTTATTTTTAGAACGTAGTAATTAACGAAAAGAGGATTCACACAAGTGGACATAAAAGAAATTATTGTTGTTGAAGGTAAGGATGATACGACAGCGATTAAGCGTTCGGTAAATGCCGATACGATTGAAACGAATGGTTCAGCGATTTCTGCAGAGTGCTTACAACGCATTCAGCATGCACAAGATGTGAGAGGGGTCATCGTCTTTACGGACCCTGATTATCCTGGCCGCCGCATTCGTGCAATTATTGAGGAGCATGTGAAGGGAATCAAGCATGCGTTTTTACCGAAGAAGAAAACCATTGCTAAAAATGGCAAGAGCTTAGGTATTGAACATGCGAAGTCAGAAGATATTCGCTATGCCCTTGAAAATGTCTATACCGTACAAGAGGATGCTCAGGCGTGTACGATTACGCGAGAAGATATATTAATGGCTCATCTAATTGGTCACCCGTCTGCAAAAAAACGTCGTGATCGTCTAGGGGAAATTTTAAATATTGGTTCTACAAACGGCAAGCAGCTCATAAAACGTTTGGAAATGTTCCAAATTACCGAGCAACAATTTGGCGCGGCAATTGCGCAAATTAATCAGGAGGAAGAGAATGCATAAAGATATCGCAACACCGATTCGTACGCAGGAAATTTTAAAGAAATATGGTTTTTCATTTAAAAAGAGCTTAGGTCAAAACTTTTTAATCGACCCAAATATTTTACGTAATATTGTAGGTCACGCAGATTTAACAAAGGATAGTGCAGCAATCGAAGTAGGGCCTGGTATTGGCGCTTTAACAGAGCATTTAGCACGCGAAGCAGGTAAGGTCATGTCATTTGAGATTGACCAACGTCTATTACCAGTACTAGAAGATACATTAAGTCCGTATGATAACGTTAAAATCGTTCATTCAGACGTTTTAAAGGCGGATGTGAAGGGTTTAATCGATTCAGAGCTTGCGGGCTTTAAAGACATCATGGTGGTCGCAAACTTACCGTATTACGTGACGACACCGATTTTAATGAAATTATTAACAGAAAATCTGCCGTTACGTGGCTTTGTGGTGATGATGCAAAAAGAAGTAGCAGATCGTATTTCAGCGAAACCAGGAACGAAAGCATATGGTTCACTATCAATTGCGGTTCAATATTACTGTACAGCGGAAGTGGCAATGATTGTGCCAAAAACGGTATTTATGCCACAACCAAATGTTGATTCAGCTGTTTTAAAATTAATCCGTCACGAAGAGCCACCAGTTACTGTAATCGATGAGGAGTTCTTCTTTAGCGTAACGCGTGCAGCCTTTGCACAACGTCGTAAAACGTTACTAAACAATCTTCAATCACAGCTGCCAAATGGTAAAGCGAAGAAAGAAGAAATTTTACGTGCGCTTGAGCAAGCTGACGTAGAGCCATCGCGCCGCGGTGAAACATTATCAATCGCAGAATTTGGCGCGTTAGCGGATGCATTGCACCCATATTTTAACTAATAGTGTCTATGCAAAAAAATCATAGAAAAAATGCTATAAAATAATTGACATAGAAAATGTAGATTGATAAAATATAAATTTGTGCTTGACTTTTGAAGGGTACCTTGTTATACTAGGTTATAGTGAGGTGTAAGCATAATGCCAAAAACATTAGCCGACATTAAAAAGTCGTTAGACAGTCATTTAGGCCAACGCATGCAATTGAAAGCAAATGGTGGCCGTAAGAAAACAATCGAGCGAGCAGGTGTACTTCGCGAAACATATCGTGCAGTATTCGTTGTAGACCTTGATCAAGATGAAAACGCATTTGAACGCGTTTCTTACAGTTACACAGATATCTTAACAGAAGCAGTAGAGATTACATTCGAAGGCGAGTCGAAACTGGCTATCGCCGAATAGTAAGCATTTATATTTTTTCGGGCACTTATAAAACATTCCTTCTTGTTTGAAGGGCCGTTTTATAAGTGTTTTATTTTCGGAGCCACGCAGAATTTTTGGCGTGGCTTTTTTCATGTCTGAAACCGTCATGTAAAAGTCTTGATGTGTTAAAATAATACACAGTAACAAAGGGCGATGATGGCCAGATAGGAAAGTGAGGTAAGCATATGCTTTGCGTAAAAGCACCTGCGAAAATAAATTTAACATTGGATGTATTACATAAACGTCCAGATGGGTACCATGAAGTAGAGATGATTATGACGACGGTTGATTTAGCAGACCGTGTTGGTTTGGAGTTACGTCAAGATGGCGAAATCTTCATTCATTCAAGTAATAACTTTGTTCCAGATGACCAACGTAATTTGGCGTATCAAGCAGCGAAGCTATTGAAGGATCGCTTCAATGTAAATTCAGGCGTTTCAATTTCAATCGATAAGCAAATTCCAGTAGCAGCTGGACTTGCAGGTGGTAGTAGTGATGCAGCAGCAACTTTAAAAGGTTTAAATGAATTATGGAGCCTTGGGTTATCACTTGATGAGCTAGCTGAATTAGGTGCAGAGATTGGCTCAGACGTATCATTTTGTGTATATGGCGGTACCGCAATTGCGCGCGGACGCGGCGAAAAGATCGAACATATCGCAGCACCACCAAGCAGTTGGGTTATTTTAGCGAAGCCAACAATTGGTGTATCGACTGCGGCAGTTTATGGTGGCTTGAATCTAGATGATGTGAAGCACCCGGATACAGCTCGTATGGTCGAAGCAATTAAGACGAATGATTACGCTAAGATGTGTGGTACACTAGGCAATGTATTAGAGAGCGTTACGCTTGATATGCACCCTGAAGTATCTAGCATTAAAGAACAAATGAAACGCTTTGGTGCGGACGGTGTGCTTATGAGCGGTAGCGGCCCGACAGTGTTTGCGCTCGTGCAGACAGAGGCGCGTACAACTCGTATTGTAAATGGACTCAAAGGTTTTTGTGATGAAGTATATGCAGTGCGCCTACTCGGCGACCGATAGTGCTTGCATAAACACGTATAATTATGGTATTTTTTGTATAAAACATTCGTATTTAGGAGAGGGTTTCATGAAATGGAAGCGTAGTGAGCGTCTTGTAGACATGACGCATTATTTATTGGAGCATCCACAACAATTAATCCCCCTTACATTTTTCGCTGAATCATATCAGTCGGCAAAGTCCTCCATTAGCGAAGACTTATCGATTGTGAAAGATACATTTGAAGAAAGAGGGATTGGCCATTTAATTACAGTCCCAGGTGCGGCTGGTGGTGTAAAATACATCCCTAAAGTTCCTGAAGAATCAGCTAAGAAAGTTATTACAGAGCTAATTAAAGAATTAAGTCATTCCGATCGCCTGCTGCCTGGTGGCTATTTATTTATGACCGACTTACTTGGTAACCCCGAGTTAATCAACAAAGTTGGTAAAGTATTTGCCTCAGCATTTTGTGATCAAGAAATAGATGTTATTATGACCGTAGCAACGAAAGGGATTTCAATTGCACATGCGATTGCACGTCATTTGAATGTTCCGGTTGTGGTTGTACGTCGCGATAATAAAGTGACAGAAGGCTCTACTGTAAGTATTAATTATGTATCAGGCTCTTCACGTCGTATTCAAACGATGGTGCTATCAAAACGTAGTATGAAGAGTGGTCAGCGCGTGCTTATCACCGACGACTTTATGAAAGTTGGCGGTACGATGAACGGGATGAAGAATTTATTAGAAGAGTTCGACTGTACACTAGCGGGCATTGCTGTGCTAGTTGAGGCTGAACATCCCGATGAACGCTTAGTCGATGATTATTATTCATTAGTGAAATTAAGAGAAGTCAATGAGAAGGATCGTACGATTGAGTTAACGGAGGGTAATTATTTTTCGAAGGGTGGAAACTAAGTAATGAAAGTAGTAGCAACAAATAATGCACCTGCGGCAATCGGTCCGTACGTGCAAGGTGTTATTGTGAACAACATGTTCTATAGCTCAGGTCAAATCCCATTAACTGCGGATGGTAGCCTTGTAGAAGGAACAATTACGGAACAAACAAACCAAGTTTTCGAAAATTTAAAAGCGGTATTAGCTGAAGCGGGTTCTTCATTAGACAAAGTCGTGAAAACGATGGTATTCATTTCAGATATGAATGAATTCGGTGAGTTAAATGAAGAATACGCACGTCATTTCGGCGACCACAAACCAGCACGTAGCTGTGTGGAAGTAGCGCGTTTACCTAAAGATGTTAAAGTAGAAATCGAAGTTATCGCACTCGTATAATTTCAATAGAGAGGAGAGAATCTGCATAAGCAGGTTCTCTTTTTTTCTTTTTAAAGTAAATTTTTTGAAATTTCCAAAAAATATTTTTATGAAAAGAAGGAAAAAAATGTTTTTTTGCCGAATATAATAGTAGGAAAGAGTTAATTTTTGCATCTAAGATGAGAGGTGGTGAAAAGAATGGAAGTAACTGATGTACGATTACGCCGTGTTCAAACGGATGGTCGCATGCGTGCGATCGCTTCCATCACACTAGACAACGAGTTTGTTGTGCATGATATTCGCGTGATTGACGGGAATACGGGACTGTTTGTCGCTATGCCGAGCAAACGTACGCCTGATGGTGAGTTCCGAGATATTGCACATCCGATTAACTCAGATATGCGTACAAAGATTCAACAATCTGTCTTAATCGCGTATGAAAATGCGGAAGAAACGAATGAGGAAGAGAGCATTGTTGAACAAGTATAAAATAAAA
The DNA here is from genome assembly GCF_003991225.1 of Candidatus Kurthia intestinigallinarum. Taxonomy (GTDB): domain Bacteria; phylum Bacillota; class Bacilli; order Bacillales_A; family Planococcaceae; genus Kurthia; species Kurthia populi. The sequence continues at coordinate 15,844 of NZ_JTFC01000001.1, forward strand.
GGTCATAAAAAAAGAGGTCTCCTTTTGACGGGAGGCCTCTTTTTTTATTTCGCAAATTGTAACATGCGCTCTAATGCGTGAATTGATTGCGCTGTTGTGTCGGCGTCAACGGTGATGACATTGCCGCGACCGCCTTCTACAATCGTTTCAAGCGCCCATAATAGATGTTGTAAGTCGATGCGATTCATCGTTAGGCAAGGACACATATTCGTATTGAGTGAAATGATGTGTTTATCAGGGTGGTCCGTAATCAGGCGCTTCACGAGATTCATCTCGGTGCCAATCGCCCAGCGAGAACCTGTAGGAGCGCTTTCAATCGTGTCGATAATATACTTTGTCGACCCGTTATCATCGGCCGCCTGTATGACGTCATGACTACATTCAGGATGGACGATAACGCGCATGTCCGGGTCATTTTTACGAATGTCGTCAATATGCCATTTATTAAAACCTTCATGGACCGAACAATGGCCTTTCCATAAAATCACTTGTACGTCTTCAAGCTCACCATCATATTCGAGTTTTTCACGAATTGGGTCCCAGACAGCCATGTGCTCAAGCGGTACGCCAAGAGAAAAAGCTGTATTTCGTCCGAGATGTTGATCGGGTAAAAATAATAGACGTGGCTTCTGAGTAAAAGCCCATTCAACCATTTTGACAGCATTGGATGATGTCACACATGCACCGCCATGTTTGCCGACAAATGCTTTAATGCTTGCGGTTGAATTGACGTATGTAAGAGGTACGATTGTATCCCCGAATAATTGCTGCAAATATTGCCAGGTAATGTCGGTTTGTTCGATAGTTGCCATATCTGCCATCGAGCAACCAGCACGCATGTCTGGTAGGTAAACTATTTGGTCATCTTTTGTTAGCATATCGGCTGTTTCTGCCATAAAATGCACGCCGCAAAAAACAATATGTTTTGCAGATGTATTGTCAGCGCAAATTTGTGCAAGTTGTAAGGAGTCACCTGTTGCATCAGCAAATTGAATGACTTCATCACGCTGATAGTGATGACCTGGGATGAAAAGCTCCTCACCAAGCTGTTGTTTAATCGCTCGTACGCGCGCTTCCATTTCCTTTGTTGACATCGTTTTATAACGTTCAGGTAATTTTGATAATTGATCGAATAATGTTGGATTCATCATGCGTTTAACGCTCCTTTCAGTTCAACAAGTGCAGAAATATCGAAAGCTTTCACCGAATGTGTCAGGAAGCCAAGTGAAATATAGTGAACGCCACTTTGTGCGTAGCTAGCAATCGTGTCGAGTGTAATACCGCCTGATGCCTCGGTGACAATCGTCTCTGGTACGAGTTGTTGCCACTCACGAATCGTTTCAGGTGTTTGATTATCAAACATAATAATGTCCGCGTGCGCCTCGATCGCTTCTTGAAGTTGCGCGCGCGTTTCGATTTCGACCTCGATTTTGACGGTGTGCCCAATCGCTTGGCGTGCGCGCGTCACTGCTTCAGTAATCGAACCGCAAAACGCGATATGGTTGTCCTTTAACATAATGCAGTCATATAAGCCGCTGCGATGATTGTAGCCACCGCCGATACGTACGGCATACTTTTCGAGCATTCGTAGCCCCGGTGTCGTTTTACGCGTATCGCAAATTTTTGTCGTTGTGCCGGCTGTTTGCGAAGCGGCAGCGTGTGTCATCGTAGCAATTGCACAAAGGCGCTGTACGAGATTTAGTACGACACGTTCGCCTGACAATAAGAGTTGAATCGGCCCTGCAATCGTTGCAAGTTTGTCGCCGTATGCAATGCGCGCACCTTCTGCTACGTGCATTGTGACGCGAATAGATGGATGCAATAGCGCAAAGCCCGTTTCGATAATAGGCGTGCCGCAAAAAATACCGTCTTCTTTTGCATAAAAAGAAAATTGTCCGGCTTCATCTGCTGGGAAAATCGTCGTACTCGATAAATCATTGTCGCCAATATCTTCAATAAAAAATTCTTTCAGCATGTGCTGTAGTTTGAATAAATTCATGCCATGTCCTCCTAACGATGGTGTGCTGTTGTTGTATCAATAAGCGGTTTGATAGCGCGTCATTTTGTTGAGGGTAATCTTCGCGTATATGCGCCCCGCGTGTTTCTTGGCGTGCAAGTGCTCCGCTGACAATCAATCGTGCAGTCACATGTGCAAGTGCGAGCTCGGCCTGGTCCGGCGCAATCTGGTGGATAATCGGGAGCTTATTTTTAAGCTGTTGTAACGTAAGTCCGCTTCGCATAATACCGGCGTGCTGCATCATAAGTTGTTGAAGTTGTTCAAGCGGCAATAGCGCCGTATTTGGTGCGACAGGTGCATGCCGCAAGTGCCAATTTGTTTGTGCTGGCGCTTGTGCTAAATGCTCTGCAAGGCGCATACCAAACGCCAGTCCTTCTAATAATGAATTGCTCGCGAGGCGATTCGCCCCGTGGACGCCACTACATGCCGCTTCGCCGACCGCATATAAGCCTCGCAGTGACGTTTGCCCAACATCATCGGTTAAAATGCCGCCCATTAAAAAGTGGCTACCCGGTGCAATCGGAATACGCTGCGTGGATAGTGGAACGTCTGCGCGCTGACAAATGGCACTAACAGTCGGAAAATGTTGTTCAAAATTTGCAATCGCTGAAATGTCTAAATAGACGTCATGACCGGCTGCACGACGCTCATAGACGGCGCGTGCTGTGATGTGACGAGGTGCAAGGTCTTGTCCATTCATAAAGTAATCGCCGGTATCGTCTACAAAACGTGCACCGGCCCCGCGCACCGCTTCAGATACAAGTCCAAAGCAACGTTCATCTTTATACAATAAGCTTGGGTGAAATTGCATAAATTCCATATCGGCAACAGCTGCCCCGGCGAGTGCGGCCATTGCGATACCATCACCGAAACTTTTAGGTTGATTAGATGTGTACGTGTAGAGCGCGCCAGCCCCGCCCGTTGCGATAATCGTCTGTGCTGCAAAATAACATTGCGTTGTTGTCCGAACACCGATAATGTCACCTGCTGTATTGTGCAATAGCGCATAGGCAAGTTCATGTGTATGGATGTGTACATTGCTAGGAAGCTGGTTGATTAAATGCTCGGTTAAATGTCGCCCGGTCGCATCACCGCCAGCATGAACGATGCGGTGATGACTATGTGCGCCCTCTAAACCAACGTGCGCATCGATAGCAAAGCCTTGCGTGATGAGCGCATCAAGCGCCGTTTTGCCATCCGTAACAAGATTGTTAACATGTGGCTCGTAATTATGCGCGACACCAGCAGCAAGTGTGTCTGCGATATGGCTCGCAAATGAATCCTTTGGCTGTGTGACAGACGCAATGCCACCTTGCGCAATATAGGAGCTACTCGTGCGCAAATCACCTTTCGTAATAACTAAGACGTGCTTGTGTTTTGGTAGCAGGCGTGCCGTTTGAAGTGCCGCAATGCCGCTACCGAGGATGATAATGTCTACATGCATGTGTACATACCTTCTTTTACAGTTGTCTTGTCACATATATTTACATAAAATATTCAATAAGACAAGAGCTAGAAAAGGGGATTACGATGGTTTATTTAGATTATGCGGCCACATCACCGATGAGTGAGGCGGCGCTTGAAACGTATGAAAAAATTGCACGACAATATTATGGTAATGCATCTAGCTTGCATGAGGATGGCTGGATGGCAAAGCAAGTACTCGACAATGCGCGCGCGATGATTGCACATATTGCAGGTGTTGAGGCACGAGGAATTTATTTTACCGGCAGTGGCACCGAGGCTAATTTAATTGGCATTATGTCGCTCGCACTCGCATCAAAGAAGCGGCACATTATTACGTCAATGGCCGAGCATACGTCGGTACATGCGGCGATGAATGCGCTTGAACGCATGGGCTATCGTGTGACGCGTTTGCCGCTACAGCAAAATGGCTTGATTGATTGTGCATTAGTTGAACGCATGATTGATAACGATACGTGCATGCTTGCGCTACAGCATATTAATCCAGAAATCGGTAGTATTCAGCCAATTGCGCAACTTGCAGAAATCGCGCGGCGCCATGATGTATTACTACATGTAGATTGTGTACAGTCTTTTGCGAAAGTGCCACTCGATTTTGTTCGGCATATTGATTCTTTTTCTTGTTCGGCTCATAAAATAGGCGGGCCTAAAAGCTGTGGAGCGGTTTATATTAAGCCGGGAAGCAGGATAGTCCCTCTTTTCCCAGGATTAACACATGAGAAGGGCTTACGAGGTGGCACAGTGGATGTGGCTGCAAATGGCGCGTTTGCAGTTGCAGCTGAGGCATGTAGTAACCAAATAAACCATCGACATTTTACAACGCTTCGAAACGTGTTAAAGAAGCGTTTAGCGGGTAATAAATACACGTTACTAGAAGCGGCTGTTCAGTATCCTGGTATTTGTGGCTTACTCGTGCATGGCTATGAGGGGCAATATGTCATGTTACGGCTAAGCGAACGAGGGGTGATGGTCTCGACTGGAAGTGCTTGTGATAGTTCGCATGAAGCGGGAACAAAAGCCATTATGGCGATGGGCGCGTCAGTTGATGAGGCGCGCCAATTTTTCCGTATTTCGTTTGGCGCCCGGACAACGATAAAGGAAATTGAAATTCTTTGTGAAATTTTAAATGATTTTTAAGACGTAAATTGTAGTGACAAGTTGTCAAATCATTCCTTGAAAGATTGATTTCACAAGAGTTTCGAGAGATTTTTGCTTATATAAAAAAACAAAAGGCTTTAATTTTAAGTTGTATGACATCTTTTTGTCAAGTCTTAAAGCCTTGAAAAGTAACGAAATTTGCTATATAGTCATAATAGAAAATCAGCTAATTGGAGGACTTACTGACATGAAAAATATTTATGCCGTTATTTTGGCTGCTGGCCAAGGCACACGTATGAAGTCTAAATTATATAAAGTTCTTCATTCTGTATGTGGAAAACCAATGGTAGAACATGTGGTAGACCATATTCAAACGCTTGATGTAGCACGTACAGTATCAATTGTTGGTCATGGTGCAGAAAAAGTAAAAGAACAACTTGGCGATAAGAGTGAATATGTACTACAAGCCGAACAGCTTGGTACAGGTCACGCCGTTCAACAAGCAGAATCATTACTAGGCGACCTTGAAGGGACAACAATCGTTATTTGTGGTGATACGCCATTGATTCGTCCAGAAACAATGAAAGCGCTTATCGAACATCATGAATCTGAAAACGCAAAAGCAACAATTTTAACTGCAGTAGCGGAGGATCCAACTGGTTACGGTCGTGTCCTACGCGCTGCTGACGGTCAAGTTGAAGCAATTGTCGAACATAAAGATGCAACAGAAGAACAACGTTTAGTAACTGAAATCAATACAGGCACATATTGCTTTGACAACAAAGCATTATTTACTGCATTGAAATCAGTAAACAATGACAACGTTCAAGGTGAGTACTACTTACCGGACGTTATTAGCATTCTAAAAGAGCAAGGTGAAATCGTTGCAGCTTCAATCTGCGATGACTTCTCTGAAACGCTTGGTGTTAATGACCGCTTTGCTTTAGCACAAGCGGAAACACTTATGCGCGCTCGCATCAATGAGAAACATATGCGTAACGGTGTCACAATCATTAATCCAGATAATACGTATATCGGTACCGACGTTGAAATCGGCCGCGATACGATTTTACTGCCAGGTACAATGCTTGAAGGGAAAGTAGTTATCGGGGAAGATTGTGTTATCGGACCGAATACGCACGTTAAAGATAGCCAAATCGGCGATCGTACAAACGTGAAAAATTCGGTTGTAGAAGAAAGTGTTATTGGAGAAGACGTAGCCGTTGGACCTTTCGCACATCTTCGTCCAGCATCGAATGTGGGCAACCACGCAAAAGTTGGGAACTTCGTTGAATTGAAGAAAACAACACTAGGTGAGGGAAGTAAAGCTTCTCACTTAACTTACTTAGGCGATGCTGAGATTGGTGCTGACGTCAACATTGGTTGTGGTACAATTACTGTGAACTATGATGGCGTTAATAAGTTCAAAACAATCATCAAGGACAAAGCGTTCGTTGGTTGTAATGCAAACTTAATGGCACCAGTCACTTTAGGTGAAAAATCGCTAATTGCAGCGGGCACGACGGTCTCAAAAGATGTACCGGACAACGCGCTTGCAATTGGTCGCTCTCGTCAAGAGAACAAAGAAAACTACGTGAAGTAATTAAATTTAAAATAATTTATAATCAAACAGGAGGCCATCATGCCGTATCAATATGCTAACTCAAATTTAAAAATCTTTTCACTAAACTCAAATGAACCCCTTGCTTCTGCAATCGCCGAGGAAATGGGCGTAGAGCTAGGTAAAAGTTCTGTAAAACACTTCAGTGATGGAGAAATTCAAATCAGTATTGAGGAAAGTATTCGTGGTTGTGACGTATTTATCGTGCAGTCAACTTCAGCTCCAGTAAACGAAAACTTAATGGAGTTATTAATCATGGTCGACGCTGTGAAACGTGCTTCTGCACGCACAGTAAACGTAGTAATGCCTTATTACGGCTATGCTCGTCAAGATCGTAAAGCACGTTCACGTGAACCAATTACGGCAAAACTTGTAGCAAACCTTCTAGAAACAGCTGGCGCAACTCGCGTAGTATTACTAGATTTACATGCTCCACAAATCCAAGGTTTCTTCGATATCTTAATCGACCACTTAGTAGGTGTTCCATTATTATCTGATCACTTCAAATCAAAAGGTTTCGAAGGTAATGATTTAGTAATCGTATCACCTGACCACGGTGGCGTAACTCGTGCGCGTAAAATGGCTGAACGTCTTAAAGCACCAATCGCTATCATCGATAAACGTCGTCCAAAACCAAACGTTGCTGAAGTAATGAACATCGTTGGTAATGTTGAAGGCAAAACATGTATCTTAATCGATGACATCATCGATACTGCTGGTACAATCACTATCGGTGCTGCAGCTCTTAAAGAGTCTGGCGCGAAAGAAGTTTACGCTTGCTGTACTCACCCAGTTCTTTCTGGTCCAGCAATCGAACGTATCGAAAACTCTGTAATTAAAGAATTAGTTGTAACTGACTCAATCCAATTATCAGAAGAGAAAAAATCACCAAAGATTCACCAACTTTCTGTTGCAAAATTATTAGCTGATGCGATCGTACGCATTTACGAAAACAAATCAGTAAGTAAATTATTTGATTAATATTTAACGTATTTGATAAGGGAACTCGGTAAAATTATCGAGTTCCCTTTTTTTATATTAGAATGCTGTCAAAGCCTATTACGATGCATGTTAGGGACTTGTTTTAATCACTCGAAAAGTAGTGCTTTTTACTCGTAAATGTTTTAATTCCATTCAGACTGGGAAGAGATTATATGTGACACAAACAAATATAAATTTTTTCGATAGATGAGAAAGGGGAAATTTTTTTATGAGTACATCAATCAAAGCAAAAGCTCGAGAAGCGCATAAGCGTTCAGTAAAAACAGAATTGCGTAAGACGGGGTACGTGCCAGCAATCGTGTACGGCTTTAAAACAGAGTCTACCCCAATCGCAGTAAACGAAAAAGAATTGGAAAAAACAATTCGTACGGAGGGCCGTAATGCAATCTTATCGTTAGATGTAGATGGCAAAAAGGTGAATGCCGTATTAAAAGAAGTACAAAAAGAGCCACTTAAAGGTAAATTAATTCACTTAGACTTCTTAGCAGTAAGCATGCGTCAAGAACTTGAGGTTGAGGTGCCAGTTGTTGCAACAGGTACATCTGTCGGCGTTAAAGAAGGCGGCGTATTACAACAACCAAATCGTGAGCTGAAATTAACGGTGAAACCATCTGATATTCCTGAAAATATCGAAGTCGATATTACAGAATTAGCAATTGGTGATACGTTAACAGTTGGCGACATCCGCGACAAAGTAGACTTTACAATTGTCGATGAGGATGACGTTGTATTAGTAACAGTATCAGCACCAGTATCTGAGGCTGAGCTTGAGGCAGATCTTGAAACAACTGAACCAGTTGCAGATAACGGTACGGTTGATGAAGAGGCTAAAGAAGAATAAGCTAGAATTGAAAAGCTTATAAATAAAAAAGGCGGGGATTGCGCAGTTGGCGTGATGCCCGCCTTTATTTTTGCGATAGTGAGTCTCCTCGGCTATTTCATACAACATATGTTAAAATAAAGGATGATTAGCAACTGAAAAGGAAGAGGTTTCACATATGAAATTATTTATTGGCCTTGGAAATCCAGGGAAGCAATATGAACATACACATCACAATGTTGGGTTCGATACAATCGATGTATTAGCAGATAAATGGGGCATCGATATGAACCAAACGAAATTTAACGCTGTTTTTGGAATGGCTCACCGCCCAGAAGGTAAGGTTGTGTTAATGAAACCATTAACGTATATGAACTTATCTGGTGAAGCAGTGCGCCCATTAATGGATTATTATGATATCGATATCGAAGACATTGTCGTTATTTACGATGATATGGATATTGATAAAGGCACCCTTCGCTTACGCCAAAAAGGTAGTGCTGGTGGCCATAATGGTATTAAATCATTGATTCAGCATTTAGGTACACAAAACTTCAACCGTGTGCGCATCGGCATTAGTCGTCCGCCACAAGGCATGAAAGTACCGGATTACGTATTATCGCGTTTTTCTAAAGAAGAATGGCCTGATATGGAAAAAGCATTCGACAAGGCGGCGGATGCCTGTGCTTTCTTCACAGAAAAACCATTTGCAGAAGTAATGAACAAGTTTAATCAAAAATAATGGATTCAGCGAATAAGGAATGAGCTTTGGCCGAATGTGAGGTCAAAGCCTTTTATATATAGCAAAAACGGGAGGAACACGAATGGAAGCTTTACGCAAGCTACTTATGCAGGATCAGCATGTTAGCCATTTTATCGAGCAGCTTGAGCAAGGTTTAAGCAATGTGCTCGTAACAGGGTTATCAGGAAGTGCAAGACCTGCCTTTATCGACACAATTTTTAAAGCATTAAATAAACCGATTTATATTATGGCACCAAACTTATTACAAGGACAAAAAATGTATGACGACCTCGCAAAATTATTAGGGGATGACGTTGTGCATTATTATCCTGCGGATGAATTTATCGCTGCAGATATGACCGTAGCGAGTCCGGAGTTACGTGCGGCACGTATCGAAACACTCGATCATTTAATTCATGATGCACGTGGTGTGTACATTATTCCAATCGCTGGTATGCGTAAGATGATGCAACCTAAAGAGGAATGGAAAAAACTACGTGTGCCATTAGTTGTTGGTGAGGACGTCGATATAAATGCGGTGCTCGAACAGCTCGTTGTGATGGGCTACAGCCGCGGTAAAATGGTGACATCTCCTGGCGAATTTGCGCTGCGTGGTGGCATTTTAGACGTGTATCCTCCGTATATGGAAACGCCAATACGTGTGGAGTTTTTCGATACAGAAATTGATTCGATTCGTACGTTTTCAGCAGATGACCAGCGCTCGATTGATAAGCTAGAACACATGATGATATTACCTGCTACGGAGTTTGTGTTAACAAAAGTACAACGTCAGCAATTGGCAGCACGACTTGAGAAGGCACTAGCGGATAGCTTGAAGCAGGTGCAGTCGGATGACATTAAAACATTACTCTACGAAAACATTCAAGCGGATATTGATTTATTACAGCAAGCAGAGTTGCCAGATTACACGAATCGTTTTGGCTCATTACTTTATGATAAGCCGGCATTTTTAGGTGACTATTTTGCGAAAGATGGCGTTGTTATTTATGACGAGCTTGGTCGCGTGCAAGAAGTAATGGAGGCATGGGAAAATGAGGAGCAGGAATGGTTCTTATCGTTAATTGAAGCGGGCAAAATGGTTCACGCGGTAAAGCCATCGTTTAATTTAAAAGAGATTATGGCAAATCTATCGCAACAATCCGTTTACTTTGCGTTATTTGCACGTAGTTTTGCCGGCGTTCGATTCCAACAAACCGAGGCCTTTTCATGTAAACCGATGCAACATTTCCACGGTCAAATGGCGATGTTACAAAATGAAATGGAGCGCTGGTTAAATAGTGCCTTCACAGTGCTATTTATGACTGAAGACGAGGAACGTTTGCCAGTTATTCAATCGATGTTTGATGAATATAATATTCATGTGCAGCTAGGGGCGCCCCAAGGACCTGGTGTTTATGCGATGGCTGGCAATTTATCGGCGGGGTTTGAGCTACCGTTACAGCGTATTGCGGTCGTAACGGAAGAAGAGCTATTTAAGCAGAAGCCGAAGAAAAAAACACGCCCTCAAAAAATGACCAATGCCGAGCGTATTAAAAGTTATAGTGAAATTAAGCCGGGTGACTATATTGTCCACGTGCATCACGGGATTGGTAAATACATCGGTATTGAAACGCTTGAGGTAGGCGGCAAACATAAGGATTATTTGAATATTATGTACCGCGGTGATGATAAATTATTCGTACCGGTTGACCAAATTGATTTAATTCAAAAATATGTGGCTTCAGAGGATAAAACCCCGAAAGTGCATAAATTAGGCGGCGCAGAGTGGCAAAAAACGAAGCGAAAAGTATCTTCTGCGGTGCAGGACATTGCGGATGATTTAATTAAGCTCTATGCCAAACGTGAGGCGGAGCGCGGCTATGCTTTCTCTCCTGATGGCGATGAAATCCGTTCATTCGAAATGAATTTCCCGTATGAGGAAACGGACGATCAACTGCGGACGATTCGTGAAGTGAAGGCGGATATGGAACGTGAACGCCCGATGGACCGACTTGTGTGCGGCGATGTTGGTTACGGTAAAACGGAGGTAGCAATCCGTGCAGCATATAAGGCGATTTTAGATGGCAAGCAAGTGGCCTTCCTTGTGCCAACGACGATTTTAGCACAGCAACATTTTGAGACGCTTCAGGAGCGATTCCAAGAAGAGGCCGTTAATGTCGGTATGCTAAGTCGTTTCCGTACGCGTAAGCAGCAAAATGAAACGATTAAAGGCTTAAAAGACGGCACGATTGATATTGTGGTCGGCACACATCGTTTATTATCGAAGGATGTTATTTACAATGACTTAGGCTTACTGATTGTCGATGAAGAACAGCGCTTTGGTGTGACACATAAGGAAAAAATTAAAACATTACGTGCGAATGTGGATGTGCTGACATTAACGGCGACACCGATTCCACGGACACTGCATATGTCGATGGTTGGGGTACGTGATTTATCGGTTATTGAAACACCGCCCGCAAACCGCTTCCCAGTACAGACATATGTCATGGAATACAACGGAGCGCTTGTGCGCGAGGCGATTGAGCGTGAAATGTCACGTGGTGGTCAGGTATTCTACTTACACAATCGTGTCGAGGATATGGCACGTGAGGTAGAAAAAATCCAGATGCTTGTACCAGAAGCACGCATTGGGCATGCGCATGGTAAGATGACTGAATCTGAACTTGAATCAATGATTTACGGTTTCCTTGAGGGTGAATATGATGTTCTTGTGACGACAACGATTATTGAAACCGGTGTCGATATGCCAAACGCCAATACGTTAATCGTCAACAATGCTGACCATATGGGCCTCTCACAACTGTATCAGTTGCGTGGACGTGTAGGGCGTTCAAATCGTGTCGCCTATGCGTACTTTATGTACCAACGAGACAAAGTGTTAACCGAAGTATCAGAACAACGTCTACAAGCGATTAAAGAGTTTACAGAGCTTGGCTCAGGCTTTAAAATTGCGATGCGTGATTTATCGATTCGTGGTGCGGGTAACCTACTCGGTGCACAGCAACATGGCTTTATTGATTCTGTCGGCTTCGACTTGTATTCACAAATGCTTGAAGAAGCGGTGAATGAGCGTCGTGCCGCAAAAGGAGAAGATACTAAACCGCGTCTACCAGACCCAGAAATCATGCTGCCATATGATGCATATATTCCAGATGAATATATCCCGGATGGCTTCCAAAAAATCCAGATGTATAAGCGCATTAAAGCGATTGATGGACAGGAAATGTATGACGAATTGATCGATGAAATGACGGACCGATTCGGTGATATGCCAGCTGAAACTGAACGTCTAATGCATATCGCGTTAATTCGTGCGTCTGCGATGAAGGTGGGCGTTGAGTCGATTAAAGAGAAAAACAAAATCGTACGCATCCAGTTTTCAGAAACGGGCTCTGGTATGGTTGACGGCGCTAAAATCGTTTCAGACTCGATGCAGTTTGGCCGTGCAGTCGGCTTCTCATTTGAAGAAAATAAATTGGCGCTCACAATTGATGAGCGTAAAGTAAGTGGTGAGCTGCCATTTGATGTACTTGAAAAATTAGTACTTAGCTTACCAGATGCATTAAAAGAAGCATAAAAAAGAGGTCGGGTGCATCCGACCTCTTTTTTTAACGTCTAGTATTTAATTACTTTATTAAATCACTCGTTGCGGTATCGATTTCTTCACTTAGTAATTCACGTGTGCCATCTGGATGAAGAAGATACAGGCGAATCCAGCCCCCCTTCTTCTTACCTATCGGCCACAAGCCTAAAACATTGATTATATGCTATACTGACGTAGAAATTTTAAACGAAAAGAGGTTGCCGGATGTCTAAGAGCAATGGAATGAAGGACTATGCGAAGGGCGTCATGGTACTGACGCTTGCGATGCTGTTTGTGAAAGTACTCAGCATGGTATATCGCATCCCTTTCCAAAACTTAGTAGGAGACGAAGGATTTTATATTTATCAGCAAGTATATCCGTTCGTCGCCGTATTTATGACATGGACGGCAAGTGGACTCGCGATTGCGATTTCTCGTGTGCTAACGGAGTCGAACGAATCCTGGGATGAATTGATGCGTGTCATGCTACGCTATTTAGTAGCACTCGCGCTCGTATTATTTATTGGTTTATATAGTCTGTCATCATTTTTTGCATCGATGATGGGTGATAGCGGCCTTGCACCACTACTTAAAGTTGGTAGTTACATTGCGCTCACCATTCCATTTTTAGCGCTTTATAAAGGTCATGCGCAGGCGACAGGGGATTTACATGTTGTCGCTAAGTCACAGGTCGCTGAGCAGCTTGTACGCGTCGCGATTATTTTAGTTGGTACATGGCTTGTCATGCGTGCCGGCGCATCCCTTTATATCGCAGGCGAGGTTGCAACGATTGGGACGGTAGTTGGTGAGGTTGCAGGGGTTTTAGTGCTGTACGTATTGCTACGTAAAAAAGCGCATATTTCATGGAAGCGTACGACCATTTCACGCGCGCGCCAGTGGCATCTAATGAAACGCTTAACGATTTATAGTATCGGCATTAGCTTGAGTAGCTTATTGCTTATTTTATTTCAGCTTGTCGATTCCTTTACAATTTTTGAGACATTAGTAGATAAAGGAATGGCCATCAACGAAGCGATGGCGGAGAAGGGGATATACGACCGCGGGCAGCCGCTTGTACAAGTTGGTCTTGTGCTTGCCTCGTCCTTATCGATGGCGATTGTGCCACTGATTACGACGGCGATGAAGCGTCATCAAAAGGCGGAGGCGGCGAATTATATGCGTCTTACCTTTAGTGTGTCGATGCTCGTTGGTGTTGCAGCAACGGCTGGATTAATGCTTGTTATGCCTTATATGAATGCGATGATGTTTAAAACAAATGCGCTATCAGGGGTGTTGTCGTTATTCGTGCTACAAATTGTTTGGCTGTCGATTATTATGCCGATGATGGCGGTTTTACAAGGACTTGGCTATACAAAACACCCTTCGCTATTGCTCATTGGCGGTTTAATCGTTAAACTTTTATGTAATGATGTCTTTATCCAATGGTTTGGTATTGCAGGCGCTGCACTTGCAAGTAATGCCGGTCTAGCTTTCACTGCACTACTACTTATTCGCTTTATCAAAAAAGTGTATCCTATCTCGCTCGTTTCACCCACATTTACACGTGGCGTGCTGTTGGCTACATTGGCGATGGCGTTTGCAGTTGAAATTTGGATTTTCGGCATCACATTCATGTGCGCCACTTATAATGTGTCATTTAGAATGACCGCCACGATTACGGCACTTACAGCAGTCTGTGTAGGAGCAATCGCATTTCTTACCGTTTGTGCAAAACGAGAGGTGCTGTCAGTCGAGGATTGGTCGGTTCTTCCATTAGGACGACGAGTGGCCGCATTCCAGCTTTATGTAAATCGCGTTAAAAAATAAAGAAACAGGTGAACTTATTATGCATCAAATTACAGTAATTGGGCTTGGCGCAGGTGATTTTGAACAACTGCCAATGGGTGTTTATAAAACGTTAAAAAATGCTCCGAAAATTTATGTTCGTACGGAAGACCATCCCGTGTTGGACGAATTAAAAGAGGAGGGCGTAACGTTCGAAAGTTTTGACCTTATTTATGAAAAACATGGCGAGTTTTTACCCGTCTATCAAGAAATCGTCGACACATTAAAAGGCTATGCGGAACATGATGATGTAATCTATGCAGTGCCAGGACACCCACTTGTAGCTGAAATGACTGTGGAGCTATTAATTGAAGAAGAAAAACAAGGCAATGTGAAGTTGAAAATCGAAGGCGGTCAAAGCTTTTTAGATGCCGTATTTGCAACATTGAAAATTGATCCAATCGATGGCTTCCAGCTTGTTGATGGTGCAACATTCTCGATTCACCATGTCAATATGAACAATCATTTACTAATCGCGCAAGTGTACGATCAATTTAGCGCCTCAGAAGTGAAATTAACATTAATGGATAAATACCATGCAGAATATCCCGTAACGATTGTGACAGCGGCTGGTTCAAAACAGGAGTCAGTTATTACTGTACCTCTTTACGAGCTAGACCACGTCGCAGAAATTAGTAATCTAACGACTGTATATGTGCCGCCTGTAACGAAGCGTGAGGATGCGCTACGCGAATGGTCAACATTCCGTGACATTATGTCAACGATGCGCGGTCCAAATGGTTGTGAGTGGGATAAAGCACAAACGCATGAGACGATGAAACGCTATATGCTTGAAGAAATGCATGAAGCACTTCAAGCGATTGATGAGCAAGATGATGAGCATATGATTGAGGAATTTGGTGATATGCTGATGCTTGTCTTCATGCAAGCGCAAATCGGTGAAGATGCTGGTTTCTTCAACTTAGAGGACCTATTAGCAGGGGCCGCTGAAAAAATGATGCGTCGCCATCCACATGTCTTTGGTGATACGGTTGTAAATAGTGTTGAGGACATTAATGCAAACTGGGAAAAAATCAAAAAAGAAGAGCATGAAGCAGCAGGAGCAGATGATGCACCAATTATGGACGGTGAATACCGTGCGATGTCTTCATTACAAACCGCTTACAATTACCAACGTCGCGCTGCTAAATTAGGCTTTGAATGGCCTGAAGATGAACAATACTGGTGGAACTTTGAAGAAGAGTTATCTGATTTCAAAGATGCTGCTTTAGCGAATAACGAAAACAAAATGGATCAATACAGTAACGCCTTAATTGCCTTTGTAAACTTAGGACGTCATTATAAAATTTCTGCAGAAGAAGCTATGCTACATGCCAATGTGAAATATGCGAAACGCTTCGGTAAAATGGAAGCACGCGTAAAAGAGAGCGGCAAAGAGTGGAAAGATTTTTCAGTCGATGAGTTACTGCAATTTTGGGCGGAAGCGAAAGGATAGATACGATGCGTTTAGATAAATTTTTAAAAGTATCACGTTTAATTAAACGTCGTACATTAGCGAAAGAGGTTTCAGAGCAAGGACGTATTACCATCAATGACAAAGTAGCGAAACCAAGTACGAAAGTAAAAGCTGGCGATGTGCTCGCTATTCGTTTTGGTCAAAAAATCGTTACAGCTCGCATTGAAATGTTAAAAGATGTCGTACGTAAAGATGAAGCTCATTTGATGTATACAGTTTTAAGTGAAGAGAAGCTAGAAAAAGTGGAACTTCAATTTATTGATGACGAAGATTAATTATAAGCCTGGTTGCCATTTTAGGTAACCGGGTTTATTTTTTTAGAAATCGGGAAAAATTACAATGATGCAGAAAAACATTTTTTCTGGAAAATTTACTATTTTTTTATAAGAAACAGGTCTAATGTTTGCCATTCGACTAAGTGTTATTTCCTGAATATAGAAATTTTAAGGATGCTACTTAAAAATCGTTTAAAATTCCGATATAATGAGTGCGAAAGAGAGGGAGTACATATGGCGAAAAGCAATCCTCAAAACAAAACGACACAATTGCACCCGGAGTTTAACCAGCAACAACAGCGCAAAATTAATTATAAAAAAAGACAGCGTAAAGTTGCCCGCAATCGCCTTATGCTTATGTTTGGCGTCTTTTTCCTTATCATTGGTGGATTGGCGTTTACGTATCATGAACAACGCCAAGTACTAGAAGAAAAACAAAAACAAAGTCAAGCTTTAACTCAGGAGTTAAAAGACCAAAAAGAATTAAAAAAAGACCTTGAAGTAGAAATTAAACAACTGAACGATGATGACTATATTGCCCAGCTAGCAAGGGAAAAGCTATTTTTATCTGAAAAAGGTGAGGTTCTATTCACTCTTCCAAAGAAAGATGAAAAGAAACAAAAAAATGATGAGTCGTCAAATTAGTGTTGTTGACACTGTTCTTTTGTTAGTTATAATAAGTAGGTAGTAGCGCGAAAAAATACGCGCAATCGATTTTATTGACTGACTTACGAGTCGCTTAAATTTTAAGGAGGAGCATTTTTTTTATGTCAATCGAAGTAGGAAGCAAAGTACAAGGTAAAGTAACAGGTATTACAAATTTCGGAGCGTTCGTAGAACTTCCGGACAAATCAACAGGTCTTGTGCATATTAGTGAAGTTGCTGATAACTATGTAAAAGATATCAACGATCACTTAAAAGTTGGTGACGTAGTTGAAGTGAAAGTAATGAACGTAGAAGCTGACGGTAAAATTGGTCTTTCTATTCGTAAAGCCAAACCAGAATCAGAACGTCAAGATCGTCCACAACGTCAAGATCGTCCGCATCGCCCACGTAACAACAATCGTGGAGGCGGTCGTCACGAAACTCGTCAACCACAAGAGAACTTTGAACAAAAAATGGCGCGCTTCATTAAAGATAGTGACGAACGTTTAGCAACATTAAAACGTGCAACTGAATCAAAACGCGGAGGTCGCGGCGCTCGCCGAGGCTAATACGTTGGAATACAGCTCAGCTATTGCATGAGTTGAGCAAGAGACTAGCATTTTTGCTAGTCTCTTTTTTATGAGCCATTTCAAATAATCTAGATGAAATCGCTTATGACCTCAAGAAGCGGGTTTTGGCTACGACATAATTAAAAATAAGTGTCATCTAAAGACTATTTCTTCATGAAAAAATAAGGTATTTTTAATTTTTTTGCATATCTTGTCAATGAAAATTTTTATTTACTAATTTTTTATCAAATCATTATGATTTTTAAGAACTACACTTAGTGTAATAGAGACAGAAATCAAAAAAACGGGGCTATTTTCGCGCTCTAACGGGTGTTTTTTATGTAAAAAATCTTTGATGAACAGAATACATGTCATTTATTTAAAAAGGTACAAAATGCGTCAAGTCAACGTCGCTTAAAAAATAATTGCTGCAAAAATAGTCCGTCAGAGAATCAAAATAGGCTCAAAAATACGAAAAAGGGGATTGTATAATCCCGTTATTGTTTCAAGTTTGTATAAATTCATCGTAATTATCGCCAAAAAATGCGTAATTATTTATGATGCTGTTCATTTCAAGCAAATGATTAGCCAATAACTAGACGTATTCGACTATAGATGACACATATTTAATTATATGTCGTATCTAAAAGACGCTTTCTAAGGTCATTGACTATTTTTTGGTATCTGTTAGTCGTTATGTTGATTGCTGCCGTATGGATTAAAATTTTAAAATCATATCGTGAAAACGGCATAAAAAAAGAAGCACTTATCAAGTAAGTGCTTCTTTAGTATGACCCCTACGGGATTCGAACCCGTGTTACCGCCGTGAAAGGGCGGTGTCTTAACCGCTTGACCAAGGGGCCGTTATTGGTGGCGGCCGAGGGGATCGAACCCCCGACCTCCCGGGTATGAACCGGACGCTCTAGCCAGCTGAGCTAGGCCGCCATTTGCAACAACAAAATTAATATTACAAGACAACGCTTGAGACGTCAACATTTTTTTCGGAGAAATAATAAATTTTTTTCATCGGGTGCTTGTTCTTACAAATATTAGGGTAATACGAAAGTAACGAGCGACTTTAGAACCTATTGCAGCGTTTAATTAAAGGGAAGTAGCGAATGAATTTCTAATCGATGCTAAACTAATAGCGAGGTGAAATCATTTGGAACTTGAAAAACAAGCGTATGACTTTATTAAACAATGTCAATTATATAAAGCACAAACGAATGTCCTCGTTGCTTGTTCAGGTGGTATTGATTCAATGGTATTACTTGATTATCTTGTAGCACAAAAACAGCGCTTAAATTTAACTTCTGTTGCAGCAGTTCATGTGAATCATATGCTACGTGGCAAAGAATCAGATGAGGATGCAGCGTTTGTCGAAGCTTACTGTGAGGCGCGCGGTATTCAGCTTTTTCTAAAAGCGATTCCGATTCCGGCATTAGTAGCAAAAGAGCAAGGAAATGTTGAAGCGATTGCACGACGCGAGCGCTATCGCTTTTTTGAAGAAGTGATGCACAAAGAGCATTTTGCGACACTATCGCTCGCTCACCATGCAGATGATCAAATTGAAAATGTCATCATGGCGTTAGCAAAAGGGCTGCAACAAGGTACGCAAGGGATGCCGGTTCGACGTGCGTTAGGAAACGCAGAACTTGTGCGTCCATTTCTATCCTCAACGCGTCAGCAAATAGAGAACTATGCAGCGAAGCATCAGCTCGTCTACCGGGAAGATTCTACAAATAATAGTGATGAGTATGTACGCAATCGTCTACGTCATCATGTCGTACCATTATTACGTGCTGAAAATCCTAATATTGCAGAGGCAGTGCGCGTATTTACAGAGCAGCGTCAGCAAGATGAGGCTTATTTTCAAATGATGGCGCAGCAAGTTTACGATGAGATTGTCATACTACGTGAAAATAATTTAATAGATGTTGATGTAAAACGATTTCAACTACAGCCAGTAGCTTTACAAAGGAGAATCATTCAACTACTATTAAAATATCTTTACAAAGATAGGACGATTATACAAAGTTATACGCTTTTGAATCGTGTACTCGACATCGCTAAGTCTAATGTAGGAAATGAATTACTTACATTACCAGAAGGGTATCAGATACGTCGCAATTACGATAAGTTTGTTATCGAAATGGCGGTCAAAACGCAAGCTGAAGCCTTTTCGGCAAATATACAGCTAAACGAATGGCTGACAGTTCCCAACCAAATGCGCGTGTGTGTACGACTTATTTCAAATGATTTGTTTGTCGAAAATGCACAGACCTATTATGCGAATCGTTCGGATTTGGGGCAATTACTCCAAATTCGTACGAAAAAGGACGGGGACCGAATGCGGCCTCTTGGCATGAGCGGCACAAAAAAGGTATCGCGCATCTTTATTGATGCCAAAATACCAGATACCGCAAGGGAAACATGGCCACTACTCGTGAACGAGCATGGAGACATACTCGCTGTCATTGGCTTACGAATGAGTACATCGTTTTCAAAAACGCGACGTGCGACGGATGATGTCGCTGTTATGATTGCGCCGACAACTTATAATGTCTAGAAGGACAATCAAGGAGGAACTTACAATGCTTCAAAAAGATATTGAAGAAGTACTACTTTCAGAGGAACAACTTCAGGAGAAAATTGGTCAACTAGGTGCTCAATTAACAGAAGAATACCAAGATAAATTCCCGTTATTAATTGGTGTTTTAAAAGGTGCAATGCCTTTCATGACAGATTTAATGAAACGTATTGACACATATGTAGAAATCGATTTTATGGATGTTTCTAGCTACGGTAACGCAACGGTATCTTCAGGTGAAGTAAAAATCTTAAAAGATTTAAACACAAGCGTTGAAGGTCGCGACATTGTTATTATCGAAGATATCATCGATAGTGGGTTAACACTTAGCTACTTAGTAGAGCTATTTAAACACCGTAAAGCGAAATCAATCAAAATCGTTACTTTATTAGATAAACCAACAGGCCGTAAAGTAGATTTAAAAGCAGATTACGTTGGATTTGACGTTCCAGATGCATTCGTAGTTGGCTATGGTTTAGACTATGCAGAACGTTATCGTAATCTTCCTTACATCGGTGTATTAAAAAAATCTGTTTACTCATTTTAAGTCTTAATTGCTTGTGAGAAATTTATGGCGAACAATCATTTGAAAGTTCGTCATTTTTAGTGCTTTTTATTGTACGCCGAAAATTGCATATGATAAGATTTATTGTAAAGTTGAAAGTATTCCCAACTTTAGTTGTATAGGAGAATCGGGATTATCTGTATTGAAAAAACCCGATTGGACTTACAGCTGAGTATACCAACAACCGTTTGAGCTACGGGGATTGTCTACTAATAGAAATGATAGCGTAATTTATACAGGTAGGATTACGTAGGCATTGTTCGTAGGAAAAAGGTTCAATAAAGTTTTTCTGTTTACCTTGTGAGGAGGCTAGGGATGAATCGAATATTTCGATACACCATACTTTATTTATTAATTTTCCTTGTTATTGTTGGGATTTTTGGCACATTCAATAGTGCAAACAAACCAACGAAAGAATTATCATATCACGATTTTGTGACAGCATTAGAGAACGGTAAAATTACCGAAGCTGATATTCAGCCCGATAATCTAGTGTATGTCGTTAAAGGTAAGTTAGAAGGATATGATAAAGGCGAAAGCTTCGTAGCAAACATCCCTCGTGATGACCAAGAGCTTATGAATGATATTCGAGCTGCTGCGAAAGATAACGCGTTTGACTTCAAACAAGCCCCAGAAACGAACGGCTTCGTTCAATTCTTTACGGGCATTATCCCATTCGTGATCATTTTAATTCTGTTCTTCTTCTTAATGAACCAATCTCAAGGCGGCGGTAATCGCATGATGAGCTTTGGTAAAAGCAAAGCAAAACTGTATGACGATCAGAAGAAAAAGGTTCGTTTCACAGATGTTGCTGGTGCGGATGAAGAAAAACAAGAGCTTGTTGAAGTGGTTGATTTCTTAAAAGACCATACGAAATTCGAGAAAATCGGAGCTCGTATCCCGAAAGGTATCCTATTAGTAGGGCCTCCGGGTACTGGTAAAACATTACTTGCTCGTGCAGTTGCGGGTGAGGCTGGCGTACCATTCTTCTCGATCTCAGGTTCTGATTTCGTAGAGATGTTCGTCGGTGTTGGTGCAAGTCGTGTTCGTGATTTATTCGAGAACGCGAAAAAGAATGCACCATGTATCATCTTCATTGATGAAATTGATGCAGTTGGTCGCCAACGTGGTGCAGGTGTTGGTGGTGGTCACGATGAACGTGAGCAAACATTAAACCAATTACTTGTTGAAATGGATGGTTTCGGTGCAAACGAAGGTATTATTATCGTCGCTGCAACAAACCGCCCAGACATTTTAGACCCTGCATTACTTCGTCCAGGACGTTTTGACCGTCAAATTACTGTCGGTCGCCCAGACGTTAAAGGTCGTGAAGCAGTACTTAAAGTACATGCTCGCAAAAAACCTTTAGATGAAACGGTAGATTTAAAGGCTATCGCTCAACGTACACCAGGGTTCTCTGGTGCAGATTTAGAAAACTTATTAAACGAAGCAGCGCTTGTTGCGGCACGTAGTAATAAGGAAAAAATCGACATGGGCGATATCGATGAAGCAACAGACCGCGTAATCGCGGGTGTTGCGAAAAAAGGTCGCGTTATTTCTGAAAAAGAACGTAACATTGTAGCGTACCATGAAGCAGGACACGTTGTTGTCGGCTTAACGCTAGATGAAGCGGAAAAAGTTCATAAAGTAACAATCGTACCTCGTGGCCAAGCGGGCGGTTATGCAGTAATGCTTCCAAAAGAAGATCGTTACTTCATGACAAAACCAGAGTTACTTGATAAAGTAGCGGGCTTACTAGGTGGTCGTGCTGCAGAAGATATCACATTTGGTGAAGTTTCTACAGGCGCTCATAATGACTTTGAACGCGTAACGGGCATTATTCGCTCGATGGTGACAGAGTACGGTATGAGTGATCGTATTGGTCAATTACAATATACGAGCAAACAAGGCGGCGGCGGGAACATGTTCCTTGGCGGCGAATCAAGTGCAGCATTCTCAGACGCGATTTCAAAAGAAATTGATGAAGAAATGCAACGTATGGTAAAAGAACAATACGCACGTACGAAAGAAATCTTAACTGAACGACGCGAACTGCTAGAACTAATCGCTCAAACACTATTAGTGGAAGAAACATTAGATGCAGAACAAATCGAACACCTTGAAAAATACGGTAAATTACCAGAACGTACGTATAGTAGTACACATACAGTCAACTCTGAAGGCCTTTCTGCTAAAGAAAAGGAAGAAGCTTTAGAGGGTGATGTACGCGGTGGAGAAGTAGTATCTGAAGAGAAAGTATCTTTAGGGAAAAATACAGACCCAACGAAAAAAGATCTACCTGATGAAAATGTTACTGGAAAAAATAATGACGGTATTCAAGAAGAACGAGATTAATTAATCCAAACAGGCGGCTGAGGCATTGACTTTAGCCGCTTTTTTGTTGCTTCAAACAGTTTCTTTTGTAACCAAAACAAATTATGTTATGATTCTTTCAGAACTTACGCAAGTCATTTATAGAAAAGAGGAATTTTAGCATGTCAGATTATTTAGTTCGAGCTTTAGGCTTTGGTGGTAGCGTGCGTGCATTTGCCGTTCGTACAACAGACACAGTAGGTGAAGCTCAACGTCGCCATGATACATGGCCAACAGCTTCAGCAGCACTAGGTCGTACGATGACAGCTGCTGCCATGATGGGCGCAATGCAAAAAGGTGATGACCTTTTAACAATTAAAGTACAAGGTGATGGCGATATTAGAGGAATTATCGTTGATGCTAATGCAAAAGGTGAAGTACGCGGTTATGCTGTGAATCCTCATGTACACTTTGATTTAAATGCACAAGGAAAATTAGATGTGCGTCGCGCAGTAGGAACAACAGGTTCTCTATCTGTCGTAAAAGATACAGGCTTACGTGATTATTTCACAGGCCAAGTAGAATTAATTTCAGGTGAACTAGGCGAAGATTTCGCATATTACTTCACAAAATCAGAGCAAACACCATCAGCAGTAGGCTTAGGTGTACTTGTAAATCCAGACGATTCGATTCTTGCAGCGGGCGGCTTTATCGTTCAAGTAATGCCAGGTGTGGATGACGAAACGATTACACAAATCGAACAAGCATTATCAAATATCGAACCCGTTTCTAAAATGATTGAAAAAGGCTATACGCCAGAACAAATTTTAGAAGCAGTACTAGGTAAAGATAACGTTGAATTTTTAGATACAAAACCAGTTGCATTCGCATGTAATTGTTCAAAAGAACGTTTCTCAAACGCTTTAATCGGTGTTGGTGAAGTGGAACTACAAGCGATGATTGATGAAGATCATGGTGCTGAAGCACAATGCCACTTCTGTATGGAAAAATATCAATATTCAGAAGAAGAGCTTGCAGGTATGATCGAAGAAATTCGCGTACAAAAAGCATCTCGCTAATTGACACGTAAAAGAGGTCAGGAGTTGATTCCTGACCTCTTTTCTTATGCCGTTAAAACAGTCTTTAGTTTTTGTACCGCTTTTGGTATTTCATTCATTTGTAGATTCGCAAACCCAATAATAAACGAACGATTGGCTGTAGGTAGCATCGTTAATAGAAATCGCTCGAGTGTGAAAAGCTCCACATTTTCCTCCTGAGCTCTTGCGATAATCTCCTCGTATGACGTAGTGGTGTCATAATGAATGATGAAATGTAGCCCTGCTGGTATATCAACAATTGTTAATTTTTCATCGAATACATGTCGCAACTCTTGAATTAGTTTTTTACGAATGCTCTCAAAATGTTGGGCCATCGTCGCTAGATGCTTTTGGTAGTAACCGTCCTTCATAAAATAGTGCAGTGTATATAAATTGAGCGTATTACATGAAGGAAGTAGGTGAGAAAAGTGTTCCTTATAGCGTTTTAATAATGCTGGAGGTAGCACCATATAACTAATACGAATGCCAGGAAACAATGTTTTTGAAAAGGTGCCCATATAAATCGTGCGCTGGCTTTTATCAAGGCTTTGCAGTGACGGAATATGCGCAGTTTCATACTTGTATTCACTATCATAGTCATCCTCGATAATGTAACGCTCCTGTGGAACATTAAGCCAGTTCAGTAGCTCAAAGCGTCGTGAAATCGGCATGATGACGCCCATTGGAAATTGATGCGCAGGCGTCGTATACAGCAGCTTTACATCACTTTTTACATGCGCTACATTAAAGCCCTGCTCATCAATGGGTACAGGGTGCACTTGCCACTGCTCTTGTTCAATTAATGTGCGGTAGCGTGCATAGCCAGGATTTTCGAGCGCAATCGTACCAGGTTCAAATAGCGCCAGTACTTGACTCATTAGACCTTGGCTAGAGGAATGAAAGATGATTTGTTCGGGCTCACAGCGTACGCCGCGTTTGAAATTTAAATGTTTCGCAAGTGTTTGACGTACTGTATAAGGACCTTGCTGATGAGAAAGATGAGAGAGCTCATCGCGAAATTCGTGGAATGCTTTATGTTCACATTTGGCCCATTCGTTATAAGGAAATTGCTGAAGATTCGTCGCCATATGCGAAAACGATGTGACATGGCGATGTTTATAAGGCTTCTCTTTTAACTCTTCAGGTAGTTTCGGCCACTTTTGCGTATCCTGACTATAATGCGTAATGTCCTCAACAAAATACCCTTTACGTTCTAAGCTATAGAGATAGCCCTCAACGATTAGTTGGTCGAGTGCGACAATGACGGAATTAATACTGACATTAAATTGCTCGGAAATTTTACGTTTTGATAATAGTTTTTCGTGAGGCTGATAGTTTCCTGATAAAATTTGTTCTTTGATGCGTTCGTACACAACTTGGTATTTATATTTTTTATCTTGAAGAATCATGCGGCACAACTCCCTTTAAGAAAACTGGTTCTTATTTTTTTTCAAAAGTGGTTCTTTTCTTTTGCTGAATAAATCGGCATAATTTCAGTAATGTTAGAAGAATAAGATTATTTACAGCGTAAAAATGTTCGAACGAGAAATAGTGTGATGTAAAAAGAAAACTCAATTTTTTTTGCACTAAAAATGACTCGGAGTCATTATACCATATTCTTATTTTTCTGAAAAATAATCAGGACATACCAAAAAGGAGGCGTCATGCACATAGCCAGTTAAACGGATCATCATAATCTGAATAAACAGGAGCTTGAAGGAGGGGACTTCGCTTGGGAATGCGAGAGAAAAGAGTGCCAACAGTGGGTATTGCTCTAATACCCATTATCACCATGGTCATCGTGTTATTTGTAGGGATTTTCATTTATGGAGCTGACCCGCACATACCGATCATGATCAGCGCTGTCGTTGCGAGTTTAGTTGCATTGTACTTGGGATTTTCTTGGAAGGAATTAGAGCAAGGTATTATCAAGGGAATTACCCTTTCCTTACAAGCATTGCTTATTCTAATTATTTTAGGAACATTGATTTCGACATGGTTAGCAGCTGGAATTGTACCGACGATGATTTATTACGGGGTCGAGTTTTTATCACAAGGTTTATTTTTACCGCTTGCCATTATCATTTGTAGTCTTGTTGCTGTTTCCTCTGGGAATGCTTGGACTGCAGCGGGAACGATTGGGATTGCGGTAATGGGTATTGGAACGGTTTTTGGTTACAACCCAGCGATGGTTGCGGGAGCTGTTATCTCGGGCTGTTACTTTGGTGATAAAATGTCCCCTCTATCTGAAACGACGAATATGTCGCCTGGGATTACAGGTGTTGAGTTGTTCGACCATATTCGCAATATGATGTTTACGACGATGCCCGCTTGGGTGATTTCGGTGATTCTGTTCTTCTTTTTAGGCTGGACACAGCATAGTAAAGGTGGAAGCGCCGATACGATTACAACATTACAAAACGATTTAGATGCATTATTCACCATTTCACCATGGCTATTGCTTGTACCGGTCGTTGTGCTCGTATTGATTGGCTTAAAAATGCCAGCGATACCGGGGTTATTAATCGGTTCCATTTTAGGACTTGTGATGGCAGTGGTTGTGCAGGGTGTTTCGATAAAGGAAATGCTCGCGATGATGGTATCAGGATACACACAAAAATCAGACAATGAAATCATCAGCAATTTACTGAACAATGGCGGTATCGAAGCCATGATGTACACGATTAGTCTCGTGATGCTCGCGATGAGTTTAGGCGGGATTTTAGAAAGCACAGGCATTTTGGAAACGCTCGTGACGAGCTTACTAAAGTTCGCGAAGTCGACAGGTAGTTTGATTGCTACGACGGTAGTGACATGTATTTCAGCAAATGTCATTGCTTGCGACCAATATCTTTCAATCCTTCTACCAGGTCGCATGTATCTTTCAGCGTATAAGAAACGCGGGTTACACCCAAAGGCATTGTCCCGAACAATCGAGGATGCTGGAACGATGACCTCCCCGCTCGTACCTTGGAATACATGCGGTGCTTTTATGGCGGCTACACTTGGCGTTGCCACCGTCCAATATGCCCCGTACGCTTTTCTTTGTATCATTAGCCCAATCATCGCCGTCATCTTTGGCTACTTCGATATTAAAATTGCGAAGCTTGATACCTATGATGAAATTCATGCACACGACGATGAGGAACCACCTGAAGAAGAACAACACCGTCCATACATTTTAAATAATAAAGTTGATTTCGACTAAAAAGGAGAGAGTAATCATGACAAAAAACCAACAAGTAGCAAATTATATTAACCAAGTTTTAAGCTTAGTAGAAAAGAAAGAGTTAACGCCAGAGGATGCAAAATGGATTACAGAAGAAACAGTTGAAGGCTTCCGCGAAAATATTAACCCGGGCTTCTTAGAGTATCGTAAAACGGTAACAGTTGATAACCAATTTGCCGCAGTAGAATGGTCAGATGAGGGCTCTCATTTTAAAGATGTTAATGGTAAAGAATACATCGATTGCTTAGGCGGCTTCGGTATTTACAATGTCGGTCACCGTAACCCGAAAGTATTAAAGGCGGTAACAGATCAATTACAACACCAAGCACTTCACTCACAGGATTTATTAGATCCACTACGCGGTATGCTTGGCAAAGTATTAGCAGAAATTACGCCAGGGGATTTAAAATATTCATTCTTCACAAATAGTGGGACGGAATCTGTAGAGTGTGCGCTGAAAATTGCGAAAATGTACAATACAGAGCGCTCAACTTTTATCGCAGCAACAAAAGCCTTCCATGGTAAAAGTTTAGGTGCATTATCAAGCACAGCAAAAGGCATTTTCCGTAAGCCATTCCAACCGTTAATTCCAGGATTCCGCCATGTACCATACGGTGATTTAGATTATATGCGTAAAACATTTGAAGCATGTCAGGCAACAGGTGATGACGTAGCAGCGGTTATTTTAGAGCCAATCCAAGGTGAGGGCGGTATTATCATCCCAACGCGTGAATACTTACAAGGTGTCCGCGATTTATGTGACGAGTTCGGCGCATTATTAATCTTTGATGAAGTACAAACAGGGATGGGGCGTACAGGTGCGATGTTCGCATCCGAGTTATTCGGCGTAACACCAGATATTTTAGCGCTAGCAAAAGCATTCGGCGGTGGTATTATGCCAGCAGGTGCGGTTGTTGGGAATGAAAAAGTATTCTCGGTATTATTCGAAAATCCATTCATGCATACGACTACATTTGGTGGGAACCCACTTGCTTGTGCAGCAGCACTTGCGACAATTAGCGTTTTAATCGAGGACGAGCTACCACAACGTGCGGCAGAAGTCGGTGAATATATGCTAAAAGGTCTTCGCGAGGCAGCGGAAGCACACGGTGATAAAGTATTAGAAATTCGTGGTATCGGCTTAATGATCGGTATCGAATTCCACACAGATGAAATCGGCTATGAGGTATCAAAAGGAATGTTCGATGAGGGCGTGCTTGTAGCAGGTACATTAATCAACTCGAAAACAATTCGTATTGAGCCACCACTAACCATTTCATATGAAGAGGCAGACCAAGTAATTGGGACATTTAAAAAAGTATTAGCAGAGAAGTTTGACGAAGCGTTAGTAAAATAACAAATCATATGAAAAGGGGATGACAAAAATGGAAGCAACGCAAGCAGTGAAAACATTAAAAAACTATATTAATGGTGAATGGCAGGCGCCTTCATCAGACCGCGTGGAAGATGTTATTAATCCAGCGACAGGTGAAGTGATTGGGAAAATTGCCTTTTCAACAAAAGAGGATACGGAGCGTGCAATTGATGCCGCACGTCAGGCATTTGATAGTGGTGTATGGGCTGACGCAACAACGCATGAGCGCGCAGCTGTCCTGTTGAAAATTGCTGATTTAATCGAAGCTGAAGCAGAAGAACTCGCAAAAGCAGAGACAATCGATAATGGTAAAATCTTAGCCGAAGCCGAATTTGATGTAGCTGATGCGGCGACATGCTTCCGTTATTACGCGGGCATTATTATGCACCCAGATGGCGAAACCTATCACGTGCCGGACAACGTACAAGCGATGGTCGTGAAGGAGCCAGTTGGCGTGACGGGTTTAATCGTACCGTGGAATTTCCCAATTTTAATGTCTGTATGGAAACTTGCACCAGCGTTAGCAGCAGGGAACGCCATTGTATATAAGCCTTCAGAGGTAACACCAATGAATGCACAGCGTTTATTTGAGATTTTTGAAGAAGCGGGTGTCCCACACGGTGTGGTAAATATGGTTGTCGGCGACGGTCCAACGGTCGGTCAGACAATTTCAGAAAGCCATGAGGTGGACATGGTGTCATTCACAGGAAGTACAGCAGTTGGCCGTGAAATTATGAAAGCCGCTGCTGGTAATTTGAAAAAGATTTCGCTTGAACTAGGTGGTAAATCGCCAAATATCGTTTTTGCGGATGCCGATTTAGAAACGGCGGTTGATTATGGTTTATTTGGTATTTTCTTTGGCTCAGGACAAGTGTGCTCAGCAGGGAGCCGCATCCTAGTAGAGGAAAGTATCTATGACCGCTATGTAGAGCGCTTTGCAGAGCGTGCGCAGTTGATCAAAGTAGGACCAGGGTTAGATCCTACATCGAATATGGGTGCAATCGTTAGTGAGAAACAGTTGAATCGTATTTTAGACTATATTGAGATTGGTAAATCAGAAGGCGCGCGTCTTGTTGCAGGCGGGAAGCGTGTTGTCGATAATAATCTTGATAAAGGATTCTTTATAGAGCCAACAGTGTTTGCAGATTGTACGCCAGAGATGCGTATTGTACGAGAGGAGATTTTTGGACCGGTCGTGACGATTCAAAAATTCTCAACAGAGGAAGAAGCAATTCGTCTCGCAAATGATACCGATTATGGCCTTGCAGGGGGCGTGTTCTCGGGTGACGGTGCGAAGGCGCTGCGCGTCATTAAAAAAGTACGCGCTGGGATTACATGGGTGAATGATTACCATCCAACATATGTAGAAGCTCCTTGGGGTGGCTACAAGCAATCTGGGATTGGTCGTAGCTTAGGCAAGTACAGCCTTGAAGAATTCCAAGAAGTGAAGCAAATTAATATCCGTTTATCTGTCGAACCAAACGGCTGGTTCCCGGCAGAGTAATATACAAAAAGTGAATTATGTAAAAACACACAATATTCTAAAAAATATTGTGTGTTTTTTCGTTGACATTCGGAAACGGTGAGAGTAAACTTAAAACATATAAAATTACTAGGAATTAGGAGTGGAAAACATTATGACATACCAAATCGCAAATTCTGTTGCTGACTTAGTTGGTAACACACCATTAGTAAAATTAAATCACGCTACAGGCCCGAACGATGCAAACGTATACGTGAAATTAGAGTATATGAACCCAGGTTCTTCTGTAAAAGACCGTTTAGCATTAGCAATGGTAGAAAAAGCAGAAAAAGATGGCATCCTAAAAGAAGGTAGCACATTAATCGAACCAACATCAGGTAACACAGGTATCGGTCTTGCGATGATCGCTGCAGCAAAAGGATATAAATCAGTCATCGTAATGCCTGATACAATGTCTCTAGAACGTCGTAACCTATTACGCGCTTACGGTGCTGAATTAATTTTAACTCCAGGTGCGGACGGTATGAAAGGTGCAATCGCGAAAGCGGAAGAACTATCTAAAGAAAACGGTTGGTTCTTACCACAACAATTCGAAAACCCAGTGAACGCAGTAATGCACTACGAAACAACTGGTCAAGAAATCGTAAAAGCATTCAAAGAAGCTGATCTTCAAGTAGATGCATTCATCGCGGGTGTTGGTACTGGTGGTACAGTATCAGGCGTTGGTAAAGCGTTAAAAGAAAACTTCTCTGACGTTGAAATCATCGCTGTTGAACCAAAAGATTCGCCAGTTCTTGAAGGCGGTAAACCAGGTCCTCACAAAATCCAAGGTATCGGTGCAGGTTTCGTACCAGCTACGCTAGATACAGAAGTATATGATGTAGTAATCGGTGTAGAAAATGACGATGCATTCGAAACATCTCGTAAAGTAGCAAAAGAAGAAGGTATCTTAGGTGGTATTTCTTCAGGTGCTGCGATTTGGGCTGCTGTTGAAACAGCTAAAAAATTAGGTAAAGGCAAAAACGTTGTAGCAGTACTTGCTTCTAACGGTGAACGTTACCTATCAACTCCTTTATATCACTTCGACGATTAATTCGTTTGAAGCAAGAGGAATCGCGTTTTTACGCGGTTCCTTTTTTTAATGGAAAAAAGTGTCCCAGAGCACAACTTATGTTATATGATGCACGTAGGTAAGAAAAAAGACAGAGAACATGTTGGAGGTAGCGAGACGTGAACATTGTACAGTCAAACACTTTTTCATTAACACCAGATGCCTTTTTTTACGGCTATAAGCAGCAAACAGCGCATCTAGCACATCATCTTTTTTTAGAGAGTGGCCGAGGTGGAAAGCAATCCATTGCCGCATGGAATCCACTCGCTATTGTGGAAGCAATTGAAGGTGGTATCAAAATTACGTGGCGTGATGGTCGCGTAGAGCAACAATACGGTGAGGCACTACAGCTTGCGGAAGATTTTGTTATGCAGTATCGCACTGATTGCCCGCATGATTATTTTTATGGCGGGGCAATTGGGTTTATTACGTATGATTATGTACGTCAAATCGAAAAAATACCGACGATTGCTGAAGATGACTTACAGGTACCGGATATTTTCTTTTATGTTGTTGATCACTGGGCAGTATTAGATGTCGCAACAAATACCGCACGTATGATGAAGCTAGAAAGTAGCTCTATCGATGTCGAGCAGGCGGCAAGAGACTACGAAGCGGCAGCGACTGTAGGGCTTACTATGCGAAAATTCAATCAAACAGACGCCTTACCGGTAGCGATGGATGTACGTCGTTTAAAATCAATGTCAGGCGCGCAGTTTGAAGCAGCTGTGACAAAAATTCAGGACTATATCGCGGCAGGTGACGTTTTTCAGGTCAATTTATCGGTGCGCCAGGAGGAAACCCTTGATGTCCCACCAATTGATGTATACGAGGCGCTACGTACATTTAATCCATCACCATATATGTCCTATATCGCGGCACCTACGTTTGCGGTAGCATCTGGCTCTCCGGAACTCTTAATTGAGAAAAAGGGCGACGCTTTATCGACGCGTCCGATTGCTGGCACACGTCCACGCGGTGCAAATGATGCGGAGGATTTAGCCTTAGCGAAGGAATTAATCGACAATGAAAAAGAACGTGCAGAACATGTGATGCTTGTAGATTTAGAGCGCAATGATTTAGGGCGTGTAGCAGCATATGGCTCCGTCCATGTCGATGAATTTATGGTTATCGAAAAATATTCCCATGTGCAGCATATTGTATCGAATGTACGAGGTACAGCACGCAAAGACCAAACGAATGCAGATATGATTCGAGCCGTATTCCCAGGAGGAACGATTACGGGTGCACCGAAAATTCGTACGATGGAAATTATTGAAGAACTGGAGCCCGTACGCCGTGGTCTGTATACCGGCTCGATTGGCTGGCTTGGCTTCAATGGCGATTTTGATTTAAATATCGTTATTCGCACTGCGTATATTCAGCATAATACGGCATATATTCAAGCAGGTGCAGGCATTGTCATTGACTCGGTACCAGAGCGTGAATATATCGAATCGCTTAATAAGGCGAAGGCAATGTGGCAGGCAAAACAGATGGCGGAGGCGTAGCACGATGATTTTAATGATTGATAATTATGATTCATTTACGTATAACTTAGTACAGTATTTTGGCGAGCTTGGTCAGGAGCTTCGTGTTGTACGCAATGACCAACTGACACTTCAAGACATTGAGGCGCTAGCGCCAGAAATGATTGTTATTTCACCAGGACCACGTACACCAGATGATGCGGGCATTAGCCTCGAGGTGATTCGTCACTTTGCGGGACGGATTCCGATTTTTGGTGTGTGCTTGGGGCATCAAGCCATTGCGCAAGTATTTGGCGGCGATGTCGTGCGCGCAACGCGTTTAATGCACGGTAAAACTTCACCAATTCTTCATAACAATACCGGCGTCCATCAGCAACTCGCAAATCCATATTTGGCGACGCGCTATCATTCGCTAATTGTA
The DNA here is from genome assembly GCF_003991225.1 of Candidatus Kurthia intestinigallinarum. GTDB lineage: Bacteria > Bacillota > Bacilli > Bacillales_A > Planococcaceae > Kurthia > Kurthia populi. Next base: position 48,721 of record NZ_JTFC01000001.1, read on the forward strand.
GACCGCAAGACCCTACCAGATTGTCTAGAAATTACGGCATGGACAGCAGAGGGGGAAATCATGGGGCTACGACATAAGGCGCTTGCAGTCGAAGGGGTACAGTTCCACCCCGAGTCGATCATGACCGAAAGTGGCAAGCAGCTGCTCCAAAACTTTATTGATGCATATGTGGAGGTCGGATAAATGTGGTGTTTTCATAATGGTATGTATGTAAAGGCAGAGGATTTACGCATTTCACCGTTTGATCATGGCTATTTGTATGGTCTAGGTGTTTTTGAAACACTGCGAACTTATGATAGCAAGCCTTTTTTATGGCATGAACATTTTACACGAATGCAGGAGGCGCTTAGTGTCTATCATATTCAATTGCCGTATACAGAGCAGGAGTTACACGATGTTATAATGGAATTAAATGTGCGTAATGGCGGTGATGATGGTTATTTCCGTATAAATGTGTCAGCCGGTGAAGCGGGCATTGGTCTTGCGAAGACGACTTACGACGAGCCAACTGTCATCGTTTTTCGCAAGCCGCTTGAGCTGCCGCCTCGTGGTACGGAAAAAAATGCAGTGTGGCTAGATACGGTGCGTAATTCGCCGGAGCAACATACCCGTTTTAAGTCACATCATTATGCGAATAATATCGTAGCTCGCTTTGAAATACCTTCATTAGCATCGCTTGAAGGCTTCTTTTTAAATGATCAGGGCTATGTAGCAGAGGGCATTACGTCGAATATCTTTTGGGTAACGGATGGTATCATTTATACACCGGCACTATCAACAGGTATTTTACCAGGAATTACGCGTGCACATGTCATGACACTTGCCCCGGTGATAGAAGGTACATTTACAAAAGAGGATATGCTACGAGCAGATGAATGCTTTATTACGACGTCGATTCAGGAATTGATTCCGATTCGTGCAGTAGGTGATAAGCAATTTGCGGGACGTGATGGTGCGGTCTATCAGGCACTGCATGCACGTTATATTGAAACGATAAAGGAGTCTTAACGGTGAATTTAGAGCATTATAAGCCAGTCGAGATAGCTGGACATACATTAGATTTTCAACATGAAACCTTTGTGATGGGTATTTTAAACGTGACCCCGGATTCATTTTCTGACGGTGGTCAATTTAATACGGTCGAAACAGCCGTTGCCCATGCGAAGCAAATGGTCGCAGATGGCGCAAAAATTATCGATATTGGTGGCGAGTCTACACGCCCAGGGCATACACCAATTTCTGCTGAGGAGGAAATGGCACGAATTTTACCGGTCATCCGTGCGATTCGTAGTGAAGTTGATGTGTTATTATCCGTCGATACATTCAAATCTGAGGTAGCACGCGCAGCAGTTGAAGCGGGTGTGCATATTATTAATGATATTTGGGGGGCACAGCATGACCCGAAAATCGCGGATGTGGCAGCAGAACTGCATGTCCCAATTATTTTAATGCATAATCGTGTTAATACCGATTACGGCGATAACTTCTGGGCGTCTGCAAAAGCTGATATCGAGCGAAGCATTACGATTGCGAAAAATGCTGGTGTTCCTGATGAGCATATTTGGCTCGACCCAGGTGTAGGCTTTGCGAAAACACGCGCGCAGGATTTAGAAATCATGCGTTGTCTACCAGAGCTAAGTGATATGGGCTATCCCGTTCTGTTGGCGACATCGCGTAAGCGCGTCATTGGTGATGTACTTGATTTACCGAAGGACGAGCGAATGGAAGGAACAGCTGCTACATGCTGTTATGGCGTAGACAAGGGCTGTCATATGGTACGTGTGCATGATGTGAAGCCGATTGCACGCATGATGAAAATGATGGATGCACTGAAATAGGAGGAAAACAAATGGATTATATTCATATTAAGGATATGGAATTTTACGGCTACCATGGTGTGCTTGAGCAGGAGACTGTACTTGGTCAGCGCTTTCGTGTGACACTTGCGATTGCGGTTGATTTACAGCATGCAGGGGAAACGGATGATTTAACCGATACGGTAAGCTATGCGGAGGTATTTGAGATTTGCCAAAAAATCGTTGAAGGCAAGCCGTATCAATTAATTGAAGCGGTAGCAGAGCACATCGCAAAAGCGGTTCGTGAGGCGTATCCAACAGCAGTGAAAGGCATTCGTGTTGAAGTCATTAAGCCAGATCCACCGATTCGTGGACATTACCGCGAGGTCGCTGTGGAAATTACACGAGGTGACTTTTAATGAATGAAGCTTATATTTCACTAGGGTCCAATATGGGCGATAAAGAGGAGGCACTACGCCATGCCGTTGCGCTTTTAAATGAACATGAAGGCATCCGTGTGTTAGCAGTTTCTTCTATATATGATACGGACCCCGTTGGCTATGAGGAGCAGGATGTGTTTTTGAATATTGTCGTAAAAATTGAAACGACACTCGCCGCACAGCCCTTACTCGAAGTGTGCCAGAAAATTGAGCAGGAATTAAAGCGTGTGCGTATCATTCGCTGGGGGCCACGTACGATTGATTTAGATATTTTATTATTTAATGATGAAGTAATTGAAACCGATACATTAAGCGTACCGCATCCACGTATGCATGAGCGTGCGTTTGTGCTCGTACCATTAATGGAATTAGATAAAGCCATTGCATTGCCAACAACAAAACGTACGATTAGTGAACATCTACAAGAAATTGGCGATGGTGGCGTACGTATTTATCGCTCATTCTAAAAAAATTCAGAGCGTGTACTTTTGCATAAGAGCGCCTTTAAACACAGTGGAATGGACGTAAGCTGTAGAGGAATTAGTGGCGACTTCGTTCATTTCTGCTATTATAGAAGGGTAGATTTTCAAATAATTTAAGCAGAAGTAGTGAATTAGCACGCATTTTTGTGTACAATTAATCCATTATGGACTGTTTTTGTAACAATACTAAGGAGTGAAATAATCGTGGCAGAAGAAATTAATGACCAACAACAGGTTCGACGCGACAAAATGGATGAAATCCGTTCACAAGGCATCGATCCTTTCGGTCACCGTTTTGACCGTACGCACTTAACAAGTGACTTACGCGCTCAATACGCTGACACAACGCAAGAAGAATTCGAAGAAAACCCTGTAGAAGTAGTACTAGCAGGTCGTATCATGACGAAACGTCGTAAAGGTAAAGTAACTTTCGCAAACATCAAAGACTTCGGTGGACAAATTCAAATTTACGTACGTAAAGATGCAATCGGTGAAGATCCTTATGAAATCGTGAAAAAAGCCGATCTTGGCGATATCGTCGGTGTAAAAGGGAACCTATTCAAAACACATGTAGGTGAATTAACAGTTAAAGTTACTGAATTTACGTTCCTTTCTAAAGGTTTACGCCCATTACCAGAGAAATTCCACGGTTTACAAGATGTTGAGCAACGTTACCGTCAACGCTACTTAGATTTAATTACAAGTGATGATAGCATGAAAACATTTGTGACTCGTACACAAATTATTAGCGCAATTCGTTCGTTCTTAAATACAAAAGGTTTCTTAGAAGTAGAAACACCGATGCTAAATGCAGTAGCAGGTGGTGCAGCAGCACGTCCATTCGTGACACACCACAATGCCTTAGATGCACAAATGTATATGCGTATCGCAATCGAACTATACTTAAAACGTTTAATCGTTGGTGGTATGGAAAAAGTGTATGAAATCGGCCGCGTATTCCGTAACGAAGGTGTATCAACTCGTCACAACCCAGAGTTTACACTTCTTGAGTTATATGAAGCATATGCAGACTACAACGATATCATGGACTTAACAGAAGATTTATTCGTACACGTAGCACAAGAAGTAATTGGTACAACTCAATTACAATACGGCGACGACGTAATCGATTTATCTAAAGGCTGGAAACGTCTACACATGGTAGATGCAGTTAAAGAAGCTACAGGCGTTGACTTCTTCCAAGAAATGACGAAAGAAGAAGCACAAGCTCTTGCGAAAGAACACCACATTGATATCAAAGATACAATGGAAGTTGGTCACATTATTAATGAATTCTTCGAACAAAAAGTAGAAGAAACATTAGTACAACCTACATTTGTCTATGGTCACCCAGTGGAAATCTCTCCATTAGCTAAGAAAAACCCTGAAGATCCTCGTTTCACTGACCGTTTCGAATTATTCATCGTACGTCGTGAACATGCAAATGCATTCACAGAACTTAATGATCCAATCGACCAACGCGAACGCTTCGAAGCGCAAATGGTAGAAAAAGAACAAGGTAATGATGAAGCGCATGATATGGATGAAGACTTCTTAGAAGCTTTAGAGTATGGTATGCCGCCAACAGGTGGTCTAGGTATTGGTATTGACCGTATGATCATGTTATTAACAAATGCACAATCAATTCGTGACGTATTATTATTCCCATTAATGCGCCAACGCTAATTAATAATAGTAGAAAAAGGAGCTAGATTTATGCTAGCTCCTTTTCTTTTTGTTTAAAAACAGTGATTTTATAAGGATGTTTAAAATGAGAGAACTTGAAATAGCGAAAGACGTTCTTATGAGAGTAATAATAGTTCAATTTAAGTCTTGTAATAACTGCAAAATTACATTAGAATAGTATTTGTCATCAACGAGGTATTCATACTTGAAAAACTTCGTTAGCAGCTGTATACTAATAAAGTTGCTGAAATAAAGCATTTAAATATTTTTAAAAAGTTGTTGACATTAAGTTCTCTACTTGATATAATATTTAAGTCGCTAAGAGGTGACGCTAACAAAACGATAAAAAATTCGAAAAAAGAATTTGAAAAAAGTTCTTGACATCGAAAATGAGTTATGTTAGAATAATTAAGTCGCTAAGGAAACTTACTGACAACGAAATGAACCTTGAAAACTGAACAAGCAAGATGTAATCACAATAAATTCGGTTCAATTGAATCGAAAAAAATGTTATCGAGCAAGATAACGCTAGCAAAGCAAATGAGCTTTCAAACACTTTTTATGGAGAGTTTGATCCTGGCTCAGGACGAACGCTGGCGGCGTGCCTAATACATGCAAGTCGAGCGAATGACGAGAAGCTTGCTTCTCTGATTTAGCGGCGGACGGGTGAGTAACACGTGGGCAACCTGCCCTGTAGACTGGGATAACTTCGGGAAACCGGAGCTAATACCGGATAATTCTTTTAGCCTC
>NZ_JTFC01000010.1 GCF_003991225.1 Candidatus Kurthia intestinigallinarum
GCCGATCACCCTCTCAGGTCGGCTATGCATCGTTGCCTTGGTAGGCCGTTACCCCACCAACTAGCTAATGCACCGCGGGCCCATCCTGTAGTGACGCCGAAGCGCCTTTTAGCTTAAAGCCATGAGGCTAAAAGAATTATCCGGTATTAGCTCCGGTTTCCCGAAGTTATCCCAGTCTACAGGGCAGGTTGCCCACGTGTTACTCACCCGTCCGCCGCTAAATCAGAGAAGCAAGCTTCTCATCATTCGCTCGACTTGCATGTATTAGGCACGCCGCCAGCGTTCGTCCTGAGCCAGGATCAAACTCTCCATAAAAAGTGTTTGAAAGCTCATTTGCTTTGCTAGCGTTATCTTGCTTGATAACATTTTTTTCGATTCAATTGAACCGAATTTATTGTGATTACATCTTGCTTGTTCAGTTTTCAAGGTTCATTTCGTTTGCCGTTATCTTAACGACTTACTTATTATATCATTATATCTTTTTGTTTGTCAACAACTTTTTTAAAAAGTTTTTAATGTTTTTTTTAGAAGTTGTTAAGCAACTATTAGATAATAACAAATCTGATTAACGTGTGTCAATCATTTTTTTATGTCTTATGTTTTTCAAGACAAGAAATATTATATGTCATAAAAAACAATTATGCAATAGTTTTTTATGATTTTTTTATTTTTTTCTTCACCAATGAAAAAAACATTGTTATATGATAGATAAAGAGGTGATTTCATTGGGTTTTAACGTTAAAACAACTCCCTTTTCATACGAAAATTCTATCATTTCATTACCACAGCAACATACTATAGAAGAAAGTGCCTGCGCTACTCTATTAACAATTGATGGCAATGCGACAAAGATGACGGGATTTTTAACTACACTTATAGAAGGAATTGCGCAGTGCTGTGTATTTCCTTTTACAAAAGCGACAATTGCCATTCAGTTATTTGATACATTGATTCCTGTTATTACACTGCTACCTGGACGTGCAAATAAGTTGCTTCTACAAATTGATCAGCAAACACTCTATACAATTGGACGTACTTCATTTGTCATTCGGGATGCACAACATAATCACGATGCTGCATTTTCTACTGAAGTCGAGCATGCTGCATGCGCTTTAAAGCAGCAACAAAAAAACGAAGCTCCAAAAGATATGCCCACCATACTACAACAATATTATGATTTTTCACGGTTAACACCGTTTATTACTACATGGTCTATTGCTTATATGCCACGTGAAAAAGCATTGAATTTCTTAACAATTATTGAGGACTGCTGTATATTTTTATCAGCATCCTTCAAAACCTTCGTCAAGATTCCATCATTAACCCTTCATTCTGGGCTAAAAGGTGCGAATGGCTTCTTTGATACTGCGACGCAAACGATTGGGCTTTACTATAAATATGACCGGCCCGCGCAAATGAAGCTTGCCTTTTTCCATGAATACGGTCATCTCATTGATTTACATCAAAAACATGATGAGGTCTATGCATATAAAAGACAGCAGCTTTATGAACAGCTACAAGCATCGGAAACATTACAGCAAATTTCATCTAATACACAGCTTCCAGAGGATTATCGAAAGTATTTACTTTCTATAGAAGAAGTTTTAGCACGATTATTTGAAGGCTATGCATTTTATAAAATGACTGGCAATGTTAGCACTAAAGAATTTGCATTCACATTACCGGAGTTCCTTCTATATGAAGAATTTTTCACAAATTAAAAGAGGCTGGGACATACGTATAAAAACAACCGTTTATATGAGCATAAGAAAAACCGGAATCGTACTGTAGCACGGTTCCGGTTTTTCGTTGCGAACGCTAAAAAAGAAAAATGACGTGTTTTATCCAAGCTTCTTTTCTTATAGTTGCTGGTGCTTACATGTCACCGCTTAATTTCACTAAAATTTTAGCCTGAGATTTATCGTTCGTTAATGCCTCAAAGCCTTTTTCAACAATATCATCTAATTCAATTTGTGAGGTAATAATGCCTTGCGGTTGTAATTGGCCTGTTCCCATTAAATCAACCGTTTGCTGGAATGAAGTTGGCGTATAGGCAATCGTTGATGTCACTTTTACACCTGTATTCGTTAATTGCATTGGATTCCATTCAATTGGACGTGCAAAAATGGAGACAATAACAACCGTTCCGCGAGGGCGTGTCACGTCAATCGATGATTTGAATGTTGGTGCAACGCCGGCCACTTCAAAGGTCACATCTACACCAGCAGGCGCATATTGTTTTACCGCTTCAACTGGATCGACTTCGGCAGAATTAAAGATAGCCGTAGCACCTAAATCCTTCGCCATTTGTAGACGTGTTTCTGATAAGTCAAAGACGATAATATTACTTGCACCCGCTGCTTTTGCTGCAATTACGGTTAATAAACCGATTGGGCCTGCGCCAAATATAGCCACATTATCACCAAATAGTAGATTTCCTTCCTTCACTGCTTGCACAGCCACTGCAGTTGGCTCCACAAGTGCTGCATCTTGCAATGATAGTGTATCGGGTAACTTATAAATATTATGCTCAGGTGCATTCGCAAATGCCGCAAAGCCACCATCACCGTGTAATCCAATAAAACTAAAGCCATCATAGCAATCTACATCTTCTGGTTTATTACCATATGTGATTGTTGGATTCACAACAACACGGTCGCCCACTTGATAGTTCGTAACGTCTTTCCCTACCTTTTCAATAACACCTGAAAATTCATGCCCCATAATGATCGGCGCTACTTCACCTGTTAGTTCATCTGGCTCGTTCACAGGAATGAATACAGGCCCTTCCTGATATTCATGTAAATCAGAGCCACAAATCCCCGCCCATGCGACACGTACGGTTACTTCATTATCCTTTAATGCTTTTAATTCCTTTTCTTCAACGCGAATATCTTTCTCACCATGCCATACTGCTGCTTTCATATTCCTACGCCTCCAAGCGAATTGATTTTATTATGCATTAACCGGTTATACAACTGTATTGTCGTTCAATGCACATAAAATTTCAATGCTCAGCCACTTTTTCGCTATATCAATATGGCATACAGTATATGCCTTTTTTGAATGAAAATGATTGTTGTCGATTGCATTCGTTTTTCTCGCTATTACACTGTGATATGCTTATTTAAACGAGGTGAAAATATGGCGATTAAACGATTAGCTGTCACAGGATACAAACCACAGGAGCTAGGTATTTTCAATGATTCACATCCTGGATTGGCTGTGATTAAAAAAGCTTTAAAGGACCGATTGCTGCCATTAATAGAAGATGGGCTTGAATGGGTGCTTGTTAGCGGCCAACTTGGTGTTGAAACATGGGTCGTCGAGGTTGTATGGGAACTTCAAGAAGTGTTTCCCAACTTACAATATGGTGTGATGATTCCGTTTTTAGACCAAGAAAAAAATTGGAACGAGCAAAAAAAGCTTCATTATAATGACATAATGGCAAAGGCTGATTTCACAACAGCAATTACCAATCGTCCTTATGAAGCACCATGGCAATTTGTTGAGAAAAATAAATTTTTCGTCCTGCATTCAGATGCATTTTTAATTTTATATGATGAGGAGCAGGATGGTTCACCAAAATATGTGAAGCAGCTTGTAAAAACTTATATCGATAAACATAACGCGGACTACGAGCTGTTGACGATTGATGCCTATGACTTGCAAGTTGTGGCTGAAGAAGAACAGCAACGTATGTGGGAGCAGCAGGAAAAAGATTCTTTTGAATAAAAAAGAGACGGAACATACGTATAAAAACAACCGTTCCTAGAAGCATAAAAAACCGGAATCGCGCTGTGGCGTGATTCCGGTTTTTCGTTACGAACGCTAGAAAAGGAACATGACGTGTTTTGTCCCAGTCTCTTTCTATCTAACCGCGACCTGCTTGGAAGTCCGGATATTTCGTCATACCGCCATCTACAAATAACGTAATCCCCGTTACATAACGCGCCTGCTCAGATGCTAGGAAAGCTGCACAGTTTGCAACGTCTTCTGGCTCGCCGATAAAGCCCATCGGCACCATGCTCTCCACATCTGCACGCTGCTCTGGATCTGCAAATTTCTCCGCGTTAATCGGTGTATCAATGGCACCAGGCCCGATGCTGTTTACGCGAATGCCTTTTGGCGCATATTCAAGTGCAAGGGTCTCTGTCATCAGCTTAATACCGCCTTTTGATGCCGCATAGTGTACAAATAAAGGCCACGGAATCATTTCATGCACCGATGACATATTAATAACGCTTCCTTTAATATCATGTTCAACGAAGTATTTAATAGCTTCGCGACTTCCTAAAAATGCCCCTGTTAAATTCGTTCCAATAACGCGATTCCAGTCCTCTAGTGGCATCTCATGTGATGGCACAGGGTTTTCGATCCCTGCATTATTCACCATGACATCAAGTGTCCCTAATTCTTTAATCGTCGTCTGTACGAAATTCACAACATCTTCTTCTTTTTGTACATCGCCACCGAAGATAATGGCTTTGACACCATGAGATTCTAGCTCTGCCTTTACTTCTTGCGCCTCTGCTTCGTCTTTATAGTAGTTAATCGCGACATTCGCACCTTCTTTCGCAAAACGCAGTGCCATTGCACGACCTAGACCTGTTGAGCCACCTGTGATTGCTACTACCTTACCTTTTAAATCTTCATACATCAAAAAACGCCTCCTAATTTATGAAAATAAATTTCGTGTTCATATACTATATTCCCGGAAACTAGCGACAAACAACATGTTCATTAATAAAAGGTTAAAATTGTAAAAAGAAAATATTTTTCATCATCATACCATAAAAAAAGAGACGAAGGAATTCTTTCCCTCGTCTCTTTCTTCTATACTGTTAAGCCTCTTTTTCAGAGAACTTTGTTGATTGTTTACGTGGATTCACTGCATCTAACTCCTGCTGCGCCTCCATAGACAATGATTCTCTTTTCCAAGGAATCATATTGAATACAATATTTAAAATGATAGCCGTTAAACTACCTGCTACAATGCCGTTACTTGTAATCAGTTGAAGCACACTCGGTAAGACTTTGAATATTTCTGGTAAAACCGTTACGCCTAAACCCATACCTAATGAGCAAGCGACGATCATCGCATTTCCTTCATTTTTACCGATAGCAACTGCTAGCATTTTAACACCTTGTGACATTACCGTCCCGAACATGACAATCATTGCCCCGCCAAGAACAGCCGTTGGAATGATTGTTGCGAGTGCAGCGATTTTTGGTAAGAAGCCAAGTGCCACAAGCATAACGCCTGTCACAACGATAACCGCGCGATTTTTCACGCCTGTCATTTGCATCAGACCAACATTTTGAGAAAACGCTGTGTATGGGAACGAGTTGAAGATACCACCAATAATTGATGCTAACCCTTCAGAGCGATACCCGCGTGCTAATGCTTTTGAGTCGATTGGCGTTTTTGTCATATTGCTAAGCGCAAAGTAAGAACCTGTAGATTCGACTAATGACACGATAGCAACGAGCGTCATCGTTAAGATTGGTACAAGATTAAATTCTGGTGTCGCGAAGTAGAACGGTTTCACCATATGTAGCCATGAAGCATTTGCTACATTCGTAAAGTCAACTTTGCCCATAAATGAGGCAATGACTGTTCCAACGACTAAGCCAATTAAGATGGCAATTGAACGTACAAAACCTGTAGAGAAGCGATAAATTAACACAATCAGAAGCATTGTTGTAAATGCTAAAATAACATTTTCAGCTGATGCAAAGTCTTTCGCACCTTGACCACCGGCAGCATTATTAAATGCTACTGGAATCAATGTTAACCCAATAATCGTTACAACAGAGCCCGTTACGATTGGTGGGAAAAATTTTACTAACTTTCCGAAGAAACCTGAAATCAATACAACGATTAAACCAGATGCGATAACAGCACCGTAAATTGAGCCTAAGCCAAATTCATTGCCGATACCGATGATCGGTGTAACGGCTGTAAACGTACAACCCAAAACGAGTGGTAACCCAATTCCGAATACTTTACCGCGCATTACTTGAAGTAATGTCGCAACGCCGCACATCAGAATATCAATTGAAATTAAATACGTCATTTGCGTGGCGTTAAAGCCTAGTGCGCCCCCGATAATCATCGGTACTAAAATCGCACCCGCATACATTGCAAGTAAATGTTGAATCCCTAATGTCGCAAGTTTTGCCTTGTTCATTGTCCTAATTGCCTCCTAAGCAAATGTTACTGTGCCATTTTCCAATGAAGAAACAATTGCTAATGAATCAACGCGATATCCTTGTTCGCGAAGTGCTTTACCACCTGGTTGGAATCCTTTTTCAATTACGATTCCGATGCCGGCAACCTTCGCCCCTGCTTGGTTGGCAACGTCAAGTAAGCCCTTCGCTGCTTCTCCGTTCGCTAAGAAATCATCGATGATTAATAGTGTGTCTTCTTTATCTAAAAAGTCTTTAGAAACTGAAATGGTGTTCGTTACTTTTTTTGTGAATGAATAAACATCCGCAGTGTAAAGATTGTCTTGTAATGTAACTGATTTACGTTTGCGGCCGAATACAACAGGTACGCCTAAGATTAAGCCAGCCATTACTGCTGGTGCGATACCTGATGCTTCTAATGTTAAAATTCTTGTAATGCCTGCATCTTTATATAAGTCAGCAAATTCTTGGCCCATTGCTTGCATTAATGCTGGGTCAATTTGGTGATTTAAAAATGAATCCACTTTTAATACGTCCTCTGATAAAACTTTACCTTTTGCTAAAATTGCTTGTTCTAATGCTTTCACGATGAAAGGCTCCCTTCGAATGTTCACTTTTTAAAATAAAAAAACTCGACGCACACTACCCTAATCGTAATTCTACGAGTAGGGCAATATACATCGAGTATTAAGTCGAATATAAAACGAAATAAACGTTTTGGATAATTGCCTCTCATAGTCAATTCATTTACGGCGAATTGGTAGAAACTCGTGGGCCATATCCCCACTATTATATGAGTAAGTTGTTTATTATTTAAAAGAAATAATGTACAAAGTATATCACTCTACTTCTTAAAATCAATACACGTTTAAGAATTTTATTTATTTCGAATATTATGAAAATAAACTAATTTCTTAACATTCTTTTACTCATGCACGTTTTTTTAGCTGTTTCACGAACATTTTTCTCATTTTTGTATATAACGTCAATTTTATGATATGAAAAGTTTTTCGTTTTATATCGTTTTACGAACAAAAAAAGAGCCGCAATGCGACTCTTTTTTTAGCTACTGACGATGATCCGTTTCTAAATCAACATCTTGTAGTTTGTATACTTTTGTTTTGTGTTTCACTTTATAGCCAATCCATAATAGTAAGAAAATCGGTACACTAATGTATGAAACCGTCATTCCTACCCAGTCGATGTCGCCACCCATAAAATCTTGAACTTGGCCGACTAAAATAATCGCACATAAAATAAAGGCGAAAATCGGACCAAATGGGTACCAGCCAGAACGATATGGTAAATCATTTAAATCTTTTCCTTGTGCGATATATGCGCGACGGAAGCGGTAATGACTTGCGGCCATCCCAATCCAAGCGATAAAGCCACACATACCAGATGAAGATAATAACCACATATATACTTCACCTGTTCCGAAGAATGATGTTAGGAACGCTAGGCAGGCTACTAATACCGTTAATACTAATGCAGCTACTGGCACGCCTTTACGGTTTAATTTTAAGAAGATTTTTGGCGCTAAGCCGTCTTTTGCTAACTGCCATAATGTACGTGATGATGCGTATAAGCCAGAGTTACCTGCTGATAAAATCGCTGTTAACACAACCGCATTCATTAATGTTGCCGCAAACGCAATACCCGCATTTTCAAATACTAATGTGAATGGGCTAATCGCTACATTGTCATCAGCATTCACTAAGCGAGGGTCTGTGTAAGGTAATAATAAACCAATCGCGAATAACGCTAAGATATAGAATAATAAAATACGCCAAAAAATAGATTTCACAGCTTTTGGAATTGTTTTTTCAGGATCTTTTGCTTCACCAGCAGTCGCACCAAGTAATTCTGTCCCTTGGAATGAGAACCCTGCTGCTAGGAAAATACCTAGTATTGCGAAGAAACCACCGTGGAATGGACCGTCACCTTCAAAGAAGTTTGTGAAGCCAACCGGCGCTTTCCCACCGATAATACCAAAGATCATTAAGAATGATACGATTAAGAAAATAATGATCGTTGCGACTTTAATAAACGCAAACCAATATTCACTTTCACCAAATGTGTTTACTGATAAATAGTTCAGTAAGAAAATAATAATTAGGAATGCAGCACTCCAAATATATGAAGGTGTATCTGGGAACCAATATTTCATAACAAGTGCTACGGCCGCTACTTCTGCCGCGATTGTTACTGCCCAGTTATACCAATAGTTCCAACCCAATGCGAATCCAAGTGATGGATCAATAAAACGTGTTGCGTATGTGCTCGTAGATGATACTGGCATGTAAGCCGACATTTCACCAAGGCCGGTCATTAAGAAGTACACCATCACACCAATTAAGGCATAAGCTAAAAGTGCGCCACCAGGACCTGCCTGTGCAATCGAGTTCCCACTTGCTAGTAATAACCCTGTTCCAATCGTACCACCAAGCGAAATCATCGTGATATGGCGTGATTTAAGACCACGGCTCAACTCGAGCTGTTCTGTATTGTTGCTCATAAAAAATTTCCTCTTTTCCTATTGCGTATCAAGGTCTAACAGTGGTTTTTCTGAATAAAAAAACCCATTCTAGAACTTTCTCTAAAATGGGTTGTATGTATACAGTAGTCCCACCAAACTTAGATTAAAGATAGCTCAACACGTTGTTACGTGACAGTTCTGCACCTATTAAGCGACAGCCCCAGCATTCAAATGATAAAAGCATTTGAAATACTTCGGCAAACGTTCCTTTCTCATTTTGTCAGTAATGCTTTCTCATCTCGAAAATGATACTAATAACGTTCGCGACCTCTACCTCACCTTTTTTTGCTGGATGAGGCATTGCAATATTCTTTTTAATACTCGTTTCATTCTAATATAAAACACAATTCACTTCAAGACTTAATTGACATTAAAACTTATGTAATCCTCTAATAATTTGTTTCTATACTTTACTTGTCGAACCTGTTACGCTTAGTTCAATTCAGGAATAGGAGGAGGAATATGGAACAATCACATTTTGAAACTTCACGCAAATGGACGAAGGCGACCTGGTTATTCGTACTAGGCATCGTTTGTATTTCCTTTACGATGCGCTCCCCGATAACATCAGTCGGCCCAATTGTCGAAATTTTACGTGATAACCTACATATTTCAAATGTTATAGCAGGCTTCATTACGACGATTCCGCTTCTAGCATTTGCCGTCGTCTCACCAATCGTTCCAAAGGTATCTCGCCGAATTGGCATCGAGCGCACTTTATTTATTGCGATGTTCATTTTAGCAATCGGTGTTATTTTACGCTCGCTTGGCAGTAGCACGATGCTCTACATCGGCACAGTGCTAATCGGTATCGGTATTGCATTTAGTAATGTATTGATGCCAAGCATCATTAAGCTTCGCTTCCCGCTTCAAATCGGGCTACTGACAGCCATTTTTACCGTTTCGATGAATGTAACAGCAAGTCTAGCAGCCGGTGTAAGCTATCCAATCGCAACCACAGCACTTGGCTGGCAAGGCACGCTATCCATTTGGCTTGTTTTTATCATTATTGCGATTATCGTGTGGCTACCACAAACGAAAAAGACGGATCATGTAAATGCAGCCAATCTTTCAGGTAAGCCACCGAAAAAGAAAATTTGGCAATATCCACTGACATGGGCTTTGACCTTTGCGATGGGCTTTCAGTCATTTTTATTTTATACGACCGTCGCATGGGTTCCGGCAATGCTTACCGAGCAAGGAATGAGCGCGAGTGCATCGGGTGCAATGTTCTCTGTACTACAATTTTCACAAATTCCGATGACCTTTATCATTCCCATTTTAGCAGGCCGTACACGCGACCAGCGCCCACTTGTTGCGATGTTTTCACTGTTTTATTTAATCGGTTTTGGTGGTCTCTTACTTGAATGGACGAGCCTCACATGGTTGTGGATGATTTTTCTAGGGCTTGCGGGTGGTGCATCGTTTGGTATTTGTATGATGTTCTTCTCTGTTCGGGCACGTAACGCCTACGAGGCAGCGGAGCTATCTGGCTTCGGGCAATCCATCGGTTATTTATTAGCCGCAACCGGTCCGGTATTATACGGCTTCGTACATGATTACGCTGGTGGCTTCCATAGCGCGAACTTTGTTTACTTAGCCGTTGCGATTATTTTATTCTTCTTCTCCTATGCGAGCGCGAAAGATCGGTATGTAACAAATGATTAATACATGCGGTGTGACGTTTAAATGTCACACCATTTTTTATTTCGAATCATTTATTTAAAAAGCCACATCCTGCTAGAAAGCGTCTTTTGCATACGACTTATTTTTTAATAAGTGTCAGCGCTATGTCTATGAACCTAGTGAAACGCTAATCATTTGTCCAAATAGCATTTCATATCAAATAATTATGTTTTTTTCGGTTGATACGTACCATAACTTTGTACAGCATCTTGTCAAAACCGGACAAAACAGGGACGTTTTCAGCCCATTTTTCACGATTTCGGGTCTATTTTCGGCCTCTAACGGCTCTCTTTCACTTAGAAAAAGCGTGCTGCATGGCGCATTTTTGATTCATTTCAATAAATGACATACTAGACTGACCAAATCCGATTTTTCGTGCAAAAACAACCCTCGGAGAGCCTGAAAGCACCTGTTTTTGCCGAAAACAACTGAAAACGGGCCTTTTTCATATCTTAAAAATAATAAATATCTATGAAAAAATCGCAAATAAAAATTTTCGTTGACAGCTTTCTGCATGATGCTTATTAAAACTCTCTTTTTACGTACGAAAATAGACGTAGTTTGGCACTTATTTAGAAATATGTCGTAGCCAAAACTCGCTCCTTGAGGCAATCAATGATTTCTGACAGTGCATAAAAAAATGAGGCTGGGGCAAAACATGTCATGTTCTTTTTTTAGCGTTCGCAATGAAAAACCGGAACCGCGCCACCGCGCGATTCCGGTTTTTCTTATGCTCATATGAGAGCTGATTTCTACACGTATGTCAAAGCCTCATTTCGTTATTTCACAAAGGCTTGTTCATTTTTCATAAAGGCATCCTGTACCATGTAGTAGGATGGTTTCAGACGATAAATCGAGTTCGGCTGCTCCCAGTTTGCCCATGTATATTGTTTGAACGGACGGGTAGTATTGCCTTTTTTTGCTGGCAACGTTTGAACAACTTTGTCCTCATCATTCATAAAGGCAACACCTACGTGAATGCCGTCTACCTTTTCACGTGCCATATAATCCGGCTTATCAATATCGCCAATTACTTCCTTCAAACTTGGGTCTGAGAAGCTCATGAGCATCCACGGCACACGTAGCTCAATAAAATGCTCTTCTTCATTTATATTAAAATCAACAAGAGAATTATAGTCTTCTGCTTCAGGGTTCGCATTGCCTTCAAGTAATTTACCCGTTTCATACCCAACGAATGGGATTTTTTCTTTCGTTGTTGGGATGTTTAGTTCATTGCTTAGTACATAATTAATTTTCGTAAAATTTCCTGTATTTTTTTCAGGATGATACGTAATATTTTCTGGATCGTATTTGCCGTAATACAGTGCATAAATATCATACTGTGTATCGACAAGTAGACGAGCATTTTTCGCTGATTTTAACGGCGCGATAAACTCGAGTCCATTTTCAGTTTTCAACTTATAGTTATTAATCTTTGTATTACCTTGCGTCTGCTTCGTATCAAGCATGAGCATCGGATACCCCTTCGCATCAGCACTCATTTGAATTTTATAATACACATAGCGCTCATCATGCTGCATCATGAGTGACTCGATTGGCCCACTTGACTCATACATGGTCTTTGCGCCTTCCCAGTCACGATCATCCCCATCGACCTTCACCTTTAATACATCAAAGCTCAATAAGCCAAATTGCTGCTCACTCGTCTGTGCATTTGACCAAAATGGACGACGATCTGGGTCATCTAAATCCATCGTATTCCACGTCCGCTTAAACCATTCATCCTGCCAGGTAAAGATTAAGCCACCCATCATATCCTCATGTAAAATATCCTCAAATAAATGAACGAGTGTCTCGCCTTGTTGTGTTTCAGACATATGCCCCTGATTCCAACCATTGACGTTATTATGCGTTTTCCCTCGTGATGATGGAATCCCAAACTCTGCGATTAACACCGGCATATCATGTGCTGCATGTAAATCCTTTAAATACGCTGCGTAGTTATTTTTCTTGCCACGAAAATCGATATAATCATTGTATTGGTAATTCAGCGATTCAGGATAATACGGATACACATGATAGCTTGCGAATTGCTGTGTTTTCGTTACGTCCCCTTTTAAATGAATAACATTCGGATTGACGGATACTAAGTCCTCCTCTGGATCAGGCTCCTCAGGATGCTCCAGTAGATCTGTCGTCACCCAGTTTGTAAAGCTTAGTGGACGAACCCAGTTATACTTATCTTTTTCATATTTTGCGACGTAATCTAGATTTTCAGCAATCCAATGTTCAAATGGCGATGCACCCTTTGTATATACATATGTGCCTTTATAGTCGCCAACTGCTTTGTTTTTCTTATTCGTTGACTTCACCATCACTGGGTCCCACTCAATGCCAAGCACCCAACCGATGACATACTCTGACACATCGGCTGTATAGGCCCCTGTTGCATGCCCCTTTTTATAAGCAATCATTTCATTGCCATGAAGAATATCGACGATGTGGCGAATTTCATCACGGAATTCCGTTGTCGCCTGCTTGTCAAAGACATTACCCTTATGAACAATTCGTTCCTCATCAATCCACGTACCATGCAACAAATAAAGCTTTTGTTCGTGTGCTTCGTTATAACGCTTCAATGCATTATAAAACCCAGGTGGTTGCACCGTATAAACACGCATCGTATTGGAGCCAAGCTTACCAATATCTTGGAACCATTTATAATATTCATTTTCCGTAATCGCTGCCTGTCCAGGGAACGTACCGAGTTTTCCCATCCCTACATTGACGCCTTGAATTTTCATTGACTGCCATTTTCCATTCACTTGCACCTGCATATCATTGTCATGAATGCGCGACACATATTGAACTTCCTTTGGTTTTTTGAGGGCCGCTACCTTTTTATTTTTTTGTGCGGTCGTTTGGGCGAGTACCTTTTTCATCATCGGTACATATGCATCCCAGTAGAAGCCCGTTTCCTTACTAAAATGACTAATCCAACTATTCAATATCTCCACACCAAGGAATTGATAGTAATTCGGCACAGACGGTGTTACATTGAATTGCCCCGCAAAGTAATACGCTGTCGCATTGTTCATCGTCATTTTATTAACAGCGACAAATTTTGTTGGCACACCATGTTCTTTCATTAACTGCTTCCCTGAATCCGTTAAATCCCAGTGGAAGTTTGCGAGTGTCGCTTCTGCTGATTCACTTTCAACAATATCAAACCAGCCATTAAATGCGACGGACTCTGTTAAATCAAATGCTTTTTGACCCGCTTCGGTGTACTTCACCGTAAGTTTACTAGCCACATCCTTGTCATCCTTGAGAATAAAGTATTTCTCTTGTTCCTCATTCACAAGCACAAAGCCAGCGCCACTATACGGCCAATTTTTTTCGTTCTTTAACCAGCTCGGCATATCCGGATTGTCGAGTGATAACTCATTAAAATGACGGCCAATCCAGCCAGACGAATGAATGCCAAGTACACTGCTCATATGCTCACGTACCTCGGTCGTTGTTGGCGATGCGAGTGTATTAAATTCCGTTACAAGCGTAACCGCCTTATCATCTTCAAGACGTTTAAAAACCGCATTCCATTCATCCATCGTCAGCCCACCATCGAGCTTTTTCGGCTTAGCCTGTCCTTGCTTCTCCTCATAGACACCATATGTATCTGCAATATAAATCAAATTCGTATCGTCATATGATGTCGGGAGTTTCCCTACAGGCTGGTCCTGCTCAGGATGATAGCCAAAGTAATCTGTTAGGGCATACGGTTCTCCCTTGTCATTTACATATTTCTCTGCTTTTAATAGCCAGTTTAACCCCTGATGCTCTTGATACTCCGTCGTTGCAACTGTTTTATCGATAATCGCAATCGAGAGTTTTTGGTCACTTTTCAATTGCCAGCCCCCAAAAATCACAAGTAAAAGCGCTATGGCCGCACCAAAAATAATCAGTAATTTTTTCATCGTCGCATCCCCTTATAAGCCTTTTCGAACCATTTCGCCCCAGCTACTTTTACCGCGAGCATAATTCCACAAGCCGAGTAGACGGAACCATAATGTACATGGTTTATACCAAAAGATTTCAGTGATGGCTAAGACGAATAAGCGCCAAATATCTTTTACTGATATGTAACGCTTCATTAGCCATGACTCCATAATGACAGATACCATCGAAAATAGTGCGCCATTGATAACGAACAATAAGAGTAATAACAACGCAAACTCTAAATACACACCACCTGTGAAAAAGGCGAAAATTACATATAAGTAGCCCGCAAATTCGATAATCGGTCCTAAGCATTCGATAAATAAGAAATACGGAAAGGCGATAAAGCCTAGCTTACCGTATTTGGGATTTGCGAAAATTTGTTTATTACGCCATAAGCTTTCCATTAACCCTTGATGCCAGCGACTACGCTGACGCTTCAGCTGCTGATACGTTTCAGGAGCCTCTGTCCAGCATACTGGATACGGTAAAAACTTAATTTTTTTAGACTTTTGTTTTTTGCGAATCAAGCGATGTAGACGCACGACAAGCTCCATATCCTCACCGATTGTATCCCGCAAGTAACCCCCTACTTCGACGACTTCCTTTTTCGAGAAAATACTAAAGGCGCCAGAAATAATAAACACCATATTGAAGCGACTAAATGTAATGCGCCCCATAAGAAAAGCACGGAAATATTCGATAACTTGCATCATCACAAGCGGCTTATCTGACATACCATAACGCATTAATGTCCCCATTTGAATATCTGAGCCATTCGCAATTTTGACATTACCACCTGCCGCAATGACATTCGGGTCCTTCACAAACGCCTCCATCACTTGTACAAGCGATGTTTCCCCTAAAATACAATCGCCATCAATCGAGCAGAAGTACGGATACTTTGATAAATTAATACCACTATTTAATGAATCTGCTTTTCCGCCGTTTTCCTTATCAATCATTAAAATACGTGGATCAATCGTTGACTGATAAATACCGCGCACATCCTTCGACGGCAAGGTTGTCTGAATGACACGATGTACTTTTTTCATTTTAAAATGCGTTATCGCTACTTCTAACGTATCGTCCTTTGAACCATCATTTATAATGATGATTTCATACTCGGGGTAACGACTACTCAGCAGTGATTGGACCGTATTGATAATATTAATGCTTTCATTATAAGCTGGCACGAGTATCGACAATGGATAAACATAGTCAACATCCTGTAGCTCCTCATCTACCGACTCACGTGAAATATTGCGCCCGCGATAAAGTTCAATCAACGAGAAAATCAGCATAATCACATAGACACCAATAACGATAAACATATAAATTAAAATAAGCGTTTGGAAAAAAAGATTAATCCAATGCCACATGCTCATGTCCTCCTTTCAGATAAGTATGAATGGAATCATGCATATACGCATCATCAATCGTCTCAAGCATTCGCTCAAACATCTCTTGTCCCTTTGGATATTGTGCAATCGCATGAATCGCAGCCTGACGTACAAGAAACGACTTATCCTGCGCTAGCACAACTAAATAAGCAGACACATCTTCGAGCTTATACTGGGATGCAAGTTTCGCAAACAGCATCCGGCTCTCTACATCTTCTGAGTAAAAATACTCTTCAAAATCCATCAATGATTTCTCGGTTCCAATGGCACTAAGCACCTGTAATGCTTCGTCTCGCACAATCTGCACATCATGATGGAGTAGCTCGTGCACAACAAGACTTGAATACGCCAATTGGCGCTTCGCCATCACCTTTAATGCTGCCACCAGCCATTCGATATCCGTATGCTCATGGTCGACAATATCGTAAATTCTATCATCGGTCATACAATTCACAATCATCGTTACTTGATTTGCGGCAAGTTTTGATTTATGGTGCACGTAAAATTTGTACGTGCTCTCTTCCTCTAATGTCGCAACGATTTTTAGACCAATAAAGCATTCCTTCAGCGTAATATGCTTTTTCAGCAGCATTTCTTTTACCTCTGGCAAGAGTGAAATAATATGAAAATCCATAATTTGATACAGCGCATTAATACGCTTTGTCGTATCATTACCGCGTAACTGTCGTCGATATGTTGCGCTATAATACGTATCCATATACTGATAAATACGCGTTAAAATGGCCTCATCTTCGACATAAGCAATATAGCTTTCTACAATTTCTTCAATTGCTTCAAATTCTTCATTCGTATTAGCAATCACGCAACTGTCATCGTCTCCTTCAATAAAATAGCGATAGCACGCGGCCGTATGTTCCTGCACATCCCTTTTAATTTGTTGCTGTCTTTTTTGATAATTTTTCGTATCAATTGATACATAAAGCATAATCAAAACTAGCACAATAAATGCCGCCACTACGCCATAAGAAAGCCATACAACACCTGTCATTTATGTGCCCTCTTCATTAATTTTTGTTTAACTTGCGCGCTTAACACGCCGAGATTAAACGGGCGTATTATGTAGGCATCTACGCCATGCTCATACGCTGAAATTTGATCCTCAGCTGCAGGTAACCGAGACATTAAGAAAATCGAAAACTTCCGGTCATTCGGTAAATCACGTAGTTCACTGACGACTTGCAGACCATTTTTTCGTGGCAATTTTGCGTTAAGTAGCACGATATGTTCGTGCTCTGATTGATACCAATCAGACGCCAAAAAAGCTTCTCCATCTGAAAATGTCTGAAGCGCAATTTCCACATTCGGAAGCTTAATCGTATGAATGGCATTTTCAAGCAAATGACGAGCTACATCATTTGCTTCAACAATGCTAACTTTTTTCTTCATTTTTTTGCGCTGACTAAAACGCGTACTAATATTTTTTTCAAAGATAGTTGTAGTTGTCGGTAGCTGTTCTATTAGCTCCTCTTTAATGAATTGAAAATCTGCTACTTTCTGGCGCAATTCACAAATGGATGCTTGCCACGTTAGTTGTGGAAAATCTCGTTCTAAACGCTTCAAATAAAATTGCGCATCTTTTTGCGTTGCTTCATATAATACAATGCCTATTACATCCTTTGATAGTAAAAAATATAAGTTACTTGAGCGTGCAGTTTCAAGAAGTATTTGTTGTAGCTTCTCAAATGGCGTCTCGCCAACTGGACGCAAAGCAATAACTGATACAACAATAGCTTGTCGATCAATCTGATTTTGAAAAAATTGAAAAATCCTTTTTACTTCAGATTCAGATATGAGTTTCGGTAATTCTCCCATCTTCCTAACCTCACTTTCACTAATAATATGCAAAAAATACTATACCCATTTTTTCACATTTTTAAATATTTTCGGTCCTTTTTCCTAAAAATGAATCTTTTTACCTATTTTGATAAGGTGCTTGTTGATAACGATAAAACGGCTTATGTTTTGTATTGTCCATCGGGCGATGATAAATCGCCGCTGTCGCTGGGGACATCGGTGGTAAAAGCCACGCCCAGTTGCCTGTCACCTCACGCCCTGCCTGTTGCTCCTGTTTTTCAAATAGAAGAAACTGTTCAACCGCCGTATGATGGTCGACAATCGATACGCCGTCTTCCTTATATGAATACAATACCGCACGATTTAATTCGACAAGTGCGTAGTCCTGCCAAAGCGTCATATTTTTAGACGTATCAAGGCCCATCTTCTCTGCAATAATCGGTAGCATATTGTAGCGTTCTGAATCGGCCAGATTTCGAGCACCAATTTCTGTGCCCATATACCAGCCATTAAACGGAACGGATACAAAATCTAATCCGCCAATTTCAACCTTCATATCTGAAATCATCGGTACAGCATACCATTTCAAGCCAAGCTCACGGAACCATTCAAGCGTCGGGTGACGTAGCTCTACTTCTAAAATATGCGTCTTTGGAATATCAAAAACGACGGGTGCCGCATCCCCTACTTGTATAACAAGTGGTAAAACATCAAAACGACCACCCGCACCTTGCCAACCAAGCTCTTGGCATTTCTGCGTGAATTCAACAGAGGCTGGATCTCCAATAATCTCATTTGCTGTTTTATAACCAGCATAACGAATAAGCTGATGATTCCAAATGCGCACACTTGGATCAAAGACTGAAATCGTCGAACGAATTTTCCCACCATTTGTCGCGTAGTCAATATGCGCCAGTAACGCCTCATAGATTTCTTGTACTGTCTTTAAATGTCGTCGGTCAAATGTATGCAATGATTTCCAGAAAAGACGACCAATGCATTTGTTACTATTACGCCATGCAAGCTTTAGCGCGTAATCCATTTCTTCTATTGTGTAATCGACAGCTCCTGCAGCTGTGAATTGCTGTAAACGCTCTTCAACATACGACTGTGCTAGTTTATTTTCCGCTGTGTATTGTTCTAAAAAGATTCGTACTTGTTCTAACAACATCTTCACTTCCCTAAAATAAGTCTGTCTTAATAATGTGCACTCTGTTGTTGATTGTACAATCTTTCTTCCTCGCAAAAAATATGTATTTTATATCCATGTAAAGAAGTTGTCACAAATGGACATTTGCCTTTCGCATACTTCTAGATTTTTAACTTTAAAAAAACAATAATTATCAATTAGAGCACTTATTATCACTATTTTTATGATGTTAATGAGAAAATCACTTAATTTATTTTAAAAGAAAAATAGCGATTTTTAATCATTTCAAATGTTTTTTTGCACATTAAAAGGGTATAAATTAATGTTGACCTATTATAATAAGGAGAAATGTCGATTTGCACATTTTTCACTTAACTATCATAATTTCTAAACAATAATAATTATTATTTACTTTTCATTCTAAATAACTTCTGTTATAGTAATGATTGAAGAGATGATTAAACATATGGGAGGCAATATGAATGACGAACAATAACAATGAAAAGTTAACGACCATCACTGGTGCTCCAGTCGTATCACATGATAATACACAAACAGCTGGCCGTCGTGGACCAGTTTTATTACAAGACGTATTCTTAATTGAAAAATTAGCAAACTTTAACCGTGAAGTAATTCCAGAACGTCGTATGCATGCAAAAGGTTCAGGTGCATTCGGTACATTTACTGTTACAAATGATATTACAAAATATACAAAAGCAAAAATCTTCTCTGAAGTAGGTAAACAAACAGAGATGTTCGCGCGTTTCTCTACAGTAGCTGGTGAACGTGGTGCTGCTGATGCTGAACGTGATATCCGCGGTTTCGCATTGAAATTCTACACTGAAGAAGGTAACTGGGATATGGTTGGTAACAACACACCTGTATTTTTCTTCCGTGACCCATTACACTTCCCAGACTTAAACCACGTTGTAAAACGTGACCCTAAAACGAATATGCATAATGCAAATTCTAACTGGGATTTCTGGACAATGTTACCTGAAGCATTACACCAAGTAACAATCGTTATGTCTGACCGTGGTATTCCAAATGGTTACCGCCATATGCATGGATTCGGTTCTCACACCTATTCATTCATCAACGCTGAAAACGAACGCGTATATGTGAAATTCCACTTCCGTACACAACAAGGTATCGAAAACCTTACAAACGAAGAAGCTGGTGCAATCATCGCTTCTGACCGTGAATCTTCACAACGTGACTTATTCGATTCAATCGAAAAAGGTGACTTCCCTAAATGGAAAATGTTCATCCAAGTTATGACAGAAGAACAAGCGCGCAACCATAAAGATAACCCATTCGATTTAACAAAAGTTTGGTACAAATCTGAGTACCCACTAATCGAAGTTGGTGAATTCGAATTAAACCGTAACCCTGAAAACTACTTCGCTGATGTTGAGCAAGCTGCTTTCGCGCCATCAAACGTTGTACCAGGTATCTCATTCTCACCTGACCGTATGCTACAAGCTCGTTTATTCGGCTACCAAGATGCAACACGTTACCGTTTAGGCGTGAACCATCACCAAATTCCTGTAAACGCACCAAAATGTCCATTCATGGTATACCACCGCGATGGTCAAGGTCGTGCAGATGGTAACCGTGGTTCTGCAATCACTTACTATCCAAACAGCTACGGTGCATTACATGGTCAACCAGAATACAAAGACCCTGCATTACAACTTGATGGACCTGCTGATATCTATGACTTCCGCGAAGATGATAATAACTACTTCGAGCAACCAGGTAAATTATTCAACTTAATGAATGACGACCAAAAACAACAATTATTCAACAACACTGCTGCAGAAATGAATGGCGTAGAAGACTTCATTAAAGAACGCCACATCATCCACTGCCATAAAGCGGATCCAGCTTATGGTGAAGGTGTTGCAAAAGCTTTAGGCATCGATATCAATTCAATCGACCTAAATAAAGAAATCAAATACTTCTAGACACTAGATAATCCGACAATTATCCGTCTATAAAAGAGAAGTGGCTTTGGCTACTTCTCTTTTTTTTACGTTCATAACGAAAAACCGGAACCGCGCTACAGCACGATTCCGGTTTTTCTTCTATTCATAGGAGCGGTGATTTTAACACATATGTCCCAGCCCCATCTATTATAAAAAATTATAAGCTGTCGTTGTCATTTACAGTTGTTGATGCGTAATAATTACGGTCTCGGTCATCATTCGATTCGTTATCGTTTGGACCACATGCTGTGAGTACAAGAATGCACGCCGTCAACACGAATACTAGTTTTTTCTTCATCGAATAACGGCCTCCTTTCATTATTTAGCCATATTTTACTACACAATAACCAATTAGACAAATTTAAACTGGATACAATAAACGAGCCATATAAATCACAATTGTAACGGTCAAGCAGCTGACAATCGTTGTCACAAGCACTGTTTGCGCTGCTAAATCCGGCTCCACATCATATTCAAGTGCAAGAGAGGAGCTATTTCGTGATGTCGGGAATGAACTCGCAATGAGCAGTGACTGCGCCACAATGCCGTCAAACCGGAATAAATAAATGAGCACCATTGCCACAGAAGGTCCTAAAATCAGACGACCAAAGCAGCTTAAATACAGCATCTTATTAAACAATGTTTTCATTTTAATTTTCGCGAGCTGTGCCCCTAAGGTAATAAGTGCAATCGCAATAAAGGAATCTGCTACATGATTCAGTGGAATACTAACGAACTGTGGTAGCGGAATATCAAAATAATTCATAATCGAGCCTAAAATAAGTGCATGAACAATCGGTAATTTAATAATATCACGTAAAATATCAAGCCCTTTTTTTGAAGTTGCAATCAAATTGTATAAACCATACGTATAGGTCGTTAAGTTTTGAACGACAATCGTAATAATTTGAATCGCCGTCCCAAGAGGTTGTGTACTAAAAACCATCTGACTTACGGGCAAGCCGTAGTTTCCGGAGTTCATAAGGACGATGCTATTTTTAAATACTGCCGCCTTCGCTCCTTCTAAGCGCAGGATTTTCACGAGTAAATTACTAATTAGCATGAGTGAGAAAATAAACGTGAATAAATAAAGAAGAATTTTTCCGAGTACCGCCGCATCAACTTCTGTTTCATAAATATTTAAAAAAATCGCAGCGGGCATTAAACAAAATGTCACCAAATTTGATAATGCTTTTAAATTAAATTGAAATCGTTTTTGAATAACGCCACCTAATACAAGTAATAGCAAAATGGGCGCAACGACTTGAAAGAAAATCATGCTTAAATAGTACATTCTGTCACCTCAAATTGTTATTTCATTTTCATTATGCCCCTTTTTAGCAAAAAGAAAAAGAGGGCCAGATGATTCATCCCAATCACCTAACGCTCTTTTCTAATATTTCCTTTTTGCTATTTGCTCTTAAATTGAATCGTTCAATCAATGATGCAAGACTACTGAATTTTTGCGTAATGGTCACGCGTCAGTGGTTCATCGAAGCTTGTGAAGATGCGGAATCCTTCTGTATCTACAATACGATAATGATGACTTAAAAGATTTTGCTGTAAACGATACGCAGTCGTTTCTTCAAGCGTTTTCCACCATACATTCGTATTTGGTGTTGTTTTCATTGGTCGAGTAATGCAATCATGCGCAGTTAGTTCAATTACTTCGAGTGGATCGCCACCCATTACGTTTTGTAAAATTGTGCTGTCTCTAAATAACGCACAGATCGTTACAGCCACATTCCACCCACAGGCAATTCGTTGTTTTTCGATTTGCACGAGTGTCTTTTTTGAAATACCCACAATATCCGCCATTTGGTCTTGTGTGTAACTGTTTTCTGTACGTATAAGCTTGATCTTTTCCGAAACAATTTGAATAATTTCTTCGCGATTCATCATTTCCACCTCTCTTTCACATGTTACACATTTTCAAATGAAATGGATATTTAAAAAAGAGATGATCGTTAAAATAATCCGAAAAAATTGTCTATTTTGTTACCATTATTATGCCAGTTAATCAATTAACGTATTTTGTGAGATATGACTATTTAGCTAGGATAACTTGGTTCCTGCCATGTTCTTTTGCATAATAGAGCGCATCATCTGCCTTTTCAAGTAATTGTTTCGGATGATGTGCATCCACTGGAAATGTCGCTACACCTGCTGACAATGTCACCTGAATGGCATGCGGTGCAGCCGTTGATTCTACATCCTGACGCAGTAGCTCCGCCATTGTCATCGCAATATCACTCGGTGTATTCGGTAGTAAAATCACGAACTCTTCTCCGCCATAGCGGCAGCATACATCTTCACTACGTGCGACATTCTCCATTTTGCGTGCTAAAAACTGTAGTACCTCATCCCCCACGCCATGCCCATAGGTGTCATTAATTGATTTAAATTTATCAATATCAATTAAAATAAGCGAATACATACGCTGCTCAATATGCCAGCTATTCATTAACTCATCAATGGTACGACGATTCGTCAGTCCTGTTAGCGCATCAGTTGCCGATTGGTCTCGGAAAAAATGCACTTGGTTGTGTAAATGTGAGAAGCTCGACATCAGCGATTGCTTTAATTGAATTGCCTCATAATACCAAGCCGTGACACTTTGGAAGTTTTTCTGCGCAGCATCCGCCTCATCGCGGTCTACCACTGTAATATCCGCAAGTTCCTGCAGTGGCTTTGCGATTTTACGTGCAAGCATAATGACAATTACTAAAGCTAACAATAATAAAGGCAATCCAACAAGCATCATATGATTGACCATTTCACCTGCTGGTGCTAATGCTAGTTCCGTTGGGCGCTGTGTAATAACACCCCAGCCGCTAATTTCCATCTTCGCATAGCCTACGAGCATATCTGTATTTTTCGTATTTACAACGCGTTCGGCCCCTGTCTCTGAATCGGTCGTTAGCATTTTTTTAACGACCGTATTTTTCATCACATTATCGCCAATACGTGTCTTATCTTCATGATAAATAATTTGACCGTCCGCATCGACAACATACGCATACGAGCCATCCTCATACGGATGCTTGCCAAGCAATTGGTTTAAGACATTATTTTCTTTTAGATAAATCGTGCCACCTAACACACCTAAAAAGCGATTATTGGCATCATAAATTGGTGTCGAAATAAAGATGATTTCACGCCCGGAAGTCGTTGTTTTATACGGCTTTGAAATCATTGGTTTTCGTTCTTCAAGCGCTTTTTTCGACGCCCTAGATGTCACCTTAATTCCTTTTAAATTTAGTGACTGCGGCGAAGTAGCAATGATTTTTCCTTTTGCATTCATTACAATAATGGAATTAAAAGCGGTCGAGCCGCGGCGTAATAAATCCGCCTTGCGTTCTAATCGTTCTCCGTCATCCATATAAGCACTCATCTCAGTCGCATTTACATTTAATAACTTAAATGTTTCCTCTAAATAACCATTTGCACTTGATGCAAGCTTCTCAGCATATACTCGATGGGTTTCAAGTGTATTTTCTGTGAGTGTCTTTTCGTTCATACGATAACCACTCCAAATACTTACCAACGACGTTAAAAACACCGCTAAAAAGGCAACACCCATAATTAAATATTGCAATTTAAACGTTGTATATTTTTTCATTGTAGACCTCAATTTTTTGTGACTTATACGCATTTTAACATACCCTTTTTACCTAATGTAAGCAATATAGCAAGTACTTAATTATTTAATTAACTGTCATTTTTTAGACTTTCATCGTATCTTTTCCTATAAATATCCAATTTGTATTGATGGAAATCCTTACCTGTTTTATAATTGAGATAGATTAGAATATTAGGAATTAGTCCCCCTGTATTCTTATCGCCTTGCTAGTATCGCTCATACTAGTACCGTGCATGGTTCTACATTATGTTGAAGGTCGTTCCCCAAATGACTTTATATTTTACACATAACGCACACCCAAAAGTAGAACTCTCCTTAATTGTAAAAAGCGCCATTCTTCCCCCAAAAAGAATGGCGCTTTTTCATTGCAACAATATCGAAAATAATATAGGATTTTTACTGTATAGTATATTTATAACTAAAGGAGTGGCAATTTATGTTTATCGTAACAAACCGCATTCAAGTTAAAAAAGGTTTTGCAGAAAAAATGGCGCCACGTTTCACAGCAAATGAAGGCTTAAAAGATTTTAAAGGATTCGTGAAAACAGAGGTAGCTGTTGCACGCGACTTTGAAGACTATGATGAAATGAGCGTTAATATGTTCTGGGAATCATTAGAAGACTTTAAAGTATGGCGTGAAAGTGATGCTTTCAAAGCTGCACACAAACGTCCAGAACCAAAAGAAGGCGAAGCAGCTCCAAAACATGGTGGCCCAGAAGCTGGTTCACCAATGCTAGGCAGCCAAATCGTTATTTCAGAAATCGTTTCTTCAACAGAAGCATAACATTATATAGAAAAGGAACTGCTTAGGTAGTTCCTTTTTTTATGTTCTTAATTAGCTGATGGATTTTTCTGACTATTATCTGTATGATGAAAGTATTCAATTTAATTCTTACTAACAAACTATGTTTTAAGGAGATGCTTTATATGGCTGCACTTAATGCTTTTATTAAAAATGACAATCAGCAAGCGATGATTACACAATTACATACACTAAAAAGAAACATCGAGGAACGCGGTGCAAAGGCCGATTTAGAAAATAGTTTCCCCGCTGAAAACTTCGAAGATTTATTAAACATTGGCTATAACAAAGTCACGCTACCAGCAGCATACGGTGGACTTGGCTTTGGTATTTACGATATGATTTTATTCCAAGAAACACTCGCAAGCTTTGATGCGGCAACGGCTTTATCGATCGGCTGGCATCTTGGTATTGTTGGTGATTTATATGATAAAAAACTGTGGGATGATGCGCATTTAGAAGATTTCGCAAAAAAAATCGTGAATGAGCGCGCTCTAACAAATCGTATTTTAAGCGAGGTCATTACAGGGAGCCCCACACGTGGTGGACGCCCTGGCACAAATGCGATATTTAGTGACGGGCAGTGGCATGTAAATGGCCATAAAAGTTTCGCATCTCTATCTTATGCAACGACACATTATATTACTTCTGCATGGATTCCTGAAAAAGAATCAATCGGCTTTTTCTTAATTCCACAACAAAGTAATGGGTTAACGATTAAAGAAACATGGGATATGATGGGCATGCGCGGTACAGCAAGCCATGATTTAATTTTTGATGATGTCGTCTTACCAGAAGATGCGCTCGTTGAACTGAACAATAAACCGCGCGGCGCAAAGGGAAATGGCTGGGCACTGCATATTCCAGCTGTTTATTTAGGCATTGCGCAAGCGGCTCGCGATCATGCGCTTGAATTTGCGCGTACGTATAAACCAAATAGCTTAGATTTCCCGATTGGTCAGCTCCCTCATATTCAGGAAAAAATTGGTCAGATGGAATTGAAGCTTACAACATCTCGCCATTTCTTATATGATGTGGCACAAAAATTTGAGGACCCGAAAACACATGACTATGCGGCAGGCCTGTTAGGTGCAGCGAAACATGTTGTTGTGAATAATGCACTTGATATTGTCGATATTGCGATGCGTATTGTTGGCGCTCAGAGCTTAAAGACAAGCAATCCACTTAATCGCTATTATCGCGATGTGCGTGCTGGACTTCATAATCCACCAATGGACGATATGACGATTACAAAATTAGCGACAGCGGCTTTAGAAGAAAACTAAAAAAAAGAAGACATCGCGAGTTTGCGCGATGCCTTCTTTTTTTTAAACTATATCTTATTTTTACAATTAACGGAATGTACCATAACCAACGATACGTTTATCCCAGTAACCATCATAAAGGTTTGAATATTTTACACTGTTTCCTGCCGCATGAAGTAGTTTATTATTCCCTGCGTAGATTGAAACATGTGATACACCGCCACCTGATGTGTTGAAGAATACTAAATCACCTTTTTTAAGCTGTGATTTTGAAATCTTTTTTGAAGCTGTGTATTGTGCTGCTGACGTGCGTGGAATCGTTTTGCCTAACACTTTTTTATACACATAGCTTGTGAAGCCAGAGCAGTCAAAGCCATTTGGAGTCGATCCACCCCATACATAAGGAACACCTAAGAACTGTGCACCGTATGATGTTAATTTATCATATGATGATGAGTTTGATGTTTGTGATACATATGATTTTAAATTTGATTTTGGTGTCCAGCCGTAGCCATTCACTTTTACCCAGCCAGCACCATTTACTGTGCGGTAATAAGAAGTAGTAATCTTTTTACCTGATGCAAGTGTACCTAAGCGTTTATTATGTCCACCTGCTAAGTTATAGTAGTTTTTCGCTTTTTTCGTTACGAATGTTTTCTTATATGTTGATGCACTAGAGACTGTTAAGCGTTTAATATTAGCTCCAACAATCCAGCCTCGTTTCCCACCATTGTAAGAAATTTTGTACCATGTTTTACCATTTACAGTACGTTTATGTGTAAGTTTAATTTTTTTACTCTTTGAAACTGTGCCGACTTTTTTAGATGCTGCGCGGTAGTAAACATTTTTCGTAGCTGTCGTCACATATGTACCTGACACCTTCGTTGCTTGTGATGTTGCTGCGCTTGCTTGCGTTAAATCGATGCTCGTGACTGTCCCTAAACCTACTGCTGCTGCCATTGTTGTTGCTAGAATTTTCTTCAAAGTTAATCTCCATATTCTTTAGTATATTTTTGATATTTAAAATGTTTTTTATTATTTTCTTATTATTAACTAATACTAATTCTAGGATAATAACCCTTGTCATACAACGACAGTATGTTTACAAATCAATTAAGAAATATGACACGAGAATACTTTTCTGTAACATCGCTTTATTATTTGAAACATGAGATAATAGAAGAAACTTAAAAATGAAGGATGACATTATGCGAGAAACTATTACATTAACGATTGACCCCGAGTACGCTGGAGATTTAAAGAAAGGCTATCCACTTGTTCTACGTAAAGCAGTAACAGATGCGGATATGGCCCGTTTAGAAGAAGGCGATATTATCGAAGTAGTCGACCACCACAAGCGCTTTATTGGTAAAGGCTATCACGGCAATCAAAATAAAGGAATTGGCTGGGTACTATCGACAAAAGAAGACCAAGAATTAGACCAAGCATTCTTTACAAAAAAAATTAACAAGGCACTTGCACTACGTAAAGACTTCTTCAACAATGACGATACAAATGCCTTCCGCGTTTTTAATGGCGAAGGCGATGGCATCGGTGGTTTAACAATTGACTACTTTGATGGCTATTACATGATGAGCTGGTATAGCGCAGGTATTTATTCATTCCGTGAATTTGTTATCGAAGCATTAACAGAGCTTACACAATTCCATGCATTATATGAGAAAAAACGTTTCGATACGAAAGGCATGTATATGGAACAAGATGATTTTGTAGCAGGTACACCTGGCGATTTCCCAATCATCATTAAAGAAAATGGCATCAACTACGCAGTCGATTTAAATGACGGTGCAATGACAGGTATTTTCTTAGACCAACGCGATGTACGTCGTACGATTCGTGATAAATATGCGGCTGGCACAAATATGTTAAATACATTCTCATACACAGGTGCTTTCTCTGTTGCAGCTGCAATCGGCGGCGCAAACAAAACAACAAGCGTAGACTTAGCTTCTCGTAGTCTAGGCAAAACAATCGAACAGTTTTCAATCAATGGTATCGATTTTGAAGAGCAAGATATTAAAGTAATGGACGTGTTCCACTACTTCAAATATGCAGCGCGCCATGAAATGAAATTCGATTTAGTTGTATTAGATCCACCAAGCTTCGCACGTACGAAAAAAATGACATTCTCTACCGCAAAAGACTATCCAAAATTATTAAAAGATGCGATTGCGATTACAGAGAAAAAAGGCTTCATCGTCGCTTCAACAAACAATGCAAGCTTTGGTATGAAGAAATTCAAATCATTCGTAGACCAAGCATTTAAAGACACAAATACTAAATATAAAATCGTTGAACAATTTGGCTTACCAAAAGATTTCCGTGCAACACGTGAATTCCCTGAGTTCAACTATTTAAAAGTTGTCTTCATTCAAAAACTTTCATAAGTTAAATACGAGGCCAATATAAACGAAAAAACACGTTCAAAGTATCATTTTTGAACGTGTTTTTTTAATAAAAATAAATAAATGCGCCTGCGCTGTTTCTAGAAGAATATTAAGGGATGTATTTTAAAGTTCAAAATAAATGATGATATGCTTATCAATCATTTTGTTTTTCGTCGTTTTTACGTTATTACGTTCGAGCACGAAGGCATAGCGCCCGGGCTTCGCATTCGCTGGTAGCTTTAAGCGAAGTATCTTACTATCAACTTTACTGACCTTATAGCCAGATACGGTTGCCCCGCTTCGTTTCAATCGATAGCTCGATGATTTAACCGATTTTAATGCCGTCGAAAATTTAATATCGCTATATCCCTTTGCAGGCATTTTATTCAAATTACTCACTTTCACAAACGATGCCGTCGTTTTATCCTTTGATAAAACAACGGCATGTTTTTTTGTAGCGGCAGTACGCATTTTTTTACGCTTCGACTGACTTAATTCATCGCTTAAACTATATAGCTTTGAATAATCATCGCGCATATCTGCTTTTGCTAAATTCGAAAATAAGGACTGCATCGATTTTTTATGACGATCAAGGTATTCTTTAGAAGCCGTCTTTTTTGCGGTACGCACAACAATGCCCTTTGCCTTTTTCGCTTTCTTGCCTGCCGTACTCACCGGTATCACTTCGATTTTATGCTTAGAATTCGTTTTAAGCTTCGTAATTCTATACGTCGTATTTGTTGTTGTTTTCACACGTTTCCCATCAACATATAGCTCATATTTAGCAATCGGCACCGTGACATTTTTCGGCATACTGTACTGAATACGCACCTCATTTTTTCCGATATAATCTGTCTTTAATGTACTAAGGGGTTGAGGTGCTTGTAATGTATACGAGATAAGTCCGTAGCCATATAGATTATCTCGCCCGGCACTCCCTAAATCCTCGGTATAATTACGTAAATAGCTACGAAGCTTTGCTGTCGACCATGTAGGATACTGCTGCTTGAGTGTTGCGATTCTCGCCGTGACATGTGGTACCGCAAAAGATGTACCACTATACAATTTATTTGTTAGGCTCGGTATTTTTTCACCTGGTGCAACAAATTCGAGTTCCTTACCCCCATTTGAAAAATCAGCATGTTCTTTTTCCTTATTAATTGCGCCTACTGCGATAACTTCCTTATAGGCTGCGGGATAATTAATGGGTTTTTTCGAATAGTCATTCCCAGCCGCAGCGACCATCGTGATGCCTGCTTTTTCAGCAGCTTGTACCGCATTATGTAGCAATTGATAATCCTTTTTTGTGCCAAGCGACATATTTAATACGTCTAAGTCATTATCAATCGCCCAATCAATACCTGCTAAAAAGTCAGATACAGAGGCTTCATTGTCATCATCAAAAATTTTAATACTATATAAATCCATATTCGGCGCAATGCCTGGTAAATATTCATTCGTTGAGGCTAAAATATTTGCGACCATCGTTCCGTGATTTCGAATATCTCGGTATGCATCACTATCAACGAGGGTGATACGATGTACTTTTTCTAAGCCTGATTGCCAGTTAACACCTGTATCGAGCATCCCTACTTTCATATTTCCCGCCGTTAAATCATGACTCCATGCATACGTAGTATTTAATAATGCTAAATTCCAAGGGATATCCTCACTAAGCGTGTTGAGCTCGATATCACGTGTTTCAACGAGCGCAATATGTGGATCTTTCTTCAATTGTTTCAGCTGTGTTGCTGTAAAATCACCTTCAACTGTCTTTAAGTTTTCATAATGATTCTCTATCCCTCTATGGTTCTGTTGAATGTTCGCTAATCCTGTTGCATCATTATATATCACAATGGCCGTCTGTTCCTTTGCGCTTGCTTGTGATGTCATAAAGAACACACTACAAACCGCTAAAAAACAAATGACACTCCATTGATAAAAGCTTTTCATATTCTCCACCATTTCATTTTAGTTGTTCTAACTATAACGTATTTCACCCCAATTGTTGAATGGTTCATTGTTCGCTCAAATTTTTATACGTTGAGATAGCTTAATTTTAGGTATTCTCAGCTAAAGACAAAACATGCTAAGCTAAATCTCAAATGTGCAATGTTTTGAAGTCTGTTCTATAATAGAAATTATTGCACTAACAACTGGGACATTTACATATGAGAAGGGATTTTACATTGAAGAACAAAAATTTCAAAATTCGTCTAAATGGTTGGTCGGCACTAGTCATTATTTTACTAGGGCTCGTATTATTTGTTGGCGCGATCGTATTCATTCCGTTATTCGTAATGTTCGGTCTCTACAACATTCTTGCAAAATTTGATTTTGCCCATATCGATTTATTCGAATCTTTTTGGCATGATATAACGTATTTTGGCGGATTTATTTTATTACTTGTAATTTTAGTATTTGCACTCGATTTTTTAACGTTATTTATTCTTGCAGCATTTAAGATTCAAATTACGACACTTGTGGATCTTTTAAGTATTATCGTACAAATGGTCATTTCAATTGGCCTTTTCCATCGGTTTGTTTTGCCCTACTTTGATCGCATTTCGATTGAATGGCCGGGTCTCATCATTTTATTTATCTTGCTTTATGGCATCATCGCCATCTTTAGTTACGAGAAAAAAACACCGATAGAATCATAAAAAAAGAAGGCACCGCGCTTTGGCACGATGCCTTCTTTTTTAGGTTATTGATTAATGTACAACTCAAACACATCGCCGTAGTCCACGCGTTTGTATTCCTTTTTATGCTCGACTAACCAGCTATTTGAAAAGCGTGTAATTTGCTCAAATGACTGCGAAGGCGTCACCGTACCCGCAGAGCTGTTACGCCCTACCGCAGAAGCCGCTAAATTTAAACTCTGCTGTGCGTATTCCATTTTAATCGTGTTATTATACATGATTGTTGAAATCTCATGTAATGCTTTATATAAATCTTTAATTTCTGTATCGAATTTTTTATGAATGTCGATCGACACCGGCACACCCGCTACGGTAAATTTAATTTCTACATCTAAATCAATTGTACCGGCTGTTTCAAGTGTCACATCTGTAAAGGTTGTTGTCTCATAGTCATAGCGACGAAGGGTACGCTTTTTACTCATCGCACTCGTACCATCAACGTGAATTAATGCTAGGTTTGTGAAGCAGTACTCATCGGATTTTGTTTTAATTAGAAAATAGATTTTTTCCTGTTTTTCATGTTTTACAAAATCATCTGATTCCGTTTTATCGAAATCCTCTCTTGGTACGACAATCCCAATATCTGATAAACCTAACGCATCTGAAGCCATTTTCTTAAACATCTAATTCCCCCATTCATGTTGTTATTATTCTTTACCCCGAAATCTATCAAAAGGTTTCATTTTTTTTGGCGCTTTCTCTATACTGAAGAAAAAGGTGGGATTACGATGACAGAGCATACGATTTTAATTGTTGATGATGAACCTGAAATTGCATCATTACTTGAACGTGTTTTACATAAAGAAGGCATGCCTCATACCGTCACAGCAAGCTCGGTAGCAGAGGGCTATACTCAATTTAAGCAGGCAGGTCCCTCTCTCATGCTGCTCGATATTATGTTACCAGACGGCGAAGGGTATGAGCTATGCAAAAAAGTACGCGAAGAATCCAATATTCCGATTTTATTCATGTCTGCAAAAGATGAGGAAGTTGATAAATTACTCGGACTTGCAATTGGCGGCGATGATTATATTACAAAGCCTTTTAGCCCAAAAGAGGTCGCTTACCGTGTGAAGGCACATCTACGCCGTCTCGGCTATCGTGAGCAAGAGCCACAAGTCATTCAGGTAGGGCCCTTCACGATGGATGCCGCTGAAACGAGTGTGACGAAAAATAATCGTGCACTCGATTTAACCGCTAAAGAAATGGGCTTGATGGCATTATTTATGCATCACCCAAATCAAATTTTAAGTAAGGAAACCTTATTTGAACGTGTGTGGGGTGAAAATTTTTTTGGCTCTGACAATACAATGATGGTCCATATTCGTCGTCTGCGTGAAAAAATCGAGGATGAGCCCTCAAAGCCACAGCATATTATTACTGTAAAAGGACTTGGCTATAAATTCGTACAAGGGAGCTGATACGATGCGCTGGAAAATTGCGAGTCGCTTTTTATTATCGACCATTATCATCGTCATTATCGTCCTTGTTGTAAATACGATTATTGGCATTAGTCTTATTTGGTATCAGGCCACACAAGAACAATTCAAAAATACACCAGAGCAATTTACGCGCCAGCTAGCGAATGAAATTTCTGGTAGCAATGAAACCATTTTTCTCTCACCAGCAGGGAAAAAACGTCTTGATGAACGAAACGCCTGGCTACAAGTACTTGATGATAATGGTAATGAAATTTATCGCTACCGGGTTGCCAAGGAATTTCCAAAGCATTACAGTCCAAATGCATTAATTAATAACTATAAAAACCGCATTGTCGCAGATACGACACTTTATATTAGTGAAACAAAAAAGGGGCAAAGCTATTTTGTTGGTATTAAAAATTCAAACGTTCAGCGTAGCGTTTTTACGTTTGATATTCAAACCGCCGCGCTCATAATTGGGCGTTACTTACTCATGTTTTTATTTGTCGATATTTTAATTGCACTCTTGATTGGCGTCTTTTTCGGTCAAAAGCTCACAAAACCACTGCATCAATTAATCGAGGGTATTAGTACTTTACGCAAACGTAACTTCACACAAATGCCAGTGAAAAGCAGTGTTTATAAGGAAGTTTTTGATAATATGAATGAGCTATCAAATACGCTAGATATGTATGAAAAAGCACAGCAGCAGCACGAGAAAATGCGTGATGAATGGATTAGTAATATTTCACATGACCTAAAAACGCCACTTGCATCCATTCAAGGTTATGCAGAGCTACTTGAATATGCCAATACACCTGAAGAGGTCGCTGAATACAGCCAGATTATTACGCAAAAATCGCATTATATGAAAGAGCTACTCGACGATTTGAATTTAACAATGAAGCTACGTAATAATGCCCTGCCGCTTCAATTAAAGGAAACGAATCTCGTACCCTTTAGTCGTGAAATCGTCATTGATGTATTAAATGATGAGGCATTTGTGGCGCGCTCACTTGACTATCAAGTAGCGGATGACGTGATTATGACAACGATTGACCAAAAGCTAATGAAACGCGCATTATTAAACTTTATTGATAATGCATTTATCCACAATGATAAAGCGGTCAATGTAACTGTTAGTGTTTCAAAAAGTTATCCACAGGAAATTTTAGACGATGAAAAGTTATCCACAATGCGTGCCTGCATAATGATTCAAGATACAGGTAAAGGCATCCCTGAAGATGAGCTGAATAATATTTTCGAACGCTATTACCGTGGTACGAATACGACAAATACACGTGGTACCGGACTTGGGACGGCGATTGCGCGTGATATTGTCGAGGCACATGGTGGTCGCGTTGTACTCCGCAGTGAACGAGGTAAAGGGACGACCATTTTTGTGTTACTTCCTTAAAAAATAGGCTGGGACAAAACATGTCATTTTTTTTAGCGTTCGCAACGAAAAACCGGAACCGCACCACAGCGCGATTCCGGTTTTTCTTATGCTCATAGGAGAGGTTTTTTTATACGTATGTCATAGCCTCTTTTTCTTAATTACGCTCTTTTACTTGAATTAAATTCGCATCTTTTTGACGTTTCTTTTGATACAATTTAATACCTGCATAAATCACAATGCCGATAACAATGACAATAATGACAGGCGTCATATATTCAGAGAATAATGCACTCGCCTCTTCCCAGTTTTCACCGAGCTTCATGCCTAAATAAATATAGAGCGCTGTAATTGGTAGCATCGCAGAAAACGTATAAATCGAAAATTTCCAAACACTCATTTTTGTCATGCCACACGGTACGGAAATCGCTGTACGCACGATTGGTAAAAAGCGCGCAAAGAATGCCACACCGGCACCGTATTTATCAAAGAAGCGGTCTGCTGCATCTACTTGTCGTTCATTAATTAAAAAATATTTGCCGTACTTCACAACGAGCGGGCGACCACCGTAGCGTCCAAGCGCATACAGTGTCAGCGGTCCAAGCGTCCCCCCGACTGTCCCTGCTAGTACCATGCCGATATAATTAAACTCGCCATTTGCGACCCAAAAGCCTGCAAGTGGTAGCACAATTTCTGCTGGAATAAATTCAAAGCATAATGCTAATAGCACGCCAAAATAGCCGAGACTTTTAAACATCATGATTAACGATAAAATCAACTCTTCAATCACTAGAATACTCCAATCTTATTTTGTCGTTTCTTCGATTTTTACATACATTCATTTAGCAATGCAACTATGAACAACAAAGCACATCATGTAAATTTGATTTTTGCCATAGCGCCGCCATATATTCCTATTAAATTTAAAAAAGAGGCTGCATTTTCGCAACCTCCTTCCATTACTTCAATTTAGCCTGTGCTTTTTCAGGAATTTCCTCAAACTTCACTTCATCATACGACGATACGCCATCTTTTTTCACATACATTTTTAAATACGCATCTTTGCGTAAATCTTTCTGTGCCATAAACTCAAGCTCACGTTCTTTGCCATCTTCATTGTAGGCTGGTAGTTTGTAATTATAATCCTTATACACTTTACCGTCTGAGGCACGAGATTCCGATACTTCCCCGTCCTGCGTAATTTGTAAATAGTAATGATCTGCATTCATACGATTAAAGTCAATTGTCATAAGTGCATAGAGCGCACCAAGGCAAACGACAAATAAAATCGCGATTGTTAGTAGAAATTTTTTCATATTATACACCCTCCGTTTGAATTGTTTGTTTTATCATTTTTGTATACGACCATACTGTTAATACATAGAATAACGCATAAATCATTGTGTACGCGAGCATCCACATGCATACTGGGATAATTAAATTCATACTTAGTAAACTCGAAAATGCCTTTAGTGCGACTGCACTGTGAAGGATACCGATAAGTAATGGTACGAAGAAAATCACAACATTTTGTCCTGCAATCGAGCGACGCATGGCCTTCATTGATACCCCCATTTTATGAAGCATCACATATTTTGCTTTGTCCTCTTCTGCCTCTGTCAACATTTTAAAGTAAATGATGCTGCCCGTTGCAGCGAGGAATACAAGCCCTAAGAAGCTACCGATAAATAGTAGCACCCCCATGCTTTCAACATTTGCCTGCATATCTGCCGGCTGACTGCTTAACTGTGCATCTTCTGGAAGTATTGTCGCCACTTTTTTCGCATCAGCCTTTGTCGCATCTGGGTCGATGACGACACGGAAATGTTGAAGTTTTGCTGATTTTTTTGCAGCAAATGTATCGTATACGTCATCAGACACAACCATTGTTGAGTACGCAAGCGCTGAGTTCAACAAATTATACGGTTTGTAATCGATGACTTTAAAATCTTCTTGCTTCGTTTGTAGCGTCATATTCGTATAGCTCGGTGAAAAACGTTCATCATATGCCGCATCAAGCGCATAAAGTTGATGCCCCTTCACATGAATTTCATCACGCTGTTGTACATTCGCTAAACGATTGTACTCACTTTCTGATAGTAATGTATACGCCATCTTCTCGTCGTTATACGTGAAGTTTTGTTCAATTGTTTCGACAACACGGTTATAATCCGTATCCCCAACGATACGATTGATTTTTTTCGTTGTCGCCTCGTCCTGCTCGACAAACATATACGTGTTTGGATCCATTTGTTTAACAGTCGATGAAATATTGTAATACAAGCCGAAGACCGCACCGCCCGCTGTAATCGTAGTTGCGCTTAAAATCGCAATGAGCGTAAGTGTCGTCGCATGTGCCTTCACACGATGTAATAGCTGTGAAATGGTTAGCACACGCAGATCGCGCCATAGCCATTTTTCGGATTTTTTCAGCCATTTTAACATCGTTCCTGTAAAGCTATGAAACAATAAATACGTTCCAATAATCGTTGCGAATAAAATAACCATTGGGGTTACTAAGAAGCCGAGCACCTGCCAAATTTTACTAGTCATATCTTGTAGCGCAAGGAAGTAACCAAGTCCAACTAAAAAGACGCCAATAGCTGCGATGACTGGATTGGGCTTTGTAACAGCCTCTCCTTTTGCAGAAGCATGGAATAGATCAATCAATTTAAATTGGTAAATGACGCGGTAGCCTTGCAGTGACGTCACAAGAAAAATAATCATAAAGATGATGACTGTATTCATTACTGCCTGCCATGAAAAGGCAAACGGTGCCGCGACATCATAGCCCATTAATCGAATTAAAATCGACAACAGTCCTTTTGATGCCAGAAAGCCGATAATGATACCCGCAAGCAATGATACAGCGCCAAGTAATAAGTTTTCAAAAAATAGCATAAAGCCGATTTGGCGTTTTCGAACACCGAGTAATGCATAGAGTGCCACTTCTTTTTTTCGCTTCTTCATAAAAAAGGCATTGCAGTAAAAAATGAAAATCGCGACAAAAAAGATTAATACGAACGCTGCGCCACTCATAAGTGAGCCGATTTTTTGTGAACTTTCAATTTCGCGTTCAATGGTGTCGCTATATTTCAATGTCACAAACGTGAAGTAAATAACAATCGAAAAAACCATCGATGCGATATAGAGAAAGTACTGCGAGAAGTTACGCGCAACATTCTTTTTAGCGATGCTAAATAACGTCATGCGCGCCACCTCCAAATGTTGCGACTGTGCTTAAAATCTCTTGGAAAAATTCTTTTCGTGGTTTCCCCGCCTTATGAAGTTCTGTTGATAACGCCCCGTCTTGAATAAATAAAATACGCTCACAAAAGCTAGCCGCAAAGGCATCATGTGTCACCATCATAATCGTTGATTGTTTTGCTTCATTTAGATGCTGCAGACTTTCGAGTAAATCGGTCGCTGATTTTGAATCCAGTGCGCCGGTTGGTTCATCCGCTAAAATCATCGAAGGCTCTGTCACAAGTGCACGTGCCGCTGCCGTACGTTGCTTCTGTCCACCTGAAATTTGCACGGGATATTTTTCGAGTAGATTTGCGATACCAAATAAATTCGCGATGTCCTGGACGCGCTGATTAATTTCACTCGCCTTCACTTTCGCTATAGCGAGTGGTAGTAAAATATTTTCTTTCACCGTCAGTGAATCAAGTAAGTTATAGTCCTGAAAAATAAAGCCGAGATGATCACGACGAAAATCCGCCAACTCATTTTCACTCATCGCATGTAAATTTAAATTATTCATAATAATCGAGCCCTCAGTTGGTGTATCAATCGTTGCTAATAAATTAAGCAGTGTTGATTTTCCTGCTCCACTTGGCCCCATAATACCAACAAATTCACCCTTGTCGATTGAAAATGTAACGTCGTTCAGCGCAGTAACTTCATTTTGTCCTTTACCAAACTTTTTTTGTATATGTGCTACATCTAATAATGTCATATGCCATCCCTCTTTCATCGTTGTTCATACCCTTACTATAAACGAGGCTCCTTACAGCTGGTTTATGCCAACCTTACAACAACCTTAATTCCACAAAAAAAGACGCCCCTTTTTGTGAGGAACGTCTTAATCATTATTTTTTACGTGTTGTATACAGATCTGCAGATTCGTCAAAGAAG
This sequence comes from Candidatus Kurthia intestinigallinarum, assembly GCF_003991225.1. Taxonomy (GTDB): domain Bacteria; phylum Bacillota; class Bacilli; order Bacillales_A; family Planococcaceae; genus Kurthia; species Kurthia populi. The sequence continues at coordinate 38,514 of NZ_JTFC01000010.1, forward strand.
AAGCGACGTTTTCCTTTACCAAATACGACAAGCATAATGTGGATAAAGAGTACAACCATTAAAATCGCCGTTAATACCGCAGAGCCGAATGCTAAAAAGACAGATGCTTTGTAGTAAGGTGAAGCCATCGTTACTTCGACATTATTTAATACACCTACTATCGCAAGCGTAAAGTACGCCATATAAAAAGCGGCATACCGTTTAATTAAACGTGAAATCGTCGTTTTCTTCGATAACTTACTATCGTAGCGGAAGCGCATAATGGCGGTACCAACTGTGCGACCATTCCAAAGAATTGGTACGACGCACATCCAAAGGAATGATACGACCGAGAACACGATAAACGATGTTACTTCATTTTGATTCGTGAAGTGTAAAATAATTTGACGAATAATATCTACTAAGAAAATATCAATCGCAATCGCAAGCAATACGGACATGGCTTTCACTTCATCGCGCTCTAATAAATATTTCGCACGCGCATCAATGCGTTCTTTTGATGGGAAAATCGCAAGAGCCGCTGGTGCTAAGAAGAAGCCTAAAATGCCGCCCATTGTATTTAACATTAAATCATCAACATCAAAAATACGGTATGCGCAGTTGTAAATACCATAAATGCCGGTAATTTGTGTTACTTCATAGAATAATGTCACGAAGAAAGCAATGATCGCCGCTTTCCACCATAATTTTTTATGCGTTAAGAAATAACGTAAGTAAACGCCAAGTGGCATTAATAAAATGAAGTTAAAGAATGCTTGATAAAATGCCGGTTGTTTAAAGACGAGCATATACGTTGCGGGCCGTTTAATATCAAACCAGCCCCCACTTAATGTATCCGCAATAAAACGGAATGGCATCAGCGAATAATGCTGGGTATTGGGATTTTGCATCGCACACGTATTGCGCGTGTCAGGCAGTGGTAGTAGTACTAAAAATAACGCTGATATCATATAAAAAACAAATGAAAATGATAATAACGTTTGGGATAATGAGAAAAAGCCGTGTTTGCGATACATATGTATCATCCAAGGAATCCATAATACGAAGCCTAATAACACAAAGGCAATCGAAGCAGAATAAAGCGGCTGCATATAAGCCGACATATTTATTCCCCCTTTCATTAAAAAAGAGGAGGCTTGACGATTGTCATAGCCCCTCCCTCGTGATTACTCTCCAGCTAGAATATGTTGCTTAACAAATGCCAACACTTCTGCTTCTTCATCGTCTTCTAAACCAAATTCAAGTACTTTTTGGTCTGATTTTTGAATGAAGAAATAATTTTCGATTTTAATGTCATCGTCATTTTTTGAAACGATAACACGTAGGTCGATGCCACCTTCAGTATAAAGTTCATCTTCTTCGTCTACTTCGATATCTAATAAAAATTCGAAGCGTTGACCTTCCAAAATGTTTGTTGGGTCTTTAATTTCTTCCATCATATATGCGAGAATGTTCATTCTTTAAGCTCCTTTAATACTAGTTCACTCTTTATGATAACGAATATTTTCAATTAGTAAAGTTTTGACCACTATTTTTCTTTCGATAAAATTCGGTACAATAGAAATAACACGAAAAGGAGGCGTTTTTTCATGCACGATTTATTTTATTACAAAGATGCGTACATACAAGCATTTGACGCAAACATTCTTCACACAGGGACAGACGACCAAGGCTTCTATGTCGTCTTAGACAATACAGCCTTTTATCCAGAAGGTGGCGGTCAGCCGGCAGATATCGGGACACTCAATGATGTACGTGTCACAGATGTTCAAAAAATTGACGGCGAAATCCGTCATTATGTAGACGCCGAACTTAGCGGTATGGTTCATGGTCAACTCGACTGGGCGGTACGCTTTGATCATATGCAACAGCATGCGGGACAGCATATTTTAACGGCCGCATTCGTTGAGTTATTTGATTATCAAACGGTGTCATTTCATTTAGGCTCTGGCACGATTACGATTGATTTAGACACAGAACATGTGACGCCTGCACAACTACAACAGGCAGAGGACCGCGCAAATGAAATTGTGCTTGAAAACCGTCCAATCGAAACGAAATGGGTAACGGCAGAAGAGGCTGCAAGTTATCCGCTCCGTAAGCAATTAAAATTCACTGACGATGTACGTCTTGTCATCATCCCAGACTTTGACTATAACGGCTGCGGTGGTACGCATCCACGCACAACTGGCGAGGTCGCAATGATTAAAATTTTATCAACTGAGCGTCAGAAAAAACAAACGCGTGTGCACTTTATGTGTGGCGAACGCCTACGTGAAAATATGACAATGCGTAAAGACGTTATGGCACAAGCAGCGAAGCTCGTAAGTCGTCCAGAAAGCGAGATTGCGATTGGTATCGAGGGCTTACTTGAAACGAATAAAAAGCTTGAAAAGCAATTGGCACAAGCACGCGAGCAATTACTCGACATTGAAATCGCTCAATTAGCAGCAACAGACAACATTGTCATTGCGACAACATTTGATGATTACTCAATGCAGCAACTCCAAAAAATTGCGCGTACACTAACAAACGAGCATACTGACAAAACAGTAGCACTCGTATCCGCTGATGGTACGAAAACACAAATCGTTATTGCAAAAGGAAAAGAAACAGCCGTAGCAAAAAGTGCCAATGATGTCCTAAAACAAGTACTTACAGCCATTAACGGCAAGGGTGGCGGTAACGATAGCTTCGCACAAGGTGGCGGTGATACAACGGTTTCAACGACTGAACTGCTGGCGAATATATGTGCACAGCTACATTAATTAAAGAATCGTAATAAAAAAGGCATCGCGCTAAAGGGAACTGACCTACGAAAGTAAGACAAAGAAAAAGACACATTTTTTCAATTAAATTTGACGGACGCTTTCCTGGGGCATGGCGGAAGCCGCCTCGCTCGCAAGCTCACTGCGGGGTCTTCCACTCATGCTATTCCCCTAGGAGTCGCCGTCAAATTCTTATTTTGCCATCTTTTTTTCGGTACGTAACTGAGATTTAGCTTTGCTAAAATGCGCGTATAATTGTCATAGTTAACTATTTTAATGCAGGCGTTATCAGCTAGTATGTCTTTCCTAGGCATGCTCATGATAACGCCTTTTTTGATTGCTGATAAGCATGCACTGTACTTTTTAAAAGTGCTAGCTAGACTTCACTTTGTACCGCTAGCAATGTTTCTTCCGTTGGTCCTTTCTCCTAACTGCATTACTTTGTGTAAATGATGTCCCTCACCATCTTCATTTCAGTCACTAGTGCATTTGCTAACTTCATCTCTAATCGTTTTCAATTTTGTTTTGCATGCATACGCTTGTTTTTTTCATCAAAAAAACACTTCCAAAGATTATCCCCTTTGAAAGTGCCCTCTTTTATTTCGAAGCTATTAAGACAAATTTTGTCGCAAAAAAAAAACTCATCAACATCGATGAGTCAAAAAAGAATATGAAAAGGGAGATTACATACCACCTGCAAAGCAAGTGGTTATGTATAGACGTTAGCCCCTGCTCATCATTATGGACACGCCCGACGGTTAATCGGTAAAAGGAAGAGCGAACGCCTATTTGACAAATCTAGACTATGGGAGATTCTAGCTGTCTAATTACGTTCCTTAATAGAAAGCATTAGGTGTAAGTGATATTCGCTTATCCAAGCGAAATGGATAAGCCAACAATGTGGTCATTAACTATTTCGCATTTTCTATTAAGGATTACTTATTATTTACCCACTTCTTTTTATATAAAACACAATTCAGTTAATAATTTAATATTTTATCTCGAAAAACCAAAATTCTTCTGCTTTAATGATTTTCAAAAATTTATTCCAGTCAGCAATACGAAGCTGTAACGTAAAAGCATCTGCCTCTGGACTGATCATATCATCTTGCTGATTGAAGCGGTACCATTCATTTGAATCTTGATAGCGCTCTAGTGTACTACCAAGGCGAACCTTTTCATCAAAGATTTCAAACGCTTCATGTACGACATTCGTGAAAATCGGCTCGATAGCATGTGCAATAGCAAGCTTATGCAATTTATTCGTCCAAAGCGCCACAGCCTCGCGGTCAATTGGTCCATATAAACGCTTATCTGGCTCATACGGATTCATAGCTTCTTCGTGCTGACGCTTGTCTAAATCATTCACCTTATAGTTATAAAATGAGTTGTAAGCAATTTGGAATTTTTTACGTAGGCCTGGTGTGATTTGTGGATGCTCAATTAACACCTGTGTCTTCATCGCGAAAATCCCTAGTTCAATCCCTAACTGCTCCTCACTAACAGCTGTGGATTTTTGCATAATGAGCCATTTACGTGCAGACTGATAGAACGCTGCTACCGCAATCAGCTCCTGTTCACTATAAAGGCGCTCAGGAAGCTCTGTACCGTTCTTTAATGTTACAAGACGTAAAATATCGCCCATGAAATAAGAATCGCGTAATAGCCATTCCTCCGCTGTACCAACTACTTGTGCAAAATCCTCATGCAAGCGTACATATTCTGCATACTGATAAATTTTACGGCGGTATAATTCTTGGATTGATTCAAATAATAACGGGCCTTCATCTGGTAATTCATTCCGCGCAAGAAAGTCGCCAATGTCTTCAACAAATACACTCGCCATTCGCTCAAAGCTACGATTGAAAATTTCACGCAAATTGTTTAGCTCTACTTCACGCTCATCTTGTTCAAAATCACGATGAATCCGTGCATGATACGTTACATATTGCGATGCTAAATAATCAATATGCTCGACGATTGTACACATTCGTTTCGTTGAAATTCCATTTTTAGCGCTCAAGTTATACTCGACCATTTTCCATAAAATCTCACGTGGCAAACCCTTTTCGTAAATTTCAGTACGCGACATATTTTGTAGCATCACTTGCTTATCCGGCGAATAATAATGTGGCAGACGCTTCTCTGCCTGCTCAATATAAACTCGTTTCAGTTCAGATAAATCTGCTAAATCAACATCCCCCTCGATGTGATCTGTTCGTTTCCCATCATTTGAAATCGTCATACTTATCCCACACTCCCCTCGTATGTATACGCATACAGTTTTCAATAGTTAAATTATTCATATTAGCTCTATTATAAAAGATTCCATAGGTTTTTGAAATTATCCACTATAGGACTACATTTAGGTACAAAAAAAACGAAGCTGGGAAATCCCAACTCCGTTTTAATCAGCTACTAGATTTTTTCTACGTTAGCTGCTTGTGGTCCGCGGTTGCCTTCTTCGATTGTGAATTCAACTTTTTGACCTTCTTCTAAAGTTTTGAAACCTTCAGATTGGATTGCTGAGAAGTGTACGAATACATCTTCGCCGCCGTCTACTGCGATGAAGCCGAAGCCTTTTTCTGCGTTAAACCATTTAACTGTACCTTGTGTCATGTGTAATGACCTCCTAAAAAAAATTAATAATAGAGATCCTTCAATTGGTAAAAAAATACACTTACTAGAGAGTGAATCGCAAAACACGATCCCCTTCCAATAAGTGAATGTATTAATTACGATGAACCGATTTCTTTATTACAATCATTATATAACGATATAGGCCTAAATGTCGAACAAAAAATTTACAAAACATCGGAATTATCAGCCTTTTACATAGTAAATTTCGTTTTTACAGCAGATTTTGCTGATGTACAAGCAGAGAAGCAATATCAGTGTATCCACGCTTTTCTGCATGCTCAAGTGGTGTAACACCGTCTTTATCCGCAATATTGGCATTCGCCCCTGCGTCAAGTAATAATTTTATGATTTGCTGGTAATTTCCGCTGCCATCTCCTAAAATAATAGCTTCAAGTAGCGCCGTCCAGCCGAGATTATTAATATGGTCTACATCACTTGCTGTATGTTTTAAAATCCATTCAACTGCATCCACAGATCCTCGCTCACAGGCTGAAATTAATCCACTAGCACCATAACGATTTGTAATGTATGGATTCACTTTTCCATTCATCAGCTCTAAAAGCTCGGTATAGCCCTCTGCTGCCGCATATAAGTAGGGTGTATTTTTTAAATCATCTTGCTGATTCACATCGGCGCCTGCTTCAATTAAAAGCTGCACAAGCTCTATATGATGATTGTATGTAGCCATCATTAATGCAGAGCGGCCTCGGCGATTTGTCACATGTACATTTTGGCCATGTGTTATATATCGTTTTATTTCTTTAAGTTCTTGGTCTTGAATAGCTCGAAACCATGTAGGTTCCTGGCCATCTTTTTTCTTTTTATAGCCCAGCGCCACACCCACTGAGAGCGCGAGCATCGCTAATTTATTGCGATTTTTCATAAAAGCAAACACATCCTATAGTCGATTAATACGCAATGCCGACACGTTTTTTTGAAAATAAATGCTCGGTCATTACTTTGTACGTAAAGTCTGCGGTGTCATAAACGGATATGCGTTTTCCTTCCTCAGGCAGTAAGTCGGCTTCTACACGGTAGTTGCCAAGACGTTCGCCCATTGGCAAGGCTGTTGGGCAAACAAGTGTCCAATCAAGCGTCGTTTGCTGCAACATATAAAATGTTTTTGCGTGTTCCTCCGCCGCAAATTTTTTCGAGCGACGAGATTCCACAGAGTCATAGCGAAGTTTGCCTGGCTCTAAACGACTATCTAAAATACCCGCTGTGCCAATAGAGACGATTCGATTGATTTGAAGTTTCAAACAAACGGCAATCATATGTTTCATCGAATCCGTCAGCGTCGTCGTTTGATCTGTGCTAAGTGACGATAGGATAATATCGGCTTTTGTTGCCGTTTTTTCAATATCCTCATATACTTTCGCATCTCCAACAATAAGCGTTAAATTTGGATGTGTAGCTAATTTTGTCGCATCACGCACAAGTGCTGTTACATGATGCCCCTCTTCTAATGCCTTATGTAAAAAAACAGTTCCGACGCGCCCGGTTGCGCCAAATAAAGCGATGTGCACGACTTACTCCCCCTTTGTTTGAATGATATTGGTATCTTTATTGTAATTTATTTTTACGTAAAATAGTTAGAAAGTGCCTGCTTTGTAATCAAAAAGAAAAGGAAGCCCTATAAATTGGCTTCCCCATCTCATTGTTCTATTCTTTTCTTCCCTTTTTCGTCAAATATTTGTTCATAGAGTGCATCATCACCTGATTGCTCGGATAGTGGTACACCCGAACGATAGGCTGCTCGCGTAATTAAATGACCCGCTACTGGTGCTGTTAAGAACACAAAAATAATGCCTAATAGCAAACGAATACTGACGTAGTTTGTTGATGCAATTAGATAAATGAACGCGCCTGTCAGTGCGAGTAATACCGCAAGCGTCGAGCTTTTCGTTGCCGCATGAGAACGTGTATAAACATCAGGCATTCGAATAATTCCAAACGCACTAATGACACTCATGATACTCGCGAATAAAATAAGTAACGCTGCAATTAACTCAACGATTTGATTTGCGTTCAATAATAACACCTCGCTCAATATATTTTGAGAATGCAATCGTCCCAATAAATGATAGAATGCCAAGAATCAAAATAACTTCTAAATAAGCTGTCGTATTTTGAAGCAGCGAGATAATCGCAATCATCGACAACATATTAACACCAATCATATCAAGCGCCACAACACGGTCTGGTAGTGTTGGGCCCTTTATGACACGATACAAGCAAATGACTACTGTAATCGTAAAGAAAATGAGCGCAATGGTAAGGATTCCTTTAATCATCATAGCGACGTGTCACCTCCTTGATGGCATCTTCAAATGACTGCATCGATTTTAAAATCGACAGGCGTGTATCGCCCATATCCGTTGCATGAATATAAAATACATTCCCAGATGGTGATACTTCCATTACGACTGAGCCTGGCGTTAATGTAAGAAGTAATGCCAGTGTCGTCACTTCTGTTTCACTTTTTAAATCGGTTTTATACGTAAAAATTCCCGGTGTAATATCCATTTTCGGGCTTAAAATTTGCTTGAAAACGAGAATACTCGACATGATTAGTTCTCTTAAAAACAACAGAATTAATTTAATAATAGCTACGACACGACGCAAATAGAACGGTGTACCGAAGAAGCGATGCATTAAATAGAGCACGACGATGCCGATTAAAAATCCACTAAAAAACGTCGTTAAATGGATTTTATTTTCATCCTTTAATAGCATCCATAGTACCGCGATAAATAAATTTAATAAAAACTGCGATGACATATTTCGTACACCTCCTACTTTCCTAAAATCGCTTCTATATAAATCGATGGGTCTGCGAGTACCCGCGCCGCATCCGTCACATATGGTAATACCATTTCTGCACTTGTTCCTAAATAAAGCGATACAGCACCAAGGACAACGATGGATAAAAGCATTGGCTTTGGTAGCTTAACCTTATCTTCATCTGCAATCATCGTTTCACCGAAAATCGCATGTAGCATCACGCGCAGCAATGAATATAAGATAATGACACTTGCGCCAAATCCAATTGCAAGTGACACATAAGAACCTGAGGCAACAAGCCCTTCACCCATCATAACTTTCCCAACGAAGCCGCTAAACGGTGGCATCCCAGTCAACGACACCATGACCACTAAAAACATCCAGCCGAATAACGGATAATGACGAATCAGACCGCTCATATCGTCATAGCGCTCCTGCTTCGTTAAATAAATCATCGTGCCACAAATTAAGAACAGCATCGCCTTGCCGACCATATCATGCATCATATAATAAATAGCCCCTGCATAAGCCGCTTCATTATTTGCGCCAAGTGCTAGTAATACAAAGCCGACACCAATGATGACATTAAACGCCGCAATTTGGCGAATATCTCGGTAAGCGAGTGCGCCAAGTGACCCCGCAATTAGCGTAATAATCGCCATAATGGTAATAAGCTGATGCGTGATTTCCGGTTGCGCCGTAAACATTAACGTAAATGTTCGAATAATCGCATACATCCCTACCTTCGTCAGCAGGGCCCCAAACATCGCCGCAATCGGCACAGGAGGCACGCTGTACGAACCAGGTAGCCAGAAGAACAGCAGTAAGCCACCCTTTAAAGCAAACACAATTAAGAAAAATAGTGCGATCGTCGTAATCAGTGGGTCTGACCCGACCTCTTGGACACGCTGTGCAATATGTGCCATATTTAGCGTTCCGATTGTGCCGTATAAAAAGGCAATCGCTACAAGGAATAGCCATGACGCGATAATATTTGTGATAACGTATTTCAATGATTCGCGTAGCTGCTCTGTACGACCACCAAGTGCGATGAGCGCATAAGAGGCCAGTAGCATCACTTCAAAGCACACGAATAAGTTAAAAATATCGCCTGTTAAAAACGAGCCATTTACCCCTGCAAGCATCAGCAACATTAAGGGATACGCAAACATGCGCTCATAGCGTGCTGAGAACGAGCTAAAAGCATATACCATACAAAATAGCGTCACAATCGTTGCAATTAATACGAGTAATACCGCAAATGGATCCGCTACAAATAAAATGCCAAATGGTGGTTGCCAGCCGCCGAAATCAAGGCGTAAAATCCCATCTGTATGCACATGTTGTAACAGCACAATGCTCATGCCAATCATTACAAGAAGTGTCACCACAACGAGTACGCGCTGTACATAGCGGTAGTTACGTAAGAAAATGAGTAGCACTGCCATAAGAATTGGGAGCACAAGTGGCATCGCCATCAAGTTAGTCATACTCATCACCTCGCAACTTTTCTAAATCGTCGGTACCATTTGTTTTATAGGCACGAAATGCGAGCACAAGCACAAAAGCCGTCACCGCAAAGCTAATGACAATCGCCGTTAAAATCAAGGCTTGTGGTAGCGCATCTGTATACGGGCCATCTGCGGTTTGATTACCAAGCAGTGGTGCCTCCCCTTTTTTCACTTCACCAATTGTTAAAATTAATAAATGCACCGCATGAGATAATACGGCAGTCCCTAAAATCACGCGAATGACATTGCGTGATAATACTAAATAAGTGGCGACAGAGACGAGTACGCCAATTAATAAAATCATTAACGTTTCCATTAGTCTCCGTCCCCCTCTGCAATACTTACGATGATTGTCATAACGACACCAACAACCGTTAGCGCTACGCCAAGCTCAAATAGCATCACCGTACCAAGTTCCTTTTCACCAAGCAGTGGAATATGGAATTTCTTTGCTGCTTGCGTTAAAAAATCGACGCCGAATAATACCGAGCCAAAGCCTGTACCGACTGCTAAGAAGACGCCTAGCGCGGCCACTTTTTTAAAGTCGACAGGAATGCCTTTTTTCACTTTTTCAATGTCGAATGTGACATATAATAATACGAAAGCTGACGCGATGACTAAGCCACCGATAAAGCCGCCCCCTGGCGAATAATGCCCTGCGAAAAATAAATAAATCGCTAGCGTTAAAATAATAAATACGACAAAGCGTACGACCGTCCGTAAAATGACATCATTAATTCTCATGGCGGTCGTCCCCCTTCTTCGTTCTAAATTTAATCATCGTATAGACGCCAATTCCCGCGATGCATAGAACAACAACTTCAAGCATTGTATCAAATGCACGGAAATCACCTAAAATCGTATTAACGATATTTTTACCACCCGCAAGCTCATAGGCATTTTCAAAGAATGACGAGATGGTTTTAAATTCATTGAAGTATAAAACGGATAACGATACCGCAACAACAAGCAAGCCAACTAAAATCGAAATTGTCGCATTCGTCATTTTTTGGCGATGCGATGTTTTCTCCGGCTTCCATGTTGGTAAATACGTGAAGCATAGTAGGAACAGTACCGTTGTTACCGACTCTACAATAAGCTGTGTCAGCGCTAAATCTGGTGCGCGGAAAATAACGAAGAAGAGCGAAATTCCAAAGCCGACAACACCATTTAAAACTGTCGCTGTGACACACGATTTCGCAAACAGCATCGCTACTGCCGCCACTGCCATTACAAGTACAAGTAATACCTCATACACATGAATCTCCGCATTATTTTCCATGCTAAAGCGGAAAGTATCACTAAAGGCAAAGTAGCTGCCAACGACTAAAATTAAAAAGCCATACATATACAATGAATAATGACGCAGCGACCCCGTCATATATAATTTCGTAATAAAGGATGACACATTTTCACCCTCAGCCAATACACGATTAAATGCATTGTTTAATGTGAATTGTGCCGGAATCGTATTGTAGATATTGCGCCATTTTGATAATGTCGCATACAATACAAAACCAAAAACAACGACACCAATCGTCATCCATAGCTCTGTATTAAAGCCATGCCATGCATAGACATGCGGCGTCATATCCGTCATTGATGCAAGCCCTGGATAAACGCTCAGCATTGCCGGTGCCAAAATGTATTTTGCGAGCACATTTGGAAAGAAGAAAATCGCAATGACGAAAAATACGAGCACGAATGGCGAAATCAGCATGCCAATTGGCGCCTCGTGAATATGACGATCTTGTGGTAGTTTTTCCGTCGTACCAAAGAATGTTTTAAAAATAATAATCATGCAATAAATAAACGTAAAGACACTCGCTACCCAGGCAATGACTGGTACAAGCGCTGTTGCACTTGAAAGCGTAAAGATATCAAATTCAGCAACCTTTAGTGCCGATGTTAAAAACATTTCCTTACTCAAAAAGCCGTTAAAAGGTGGTAACCCCGCCATCGACATACTGCCAATCACAGCGATTGTAAATGTCGCTGGCATAATCGTCATCAGGCCACCAAGTCGGCGAATATCACGCGTTCCCGCTTCATGGTCAATAATGCCGACCATCATAAATAGCGCCCCTTTAAAGGTCGAGTGATTCATTAAATGGAATAGCGCAGCAAACGCTGCCTGCGTATAAATAATCGTAGACGCATCAATATCTACATGAAACGCTAGAGAACCCATACCAAAAAGACTCATGATTAAACCAAGCTGACTGACCGTTGAAAATGCAAGTAGCGCCTTCAAATCGGTCTGCTTCACCGCATTAAATGAACCCCAAAACAGCGTAATCAGTCCGACAATCGTTACCGTCCAAAACCACGTCAAATCGTAGGCGAATACTGGCGTCAAACGAGCGACGACATAAATCCCCGCCTTTACCATTGTTGCGGAATGAAGATACGCACTCACTGGCGTTGGTGCCTCCATCGCATCCGGTAACCAAATATGGAACGGGAACTGCGCTGATTTTGTAAATGCACCAAGTAATACACAAATCATTGCTGGAATGAAAAGTGACTCATTCGTAAGCGCTGGCATCTCAGCAATGATTTCACGGATGCTGAAGCTGTCCGTCATCGCGTGCAGCATAATAAAGCCTGCTAACATCGCGATACCACCCGATACGGTAATAAGCATTGATTTTCGTGCGCCTGCCTTCGAAGCACGTCGATGATGCCAAAAAGCGATTAATAGGAATGACGACACACTCGTTAATTCCCAAAATGCATAAAGCACCATCAAGTTGTCTGAGAACACGACGCCGAGCATCGCACCCATGAATAATAGTAAATAGCAATAAAAGTTATGAAGTGCCTCTTTTGTGGATAAATAAAAGATAGAGTATAACACGACGAGTGCCCCTACCCCCGAAATTAATAACCCAAAAATCATACTTAGACCATCTAAGTAGGTTGTAAAATTAATGCCGAGCGATGGCATCCACTCATATGTATACGTTCGTGTTTCACCTGAGGAAATCAGTGGAATAAACCGAGCAAGTAGAATAAATACAGTCACTGGCACGAGCAATACGAGCCAGCCGATTTTTATTTTTGTGAAAAGTTTATAAATAAATGGAATAAGTGCAGCCATTAGTAATGGTAAAATAATCGCTAAATGAATCGTCACAAATCTTTTGTCCCCCTTTTGTAATTTACTTGACGTTACTGTGGTAACCCATCATAATAGAAAGCCATATAGAGAAAAAAGAACACCCTATTATTTTTCTTGCCTGAAACACCACATTAAAACACATAATAATAAGTACTATTTTGCACTTAAAAAATCTATTTTGTGTTATTTTTATACTAAAATTATACACAATCCTCTCGTGCTTTTCATTCAATGAGGGTTGCTTTTGCATGAAATTATATTGAAAATACAAAAAATCGTTGAAAAGGTGGGAATTTCTGTGAAATATCTACGCGGACGTATGGATGAAAGCATTTTAGTATGTGTATACTACGGTCCAAACGGAGAACGCTTAATTCGCAGAGGGCATGAAATCGCGCAAATGCTCGATTGCCCTTTATATGTACTAACAATCGATCGTCTACCATTAGATGAAATCGACTCAACAAAACGTGATAGTATCGAGCATTGGCAAAAACTTTGTGACGAGCTTGAGGTTGAGGAATTTATTATTAAAGATGATGAGGACCGCCCGATTCAGCGTGTCGTTGCAGAAGTTTGCCATGACCTAAATATTACGCAGGCTATCATTGGTCAAACGGCACAAAGTCGCTGGGAGGAAATCACGAAAGGCTCATTCGTCAATTTATTATTGCGTGCGTTGCCATTCGTTGATTTACACGTCGTGTCCGTTGAACGAGAGGTTGTCAATTCAAATGATGCGATGTTTGAAAAGGGTGCACGCGCTTATTTAGTAAATGAAGACGACCGCTACAAAGTTACATTCGTATGTAAGAAAAACGTCATTTGTGAGGGCATTTTCTTTAAAGAAATCGGGACGGATTTTGAAAATGGTATCTTCAAATTTATGTACAAAGGTGCGCTGCATGAGGTACCAATTGATGAAGGCGCTGTCGACGAGCTAGACGCGAAAAAATTACCAGAATTTGAATCAGCATAAATAAGAAGAGATTGGAAAAGACGTGTAAAAACAACCGCTCCGATGAGCATAAAAAAACCGGAATTGCGCTGTGGCGCGGTTCCGGTTTTTCGTTGCGAACACGAAAAAAGAAAAAGGACGTATGTTGTCCTAACCGCTTCTTTTTCGTTATACTTTGCGGTCGTTTGGCATCCAAAAGCCAACAATCCCGAGTAGGGGCAGGAAACTGACAATTTGCATCGTCGCCATAATGCCTATATGGTCCATCAGCATACCAATGACGACAGAGCCGAGTGCACCCATCCCAAACGATAAGCCAACCGTTAAACCAGACATCATACCGATTTTATCTGGCATCAGCTCCTGTGCGTAAACAACCGTTACAGAAAAGCTAAGCATAATGCTAAAACCGATAATAAAGGCAAGGATCCATGCGCCCCAAAGTGGCACATATGGCAACATAATCGCAAATGGCATCGGAATAATCATCGACGCCATAATAACGGTCTTACTGCCAATGCGGTCTGCAAGTGGTCCGCCGAAGAACGTGCCGAGTGCGCCAAAGAATAAAAAGACAAATACGACAATTTGCGCTGATTTCACATGTAAATCATAGTGATCCATCAAGTGGAAAACATAGAAGTTTGTGATGTTCGCCACGTAAAAGGACCGTATAAATAATAAAAATAATAAGAGGCCAAGTGCAACATATACTTGCTTCTTCGACAATGCCGTAAATTTAGAAATGAGCGTACGCTTTTTATTTGAACGTTTTTCTTCTTCTAATACACCACGGTACCAAAGGGCAATGCGCGATAACACAAAAATCCCAACGGCTGATACGATTAAAAACCATGCCGCACCGATTTGACCAAATGGTACAAGTACGAATGCGCTAATTAATGGTGCGAGTGACTGACCAATATTGCCACCTACTTGGTAAATCGACTGCGCGAGTCCACGCTTTGAGCCCGCCGCCATAAACGACACCTTTGAGCCCTCTGGATGAAAAATCGCAGAGCCAAATCCTAAGAAAATCATCGACACAATAATCCATGTATAGCTTGGTGCAAGCGCAAGTCCGAGTATGCCGACAGACGACGAAATCATCGCTAGCGGTAACCAAAATGGCTTCGGCTGCTTGTCACTGTAGTACCCAAATACCGGCTGCAGTACCGATGCAATCATCTGCAGTGTAAATGTAATAAAGCCAAGCTGTGTGAACGTTAAGCCGAGCTCCTTTTCAAGCACCGGAAACATCGCTGGCACAACGGCTTGTAATGTATCATTAAATAAATGGCAAAATCCAATCGCTAAAATAATTGGATAAATTGGATTTCCGGTCACCCCTGTTGTCTTATTCATGAAATCTCCCCCTCCTCAGTATACAGAAAAATCTGTCAATTGTTGTTCGTTTTTTACCACAAAAAAAGAGCAGCTCATTTTTGAGCTACTCCTCTATAAAATTACGCTTTAATTAATTGCTGAATATCTTTTAAATGTGGCATCGCTGTAATCGCGCCAGATTTAGTTGCGGCCATTGCACCTAATTGATTCGCAAAATAAACGTAATCAAAAGCTTGGTCTAATGTTGTTGGCATGCCTTCTAAATGGATTTGACGTAAAATCCCCGACATAAAGGCATCCCCAGCACCAGTTGTATCCACACAAACGATTTTAATTGATGGGACGTGACGTGTTTCACCGTTCATCACTAAGTAAGTGCCATTTGCGCCGACTGTAACCATCACAAGGCTAATATTATAGGCTGCTAATTTTTTAATACCTTCTTCAATTGTTTCTGCTTCCATTAAGAACAGTAGCTCTTCATCAGCTAGCTTTAACACATCTGCTTTTGATAAGAACTCAGCAATCGTATCATGGCATTGTTTTGGACTTTCCCAACGAAGCGGGCGAATATTCGCATCCATTGCGATAATCGCATCATGCTTCACAGCTAAATCAACCGCTTTTTTCGTCGTTTCAAGTGCTACCGGGTGAAACATCGTATTGGAACAGAAGCTAAAGACAGAAGCTTTTTCAAACGCTTCTTCCACTAAAGAATCCGCTTCTACTTGTAAATCAGGTGTTTCATCAATATAGTTTGTAAACATGCGTTCATTGCCTTCTAATAAATGAACATCCACACTCGTTACGCGTTTCTCTGGAACGATTTTTGCATAATCTAAACGAACACCTTCCGACGTAATCTCATTGCGTACGAAATCAGATACCTCGTCATCACCTGTAACTGTAATTAATGCGGCCGGTGCGCCAATACGTGCTACGCCGGCTGCCACATTAACCGTTGTTCCCCCTAAAAACTTCGTAAATGTTGTATTTGTTCGGTCGTTTGAAATAAAATCAACAAATGCGTCCCCATATAATAAAACGAATTCTTTTTTGGACTGTGTCATTGCTCTGCTCCTTCAAATTAATATGTCTCCTTATCGTACCATAGAAGTCTGACGACAGGAAAGGTACATGAAAAAGAATTACATCAATTTTTTCGAAAATGTGAAAATTAGCCTGTATGCTCTATGTCTATTGAACGCTTTTTTATGTTCTGTCTGCTATACTGCTTTGTAGAGGAGATGATTTTTCATGGTAGTAACCATTCGACCAGCGAAGCCGGAAGATGGCGTACTTGCTGCGCCGTTAATCGTGGATGCAATTGATGAAATCGCAAACCACTTAACAGGTGAAGAGGATTCTGAGAAAGTATTAGAAATGTTAAATGTTTTATTTAAAGGTACAAAAAATCGCCACTCATACTTAAACACATATGTAGCAGAACTCGATGGTGAGCTAGCAGGCATCATGGTCGTTTACGGCGGTGATAAAGCCGAAACACTCGATCACAACTTAGAAAAATGGCTAGCAGATAAAGGTGCACCGGTTCCAAAAATCGAAATCGAAGCGCGCCCTGATGAATTTTATATTGATACGATCTGTTCTTCACGCGCACATCGCGGACAAGGTATTGGCACAGCGCTGCTAAACTATGCCGATGTTGTAGCGAAGGAAAAAGGCTATAAAAAAGTATCGCTAAGCGTTGAAAAACAAAAGGTCCGTGCACGTCAGTTATACGAACGTGTCGGCTTTAAATTTTCTGAGCCATGGATGATTATTGGCGAAGAATTTGACCATTTAGTAAAAGAATTGCATTAAAAAAAGAGGCGCGCAATCATGCGATGCCTCTTTTTTATTCATAGCGCGCGCCCTGGGATAAATCCTCTAGCGCCTCTTTATTTAAAATATGAATCGAACGTCGTTTCTTTTCAATAATCTTTTGTTCGACGAGTTGCTTAATAACACGATTTAAATGGCGATGTGTTGTACCAAGTAAGTCTGCAATCTCACTAATACTCGCATACTGCATTTCATAAGCGAAATGCTCACTATCTGTGACCGATAGTAAATAACTCGCGAAACGTTGGTCAACGGATGATAATAAATTGACACGTGATGCGGTTGTATTCGTCTGTAATTTATACGTCACTTGCTGTAAAAGTGATTTTAAAAATGCCGCGTTATTCATTTCAAAACGACGTAAATATTCAAAAGACACCGCAATACATAAGCAGTCGGTCACCGCTGTAATTTGAGATTGCACCGGTACATGACGAATAAATTCAATATCCCCGATAACCGCAAATGGATGATTGAAACGTAGTAATAGCGACTTACCGTTCCCTACACTTGCCGTCACTTTTATCGTTCCTTCCACTAAATAGAGCAGTGCCGTCATATCTACACCCTCATCAAGCATGATCTCGCCCGCTTCAAATGACTGTAAAATGAATGGGTGCTTTTCTAGCTGAGGAAAAATGGTGTCAAAATGATACGCCATTAGTTTTTCATGCAATAACTGGTCATTCTTTACAATTTTCATTAGAAGCTCCCCTTTTTTGGACATATGTCCTTTTTCATTATAAAAAGAATTGTTATGATGAGGAAAGTGAATTTACTTGAGGAGAAAAAAATTATGAATAATAAATTACTTTATCCGCTGTTAATCATTGTCGGCTCAAGCTGTTACGGGATTTTATCAACGATGATTAAAGTAGCCATGCAACATGGCTTTACTACTTCTGAAGCGGTCACAGCACAATATGCAATCGGCTTTTTATTAGCAGCCGTATTATTTATTTTGACACAACGCAAAATGCCTCGCATGTCAGGCAAAGGATTTTTGATTATCATGTTTGCGGGTTTATTCACCGGAACGACTGGTATTGTTTACGGGCAATCTGTCCATTATTTACCCGCTTCATTAGCGGTAGTAATGCTTTTCCAATTTACATGGATTGGTGTATTACTAGATTGTCTTATCCATCGTCGCCTACCAAAGCGCATGGAAGTCATTTCAATCATCATTTTAATTGTCGGTACCATTTTAGCTGCCGGCGTACTTGATGCTGATTTAACAGGTCTTGATTGGCGCGGTTGGGTATTTGGTTTTGCTGCTGCCTTTAGCTTTGCTTGCTTTATGCAGTTCAACTCAAAACCAGTCGAAGGTGTGACACCGATTAGCCGCATGCTGATTATGTCACTATTCGCTTTAATTATCGTATCCCTTTTCCAATCACCAGAAGTAATGGTCAACGGAAAATTATTTACAACAGATCTTTTATACTTTGGTCTAGCACTTGGCTTCTTCGGGATTATTTTACCGATTATTTTATTCTCGATTGCCGTACCAAAAGTTGGTGGCGCAACAGCGTCTATTCTGAGTGCGACAGAACTACCGGTAGCTATCATTGCATCAGTTATCGTACTAGGCGAAGTATTAACACCCCTACAAGTTTTCGGCATCATCCTTGTGTTAGGTGGTATGATTTTACCGACCTACCTAGAGCAACGAAAATTACAGCTACACACAAAAGGGACTGCACATTAGTGCGGTTCCTTTTTTTCATGTGTGGGTAAAGGATACTATAGGGAGGCGAAATATAAATGACAATCACTTTTTTAATGCTCGCTGTTGGCATCGTCATGGGCGTCACTGAATACTGGGTAATTGGCAATTTCCTACAACAAGGTATGCCAAAACAAACGGCGATGATGATTGCTTTTTCCTTTTTATCAGCTGGCATTATTTTTATCGTAATTGGTTCACTCGACCTCGGTCTAGCGTTCATTTTGTATCTTGGTATTCCAGTAGTCATCTGCGCCGTACTGTCACTTATTCGCATAGCAAGAATTGTCCCAAAGAGCTAAGAGGCGTTTTTTTCTCTTAGCTTTTTTTGCATTAAAAAAGGAACTGCGCTTGACGCAATTCCTTTTAACGAGATACTGGCATCATCACTGTACCAAGCTCTTCGTCTTGATAAACACGTGATGTCACACCATATACATTATACACACGTTCCACCGTTACGACTTCTTCTGGTGCGCCCTCTGCGATAATATGACCATCCTTCATCATTAAAATATGATCGCTATAACGCAGTGCCTGATTCATATCATGCAGCACCATCACAATCGTCAGCTCATGCTCGAGATTTAATTGCTTCACTAAATCAAGCAGTTCCAGCTGATAATAAATATCCAAATACGTTGTTGGTTCATCCAAGCATAAAATCGATGTGCGCTGTGCTAGTGCCATCGCTATCCACACACGCTGACGTTCACCGCCAGAGAGTGCTGTGAGCGAACGGTCTCGTTTATCTAATAAGTTTGTAGCTGATAGCGCCCAGTCAATCGCCTCGTCGTCTTCAACCGTTTGACGCTTCAAAAAACGCTGATGCGGCACGCGACCAAATGCGACAAGCTTCTCAACCGTTAGCTCCTCTGGTGTTGTATTATGCTGATAAACGATTGCTAGCTTTCTAGCAAATTCTTTTGGCTTAAATGCTAAAATATCTTTCTGCTCAAGCGTCACAAGCCCGCTGCTCACCTTATGATTACGTGAGATAACGTTTAAGAGCGTTGATTTACCGCTCCCATTTGGTCCAATAATCGTTGTGATTTTCCCTTTTGGAATAGCCGTCGATACATCTTCTAAATGATTACGGCTTCCGTCATATGACAATGTTACATGTTCAATGTTCATTTCGCTCGGTCACCTCTTCGCAGTAAGAAAATTAAGAATGGTCCACCGATAATGGCCATCAATGTAGATGCCGGAATTTCTTGTGGCGCTACAAGTGTACGCCCTAAAGTATCCGCGATTAAAATCAGTAATGCACCCGCTAGCATTGAAAATAGAATGACATATTTATAATCATTGCCGACAAGTCGACGTGCAATATGTGGAATCAATAGACCAACGAATGAAATAACACCAGCTACTGCTGTCGCAATTGCTGATAATAGCACCGCTACTGCCGCAATGACAATACGTGCCGTCATCAACGGAAAGCCTAGACTGCGTACGGTTTTATCATCTAATGTTAGTAGATTACACCATTTCACTAATAGCACCGCAAGCACTAAACCAACCGTGCCATACAGCACCATAATTTCTACCTCTGTCCACGTTTTCATCGTCATATTCGATGTAAACGAACCATCAATTGTGACGTTCATATAGCCACAAATCATAATAAATGCCTCGCGTAGACCTGTGAATACCGCACTGATGGCGATACCAACTAAGATCAAGCGCATCGGTTCTAACCCCGACTTCCACGATAGTGCAAAGACAAGGAAGCATGCAAGCGCTCCGCCGATAAATGCAAAGAGTGGTGTGAAGAAAAATAATGTCGGTAAAAATGTAATGATGAACATCGACATAAAGCCCGCACCTGCTGAAATACCGATGACACCCGCATCTGCAAGTGGATTACGCATAACTGCTTGTAGCAATGCACCCGCTACCGATAATGCTGCCCCTGCAAAAATAGCGATAATAATTCGAGGGAAGCGTAAATCTTTAATGACTGCAAAATCCGCATTTTGTTCACCGAATAATGCACGAATAAATTCACCTAGCCCCATGCTGACACTACCTGTTGTCGCCGAGAAGAAAATCGCCACCAACAGTAAAACCGTAACTACTGCAAAACTTATGATTCTTTTTGTCATCTTAATCCCCTATTGTTCTTCGTAAAAAATTCGATACAATTCTTCTAGCGCATCATCCACTTGTAGATTTGCTGTCGTTTGGAATAACGGTTCCTCTAAGTCATACACACGACCATTTTTCACCGCATCAAAATGCTTCCACACTGTATTTGTTTTAAATTCTTTATCAAACATTTTCATTACTTCATCTGGCATACCATGTGCCATACGTAAAATAATATCTGGCTTACTTTGCTGCAAGTATTCTGTATTCGAGGCTAAGTACTCCTCTGATGGTCCCTGAATCGCATTTTCGCCTCCAGCACCTTCAATTAAACTTCCGATGTAAGAATTATCTGTCGCAACTAAATAGCTCCCTGGTACACCTAAAACAGCCAATACTTTCGGTTTCTTTTTATCAGCTGTTTTTGTTTTTAATTCCTCGAGCTTTTTATCAAATGATTTTGCTAATTTTTCGGCTTGCGCCTCCCGATTAAACTCTTTCCCTAACGCTAAAATCGAATCCTGCATTTGCTTCACACCTTGTAAATCGATAAACTCACCATTTACATTAATGTTCTTCACAGCAGGCTTTAAATCATATTCTAATGTTGTTACAGAAATGAAAACATCTGGATTAAGTGATTTTACAACTTCCATATCCGGATTCATCGCATTCCCAATCTCCGTTGCCTTCGTATAGCGCTCAGGCATTTTAACCGTTGACGTTGGAACACCTACAACCGAATCAATTTCAAGCTTATCCAAAATATCTGCTACAACCATCGTGCCCGCAACAGCTGTTTTCGTTTCAGACGTTGTTTCTGCTGCAGCCTTTTCCTCTGTCTGTTTATTACTACAAGCAGCAAGTACGAAGAGACAGCTTATTAAAAGGAGTAACCAGCTTTTTTTCACGTTACTTCACCTTTTTCGCAGTACCAAATTTCAATTTCATTGTGTAGGAGTGGTAATAATTTTGTGATGGAATCTCAACACGCGTTTTTACTTTTGTCATTTTCTTAGCACTTAAGCTTTTCACTTTAAATTGAACAACACGTGTATTTTTCTTTTTATTACGACTTACCACTTTATTGCCACCTGTTGTCGCAGAGAATTTTTTGATCCAATTACTTTTCTTAATTGTAATACGAGCCGTCATTTTCCCATTTTTCACCGTTACGATAGCCGGCTTCACAAAATAGTCGTTACCATATGATGCAGAAGTTCCTTGTGCATTCATTACCGTATAATTTACTTTGTATTTCCCATCTTTTAGTTTCGCTTGACCTTCTTGTGCCGGTATTAATGACAACGCAAGAATAAACGCGAATGCAATCGCTAAGCATTTTTTCATTTCCTAAACCCTCCAAATATAATTGATTATCATTCTCATTTAAATTTTAAACGATAATTACGGAACGTCAATGAAATACGCATTTTTTAGGCAAAAATCCATGTATATGCACCATTTCTATCTAAAAATCCATGTTTTTTCTATTTCAGAATAACAAACGCTGTCAAGCATTTTTTTTGGTGAAAACATAAAAAAAGTGACCATAATTGATCACTTTTCCGAATGTAGCGTGGCTACGACTATTTCAGGTGGATTAAAAAGACGAATATTGACGCGACTATTTCCAAGACCTCGACTAATGACTTGCGTCAATTGGTCCTGTCGCTCAATTCCTTCAATATGTGTTGGGAATAAATTCATTTGATGATCTACAAGACCACCGATACCAGGAATTCTTATTTGACCACCATGTGCATGACCATTAAATGTTAAATCAATACCCGCATTCACATAATCCTGATAATATTCAGGGCGATGCGCTAATAATAACCGAAATGTTTCTGTATCAGTGCCTACTAAAGCTTCATTCAGCATTTGCGCTGTCTCTTTGCCGTTTAGTGGGTCATCAATACCGATAATATCAATCGCAGCACCATTTCGATAATACGATACTGTTTGATTTTCTAATACATGTACGCCAATATCTTTTAATAATTTTGTGATTTGTGGTACATCATTTAAAGATACTTCATGATTGCCATTCACATAATAAACAGGGGCAATTTTTACAAAGCCTTCAACAGCCTCTAAACTCTGGTCTAAGTCATAATGGTAGCGATCAACTAAATCTCCCGTAATCACAATCATATCTGGCTTTTCATTTTTCACTTTTTCAATAAGTTTACTCTGCTCATGCCCAAATTCTGCATGATGCAAATCCGAAATTTGCACAATCTTTAAACCATCCATTTCTTTTGGAAGCTTTTTTAACGTAATTGCGTATTTCGTTAGATGAAGCCATTGCTGATTAGCATATAAAAAACAACCCAATAAGCCTAGCGTTGCTATAATCGCTATCCATTTTTTCATCCTAATCATCCTTCACATATCCACTGTATCGTAAAAGAGTCATTGTTGGCAAATTTCCACAGTATTTTAGACAATAAAAAAAGCACTGACTTCTGTCAGTACTTCGGTGTGCCTAGCAACGTCCTACTCTCGCAGGGGGAAACCCCCAACTACCATCGGCGCTAAAGAGCTTAACTTCTGTGTTCGGCATGGGAACAGGTGTGACCTCTTTGCCATCATTACTAGACTATAAGAAAGAATTGTTCTTTCAAAACTGGATAAACTGTGACATGAAAGTATATTTGGTTAAGTCCTCGACCTATTAGTATTCGTCAACTCCGTACATCGCTGCACTTCCATCTCGAACCTATCTACCTGATCGTCTTTCAGGGGTCTTACTTACTTGCGTAATGGGAAATCTCATCTTGAGGGGGGCTTCATGCTTAGATGCTTTCAGCACTTATCCCGTCCACACATAGCTACCCAGCGATGCCTTTGGCAAGACAACTGGTACACCAGCGGTGTGTCCATCCCGGTCCTCTCGTACTAAGGACAGCTCCTCTCAAATTTCCTACGCCCACGACGGATAGGGACCGAACTGTCTCACGACGTTCTGAACCCAGCTCGCGTACCGCTTTAATGGGCGAACAGCCCAACCCTTGGGACCGACTACAGCCCCAGGATGCGATGAGCCGACATCGAGGTGCCAAACCTCCCCGTCGATGTGGACTCTTGGGGGAGATAAGCCTGTTATCCCCAGGGTAGCTTTTATCCGTTGAGCGATGGCCCTTCCATGCGGAACCACCGGATCACTAAGCCCGTCTTTCGACCCTGCTCGACTTGTAGGTCTCGCAGTCAAGCTCCCTTGTGCCTTTACACTCTGCGAATGATTTCCAACCATTCTGAGGGAACCTTTGGGCGCCTCCGTTACCTTTTA
>NZ_JTFC01000100.1 GCF_003991225.1 Candidatus Kurthia intestinigallinarum
ATTTGCTTCAAGGCTTCTTGATAGCGATCATATTGAGTTGCAACTGGTTGTAAATGTAGGTTGGTATGCACGCATATTCACCCTTTCTATAAAATATGTATAAGTATATTTTTGCATAATAAGTTAAATAAATACATAAAAATATTCAGGAGTTTTGGGTGAAAAAAAGAGCGGTTCTTTTATGTAATTACCTTGTTATTATTTACCTTACATAAAAGAACCATAGTAATTAAAATTTGAATAATTTATTAATTTAACAAAGGAGTGAAGTAAATAATTATGAATTCACAATCAGAAGAAATTTATGAAAATATACCTCTAGATGAGCAGGATGCTTTATGGGATATAAAACAGGAACTTGCAGAAGTAGAAGAAAAGGCTACAAATTTAGCAAGAACTTTGAAAAATTCTAAATCTTATTCAACAAAGGTATATGTAAGTGGTGACAGTGTAGAAGTATACTTTCATATAACACCTATCCAATTAAGAGATTTATCAAGTAGTGATACAGGTAAATACAGACGTAGCTACTCTAAAAATGACAACAAGACACCTGAAGAACGACTAAAATCAAGAGCTAAGAGTAATATCAGAGCTAGAAATACTGTTAAAAGACTTATCAAAGCCAATTTTTCTAACGGCGATAAATTCATTACTTTAACATTTGAAAAGAATATAACTGATGTAAAAGAAGCCAATAAAGCATTAAAAAACTTCAAGAAAAAATTGCGTAGATTATGTAAAAATGAAGAGCTTAAATTTATTGATGTAATAGAGTTTCAAGAAAGAGGAGCGATTCATTATCATATGATTGTTAATCTAGATATAACGCAAGGAGTTTTAGAGGAGAAATGGGGCTTAGGGAAAGCAGAGGTAAAAGATATTTATGATATTTCTAAAATCACAGGATATATGGTGAAGTACATGAATAAAGCTAGCGCAGATGAACGTTTATTAGGGGAAAAGATTTACCACTGTTCTAAGGGTTTAGAGAAGCCATTAGAGCTAGTTGGAGATGAAGCAATGGAGTTTCTAAGGGGAAAATTCAAAAATGGGGCAGATCCAACATTTAGAAGCCATTATAAAAACAAATTCACTGGAACACCTATTTTTTATAGTGTTTGTAGTGTAAATGTCGAATAAACACGAAAAAACACTGTATTTTTTTTAAAATAACTCATATAAAATTAAAGAAATACAACTTGAGAAAACATTAATTTATGAGAGGGTGTGTTTAAAATTATTCTCAACATAGAAAATATAGGAATAATAGCTAACGCAGATATAAAAATAGAAGGTGTAACCGTAATAGCTGGATCTAATAGTTCGGGGAAAAGTACGGTGGGGAGAGTCTTATATGCTATCGGCACGAG
>NZ_JTFC01000101.1 GCF_003991225.1 Candidatus Kurthia intestinigallinarum
CGGTGTCAGCTTGTCATAATAGATAGCCAGTTTTAAGCTATGAAGCTAGTTAGGGAGTATTCGACGTACTTCCTAATGTCCCTTTAATTCTACATATATTTTCTGTAGGTTGCAATAGTTTTTAACTGGCTATGTTATTAAAGGCACGTTGCGCCATACTGTAGGCGTTACGTGCTTTTTTCGTTTCTAAGGAGCGGAAAATAATAATGATGAATTTATCTTATGCACCGCATAAACATCAAGAAAACTTGATTAGCGAATGGCAAGACTGCTATATCACAGCAGAAAAGAACGTGGGCATGATAGCTACATTAGACCTGTCTAGAATTGCGTATAACGAGCCTAAACAGTTTTTCTGGACATATGAATCGTTAGGAAAGTTATTAAGCCTTACAGAGCGTGAGAAGCCTTATACCAACGTCTATTTATCACTTAATGCTTTTTGTGAAGTAAATGGTCAGATGAAACGTAGTGCTAATAATTTAGCGCAGATTCGTAATGTAGGTATCGATTTAGATTGCTACAAGCTAGGCATCTCACCAGATCAATGTAAAGAAGAACTGTTTAAACTAATTGCACATAGTAAGTTACCTAATCCTAATTTAGTAATTAATTCGGGCAATGGTGTACAGCTTATTTATTCAATACAGGGGGGAGCAGCACCTACCAATGAAATTAAATGGCTGACAATGTACATAACAAGGGAACTAACTGGTCAATTGATTGATTTAGGAGCGGATTACCAAACTTGTACACTGGAACGAGTATTTAGATTGCCTTATACATTGAATAAAAAAGAGGGTTATCCCACAAAGCTAGTAACGGCTGAAATTTGGAATCGTAGAGAAT
>NZ_JTFC01000102.1 GCF_003991225.1 Candidatus Kurthia intestinigallinarum
TGAATCGCTCCTCTTTCTTGAAACTCTATTACATCAATAAATTTAAGCTCTTCATTTTTACATAATCTACGCAATTTTTTCTTGAAGTTTTTTAATGCTTTATTGGCTTCTTTTACATCAGTTATATTCTTTTCAAATGTTAAAGTAATGAATTTATCGCCGTTAGAAAAATTGGCTTTGATAAGTCTTTTAACAGTATTTCTAGCTCTGATATTACTCTTAGCTCTTGATTTTAGTCGTTCTTCAGGTGTCTTGTTGTCATTTTTAGAGTAGCTACGTCTGTATTTACCTGTATCACTACTTGATAAATCTCTTAATTGGATAGGTGTTATATGAAAGTATACTTCTACACTGTCACCACTTACATATACCTTTGTTGAATAAGATTTAGAATTTTTCAAAGTTCTTGCTAAATTTGTAGCCTTTTCTTCTACTTCTGCAAGTTCCTGTTTTATATCCCATAAAGCATCCTGCTCATCTAGAGGTATATTTTCATAAATTTCTTCTGATTGTGAATTCATAATTATTTACTTCACTCCTTTGTTAAATTAATAAATTATTCAAATTTTAATTACTATGGTTCTTTTATGTAAGGTAAATAATAACAAGGTAATTACATAAAAGAACCGCTCTTTTTTTCACCCAAAACTCCTGAATATTTTTATGTATTTATTTAACTTATTATGCAAAAATATACTTATACATATTTTATAGAAAGGGTGAATATGCGTGCATACCAACCTACATTTACAACCAGTTGCAACTCAATATGATCGCTATCAAGAAGCCTTGAAGCAAATTGAAGAAAAGATTAAAAATCGAGCAAAAGACTTTGAAATACTTCTGTATGAATCTGAAGTTATTATAGAGTTCTACAGTAAAAAGAAATTACCATTCCCATTACCTGATAGTGATATCCAACTTTTCAATGGTCCAATACTAGCGATTAAAAAGGATATTCTTTATTATTGGGATATCAAAACACAACAGGTTCATAAAACCGATCAGATTACTGATTTAGAAAAAACCGAAGCTACACCGACCTCTTTTGAAGATTTAGCAAGAGAAGGCTTATATAAAGAAGCACGCCAAAATTTAAAATATCTTTATACTTGGCTAGACGAAGAAACTGAAAAGTTGTATGAACAATTAGATCGCATTTAGAGCCCAAAATAGGGCTTTTTTTATATTCTTTTTGCAAACTCTGATAATAAAGAATTACGCGTCTATGCACACCTTTTAAAAGAACGTTTGTTCTTATTCAAAAAAATAAAAAGCCTCCTCATCGGAAGCTTCTAAATTCTTTAAAATTAACATAATTAAATGCTGATCTTACAATCATTACTACATTATTTACAAATTTAACTGTAACAACTCAATTCGTCATATAATACAACTCAAAAATATAATTCTTATCGTATCGGAGAAATACAACCTATTTCGTGTAGATGCAGCTACTCCAGATCCAATCTACATATGAAATCCCTTATTATCTGTTAATAGCCCCCACATTCAATATCCCCAATTATTTTATGCTTACATTATGTATAGGGATTGAAAAGCCAAAAGGTAAACCTAACTTTCAAAAGAAAATACTTATTAATCATAAAAATAACAAAATATTGATTTTATTCTGGCAGAAATACTATTCTTTGTCCTCTAAAACTTTATATTTTTCCTTATCTTTTTTAAATTCAAACTCAACCATTGAATACATATAGCCCACCATACTTGCTACGAATATTGCTGGA
>NZ_JTFC01000103.1 GCF_003991225.1 Candidatus Kurthia intestinigallinarum
AGACCTCTATTAAAACCTAGATATAAGAAATAGAGGATCAAAGCTGTATATAATGTTAACAGCACAATTGTGATTTTACGTAAATTTACTTGTTTCATAAAATGTCCTTTCTTTTCTTTGATGTAAAAGATTGCATCTTACCATTTTAAGTATGAAGTTTCAATAGGTCTTCCACTCTCCAGCAAACCTTATGGATTCCTTGCCTTGCATAAAAAATCGTTGGCATGATACTTAACAGTAAATAAGAGAAAGAATTTCTAGTAATGAAATTCGTTCTCAATTTTAAAATCTATATGATGAAACGCATAAAAAGTTTAACTAATTTTTTTGATTTTTTAAACCCCATTCACATAACTGTTCCAAAGCCGGTAATAGGGATTGTGCTTTTTGTGTAAGACTGTACTCTACTTTAGGTGGGACTTGCGGATATTCTTTTCGTACAATCATGCCGTCTGCTTCCAACTCTTTAAGCTGTGAACTTAATATTTTGAAGGTAATGGTCCCCAATTTTCTTTGCAATTCATTAAAGCGGACTGTTTCGTTTTCTGCCAAAATATAAATAATTAGCATTTTCCACTTACCACCAATAATTGATAATGTATAGCCAAAAGGTGTCTCTCGAACGTTGCCCTTCTCTACATAGTCAGACATCCCCATCTTTTTACACTATCCTTTCTAATAGTACCTATCAAAAAAGTGCGTACTATTTTTTTATTTATGACTATTTTATATTTAACCTATTCTCAAGTAAAGGAATGGTAAAAATGAAAAAAATTAAAACAGTCAACCACGATCTTTGGGATCACGGCATTTCCCAGGGGTTCAGCGTAGATGGAACAGTCTATATTTCCGGGCAGTTTTCTCATGATTCGGAAGGAGTCTTTGTCGGTGAAGGAGATATTGAAGCGCAAACTCGACAAACACTGGCAAATCTAGACCGTGTATTAGAAGGGTTTAATATTACAAAATCGAACCTTGCCTATTTGGAAATTTATTTAACGAATGCACAAGAGGATACAGGGCCAGCTATCCAAATTTTTAAAGAATATATGGGACAGCATCGCCCAGCCGGCAGCCTGATCGGTGTAAACCACTTGGCTTCTCCTGAGCAATTAATTGAAATTAGCGCTATTGCGTACACGGATTAGTTGAGTGTGAATTCACTACTTTTGTAAGTACCTTAATTTATAAACGGAGAACAAAAACACCTCAAAAGAAAACCTTGATACAGCAAGCATTTCCTCTGTATCAAGGAAATAAATGATGTCAATGGGAGTTGTGAAAGTAATTAAAGTTAAAAAGAAGTTTAGATTTTGGAAGGTTATCAAGACTATTTTATTAGCTACAGTAGCAGTGGTTATTATTTGGGTCATTTACAGCAATATAATGGCTGTGTATGAACAAAGAAAATATCCAGCAATAGGGGAATTAGTCGAAGTAAATGGCAAAAATATGCACATTTATACAAAGGGCCAAGGAGACAATACAATTGTTTTATTAAGCGGTCTTGCAACCCCAGCACCAGCACTGGATTTTGAGCCATTGATAAATGAATTGTCAAAGACTAATAAAGTAGTAGTCGTAGAACCCTTCGGATATGGTTGGAGTGATCTAACAGACAAAGAACGAACAGTTGAGAACATAGTAGAGGAAACAAGGGCTGCACTAAAAAAGTCGAACATAAAAGGTCCATATATATTGATGCCTCACTCAATTTCCGGTATATATAGTTTGTATTATGCGAATAACTATTCCGAGGAAGTTAAAGCCATCATAGGAATAGATCCAACCTTACCACAGATGTCGGAATATTTTGGT
>NZ_JTFC01000104.1 GCF_003991225.1 Candidatus Kurthia intestinigallinarum
CATTTTCTAATTGCCGAATAAAAAGTAGCACCTTTTCTTCTAAATGGATCGCTGTCTGCTCCAGTGACGCTAAATGCTTTTTCGGTATTTTTTCATGCAGTACGACAATATGTGTCTTTGTCGTTATTTCCTGTGAAGACGCAACGCCAGAAAATGTATCGACATAACTCGCAATGAGGGCTAGCTTTGCTTCATTTTCAGGCTCCTCCTCTAGTACCGTTAAATAACGATGCTGCCAAAACAAAATATACTCACTAAAATCAACAGGCATCGTAATATCAAGGTACTGCTGCACTTCCTCACTATTTTCACCGAGTGTCGACATCAAAAAGGCGTTAAACTCATCAAAAACATCCTCTTGCTCGGTCGTTGTGAGTAAATCTAAATTAATCCCCGTCACTTTCAGCAATACGACTAAATAGCCTCGTTTTGTCACGAGAAAATCATTGTACTGTGCTTCAATGAGCGACATATCCTGTAGGCTCTGCTTACCTTTATCGAGCGTTTTCGGCTCATCATCAAATACATAATCGTCTATTGGCTTTTTCTTAGGACCGAACAACTTTTCCCACAAACTAATCACCGCCTTACTTTAAAAAGCGATTCTGTTTCTTCCGTATATAAAAGAGCTTTTGTCTACTCGTAAATTGATTGCGTAACTTTACATAATCCTGAAAACGAATATTCGGTCGATGGCGAATTGGTCGAGAAG
Organism: Candidatus Kurthia intestinigallinarum; assembly: GCF_003991225.1. Lineage (GTDB taxonomy): Bacteria > Bacillota > Bacilli > Bacillales_A > Planococcaceae > Kurthia > Kurthia populi. The sequence goes on from NZ_JTFC01000104.1 coordinate 713, forward strand.
ACAAGAAAGCTAAAATGATAATGAGCACAATTAGTAAAAGCATGAACTTAAACAGCATGAGCCACACGTTATGTGGTGGCAAAGCGACAATGATTAGTCCAATGACAATCGGTGGCACTAGATATAGCAGTAATTCCTTCAGTGTAATCCCTAGAAAAATCCCGTAACCCGACTCTACATTCTCAGGGAACACAAACTTTTTGCCTTTATGTTCTGCCATTTTATACACCTCGTAAAAGTAGAAATTTCTACTTTTGTTAAGTAGTTTTTTCCACTTATTAAATATCTACTTATGTGAATAATGAATATAACCACGGCAATAACCAAATAATCGCTGCTGCTAAAGCAAC
>NZ_JTFC01000105.1 GCF_003991225.1 Candidatus Kurthia intestinigallinarum
TTTTAAGTATGAAGTTTCAATAGGTCTTCCACTCTCCAGCAAACCTTATGGATTCCTTGCCTTGCATAAAAAATCGTTGGCATGATACTTAACAGTAAATAAGAGAAAGAATTTCTAGTAATGAAATTCGTTCTCAATTTTAAAATCTATATGATGAAACGCATAAAAAGTTTAACTAATTTTTTTGATTTTTTAAACCCCATTCACATAACTGTTCCAAAGCCGGTAATAGGGATTGTGCTTTTTGTGTAAGACTGTACTCTACTTTAGGTGGGACTTGCGGATATTCTTTTCGTACAATCATGCCGTCTGCTTCCAACTCTTTAAGCTGTGAACTTAATATTTTGAAGGTAATGGTCCCCAATTTTCTTTGCAATTCATTAAAGCGGACTGTTTCGTTTTCTGCCAAAATATAAATAATTAGCATTTTCCACTTACCACCAATAATTGATAATGTATAGCCAAAAGGTGTCTCTCGAACGTTGCCCTTCTCTACATAGTCAGACATCCCCATCTTTTTACACTATCCTTTCTAATAGTACCTATCAAAAAAGTGCGTACTATTTTTTTATTTATGACTATTTTATATTTAACCTATTCTCAAGTAAAGGAATGGTAAAAATGAAAAAAATTAAAACAGTCAACCACGATCTTTGGGATCACGGCATTTCCCAGGGGTTCAGCGTAGATGGAACAGTCTATATTTCCGGGCAGTTTTCTCATGATTCGGAAGGAGTCTTTGTCGGTGAAGGAGATATTGAAGCGCAAACTCGACAAACACTGGCAAATCTAGACCGTGTATTAGAAGGGTTTAATATTACAAAATCGAACCTTGCCTATTTGGAAATTTATTTAACGAATGCACAAGAGGATACAGGGCCAGCTATCCAAATTTTTAAAGAATATATGGGACAGCATCGCCCAGCCGGCAGCCTGATCGGTGTAAACCACTTGGCTTCTCCTGAGCAATTAATTGAAATTAGCGCTATTGCGTACACGGATTAGTTGAGTGTGAATTCACTACTTTTGTAAGTACCTTAATTTATAAACGGAGAACAAAAACACCTCAAAAGAAAACCTTGATACAGCAAGCATTTCCTCTGTATCAAGGAAATAAATGATGTCAATGGGAGTTGTGAAAGTAATTAAAGTTAAAAAGAAGTTTAGATTTTG
>NZ_JTFC01000106.1 GCF_003991225.1 Candidatus Kurthia intestinigallinarum
ATAGACTGTTCCACCTACGCTGAACCCCGTGGAAATGCCGTGATCCCAAAGATCGTGGTTGACTGTTTTAATTTTTTTCATTTTTACCATTCCTGTACTTGAGAATAGGTTAAATATAAAATAGTCATAAATAAAAAAATAGTACGCACTTTTTTGATAGGTACTATTAGAAAGGATAGTGTAAAAAGATGGGGATGTCTGACTATGTAGAGAAGGGCAACGTTCGAGAGACACCTTTTGGCTATACATTATCAATTATTGGTGGTAAGTGGAAAATGCTAATTATTTATATTTTGGCAGAAAACGAAACAGTCCGCTTTAATGAATTGCAAAGAAAATTGGGGACCATTACCTTCAAAATATTAAGTTCACAGCTTAAAGAGTTGGAAGCAGACGGCATGATTGTACGAAAAGAATATCCGCAAGTCCCACCTAAAGTAGAGTACAGTCTTACACAAAAAGCACAATCCCTATTACCGGCTTTGGAACAGTTATGTGAATGGGGTTTAAAAAATCAAAAAAATTAGTTAAACTTTTTATGCGTTTCATCATATAGATTTTAAAATTGAGAACGAATTTCATTACTAGAAATTCTTTCTCTTATTTACTGTTAAGTATCATGCCAACGATTTTTTATGCAAGGCAAGGAATCCATAAGGTTTGCTGGAGAGTGGAAGACCTATTGAAACTTCATACTTAAAATGGTAAGATGCAATCTTTTACATCAAAGAAAAGAAAGGACATTTTATGAAACAAGTAAATTTACGTAAAATCACAATTGTGCTGTTAACATTATATACAGCTTTGATCCTCTATTTCTTATATCTAGGTTTTAATAGAGGTCTACTGGGGACAGACTCTAGCTTACGATACAATCTAATACCTGAAGGAATCCCATTGCATTATCCAATAGGAAAAGGCTTTCAAATCTGGTTTTTTGAGTACGGGAATTTTTTAGCGTTTATCCCTTTTGGCGTGATTATTCCACTCCTGTTTCGTTGTAGTTTTAAACGCTTTATCGTCGTTTTTATAGTATCAATAACAATTCTTGAAACGATTCAAATGCTTACACATTTAGGAGCTTTTGATATAAATGATATTATTATAAATTCATTGGGTGCTGCAGTAGGGTTTTCAGCACAGCGAATCGTCACTCATAACCGAGATAATCTAAAAGGAGTTATCAAAATCGTATTACTTTCCATGGTGCTTGCCCTTGGAACAATAATAATTGTTGGCGGTATTAATCAATATTTA
>NZ_JTFC01000107.1 GCF_003991225.1 Candidatus Kurthia intestinigallinarum
GGAGGACACGACCATGAAATCAACTGGCATCGTACGCAAAGTCGATGAATTAGGGCGTATCGTTATCCCAATGGAGCTACGCAGAACGCTTGAAATCAACGAAAAAGACCCTGTTGAAATTTTCATTGATGGCGAGGAAATTATTTTACGAAAGTATGCGCCACAAGCTGCTTGCATAGTAACAGGAGAAATTACGCCAGATAACTTCACATTATTTAATCACATCACCCTTTCTCCTAAAGGGGCTGAAGTGTTGCTAAATCAACTGAAACAGAAATAATTGAACTCTTCATAATGTAGAAATGGATAGGCTACATTTAGTTGGACACACTTTATAGAGTATAGAGGGCAAATTCTAAGTCTATCAACGGAGAAGAGCTTTACGTGGAGCAATGGGCATGATAGCCTCGTTTGGCTAAGCCAGCCTGATATTGCTGGCTTTCTGGCGCAAGGAGTCATGCCCATAGAGGCTCCATGTCAAGCAACTTGTACGCCCCTTATGCTTTAAGAGCACCCTTATAAAAGTTGTCCAAAAGTGTTGCCATACCACTTCAGCACATTCGCAATATCGCGTGCTACTGAAGGCTTTTCTGCTAATACTACACTTTTAGCCATATTAAACATCCTTTCGTAAATCCTTGTGTTTAATATAGCATAGAGAATATAGTTTAAACATTTATTCCAGTGCTTCAATATATGAGGGTAGCGTCAGTAAATCGTATTTTTATGACGAGGCCACATGTTTATGATGACCGTAGCTGTGATATTTTAGAAGGCAATCTAGAAACAATTACCCCCTCGTATAAGTATTATATGATGGGGTATTGGAGCATGATAAAGTAGTAATCTCTAATATTTTTGAAAGATAGATATTTAGAGATATGTATGATAGGAAAGTAGGTGAAAGACCGGATCTTCATCTGCTTCTTTATTTTAATAACGGCTTTTATTAAATGCCCAAACGTCAGTTGATGAACGAATAGGGATAGAGTATGTTGTATTTATTCGAATGCGGAAGATTTAGAAAGGGTGAGCAGGTGAAAGTACAAGATCATTTTGAAGTGCTTAATTATAATACATCGGTTTTAAAAATGCCGTTTACGATAGCTCATGTACTTATCACACTTATTTTAACCATTTTAATTTCAGTAAATGATGCACCAACTAGTAATATTGTGTTGTTTATTTTAGGCTCAGTTTTATTTAGCGTACTTCACTGGATGGGCAGTTGGTTATTTAAGCGGTTTAGTACGTTTTATTTAATCGTTCAGCTCGTCATTATATTTGGCGTTGCGATGCTTGTTAGTGATTTTGGTATTATTCTATTGATTGTGTACGGAGGCACATTAGTAGCACAGTCTTTTTATTTATATAACAGTGCGAAACGATTTGTTGCCTTTTTAGTGTTGTATATTGGGTCGGTTATTTTTATGTTATCCATTTTATACGGGCAAGAGAAATATGATTATGCAATTTTCATCTTTGTTATTTCCATGTTGTTTATTTTATTAGGCTTTGCGACGTTTAATCAAAAGGAAGTAGAAAATCGGCAATTGCAGCTGGCGAATAAACGGATTGAAGCATTAACGAAGCAAAACGAACGTCAACGAATGGCAAGGAATTTACATGATTCGTTAATTCAA
>NZ_JTFC01000108.1 GCF_003991225.1 Candidatus Kurthia intestinigallinarum
TGCATAATCATATTTCTCTTGCCCGTATAAAATGGATAACATAAAAATAACCGACCCAATATACAACACTAAAAAGGCAACAAATCGTTTCGCACTGTTATATAAATAAAAAGACTGTGCTACTAATGTGCCTCCGTACACAATCAATAGAATAATACCAAAATCACTAACAAGCATCGCAACGCCAAATATAATGACGAGCTGAACGATTAAATAAAACGTACTAAACCGCTTAAATAACCAACTGCCCATCCAGTGAAGTACGCTAAATAAAACTGAGCCTAAAATAAACAACACAATATTACTAGTTGGTGCATCATTTACTGAAATTAAAATGGTTAAAATAAGTGTGATAAGTACATGAGCTATCGTAAACGGCATTTTTAAAACCGATGTATTATAATTAAGCACTTCAAAATGATCTTGTACTTTCACCTGCTCACCCTTTCTAAATCTTCCGCATTCGAATAAATACAACATACTCTATCCCTATTCGTTCATCAACTGACGTTTGGGCATTTAATAAAAGCCGTTATTAAAATAAAGAAGCAGATGAAGATCCGGTCTTTCACCTACTTTCCTATCATACATATCTCTAAATATCTATCTTTCAAAAATATTAGAGATTACTACTTTATCATGCTCCAATACCCCATCATATAATACTTATACGAGGGGGTAATTGTTTCTAGATTGCCTTCTAAAATATCACAGCTACGGTCATCATAAACATGTGGCCTCGTCATAAAAATACGATTTACTGACGCTACCCTCATATATTGAAGCACTGGAATAAATGTTTAAACTATATTCTCTATGCT
>NZ_JTFC01000109.1 GCF_003991225.1 Candidatus Kurthia intestinigallinarum
TAGTAGAGGAAACAAGGGCTGCACTAAAAAAGTCGAACATAAAAGGTCCATATATATTGATGCCTCACTCAATTTCCGGTATATATAGTTTGTATTATGCGAATAACTATTCCGAGGAAGTTAAAGCCATCATAGGAATAGATCCAACCTTACCACAGATGTCGGAATATTTTGGTGATGACGTTTTTCCTACTATGCCTAAATATACGGAATATATGGCACCAATAGGTATTGCTCGATTATTGGCATATGTAACGCCAGATAATATTCTGCCATTATCTGAAAAGGGCACATATACAGAGGTAAACTTAAAAATGGCAAAATCTATAGTTGCTGCGAAATACATAAATAAAGCTGTAGTTAAAGAGACGAACGAGATAAAGAATAACTTTGATTTAACAACAAATATGACATTCCCTTCTGACTTACCAGTGATGATTTTTACTCCAAAAGAGCAATATGTAGAGGGGAAGTCAAAAATAGATTTTTATAATACGCAATTACAAAATATAAAAAATAATAAATTAGTAGTTCTAGAAGGTCAGCATTATTTACATTGGACTCATTATAAGGAAATGAGCGAAAATCTGAATGAATTCGTAGAGGGGTTAAAGTAGATTAGAATAATGGAAAGGGAAAAGCTAGAGATTACATCAGCGCATGTGCGACGTTATTGGCTGAAATCCGATAGTAAAAACGGTCAAGTTGGCGTGGATTATTGTGATTACCGTATCGTTTAGAACTTAAATTTAAGCATCTCTCACCAGGTAAATGTCGAAAAGCACGGTAAAGACGCTCTAAGTAAGTTGTAGAAACGTTTGAAGATCGATTTCTGAAAAGGCTGCTCTAAATAGCTGAACGAATGCATAGACAGGTTGTGTACCCTGATAAGCAATTAAAGTAGATTGTAAAACTTGATGTTCTTTTTCAGTTAACTGTTCATAGAAACGCCAAAACAAAGTATTATTCTTTTATTTCCAACTTTTTTCGTAGTAGAAACCAGTGTATCCTTTTTTAATTTTAGTTGCTCTACAGTTTTTCTAACAGTGGAGTAACTCCCTTTATAACCTTTTTTCGATTTCTTTTATTACGCTGATAGGCTGGTGCAGCAGTTATTTCCGTAAAAATAATCGTGCTACACATAGCATTCAAGCAAAACCATTTCTGCAAGCGCAGATGCAGAAAGACTTTTTTTCCTGAAATAGGTAAGTCGCGAATTTTTCGTTTCGTGCTACTATGTCGACGCGTGCTGAGTTCTTGGCATTTAGGACAACAAGCGGATTTGGATCGTGAATGGAAATAAAAAAGCATGTGAGCATACGGTACACGTCTTTTTCAGATCCTATACCCGGGTAGTGATGTATGTAAGCATTCACTGACTATGTGTAAGAACCTAATTTAGCTTGCGAAATACAGTTATATATAATAATTTGTTTACACCTTATAAGGGGAATGCATCAATGGACGTAACAAGTATAATAAGGGGTCTTTTTCCTTGGATTATAACAGCATGTTGTATTTTTGGAATAATTGGCTTTTCATTCTTAATTTATCAGAAAAAAAGAGGTCATTTACACAAACAAAAAATATATTCTTTTATCACGCTTTTATTGTTGATTTGCTGGTTTACTATTGTGTTAGGTATAACAACATTGAGCCGAGGCGCCAATTATGAAAGTATGACCAATCTTAATCTGTATAGCGGTTATATTAATGCTTGGAATAATTGGTCTTTGACAGAATTTCAACTAATTATTTTTAATATTATAATGTTTGTTCCGTTAGGAATTTTATTACCATTTTACAATAAAAAATTTAACAGTTTTACCCCAGCACTAATAGTATCATTAGGAGTTACACTTTTGATTGAATGTATTCAACTTGTAACGCAAAAAGGTATTTTTGAATTAGATGATATATTTCATAACACATTAGGAGGTATTATTGGGTTCTATTTAATTATTGGTATTAGAGATTTTGTTCAACAAAGAAAATTGAAATCATTGATTAAAGCAATAGCACTCCCTACGATTTTTAGTATCATTTTATTAATACCGTTTACTTTCTATTCGATTAAAGAATTTGGGAACATGCCGATTCTTCCTGCTGAAAGACAAGATATGGAACATGTAACAGTTGAATCAAAATTAAATTTTTCGGATGAACCGTCAAGTGCAGCAATTTACCAAAACATAAGTGCAAATGATTTAGAGAATGGGAAGAAAATAGCTACTATTTTGAGTAATGAATATGGATTAACTCAAAAAGGAAAAATATACACAGAGAGTCGCAATCGAATTTTTAAATTCGAGGACGAATCATACAATATATACCAATTGAATTATGTCTTAACAGCTGGAACATGGACGCTTACAAATTTCGCTTCTGAAGAGCTAGAAATTTCACCAGCATTTGAGAAAACACAAAAAGAATTATTCGAAAAATGG
>NZ_JTFC01000011.1 GCF_003991225.1 Candidatus Kurthia intestinigallinarum
TAGCTCCGGTTTCCCGAAGTTATCCCAGTCTACAGGGCAGGTTGCCCACGTGTTACTCACCCGTCCGCCGCTAAATCAGAGAAGCAAGCTTCTCATCATTCGCTCGACTTGCATGTATTAGGCACGCCGCCAGCGTTCGTCCTGAGCCAGGATCAAACTCTCCATAAAAAGTGTTTGAAAGCTCATTTGCTTTGCTAGCGTTATCTTGCTTGATAACATTTTGTTTCGATTCAATTGAACCGAATTTATTGTGATTACATCTTGCTTGTTCAGTTTTCAAGGTTCATTTCGTTTGCCGTTATCTTAACGACTCATTCATTATATCATCATAACTTCCAAGAAGTCAACAACTTTTTTAAAAAAGTTTTTTTATGATGTTTTGTTGTTTTCACAACTTTTATATAATAACAATTGTTTCAAGGCTTGTCAAACATTTTTTATAATGTTGTTTGCCAATCAACGTTTATAACTATACATCTCGTTTTATAGACTGTCAACAATGTTTCGTCCAGATCATTACTTCTCTATCTAATATAATGATTTGTTCACTACATCACAAACTTCATTATCTATTTCAACTTTTTTTCTTCTATAATTAATAAATTTAAAACATCAGCTATTTCAGCGGTTTTTCTATAAAAAAAGCAGGAGGCATTGTACAACGCCTCCTACTTTTATGATAATTCACGTATTGTTTCTTCTATATATTATCGAACCCAGATAAAGTACGCTAAGAAGACAAAGAACATAACATACATTAATGGATGTACTTCTTTACGACGACCAGCTAAGATCATCGTAATTGGATAGAAGATAAAACCGACCGCGATACCCGTTGCGATACTGTAGCCCATCGGCATCATAAATACGGTTAAGAATGCTGGAACAGCGATTTCAAAGTCATTCCATTCAATTAAGCGTAATGACGATACCATTAGTACTCCAACCATTACTAATGCTGGTGCTGTTACTGCTCCAGTTAAAACATCTAGTAATGGGAAGAAGAATAGCGATAAAGCGAATAAAATGGCAACGATAACAGATGAGAAACCTGAACGAGCGCCAGCTGCTACACCTGAAGTTGATTCAACATAAGCTGTTGTTGTTGATGTACCGAAAAGTGAACCAATTGTTGTACCAAGTGCATCAGCCATTAATGCACGACCTGCGCGAGGCATTGTACCATCTTTACGAATTAAACCAGCTTTATCTGCTACAGCCATTAATGTACCTGCTGTATCAAAGAAATCAACGAATAAGAATGTTAATACGACAATTAAGAATTGTGTATTTAATAATGAGCCGAAATCATGAATGATTGGATCAAGTGCAACACCAAATGTAGATGATACGCTTGGTACTGCTGAAACGATTGATTCTGGTGTTTTAACTACACCCGTAACCATACCAACAATTGCTGTAATAACGATTGTGAAGAAAATTCCGCCACTAACTTTTTTCGTTAAGAAAATGACCGCTAAGAAAATTCCGAAGATTGCTAATAGAACACTGCCTTGTGAAAGGTCGCCTAATGTAATAAAAGTTGATTCACTTGCAACGATAATTCCTGCGCCTTTTAAACCAACAAACGTAATGAATAAACCGATACCTGCTGATACCGCATATTTTAATTGCTGTGGAATAGCATTAATAATTGTTTCACGAATACCTGTTAATGATAAAAGAATAAAAATAACACCTGAGAAGAATACACCTGTTAAACCAGTTTGCCATGGAATACCATATGTTAATACAACGGTATAAGCAAAGAATGCATTTAATCCCATACCTGGTGCGAGTGCGATTGGGAATTTTGCGATAACACCCATAATTAATGAACCAACGATAGCTGCAAGAGCAGTTGCTACGAATACAGCGCCTTTATCCATTCCTGCATCTGCTAAAATTAGAGGGTTTACCGCTAAAATGTAGGCCATTGCTAGGAATGTTGTGACACCCCCAATGATTTCTCGGCTATAAGTAGTACCGAGCTCATCAAATAGGAAATACTTTTTCATGATACTTAATTCCTCCGATGTCGTCTTTTGAAAAAAAGAAAGAGGTATACGACGATTTTGTCATATACCTCAACGATTTCTGCTACTGCAGAGAGAAGAAACACATTGTTTCTTCAATCGTAGTCAAATCATTTACGGTGATTTGGTAGAAACTTTCGAGCCTTATTCTCGATTTTATACGACGACGTTATTTAATTACAGTGATAATATAACACGACTCCCATCACCTTTCAAGCTATTTTACGAACATTTATTATATTTTAAACACTATAGTTCGTGAATCAATTGAGTTTTTCAGATCAAAGCACTTAAAAGAATTATTCCTTGCAATTTTACATAAAAAAAGTGTTAACTGAAGAAAACCACTTACGAGGAGGATACTAAAATGCCTTATATTGCACCCGCTGAAAGATATCAACAGCTCATTTCTGAAAAACGTGTATGGCTAAGTGACATCACACAGCCTACTCACTTTGTTGAATGTGTCATCATGTGGGATGATTCTACAAATCAACTGCATGATGTTTGTTTCGAGAATTGTCGCTTTCAAGAGTGTGATTTTTCTAATTTTGAATTACTAGATGTCGTATTTAAAAAGTGTGATTTATCCAATGTTTTATTCCACGATGCTATTTTATATCGCACGGAATTTTATCAAGGGAAATTACTTGGTACGGAATTTCTACAAACAACCATGAAGCATGTTGGATTTTTTGACTCTGTTATTAACTATGGCCAATTCTCTGAAAGTAAATTTAAAGAATGTCAGTTTAAAAAATGTGAATTAAAAGAGACCCTCTTCCGATATGTGACACTAAATGATATACTTTTCGACTACTGTGAATTACATGATAGTGATTTTACTGAAACATCGTTTAAAGGAATCGACTTATCCACTTGTGAGTTCGATACAATCCAAATTGATGCAAATGCTTTAAAGGGCTTAACGATTCGCTTTGACCAAGCTGCAAGTTTACTCCCTCCACTCGGCGTTACAATTAAATATTAAAAAATAACAAAAGAAGGAATCGCGCTAACGCACGATTCCTTCTTTTTATGCACCTACATATTGGTCAACGAATGCGAGAAGCATTTTATTAAACTCCACAGGTTCTTCTAACTGAGGTAAATGACCAGATGTTTCAAATATATAGGAATGGCCTGTTTTAACACGCTTAGCGCATTCCTGTGCATGTTGATGTGACCAATACGCGCTATGTTCACAACCAACAAATAAAATCGGCACTGTTATTTGAGGTAATACATCCAACCAATTTTCAAAGAAGTGATTAAATAATAGTGGCTTCGTTACAATATAATCAAACTGATGGTCTTGCTTTTTATAATGGGCAATTTTCTCCCGAAGCACGATATCAATCTCTTTGAATGTAGCTTCTGGTAAATCGCGCGCTAGCGTCTCATCGAAATTATCGTATGTGACATCATACATACCATATTTCCACGACTTATCATTAATCATTTTCGGTGTTTGGTCTATAGACATAATCGCTCGTACATTTTCACTACCATGTAGCATAATGTAAGCGTAAATTGCTGACATCCCCTGCGAGTGACCAATTAAGATAGGTTTTTCTAACTTCAGTAGCTCAATCAAATCGTGTAAATCTTCACCATGACGTGCAATATGCTGACCATACGTGACATTTTGTGATGCACCGTGATTTCGACGGTCAAAGCCAATTACACGAAAGCCGCCATATGCAAGTAGCGCTTCTACTTGATTAAACCATGATTTTGCATTTCCGCCGTAACCCGCAATTAATACGATAGGTTGTCCTTCACCGACATCGAAATAGGAAAGTGTTGCTTGGTCACTTGTAACAAAATAATTCATTTGAAATTCCATGCATGCTTCACCCTTTATTCTAGACATTTATCTATTTAATACCCTTTGGAAAATAGCGGTAAACGGCATAAAAAAAGAACCGCGCAATAGCACGATTCTCTAATTTATTCGACTAGACTACTTCCTAGTACCAACCGTTTTTAACCCAGAAAGATTTAGCTGCTTCCCATGAACCGTAACGTTGTTTAACATAGTTGTTTGCAACGCGTTCTTGGTTAGCTGCAGAGTAATCACCATTTAAGTATGATTTATCTAATTGGTAGCGACCGATGTATTTACCAGTTGCGCTACGTGCTGAGTATGAACCACTTGATTCTTTGTTTGCGATCCACTCTTTAGCTGAGTTAGAACCTGCTGATGCTGAAGTTGTACGTTTGTATGATTGAGTAGCTGGTTTTTTGTAAGTTGCTTTTTGTGTATAAGATTTCTTAGCAGCCGTGTTTGTGCTGTATGATTTTTGCGTGTTGTATGCTGGTTTTTTATACGTTGATTGTGCTTTGTAAGTTGTTTGTGTTTTAGGTGCACTGTAAGTTGTTGTGGCTTGAGAAGTCTTTGTTACAGCTTGTCCTTTTGAAGGAATTGTTAAACGTTCACCTACATAGATCATATTAGGGTTTGCAATTCCATTTGCTGAAGCAATACTGTTTACTAGAGAGAAGTCACCAACATATTTTTGAGAAATCTTTGCTAAAGTGTCTCCTGACTGAACTGTATATGCTGTTTGTGCGCTCGCATTTGAAGCTCCTGCAAATGCTGCTAATCCTACGGCTAATGTTGTTCCGGCTACTAAAGCTTTGATTGATTTCATATTAAATAATTTTCCACCTTTTTTTAAGTTTTGTCACTTTCACGTCTCGTCTTGCACGCTTATATTTTCCTGCGCTTCGTTTTGCGCTCGCTTGTTTTAAGCTGAGATAAGATTACCATGCTGAATTTTGACATAGAAGTCGGAAATATTACAAAAATATTAAAGGACATGCCTTTTATTACAAATTGCAGTAATTTATAAAGACAATTCAGATTATTTAAGTCTTTTTTTATTCATTTTTTAATGTTATTCGATAAAAAAAGGGTTTATATGGTTTTTATAAAAAGAATAAAAAAAAATGAAAAATAATAAATTTCTTGTATTTTTTTAAATTCTGGGTGTTTTCTTTAACTTTTTTTACTTTTTAAGTATAAAAAAGGAATTATTTTTAACTTAATTTGTAAATAACATTTTCGTTTTTAAGCTAAATGTATGGTTCATTCTTTTATTTTTTTTAGCACCTTATGTTTTATAAGTAAAAGGCCTTAAAATTACTTAAAATGAGCTTATTACATGACGCTTTCTTCTATAATAAAGAAATTACGAGAGGAGCTTTTCAATGAATCAACAACGAACACCGCTTTTTGATAAGCTAAAAAACTATGCATCAAGTAAAACAACGTTTCATGTACCAGGGCATAAAAATGGTACGGTATTTCCTACATGGGCGCGTACCTACTATCAATCTCTTTTACAAATCGATGCAACAGAGATTACTGGAATGGATGATTTGCATGCACCAGAGGAGGCCATTTTAGAAGCACAGCAATTATTGCAAGATCACTATCAATCTCAAAGAAGTTATTTTCTAGTAAATGGCTCGACTGTAGGAAATTTAACGATGATTTTAACAACACTTCAAGCTGGAGATTTTGTACTTGTCCAGCGCAACTGTCATAAATCGATTTTAAATGGTCTTGAGTTAGCTGGCGCACACCCTATTTTTCTCGCGCCTTCCTATAACAGCGACTGGCAGCTTGCAACAAGTTTAACAACTAATTGTGTCAAGCAAGCGTTCAAACAATTCAAGGAAGTAAAAGCGTTGATTTTAACCTATCCAAATTATTATGGACTCGCTCAGCAAAATATTAGGGAGCTCATTGATACCGCACATGATTACGGGGCAATTGTTTTAGTAGATGAGGCGCACGGAGCTCATTTTACATTAGATAGCTTTCCAAAGAGTTCTCTTCACTTTGGTGCTGATATAGTTATCCAATCTGCTCATAAAACCTTGCCTGCCATGACAATGGGCTCTTACTTACATATTGGAAGCCAGCGCATAGATTGTGCACGCATTGAACATTATCTTCAAATGTTGCAGTCTAGTAGCCCTTCTTATCCGATTATGGGGTCTCTTGATCTTGCTCGGTTTTATTTAGCCACTTATATAGAAGAAACTCCATTAATACAATCGATAAATCGATTCAAGAAAGCACTCAATTCACTTGAAATGATTCGAGTAGTAGAAGCTCCTGACAACTATTATGTAGATCCTTTAAAGGTAACCATTCAATCAACACAGCAAGTAAGTGGCTATACGCTCCAAGCCGCTCTTGAATCGGTTGGTATTTATCCAGAACTTGCAGATCCTTATAATGTGCTATTTGTTTTACCTCTCGCTGTTACGGATTATACGGAAATACTTCAAAATATAGCTGTTGCCTTAAAAAATTTAGCAAAAGAAAAACTGCCTACTATACAAAGTGTTCCTTCTCACACGACAATGCTCGCAATGAGTTATGCAGAGCTACGTAACGCCTCAACTGAATTTATCTCAATAAAAGAAGCGAGTGGACGCATTAGCGCTGAAATGGTGACGCCATATCCACCAGGAATCCCGCTTATTATGTATGGTGAAAAAATAAGTGATACGCAACTGGAGGCACTTTCAAACTATGAACGATTTCATGGTGGTGAAAAACTAGCAGAAGGATTACTACGTGTCATCCAATAAAAAATGAGCCACACAATCATGCGTGGCTCATTTTTATATTAGTTTAAGTTACCTGGTACAGTCTTCATGATGCGACCCGAGTTTACTTTCTTCACGGGTGTAGTTGCTGGTCGTAATACACGCATATTGTCACCTCCCTTCAAAGAATCATTAGATTACACTTCTTGTAAGCTGTTTTTCCATACAAGATTCAATACTTTTTTAATATTCTTCTTCTCTGAAGGACATGGACGTTCTCCGGATACAACACGGTACCATGGGCAGTGATTGCCCTGACAAGCTGGGCGGAAGAAGCACGACTGACAAACCGTATCTGTTTCTTCTCCTGACAATAACCATGAAGCGATTTTATCGTAATCTAAATCCATCGTACCATCTGCATTAATATGCCCAACTTTATTCACTTCTTCGTCAAGCACTGTCGTACATTTATAAAGTTGACCGTCTGAGCCGATTACCATTGCATTAGGCTTTGCAGCGTAGCATACAGCAGCTGTTGGATTCAGTGCACCTTCAACCATATTACTCATCGCAAGCCCTTTATCGATTGCTGTTTCTGTAAATTCCCAGATTTTTTTATTCGCTGTAATATGTGTGCATGTTGGAATTTCCTCATCGTTTGGACCACCCCAGCGCCCTACTGGACGGAAGAATACACCAAAACGTTTATCCTCTGCAAAATGTTCTTTTAAGAAGTCGATTAAATGTTCTGTTTCACGTAAATTGTCTTCGTCAAAGTTGATGCGGATTGTCATATTGAAGTCACCTTCAACATCACGTAATGTTTTTAAGTTATCTACAATTCGCTCAAATGAGCCTTGGCCCCCAATCATATGACGACGTGCATCATGGACTGCTTGCACACCATCGATTGTCACCATATATTGAGAGACATTCCATGATAATAGCTTTTCAAATGTTTCACGATTTAAGAAGTAACCATTCGTTACGACATCTGCGGAATAATTAATATTATTATCCGCCGCAATCGTCATATATTCTTTAGAAAGCTCTTCGATGATACCAAGCTCAAGCAATGGCTCACCACCAAACCAGCTAATGTGTAAATCATTCAATGTTCCTGCACGCTCAGCTACTAATGCTTTAACGCCTGCTTTTGTTTCATCTGTCATACGCCCTTTTGCAAAAGACTCATAACAGTAGCGGCAGCGGAAATTACATTGCTCCGTTGTCATTAAAATTAAGTGCAACATATCGGTACGGTGCATCGATTGGTGTAATAAATCGGCACGTTGCATTTCATTTACCGTATCCTTGACGATAAAGCCACTCTCAAATAGCGCTTGCTTTACTTCTGTATCAAGTGCTGTCGAGCCTTGGCGTTTCAGTGCTGTCATGACTTCCTCGCGTTCGCCTGCTTCGAAGTTCACAATAGCGCCTGTATAGCTGTTATAAACAACTAACCCGCCGTCCTCTGTTTTTGTTAATGCGTTAAATTTTGATGGTATGTATGTCACCATTCTGATTCCCCCTCATTCATTTCACTTTCGCCAATGAAATGATGTTTTTTGGCCTTCTAAACCAACTGGAGAACATAAAAAATCCACTCATATTTTCATTGCTAAATAAGAGTGGATTGTAGAAATAATCGATTGAATTTGAATGGATGGCTTTTTGCCTGAACAAACGCGGTGCATACAATCCTAAATGGGACAGATTTTGTCTATGACAAAGAACCGTGCAATTAGCGATAAATGCTGCGCTAGATTCACTTCAATTAGACTATTTCCATTCAGTTGTTGTAGGTGGCTTAGAAGTAATATCTTCTTGTACACGCATTGCTCGTTCAACTTCTCCTGAAATACGTGTCATGACAAATTCAATTTTATCGAACATGATTTTATTGATTGTATCATTTCGCATGCCTTTTCCCTCACAACTGTTTAGAATCTAATTGGTCGTACATTTCCGTTTATTACGAAGATGCTATGCACAAATGCGTACACCCTTCGTAGATGAATTAAGTGTATCGGTCTTAGTACTAGGTGTCAATGCGTTTTTTTTATTTCCTGAATGTATTTATAAATACTAACCTCCGACATTTGAAATGCTTGTGCAACTTTGACAATTGCATCTTTTAATTCAAAAAAGCCTCTATCATGTAATACCTCAACTATTTTGATTTTTTCCTGTTTCAATAACGGCTCATTCTGTAAATTGCGCCCATTCGTCAATTGTTGAATTGTATCTTCTACCACATGATCTGCATTCAAATAAAAATTTTCGGTAATTTCTTGAGGTGGTCGCTTATCCACTTTTTCTCGCTGAATCATCGCAAGTCCCTCAGTCAAAAGTTGCTCAAGTGTTTGTAGCTGTGCGTTATCACGATTAATGCAAATCATACCGATCAACTCACCTAATTCATCTTTAATAAAGAAACTAGATGACTCTAGTGTTAAACCACTAGCTGTCATCGTCTGATAATTTGTAATGAAATCCTGCTGCTCATACCCTTTTTCACGTAAGATTTTAATTAAAAAATCTGTCGCTGGAGCACCGATTTCACGACCCGATAAATTATTTTTAATATACACAACCGATGACGTGAGGCCACTACCGATATCCTGTAGTACAATTTCTGAACGTGGCCCGAGTACATGGGATAAAAACTCTAATAAAGGAATGTATTTTTTTAACTCCGAATTCATTTGCTCACCTCTATTGTAATGCCTGGGCTAAGTCTTCGAGTAAATCTTCAATATCTTCAATGCCACAAGATAGACGTAATAGTTCATCACAAATTCCTTGATTTAAACGTTCATGCGCAGGTAAGCAAGCATGGGACATTGTGGCAGGGTGTGATAAAATCGATTCCACGCCACCAAGACTCACTGCTAAAATCGGTAGCTGAATACGTTCTGTAAAACGAATTAAATCCTCTTTTGTATGTAGCTCAAACGATAAAACAGCCCCACCATTTTGTGCCTGCTTCATGTGAATAGCCTGTCCTTTATGATGCGCTAATGTTGGATAATAAACCTGCTTCACCTGTGGATGCTGTACTAAAAACTGCGCAATCTTTTCAGCATTTTCAATCGAACGCTCCATTCGAAGCCCCATCGTTTTCATACCTCGTAATACGAGCCATGCATCCTCTACGCCTAAAATAGCTCCAAAGTTTTTTTGGTACAGCTTTAATTTCTCGTACAGCACTTCATCATTCGTTGCCGCAAGCCCTGCCACTACATCACTATGACCATTAATAAATTTCGTCACGCTCTCAACGACAATATCTACGCCGTACCCAAGTGGCGATTGGTAAAGCGCCGTCATGAATGTATTATCCGCTGCTGTTAAAATCTCATGCTTTTTCGCCAGTGCCACAATTGCTTCGATATCACTGATTTTCAGCAATGGATTCGATGGTGTTTCTAAATACAGCATCGCCGTATTGGGCTGAATTGCCGCCTCGACTGCGTGAAGATCCGCAAAATCAACAAAAGTCGTTTCAATATGAAAATTCGGCAATACTTCATTTACAAATTGGCAAGTGCCGCCATATACTTCAGTCGGTAAAATAATATGCTCACCAGCCTTTACAAGCATTAACACATTCGAAATCGCTGCCATGCCTGATGAATAAGCGAGTGCATAGCGCGCATTTTCAAACGATGCTAGCGCCTCTTCTAGTGCATGAACAGTCGGATTACCAAAGCGTGTGTACGAGAATTGCTGTGAATCGTCATAAAGCTTTTGCTGATGAAACGTCGATGTTTGGTATTTTGGAATGGATGACGCGCCTGTGTATGCATCAATTACCGGATAGTCATGTAATAATTTTGTGTTTGTTTTCATTTAGATTCCTCCGCCCCTCTAGCATTGTCAATAAGTTGTTGGAATAGGCGATTCATTAGCGGCTCACTTTTATGAAGCATTTCTGGATGCCACTGAATGCCTAGAAGAAATGGATAGCTCGCATGTTCAATTGCCTCAATGGCTCCGTCTGCTGCAGTTGCGCTAATGACGAACTCTCTAGCCGGGTGCTTAATTAATTGGTGATGAAATGAATTCACACGTAGCGTCTTCTCTTGTAAAATTTCTTGTAATATCGTTCCTTCTTCAATCGTCACCGTATGGGTCACAAGCTCTGGATTATGGCCCTGCATATGCTTAATCGTCGTATTTTCACGATGCGCTAAATCCTGCCACAAGCTGCCACCGTGGCACACATTAATGACCTGTGCCCCGCGACAAATACCTAAAATCGGAATGCCTTTCTTTTTCGCAAGCTCGATTAATGTAAATTCAAATCGGTCGCGTGCTGGATAAATGTCACCAAGCGCAAGCTCTGGCTCCTCATCATAAAACTGCGGACTAACATCATGACCACCAGATAAAATCAGCGCATCAATCGTGTCGATATAATTTGCAATGACCGTTTCATCCTCTACAACCGGTAAAATAAACGGCGCACCCCCGTTTTGCACGACCGCATGAATATAATCCTCATTTACATAACTTCTACGATACCCTGGAAATAGCCCACCTTGATCAATAATGACACTGCCTGACACACCAATAACCGGTAATTTCTTTTTCAACACACTCACCTCTTATAATTTTTTATAAGTAATTTATAAATAATTATAAAGAAAAGACGTAAAAAGTTAATGAGGCGATGACATTTAGTTTTAAAATAAGATTAGGGTTCAAAATAGCTATATACCGTTTTAAAGCATTAAAAAAGACTCTCGCATAATGCGAGAGTCTTTTCGTTTATCTTATTCCCACTCGATTGTAGCTGGTGGCTTAGATGTAATATCATACAGTACGCGGTTGACGTGGTCGACTTCGTTTACGATACGTACAGAAATTTTTTCAAGTACGTCGTAAGGAATACGTGCCCAGTCAGATGTCATACCGTCGATAGATGTTACGCCGCGGATACCGATTGCGTAGTCATACGTACGGCCATCGCCCATTACACCAACTGAACGGATGTCTGGTAATACGCAGAAGTACTGCCAGATGTCGCGGTCAAGGCCGGCTTTTTTGATTTCTTCACGTAGGATGAAGTCCGCATCACGTACGATTTCTAATTTTTCTTCTGTTACTTCACCAAGAACACGGATACCTAAACCAGGACCTGGGAATGGTTGACGCCATACAACAGCTTCTGGAAGGCCTAATTCAAGACCAAGTGCGCGCACTTCATCTTTGAATAATGTGTTAAGTGGTTCGATTAATTCAAATTTCATGTCTTCAGGAAGACCACCCACATTGTGGTGAGATTTGATTGTTTGTGCTGTTGCTGTACCTGATTCGATGATATCTGTATAAAGTGTACCTTGTGCTAAGAAGTCCATATCTTTAAGCTTCGCAGATTCTTCGTCAAATACGTAAATAAATTCGTTCCCGATAATTTTACGTTTTTGTTCTGGGTCAGAAACGCCTTTAAGTTTGTTCATGAAGCGATCACGTGCATCGATTTTGATTAAGTTCATATCGAAGTCTTCTGTGAAAGTTTTCATTACTTGTTCAACTTCACCTTTACGGTTTAAGTTGTGGTCTACGAACATACAAGTTAATTGGTCGCCAATGGCTTTGTGGATTAATACCGCAACAACTGATGAGTCAACGCCACCTGAAAGTGCGCAAAGAACTTGTTTGTCGCCAACTTGAGCACGGATTTTTTCGATTTCGATTTCGATGAAGTTCGCCATTGACCAGTCGCCTTTACAGCCACAGATGTCTAATGCGAAGTGACGAAGTAAATCGTTACCGTATACAGAGTGACGTACTTCTGGGTGGAATTGTACAGCGTAGAATTTGCGTTCTGGGTTTGCCATCGCAGCGATTGGGCAAGAAGCGCTTGTTGCGATTGTTGTGAACCCTTCTGGTGTTTCGGTTACTAAGTCACCATGGCTCATCCATACAACTTGTTCTTTCGGTGTATTAGCGAATAATGCATTCTCTTCTAATACGTTGATTTCAGCTTTACCATATTCACGGTGAGCAGCTTTTTCTACTTTACCGCCTAAAGTGTGAGACATTAATTGCATGCCGTAGCAAATACCTAAGATAGGTAAACCAAGTTCAAAAATTGCTTCATCAATTTTGAAAGCATTGTCGTCATAAACTGAGTTTGGACCACCTGAGAAAATGATACCTGTTGCGTTTAAGTCTTTTAATTCTTGTGCAGTAATTGTATGTGCGTGTAATTCACTATAAACACCGAATTCACGAATACGACGTGTGATTAATTGATTGTATTGACTACCGAAATCAAGAACGATGATTTTTTCTTGATCTTTTAGTTGTGTACTAGCTGACAACTTATTTCCACCTCTTCAATGTATTTTGTGTATAACTGATGACCCAATCTTTTTAAAAAAAGGACGTGCGAAAATAAACATTTTCTACACGTCCTCTCAACTGATAGATGAATAGACGAAAACACCTTATAGTAAGGGACTTCGTGCATTCACCTTCATAGTCAAGTCATTTACGGCAACTTGGTAGAAACATTCGATCCATATTATCGAACATATATGAGGGTAATTCAATTATAACTCTTTGAGCTTAGTGTACCGTTTGAATGGTGTAAAATCAACCTCTTACTTTATTGATTAAATATTGCCAACTTTCTTTCAACTTATCCCACTGCACTTCTTTCGCACTTGGATCATAAATATAGCGCTCATATTGTGCAACAAATGCCTTCATATGATGTTCGCCAAGTTTTTCATCGACCCGCTTCGCAAATTGCTGGAGTGTTTCACTGTCTGCTTTTTTCAAACCATACATAGCAAGTACCTTTAATAAGTCATTGTATGCTTGTTCAATCGATACAGTCGATTTTGATGCATAGCGTGTTTTCACATATTGTGGAATCCATTTCTTACGCGTACGCCAGAAACCATATGCTACGACAAGGACAACGAAACCTACAAGCCAAGGCCACCATGTAATGCCCTGTTCATCTGCTTTGCTAGTATCTGTTTGTGGCTCTTGTTGTTGCGGCTCTGGTTTTTCTTGCTGTTGCTCTTTTTCTTCTTCTGCTTCAGGTGCTTGCTCCTCTGCAGAAAGTTGTGTGTCATTCTCTGGACGTGTATCATCCTCTACTTGATTAAAGCCACTAAAGCCAATTGTCGGCTCAAATTGCATCCAACCAACACCTGGCATATACGCTTCAACCCATGAGTGAGCATTATTATTCGTCACTTCAAAATGCGTTGTCTTATTGTTTGTATCGACAACATCGCCCTCAGAGAAACCTTTTACCCAACGTGCAGGAATCCCTTGTGAACGTAGCATCACTACCATCGCTGTTGAGAAGTTATCACAATAGCCAATCTTCGTATCAAATAAAAACTGGTCAACATAATCTTGATTGTCTTCCGGATAATCGACATCACTACGTGAATAGCGGTAACCATTGACACTAAAATAAGATTCAATCGCGGTCGTCTTGTCATAGACACTCGTTTCATCTTTTGTGATTTCACGAGCTAATGCACGTACACGACGAGGTAAAGATTCTGGCAGTTGTAAATACTTATCAAAATCTTCATCTAAGTTTTGTAGTTCATGCATCGATGTTTTATTTAATTCACTTAATTTATACGTTGGCGGACTATAGCGCATACTGTATTTTGTAAGTGTTGTACGCTGTTCATCCACAGTCGGACGGATTTTTTCAGTATCGAGCTCGACATAAAATCGATTCGTGTCCTTATCATTTGACTCGATTTTTCGCAGTCCATATGGCTGTGCTAAAAATTGATATTGCTTATGCATATTAATTTTCATTATATCGGTATCATCGGATGGACCAGATTTAATAGACAATGGCACACGATCATCATAATCAAATGAGCGGACATAAATATCGCCCTTCTTCCGTTCCCAACCCTTGCCTGTGTAAACATACTTTGTATCGACACGTAAATACTGTGCATCCTTCGCCCACACATCAAATACCGGTGTATCATCCAGTTCAAAGCTACCACCAAGTCGTGTGTCATCCTCTACGTAGCCAATTTTCCCGGTTGGCGATAATTGCTTATTTACCCAATCATTGATTGCTTCAATAGGCGCAGGAAGATCGACTGCAGGTTCACTTTTTGGCATAAAGTACGCAAAGGCACTACTAACAACAATCATTAAGAGTAGCGGCACCATTAGCTTAATATAGCGTAGTAGCGTTGGTTTCATATGATGATTGACGAATACTTTTTCAATAAATAGCATCCCAACTAAAAAGAAGCCAATACACATGACGCGAATTAATGGATACGTCGCATCGTATTCTGTAAAGGTATCAATCGATGCGAGGAAGAAAATCGTCATAAAGAAAAATAAAAAAATCGAATAACGTACAGTTAACCAGTGATGGATTAAATAAATCGTCATCCATAGTAGCACGAGGAAAATAAATGTACGTGCGCTATCGGTCACATTATCGATATGCAATGTAAGTAGTGCCTTCACACTCGTTATAAATTCATTAAAAATTACGGGGATTTCAGATGGCGTTAAATTGCCATGAATATAAAAGACGATAAAGGCGACAAAACCTACCTTTAATGCGGTGTTACACCAAGCAGGCCAAATCGTAATAAGATTGGTCGCAAAGCATAAGATCACAAAGGTTGTAATAAGTGGTAAATGACCTGTTCCCGTCAATTCACTAATTGGACCAAGCCATTCATACAACATTAAAAAAACGAGTGTATATAAAATAAGTAAACTTGCCCAGTGGAGGGTAGGTGATTTTCTCATTAAGCCTTCCCTCCTTCAAATGCTGCCGCAAAACGATTTGCCGGCACATAGATAATACGCATTCCTCTTGTTGCTGCGCGTTTTTCGACATCCGTTGCGGCATGGACTTCTGTTGGATTTACAATAATAAAAATGACGCAATTTTTCGGTGTTGCTGCTGTATTGGATAATGCTTCAACCCATTCATTCGTTAAAGAAGAGGTAATAAAATGGATAATTGCTGCTTGGCGTAAGTCCTCGTTATACGAATACATTTTTTGCGCATCAAATCCTTCTTCTTGTACACCTGCTAAATGAACGAGCAAACTTTGTAATTGCTCATTCGTCTGTAAATTTTGCGCGGTAAAAGGACGTGTACTAGCGGTCATATAGCTAAGTGATTCATGCTGTTTTTGAGCCGATGCAAGAATGGATGCAGCAAAGGAAACCTGTGGCTCAAAATATTCGCTCGGTAATGTATCAAGAACAATCCATGTACTATCATCACGATATGGCTCAAATTCCTTCGTTTGAAGCTTCCCTGTTTTCGCAAAACTCTTCCAGTGAATCCAGCTCATGCGGTCACCCGCTTCATAATCCCGAATACCGGCAACGACATTTGTATCCTTCAAGCGACTTTGTAGTGCCTTCGCGCTACCTGGTGTTTTGTAGCGCAGCATTTTTTTATAAACAAGTGGCTGAATTTTAGGGAACACAATAACCGTTCGCTTCCCCTCGATAAACTTCATTTTCTTTACCCAGCCAAAAAAGTCCGTCACCGTTACATACACGCCAACGAGCTGATGCTCACCGCGTGGTACATCCTGAATTGCATACGTCCACGACACTTCCTTGCGAAATCCTAACGCCACAAGACGTCGTGTTTCGTGTTGCTCAACCGAATCAAAAACGCCTTTTGGTAGCACTTCCTCTACGATGACGTACAATAACGGCCATCGATTTTTACGTGTTAATGTGACGGTCATCTCTAACGTATCATGCTGTTCTAGTCGCGTATTATCGGTCGAGCGCCTGACGTCAAATTGACTAATTGGCATAAACCAAAGCATGATAGAATACACAAAAGGTGGTACGAGCATGTAAAAAATAAACCAGCTCGTAAATCCTCCCTGTAGTAGTGCAAAGCAAAATGACACGATTAATAACACGACAACAAACAGCAACCGAAATAATGCGGATGAGCTCAATCGTGTGTATTGCTTTTTCATAGCGCTTCAGACTTTCTTGTTGGTACAGCTGTATTAAGGACGATACGACCAACGATATCTTCTGCGCTCACATTGTCATAGCGCGCCTCAGGTTTTAAAATCAGACGATGTGAAAATACAAATGGCGCTAAATATTGAATATCATCTGGTGTCACAAATGTACGTCCTTTTAATAACGTATATGCCTGTGCAGCTTTCATTAAGGCAATCGAACCACGCGGGCTAGCACCTAAATAAACATACGGATGCTCACGCGTTGCTTGCGCTAATGTCACAATATATTGTTTTACTAAATCATCGACATGAATTTCCTTTACTTGCTGCTGTAAGTGAATCAACTCTTCTAGTGACACAACCGATGTTAATGTTTCGATTGGTTTTGTTGATTCCGCACGGCGTAGCACTTCAATTTCATCTAAAATATCTGGATAGCCCATTTTTAACTTTAATAAGAAGCGGTCAAGCTGTGCTTCTGGTAATGGGTATGTACCCTCGTATTCAATCGGGTTTTGTGTCGCCATCACAAAAAATGGTTTCGGAATTTCAATCGTTTCCCCGTCAACCGTCACAGCAGCTTCCTCCATTCCTTCAAGTAGCGCTGCCTGTGTTTTGGGTGACGTACGATTGATTTCATCGGCTAAGACGATATTCCCCATTATCGGTCCTGGTCGGAATTCAAACGCCATGTCTTTTGGGTTGTAAATTGACACGCCAAGCACGTCAGACGGTAGTAAATCCGGCGTAAATTGAATACGCTTAAATGTTGCACCAACGGATTTTGCGAGCGAGCGTACCATCATCGTTTTACCGACACCTGGTACATCTTCTAGTAGTACATGGCCTTGCCCGAGTAACGCCACGACGCTTAGTTCGGCGATATGACGTTTCCCGATCATTACTTTCTCAATATTATCAATGATTGCTTGTAGCTTTACTTGTGTATCCATTCCTCATCCTCCAAGTATTAATGATTATCAATTATACCATGTACCTACGTTTTCTTTTGCGTCGAAAGTATTTGTTAAACAACCTGCCATAAAAAAAAGAGCCGCATATCATCAGCTCTTCCGTGTTAATTATGTGTGGCAAATCCGACATTGCGCATAAATAATTCTTCCAAATGTGACACTTTTTCTTGTTGTAAAATAGATTGCAGTTCTCCTGTCATGAGCACGTTGCCATCATGAAGTAACAGCACATCATCTGCTAGCTCTTCAGCAAACGATAGTAGATGTGTTGAGAAAAGTATCGTTTTTCCTGCTTTCTTTTCTTCACGTAAAATTTGCTTTAGCTCTGCAATCCAGTGCAGGTCTAGGCCATTTGTCGGTTCATCTAAAATAAGTAATTGCTCATCGCCTAAAAGACTTTGTGCTAAATTAAGTCGCTGACGCATCCCACGCGAATATTGGCGTACACGTTGTTTACGATACTGCCATAAACCAACACGTTCGAGCACTTCCTGACAGCGGGATGTTGGCAATTGTTTCATCGTCGCAAGTAGTTGAATAATTTCTTGTGCTGTAAATGCTAATGGAAAATTAATATCGTCTGGCATATACCGAATTGACTTTCCATCTGCCCAAACAATCGTTCCTGCATCTAGCTCTTCTTCCTCAATTAACAAACGAATTAACGTCGATTTCCCGGCCCCATTTCCACCAGCTAAAGCAATAATTCGCCCCTCATTTAATGAGAACTTAATGCCATGCAATCCTTGATGATTGGCATATTCTTTTGTTACAGCTTCGCCTTCAACAATGGTCTTCATTATACGTCACGTCCTTTTTTACTTAAAATCCAATTTGCTAAACCAAGTGGTGTAATGACCCACAATGCACTTAGCATAATAAATAAGAAATAGCCAAAAAATGATGTGTAAAATTCCGTGAAATCATAAAAAGCAGGTCCGAGAACAGTCGTTTGACCAGAGAACATAAAGTAACCAAAGCGTAGCCATTCTGCTGGATTTAAGTGAATCATCACGATAGTCAGCCATTTAAGCATGGTGCCAGACACAATCGTGCCAAGAGCCATTAAAATATATGAAAACAGTAGTAAGCTCACAGCCCATATGACGAGTGAAAGAGATAAGGCATGCAAACGATTTTTCGCAAGTACCCCACAAAATACGGCAAGCGCTGAAAAAATAAGTACCATAAAAATCGATAAGAAAATAAAAACAACAGGTAGCTGCATATGTCCCGTGATGCCCGACATCGTTAGGACAACACCGAATGCTAGTAATAAAATTAGCAAGAAAGATAATACGATGGCAACGTATTTACTCCATAAAAACCCGAAAATACTCATAGGATATGTTTTTAAAAGCGCATACCACCCTGACTCGATATCACCTGCCACACTCATACTACCAATCGTCAATGTAAATAAAGGTAATAGAAATAATAATAAATTAAGGAAGCTTGCTGTTTGCCGTGTAAATCCATCCGTCGGTAATGCCATTTGCTGAATAAGGGATATTGCTGCAAAGACAACGACAAAGAGCACTGCTACGAGTTGCATCCAGCGACTGCGTAGCATTTGCTTCCATTCTAGTTTAATGAATAAAGCCATTACGCATGACCACTCCAGTCCATCGCTTTCACTTCATCAAATGTAATGACTTTCCCTTTGCCTTCCGAATCAATAAATTGCTGTGCTTCCTCCTTCGTTTTAAAGGCAATCACACCGTAACTCATTGGCGTAGAAATTTCTTTATCTGATACATAAATGGCCGTTTCTACATTTACCCAAGTGTCTCCGCTAAAATCTTTAACAAACGCTTCTCCAATTTGCTTTTTATCCGTTTTCGTATAGTATTCCATCAGACAGCCAATATCATCGAATGTCTCGTAATCACCATTTGCGAGTGCTACTTGTGCTGCATATTTTTCAGCAGCTACACTCATATTACAAATTTTGCAAATATCTGTCGCCGGATTAATATCACGTGCTTCAAACGATTTATCTCCACAAGCACTCAACAATAATGAGGTTGCCATCGCACCTGCTAGCCATATTTTTTTCTTCATTGTTTAACACCCTTTCTCCAAAGAAATATTGCACCAGTTAGCATGATAAGACCAATCAAAAATGACCATAAATGAAAAGCGTACTCTTTATGAAACGCATTCGTTGGTTCCATCATCGGCGTACTATCGACTAGTTGATTTGTTTCGACACGATTCGTTTGCTTATCCATTTGGTTCAACATAATGACAGCGGGTGATTCAATAAAGTATTGATACGCCGGCTCTCGCACCATCCACTGGCCAAAACTTTGTAGTGCTACATAATTTGTATCGCCTACTCCGTTGTCATCAATATCATTTCCATCGTAATCATCATAATAGTTTTTGTCGATTCTACTATCACTACCATCCGAACGAATGTTTAAAATGTTACCAACAAAATCATTGTTCGTTACCGTATTGTTTTTATCTGCCGCTGTAAATTCAATCGCGGTTTGATTGGATGAAAAAATATTATGCTGTATTTGCGCATTTTTTAATGTTTGGCTCAAAACACCAGTTCGATTCCCTGAAAAAACATTGTTTTCTGCGACAATATTTTCAGCGTTATATAATGTAAATCCAGAGGAATTCCAGTCCCATTGTAAGCTAATATCGTTATAGCGAAGTGAGGCATTTTTTGCGAGCATCAGCATAATCCCTGTTACATTTCGCTTGAGTGTATTGTGTTCCGCCTTGATACCATCTGCATACATAAAATGAAGACCATAACGGCTATCTGTCGCAATATTATTTGTCACCGTAACATCTTTTGTATGTTCTAAATAATATGCGTCTTGCACAGACGTTACATCATTATGATCAAGCGTTACGTTACTACTTTTAAATACCGCTAGACCATAACCTTTTGAAGCGAACTGTCCATCGATTCCTTTTAGCGTCAACCCTTTAATCGTCACGTCTTTTGAGTCATATACTTGAACCCCACTAAACATTTGAATCATCTCAAGCTTGTCTAATTGAATCTTTGATGAATTTTTCACGACAACTGCTGCATTAGATTGTAAAAAGTGTAGCCCTTTTAACGTGACGTTTTCGGCATTCTTAATTGTAAAGACCGGCTTGTCGCTATCAGACATGAGGAGGGTTTCTTCACCACCTATTATGGTAATGGGCTTTTTAATTACAGCAGTTTCCATATATTCACGACTAAATAATGTTAACGTTCCTCCTACAGGTGTTTTATCAATTTGTTGTTGCAATGTATCGGCACTTGCTGAAAGTGTAAAGAGAAACAACGTAGCAAAAAAGGCTATCCAAAAATGCAGTCTTCTCAAAGACGTATCCCCCATTCATTTAATGCCCATGTGACTCCGTTGAATCGTCCATCTGTTCACTTTGCATATTCATTTTCATCTTCATTTTTTCATGTGCCTTATCATCTATGTCCTCTACCGCAACTAGTTTTGATCCTTCATGCTTATCGATAAACTTCTGTGCATCCGCCTTCTGTGCAAAATAAGCAAAGCCGTAATTCATTGGTGTTTTAATATCGCCTGCTACAACAGCTGCATCTTCTAAATGAATCCACTCTTTTGAATCGTAATCTCGCACAAATTTTTCAAGTGTTACGTTATGTTCTCGTTCGTAGTTCAACATGCAACCCGCATCATCAAAAAATAAATTTTTTCCTTTATCATCGATTGCCTGAGCCGTAAAAGCACCTAATTTATTGTTTTTTTGATAAACCTTCATGTTACAGAATGCACATTTTTCATCCTTTGCTGGTTCTTTTAAACGATTGTCTACTGGTGCTGCGGTCGTTTGATTTTCTGAAATGGTTGTATTTTCACTGTTTACTGAAGTTGTATTTTCTCCACAACCTGCTAATAATAACCCTGCTATTACCACTGCTCCACCCAATTGATAGTTCACGTTTTAAAACTCCCTTCAAGTTGTTTCTATCATTTATTGTAGCCAGCAATTGTGAAATAAGATAAAAATCAATTTGACGTTTTAAATACAACTAATAAAAAAAGAGAGACTGCGATAAAATATACCATGTTTCTTTTTTAGCGTTCGCAACGAAAAACCGGAACCGCACTTTCACGCGATTCCGGTTTTTTTATGCTCATAGGAGAGGTGATTTTTACACGTATGTCAAAGCTTCCCCTCGCTTATTATTTCCAAAAATCATCATATACCGTAATCGGTAGATGACGTTTATGCTGTGTTTTTAAATAGTGACCTTCTAAAATCTTCTGTGCCGCTTCATCGATTTGTTTACCTTCTAAGTAATCATCGATTTGCTCATACGTCACACCTAGTGCATCCTCATCGGGAATACCTGGTCGATTTTCTTCTAGGTCGGCTGTTGGCTTTTTCTCATATAAATGAGTTGGACAATCTAGTGCCTTTAGTAACGCCTTGCCTTGGCGTTTATTCAAGCGCCAAAGCGGAGTTAAATCTGCTGCCCCGTCACCAAACTTCGTATAGAAGCCTGTAATCGCCTCTGCTGCATGATCTGTACCAAGGACAACGCCCGCATTTACTGCCGCAATCGCAAACTGTACTTTCATACGTTCACGCGCTTTTTCATTCCCCTTAACAAAATCGCTTAGTTCAATACCCGCTTCTTTTAACGCACTAACGCCCGCATCAACAGCTGGTTTAATATTGACTGTATACGTTTTCGTTGGTTGAATAAATGCAAGTGCATCCTCACAGTCTTTCTCATCTGCTTGAATACCATATGGTAAGCGTACAGCCCAAAATGAATACGTTGCTGTGCCTGCTTCTTCATTTAACTCATCGACTGCAAGCTGCGCTAATTTACCAGCAAGCGTCGAGTCTTGTCCGCCTGAAATACCTAGCACAAAGCCTTTTACAAAGCTATATTTATGCGCATAGTCTTTTAAAAAATCAATGGTGCGACGAATTTCTTGCTCCGCATCAATGGTTGGTTGTACATGAAGCTCTTCAATGATTTGTTGTTGCAATGTCATGCTTATGCCCCCTCAATTTCATCTACAGTGCGTTGTACCATTTCCTTTACTTCTTCGATATTACGCATTTTATTATCCCAACATTTTTGACTTAAATCCACTGGGTATGCTTCTGGATTTAATGAACGTTTGTATTCATCCCATAACTGGTCAAGATTTGCAAAAGCATATTGTTTCATCTCTTCCACAGTTGGTGATTCGTAAACAACTTCACCATTTGCAATCACTTTTTCGTGTAAGTTTTTCGCTTCAAAGTTCGTTACAAATTTTGAAATGAATGTGTGTACTGGGTGGAACATTTTTAAACGTTCCTCTGAGCTTGGATCCTCATCATGCATACAAATATAATCGCCCTCTGCTTTGCCATTTTCACGGTCGATGATGCGATATACCTTTTTATGTCCAGGGGTTGTCACCTTTTCTGCATTAGCAGAAATTTTGATTGTATCTTGCATAACACCATTTTCATCTTCAATTGAAACAATTTTATAAACAGCACCTAATGCGGGTTGATCATACGCTGTAATAATTTTTGTACCGATTCCCCATAAATCAACACGTGCATTTTGCGCACGTAAATTCAGCATTGTATATTCGTCTAAATCATTTGATACGACAATTTTCGCTTCTGGGAATCCCGCTTCGTCTAGCATACGACGCGCTTCTTTTGATAAGAATGCGATATCCCCGCTATCTAAACGAACACCGATAAAGTTAATTTTATCGCCAAGTTCTTTCGCTACTTTAATCGCCATCGGTACACCAGATTTTAATGTATCGTATGTGTCGACTAAAAAGACACAATCTTTATGACGACGTGCATACGCATGAAATGCCTCATAGTCGCTACGGTATGATTGCACAAGTGAATGCGCATGTGTACCCGCAACTGGTAAATCGAATAATTTACCCGCTCGTACATTACTTGTTGAATCAAAACCACCAATAATCGCAGCACGTGTACCCCAAATCGCTGCGTCCATTTCCTGTGCTCGGCGTGTACCAAATTCCATGACCGTTTCTTCACCCGCCACATGCTTGATGCGGCTCGCTTTTGTTGCGATAAGTGTTTGGTAATTCACAATATTTAGTAATGCTGTCTCAATTAATTGTGCCTCTACAAGTGGTGCCTCAATGCGTACAATTGGTTCATTACCAAAGACTAACTCACCTTCAAGCATTGAATACATATCCCCTGTAAAACGGATATCGCGTAAATAATTAATAAAATCTTCTTTATAGCCGACCTCTTGTTGCAAATAAGCTAAATCCGATTCGCTAAATTTAAAGTTGCGTAAGTACTCTAGCATACGCTCTAAGCCGGCAAATACTGCATACCCATTCCCAAATGGTAGCTTTCTAAAATAAAGTTCAAAAATTGCTTTACGATTGTGAATGCCATCTGCCCAATACGTTTCTGCCATGTTGATTTGATAAAGGTCTGTATGTAACGCTAAACTATCATCTGAATAGATTGATTTCATAATAATTAGTCCCTTCTTCTAAAAGTTAAGTTAAGAACGTGGTTCACTTCTTAATTACGTTCCCCAAAATACCTTTTTATATGCAATTCGTTTCCGCTCCCACGAAACCATATGTATAAACATGATACATCGTATCAGACGAAGCGTCTTACGTCATCTACAATCTTCGCCTGTTTTCTGGATGTAGCTCTATTATAGCTCTTTCAAGTGAAATTAAAAACCTTCTGACTTGTCACAAGTCGTTACGCAAAAAAAGCTTCTCACATCTAGATGTAAGGAGCTCAATGTTTATTATTCTTTATATGTTGTAAAGCCTTCAAGATGAAGCAATGTTTTCTTCATCGCTAGCCCACTGCGGAAACCTGTTAACTTTCGATTTTTGCCGATAACGCGGTGACAAGGAATAACGACAAGCACTGGATTGCGTCCAATCGCATTCGCAACAGCGCGCACAGCAGTTGGTTTGCCGATTTTTTCTGCGACATCTGAATAGGTCCACACATCACCAAATGGAATCGTCATCAGTGTTTGCCAAACTTGTTGTTGAAGCGCCGTTCCTGTGACATCTAATGTGAGATGAAAGGTTTCTAAGTTCCCTGAAAAATAACGTGCGAACTGTGTACGATAAACTGACATTGCCTCATTATCTTGTACTAGTACTTCCTTACGCTTCGCCGCATAATCAAATAGTTCCTGCTCTTCATTTCCCACATAGCATAAGCCTTTATTTGTTGCTGCTATATAGAGAACATCATTCGGTACTGCTAATGTAGTGTAATTCATCGTTTATTCCTCGCTTTCAACTGATATTGCTTTGGTGTTTGTTGCTCGTACTGCTTAAATACCGCTACAAAATAGGCACTACTATGAAATCCTACACGTGCGGCAATCTCATGGATGCGTAGCGTCGTATTATTCAGTAGACGTTTGGCCTCTGTTAAACGTAGCTGTGTAATATGCTGTGTAAGCGTCTCCCCCGTCATTTCTTTATAAATACGACTCAAGTGAAATTTACTGCCATGAAAACGCGCCGCAAGCTTATCAAGTGTCACATCATACATATAATGTGTTTCTAAAAATGCATTAATAAGCGCCACCCATTCGTCATTCGGCAATATCACATTTTCAGGCCGACAACGCTTGCATGGTCGAAATCCTTGCGCCATCGCCTCTTCAAGTGAATGAAAGATGCACACCTTTTCCCGGTGAGGAAGACGTGATGGACAACTTGGCTTACAACAAATTTTCGTCGAATGCACCCCATATAAAAAACGCTCATTATACGTTTTATCATTTGTCTCAATGGCTGCCCATTGTTCGTCGGTTGGCCTTACGCCCTCATTCATCATTCGGTGTACACCTCCTTTTTCTTCATTATAAAGTAGATTTTTTTCGAGTCGAATTTTTCACACTATCATCGCAAGATTTTAATAGTTTTTAAATAATGATATGTTACGCTACTACAGAAGGAGGTTTTGCATATGACTGCAGCCATTACTTTTCATAATATTTCTGTTACGATGCAAGATACACAGATTATCAATACGATTTCCGGACAGTTTCCAAAAGGGCAGATTACCACACTCGTCGGTCCTTCTGGCGCAGGCAAAACAACCATTTTAAAATTATGTAACGCGTTATTATCGCCTACAGATGGGACTATTTTTTATAATGATCAGGAGTTAAAAACATACAATCCTCTAACCTTACGCCGCTGTGTTGGCATGGCCTTACAAGATGCACCAATGATTAAAGGAAGCGTCTATGATAATTTAAATTTACCGCGACAACTTCAAGGTGAAACATTAAGCAAAGACGAGGCGATACAGGCACTTCAGCAAGTCGGCTTAGATGCTAAAAATATACATAAAAAAGCGCATGACCTTTCTGGTGGACAGCGCCAAAAATTATCGATTGCAAGAACACTTATAAATCCGACCGATGTACTGTTACTGGATGAAATCACCTCTGCGCTTGACCCGCATTCGGTAACGGAAATTGAGCAATTGATTGTAACGATGAAACAGCGTGGTGTCACGATTATCTGGATTACGCATAATTTAGAGCAGGCTCGTCGCATTGGGGATTATATGTGGCTAATGCATCGTGGCCAATTAATCGAGAGTGGCAGCATTCATTTACTAGAAACCTCACAAAACGAACGCGTCCAACAATTTATGCGAGGTGAGCTTTTATGACGTTTACAACGCTAGCGATTACACTCGCATTCGTCTGTATTCCACTTGTCTTATCGAAAGCATTAAATTTACAACTTGGTAAAGATGTCATCATTGCTACGATTCGTGCCATCGTTCAGCTGCTTGCGATTGGGTATGTATTACAGCTCATTTTTGACCAGCAAAATGTGGTATTTAGCTTCTTAATGGTCGCAATCATGATTGCCGTGGCAACGCTGAATGCACGCAAAAAAGGCGCCCAAATCAACGGCATTACGTGGAAGTTGGCGCTAAGCTTATGTGTGATTGAAGCCATTGTCATGAGCGTATTAGTAGGATTTCATATTGTACCGGCTACAGCACAATATATTATTCCACTGAGCGGCATGGCAATCGGCAACTCAATGGTTATGAGTATTTTATTCCTCAACCGCTTCACCGCAGAAATCGAGGCACACGAACAGGAAGTCGAGCTTATTTTATCGCTCGGTGGCACACCGAAGCAGGCCATTCACCGCCAGCTCATTACATCGATTAAAGCGAGTATGCTACCAACAATTGAAAGCCAAAAAACGATTGGCCTCGTACAGCTCCCTGGTATGATGAGTGGCCAAATCATTGCCGGTGCGGACCCGGTCCAGGCGGTTATGTTCCAGTTACTTGTACAATTCATGCTACTGACGACCGCCTCTGTTTCAAGTGTGCTACTTGGTTTCTTAAGTTACCGTACTTTATTTAATCAGAAACTGCAAATAATTCCAGAAAAATTTACCGGACAATAAAAATCGCCTTCCCTATTCCATGTAGGGAAGGCGACTTTTTTGTCATAATATTATTGTGTACCGTACTCAACGTTACCTATTTTAAAGAGACAATTCAATAGCAAGTAACGAATCGCGTTAAAAATGGTCAGAAACGAGCCAATTACCGCATATCTCCTTGAAAATTGTACATAAGCGAACGGATTTGGAACTTCTTGGCAAAAGAATGTTATACACAATTAGAGTATATACCCTAAATTTAGGATATTCAATTTTTCTGCTTCAAACGAAATTCTAATCTTTTGAGTCGGTCATTTTAATATTTCACAATACCGAACGGCTATTACTTATTCCAGCCTTTTTCTTTATAACGAACGATTGCCTCGATACGATTACTTACTTCCAATTTGTCTAAAATAGTTGAAATATAATTGCGTACCGTACCGGGCGATAGAAAAAGCTCTTTTGCAATTTCCTTTGTCGTTTTTCCTTCTGCAACAAGGCCAAGAACCTCTGTCTCACGCTCTGTCAGAGGATTTTCAACGGTTTCTTCATAGACGATGTCGATTAACTCAGGTGCATATATGCGGCGGCCATCCATAATGACACGAATCGCATTAACAAGCTCTTCAATCGGACTATCTTTTAATAAATACCCACGAACCCCCGCTTTTTTCGCACGTTCGAAATATCCAGGACGTGCAAAAGTCGTTAAAATAACAACCTTATAATCCTGTCCTTTAATTTCTTCTGCTACATCAAGACCTGTTTTTTCGGGCATTTCAATATCCATAATGATGATATCTGGCTGATGCTCTGTAATTGCCGTTAATGCCTCAACACCGTTACGTGCTGTTGCCACAACTTCCATATCATCCTCCATATTGATTAATGCCTGCATGGCACCAAGTAACATGCCTTGATCCTCTGCTAACACGATTTTAATCATGTAAGACTCACTTCCTTACGCCCTATTTTATATGCTTATTATAGCAAACCTCTATTTGAAGCGCTCTTTAATGCCGCATACTCTTTAAACGTAATGAAGCGTTTGTTTGATGCATCATACAGTTTATAACGTAATGATTCGAAGCTTGTTTTTAATGTAATCGTTGTGACACGTTGTAGTGGTGGCGTTTTTTCATGTGCTTCCTCTAACTCATAGTTTGGAATACGCGGTGCTAAATGATGTACATGGTGGTACCCGATATTACCAGAAATCCATTGTAGTAATTTTGGTAATTGATAATACGAACTTCCTTCTACAGCTGCTTTTACATAATCCCAATCTTGCTCATTCTCGAAATATGAATCTTCAAAGGTATGTTGAATATAAAATAACCAGATGCCTAGTACTGCTGCGATGTACATTGAAATCCCTTGTACAATCAACATTGCTTGCCAGCCAAATAATAGGCTCATTACAACAAGCATAACGACTAGCGCAAGCGTTGTGTAATACGTGTTAAGACGTTCTTTTTTCTTCGCATTTTTTGCATTCATACGATTTGATACTAAAATTAAATAAAGTGGTCCTACGCCGAACATGATAATTGGATGACGGTATGAACGGTAGCAAAAACGTTGCCATTTCGATGCTTCATTATATTCCTCTGTTGTCATCATCCAAATGTCACCGACACCACGCTCATCTAAGTTTGAGCTTGATGCGTGGTGAATTAAATGTTCGCGTTTCCATTGTTCGTATGGAAATGTCGTAATAACGCCTGTGATATTCCCTACTAACGCATTTAATTTTCTGTTTTTGAAAAATGATCCATGTGTACAGTCATGGAAAATAATGAATGTACGCACAACAAAGCCGCTTGCGATTACTGCGCAGACGATTGAAATGATAGGTGATACATGAAATAAGCCGTAGCCAGCACCCCATAATAGAAGTAGCGGTACGAGCGTATTAATCAATTGGCGAATGCTCGTGCCCATCTCTGATTTTGAGAACGGCGCAACGGCTTTTTTCAGTTCTTTAATTTTTTCGCGATCCGTCATTTTTTTGCCTCCAACTAATTTATTGTTTCTAGTATAAAATAAATTAGTTGGAGGTCACATAGGTGGATGTCACACATATCATATGACATTCATCACTAGTTAAACGACAAAATAATCGAAAGTGTCTATTAGTAACCACTCACTTTTATGTATAAAAAAAGAGAGGCCATTTAGCCCCTCTCTTTTCTCTATTAAACGTTAAAATAACGTGCATCTGGATGTGAGAACATCATCGCAGAAACTGATGCCTCAGGGTCCATCATAAATTCCTCTGTTAAATTCACACCAATATCCTCTGGGTGAATCAGACCAAATAATTTCTTTTGATCCTCTAAGTTTGGACATGCTGGGTAGCCGTATGAGAAGCGCTGTCCTTGATACTTCGCCGCAAAGCGGTCACGCATCGTGAAATCCACACCATCTGGATATCCTGCATGGTCACGCATCTCCTGGTGAACTCGCTCTGCTAAGCCCTCTGCAAGTTCAAGTGCTGTTGCTTGAAGCGCATGCATTTCAAGGAATTTTCCCTGCTCTTTTAATTGCTGTGCCTTTTCACGAATGCCCTTACCCGCCGTTACTTGTAGGAAGCCTACATAGTCCATTTCGCCGCTGTCTTTTGATTTTAAGAAATCCGCTAGACAGAGGAATGGTTCTTTTTCTTGACGCGGGAATGTAAAGCGCTCGATTTCTGTGACACCGTCCTTGTCATAAATAATGACATCGTCGCCATCTGATTGTGCTTTAAAGAATTGATACATGGCCTTTGGATGTAGTAAATCGGACTGTAAATAACCTCGCACTAATTCAAATAGCTCAACTGCACGCTTGTCCCCCTCTTTAATCATATCTTCTTTAAAGCCTTTTAAACCAAGGTGATGACCAATCAATGTGCGCATATTCACATATGGATATAAATAAGCTGGTGTATAATCACGTAGCACATGGCGCTCTAAATCGGTTGGTTTGTAGACTGGCACATCTGTAC
Organism: Candidatus Kurthia intestinigallinarum; assembly: GCF_003991225.1. Classification (GTDB taxonomy): domain Bacteria; phylum Bacillota; class Bacilli; order Bacillales_A; family Planococcaceae; genus Kurthia; species Kurthia populi. The sequence goes on from NZ_JTFC01000011.1 coordinate 29,998, forward strand.
GTACGGTTTTCGCTGGGCGCGTTTTCACTGCAACTGCCGGACGCTCTGCACGATTTGCATCTTGAACTTTACGTTTTTCCTGTGCCTCAAAAATTTCCGTTAGTAAGCCTTCGCGGTCATCACTCATTAGGCGGTTAATCGTTTCAAGTCCTTGCATCGCATCTTTTGCATACATGACCGGGCCATTATAGTTGGCGGCAATTTTTGTATCGGTAAAGCGACGAGAAAGCGCTGCACCCCCAACGATAATTGGTGTATCAATCCCCGCTTCTTTAAAGTCCTGTGCTGTCACAACCATTTGTTGGGCCGATTTTACAAGCAGACCCGATAACCCAACGATGTCTGGGTTTTCTTTACGAATCGCTTCAATTAATGTTTGTGGTGTCACTTTAATGCCAAGGTCAACAACTGTATAGCCATTGTTGCTCATAATGATGTCGACTAAGTTTTTACCGATATCATGCACATCACCTTTGACCGTTGCAATAAGCATTTTCCCTTTCCCAACATCATCTGCGCTTTTCTCCATGTACTGCTCTAAATGCGCAACAGCAGCCTTCATAACACCCGCTGATTGTAATACCTCCGCAACGATTAGTTGATTTTCATTAAATAGCTTCCCAACGGTCGCCATCCCCTTCATCAGTGGACCATTGATAATATCAAGTGGTGCATCATACATGTCACGCGCAGCCTCTAAATCATCAATTAAACCTTCCTTCGTACCTTCTAAAATATAATATTCAAGGCGCTCTGGCACAGTTTTTGGAATATCATCCTCTGTTTTTTCTTTCTTCTTATCACGATAGAAATCGGTAAATACCGCGAGTGTTTCATCATTCGTATTGAATAATAAATCATTCGCTAACTTGATTTCCTGTTCAGGAATCGACGCATAACGCTCGAGCTTCTCTGTATTGACAATCGCATAATCAAGTCCTGCCTGTGTACAGTTATATAAATACACCGCATTTAAAATTTCACGACCTACTGGTGGTAAACCGAATGATACATTCGATACCCCTAGAATTGTTAAAGCACGTGGTAGCTTTTCTTTAATCAAACGAATTCCTTCGATTGTCTCGACAGCGGAGCCAATATACTGCTCGTCCCCTGTACCAACTGGGAAAACAAGTGGGTCAAAAATAATATCTTCTGGTGCGATATCCCACTTATTCACAAGTAAATCGTATTCGCGCTCTGCAATTTCAAGCTTACGATGGCGGTCAACAGCCATCCCTTTTTCGTCGATTGTCCCAATAACGATTGAGGCACCGTATTTTTTCACAAGTGGTAGTACTGCATCAAAGCGTTCTTCGCCGTCCTCTAAGTTAATGGAGTTGATGATGGCCTTCCCTTGTGAATATTTTAGTGCTTCTTCGATTACCTTCTCATCCGTCGAGTCGATAACGAATGGTACTTTTACTTTTTTTACGACTTCTTCCATATAGTTACGGATATCTTCTAGCTCATCACGGTCTGGGTTGGCTAGGCAAATATCGAGTACATGCGCACCATTTTTCACTTGCGCACGGGCGATTTCTGCCGCTTCTTCAAACTTACCTTCTACGATTAAACGTTTGAATTTACGTGAACCGATAACGTTTGTACGTTCCCCTACAAATAATGGACGCATTGAATCATCGTACATTAATGGCTCAATACCTGATACCATGTGCGGATGATCATGGTTTGGACGCTTACGTGGTGCTTTGTCTTTTACTGCCTCGCGAATCGCGCTAATATGCGCAGGTGTCGTCCCACAGCAACCACCAATAACATTTAACCAGCCTTTATCTGCAAAAGCCGCTAGTTTTTTCGATAATGACTCAGGTGTTTCATGGTAATGACCTTCCTCATCCGGAAGTCCAGCATTTGGGTAACAGCTAACATAGCTCGTCGCTACTTCCGCAAGTGTACGAATATGGTCTGTCATAAATTCTGGTCCAGTCGCGCAGTTTAAGCCGACTGACAGTGGTTTAATATGCTCGATTGAAATATAAAATGCATCGATTGTTTGACCCGCAAGTGTTGTACCCATTGGCTCAATCGTTCCTGAAATCATAACCGGTAATTCTTTTCCTAGCTCATCAAACGCTTGTTTAATACCAAGTGTTCCTGCTTTTACATTCAGCATATCCTGTGATGTTTCCATTAATAAAACATCCGCACCACCATCAATTAATCCCTTTGCTTGCACATAAAAATCATGTTGTAGTGCATCAAATGTCGTACCACCTGTTACTGATAATGTTTTGGTCGTTGGCCCTAACCCACCTGCAACATAACGTGGCCATTCAGGTGTTGAAAACTCATTTGCTGCTTCAACCGCAAGCTCTACCGCACGTTTATTAATTTCATACGCATGCTCACCTAAACCATATTCGTTTAATACAAGCGGTGTCCCACCAAATGTATTGGTCGTTACGATGTCTGCTCCTGCTTCAAAGTAAGCACGGTGGATATCACGTACAACATCTGGGCGTGTTAAATTCAGGTTTTCATTACAGCCATCTAACTCTTCGCCACCAAAATCTTCTGCTGTTAAATCAGCGTTTTGGAGCATTGTCCCCATCGCACCATCTAAAATTAAAATATGATCTTGAATACGATCCTCAATGCGTTGTTTCGACATTTACTTGTTCCCCCTCAGTTTGTGCATCTAACTGCTTAATATAATCAATTAACTCAACGGTCATGTCATAGCGCATGAACGGTGTAATTAAATAAATTCCTTTAAATAGTGGTGCGGCGACATCGATTAACTCCTTTGCAATCTTAAGTCCCTCTGCACGTGCACGCTCTTTATCCTCTTCGCAGTCACGCATACGTGTAAGTACATCTTCGGATAATTTAATGCCCGGTACTTCATTGTGTAAAAATTCTGAGTTACGTAGACTTGTCAGTGGCATGATACCTAAGAAAATAGGCTCTTCAATATGTTTTGTTGCCTCGTACACCTCAATGATTTTTTCCTTCGTATACACCGGCTGTGAAATAAAGTAATCTGCACCGGCTGCGATTTTTTTTTCAAGTCGTGGTACAGCGCGCGCCACATTTCGTACATTTGGATTGAAGGCGCCTGCGACAGAGAAGTTCGCCTTTTTACGAAGCGGCTTTCCTGAGAATGAAATGCCCTCATTTAATTTTTTAATTAGCTCAAGTAGCTCGATGCTTGAAACATCATACACACTCGTTGCCCCTGGGAAGTCTCCTACTTTTGTTGGGTCCCCTGTCACCGCTAAAATGTCCGTAATGCCTAGCGCATCAAGGCCCATTAAATGCGATTGCAGACCGATTAGGTTACGGTCACGACATGTAATATGTGCCAGTGCGCGAACATTCTTTTCATATTTCAAACGAGCACCCATCGCCATATTACTGACGCGAGGTGAAGCAAGCGAGTTATCCGCCATCGTCACTGCATCTGCACCGGCATCTTGTAAAATACGTGCACCATCAACGAACGCATCCGTTTCTAAATGACGTGGCGTATCAAGCTCGACGATAATCGTACGCTGTTTTTTCGCCTGTACATGCAGTGGTTCATGTGCAGCTTCATCTGCATCTTTAATAATTAATGACTTTTTCTTTTCGACGATTTTTGCTTTAATCGGTGGAAGATCTGCTAAACGTTTTTTCACCTCGGCAATATGCGCCGGTGTCGTCCCACAGCAACCGCCGATTAGACGCACGCCCTCATCACGTAATAGTACTGCTGCGCGGCCGAAATAATCTGCCTCTGATTCATAAACAACTTTACCGTCCTCAACGTCTAATAAGCTCGCATTTGGATAGGCTGATAAGAAGGCTGTCTCTGGTAGCTCTACGTTTTCAAACGCTTGGATGGTATGATGCGGACCTAGACGACAGTTCACGCCAACGATATTGGCACCAAGGGATTCGAGTGTATGAAGTGCTTCATTTAATGAGACACCGTTTTGTAGAACGCCCGGCTCATGCATCGATACTTGTGCAATGATTGGTAGCGCTGTGTGTGCACGTAGTAATTTCACTAATGCTGATAGCTCTTCAAAGTCGTAAAATGTTTCAAGTAATAAGCCATCGACGCCGCCTTCGATTAAAATTGTTGCCTGCGTATGCAGTGCTTCTAAAATTTCTTCTAGTGTTTCATCCGTTTTGCGAATTCCTCGAATGCCACCGATTGTCCCAAGTACATACTGACCACCTGGCGCTGCAGCTCGTTTTGCAATCGCAACTGCACCTTCGTTAATCGCTACAACTTGGTCCTCGATACCATAGCGAGCTAATTTAATCGCATTGGCTGTATATGTATTCGTTTGAATAATATCTGCACCTGATTCGATATAACGCTTATGAATATCCTCGATAATTTCTGGCTTTGACACATTTAATTCCTCATAGCAGTAGTCAATCCCATATGAATAAAGTAGCGTGCCCATCGCACCGTCCGCTGTTAATACTTTCGTTTTTAAATCGTTCAGCAATCCCATCTATGAACTCCCCTTCTATTTATCAATCTCCCCAATAAAAAAACCCTCTTACTCGTTAGAATAAGAAGGGATATACGCATAGTCCTTCTTATCTTTTAAGGTTATTACCTTCTGGAATTAGCACCTGACCTTTCGGCTGGTTGCTGAAGCTTCGTAGGGCCAGTCCCTCTGCTTCTCTTGATAAGAAATTGATTTAATTTTTAGAATATTATATGAATAATACATCTTAGATGAAAGAACGTCAATAGCTCTGTCTTTTTTTCATGATTTTCATGCAAAATTAGAAAGACAATGCAATGATGCATTCCATTCAATCAAAAAAAAGAAACCACCGACAACGATGATTTCTCTGTCATTATTTTTCTTCTTTAAAGGCTTCTTTTGGTGCCTCGTCAATATTCATTGCACGTATAAACTTCGCATGTGTAATTTGACGCTTCGTACCATTAAAGCTACATGTTACGAGTGTTAATTCTTTTTTATTTTTATGGTCATTAATGACTTCGACTTGTGACGCTTCAACATTATAAATTTTATCGATTTCATAAATATATACTTTATCATAATCCGTCACATATGCTTTCATACCTGTTTTCGCTAATGTTAGTGGACTAAATAAAGAGCGCTCATTACGCACATTATGGCCGGCCAGTGCATAGTTTCCTGTCCCCATTGGCATCTCTTCCTTCATTGTGCCTGCGCCAATAGCTAAATTCTTATTCGAAATACCATATAAAATCGGTAGCTGCATGTTTACATCTGGCACACTCACCATACCGATTGAATCAGGCTTTTTCGAATCCATTTGTGCCTTCAATACTTCGCCGAGGCTAATGTCTTTTACTTGCTCAAAATCAAATGTGACATCTTCTGATTCCTTCGCCTTTGCGATGCTATCATCGTAATTTTTGCCCGCTTTATTTTGCAATGTTGAGTCCGTCATATGGTTGACCACAAAGCCCATAATCGGCTTATTAAATACGAGAATTAACCCTGCGATTAATAATAGTACACCTATAATGGTCAACCATTTATTACCGCCTTTTTTAGCTGTATTCTCCGCCATTATTTTACTTCCTTTCATCGACGATTCATTATGTTGTTAACACCTGTTTTGGAACGAATTAAACCGTCGTAAGTTGCGCTGCAATGCGAGTCGCAATCTCTTTACCGTTCGCGATGCATAACCCGATGCCCACACCATAATACGAGCAGCCTGCTAGTGTAATAGTTGGATAATAGCTCTGCATTTGTTGCTCTAGATTTTTCACAGCGGCCGCGTGCTCTAAATTATACACCGGCATTTGCTGTGTCCATTTCGATACTTTAATTGTCGACGGCTGCTCCTCAATATTAAGGGATGTCGCGACATCCTTCATCGCAAGCTGTGCTAACTCTTCTTCTGTGAGCTTGATTAACTCCGCAAATTTCGGATTCGTTTTTTTATAAAAGACACGCAGTAGTAGCTTGCCATCTTTTGATGTATTTGGCCATTTTGCACTTGTCCAGGTGCAGGCATCACAGTTTACGGCGTCACTATTTGCTACAATAAAACCAGTGCCCTCTGCTGGTAGGACGTCATTGCCGACTTCATAACCTAAATATACGGTAATAATCGAGCTCGTTTTAAAGGCATCAAAGGCAGGTGTTAAACGTTCATCACCTAGCGCTTCCTGTGCCATGCGATGTGGTGTCGCTAATACGACATGGTCTGCTTCAATCGCCTCATGATGGTCAAAATGAACGATAGTTTTCTCATTCACTGTTTCAAGCTTCGTTACAGCCGTATTTTTTAAAAACTCGACTGTCGTTAATACTTCTTCAAAGCGCTCAAATAATTCACGTAAGCCATTTTTAAATGATAAAAACTTATTATGTGATAGATTGATAAACTTGTCTTTATTCGCCGCATAGCCTTTTAAAATACTGCCATACTGGTTTTTATAATCGATTAAATAGGGGATGGTAGACGCTAATGTTAATGAATACAGATCACCTGAATAAATACCCGATAGTACAGGGGCAATCTGCTTTTTCACGAGCTCTTCACCAAAGAAATATTCAAGGAATTCGCCAATAGATGAATCCTTTGTAAATTGCTCATTTGGTAATGTTAAATCATTTAGAGCAGCTCGCTTACCCGCTTCAGAAATAAGGGTGCTTTGCTGTAGTGCTTCCTTATTCATCGGGATGCCATACATGCTCTCTAGTGGGATAGCATGTAGCTCATTTTGGGTATAAATATAAGAGACGCCTGTGCCGTTATAAACGACGCGATCTTCTAGCCCTAATTCTTCGATTAAAGGCATGACACTTTTATGACGTGCCACAATGGAATCTGCGCCAAGCTCCATGATAAAGCCGTTTTCCTCATGCGTCGCCATTTTACCGCCAAGCTGTGCCTCTTTTTCAACTAATACAAGACGTATATTTTTATGTTGTAATTCGCGTGTTAAGTAGTGCATCGTTGATAATCCAGTGATACCGCCACCTACAACAACGATAGTTTTCATAGACTGAGCCATTATTCGGCCTCCTTTAACTTCTTCGTCTTTTAGTATACTCGTTCATTTAGTGGCATCGCTAGCAGTTCTACTCATTTCCATGAATTGTACATATTTTAAGAAAGGAGCGTCAAATTCAGTGGACTTACTTATTTTAGTTATTTTATTAATGCTTTCTTTATTACTATCAAATATTCTCGGTCATTATTTGCCATTTCTTCCGATGGCACTTGTCCAAATTGGCTTTGGGATTATTTTAGCCATTATCTTCCCAAGCTTTGATATCCAGCTTGAATCCGAATGGTTTTTGCTGTTATTCGTTGCACCACTTCTTTATAATGATGGGCGCAATTTCCCGCGTGAAGAGCTATGGAATATGCGCGGCTTTATTTTAAGTAATGCCATTGTGCTCGTAATTATTACGACTGTGCTCGGTGGTTTGTTTATTCACTGGCTCATTCCATCTATTCCGTATGCGGCGGCCTTTGCGCTTGCGGCGATTTTATCACCAACCGATCCCGTTGCAGTGAACGGGATTGCCAAACGTGTACAAATCCCTGAGCGTATTTTAAGTGTTGTTCGTGGTGAATCATTAATCAACGATGCATCAGGCTTAGTTGCCTTTAAATTTGCGGTTGGTGCCGCAGTATCAGGCTATTTCTCGTTAAAATCAGCCGTTGTTGAATTTTCTTATACCTTTATCGTAGGGGCACTACTCGGACTGGCAATTAGCATTGTACTTAGTCAAATTCGCTTTTGGCTTCGTCGCTCAGGTATTCGCGATACGGTGTTCCATACGTTATTCCAGCTCGTCACACCGTTTATTATTTATTTGATCGCCGAAGATTTATTTCACGCATCTGGCGTTATCGCCGTCGTAATTGGTGGGATTGTTCATGCACTCATTAATGAAAAAGCTGAGCCTATGCTTGCGGAGGAGCAAATGCTCACAGAAAATACATGGTCGATTGTGCTATTTATTTTAAATGGTCTTGTATTCTTATTACTTGGCTTAAACATTCCTGATTCCATGGCAAATTCTTTATCCGATCGTCATACGAATAACTGGATTTTAATTTTTGATGCCGTAGCGATTGGGTTTGTTATTTTAGGTGTTCGTTTCATCTGGTCCTATACATTTGGTACATTCCAATATCGCTTCGGGCGCGACCAAGTACGTCCAACATTAAAGACGAGCTTAATCAGTAGCCTTGTAGGTGTGCGCGGTGCAGTTACAATGGCCGGGATTTTATCGCTTCCTTACTTTATTCAAAATGGGACAGCAAACTTCCCAGAGCGCTCACTCATTATCTTTTTAGCGTCTGCTGTTATTTTATTCACATTACTTGCAGCGACGATTTTCCTTCCGATGCTTACCGATAAGGATGAGGGAATTGAGCTTGCAGAAGGACAGTACTCATTTAATCGTGCAAAAATGCAAGTGCTCTTAAAATCCGTTAAATCGCTACAAACATCGATTAATGATGAAAATCGACGCATCACCTATGAGCTAATAGATGAGTTGCAGCAAATGTTTAGGCAGCTGCAGTTAGAAGCAAATGCGGAACAATCAGATAAGCAAAAACAAGAGCTAGCGAAACTACGCGAGCGCGCCATTAACATTGAACGAAAGCATATTGAGGAACTGCATGATGATAATCAGCTCGATGATGATATGTATGCAAATCTTTTATCAACAATTGAGGATCGCTTGAATCGACAGGAAACGAATATGTTTATGAGCTTCTTCATTACCTTGCGTCAAGTCATTCGCATGTGGATTATGACGCGCAAAAATGATACGGATAAAACACAATTTTATTCCTACATTCGAATGCGCCAAGATATCCGTCGTCAGTGCTATTTAAAGGCACTTCATTTCTTAAAAGAGGAACGTAAAACGGTCGACCCACGCAAACGTCCGCTATATGTTATCGTCATTTACGAATATGAAAAAGCCTATGAAAAATTACGTAAAGTCGTCACGATTGATTCTGCTCGTGAGGAGGAACTTCGCGAGGAACTTCACCTACAAGTGATGGAGGTTCAGCGTAGTGAAATTCACCATATGTACGAAGAAGGTAAAATTTCACGTGAGCAAGAAAAAGAACTACGACGCTTCGTTAATTACATCGAAAGTGTATCGTTGTATGAATACGTCGATTAATTTCCGACACAAAAGAGGTTGGGACAAAACACGTTATGTTCTTTTTTAGCGTTCGCAACGAAAAACCGGAACCGCGCCAAAGCGCGATTCCGGTTTTTTTATGCTCATAGGAGAGGTTGTTTTTATACGTATGTCCCAGCCTCTTTTTATTTTTTATTAAACTGCTTTGCAATTTCAAGCGTGATTAAGCCGGCGTAATATTTTCCACCCTCAACATTTGGATGGATTTTATCATCATAGAAAATATCTGTTTTTGTAGCAGATTCATCATACCAGTCAATCATCGACACATTACTATATTTCTTGTCGGCATTAGCAAGCGTTGTATTCACGCTATCTTGCCAGCTACGTGGTACGCGCACATTTACTAAGTAAATATGACGGTCTTTACCTAAGATTTGATAGATTTCGTCAAATTGTTTTTCAGTGAACGTTCCATTTGAGCCAAGTCCAAGTACAACATTATTCGCAAGCTTGCCTTTTTTATTCATTGTTTCAAGTACTTCAATCGCTTCTTCTACTTGGCGTCCAACGGTTGCATCCACCGTCATTTTCGGCATATTATTTTGAAGCGTGGTCGCAGCACTCAGCATAACTGAATCACCTACTGCTGTAATTGGTACATTCGTTAGCTTCGCTTTTGCTTGATTGACATCTTTTTTGAACTTCGCTGCTTCTTTTTTCTCTTTTTCACTTTGACGTTTTGCCGCTTCTGCCGCCGCTTTTTTCTCCTCGGCTCGCACCTTACGTTCGGCCGCCTTTTTCTCTTCAGCTGTCATTTTTAAATTTTTCTGTTGATCTTGCAGATGCATTTCAAGCGCTTTGTTACCACTCGCTTTTGGTGATGGTTCAATCATTAAGCCAACTGTAAAGACGATTAATAACGCGGCAAGCAAGCCGTTCATTACACGCGTACGAACCTTCCAATGGCGAATATTGAATGACCAATTGCGTGGATGCATATGCTTCAGCCATGTTTTCCATTCACCTTTTCGAATCGGGTCCTCAACAAATGTCCATGACAATGCCGATAACACTAACGTTAGAACGAGCGCTAATAAAATGCGCCACATACTTAAATCACCCGTATCGACGCCTAACCCAAGAAGGACAAGAATTGGGAAATGCCAAATGTAAATACCGTACGAACGCACACCTACCCATAATAACGGTTTCCAACTTAAAATATCGCCGATAAAGCTTGCTGGGTGGACGATGACTGCAATCAACAACGCAACGATAGCTGATGCTAAATACATACCACCATAATAAAGGAATGTGCCATCTTCACGCATAAAGATAATAAATACCATCATGAGCGCAAATGCTACAACACCTGTAATGTTTAGCGCACGCTTCATTTCAGTTGTAACATTTGGTTTCAAACGTCGACTTGGCCATACAATCGCTAGTGCCGCACCAATCAATAATGAAAAGGCACGTGTATCTGTACCATAGTATACGCGGCTTGGGTCTGTGCCCGGTGTAAACATGAATGCCATCATTTCTGCTGATACAACGGATAATAGCATCACTAGAAAGGCAAGCTTACCTGTCGATTTCGCAAATTTTAATGCAATTAGCATAATAATTGGCCAAATAATATAAAATTGTTCTTCTACCGCAAGTGACCACATGTGCTGTAGTGGCGATGGCGGTGAAAATTTCGTGAAGTATGAGTGCTCCTGCCAAACGTAATACCAGTTACTAATGTAAACGAAGGCAGCCCCAATTTCTCCGCGTAGTCCTGCTAGATAATCACGTTGGAATAACGTAATCCACACCGTAATTAAAATAAGCATGACGAAAAGTGCCGGTAACAATCGTCTTAGGCGACGCACCCAGAAACTTTTGAAATCAATCGTACCTGTTTTTTGGTACTCATTAATTAATAAATCGGTAATCAAATAACCGGATAAGACAAAGAATACGGTAACACCTAAATATCCCCCATTAATCCATGGGAAATGGAGGTGATATAAAATAACAGCTAATACTGAAATTGCGCGTAATCCATCCAAACCACTTATGTACCGATGATTTTTTTTGACAGGTTGTGGCATTGTAAATCCTCCTACTAAAAAAACTCCTCAAATCCACGGTTCGATTCATACTTTACAAATTTTAAAAAACATTCTTCTATTAGTCAAACGAGAGTCCTCAGTCTTTTTCCCTATACTATCTATTGCATCAAAATTACAAATAATACAATTTTGTCACAGATAACGAAATCGAGAGCCATTCCGATACAAAAAGATTATGATAGAACAAGTAGGGAGGAACATCATGCGAAAAACTATTTTAAAATGGATTGCAGTGATCTCAATGTTTACAATTGCCGCAGCAGCGCTTACTGTGATGTCTTCATCAAGTGCAAATGCTGCTAGTGTAAAAATGAAAGTTACTGCACCAAACACAGACAAATTGAATATGCGTAAGGGTCCGGGCGTGAAATATTCGACAATCCGTAAATTAAACTATAATACCGTTGTTACACGTACTAAAGTATCAGGTAGTTGGTCTAAAATTACATACAAAGGTGAAAGTGGTTGGGTTTCAACAAAATATCTTCGTAAAGTTGCAATCAAAAGTGCAACATTCCCATTAGATAACTTCACCATTGTTGTCGATGCAGGTCACGGCGGCACAGATGACGGTGCGTTTTATTACAATACATCTGAAAAAAGCGTGAACTTAAAAGCCGCTAAAGAATTAAAGAAACAACTTGAATACGAAGGTGCTGAAGTTGTGATGACACGTTCTACAGATAAAACATTATCACTTCCAGGCCGTGTTAAAATTTCGAAAAAAATAAAACCAGATGCTTATATTAGTCTGCATCACAACGCTAGTAAAACTGGTAATAAAACTGATAAAGGCTACTTAGTACTTTATACAAAGAGTAAAGAAAAAGCATTCACAAAAGCGGTTTATAGCGGCATGAAGAGTGTGCTTTCAACGAAAACAACAGTGCCATATGAAGGTTACCGCTACCAAAACTTACATGTATTACGTGAAAACCCATACATCGGTACACTTGTTGAATATGGCTATATGTCTACACCAAGTGAGCTGAAAAAAATCAATAAAGATAGCTATCGTAAATACGTTGCACAAGGTATTGTTAAAGGTGTAATTAATTACTTTGACTAATCATTAAAAAGAAGAAAACCGCGCGAAATGTGCGGTTTTTTGTTTTTTTAATGTGGCGCTAATACCGTTAGAAACTGTGGTTTCACGGTGATTTCTACTGGTAGTTTAGGCCCTTCATCTCCGTTTACATTCGTTACGAGTGGCTCTTTTGCAGAAACCGTTAATGTCTTACACGTCAGCATTTGTACATGCTCTGACTCCATAATTTTTCCTTTCCATAAATCTGGTGCAAGTTTGACTAACTCACTAAAACCGAGCTCAGGAATAATCATGACATGTATAAGGCCATCATCAGGTGTCGCATTCGGGAAAAAATGCTCAAGCCCTGCAATATAACTCGTTAGCCCAATCATAACAATTGCTGCTTCTCCTTTCCAATGTTTTCCATCGTACGTGATATCAAAATGATAATTTTCATTTTCCGCTAATGTCTGAACACCCTTCATAACAAATGCAAACGGGCCAAACATCGTTTTAGCTTCGGATGGCACTTCATGCATCGCTCTTGGAATTGTGCCGATTGTAACACTATTTGTAAAATACTGATCTTCAATATAGCCTAAATCAATATTGCGCGGCTTGTAGGTCAAAATCTCATCAATCACTTCTTCAGGGACAAGTGGCATATCAAGCGCACGTGCAAATTCATTTACTGTACCAAGTGGTATAAAAGCAAGTGTCGGTCTCTTTTCAAGGGGTGCAATCCCCATAATCACCTCACTAAGCGTCCCATCGCCGCCCATCGCAACGACTAAATCGGTCGTTGCTGCACAGTCTATCGCAAATTTTGTAGCGTCCCCTTCTTGCCGTGTTTCAAGAACTTCTACCTCATCATATTTCTTTGAAAGTTCCCGTTCTAAATGTTCTTTATAGCTAACGGCTTTTTCTTTTCCTGCAGAAGGATTAACAATCATAACAGCTTTCATAAGCTTCCACTCCTTTTATACGTTATGTTCCCCTTTCATTAAAAAACATAACGTGTAAGAAGGCTTCAATTGGTAGTTTAAAAGGGATAACTATAAGTAATACAAAAAGGAGAAAAAAGTCGAATCTATGTTAGATTCGGTTTTTTTAGTTCATCTAATTAGACGTTTTTTTAAAGAGAAAAGTTTTAAATAGAATGAATAAATTCTTTTAATTTTCCATTTACTAAAAAATCATACTATCTTATCCAACAATCTTTTTATTATAAGACTCAAAAGAAATGAGGTGTCGTATGCGCAATTATTTTTTATTCTGTCTTATAATTTTTTCGGATGTTGCCAATGCGAAAAAATTCGATGCATCGTTTGTAAAGTCATTTGAAAAAGGACGTTTACCGGACCATCCGTATAAGATTGGGACGCGATTTTGGCTGGGGATGACGATGCGCTGATCAATATGTACGACGGCTTTTTTAGCTACTCGGCTCAAAAGACTACCTACTATTTCCTAGCAAATGATGTCATATTGCCTGGCATTCCTGCAAAGGGCATTGCCGCATTATATGACGGCAGAACAACTGAAAAAACGCTAAAAAATCACGTAGCAATCAAGTCAGCTATACAGACGGTCGTAAAAACATCGCCCTTTATAAAGTCGATGAATACTATGTGACGGCTGAATATAAATCAAAAAAATACGCTTTATGGTCGCGACCTTAGAAGGTATGCGCACGTATTATGGCTTTAAAAAAATAGACAAAAAAAGAGCCTCCGACAAAGTGTCGTAAGGCTCTTTTTTTAATGTGTGCTAAGCGCTAGGGTAGATAAAGTCCTAACGTGGTATTACATCATACCGCCCATGCCGCCCATATCAGGCATTGCAGGAGCACTTGCTTCAGGAATTTCTGCTACTACTGCTTCTGTTGTTAAGAATAGAGAAGCAACTGATGCAGCATTTTGAAGTGCTGAACGTGTAACTTTTGTTGGGTCAACGATACCAGCGTCGATCATGTTTACCCATTCGCCAGTTGCTGCGTTGAAGCCAATTCCTACTTCTTCACGTTTTAAGCGGTCTACGATAACTGAACCTTCAAGACCGGCGTTGTTTGCGATTTGACGGATTGGTTCTTCTAATGCGCGTAATACAATGCGTACACCTGTTGCTACGTCGCCTTCGTTTGCATCTGCAAGTTCTGCTACTTTATTGTAGATTGATACAAGTGCAACACCACCACCTGCTACGATACCTTCTTGTACAGCAGCACGAGTAGAGTTTAATGCATCTTCAATACGTAATTTACGTTCTTTTAATTCGGTTTCAGTTGCAGCTCCGACTTTAATTACAGCTACACCACCAGCAAGTTTTGCAAGGCGTTCTTGTAATTTTTCTTTATCAAATTCTGAAGTTGATTGATCGTGTTGTTTACGGATGTTTTCAACGCGCGCTTCAATTTCAGTTTGTGAGCCAGCACCTTCAACAATTGTTGTATGGTCTTTTGTCACAACGACTTTGCCAGTATTACCAAGCATATCGATTGTTGCTTGTTTTAAATCTAAGCCGATATCTTCTGTAATCACTGTACCACCAGTTAATACCGCTACATCTTCAAGCATTGCTTTACGACGGTCACCAAAGCCAGGTGCTTTAACAGCTACGACATTGAATGTACCACGTAATTTATTGACAACGATTGTTGCAAGAGCTTCGCCTTCGATATCTTCAGCAATGATTAATAGTGGACGACTTTGTTGTACCACTTGCTCAAGCACTGGTAAGATTTCTTGGATATTTGTGATTTTTTTGTCTGTGATTAATACGTATGGATTGTCTAAAACAGCTTCCATTTTATCGTTATCTGTCACCATGTAGTGTGATAAGTAACCACGGTCAAATTGCATCCCTTCTACAACTTCAAGTTCAGTTGTGAAGCCGCGAGATTCTTCTAATGTAATAACACCTTCGTTACCAACGCGTTCCATTGCTTCAGCGATTAATTCGCCTACTTCTTCATCCGCTGCTGAAATTGCCGCAACTTGTGCAATTGCTTCTTTTGTTTCAACAGTTTTAGAAATTTGTTGTAGTTCTGTTACTGCAGTCGCAACAGCTTTGTCAATCCCTTTACGGATGCCGACAGGATTCGCGCCAGCAGTTACGTTTTTAAGACCTTCTGTAATCATTGCTTGTGCAAGTACAGTAGCTGTTGTTGTACCATCACCAGCGATTTCATTCGTTTTAGAAGCTACTTCAGATACAAGTTTTGCACCCATGTTTTCATATGGATCTTCTAATTCGATTTCTTTTGCGATTGTTACACCATCATTTGTAATAAGTGGTGTACCAAATGATTTTTGTAAAACAACGTTACGACCTTTTGGACCTAATGTCACTTTTACTGTATTCGCTAATTTATCAACACCTTGTAGCATTAAGCTACGTGCTTCTTCGCTGAATTTAATATCTTTTGCCATGTTTGAAAACCTCCTGAAATTTTTAAGTTAATAAAGTAAGATATGCAAGGATTATTCAATTACCGCTAAAATGTCTTCTTCTGAAAGGACTAAGTAAGCAGTATCGCCGTAAGTAACTTCTGTGCCTGCGTATTTTGCGAACACAACATCGTCGCCTTCTTTCACGTCGAAAGTAACGCCTGATCCAGTAGCTAATACTTTACCTTGTTGAGGTTTCTCCTTTGCAGAGTCTGGTAATACGATGCCGAATGCAGATTTTTCTTCTACTTCTACGACCTCAATAATAATACGTTTGCCTAATGGTTTTAACAAATGAAACAACCTCCTAATAAGATATCTTAATTTATTAGCACTCTTTAGTCTTGAGTGCTAACACAAGTATTATATTAATGAATTTCAACTGAACTTGCAAGTATTACGCATAAAAATTTTGAATTTAACATTCTTTCCTCTACAATAAGGAAGAACACTTACTGTAAAGGAAAGGATTCCTATTGTGAAAAATAAAAAAACAGCTTTCTATATACTGATTACGTATATTATTATGCAGCTAAGCGGCGCTGTTTTACTGCAACCGCTGTATACTTTCTATAAAGGCCAACACCCTACATGGACGCACGATAAATTGGCACTTCATACGCAGGGCTGGTATATGTTTTTTAGTATGCTTTTAGCACTGATTGTATCGATTCTTTTCATTGCACGCGACAAACAATTTTTCGACAACTTTAAAGAAAAAATGCCGCTTCCACAAGCCATTCTTTGGGGAATTATTGGTTTTGTTATGGTGCTCGCTGGCCAAATGATTGGTGGCATGATTGAGTCATTGCTCGGTATTAGCGGCAGCTCTGAAAATACAACATCCCTTCTCGGTATAACAGATGTTGTGCCAATCGCCATTTTGGCTATCGCACTCTTTGGTCCCATTTTAGAGGAGCTCTTATTTCGTCGTGTCATCTTCGGTTCACTTTATCAAGGCACAAGCTTCTGGGTAGCAGCACTGATTAGTTCGTTATTCTTTGCGCTTATGCATTTTGATTTTGTGCATATTTTACTTTATGCGATTACTGGCTTCGTTATGGCATTTTTATATACCAAAACTGGTCGCATTATTACACCGATGATTGCGCATATTTTATTAAATACCTTTGTAACATTTACTCAATAGAAAAAGAGGCTGGGACATACGTATAAAAACAACCGTTCCTATGAGCATAAGAAAAACCGGAATCGCGCGGTGGCGCGGTTCCGGTTTTTCGTTGCGAACGCTAAAAAAGGAACATGACGTGTTTTGTCCCAGCCTCTTTTTCTGTTTACCCTTTTAACATGCCATCAATCGATTCTTTTTCCATGCCTAGCTCCGTCAACCGCTTACGCTCTGAGCGCAAATATTGACGATACCCAAGTCGCGCAATCCATATACTAATCTCATATAAAATGCACAGTGGAATCGTAATCATTAAATGTGATACCACTTCTGGTGGTGCAATAATCGCGGCAATGACCAGTAATGAGAAATACGCATATTTCCTCACACTCGCCATCCACATCGGTGTTACAAGTCCAATGCGCGCAACAAAGTGCATAATGACTGGTAGCTGGAATACAAAGCCAAATGGAATGGTAATCTTAAATAAAAACTGAAAATATTCATTGATGCCAATCGTTTGCTCCACATTCATATCCTGTGACCATTCCATCATGAATTTCATAATATACGGAAATAAAATCAGATAGGAAAATGCAACGCCAACGACAAACAGTACAATCACATATGGAATATAGCGCAGTGTCGCCTTTTGTTCATGCGCATACAACCCCGGACTTACATATGCCCACAACTGATACATAATAACTGGCATCGTCAGCACAAGTGCAATGACAAAATCCGCCTGAAAGAAAATCTTTAGCGGGTCCGTGACATTAAAGGCATGTAACTGCAAAGACTTTGCATGCTCACTATACTGTAAGTAATGAATAAGTGGCTTCGCAATAAAGAGGCCTATAATCACATTAATGACAAAGAAAACGGTTACTGTAATTAACCGTTTTCGAAGTTCATTTATATGCTGTTCAAGCGTTAGTTCATTATCTTCCATTGCAATAACTCCCTAACTATTTATGTTCAACTTTATTTTTCTCTTTTGTCTTATCATCATCGTCATCCACTAAACCTTTAGTGGCATTCTTGAATTCACGGAGCGTGGAGCCCATCGCTTTTCCAAGCTCAGGCAGCTTCTTCGGACCAAAAATAAGTAGAGCAACGACAGCGATGATTACAATGCTGCCAAAACTAACTCCTCCCATTACAGGCACCTCCTCATTAAGATGCCTATATTGTAACGCAATCATTCTCAATTAGCTATAGCGTTCTCAATAGACTATTGACTCATTTTCCTACATTACGCATAAAGTAGCTCAGCGTCTGTAATTCAATTGATAAATCGATTGTATGTACACGGAATGTATCCGGTACTTGTAGGCGCACAGGCGTGAAATTAAGAACACCCTTCACATCCATCGCAACAAGGCGGTCTGTCATCATTTGAGCAGAGCGTGCTGGTACTGTTAAAATCGGTAGCTCAGCATGAAACTCTTCAAATTTTTCTTCCATAACATCTGGATGAAAAACGGGTACACCATTGACTAATTTCCCATCAAGTGGATAGTTCGTATCGAAGGCAACAACGATTTTCATATTCTGATTTTTTTGGAAGTTATATTTCAGTAGCGCATGCCCCAGATTACCAATCCCGATAACAGCGACATTCATGCGCTCATTATCATCTAATACATCTCTAAAGAAAACGAGTAATTTTTGTACATCGTAGCCATAGCCCTTACGACCAAGTGCGCCGAAATGTGAAAAATCTCGTCGAATCGTAGCAGAATCTATTTGCATCGCCTCACTTAACTCTTTTGAAGAAATGCGTTCTATTCCTGCTTCCGAAAAATTTTGAATGAAACGATAATAGAGAGGTAATCTTTTCGTCGTGGCCTGCGGAATTTTATAATTTTCTTTCAAAGCGGTTGTCCCCTCCTGGATTAACTTTAACTTCTTAACATTGCACCACTGCCCACATTTCGATAAACTAAAATGAGAACTGAGGTGTACTTCATGATTGTATTACAAGTCAATCAATTATATAAATCTTATATTGCAGATGAAATTTTAAGTGGCGTGAAGCTCGAAGTACAGCATCGAGACCGCGTCGCACTTGTTGGCCGTAATGGTGCCGGCAAATCCACATTATTAAAAATTATCGCGGGGCAACTTTCGTATGACTCCGGCGATATTATTATGCCAAAAGATATCCATCTTGGCTATCTCGATCAACATGCGGGTCTTGATTCAGACCTAAGTGTATGGGATGAAATGATGACGATATTCGAGCCCCTAAAAGCGCTTGAAACAACGATGCGCTCACTCGAACAGCGTATGGCAGACCCAGACATTTATAACGATGCTGAACAATATGCCAAAATTATGGCTGATTATGATCAGCTTCAACATGACTTCAAAGCACGTGGCGGCTATCAATACGAAGCCGATACACGTGGGGTTCTTCATGGGATGCAGTTCCCTCGAGAAATGTTTGACCAGCCAATTAATTCATTATCCGGCGGTCAGCGTACACGACTTGCCCTAGCGAAGCTACTACTTAGCAAGCCTGAGCTCCTTATTCTCGATGAACCGACCAACCACTTAGACATTGAAACACTAAGCTGGCTAGAGAATTATTTGAAGAACTACGATGGAGCCATCCTTATCGTATCACATGACCGTTACTTCTTGGACCAAGTTGTGTCGATTGTCTATGAAGTTTCTCGTCATCATGTCTCAAAATTCTCTGGGAACTATTCGGACTATCTAGACCAAAAAGCGAAAAACTATGAATTAGACGTTAAACGCTATGAAAAAGAACAATCGGAGAAGGCGAAACTTGAGCAATTTGTTGAAAAAAATATTGCTCGTGCATCCTCTACAAAAATGGCGCAAAGCCGTCGTAAAATGTTAGAGCGACGTGAATGGATGGATTCTCCGCTTGGCGATGAAAAGTCAGCCACGCTGACATTTGAAATCGAGCGTCAAAGTGGCAATGATGTATTATCGGTGGACAACCTCGCAATTGGCTATGATGACAAATTAATTTCAGAGAATATTCAGCTACGTGAATACCGCGAAGACCGTATTGCTCTTGTCGGCCCAAATGGTGTCGGTAAATCTACACTATTGAAAACGATTGTAGGCGACCAACCAAAGCTTGCTGGTGAAGTACGCTTTGGTACGAATGTTCAAATTGGCTACTACGACCAAGAGCTTGCAAAATTAACGAGCAATCGTACGGTCATTAAAGAAATTTGGGATGAATGGCCATTAATGAACGAAAAAGATGTGCGTTCTGTACTCGGCCGTTTCCTATTTTCAGGCGACGACGTTGAAAAAATTGTGAGTGACTTGTCTGGTGGCGAAAAAGCGCGTCTAGCACTTGCCAAATTGATGCTTGAGAAAAATAACTTCCTCGTACTCGATGAGCCAACCAACCACTTAGACTTAGATAGTAAAGAAGTGCTTGAAAATGCGTTGATCGATTACCAAGGCACACTGCTTTTCGTGTCACATGACCGTTACTTTATTAATCGTATCGCCACAAAAGTTGTTGAACTCTCACATGATGGGACATTCGAATATTTAGGTGACTATGATTATTATGTTGAGAAAAAACTGGAGCTCGAAGAAATTGCGCTTGAAAAAGCAGCTGAAGAGCAGGCAAAACACCCTACGCCAGTAAAAGAGAAAAAAGTGACAAACACATCAATTGATAAAGAAGCCAAGAAAAAAGAACGCAGCCTTCGTCGTAAAATCGAGACGTTAGAAGCTGATATGGCAACGTTTGATGCACAGATTGTTGAATATGAGCAGCAGCTTTGTGACCCAGATGTCTATTCAGATCATGAAAAAACACTGACCATTCAATCGGCATTAGATGATGCCAAAGAACAAAAGGATACGCTTGAAATGGAATGGCTTGAATTAAACGAAGAGCTTGAAGCACTTTAATCCTTTAAAGAGAGGCTTGGACAAAACACGTCATTTTCCTTTTTTAGCGTTCGCAACGAAAAACCGGAACCGCGCTACAGCACGATTCCGGTTTTTCTTATGCTCATATAAACGGTTGTTTTTATACGTATGTCCCAGCCTCTTCTTTTTTACGGCAACCTCCTGATATAAATTTCGCTCTTATAAAAAAGGAGGCGTCCTATGAATAAAAATTGGTTAATGTCGTTGTTAGTCATTGTATTCATTTATCAACTTGGCTTTTTTGCGGTTCATTTACCATCATTTTTACACTATTTGTATTGGGGTTCTGCAAGTATTTTGGGTCTTGTCATAGGGTTCTACAGTTTAAAGAATTTCTACAAAAAGCTACCGGTTGCTGTACTCGGGAAATTAACATTTTTAATAGGTGGCTTCACATCTTCCCTTCTTCTCTTAGAATTGGCTACGTTAAATATGTAAGATGCAGGAAAATCCTGCATCTTTTTTAGTTATCCACAGGCTAGTTGATTCCAATTTTTCATTATACATATTTATGCAATTTATCCAAATCGCGTTATGCCGCGATTTATGGCATTAAAAAACAGCCCAACAAGTAAATTGTCAGACTGTTTCAAAAAGTTATCCACATGTGCATAACTTTATTTTCCTTTTTTAATCATTCCAAGAACGTAATTCCATGCCTGGACGACCATTTAAATCCCAACCGCTACGTTTGCCGGCTTTAAACATTTCTGTTCCTGCTGCGGCAATCATTGCGGCATTATCTGTACATAATTTAAGTGGTGGTACGAAGAACGGAATGCCCTCTTCATTGAAGATTTTCTCAAGTTCCGTACGTAAGCCTTTATTGGCTGATACGCCACCTGCTGCGATGACTTGCTTCACATTAAATTCACGTGCCGCACGCAATGTTTTCGTTGATAGCACTTCTACAACACTATCTTGGAAACCTTTTGCGATATGGTATGGATTAATATCGCCACCGCGTTGTTTTGCGTTGTGTTGATAGTTAATAACGGCTGATTTTAAGCCACTAAAGCTGAAATCATACGAATTAGGCTCCAACCATACACGTGGAAACTCGATGGCTTCGTCACTTTCATGTGCCATTTGGTCAATACGTGGACCACCAGGATACGGGATGTCTAGCACGCGCGCTACTTTATCGTATGCTTCACCTGCTGCATCATCACGTGTTTCACCAATTACTTCAAATGAGCCATGCTCTTTCATTAAAACAAGTTCTGTATGCCCACCTGATACGACTAATGCAAGTAATGGAAACTCCATTGGTTGCATTAAGTTATTCGCATAAATATGCCCTGCAATATGATGTGTGCCGACAATCGGTAAATTATGTGCAAAAGCAAAAGCCTTCGCAGCATTAATACCGATTAAGAGCGCACCAACAAGCCCAGGACCTTCTGTAATACAAACTGCATCTAAATCCTTAGGCTCCATATTCGCTTGCTTTAACGCTTCCTCAAGAACGATTGTGACATTCTCTACATGATGACGTGATGCAATTTCTGGCACAACGCCGCCAAAACGTTTATGACTTTCAATTTGTGATGCCACGACATTTGAAATGATTTCAGTCCCATTTTTCACGATAGACGCGGCCGTTTCATCACAGCTACTTTCAATACCTAATATATAAAGATCTTTTTCCATTATAAATTCACCCACATGACAAGAGCATCCTCTTGATTATCTGTATAGTATCCTTTACGAATACCACCTGCCTGGAATCCTAGTTTGCGATAAAGATTTTGTGCTACGTCATTTGTTACGCGCACCTCAAGGCTCATAACCACGCAGCCCTGCTCTTTTGCGATGCGCATGGCTTCGCGCATCAATTGCTCCCCAATTCCTTTGCCGCGACCTGCTGGCATAACGGCAACATTTGTAATCTGACTTTCATCAAGTACAATCCACATACCGCAAAAACCGATAATTTCATCGTCTTCAAGTGCGACTACATAGGTTGCTTGTGTATTTTTCGTCATTTCCATTTCAAATGACTCTAATGTCCATGGCGCTGGGAATACAGCTTCTTCAATATGGTGAACAGCGGCTGCATCCGCAAGCGTCATTAAACGATAGGTTACCACATTTGTTCACCTACTTATTTTTTTGTTCTTTAATCCAATTCGCCTCAGCTTCTGCTAAACGGCGATATTGTGGCACAAAATTATGCACCGCATCCCCTGTTAATTGAGGCATTTTTTCTGCTAAATAAATTAGTTGTGCAGCATCTGGTAAATCAATTGTATAAGGCGCACGAACTGCACGCTCGCCTAATGTTTCGACAATTACATCCCAGAAAGTATCCACATCATGCCCTACGAATAATACAGGTGCATTCAGTGAATCTAATTTTTCTATTAAGTCTGCGATGCTATAGTGATGGTCCTCAACAACATTTTCAAAGCCATTTGCTGCATCAAAAGCACCCGCGTATACATTTTGACGGCGTGCATCAATTAACGTACAAACAATGCCATTATACATTGCCGCATTTGCTGCTAGCATTTTTAAGCTTGAAACGCCTACTAAAGGCTTGTTCAGTGTCCATGCTAATGTTTTCGCAATCGTTACGCCAATACGAATACCTGTGTATGAGCCAGGCCCTTCGCTGACTGCCACCGCATCAATATCCTGCGCTGTTAACTTCACACGTGTTAATAAGCGCTCAATCGCAAGCATCGCACCACCTGAGTGATTTAACTTAATATTTGTTACTTCGTTTGCGAGCACTTGACCGTCTTTCACTAACGCTACGGCAAGCGGTGTATTTGCTGTATCAATACCTAACCAAATCATTTCATTAACTCCTCACACAACTGCTCATAACGTGTTCCAGTTGGGTTTAGTAAAAATCGTCTTGCGTCTGCATCAACACGTTCAATACGAATCGCAAGTCGTTCTGCCGGTAGGTCTGGTTCAATTAAATGCGCCCATTCTACAACCGACACTGCATCGCCGAAAAAGATTTCATCCCAGCCAAGATCCTCATCACTATCAGCTAGACGATAAACATCTAAATGATTGAGTGGAAGGCGTCCTTCATATTGTTTCATAATCGTAAATGTCGGGCTATTAACGATACGTTTTACTCCTAAACCTTTAGCAAGTGCTTGTGTAAACGTTGTTTTTCCTGCACCTAAGTCGCCTTCTAGTGTAATCGTATCTTGTGGTTGTAATAAATCAGCGAGCTTCATGGCAAGAGCTTGTGTCTCTTCTAAAGATTGTACAGTCCATTCAATCGTCATGTTTCTCGTCCTCTCCAAAAATGCATATCTATAGTGTAACGAATTCAAGTTAATTGTTCAAAGTGTATGAATTCAATTTCTAGGCAAAAAAAATAACACAGCGCCATTGCTGTGTTTACATAAATAAAAAATGGCGGTCCGGACGGGACTCGAACCCGCGACCTCCTGCGTGACAGGCAGGCATTCTAACCAGCTGAACTACCGGACCAAAGATTATTTACAAAAAATATTATAGCAAGGTGCTTAATATATAGCAATACTTTTATAAATTTTTTTATAGGTATAATAAACTTTATTTATTACTGCGGTATTGATTCGTATAAAAACAAAAAAGACGAACATACTGTCCGTCTCTGTGTGCCTAGCAACGTCCTACTCTCGCAGGGGGAAACCCCCAACTACCATCGGCGCTAAAGAGCTTAACTTCTGTGTTCGGCATGGGAACAGGTGTGACCTCTTTGCCATCATTACTAGACTATTTAATTACCTTTTCTCAAGAACATTAATTATTTTAACATCATATTGAGTGAAAGTCAATTACTTTTTTAGAAAAATAATTATTCTTTCAAAACTGGATAAACATGGACATGAAAGTATATTTGGTTAAGTCCTCGACCTATTAGTATTCGTCAACTCCGTACATCGCTGCACTTCCATCTCGAACCTATCTACCTGATCGTCTTTCAGGGGTCTTACTTACTTGCGTAATGGGAAATCTCATCTTGAGGGGGGCTTCATGCTTAGATGCTTTCAGCACTTATCCCGTCCACACATAGCTACCCAGCGATGCCTTTGGCAAGACAACTGGTACACCAGCGGTGTGTCCATCC
>NZ_JTFC01000110.1 GCF_003991225.1 Candidatus Kurthia intestinigallinarum
ACACGACCATGAAATCAACTGGCATCGTACGCAAAGTCGATGAATTAGGGCGTATCGTTATCCCAATGGAGCTACGCAGAACGCTTGAAATCAACGAAAAAGACCCTGTTGAAATTTTCATTGATGGCGAGGAAATTATTTTACGAAAGTATGCGCCACAAGCTGCTTGCATAGTAACAGGAGAAATTACGCCAGATAACTTCACATTATTTAATCACATCACCCTTTCTCCTAAAGGGGCTGAAGTGTTGCTAAATCAACTGAAACAGAAATAATTGAACTCTTCATAATGTAGAAATGGATAGGCTACATTTAGTTGGACACACTTTATAGAGTATAGAGGGCAAATTCTAAGTCTATCAACGGAGAAGAGCTTTACGTGGAGCAATGGGCATGATAGCCTCGTTTGGCTAAGCCAGCCTGATATTGCTGGCTTTCTGGCGCAAGGAGTCATGCCCATAGAGGCTCCATGTCAAGCAACTTGTACGCCCCTTATGCTTTAAGAGCACCCTTATAAAAGTTGTCCAAAAGTGTTGCCATACCACTTCAGCACATTCGCAATATCGCGTGCTACTGAAGGCTTTTCTGCTAATACTACACTTTTAGCCATATTAAACATCCTTTCGTAAATCCTTGTGTTTAATATAGCATAGAGAATATAGTTTAAACATTTATTCCAGTGCTTCAATATATGAGGGTAGCGTCAGTAAATCGTATTTTTATGACGAGGCCACATGTTTATGATGACCGTAGCTGTGATATTTTAGAAGGCAATCTAGAAACAATTACCCCCTCGTATAAGTATTATATGATGGGGTATTGGAGCATGATAAAGTAGTAATCTCTAATATTTTTGAAAGATAGATATTTAGAGATATGTATGATAGGAAAGTAGGTGAAAGACCGGATCTTCATCTGCTTCTTTATTTTAATAACGGCTTTTATTAAATGCCCAAACGTCAGTTGATGAACGAATAGGGATAGAGTATGTTGTATTTATTCGAATGCGGAAGATTTAGAAAGGGTGAGCAGGTGAAAGTACAAGATCATTTTGAAGTGCTTAATTATAATACATCGGTTTTAAAAATGCCGTTTACGATAGCTCATGTACTTATCACACTTATTTTAACCATTTTAATTTCAGTAAATGATGCACCAACTAGTAATATTGTGTTGTTTATTTTAGGCTCAGTTTTATTTAGCGTACTTCACTGGATGGGCAGTTGGTTATTTAAGCGGTTTAGTACGTTTTATTTAATCGTTCAGCTCGTCATTATATTTGGCGTTGCGATGCTTGTTAGTGATTTTGGTATTATTCTATTGATTGTGTACGGAGGCACATTAGTAGCACAGTCTTTTTATTTATATAACAGTGCGAAACGATTTGTTGCCTTTTTAGTGTTGTATATTGGGTCGGTTATTTTTATGTTATCCATTTTATACGGGCAAGAGAAATATGATTATGCAATTTTCATCTTTGTTATTTCCATGTTGTTTATTTTATTAGGCTTTGCGACGTTTAATCAAAAGGAAGTAGAAAATCGGCAATTGCAGCTGGCGAATAAACGGATTGAAGCATTAACGAAGCAAAACGAACGTCAACGAATGGCAAGGAATTTACATGATTCGTTAATTCAACGGTTGATTGGTGTGAATTTAAAAATGGAAGTGATGGATGAGTATTTAGAAGACGGGGATGTAAAAGAGGCTGCTGAGCTATTGAGATTAGCAAAATCACAGGTTGAAGATTCTATTATAGAAGCGAGAAATGTAGTGGATGATTTGCGTTTGTCTGAAGAAATTATGCTCAATCCTCGCCTGTT
>NZ_JTFC01000111.1 GCF_003991225.1 Candidatus Kurthia intestinigallinarum
CTATTCCGAGGAAGTTAAAGCCATCATAGGAATAGATCCAACCTTACCACAGATGTCGGAATATTTTGGTGATGACGTTTTTCCTACTATGCCTAAATATACGGAATATATGGCACCAATAGGTATTGCTCGATTATTGGCATATGTAACGCCAGATAATATTCTGCCATTATCTGAAAAGGGCACATATACAGAGGTAAACTTAAAAATGGCAAAATCTATAGTTGCTGCGAAATACATAAATAAAGCTGTAGTTAAAGAGACGAACGAGATAAAGAATAACTTTGATTTAACAACAAATATGACATTCCCTTCTGACTTACCAGTGATGATTTTTACTCCAAAAGAGCAATATGTAGAGGGGAAGTCAAAAATAGATTTTTATAATACGCAATTACAAAATATAAAAAATAATAAATTAGTAGTTCTAGAAGGTCAGCATTATTTACATTGGACTCATTATAAGGAAATGAGCGAAAATCTGAATGAATTCGTAGAGGGGTTAAAGTAGATTAGAATAATGGAAAGGGAAAAGCTAGAGATTACATCAGCGCATGTGCGACGTTATTGGCTGAAATCCGATAGTAAAAACGGTCAAGTTGGCGTGGATTATTGTGATTACCGTATCGTTTAGAACTTAAATTTAAGCATCTCTCACCAGGTAAATGTCGAAAAGCACGGTAAAGACGCTCTAAGTAAGTTGTAGAAACGTTTGAAGATCGATTTCTGAAAAGGCTGCTCTAAATAGCTGAACGAATGCATAGACAGGTTGTGTACCCTGATAAGCAATTAAAGTAGATTGTAAAACTTGATGTTCTTTTTCAGTTAACTGTTCATAGAAACGCCAAAACAAAGTATTATTCTTTTATTTCCAACTTTTTTCGTAGTAGAAACCAGTGTATCCTTTTTTAATTTTAGTTGCTCTACAGTTTTTCTAACAGTGGAGTAACTCCCTTTATAACCTTTTTTCGATTTCTTTTATTACGCTGATAGGCTGGTGCAGCAGTTATTTCCGTAAAAATAATCGTGCTACACATAGCATTCAAGCAAAACCATTTCTGCAAGCGCAGATGCAGAAAGACTTTTTTTCCTGAAATAGGTAAGTCGCGAATTTTTCGTTTCGTGCTACTATGTCGACGCGTGCTGAGTTCTTGGCATTTAGGACAACAAGCGGATTTGGATCGTGAATGGAAATAAAAAAGCATGTGAGCATACGGTACACGTCTTTTTCAGATCCTATACCCGGGTAGTGATGTATGTAAGCATTCACTGACTATGTGTAAGAACCTAATTTAGCTTGCGAAATACAGTTATATATAATAATTTGTTTACACCTTATAAGGGGAATGCATCAATGGACGTAACAAGTATAATAAGGGGTCTTTTTCCTTGGATTATAACAGCATGTTGTATTTTTGGAATAATTGGCTTTTCATTCTTAATTTATCAGAAAAAAAGAGGTCATTTACACAAACAAAAAATATATTCTTTTATCACGCTTTTATTGTTGATTTGCTGGTTTACTATTGTGTTAGGTATAACAACATTGAGCCGAGGCGCCAATTATGAAAGTATGACCAATCTTAATCTGTATAGCGGTTATATTAATGCTTGGAATAATTGGTCTTTGACAGAATTTCAACTAATTATTTTTAATATTATAATGTTTGTTCCGTTAGGAATTTTATTACCATTTTACAATAAAAAATTTAACAGTTTTACCCCAGCACTAATAGTATCATTAGGAGTTACACTTTTGATTGAATGTATTCAACTTGTAACGCAAAAAGGTATTTTTGAATTAGATGATATATTTCATAACACATTAGGAGGTATTATTGGGTTCTATTTAATTATTGGTATTAGAGATTTTGTTCAACAAAGAAAATTGAAATCATTGATTAAAGCAATAGCACTCCCTA
>NZ_JTFC01000112.1 GCF_003991225.1 Candidatus Kurthia intestinigallinarum
AAAACGATCGTATTCGTGCATCTTATGAAAATCGTTTAGAAGAGCTTTTGAAATCGAATGAGAAAAAGAAGTAAGTTTTAGGAGGACACGACCATGAAATCAACTGGCATCGTACGCAAAGTCGATGAATTAGGGCGTATCGTTATCCCAATGGAGCTACGCAGAACGCTTGAAATCAACGAAAAAGACCCTGTTGAAATTTTCATTGATGGCGAGGAAATTATTTTACGAAAGTATGCGCCACAAGCTGCTTGCATAGTAACAGGAGAAATTACGCCAGATAACTTCACATTATTTAATCACATCACCCTTTCTCCTAAAGGGGCTGAAGTGTTGCTAAATCAACTGAAACAGAAATAATTGAACTCTTCATAATGTAGAAATGGATAGGCTACATTTAGTTGGACACACTTTATAGAGTATAGAGGGCAAATTCTAAGTCTATCAACGGAGAAGAGCTTTACGTGGAGCAATGGGCATGATAGCCTCGTTTGGCTAAGCCAGCCTGATATTGCTGGCTTTCTGGCGCAAGGAGTCATGCCCATAGAGGCTCCATGTCAAGCAACTTGTACGCCCCTTATGCTTTAAGAGCACCCTTATAAAAGTTGTCCAAAAGTGTTGCCATACCACTTCAGCACATTCGCAATATCGCGTGCTACTGAAGGCTTTTCTGCTAATACTACACTTTTAGCCATATTAAACATCCTTTCGTAAATCCTTGTGTTTAATATAGCATAGAGAATATAGTTTAAACATTTATTCCAGTGCTTCAATATATGAGGGTAGCGTCAGTAAATCGTATTTTTATGACGAGGCCACATGTTTATGATGACCGTAGCTGTGATATTTTAGAAGGCAATCTAGAAACAATTACCCCCTCGTATAAGTATTATATGATGGGGTATTGGAGCATGATAAAGTAGTAATCTCTAATATTTTTGAAAGATAGATATTTAGAGATATGTATGATAGGAAAGTAGGTGAAAGACCGGATCTTCATCTGCTTCTTTATTTTAATAACGGCTTTTATTAAATGCCCAAACGTCAGTTGATGAACGAATAGGGATAGAGTATGTTGTATTTATTCGAATGCGGAAGATTTAGAAAGGGTGAGCAGGTGAAAGTACAAGATCATTTTGAAGTGCTTAATTATAATACATCGGTTTTAAAAATGCCGTTTACGATAGCTCATGTACTTATCACACTTATTTTAACCATTTTAATTTCAGTAAATGATGCACCAACTAGTAATATTGTGTTGTTTATTTTAGGCTCAGTTTTATTTAGCGTACTTCACTGGATGGGCAGTTGGTTATTTAAGCGGTTTAGTACGTTTTAT
>NZ_JTFC01000113.1 GCF_003991225.1 Candidatus Kurthia intestinigallinarum
GAAATAAGGGACAATCAAAAATTACTATTTCCCGATGCTTTAAACACTTCTGATAATCAAGTGAAAACCCAAAGAGATCAAGTAGTATTATGTCCAAGTTTAATAAAAAAGTTATATGAAGAACATAAAAAAGTTACTTCGAAAATCAAAGGGGCTAACACTCCAGCTCTATTTATCTCTTCTGGAACGAAAGGCTCAATCACTGGTAAGACATATTCTCGACGTTTTGAAAAGGTTAAAGATGCTTTCTTAGAATCAGTTCTCAAAAGTGGCAATCAACAAGATTATTTACTTTTAACTTCTAATACTTGGTCCACGCACATTGGTAGAGGCATATTTACAAATATACTACTAGATTTAGGCCTGAGCGCGACTCAAGTTGCGTTGGCCCGTGGTGATAGAAATATCAATTCTGCGCTTCATTATGTTGACGAACATACTATGCTAAGTACTGTACAAGACGCTATTAATAACTTCCGAATTTTATTATAAGGGGGGCGAGTTTGAAATGGAGAATCTTAACGAAAAATTAAATTTCGGAGAGGTGCAAATTTTATTATATGATATTAGCCCTCTTCAACTTCGAAGGATTTTTGAGCAATACCAATTAATAGGGGAGAAAAAAGGACGTTACACTTATTATGATGCTCAAAAAATTGCTTTTATGTACGTACAAAAACGCTCGTTTAAACATGTACATTTTTAATTCCCCCTATATATTATAACTTTACTTGGAGGGACGAGCATGATAGCTTTGTTCGGTCAGCCACCCCTTATTATAGCAGGCTTCTGGCTACCGAATCGTGCGAGTAGACGTCTCCATGTCAAGTTGTAATTATTCATAAACATGAATAGAGAAATGTAATTTGAGCGTAAATGTAAATGCTTAAGTGAGCAAAAATGTACATTTTGATGCTGACATTTATAATCACATTACACTTTCGCCAAAAGATGCAGAAATTTTAATTAAACACATTAGAGAAAAAATAACCCTTTTCTCTAAT
>NZ_JTFC01000114.1 GCF_003991225.1 Candidatus Kurthia intestinigallinarum
CCAGATTTCATTTTAATTCCAGGCGATTTTTTTAATGATGATTTTACCGCCATTCAAGATCCGAAACGTGTAAGTGACTTATTCAAGCAGTTGAAAGCAACATACGGTGTGTATGGTACATTAGGCAATCACGATGGCGGAAAGACATTCTCCCAAATGGTACAGTTGCTTGAAGAAAGCAATATTACACTATTAAACGATGAATATGTCGTCATTGATGATAAATTGGCGTTAGTAGGACGTGTGGACCCTTCTCCCATTGGTGGTTTTAATGGACTGAAGCGTCAAGATGTGAGCCATTTACTGAAAGAAATCGATTCAAGCATGCCTACAATTGTATTAGACCATACACCGAGTAATCTCGAACAATATTCTAATGACGTAGATTTAATTTTATCAGGGCATACTCATAGAGGACAAATCTTCCCAGGTAGTCTAATTACAAATTTAGTATTTGAAGTGGATTATGGGCATTTTCAAAAAAATGCAGATAGCCCTCAAATAATTGTGACATCAGGTGTAGGCACATGGGGCATGCCAATGCGAGTTGGCACCAATAATGAAATTGTGGAGATTTATATAAAATAATGAGTTGTGAAATGCGTAAAGAATGTTGAATACCATAGTCTTTACGCATTCACTTTAATTAAACACATTAGAGAAAAGGGTTATTTTTTCTCTAATGTGTTTAATTAAAATTTCTGCATCTTTTGGCGAAAGTGTAATGTGATTATAAATGTCAGCATCAAAATGTACATTTTTGCTCACTTAAGCATTTACATTTACGCTCAAATTACATTTCTCTATTCATGTTTATGAATAATTACAACTTGACATGGAGACGTCTACTCGCACGATTCGGTAGCCAGAAGCCTGCTATAATAAGGGGTGGCTGACCGAACAAAGCTATCATGCTCGTCCCTCCAAGTAAAGTTATAATATATAGGGGGAATTAAAAATGTACATGTTTAAACGAGCGTTTTTGTACGTACATAAAAGCAATTTTTTGAGCATCATAATAAGTGTAACGTCCTTTTTTCTCCCCTATTAATTGGTATTGCTCAAAAATCCTTCGAAGTTGAAGAGGGCTAATATCATATAATAAAATTTGCACCTCTCCGAAATTTAATTTTTCGTTAAGATTCTCCATTTCAAACTCGCCCCCCTTATAATAAAATTCGGAAGTTATTAATAGCGTCTTGTACAGTACTTAGCATAGTATGTTCGTCAACATAATGAAGCGCAGAATTGATATTTCTATCACCACGGGCCAACGCAACTTGAGTCGCGCTCAGGCCTAAATCTAGTAGTATATTTGTAAATATGCCTCTACCAATGTGCGTGGACCAAGTATTAGAAGTTAAAAGTAAATAATCTTGTTGATTGCCACTTTTGAGAACTGATTCTAAGAAAGCATCTTTAACCTTTTCAAAACGTCGAGAATATGT
>NZ_JTFC01000115.1 GCF_003991225.1 Candidatus Kurthia intestinigallinarum
GTGGTGGTGTATGTTATTTTTTATGGGATGCAAATTATGATAACTCACGTAATTTGACTCGTGTTATTACACACGAAAAAAATAAAATTATTGCCGATTTAATGCGTCCAATGAAAGTAAACGGTTTAGAAATTTTTGTACGTGATTCAAACGCTATTTCCATCCTTGAAAAAATAGATGATGTAGAACAGAATAATGAACGGCTTATTACCCATGTCTCACCGTCACGACCATTCGGACTACGTGGTTTCTTTGTAAAAGATGATAAGTTCCACCAAAGTCCAAATGATTTAACACGCCCTGTAAAGTGTTATGGTAGAGGTGTTGTTGGATACGTAGAATATTCTGATATACCTACTAGAACAGAGTGGGTTAATAAATGGAAAGTTATTGCACCTAAGTCTAATAATATTGGCACTGAATTGAATGATGATAATTTCAATACCATAATCGCTGCACCTAATACTATATGTACTGAGACTTACCTTGTTTTTGGTGCCGAGTTAGATTTAGATGAACAATCTGCTCAGAACCTTTCCAAATACTTACAAACAAAGTTCTCAAGATATCTTCATAGCCTAGCAAAAGGCAGTCAAGATGCTGCATCAAAAACATATCGATTTATTCCTTTACAAAATTTTAAATCGAGTTCAGATATTAATTGGAGACTCCCGGTTGATAAAATTGATCAACAGTTGTACAACAAGTATGAGTTTTCATCAGATGAAATTAACTATATTGAAAATAAAATTAAGCCGATGAATTAACTAATTAAGGTCCCCTAATATATCTAGGTAACACTTATAAATATAGGGTACCTTAATATTTTCTATAAATAATTATCTACATCCTCTGTCTTCAATTTTATATAATGCTCCATAATTGTCTGGTGTGACTTATGACCAGATTGCTTAGCAATCGTTGGAATGTCCGCACCCTTTTGGTACATGGCAGTAATCTGCGTTTTTCGAAAGGTGTACGGTGCGAAGCCGAGCCAGCTTTGAATGGCTTGATTGTAGCTGACTTCACTAATTTGTCGACTCGTGTGGTTGCCCCATTTATCGGCAGCTCCGACGAAATAATCCTCTGGCATTAATTCGCATGCCACGATATAGTTTCGAATCGCCTGCACGCACTCTAGCGTCAGGCGTTTTTCTTTCATCTCACCCTGCTTGACCATCATTACTTGAACTGTGCGATTTTCTAAATCGAAGTCACTCACTTTGAGCCGTACCATTTCCGAAGGACGGTTCGCCGTAATAAGGTTCACTAAACAAATCGCACGCTTGCGCATATCACTTTTCTTATCGGTATCGTACCGATCAATGAGTCGCAGTACATCACTTTGCTTTTCAGCTCTTTTCCCACGCATCGGCTTTAAGCGCAAATATTCCTCTTGATTATATAAGCCTCGCAGTAATTTGATGCTCGTATCGTGCGCTGAGGTGAATTGAAATCTATATTCATGCACTAACCAGTATTTCACGCCGGCTAAACGTCGGTTAAATGTCGACAGTCGCACTTGCTGTTGTGTAATTAAATGATGAAGATACAGTTCTAACGATTCAAAATCTAACTTTAATAAATGTTCATCGCAAAACGCCTGGAACTGTTTAAAGTCAT
>NZ_JTFC01000116.1 GCF_003991225.1 Candidatus Kurthia intestinigallinarum
GTTCAAAGTTATACTACGAAGAATACGAATAACAATATTGCGATTGTCGGTAATCAAATGAAACTACCAAAATTAGGACTTGTAAAGTTTGCGAAATCTCGTGACATTGAAGGCCGCATTTTAAAAGCGACCATTAAATATAATGCGAGTGGTAAATTTTACGTGTCAGTCCTATGTGAAGTACCAGATTTCGAACTATTACCTCAAACAAACCAAGCTGTAGGCATAGATCTAGGCATCACTGACTTTGCCATTCTGTCCGATGGGCGTAAGGTGGATAACCAACGCTTTACAACCAAAATGGAACAGAAGCTTAAACGTGAGCAACGTAAACTATCTCGTCGCTACGAACAAGCAAAGAAGGACAAACGTGATCTACGTGAGTGTATGAATTACCAAAAGCAACGTCGTAAAGTTGCTCGCTTGCATGAACGTGTTGCTTTCCAGCGAGAAGATTTTTTAAACAAGCTATCAACGGCATTGATTCGTCAATATGACGTCATCTGCATCGAAAACTTAAATACCAAAGGTATGATGAAAAATCATAAGTTGGCAAAAGCGATTAGTGATGTGTCGTGGTCTGAATTTGTAACCAAGCTGAAGTATAAGGCGAAATGGTTCGGTAGAAAAATTGTCGAAATCGACAGATTCTACCCATCGAGCCAAATTTGTCATACTTGCGGTCATCGAGATGGCAAGAAACCATTAGATATTCGTGTGTGGACTTGTTCATCTTGTGGTACGACACTAGACCGAGATATTAATGCAAGTAAGAATATCTTAATCGAAGGGTTAAGACTTTTAAAGCAACAACCGTAGGAACTACGGGGATAGTCTACTAAAAAAAGTGAAGCCGCTGTTTCGGGTAAGTGGAAACAAGCAAGCACTGTTCGTAGGAATCTCCCACTTCAAGCAACGTTCGAAGAACGGCTAAGTGGGGGTAGTTCAATTTTGCTTAAATAAAAAACGCCTGGTGACCAAACCAGACGTTACACTACATGCGATTCTCGCGACAAGAATCTTTATATATTCATTCTATGCTCCAGTAAGTTATAAGTCAAACTATTGGTTTTTAGATTTTTTCATTCAAAAGAATGCTGTTGTGCCAAATGCTTTTTATAAATAGGAACGGCGAGATGCAGCATATCTTGAAGACAAAGCTTTGAAGGAAGAAGAGAAGTTAAAGCTATATATATTGGTACAGTAAAGCCCCTATA
>NZ_JTFC01000117.1 GCF_003991225.1 Candidatus Kurthia intestinigallinarum
TGCCGCATGTAATAGTGATTGTATAAGCGTTCTCTGGATCGTCTCCAATAGCTTTCTTTACTTTCTCTAAAGCTTCTATATTTTCTGAATCATTATCTCCTGAACCAGCAACGTTAATAATATCAAATTGGCTAAATACATCATGTTCTTTCATTAATTCGCTTAAAGCACGAGCCTCTTGAACACCTGGTACTAACCAAAGTGTATTTCTTAAATTGTCGCGATAATAATCTGTTGAAAAAGGGAAGTTTGTCTGATGTTCTTCATAACGGTCTTTTTTAGAAATTAAATTTAAAAAATCCCATACATCTTTTTCGTGAACAAATTTCCCACGTAATGAAAAGTTTGGCTCATTATTGTCATACGTTCTGAAGAATTCTCTGAAGTTAAAAGCTTTATCTTCAATATCAACATATTGATGATTGATGAATTCTTTATCAAGGTGATATGTAAAAATAGATAATTTAGGTAAGCTTGCGTATGGATTTGAATCACCAAAATTATTTTGATCCCACTCATACTTAGCTTGTTGTTCCATAACATAGTCCCACGTATAAATATCTGCTTCATCCTCGTAATCTTCAAAGAGATTAAATGGTGTCCCAGATAATTCAAGGGTAAAGGAGCGTTCAAGATTTTTATGTACGGCCTTAGCTAGAGGTGTTTTATTACCTTCGTGTGCTTCATCAACAATTACACAGTCCCATTTGGTTTCGAAGATTAAATCATTCTTTTCGTGATCACCGCCGACTTTGACAGAGCCTCGTAAATCTTGCATAGAGGCGAAATATACAAATGGATTTGCTCCATTTATTAAATTGGTAAAGGATTCGCCTTTATGGTTTGAGCCGAAGCGATAATCATTATTAAAAATTTTATGGAAGTCCTCAAACCAACCAGCGCTAACCACAGGACGATGCGTAATAATAATCGTTTTTTTGAATCCAGCTCGTTTTACAAGCTCTAAAGCACTAACTGTCTTACCGAAACGCATTTTGGCATTCCAAAGTTTTTTCGTTTTTCCTTTATCAATAGATGCTAATGTTTCAACAATTGCTTTTTCTTGTTCAGGTCGGAAAATAATTTGCTCCATATGGGTAGTTGCTTTAATTTGCCCAAGAGAAGATTCTCCTTTTTTTACAGCCTCAATTGCAGCGATAGCTGTATCTAGGTCAATTTCAAACCATTCTCGACCTTTAGTTGTTGAGGTTTGTTTAATACCTGAACGTTTTAAGACCGAATGAACGTCATAATCTCTAAATGCTTTTCCTTTATTCGTTACAGCTAAATCAAAATGCAATAAATTATATTCTATATCCGCTGTTTTAGTATATTGGTCAATACGTTGTTTTACAGCTGCTTTCATAGCCTCTTTATCGTAAGGATTCCCTTCAAAAACCGTGTCGCCGATTTTCAGTCGTCCTTTATGAGATGCATGTGGAATTGAAAAAATATAAATTACTTTAAAATTAAATGTTTGATAATAATCTTTAGTCACTTGATTCGCCATCCTTCACAATAGTTGCCTTAACTAAATCTAAAAATGGTACTTTTTCAAATATACGAATAGGTATTGCTTTCTTAATATATTTTTCTTCAACAAATAAGTCTTGTTCTCCTGTTAAATCGAACAAACTCAATTGCATAGGTTCCTCATTTAACAAGCTTTGCTCATAATGAAAACGATCTTGTTGCTCTTCAACGACATCTTTATAAATATATTCAACACGCTGAATTTGTTTATTACGATAATCAATTTCCCACTCAGAAATTCGGCCTAATTCGCCATATTGAATATTATTTTCGTTATCTCTTACTAACTCATGAGTATTAAAAAGAGGGACCA
>NZ_JTFC01000118.1 GCF_003991225.1 Candidatus Kurthia intestinigallinarum
GCGAATTAATGCCAGAGGATTATTTCGTCGGAGCTGCCGATAAATGGGGCAACCACACGAGTCGACAAATTAGTGAAGTCAGCTACAATCAAGCCATTCAAAGCTGGCTCGGCTTCGCACCGTACACCTTTCGAAAAACGCAGATTACTGCCATGTACCAAAAGGGTGCGGACATTCCAACGATTGCTAAGCAATCTGGTCATAAGTCACACCAGACAATTATGGAGCATTATATAAAATTGAAGACAGAGGATGTAGATAATTATTTATAGAAAATATTAAGGTACCCTATATTTATAAGTGTTACCTAGATATATTAGGGGACCTTAATTAGTTAATTCATCGGCTTAATTTTATTTTCAATATAGTTAATTTCATCTGATGAAAACTCATACTTGTTGTACAACTGTTGATCAATTTTATCAACCGGGAGTCTCCAATTAATATCTGAACTCGATTTAAAATTTTGTAAAGGAATAAATCGATATGTTTTTGATGCAGCATCTTGACTGCCTTTTGCTAGGCTATGAAGATATCTTGAGAACTTTGTTTGTAAGTATTTGGAAAGGTTCTGAGCAGATTGTTCATCTAAATCTAACTCGGCACCAAAAACAAGGTAAGTCTCAGTACATATAGTATTAGGTGCAGCGATTATGGTATTGAAATTATCATCATTCAATTCAGTGCCAATATTATTAGACTTAGGTGCAATAACTTTCCATTTATTAACCCACTCTGTTCTAGTAGGTATATCAGAATATTCTACGTATCCAACAACACCTCTACCATAACACTTTACAGGGCGTGTTAAATCATTTGGACTTTGGTGGAACTTATCATCTTTTACAAAGAAACCACGTAGTCCGAATGGTCGTGACGGTGAGACATGGGTAATAAGCCGTTCATTATTCTGTTCTACATCATCTATTTTTTCAAGGATGGAAATAGCGTTTGAATCACGTACAAAAATTTCTAAACCGTTTACTTTCATTGGACGCATTAAATCGGCAATAATTTTATTTTTTTCGTGTGTAATAACACGAGTCAAATTACGTGAGTTATCATAATTTGCATCCCATAAAAAATAACATACACCACCACGAATGTTGGTATTTGGAAAAATATCTTCAGGTGTAAGCCAATCATGCAGTTCACGTAAGTGCAGATCGTTTAGCATTTCTTCACGGAAATCATCAAGCCCTTTTCCACCTACATACCAACGACTAGGCATAATCATTGAAATATATTTAGGATTCATTGCTTTAGCTGCACGAACAAAGTTTTGATAAATTGGTCCTGCACTTGCTTGAGCGCCGCCGTCCATTTCTTGATAGGGAGGATTACCAATAACAACATCAAATTTCAATTTTTCTCCCCCTTTATTAAACATAGTTTGAATTTTGTCTAGGATGTTTTCTCGTTGAGTTTTTACATCGGTCATAATGTTTTCATAATAAACTACATTTGTATCGTAATCATTATAACCTCTAAGCGTTCTTTCTGAAATTGTTTTGGCCATAGGTGTCTTTGCGATAACAAAAATGTTTTCTCTGAGCGTTTGTTCCCAAAGTTCAAAGTGTTTCTCACGGGATAACACTTCATTGGATACACTGGCTCTAAATTCATTTACTCGTTGACGATAGATGTTGTAACAAGCTAATAATGGATATAAACCGGATTTTGAATTGATTTCTAAAACCTTGCTATCACTATTCATTAAAGAGTTTTTAGTAATGTTTGGCTTAGTATAGAGTCTTGTGTTTTCTCCATCGTGAAGGGCATATTCAAATTTTTCATCAAAAAATGATTCACCACCGAGTGTCTCGATTAAATGACGGTTGACAACTTTCCATGGTGTTAAAACAGTCTCTTTATCAGGGTTTTTAAAGGTAGCGAAAATATCTGCAATTTTCATTACACGTTCTTTTACGGAACTGCTCTTATCCGCTGCTTTTGCTTTACGACGAATTTTTAAACCCGCTTCTACAAATACTTCAGCATCGTAATATTTGCTGAATTTTTTAAATAACTCTTTTGTCACACCAGGAGGCATAAATTCATTCCATGATTTTTCATCAACTAAATTCACAAAATTACGCAATGTGATTTCTTTATCGGCATCAATATTTGCACCAAAAATCATCATCGGGATACGAATACTGATACCTCGTAAGATACTAATCATTGTTTTCTTCTGCTTTTTTAGTTCATTTAATTTATCAATTGCCTCTTGTTCTTCAGGTGTGCGTTGTTTTGGTTTCTTTTTTTCAGCATCTAAAGCTTTTTGCCACTCTTCATCATCAAATCCTTGATTATTAATCGTCACATCTAAAGGTTTCTTTTCTTGTTTGGATGTACCAATAATTGCTTTCAAGTCATTGAAGTCTTGAATATCAGCTTCGTTAAGACGTAGTAACTCGTCTGTATAAAGATTAGTATCATCAAAGCCCGTTGAAACAACTTTATCGACCGCAGCTCTCTTCAGTTGGCGTAACATGTGTTCAACATCAATAGCATTCATTTTGCTATTATCGTTGCTGATAACAGAACAATAGTTTAAGAACGTAGCCATGGCAGCCTTTTGATCCGGCGAATTTAA
>NZ_JTFC01000119.1 GCF_003991225.1 Candidatus Kurthia intestinigallinarum
CTGATAATCAAGTGAAAACCCAAAGAGATCAAGTAGTATTATGTCCAAGTTTAATAAAAAAGTTATATGAAGAACATAAAAAAGTTACTTCGAAAATCAAAGGGGCTAACACTCCAGCTCTATTTATCTCTTCTGGAACGAAAGGCTCAATCACTGGTAAGACATATTCTCGACGTTTTGAAAAGGTTAAAGATGCTTTCTTAGAATCAGTTCTCAAAAGTGGCAATCAACAAGATTATTTACTTTTAACTTCTAATACTTGGTCCACGCACATTGGTAGAGGCATATTTACAAATATACTACTAGATTTAGGCCTGAGCGCGACTCAAGTTGCGTTGGCCCGTGGTGATAGAAATATCAATTCTGCGCTTCATTATGTTGACGAACATACTATGCTAAGTACTGTACAAGACGCTATTAATAACTTCCGAATTTTATTATAAGGGGGGCGAGTTTGAAATGGAGAATCTTAACGAAAAATTAAATTTCGGAGAGGTGCAAATTTTATTATATGATATTAGCCCTCTTCAACTTCGAAGGATTTTTGAGCAATACCAATTAATAGGGGAGAAAAAAGGACGTTACACTTATTATGATGCTCAAAAAATTGCTTTTATGTACGTACAAAAACGCTCGTTTAAACATGTACATTTTTAATTCCCCCTATATATTATAACTTTACTTGGAGGGACGAGCATGATAGCTTTGTTCGGTCAGCCACCCCTTATTATAGCAGGCTTCTGGCTACCGAATCGTGCGAGTAGACGTCTCCATGTCAAGTTGTAATTATTCATAAACATGAATAGAGAAATGTAATTTGAGCGTAAATGTAAATGCTTAAGTGAGCAAAAATGTACATTTTGATGCTGACATTTATAATCACATTACACTTTCGCCAAAAGATGCAGAAATTTTAATTAAACACATTAGAGAAAAAATAACCCTTTTCTCTAATGTGTTTAATTAAAGTGAATGCGTAAAGACTATGGTATTCAACATTCTTTACGCATTTCACAACTCATTATTTTATATAAATCTCCACAATTTCATTATTGGTGCCAACTCGCATTGGCATGCCCCATGTGCCTACACCTGATGTCACAATTATTTGAGGGCTATCTGCATTTTTTTGAAAATGCCCATAATCCACTTCAAATACTAAATTTGTAATTAGACTACCTGGGAAGATTTGTCCTCTATGAGTATGCCCTGATAAAATTAAATCTACGTCATTAGAATATTGTTCGAGATTACTCGGTGTATGGTCTAATACAATTGTAGGCATGCTTGAATCGATTTCTTTCAGTAAATGGCTCACATCTTGACGCTTCAGTCCATTAAAACCACCAATGGGAGAAGGGTCCACACGTCCTACTAACGCCAATTTATCATCAATGACGACATATTCATCGTTTAATAGTGTAATATTGCTTTCTTCAAGCAACTGTACCATTTGGGAGAATGTCTTTCCGCCATCGTGATTGCCTAATGTACCATACAC
>NZ_JTFC01000012.1 GCF_003991225.1 Candidatus Kurthia intestinigallinarum
TGTGGAACCCCCTGTCGTGGAACCGCCTGTTGTGGAACCACCTGTCGTGGAACCGCCTGTTGTGGAACCACCTGTTGTGGAACCGCCAAAAGAAGTAGAGAATCCTGAAACACCAGTAACACCACCTGATACAATACCTGAAGAAAATACACCTTCAACTGTTGTACAGGTAAGTAATCCACCAAAAACTACAACTATGGTAACTACTACACCAGTTGTACAACCTGCTTCATCAAATTCAAATACACCGACACTTCAAAATCCTGCACAATCAAGTATGCTCCCTCAAACAGGTGATGCTGCAACGCAAACAGGCTTAATGGGTGGTATGTTGTTAGCTCTTAGCGCATTAGCTGGCGTATTTGGTTTACGTAAACGTAAAACAGAGAAATAAAAAAGACTTAGCAGTAACCAGACTTACCTAAAATCTGAGACAACCAAAAAGACACTTTCAGAGGAAGCAAAATCTTTGGAAGTGTTTTTTGTTGAGCGAATAATAAACATATTCATAAAAAATAAAAATGACAGTGAATCAAAGGACTCGAGTTATAAAATTACTAAATGGTATTCTCATTTTACGTAAACGCATATCAAAAAAGAGCATGGACAGAAAATGTCATTTTCCTTTTTTAGCATTTGAAACGAAAAACCGGAACCGCGCCATAGCGCGATTCCGGTTTTTCTGATGCTCATAAGAGCGATTGTTTTTACGCGTATATCAAAGCCTTTTTTCATTTAGAAATTCATAATTGTTGCTTCTGGCTCATGACCAATCATTTCAACAATTTTATTTTCAGCTCCCATTACTGCTACTTTTGGTGCGTAGTTGGCCGCTTCTTCAGCCGACATATACGTATACCCAATAATAATGACGATGTCTCCAGGCTGTACAAGGCGCGCTGCTGCTCCGTTCACACATACAACGCCGCTTCCACGTTCTCCTGCAATTGTATACGTTTCAAAGCGCGCACCATTATTATTGTTCACAATATGCACCTTTTCATTTCGTAACAGCCCAACAGCATCCATTAAATCTTCATCAATTGTAATACTTCCCACATAGTTTAAATCTGCTTGTGTCACTGTCGCACGATGGATTTTTGACGTCATCATTTCTTTAAACATCCTACTCACCTACCTTAAAAATAATATTGTCAATCAGACGCACATTTTCATAATACAATGCCGCTGCCAAAATCACTTGCGTATCCTCTGATGTCACAGGTTGTAAATCTGGGTAGCTCAACAATTCAATATAATCAACGCGTCCTTTTGTTGCAGCTTCAATTTGCTCAATTGCTTTCTTCTGATTAAACGACGCAATATTTCGCTGTAATACCTGCAACGTTTTATATAAATTTGGGGCTAATTGTCTCTCTGTTTCAGATAAAAATACATTACGTGAGCTTTTCGCTAAACCATCTTCCTCACGTACAATCGCAATTGGCCGAATCGTTATAGGCATATTGTAAT
This sequence comes from Candidatus Kurthia intestinigallinarum, assembly GCF_003991225.1. Taxonomy (GTDB): domain Bacteria; phylum Bacillota; class Bacilli; order Bacillales_A; family Planococcaceae; genus Kurthia; species Kurthia populi. Next base: position 1,474 of record NZ_JTFC01000012.1, read on the forward strand.
CACGCACTAGCATCTCGATTAACGCTAATTGCTGGGCATCTTTCTGACCAAAATAAGCGTTTGTTGGTCTAACAATTTGAAATAACTTCGTCACAATTTGCAAGACACCATTAAAGTGCCCTGGTCGTGATGCACCACATAAAATTTTAGAGGCTGGTCCCGCTTCAAATGTGACACCACCCTGATGTGGATACATTTCCTCAACACTTGGTGCAAATAAAATCGCCACACCTACCTCATCTGCAATGCGTGCATCACGTTCTAAATCACGCGGATAAGCCTCGTAATCCTCATTCGGCCCAAACTGTGTTGGATTGACAAAATCACTCATCACGACTACATCATTTTCAGCAACAGCCGCCTTTGCAAGTGTTTGATGTCCTTCATGCAAATACCCCATTGTTGGCACTAACCCAATTGTCTGATTTGCCACATAGTAAGAGGCTAATTCTTTTTGCAGCTCTTGAATTGTTGTAATAACCTTCATTATTTTTTAACGCCTCCATAAAGTCCATCCAATTGTTGTTCGTTCATCGTAAAACTCTGTGCATCACTCGGGAATGTACGTGCTTTTACGCCATCACGATATGCTGCAATCCCTGTAGACATTACTGCGTGAACATCGCTGAATTTCTCAACAAATTTCGGTACACGGTGATCGCCATAGCCTACTAGATCATGATATACGAGCACTTGACCATCCACATCAACGCCTGCTCCAATACCGATAATCGGCACAGATACTTGCTCTCTTAAAATCTCACCTAGCTGCTTTGGAATACATTCAAATACAATGGCGCACACCCCTGCTTTTACCAATGCTTTTGCATCATCTATGAGTTTTTTAGCACTCTCTGTCGTTTTACCTTGAACCTTATAACCACCTAAAACTTCTGCAGATTGTGGCTGTAATCCCAAATGTCCCACCACTGGAATACCTGTTGCGACAATACGCTCAATTGCTGGTAGAAGCTCGCCCGCCCCTTCTAGCTTGATAGCGTTTGCATTTGTTTGTTGAAATAGCTGAATCGCATTTTGTACAGCTTGCTCTGTGCTAACATGATACGTTCCAAATGGCATATCTACGACAACAAACGTATTGGGTGCCCCCCGACGTACAGCTTTCGCATGATGAATCATATCTTCTAATGTCACGGACACGGTCGATTCATACCCTAAGACAACCATGCCTAATGAATCGCCAACTAAAATCATCTCAATCTGCTGTTGCTCTGCTAAACGTGCTGATGGATAATCATATGCCGTCATCATTACAATAGGCTCGCCTGATTTTTTCATTTCCAGAAAATTCACAACATTTTTCATAAATAGGTCCCCCTTGCCTGCTTTGATATGTTGAATTTACATTAACTTTACAATAAATCGTATTGCTATGCACTTAACGATTAATTAAGTTACACTAAGAAAAACTAAACTATGGAGGTCCTTGTATGAATTGGTTAGAATTAACAAATCGTTTAAAAGCTATTTGTGAGGCGTATCCAGATGGGTTACACGTAAAGATTACATATGGTAAACAAAGCTTTAGTTTTCATGAACTAAACGAAGTATCTTCTGCAAGTATTATTAAAATCCCCCTTGTCTTAGCCGTCATGAAACGCATTCAAGACAACCAAATTCAATTAACCGATACGCGTAAAGTAAAAGAGACGGTAAAAGGTGCTGGTATCTTAGCCTATCTTCATCAGGCAAAGGAATTTTCACTGCATGACATAATGAAACTTGCGATTATTGTCTCGGATAATACCGCTTCTAATCTCTTAATCGACGAAGTAGGCTTTGAAGAAGTGAATGCTTTAGCACAACAAGTTGGTGCTCCGTCTACTGTACTATTACGCAAATTTATGTCACTCAATCGTATGCGAGATAATTTTACAACTGCAGCAGATATGATTACGTGGCTACAATTAATTGGTGAAGCAAATCCACATTTCACTGAAGAAAGCAGACGTCACGTTTATGGTATGCTATACGATCAACAATTTAAAAATTTACTAGGAGGGCGTATTGATGAATTTGGGGAAGTTCAAATTGCGAGCAAATCTGGTGATAATACAGGTATTGAGCATGATGTTGCCATCTTCTCTATCGGTCAAGAACGCTTATACATTGCCGTTTTAACCCAAAACCTAGACTATGCAGCGCCTGTCATTAGTGATATTGGCGAGGCATGTGTTACATTTTTACAGAGTGTCATACAGCCATAATAAAAAGGAGGTGCTCATTTTTATGCGCCTCCTTTTTATGTTATTTTTTCTGCGCAATCCACATCGTCCAGCGATCTTTCTCAACGATATTACGTTCCTCTGTTACTTTACTATCTATATAATCAATCAGTTCTTCTAATTCAAAATCATCCAATTCATACAAAATGCTACGACCAATACGATGACGCAGTTCTTCTTTTAATCGATTTTTCGACGGATAGGTGCCTCTAACTTCCCAAAAAGGCACTTCCTTTACGAGTGTAAATCCGGTTTCTTCTAAAACCTTACGTACTTCTTCTCCACGGTGGCGTCGCTGTGTTTCAGTCGTTTTTAATTTAATGAATTTTTCAAAGAAATAGCCACGTATATGTTCCTGACTTCCCGGTAAAAGTACATCTTCAGGTGTTCGATCTTGTACAATAAAGTACCCATCTTTCTCTAAAATACGATGTGCTTCTGTAAAAAAGAGTTGTAAGTCTCCTAAGTGGTGAATGAGTGCACGCGCCAATACTAAATCAAATTTGGCATCAGCTAGGCCCGTTTCAAACGCACTTCCTAGCTGAAAAGAAATTGTATCATAGTCTTCACAATTTGCTTTTGCTCCTTCTAGCATTGCTTTCGAGAAATCAACACCTACAACAGATTCTACACCTGCATCAATAAGTGCTTTGGAATAAATACCACCTCCACAACCAATGTCAGCTGCACGGATAAAATGCTTCCCTGGTGGCAGCAACGCCTCTAAATCTTCGCTCCACGAGGCATTTGCTTTACGTGAAGCATAGGTCATTTTATTTTTCTCATCATGAAAATCAATTGCCATCGTTCCTCACCTCATTTCATTGTACTTTTCCCATTTTCGCTGAAAAGTTATCCATTTTAAAAAATAACACATACTTCCACCTAATCAATTATTCGAATAGAGGACTATAGATATATCCATCATTTAAAATAATTCCTTTTTCTAACTAACACAAACTAAAATTCCTACTTTTTTCTTTTAGAACGTTATCGGTATAAAATAATGTGCTTCTCCTTTTTCAAAATTAGCTTCAACCTCCATAATATAGGTGCCCTTTTTCTTAATATCCTTCACATTTGTATAGGTCGCCTTTTCACGATCTTTTGCATCCCATAAAATAATACGATAATATTTTGGCAACGGTTGAAACCCAATCTTCAAATACTTCTTATCTTTAATGACAAGTGGATTTTCAATTGAGACCGTTTTAGTCGGTGGTAAAGAATCTGTCGTTACTTGTTCGATTTTTTCAGTTTCCTTATCTATATAACGCCATGAGTAATTTTGTGCATCTATTTTTTCGATTAATACACTACTCACAGCTAAAAATAAGGTAGGTGGATATTTATAACTTTCATCTACTTTTTTCTCAGGTTCTTTTTTTTCGCTACAGCCAACTAACAGCACAACGATGCTTATTAGTAGTACCATCCATCTTTTCATATTCATTCCCTCTTTCAAAACTCCCATCGGTAATTATTTTAACTTATTTGGCGAATAAAATATGCTAAAATATTCATGTTTTTTCTTGAAAAATTCAGAATTTTCATATATATTAAAAATACAACATTGTTGCATGTTGGCTTATGAAGAGGTCCCTTCATAAGAATATTTTTTTGCATACAATTGTATGCACTCCACTCATCTCAATTTTAAACAAAAAAAGTCCACTCCTCCCCAGGGTCGGACTTTTTTTGTTGCATGAAGAAGGAAAAAATGATTCTTTAAAATCAAATTAAAAACAAAAATTATTTACTTAAGATTATTAATTTAATAGCATATAAAAAAGAAGGCTTTATCTTGCCAAAAAATGAAATATACATTTGGGTTTTTACTATGTAATTTCTTATTATTCACACCTATTACCCTCAACTCCACGACAAATGCGTAGGCTTCCACCCATAAAACAAAAGGAACCCCTTCTAATTCTCTAGATAAATTTACAAAAAAAGGAACATTACCTGAAACAAAAGGGTCAATCGGCATGACATGTAAGGAATTAAAGAAAAAAATTGTTGGTGATTCAGGGCTAAAGGCAAAAGTACAAGCCATCAATAAAGTGTACTTTAAACAGACATACACACAGCAAGATATGCAAAATCTTTACAGCGCTCCGCTTAATAATTTGTATAAAACCTCAAAATATTATGTTAGATTTTCATCTTATTACGGTAATACGACATTAAGTGTTGGGAATTTTAAAACGATGCAAACAATCACTACCATCTCTGGCTATTAATAGCATAATATATATTGAATAATCACTCCTGTTCTAAGAAAAGAGAGTGCTTTTTTATGTGGATAAAAATTTTTTATTAAATTATTGGAGAAATCAATATTACAATCGTCTAATGTAAAAGAAAGGAGTGAGCACGTGGATAATCCGCATTGGCAAGAGTTATTGACCACACATACACAAAAATTATTACATATAAGCTTTTTATACGTAAAAGATTGGCATGCAGCGGAAGACATTGTACAAGATGTCTTCGTTAAATACTTTGAAACGTATGAGCAGTTTCGCCATGAATCTTCTGTTACTACTTACTTAACAAGAATGACCATTAATCGTTCAAAAGATTATTTAAAAAGCTTTCGGTATCGTACACAGCAACTGACGACTTACTTTACGCAAAGCATTACAACAAAAGATTCTCTTATTATCAATGAAGAACAAAATGAAATTGCAGATGCGATTTTGGCACTTCCTTTAAAATACCGTGAGCCAGTCATTTTATATTTTTATGAAGAGCTAACATTTCATGAAATAGCGGTTTTACTTCATTTACCTGAAAGTACCGTACATTATCGCTTTACACAAGCAAAATTAAAATTACGTGAGCAAATACCTGAAAAGGAATGGGGGTTATTGAACCATGAATAACATTCGTGAAAAATTGCAGCAAAAAATGGGAGATACCTCGAAGCAGGAGCAACGGGTTCAAGTACGGGTGAAAAAACGCTTAGCAAAGAAAAAATGGCTTAATTTCAAATGGGTAGGTAGTGTTGCTAGCCTCGCTGCTTGTTTACTCATTATATTTTTCATATTGCCTGATCATAAACCTCAACAACAAGGTGCCGTTGAAATTGGTGGCGTCATGTTTGATGAAAAAACAGGCCATGAAAAGGCCATTTCCGATTTACTTTATGATGAAGTGCTAGCATCATTAAATGTTACAAAGGAGGAAAAGCTTTTTTACACGCCCGCTCGTTACACAGATTATACGTATGTAACAACACACTGCCAAACAACAAATTGTCGCATTCTTGCACTACGTGACAACGCTAAAACAGGCTCCATTTATAATTTAGGAAGCGGTACGATTAAAATAGAAGCTTTATCTCCTGATAAGAAAATGGTGGCATTAGTACTGCGCACTAAAAAACAAGATACGCTTCGTTTTATGTATACAAATGATATTACGGACCATCCAGAAATCCCCGAATATTTCCCTCAGATTAAAAAAGTTAAATGGCTCTCTAATGCAAAAATTCAACTAACGCTCAATTCTGGAAAAAAAGAAATTATTACTATTCCTCGCTATTATAAGTAAAAGCAGCGTATCCTCTAATGGATACGCTGCCTTTTTTTGTATGTAGCTTATTTTTTTTGTTCGACTACTGCCATTGTACAGCGCGAAATACAAATTTGACGCTGTTGTTCATCGACGATATCAATATTCCATACCATTGTTGAACGTCCGATATGAAGAGGTGTTGCGACGGCTGTCACGATACCGTCTCGTTTGCCGCGAATATGATTAGCATTAATTTCTAAGCCAACTGTATAATGCGTTTCTGGATTTACATTTAAAAAGGCCGCGATGGATGCAGCTGTTTCTGCTAACGCAACCGAGGCGCCACCATGTAATAATCCAAGTGGCTGATGTGTTTTAGGTCCAACCGGCATTGTACACACAACGCGCTCTTTCGTTAATTCTTGAAATTCTATCCCAAGCGTACCAATCAATGTTTGTTCTAAATGTTCTTTGCTCATAATTTGTTCTAGTTGCATGAAAAAACCTCCTTTTCTTCTATTATAAACGTCCTCTATACAACAATGAACTTTTTTTATACATAAAGCAGTTTATCGTATACGAAAAATAGAATTATATGATACTATTGTAGAAAAAGGAGGCGTTTCCGATGAATACTACTCATTCACTCACATTATATGGTCACACAATAACTTTACCAACCATCACACAAGATTATGCAGCTATTCGCAAGATTGCGGCTGTCCGAGCTAGTGCTATCATTAAAAAATTACAACTTGTCGAACAAAATGCATTGCATCTCGTTGCCGCCTTCTCAAAAATTCGTACAGAACGCGTAGCATTAGCTACACAAGAAATTGATTATTATTATTCGCAGGGCCGCCTCCTACAAAAAGACCTTGAAGAAGTATCTTTTCGTGAGCAAGCGGCTGTCACATTGCAACCAATAAATGCATTTGAACAGAAGATTTTGACACAATTTGAAGAAGCCAAACAAACACATAATTTAGCAAAAATTAACGACGAAATTTTCACGAAAGCAATGCTCGCTCAGTATTACCAAACGATATATAATACCTTTATTTCATTACATACGGTGTATGTCCAACTTGCCGCTGATGTGAAATATGATAATGCTTGGGCGCTTGAAAACTTACCTTTCCAGCAATGGCAAGAAGTTCCGAAGCGATTACAGGTTGTCCAACAACAGCCAACAAAGGAAAATGTGCTTGCGCTTTTAATGGCTGACCCGTACCACCCAACACATATTGCTCTAGCCTATGCATTGTGTGGAAACGATAATGAGGAGTTACAGCATTTTTTAACAGCAATTGGCTACACAGAAGCAATTGAGTTATTACCTAGTTGCGAAACAGCAGCGACATTATTTGGCGAGCATAATGCGGCCATCCACCTTGCACTCATTGAGAATCCGTTATTTTTCACACTTGTCACAGCAAATGCCTTTCAAACACTTGAAGTGGCGTTTGCAAAAGCGATTGAGCAATTTAGTAGTACACTCACACCCTTTTTGTCACAGCAAGTAAAACAGGAAGCGGTATTACTTGCATATACGGTTCGTAAATCTCCGATACTTGTGCTCACAAAGACCGGCATTCGAGGGAAAGGACGCTGGTTCAAAGCTATTGACACAACCTATGAAAAAATCAACCATTGCCTGATTCGTGACGGACTATGCCAGCTAAACCAAACGACAATTGCTGTACCACATTTTGAGCATGAGGATGACGAATTGATGATAGATTTAATCCATATGATGCAAGCGATTACAGCGATTCAACAGCCATCAGCGGTTTCTTCCGCATAAATTCGTAAGACGTTATCTGAGTGATAGCGTCTTTTTTACGTTAAAAACCCGTTCAAAGAAATCTTTGAGCGGGTTTGGCTTAGGGTGTGCGTAAATGTGGATAACGTGTTTCTAACTCAAATACTTGCTTCTCTAGCTTGTCATATTGCCTAAGCACGGTCTGTATTTTTTCCGTACGCTGTGCTAATTTTTCAGTAACGAGTTTTTGTTCCTGCTGAAGTGACGCAGTTTGTTGTTTCGCTGCTGTGTATGGCAGTTGAAGCGTCTCATCAAATGGAATTTGCTGTTGTAACATGGTAATCGCCATTTTTTCTAGTTCTTTACTTAGTGCACGTTCTTTTGTTTTCACTTTTGTACGATGCTCTAATTTTTTCGTAGCCGCCTTCATCTTATCAAACAGGCTTTGATTTATTACGGTCGTATCTTGCAGTCGCTGTAAACGTTCAATGTCTTGGCGTAGCGACTCCACATTTTGCGTATACGGTGCGACATCTGGCAGTTGCGCCGTTTTTTCTAAACGTAAATACAATGCGTCTGCCGCTTCTAGTAAATGCACCCGTTCCTGTTGTAATTTATCTTTTAAAATTACTGTCATATCCGTTAACATTTTAATATCTAGCTGCGCTTCTTGCTGCTGTGTTTCAAGTTGCTGTAGCGATTTTTTCAGCGTTTGATAATGCGTAGCAATCTGTGCTGAATAAGTTTGCAAATGCGGTGCAACAGTCGGTTTTCCAGCAAGGATATATGGTAAAACAGCTTGTACAAGAATCGCTGGGATCATTTCACGTTTCATTGATTTATTGGCAATACGATACGTTAGAAAACTGCTTGATACAGCTGCTAGCGCATTTTCTGATGTTGCCAAGGTGAAAAAGCCAAGTGGCACATCTATTTTTTTAATATCAATCACGCTGTTCACAATAAGAGGTATAATATTCACGCCAAATTGCTGATAAAGCTGCTCAATCCCCTGTGCGACACCACGCTCTGTCAGTGCCTGCTCTAAATGTCGTGATGTCATTTGTCGCATCCCAAGCCCCTGCTGCACTTGTTCACGAATATCTGCTCTAAATGTTGCGCTATAGTCGAATAATACTTTTGCAATATGTGAGCGTTCAATTGGCTTTAAGTGCTGCCATTGATGCTCAGTATCCTCTAGTAATTGTTGAAAGAATCGCTCAATTAATGGTTCAATCGATATTTCACCTGTTGCACCTAAAATTCTGGCGTATGCAAGCTCTAATTCTTGTGTCTCTTCAATATGTACGGCACGTTGATTTGTTGTCTGTAAAAGCTGTAATACTAGTTGTAAACGAATCTCATCATCAGACAAGCTTGCCAAACGTGTGACGTGATTATTCATTACCGCTTCTAATTCTTTATTCCATGCTGAGCCAAACAAATCAAGCGAGGTCATTTCCACATACATGCTATAGACCTGGCGTAAGTTTTTCCCATCTAGCGCATTAAACGCATGTAGAATCCATGTAGCTTCCATCGTCAACGCCTCCCTTTTGCTCTTTAGTATACCATTTGAGCAATAAAAAAAGAGCGTCATTTAGACACTCATATGCCACTTTTACTCTGTTCTTCTCGTTGTTCTTTTAAAAAATTCAATTTATCTATAGCTTGTCGCGACATTTGATGTGTCTCTAATAACTCACATAGTTCTTGAAATTCATCTTCGCTCATTTCTAGTAGAATTTTTTGCTTGTCATGGTTATAAGATTTTAAGTACATGCTCTCACCTTATCTTTTTGTAAATTATCGTCGTGTAAAGAAATGTTCTTGCATCTCGATATGTGAAGCAATCGATAAAATTTTATCAGGTACTGTTTGGTCATATCGTTGTCCTTTTAATAACTGACAAATCGTACCCCATTCTTCAGCTGAAAATTGTAATGTAACTCGTTGTTTTATTTCATCATACTTTTGAATATCCAAGGAATAATCCCCCCTTTTAGTGAAATGTCTCGAATTTGTACTATCTACTTTACATTATTGACAACTTTCTATCATTTTAAACATGGAAAACGTTTCTTTTTAAAAATCAGGAAAAAAGTTTATAATAAAATAAGGTTCATTGAAAGGAATGAGTAGAATGGTACAATCACTAGAAGGTAAAATTGCTATTGTTACAGGCGCAGGCCGTGGTATTGGTCGTGCGGTGGCAGAAGCACTTGCAAAAGAGGGCGTGCATGTAGGACTACTTGCTCGCACAGAAGCACAAGTCAAAGAAGTATCTGAAGCGATACAAGCACAAGGTGGTACATCTGCCTTTGCAACAGCAGATGTTACAAACAACGAGGAAGTGCAACAAGCGGTCGCTACATTAACAAAAGCACTTGGCAAAGCTGACATTTTAATTAATAATGCTGGCATGGGTGGTTTTGGAAAATTAGTCGAACAAGATCCTGAAACATGGGTGAAAATTGTCGATACTGGCATTAAAGGCACATATTACGTGACCCATGCAGTATTACCACAATTAATTGAAAAAAATGAAGGCGACATCATCAACATTTCATCAACAAATGGCTTAAATGGTGCCGCAACATCAACAGCTTATTCTGCAGCAAAATTTGGTATTATCGGCTTAACTGAATCATTAGCACAAGAAGTACGCCGTAATAACATTCGCGTGACAGCACTAGCACCAAGTACTGTCGTAACAGAGTTAGCGCGTGAATCTGGTTTAATTGACGAAGAAAAAGCCGAACGTATGATGCAACCAGAAGATTTAGCAGAAGTAATTGTAAATCAATTAAAACTGCCTAATCGTATTTATATTAAACAAGCAACAATTCTTGGTACAAATCCATACTAAGAACAAACAAAGGAGAGGCTTTGACATACGTGTAAAAACAGCCTTTTCTATGAGCATAAGAAAAACCGGAACCGCGCGATGGCGCGGTTCCGGTTTTTTGTTGCGAACGCTAAAAAAGGAAAATGACCTATTTTGTCCTCGTTCCTTTTTATTTGCGCTCATTTATAGGTTCTGGTCCAAACCACATTTCCATAAATTTTTTTGAAATAATCCAGTTATTTTTATCTGTTGTATCTACTTTAAAGTTTTTTAAAATTTTATCATCTACGGCTCGTCTCATTAAATCATTATCAGATAGCTTTTTATTCAAGCGATACAATGTAATTTCCCATCGCTTTACCGCTTCTTGAACCGTCATATAATTATCAATTCCCATATAGCTAATCTCTCCTTAAATGCTTTTTTCAAAACTATATGCGATGAGTCCTTTTAAACAATAGAGACATAAATCAAATTCAAGTACTTGTAATTTCATCTTTTTTAATCTATTTACAAAGTCAATGTAATCAGCTTCTGTTATTTTTGCTGTTTGTTCAATGTACAATAATTTTTGAAGCAGATCATGTTTCATTGTTGTAGAAGGCCACGCGTCTATCCGTGCTTTCAAATTTGTTAAATGATAATAAAAGTAACTTTTATAAACACTATTTGCTATAGAATTCATAAATAAAACCTCCATTTTATCCATTTAATTTAATTATTTTTAAATACTTTACACTACATAAATAGTGTAAACTATTTAAACTATAATTTCAAAATCATTATTTTTTTGTTTATCTATCATTTTTCTATTATTTTATATTCAGTATAATAATTTATTATTATACTGAATATAAAATAGATTCATTAGACTTCTATATTTACTTTCAGAAATAGAATTGCTGATTTTTTTATTTATTAAGTCCTAAAAAACTAATGAAAAATTATAAGATATTTTTAAATAAAATTTGTATAATATACCCATTATCTATACCCAAATATATAATGAAGTATAATTTATATTGATTTTCAAGTATATGTAAACAAAATAACCATTTGTAAATCTTTTGTTAACTCTTTTCAATCTACACATAACTATTTAATGAAGGGGTATCAGAAAAATGAAAGAGGTGATAGTATGGAAAATCCACTCGTAACCTATGCGATATTAACAATGGCCATTGTGCTATTTATTGGACTTGCGATGAAACTTTTTGGAAGTCGCCGTTTTTTCCTATTACCTGGCGCTTGTATTGGGCTATTGGCATTCATTGGCATCGCCATTTCTTTATCCATTGAAGGTAGTTTTACAGCATTTTTCTATTTCTTATTATTTGGTAGTATTTTTTTCGGTGGAGCTATTGGTACGCTGTTACTAGTGCCAATTTATTTTTTAAAAAGAACCTAATAAAAAGAGGCTGGGACAAAACACGTCATTTTCCTTTTTTAGCGTTCGCAACGAAAAACCGGAACCGCGCTACAGCGCAGTTCCGGTTTTTCTTATGCTCATATGAACGGTTGTTTTTATACGTATGTCCCAACCTCTTTTTATCTATTAAACAATATCGTATTGATGACGATGGAAATGCCAACCCTCAATAATCCCTTCAGCAGCACTCTTTTCTGCATGGTAAATCAAAGGTCCCTCAAGAAGCTTTAACTCCTCGCAAGCATTGCCAACAATAATTGCCGGGTAGCCAGCTGCAATGAGATGCACATCATTTTCAGAATCACCCGCTACCACAACATTTTTCGTATGCTGACATTTTTCAAGAACATAATGCAATGCTGTTCCTTTATTCACATTAGGTGCTAACACATCGAGTTGGCTTTCATTACTGAAAATCGTTGTCGCTTCAATGCCTTGAGCTTGTAGTGCATATTTGAATAATTTATAAGTTTCTGGTGTCGCATTCAGTGCCAAACGATTATTAGCATCAACCTGCTGACATTCAATATCTAACTCATTCGCAATTTCCTCAATTGCTTTCACAGGCATTTTTTGAAATGCCGCACTCCAGAGTAAATCTTCATTAAATGTTTCACCACAATAGATAGAGCCGCCTGCATCACAAATTAAAATATCTGGCTGCGGCAAATTGTTTTCTTGTATGAGCTGATAGGCTGATTGAAAATACCGACCTGTTATATAAATAAGTGAGGGACGATTGTCACCAAAATATGTCCATAACTGCTCATGTGAAATCTTCTCGCTTACAAGCGTATCGTCAAGATCGGTTGCAAGCACTTGCTCCTTAAGATTTGGATACATATGTCAAACTCCTTTTATACAATGCAGTAATATCTGTCACAATTTCTTTCCAGTTAAATGTTGTCATAGCACGTTTTTTTGCTTGCTTTTTCATCATTAGGCGCGTTGTTTTCTTTACTAATAACTCACGCATCGCAGACGCCAAGGCCTTTGGTGATGCTTTTGGCACGTGGATGCCTGTACGATTATCTACGACTACTTCTTGAAGTCCCCCGACATTTGTCGCGATGACGGGACATCCCGTCGCTTGTGCCTCTGCTGCCACCATTCCAAATGATTCATAGTAAGATGGCATAATTGTTGCAATGGCATTTGCATATAAGACTTTTAACTGCTTCGCATTTTGCGGTCCAATAAAGAGTACACGGTCTTCTATGCCCTGTAAGGCTTTTAATATTTTTCGATTACGCGGTAATTGTGTCTTCGGATTAATGCTTGCCTTTGTGCCGCCTGCTACAATTAATAAAACGTCTTTCGGTACATCAGGTTTCGTTATTACTTCTTTGAAAGCCGCAATCAATTCAAAGATTCCTTTTGTTTTAACGAGACGTCCTGCATAAAAATAATAATTTGTATTTACATGTGAAACGTCAATTGATTTTGTTAAATAAATTGGTGCAACACCAATCGGAATGACTTCTACACGGCTTTTTGGGGCACATCGTTCTATTAATTCTTTTTCTTGCTTTGTTGTAGCAAGTACCGTATCCGCTTCAATTAACACTTGTCGCTCACATGCTAAGCGGAAACGGTCTAGTTCGCCGCTTCCTTCTTTTTTAGCAAGTGCCAATGAATGGTTAGTATGAATAAATGGAATTCCATAATTTTTCTTCAGCTCGCATCCCACAAGGCCTGACATCCAGTAATGGGTATGAATAATGGCATACGATGAAATAGGTAGCGCTTCTACAATTTCTTTATAAAAAGTACCCATCAAACTACGCATCTCATTTTTATCAACATAGCCATGGACACCTGCATCGAAGCGATGTACATAACTATGTTGCCCAATTTTCTCGATTTGTGGTGCGGATGTGTTACACCAATGCGTAGCAATATCCACAGCATATCCTAAGCTATCCAGTTCTAATGCTAATTGTTTGACATAATTGTTCTGACCTCCAGCCTGTCTACTACCAAGTGGTGCTAGGGGATCTCCATGTTCTGAAATAAATAAAATTTTTTTCATTACCATTTCCTCCTTATGTCATAGATGTTTCTTATTAATAGTCTTCCCATCTAAAAGATGCTTTAACATATTTTTAGAACTACTTATAAAAATAAGATTTTTTACTTAAAAATAAAAAAAGAGAAATCTTGAAAGATTCCTACTCCATTTATTCTACTCTACTGCACATTTCATTAGCCAATCAATTTGCGTGTCGTCACCAATAACAAAGGCATGTTCACTAAATTTTTGAAAGCCTTTTTTCTCGTAAAAAGCAATGGCATTTGTATTATGCTTCCATACGCCTAACCAGACATTCTTTTTGTGCTTCAATTCAGCTTGTTTGAATGCTTCATTTATTAATAACTTACCTAACCCCTGCTTCTGATATGCTTTACGCACATAAATCCGTTCAACTTCTAATGTATCCTCACCCATATCCTCCGTCTGGGCATCCCCTACATTTATTTTTAGATATGCCATTACCTGCTCTTTATCATTTCTTAAAAAATAAAAAGTGGACTGTGGATTGCGTAGTTCAGCTACGAGCTTTTCCTCTGCGTAAGCCTCATCTAAAAAATTGGTCATATCTTCTTCTGGCGTCGTCCCTACAAATGTATCGTAAAATGTTTCGCGGCTAATTTGTTGTAAAGTTGCTACATCGGCTGGCGTACACTGTACAAATTTCATAAAATACCTCCTAATACTGTCGTTTATTTCCCTTTTTCACAAAATCCCATTCTACTTCTACTTGATGACGCATTTTTTCAAGCATGTCTTGTAGTAATTGTTTTTCTTTTATCGTAAAGCCTTCTAATGCGACATCATCAGAATAATCATTTTCCCGCTTTAAATATGGATAAACCGCAGCACCTTTCTCTGTCACATACAACTTTTTAATTTTTTTATTTGTAGCATCATCACGTTTCTCTATGAACCCCTGTTGCTGAAGCTTTTGTACAGCACGCGCAGCTGTCGTACGGTCTACCATTAACATCTCTGCCACTTTTTCTTGAATAATACCCGGATGTTCATAAATACGAATTAAATACAGATATTGACCCTTCGTCATATTTAATTCTTTAAATTCGATATTACTAATCGAATCCAGCGCACGCGCAATCATCCCAATTTCCCGTAAAATCGTTGTCATATTACACCTCACTTTGTTGTAAATACAACATTATTATATTGTATTTGCAACAAAAAAAGCAATAAAAAAAAGCAGGGAAGCTGTCCCTACTTTTTCTCTTAAGTTAGCCAATCGCGTATTCACGATCAAAATGACGATCTGTTGCGAGTGCATCAATAAAGGCTTCTAATCCTTTCACAACGCCAGGTGCTTTACTATAAGCAACTTGAATAACATCCTCATCCGTATAGCCAATCGCTTTATAGTGATTGTATACTTCATCAATAAATGTTTCGACTTTGCGTTGTGTTAACGCATCTTCAAACTTCGTCGCAACAATTAAACCATCATATAATACCGGAGAAGCTGTATCAAATGTATGGTCACTTATAACGTCTCCTAACGTTCCTTGTCGATCACTAACGATTTCGACGACAATACCCGCTGCTTCTAGTGCTTCAATAAGTGGCTTTGCTTCCTCCCCTTTTTGAATAATGACCGCAACTTTTTTCGTTTCTACAAAACGAATTGGATTCGTGTACATACTTACAGCTGGTGATTGCTTCGTTTCTGTCTCTTCTGGAATGGTCTCAATTGTCGCAGTAACGCCCACTTTTTCACCTAAAGTTTTTGCTAGGTCATGGCTAATATGTGCCACCATTTCTACAACCTGTTTACGCACATCCATACTTTGTACTTTCCCTACTTCAAAGCAGAATGCCTTCGTAATATGTTCTTTTTCTATTGGTGTCATACTATTCCAAAATAGACGTGCTTGAGAAAAGTGATCCTCAAAGCCTTGACTACGTGCACGAATTTTTCGACCATCTACTTTTTCTTGGTAATGCTCATATCCACCATTAGCACGTGGAACAGGGTTTGGTGTATTATTTTGCAAACTGTTTTTGTGGTAACTTACTTGACCGCGGTTGATTGTTTGACGGTTATAGCCATCTCGTTGATTATTATGGAATGGACAAACTGGTTTATTGATTGGAATCTCGTGGAAATTAGGACCACCAAGACGAATCAACTGCGTATCTGTATAAGAGAATAAACGACCTTGCAATAACGGATCATTTGAGAAGTCAATCCCTGGTACAACATGTCCTACATGGAAGGCCACTTGCTCTGTTTCTGCAAAGAAATTGTCCACATTACGATTAAGCGTCATCTTTCCAAGCTTTCGAAGCGGAACTTGTTCCTCAGGCCAAATCTTCGTTGGATCTAAAATATCAAAATCAAATGCAAATTCTTGTTCTTCTGGAATCAGTTGCACCGCTAATTCATACTCTGGATAATTGCCCTGTTCAATAGCATCATATAAGTCTCGGCGATGGAAATCTGGATCTTTCCCGGCAATCTTTTGTGCCTCATCCCAAACAAATGAGTGAACACCAAGTACCGGTTTCCAGTGCAATTTAACGAAGTGTGCCACACCATCTTCATTGACAAAGCGATACGTATTGACACCAAAGCCCTCCATCATACGATAGCTTCGTGGAATGGAACGGTCTGACATATGCCACATCACCATATGCGCAGCTTCTTGGTTATTCGCTACAAAATCCCAGAATGTATCATGGGCACTTTGTGCTTGTGGTATTTCATTATGCGGCTCTGGCTTCACTGCATGGACAAAGTCTGGAAATTTAATAGCATCTTGAATAAAGAATACCGGAATGTTATTACCGACTAGGTCATAATTTCCTTCCTCTGTGTAAAATTTCGTCGCAAAGCCACGTGCATCACGTACACTGTCAGCCGACCCACGAGAACCTGCCACTGTTGAAAAACGTACAAAAACAGGCGTTTGCTTTCCTTTTTCACTTAAAAACTTCGCCATCGTAATATCACTCGCATCCCCGTAGCTTTCAAAATAGCCATGTGCAGCTGTTCCGCGTGCATGGACGACGCGCTCTGGGATTCGCTCATGGTCAAAATGTGTCATTTTTTCACGAAAATGAAAATCCTCCATAATCGTCGGTCCACGATCTCCAACTTTTAATGAAAATTCATCTTCACTCATTTTCAAGCCCTGATTCGTTGTCAGCGCCTTATCTCGATCCTCTACTGTATAGTCCTCTAATTGTTGTTTTTTCTTGTTCTCTTGCTCCATGTTCATTTTCCTCCTTTGAATTAACAGGTTTTTGAATGAATCGGATGCATGTTTTTTTATTGGACACCCTTATGTAGTAGACTGCCCAATAAGATGAATTTCTAACAGGTAAAAAGGTTTAGTTTCTTAATTTCAAACGAAAGGACTAAAATAATAAGCTAATTTATTTTTTTTAAACCTAAAATAATTTTAATAAAATAAGTAGCCGCCGTCTGGCCATCAATCTCCTGTGCTGTCAGCCATTGTTCCACCACACCTAAAAATGCCGATGCAGCAAAAGCGGCCGTATAGGAAATGGGCACATTTTCAATTATTAACGCCTTTTTTTCAATAAATTGATTCATAAAAAAATCGCGTAGCTTCTTTGTAAATTCGACATCCTGAAGTAATAGTGTACGAAATACTTTTTGCTGTTCTTCAATGTACTGAAATACTCGTGTAGAAAATGGCGACACGATGCCTTGTTTGGCTTCTGCTAAAATCGACGCTGGCTGAAGCGGCTTGATAGCTTTTTCTAAGCCCTCAATTAAACGTTTTTCAATTGTTTCTAGGATGGCGTACTTATCTACAAAATGGACATACACTGTACCACGGTTGACTTCTGCCTGGTCGGCAATTGTTTGAACCGATACTTTTGATAGTGGGCGTTGCTGTAATAATGTAATCAGTGCATTCATAATTTTTTGCCTAGTTGCAGCATTCATTTCATTATAAATTGTCATAATACCCTCCAAACCATTCAACACTTTGTTAAATAGTGATTATTGCTATAGTATACGTCGCATCTTATGATAGTTACATCATCTTAAAAGGAGTTCTGTATGAAAAAAAGTACCATTTTTTTAACGATTGCTGCAGCAATTTTAGTCGTCTTGATTGGGAAAGCCTTTATTTTTAATGATGCAGTGAAATTTTATTTACTCATTTTCGTTGCGGTTGGACTAGGTCTCGCGCTTTTACGTCTTGGTGTGAACGGCGCCATTAAAAAAATGCGGGGTAAGCATATCGGCTTCAAAATTTTATTTTTCATTATATTATTAGGATTTGGATTACCATTTCAAAATTGGTTCCGTAAGGATATTATTTTCGCAATGGATAGCTCATTTATCGTTCCTTGTATAATTACGACTGT
Source organism: Candidatus Kurthia intestinigallinarum (assembly GCF_003991225.1). Taxonomy (GTDB): domain Bacteria; phylum Bacillota; class Bacilli; order Bacillales_A; family Planococcaceae; genus Kurthia; species Kurthia populi. The sequence continues at coordinate 19,678 of NZ_JTFC01000012.1, forward strand.
TGCGAGCGTTATTTTTTTCACGATTATTTATGGTCACGTATACGAAAAGGTTCGTGTACGTTTTTAACATAAAAAGAGGGTGTCAGCCATTAAGGCAGCACCCTCTTTTTTATATTACGCTAACTTTCCAGTGTTTTTCTCTTTCGTAGTTGCTTGTTCATATTCCTTGGCACTCATAACGTCGCTAACATGCATATTTACTTCGACAACATGTATACCCGTCATATAAGCTACTTGCTCCGTTACAAGATCAATTACTTTTTTGAAAATAGTTGGTGCACTTTGACCGTACTCTAAAATCACGTTTAAATTGACAATGGCTTGTTTTTCTCCAACCTCTGCCGACACACCTCGTGCCACATTGTTCGAGCTAAAGCGATCTGTAAAACCGCCTTTCATATCTAAAATGCCATTCATTTCACGTGCTGCTAACCCCGCAATTTTTGCAATAACACCATCATCAAATGTTAATGAATTTTCATGTTTCGGCTGTTCAAGTGCTTCATTTACTCCTGCTTGGTCATTGTATACTTTTTCTTCATTCATTATAATCGACTCCTTTTTAGTAAATTAAATCACACGACGGCGTAATTCTTTTTGATCAATCGGCTGAAATTTCAAATGACGCACAGGCATCTCTGCAAACTGCTCAGTACTGGCTTTAATATCGCTATACATTTGTTCAAATAATACCTGTGTATCAGGGCGAGTTACGAACATATCAATCATAATATCGAGGTAGGAATCTTTTGAACGCTGATGTAATTTCACCGCAACAGTTGGCTGCCGTACATCATCATATTTTTCGATGGCCTGCTTCACATGATTTTCAATCGTTTGTTTCGTAATATAGATGTCGCCATCCTCAAAGCGCTCATAAATACCACGTTTTTTATATGATGTAGAAAAGGCAAACAGAAGAAAAATAAGCGCAATGAAGACAATAAGCGCAGTCAAAATATAGAGCGTAGGCTCAAACCATTCATAACCGCTTAGTTGTCGCTGTATATCCGACAACTGGGGAATGTCAAACACCATCAACGCAAGCGCGCCTATGCCTAAAAAAACAATGAGCCCTATTAAAAAGCTAATAAGACGCTTCAATTTATGCACCTCCTACTATTATTTCTTTATTGTCATTCTTCCACTATTCCTCAAAAATAAACGCCTGATTCATTTGTAGTCATACATACCTAAAAGCCTAATAAGTCCCTTTCCCTAGCATTTTTTCTGTTTGCAGCGGGAATAGATAACTATAACTTAAAATGAAAGGTGTGATTCACAATGAAGAAATGGACAAAGCCATTCATTGCAACGATGATTGCGCTATCACTTATGACGGCTCCACTTGCAGCACATGCCTCACAACAACTCACAATCTATGCTCCAAATAAAATGGCGACGAAATTAGTCGTTGAGCATAAGTCGCCTTATAGCTACGCTAAAAATGGTTCAATGACAAAATTTTTAATGCATGAGCTACACTATACACATTATGTAAAAGGGTATGCTGTATCAAAATCAGAAAAAACGATTACGCTTAATTTCAAATCATCTCTAGCAACTAGCCAAGTCGTGCAAGGCTCTACTGGTGGCCAATTCTTCACGGATCGCATCGCTGTAACATTCTTTAAAAACATGCCTAAATTACAAACAATTTATTTCCGTTTAGATGGTAAAAAAACGTCGCTCGATCATGTTAACTTTACGAGCATTCAACGTAGCAACTACAAAAAAATGTTGAAATAATATCAAACCCGAGGCGATTGTCTCGGTTTTTTTGTGTTCGATGGAACATTTTTTCGGGTATTCCGTATACTATAGTACATTCTAGAAAAAGATGGTGATGACGTGGATTTAACACAGCTCAATATTTTATTATATAAACAACCTAGTACGCAGGATTTTACATTCCCCTTGACGCAAGTAGGCGATATTCCAATTATTAATAGCAATCACTCAGCAAATGTCATGCTCTATATTATGGATGCAAAAGGGCCAACTGCGGATGAATTGTTTACGATTCAACAGGCGGCGAAAAAAATGCCGGTTGTTATTGCACTTCGTCATGTAGAGGGGCCCATTGATTTGGATATGACACTGCCACCGAATGTGACGTTAACAAATGCAGATGATGTCATCATGTTAGAAGATGCATTATTTGAGGGCTATTTACGCGTCGTTCGCGCTTACTTCCGCGCGAAAATGATGCTGTATGCGAAAAAAGCATTGATTCCGTATAAGGAAAAAGTTGAAAAAATATGGCGCACGAAAAATGCACAGCAGCAGGCTGAGCAATTTACTGCACAATTTTTAACAAAGGATTTGCCGCCTATTTTGCATCAGGTGGCTGAGGAACTCTTACTGCCATTATCACCTAAAATTGCTTTTTTCGAGGAGCGGCCTGAACAAAAGCTGTCACTAGATACATTTACATCAAATGTATCTGCATTCTTCAAACAGCTACGCGGTCCTATTGAAGAAGTCGAAGAAAAACCTGGGCGCTTCAAAACACTGATTGGCAAAACATCGAAAAAAGCACGTGCCATTGTCAATAAGTCGTCAATTCATGTAGCGGATGCCTTTGAACACTATATTTTAGAGCAGCTTCGCACAAATCGTGATGTAGCAGATTTAGTCGAGAGCTATATTTCACAAGTGAAAGAGGCCATGCTACCAACACGTGCTCGCCAATCTGTAAATGTCGCGATTTTAGGGCAGACAGGCGTTGGTAAATCGTCCCTTATCAACTATTTATTTCATGCGCCAAAACGTGCCACTGGTGCCGGAAAACCTGTGACCGAGCAAGGCTTTTTTGAGGAAAAGCTCGTATTAAATGGCATTCCGGTATCGCTAATTGATTCATGGGGCATTGAGCAGGGCAAAGACCAGGTATGGTTAGCAGACTTTAATCATTTCCTTGAGACACGCGGCTATAAAGCAGCCGTTGCAGAATGGGTGCATATCGCCATTTATTGTATTTCAGGCGCCTCTGCTCGCGTGCAGGATTTTGATTTAAAAGTAATTGATATGCTACGGGAGAAAAAAATCCATGTTATTGTGGCGCTAACAAAGGCTTCGCTCGTATCGCCGCAAGTCATCGCTGAGCTAACAGAGACCATACACGATGCGACGCGTGAGGACGTTACCGTTATCCCAGTCAATAGTGTGGCACAAAAACTGATGACGGGCCAGGTCATTGAACAGCAGGGTCTTGAAGAGATTACCGCACATATTCGTGTCAATTATTTAGAGATGCTAAATGAGCGACTACCAGAGCGTATTTTCTATTTAGCAAATCGTAAAGTGGCTGGTGAGTACCGCCGACGTATCGAGGAAAGTCCATCAAGTAAGGAAGCGGTTGCACTTGCGAAGCAGCTATCTGAGCGCTTTGTAAGCCAAGATTTAAATCTATTAATGGAGCGAGAGGTGCATGCCGCAATGACTACGTATGCAAGTACACTTGATGTGACTCGTCCGGCACGCCGTACAAATCGCACGAAACACGTCGATAATGAGTGGCGCATTGAGGCATTAGATGTGGCCTTTAGTAAATTAGAAGAGGCATTTCGTTCAACGATTCTAATGCAGGCCCCGCCACAAGTAGGACGCAAATTTCAAAAAGAAATGGAGCGGTATTTGACGGAAAATCGCGCTCGTATTGAAAATGAAACACGCCAAACTATTGCACGTGCAAGTGCCGCGATTGACAAGGAGGAATTATAGATGACAAAGGAAGACTATCAGATGACCGAGCAAGTTGAAAAAGCGCTCGAAGTATTTTTAAAAGAGGATGGCAATGCCAATATTCTCGTTGTAGGCGCAACAGGTGTTGGTAAATCAGCACTTGTCAACAAAGTGTTTGATGTCGATTTTACAAAGGTCGGTAATGGAAAGCCTGTCACACAGGAAACAACGAAATATTCGATTCCGAATATGCCGATCACCCTATTTGATACGAAAGGCTATGAACTCGCAACTGAGGAACATACTCGATTTTTAAATGAAATGCAGCTCTATATGGAAGATAGCAAAACCAAACCAGCGGACCAAATTCATATGGTGTGGTACTGCATTGCCGCACCAAATAGCCGCGTAACCGATATGGATATCGCGATGATTGAGCGCTTTATGAAAACGGGTAAGCCCCTTGCTGTTGTGCTAACAAAGGCTGATATGGCGGCTGAGGAAGATTTGCGTGCGATGATGGCCATTTTACAGCAGGCGAATATCCCTCATTTCTATGTCTCAACCGTATATGATGCAGGCGATAATTTCGAGCTTAGCAAGCTCATCACTTGGACATACGAGCAGATCGAGCCGTCTGTGAAATATGCATTCTTACGTGCTCAGCGTACGAATGTCGACCTTGTGAAAAAAGAAGTGAATAAAGCTATCCGTCAGCATGCGGCCGCTTCGTTTGCGGTCGGCTTTACGCCGATTCCATTTGCAGATGGTCCCCTTTTATTAGCGAACCAAAGCGCGATGATTGGTCGCATTATGAAGCAATATGGCTTAGATAGTGACTTCGAAAATATTTCGGTTATCGTCAGTGCGCTCGGTGCAGGAACACTTGTCAGCAATCTTGGACGCTACCTCGTAGCACAGCTTACAAAATTTATTCCAGGTGCAGGCTCGGTTATTAACGGCTCGGTTGCGACAGCAATTACCGTATCACTTGGCTTTACGGTATCCGAAATTTGCTACCGTATTGCGAAGAAAAACATTCGTGGTGAGGACGTAACCGAGTTTATGACGGATCTATTAAAAAGTGATGAAGTGAAAAAAATGTTTGATGATTTCTTGAAAAAAGAAATGGATAATCAAAAGAAAAAATAAAAATACGCAGAAGCTTTCATCATAGGGCTTCTGCTTTTTTATATTTGTATAATTTAATAAAATAATAAAAAGTTATCATATCAACATTTATCATCTATTATGCGCAGAATACCTTCTGTTCATTGAATGATTTTGCACCTTTTGGGTAAAGATAATGGAAGGAGGTTTTGCAAATGACACGAGTTTGGTTAATTACAGGCGCTAGTAGTGGTCTTGGCTATGCCTTTGCAAAAAAAGCACTCCAGTCAGGCGATAACGTAGCCGGACTAGCACGTCATATTGAAACATTAGAGGAGCTTAGGCAGGATTATCCGACACAGTTATTCCATATGGTGGCGGATGTCACGCAAAAAGAAGCAATCACACAAGCTATTCAAAAAGTTCACCAGCATTTCGGACATATTGATATTGTTGTGAACAGTGCAGGCTCGATGATGCTTGGGATGGCAGAGGAATTTACAGAGCAACAAGTACGCGATCAAATGGAGACGAATTTTTTTGGTGCTGTCTGGGTAACACAGGCGGTGATGCCAATCATGCGCACACAGCGAAGCGGGCATATTATTCAAATCTCAAGTATTGGGGGGGTTGTCACCGGACCGATGACGAGTATGTATAGTGCTAGTAAGTTTGCGCTTGAGGGCTTTAGTGAAGCATTGGCACACGAAGCCGCTCACTTTGGCATTCATACAACGATTGTCGAACCGGGTGGCTACTGGACCAATTTGTATTTAAAGCTACAATTCGCAGAGCAGCTACCCGGTTATGATTCTTATCGTGAGGAACTTAGTCAGCAAGAAAACCAATCTGTCGATAGCGCACCGGAGCTTGCGGCTAGTGCATTATGGGAGATCGTGCAAGCAAAAAATCCCCCGCTTCGTTTCATTTTAGGAAGCATGGTCTTTGATGCCGCACTCGACCATACGACGAAAAAAATCCATACGTGGCGTGAATGGGAACCGGCAAGTCGCCATGCTGAAAAAGCAACGCCACCCCCAGAAGGCTATGGCGAATAAATATAGTCAAAACAGCTGACACCGGCTGTTTTTTTCTATTGGAAAAGTGTGCTGCCTGATTAGGTACTATACTGTTTTTAAGATAACTGATACGAGCATACATAGCTGAGCGAGACCTTGATCGCGCATTAAACCTCTAAATTAGATTTATTATTTCAATTTTCAGTTTTTTAATACGTGATCATCGCTAGTTCCTCATATAGCTGTACCATAATAGGTAATAGGAAAGGCGACGCCACCGCCAAATCAAACAATTTAGATGTGATTTTTTTCTTTAATACCACAAAGATATTCAGCCCAATTAATGCAAAAAACAACCCTGGAAATGTCACAAACAATGACATATCACCAATTAAAAGCAGTGCCTCTAAAAAGACGACACTTCCCAAATACCGTACGTTTTGACAAGCTACTATAATTTTGAACCATATGCTGTTCAAAGCACAACCTCCTTTGTTATATTTTACCAAAATACAATAAACTTTCATAGCAAATAGCTTTTGAGAACTAAATTGGCTTATTTATGGTAAATTAATGTAAAAAGGAGTTGTTTGTATGTCCAGTCCCTTACTACTAGTCATTGCTATGTTCTCCATTATTATTTGGATTGTTGTGTCAAAGGAGCTACTGAAACCTACGAAACAACTGAATAAGCAAAAATTAATCACTCTCGTAGCTACAGGTTTTTTAACGACATTCATTATTACATGGTCATTCGTTCAAAAATTAATAGCTTAATCAAAGAAACAGCGTCTACTTTTGAAATAGGCGCTGTTTTTATACGTTATTTTATTGACTTGTTGCTGTATAAAAATTTTGATGATCCCACTGATGGCCATTAATCGTCACCGGTTGCTCAATTTGAATGCCTTTTACTTCGTTAATAATCGCCCCATATTCACGGTCTAATAGTAAAATATCCGGTTCATAACGAAAATCTTTTCCTTTTGGAACCAATGGATATTTTAGATAACCTAAACAGTCCTTTCCTGCATATGCACTTTTTACTTTTCCCCAGCAAGTCCTAATGGCTCTGTATCAATAAATATATTTTTTTGTTCATTCATGTTCTGCATCCCTACTACAGTGTAAAATATTTACAGATATTTATAAAAACCATTTATCGCATCTGATTTTTTAATACGTTATACTGAAGAAAAAGGAGGGGTTCTATGAACTACCTTTATCCACCAGACCTCGTTGAACGAACCAAGAGTGACTGGCAGCATTATTTAAAAACACATGATTTACCTGAGCCAATCGTGCATTTTCCAAATGATGATGAATTACTTACTATGCTACATATCATGTATCATTTAAGTTTTGCGAAGGAAGAGGCGCGACCGAGTACCGCAAAGGTGACCTATTTGAATCCACATGAGCTGTCGTCTGTACTTAGTGATACGAAAGCACCTACGTTTTTTGATCATCCAATTCCCTTCACAAAAAGTGAAATCAAGCGGCTCTGTCCGGCATTTGATCCGGAAAAAAGCATTTTGGCTATTTGTGCGCAAAAGCATATCTCACAAACTAACTCAGACGAACTTGTCGTATGGGGTGTACTTCCTGTAGAAAATACATTTTCGCGCATTAAAGATGAAATGCTGTCGCTTGTGGCCCCGTCCTCTCATTTATTTACACTCAGTGTTTTCGAGCCGGGTGAACTGATTGCGAGTGCCGGAAGTGAGGAATTGTATCGCCTAAGTGGTGGCCAGCTTGTAAAATATCCGGCTCGAACAATTAGTGAAGGGATTATCGGACAGCATTTTGAAGAGGTTTTAACGGAATTATTTATTGCCGGAAAAGGCTCAAGAAATTTAGCGAAAAAAGTATACTTTAGAACCCTTAGTAATATGTTGAAACTTATTGAAAAAGAACGTCATGGTGGTACACTCATTATTGTCCCGTCCACCTTTACGGCTGATCCCCATGCGCTCGATATGAAATATGAAATGCGTGGACCGGCGATTTGGCCAAAACTTGTCAACACCGTTGAACATTTAAATTGGCTTCATAAAATGAAAGCCATGCCTGAGATGAGTCAATTGACGAAAACATTAGCAAGTGATTTCTCAACCTATCTTGGGCAGCAACAACCAATGAATATGGTCGACAAAGTATTTCATGTAAAAGAGGCAAATGAGCGAATTGCCGAGCATGAGCATTTCATTGCGTCACTATCAGAGGTTGACGGCGCTGTCGTGATGAATGATCATTTAGAGGTGCTTGGCTTTGGTACAGAAATCCGCCTAACGAATGACAAATTGAGCTCGATCAAGCAAGCACTATCTCCGCATGCGCGAGAATCACGTGTTCTAAAAATTACGTCCTATGGTACGCGACACCGCTCTGCTATTCGCTACGCAAAATACAATCCGGCAGCTATCGTTTTTGTGATTTCACAAGATGGTCGTGTTAAAGCGGTGAAACAACATGAAGGCATCACCTACCTTTGGGATGGTATTCGCTTAACGTAAATAAACTGGCACAAAACACGTCATTTTCCTTTTTAGCGTTTGCAACGAAAAACCGGAACCGCGCCACCGCGCGATTCCGGTTTTTCTTATGCTCCTAGGAGCGAGTGTTTTTACACGTATGTCAAAGCCTATTTATATTATCAAAACAGAAAATTATACAATTGTATTATTTTACTATTTTACAAAAAGTCTTTTTAATTATTTTATACAATTATTATTTTCTACAATAATACGTTTAGCTACCTCATAGCCACCCTTTACAACAATTGGTGAGCCGCCACCTGGATGCACTGTCCCGCCAACAAAATACACATTTTTAAGTCTTGAGTCTTTATTTGCTGGTCTGAAAAAACTGCCGCGTAATGAATTGGATGCCTGACCATAAATTGCGCCTTGCATCACATGAAATGTCTCGGCAATATAGCTTGGTGGTAGCTGTTTTCGTGCTTCGATTTGTGAAGTATTAATCCCCCAACGCGTTAGTGCCTCGTTGACTTGCTGCTGTGCTTTTTTCATCGACAGCGCTGTTTTTGCAGGGGCATTTACTAATACAAATAATCCTGGATGCCCTTCTTTAGTAGCGGCATATGGATAACAGCTATACACCGTCGCCTCATTTGCTAATTGAGAGTTTCGAAGAAATTGAAATTCCGCCTTGTAATCATCGCTAAATAATACATTGTGATAATGCAGCGGCACCGGCTCTTTGAGTGTAATAAGCTCGACATAAGCTGATGTCGATAACTCATACGTGCGTGGCTGTCGCCCTAATAATGTCTGCGCCACTGCATAATCAATATCACTAATAATCATATCTGCGCTGTACTGTCCTTTAGCAGTTTCACAAAATGTTACTTCGTTATTTGCCATCGCCAACTTTTCAATTTGCTCATTAATATGAATATGTACACCCTGCTCTAATAGTAATTCCTCTAGCACACGTGCAATCGTCGTTGCTCCGCCGTCTAAATAATACGTACCATCTACTAATTCAAAATAGGCAATCATCGCAAAAGTCGCCGGAGAAGCATAGGGCGATGAGCCAATATACGTTGCAAAGCGGCCGAATAACTGACGGACTGTAGGATGCGGAAAATAGCGCGCTAAAAAGGTGTCCAATGTTTCAAAAGGATGTGCCTGTACTAAATGATAAAGGAGACTTGGCTTTACATAATCTTTGATTGAAAAAAAGGTTTTCGTTAAAAAAGCTTTTTCACTTAACTTGAAAAGGCGCGTCACTTCCTCTAAAAAAGCAGGATAATTCGCGGCACTTACCGGATCAATGGCCGCAAGCTGTTGTTGCATGTTGTGACGATTCGTCGTAAAGGTTACTTCATGCTCTCCCCACTGATGCTTCGTGGCATTGTCGAGCTTTTTAAAAGGCAGTAGCTTTTTTGCATCACCAAACGGTGCAACCAATTCCCAAAAGTAACGTGGCATCGTCAGTGTATTAGGACCATAATCAAATTGATGCTCCCCGACTTGAATCGACTGCATTTTGCCACCAAGCCAAGCATTTTTCTCAAAAATATGCACATCATAGTGACGACTAAGCGTGAGTGCCGCAGCCATTCCCCCTAGCCCTCCACCAATAATAATGGCACGTTTTTTCATAGCTTTCGCCCCTTCCAATACATCGATTTTTTACGTGCAGTTTGAATCATTGTCGTACCTAATAACACACAATACGCGCATGCACTGACCGGCATCAATAAGCTAAAAATCGATAGCTGCTTTGCAACATAATCACTGACTAGGCGCATAGCGGTAATGCAGATGAATGGCAATGTGTATAAAAGATGCTGTGTACTAAGCCCAATAATGAATAATACACCAGGCATCACAAAATATATGCTATAAAAAAGAATGAGCAAACAACCAAGGACATAGGAATGCTGAATACCTCGAAAGCAATTTTTTTGAAAACCATGCCATGTATCACGAATCGTTGCATACATCGCACACGACACAAAATCGGTAATATTGTAGAGCATAGCGCGCTTGCCCGATTTTTTTAACATTCGAAACAGCGCGACATCCTCGACTACCTCATTCTTCACCGCTGTATGCCCACCTATTTCAAAATAGGCATCCCGGCGAACCGCAATAAAGGCACCACTTGCCGCAGTCGCTGCTGGCATACACTGACGATTCGCCAAATAAATTGGTAAATGCGCATGAACAAAAAAATGAAGCAATGGCGTCAGTAATTTTTCGAGCCAATTTCGCATCTCAAAGCGCGGAAAACCTGATAGTGCATCAATTGGCCGTTCAAACATCGTCGCAGTTGCCAAAAGCGCCTTTGGATGAAGCGTCACATCGGCATCAATCCATACGAAAATATCACCCGTTGCCTGCTCAGCCAAACGCTGACAGGCATGCGGCTTCCCGTGCCAATCACTTGGTAAGGCATCACCATATAATAGACGAAAACGCGTGTCGAGTGACTGATTTTCTTGAAGAAGCGTGGCCGTGCCATCCGTCGATTGATCATCATAAAAAAGAAATTCTGCCTGCTCATAGTCTATGTTATGCAGGTTTTTCATTAGACGTTGGACATTCGTTGCCTCATCTCGAAGCGGAATTAATACGCTAATGGAAGGATTCGAATGGCTTTGAATCGTCATACGCCGCAAAAATTGCACATTTATAACTAACCATAAAACACCAATAATAAATGGCAGTATGATTACCATAGGCGTGTAAAGCCCTTCAGATCATTTGTGATAACACTTGCCTTTAATGTGTCAATTTCTGTTGTCATCATTTGTTGTATATTTACAGGCTGTACCTTTGGCGTCAGCTGACATGCAATATCTCCACGTACGCCATCTGTAAAGGAATAATAAATGGAGATAAAAAGCAGCTTATATTTTGGAAATCGACTCATCAAGCGCTCCACTCCTGGTTGAATCGTCAGCGGCCGCTTCTCCGCATGCTCTTCGACCCCTTGCGGAAATAATATAATCGTATGTGTCTGTGCAAGACGCAGTAATTCCTTATACTCCGAAAGTTTAATCGGTTGTGAAATTGGAACAGTACCAAGCTTTTTAAAAATCGGAAATTTCTTTAAGCCAGCTGCACTCATCCCGACAATACGATTTTTCGGTAAATACCCACGCCGGTCTAATTCAAATAATACGAGTGCATCATAAAAACTACTATGATTAACAACGATGATCGATGGCTGTTCAATCCGACTAAGCTTCACGCGCATCGAACGAAACATGCGTCTTAAAAATAGTTTCTGTCCGATGTGAAACATGGAATAGCTAAGTTTTTTTCGCTCCATTATAAAATCTCCTTCCTATCTGAAGTAGACTAAAACTAATCACGGCGACAATACATGCCATATAGAGTTTTGCTAATAGCGCAATCCAAATAAATAACACAACAATTGTCCAAAACACCATCTTCATGCGGTGAATACTTTGTTTTGACGGTAATTGTTTTATGCGCGGCAATAGCAGCTGCACGACAAAGGCAATGCAAAACCAGCCAAAGAAATTACTAAACGGTATACCGTAATACGCACTTTCACTATCCCATAACCAGTACCCCTTCACAACATATGCTACGGGGTCGAGCACTAAATCGAGTACGACAACATACAGCGCAGCGACGAGTGCCTTAACTAGACGGGTTTTAAACGATAGTGTTAGCGCATGTCCAGCCATAATCATGACAATCCAGGCAAAACCAATCCCAATGGGTACACCAAATAGGAGTGGTGGGAAGCGATTCGTATAATCATAGCTCCCGAAAAAAATATCAAAATGCGCGCTCATGCCTTCAATAGTGAAGGTTGCTACACCAATAAGAATGCTTGCGATAAGCCCTCGCTTTTTCCCAAAGGTTTCCATCGCATAACCAACTGCTACACAACCCGCAAGAATGAGAAAGACACTATTCGCCCACTCTAGCCAACTTGGAATTAAATCAAAGCCGACCAGAATCATGCCAACTAAAAACCAAATGATGTATAACTTATAGCACCGCATGGCTCAATTCCGTAATACGATAGTCGAGTTCCTTTGGAAGCGGCTTGATTGGATACGTTTTCTCACCATCGCGTTCTAAAATTAAATTCGCCGAAATACGCGCAGACTCAATAATAATTGGCAGACCACTACCCGGATGTGTACCACCACCTACTAACCAGCAATTCTCATATGGTGAGAAATGATTATGCGGGCGGAATGTCATCATTTGATTTAGCTGATGCCCTAAATTAAACGTTGCGCCCTTATAAACATTCATCTTCTGCTCCCAGTCAACTGGTGAGAACATCATTTCCTCTTCGATATGCGCCTCTAAATCTGTTAAACCTAGACGCTCCTCTAATGTTTTCAATAATAGCGCGCGATACTCATGCTTCACTTCTTCCCATTCAATATCACTGAAATTGTTCGGTACAGGAGCTAATACATATAATGTTGATTTCCCTTCTGGTGCAAGTGAATCATCTGTTACAACAGGATTTTGCACATAGATGGACATGTCTTTTGACAATAATTTTGTATCTGAAATCTCTTCCATATTTTTGCGGTAATCTTCCGCAAATAAAATCGTATGATGCTGTAAGTCATACTGCGTATCAATGCCTAAATACAGCATAAATGTCGAGCAAGAATATTGTTTTTTCTCAACTTTTTGCGGTGACCACTGGCGACTCTTCGTATTTTTTAAGAGTTTCGTCATCGCATAGCCAAAGTCTGCATTGATGACGACATCATCACAATGAAGTAATTCACCTGATTCAAGACGAATGCCCTCAATACGTTTTTTATACTGAACTACTTCTTGAATTGGTGTATTTAAATGAATTTTGACATTCATTTCTTCAAGAACTGTCGCCATCGCTTTCGTTAATTGATTCAAACCGCCCTTTAAGTGATAAATGCCATATGCTTGCTCAATATAAGAGAGAATTGAAAAGGCGCCCGGGCAGCTCCACGGAGACATCCCTAAATATTTTGATTGGAATGTAAAGGCAAGCTGCAATTCCTCATCATTAAAATACTCCCCTAATTTGTCCATTAACGACTTCCCAAATTCTAGCTCTGGTAAAGCCTTAATTGCCTCTGGACTCATTAAATCGGTTACACTATCCATTTTTCGTTGTAGGAGTGGCGATAGCGCCTCCAATTTTTTATGTGTTTCTTGTAAATAACGTGTATAACCATGCTCATTTCCGGGAAAAGTAGTAGCAATCGTATTCATCATTTCTTCATAGTTTGAACTCACCGTAAAACGTTTATCTGCATATACAAGCTCATATAAAGGCTTGAGTGCAATTGGCTCCACATAATCTTCTAGCTTTCGGCCCGTTAATTCAAAAATTTCTCGAATTAAATACATCATATTTAAAAACGTTGGACCGCGATCAAATGTATACTCCCCTATTTGAATTGCACTCGTTCGTCCACCAACAAAATTTTCTTTTTCAAATACCTCTACCTCATACCCTGCATTTGCTAACAACATGGCTGATGTCAATCCACCAGGACCTGCACCAATAACATAAATTTTTTTCACGTAAATGGCCTCCTAAAAAATATATTTTCTATACTTAAACACTTGTATGAGTCTAATTTATTTATACTACTCAGTATAATTAAAGTATACCGCTATTTCATTTTTGTCAAACCTTTATTTTAAAATATTGGACAAAAGAATAATTCCAGCTATAATTAGAATTCACAAGGGGGGCAACTGTATGCATGATTCTTTAGAACATTTCACTATTGCAGATGTTTCAGCAATTACGGGGATTAAAAAAGATACATTACGAAAATGGGAGGAACGCTATGATTTTTTGAAACCAATGAGACTATCAAATAGTTATCGACGATATTCGAATCATCAAGTAGCATTTTTATACACTTTAAGTAAAAAAATGGAGCAGGGATTATCATTAAAAAAAGCAATTGATGCGACCAATGACGTAATTTATATGAAGGATACCTCTGCACTTCCAAGTCACTCTTTTTTCTTTAAATTACTTGCCTATGGTGCGCAGTGTAATGAAGAAAAATTTTCCTACACACTTCATCAAGCCCATCAGCAATGTGGTTTAGTGACCTACTTGCAAGAAATTGTCCAACCTTTTTTAAAAGAAGTAGGAAATCGTTGGGCGACTAAACAATGGGCTGAATATCAGGAGAAATTTTCTTCTACCTTACTACAGCATCATTTAATTGAGCTTAGTCACCAAATACCCGTTCCACCAAATGCTAAGTTGGTGATGGGGGCCTGTTTACCAAATGAGCAACATGAACTACCTTTGCATATTCTATTACTACAAATTCAATTAAAGGGAGCTCGAATTTTTTTAATTGGTCAATTACCTGCTCCTGGAACCATTGAAGATTTTGTCGAAGAATTTAAGCCAAGAGTCGTACTTCTTTCTGCAACGACTAGACTTCCTCTAGAAGATATAGCGTATCTAAAACAACTGGATGAATTCGCTAATAAGCATCCAGCTACTCATTTTTTCATTGGTGGAGAAGGTGCCGCATCCTCTTCTATCTCACCCAAAACGATTCAAATTGCACAATCACTAGAGACAATTTGGCCCCATATTTTATAACGCCAAAAAAGCTGACACTATATAGTGTCAGCTTTTTATACAATTATTATTTTATATTTTTAAACACTTTCATAGAAAATTAGCGTAACTCTGTAATTGTTTCATCACACCATTCAACAATTGCGCGCGACATTTTTTTACCAAACTGTAAAGTTAGCAGTCCACGCTTTCGATGCATCGTCACTGGCCCTGTACGCAAGCTATGCTCGATTAATTCATACGTTTCAAGCTTTTCATACTGTACAGCGCGATACTTCTCTATTTGCTGAATTGTTGTAGTGGTCTGTTCTTCATCACTTAAAAATAAGCGCAGCAACACTTCATTTTTTTCATTCGAAAATTTCTCCACTGGCTCTTGCAACCATTGTTTTAACAATTCCTGACCTTCATTAGTCAATGTGTATTCCACACGTTCGACTTTTGTACTGCCTGTCTGATCATGACGCTCAATCAAGCCATCTTCTACTAATAGCTTTAATGACGGATAAATTTGTCCATAGCTTATTTTCCAGAAATGAGACAAACTCGTATCAATCATGCGCTTTATATCATAGCCGGTGCGACAATGCGTCGTCAGCAAACCAAGGATGGCATAAGTCGTTGCACTATATCTTTTCAACACAAACCCTCCTATTTTCATGATATATCTAATTGATAGTACCCGCTTTTCATCAAATATATACATAGGGAGCTATTTTCATGACAAATGACATATCTTTCAGAGGATTTGCATATAAGGATTTGGATGCGTTACTTTAAAGAATTCCATGAATTCGAAGTAGTTGGAAGATACGTATTTTTAGTAACGGGCGTTAAAACCCACTATGTTCAGTTGAACAACCCCACTTAGCCGTTTTAACGAACGTGCTTGAAGTGGGAGATTCCTACGAACAGTGCTTGCTTGTTTCCAACTGCTCGAAACAGTGGCTTCACTTTTTTTAGTAGGCTATCCCCGTAGTCCCTACGGTTGGGTTATTTAAAATCCTTAGCCCTTCTCCTAAAATATTACGACTTGCATTGATGTCGCGGTCTAATGTCGTAAAACAAGATGGGCAAGTCCATGCACGAATATCGAGTGACTTCTTACAATCATAATGACCACATGCATGACAAATTTGACTAGATGGGTAGAAGCGTGAAACCTTCACGACTTCACGTCCGTACCATTTTGCCTTATACATCAGTTTTTGCACAAAAGAGGACCAGGAAACATCACTAATCGCTTTCGCTAGTTTATGATTTTTCAACAGGCCTTTGATGTGTAAATCTTCTAAGCAGATAATGTCGTATTGACGAATTAGTTCCGTTGATAGTTTGTTCAAGAAATCTTCCCGCTGAAACGCCACACGTTCGCGCAATCGTGCGACTTTCATGCGTTGTTTTTGATAGTTTTTACTTTTCTTTAAATCTCGATTATCTTTTTTTGCTTGTTCATACCTACGTGATAATTTACGCTGCTCCCGTTTTAATTTCTGTTCCATCTTCTTCGTAAAGCGTTGGTTATCCACTTTACGTCCATTAGACAGAATCGCAAAATCGGTGATACCTAAATCAATTCCTACAGCTTCCTTTGTTTGAGGCAATGGCTTAAAGTCTGGTACTTCGCATTGGACAGACACGTAAAACGTACCACTCGCATTGTATTTAATGGTTGCGCGCATAATGCGACCTTCTAATCTACAGGTTTGTTTGAATTTCACAAGCCCGAGCTTCGGCAGTTTGATTCGTTTGCTGACAATCGCGATATTGTTGTTTATATTCTTTGTTGTGTAGCTTTGAACAGGGTTTTTCTTACTTTTAAAACGCGGGTAGTTATTTTGCTTCTTAAAGAACTGTTCAAATGCAGCGAATAGATTTTCATAGGAGGCTTGTAATGCCACACTATCTACATTTCGTAGCCAAGCGGTATCATCTTGCTGTTTCATTTTTGTTAGTAATTTAGACATCAAAGAACGGTTCAATCCTTTTCCTTCCGCTTTATAGGACGTATTCCAAAACTCAAGGAAATGGTTGTAGACAAAACGGCAATGACCATACGTTTGATGAATGAGTGCTTGTTGTTTTTTGTTCGGATAGAGACGAAATTTATAGGCTTTATATGGCATAACAAACACCTCCTTTTTTACTATTTTAACAGGAACATTTGTTCTTAATCAAATAATTCACCTTGAAATCTTTATGACATTCGCACTCATCCGATTCCTACCCAATGCTTTTTTTGAGGAAAAATACTCTGAGGGAAAACAAATAAAATACAATGCTTCCTAATAAATTTACTATATAGAAGTCTCACTTAAAATTATCTAATACTAACTCCAAAGGAATTGCACGGAACCTATAATTGTGTGGAAATTCAAATTTAAAAAATGCTACATTATTTTTTACGATTCACTAATTCCACTTAAAAAAACACAGCTTCTAATTTTAAATCATCACCGTAAAATGATTTCTCCTAAATCACCGATTATCTCAAGAAGCGTGTTTTGGCTACGACATATTTCTGAATATGCGCCAACTGTATGTCATTTTGCTTACTGATGTACTAAGCATCCGCTTTGTTTAATCATTATCACAAATAAATACGATTTATATGGCGATAGTTGTGATGCTTTGTTAACCACTTCATTAAAAAATCGGCTCTTATCTTCCCGTTTTGCCACATTTTGGGTTCATTTCGGCGCTCCGAGGGATATTTTCCACACAGCGCTTGTTTCATTTCGGGGCTTGATGTCGCATTTTTTGTATGACTTGAATAAATGACAGCACACGCGCTGTTTTGAGCAGCATACAACTAAAAATCGCCCGAAATTCGTGAAAATGGGTCGATTTTCGGGCTCTAGCGGCTAAAATACGCCTTTTTCGTTTCTTAAAAATCGTGATTATTTGCGCTGAAAGTAGTAAATAAAAATTTTTGTTGACAGCATATGCAGGATATTTAGTAAGTATAGGCTTTTTATGTACGTGTTTTGTCCTTGTTTGGCACATATTTTCAATTATGTCGTAGCCAAAACACGCTTTCTAGCCTTATCGCGATTTTTTTCTGGCTCACCAAAAAATCTAACTCCGTGTCCTCTCTCTCTTCATACTCATGAAGCAAATTTATTTCATTCAATGACCAATGCCTGTTAAAATTGATTTTTATTCTTTTATCAAATTATACAAATATAAAAAAAAGGAACCGCATTATTTGCGATTCCCTCTATTATTACGTCGTAAATTTCCATACATTTTTAAATTTCGTCCAAATACTACCCGTACTATATGTCAGTACACTGCGGCGATAAAGTGCCACAGTCGCCATAAATACGACTACCAATGTGATGAATAAAATAGCGAGTGAGATGATAGCCATGCTCAAACTTAAATCCGTTGAGCTATAGCGAAGCGGCATCAGCATCCCTGAAGTAAATGGTACGAATGATAAGATTTTCACAAGAATGGTATCTGGATTTGTCATACCATATACAAGGCTGAAGAAGCCCGCCATCATAAGCATCATAAGTGGCATTGTTGCTTGCCCTGCTTCCTCAACTTTTGATACGAGGGACCCCATCAATGCACCTAGTGTTAAATACAGCAGCATTGTTAATAGGAAGAAGCCAATGACAATCCAAATGTACGCGCCTGATAAATCCTTTAACATATCCGCCGCAGTCGACCATAGATCAGCCTTAGCTAATTTTAAGCCAACAAGTGCAGTAACGACTAAAATGACAATTTGCGTAAAACCTAGTAAGAATACCGAAACGATTTTGCCCATTAGATGCTGATTTGGGCGAATTGACGCCATTAGTACTTCAAGCACACGTGAGCCTTTTTCCGATGCAATATCGGTTGTAATCATGGATGCATATGTGATAACGAATAAGTAAATTAAGAAGCCCATGACGTATGATACGCCAATCCCAATCATTTTCGATGCAGAGCTTTTTCCACTGTCATCCTTTTTCAATGAAACCTCATCAATGACCGTTTGTGCATTTAATAACGTTTCTGCCTCATCGGATGATAAATTTAACTGCTGAATACCATATAATTTACTGGCTGTATCCACATGTGTTTCAACCGTTTGCTGTGTCGCTAGCGAGGGTGAATCATAAGTGATAAACTGCGCATTTAATTTTGAATCCTTACCTGTTAAAATCAATGCGCCGTCATAATCGCCATCCTTCACTTTCTTTTCAAGTGTTTTCCGGTCTTCCGTTGTTGCCTCAAATTCCACATCCCCCTTTTCAGGGAATGTCGCACCGAGTTGCTTCGTTTCATCAACGAGCGCGACCTTTACCTGATCATCACCTGAAAATACATCTTTAATCGATGTCCAATTGACAGCTACTAAGATGACTGCCATGTATAATAGCGTCATTAAAATAAATGATTTCGCCTTCACCTTCTGCAAGTAGTTTTGCTTAATGAGCAGGAGTGTTCTGTCCATCTTTGCCACCTACTTTCAATTTAAAGATTTCATCAAGCGATAAATAATCCATACTGAATTTTTCGATATACTGTCCACGCCCAATTCGCTCAAATAGCGCTGGCCCATGCGTTTCATTCTCTAGGCGCAGTGTATAGCCGTCATTCGTTTGTTTTACATTTACAACGCCATCAAGTGCCGCAAGCTCCGGCTTCGTCATCGCCGTACGCACACGTAAATTCACCTTACCATATTGCTCTTTTAATTCTTGTAAATCTCCTGAAAACAGCGATTTCCCTCGTTTTAAAATACATAGACGGTCACATAGCTCCTCGACATTATCCATCTGGTGACTAGAGAATAAAATCGTCACGCCCTTATCGCGCAGCTCAATAATCGCTGACATTAACAATTCACGATTCACCGGATCGAGTCCACTAAACGGTTCATCTAAAATTAAAAATTGTGGTTCGTGAATAAAACTCGCAATCAGCTGTACCTTTTGCTGATTCCCTTTCGATAAGGTTTCTGCTTTGACCTTACGCTTTTCCTCTAAATCAAAACGCTCAAGCCAGTAATCAATTCGTGGCTTTAGCTCCTTTTTACTTTTCCCGTGTAATTCACCGAAAAAGTAAAGCTGTTCTTCTACTTTCATTTGTGGATAAATGCCGCGCTCTTCTGGTAAATAGCCTAGAAAATCACGATTCAAGTTATTCACTGATTCGCCATTCCATAAAATTTCACCTTCCGTCGTATCTTGCAAATTCAAAATCATCCGGAATGTTGTCGTCTTACCAGCACCATTTTGTCCAATAAGGCCAAAAATCTCGCCGCGATTAATCGTAAAATCGATATGGTCCACAGCGACGAAATCACGGTATTTCTTCGTAACGTTCGACAATGCGAGTGTCATGGGGTTATCCCTCCTTTTAAAATCACATACTCTGTTTAACTATACCCGTTATATCCATACAAAAAAAGGGACTTTATGAAAAAAGTCCCTTGTTACTATTAACGGTAACCCCATGCAAGTAGAATAGGGGTAATATAACTCTCAATAAGTCCTGCTACAAGCATTCCTGGTGTTAAAACGAAAATGAGTTGCAGCAATGCTTTTTTAATTTCTGTACCGATTTGGTTATTCTGGAATTTCGAAAAAATCCATTTGTAGATAGCATTGTTTATTTTCATGGCAATGGCAATCGCAATAATAATCATCGGTAGCTCGATAATACCATGTGGTAAAATACCTAGCACAAAACTTTTGAAAACACCCTGTCCTGTACCATGCATAATGTAGGCTACCATACCAATCATCGCACTATTAACCGCAAATGTAATCATATATAGCGGTAGCGGAATGAGTGCTAGTAACAATACCTGTGCACAAACCATCCAGTTATTCGAGAAAATATGCCAAAACGTTTCATGCCTTTCTTGCTTTGATAGCTCCTCGACAGCTTCCTTGCCGCCAAGCATATCCATGATTTGCTCCATAATTTTCATGACATCTACTTTACCGACGCTTAAACCAACATAAGTCGCAACAGCGATAATGACGCCAATAATCCCAAATTGAATAATTGCCTTCTTATAATGCCCTTTTAAATCTTGATATGTACTTTGAATAATTGTCATCACAACCTTTTATAGATTTATCATTTTATACAACTATACTTTTTTTTCGTTCCATGTCTAACATATGTGAACTAACTATTACTTATAGCTATTCCTATCATATCATGTTTGCAGTCACCAATCATGCCATAGTCAAAAGCGTTTATTAGCAGTTTGTTATACGATAGCGTGTAGCGTATTGAAAAGGCTCATACTTATCAAAAAAAGAATGCCTATCTATTATTAATCTAGTTTTTTGTACGATTATGATTTTATATAATTATACTTTTATTCAAATAGTCTATGCTAGCGCTCTCCTATGTACCAATTCATTCTGATAGATAGACCTTTATCAAATACACGCTTAGATAGAAAAAAGCAGGAATCATATGCGATTCCTGCTTCTACATAATTAGTGTGATGATGCTTGTTCTGCTGCTTGCTCACCATGTTTTGCAGCATAGCGCTCACGTGTGATAACGCCAAATGGTTTGCCTAGTGGTAAGAATGCAAAGCCGAAATGTTTGTTTAATGTGTTAGCACCTGCACCGTATAGGCCAAGTAATGCCACAATCAGTTCAGACCAAGCTGCTACTTCATGCATTGCGTGCTCCATGATACCTAATGAGCTTAGTGATAAGCCTAGGAATAGGAAGTTAATCATGAAGAAGATAAAGAATAACACTTTGTTTGTTTCAAGTGCACCGATTGTCATAAAGATTGTAAATACTAAATAACCTAAGTAAACGACACCTAATTGTTTTGGATCAACGGCTGCAAATGATTCGCCAAGTAAGCCAGCTTGTGCCATCCAGCTACCTCCAACTGCTAACCAGAAAAATCCGTATGCGGCAAAGGCTGTCGCACCGAATGTGTTATTTAATTTTGCATCTAGAATTGACGCGTATATTTGTGCAAATCCTCCAAGAAGAATCGCCCATGGTAAAACGAATCCAAGACCCTCTGTCCATCCTAATTTTTGTGTTGATGCGACGAATGTTACGATTGCTAGACCGAATAAACCGATTCCTGATGGGTCTGCAATAGGCATACGTACTGTTGTAATATTTTTCATATGTAGTTCCCCCTGACTGCTGTTTCGTGCTGTTTTTTTCTTTCTAAAACAAATATTAACCGTTTTCATCAAACAATACACAATTTTGACACAAATAAGCGATTTTTCGACATTTCTCAAAAGATTACTTACTTGAAAAAGAAAATAAAGTTTCTAAACAGAAAATAATAATTTAAACGAGCGTATTTGTGTACTATAACAGATAGGATATTAATTAACAAAAAAATCCATTTTTTATCTTTTTTATTTCTTATAGTAATACAGTTAGTATATGATGGTCCTATAGACTAAAGATTGTGAGGTGATCTATCTTGATCTTTCTGGAAATTGTTCGAGAGCAATGGTTGAAAAACATATCGTATACGATGTCATTTCTTTTTTCGATGCTTATTTTGATTTGGTTATTACCATTTTTAATGCATCATTTTGTTATTCAACAACTCGACGTGTCAGAGATTTCATTTATTATTTGCTTAGTCGCGTTATTTCTTATATTAGTTCAAACACTATTCCATACACTAAGCGAGCTACAACGCTTATATAATGAACGGGACCTCTCTTTTTACTTACCTATTCCAATTTGGAAAATCATATGTAGTCGTCTGCTTGTTGAGCTCTGCATTAGTTCACTTGCGCTTATCGGCATTCTTTCATCCATGCTCTTTGCATTATTGCATGATGATGCGTATTCACTGCAACTAATCACAGCCGTCTTAACATTGATGTTTTTTGTACTACTCTATGCGCTACTAACGATGCTCGCGGTGTCCTTAGTTCTTTTCCCACTATGGCATATTTGTACAAAATATATCGGTAAATGGTGTTATCTCGTCTTTTTAGTGTTACTTATCGTAGGAACCGTATTGTTTTACCGTTTTGAGCAAAGTTATGTCTACAAGCATTTTATAGAAATCGGACCGACATATAATAGCCTGTTTAAATTTAAAGAAGTGAATAGCCACCGATTTTTGAACATTGAAAATTTTTATACGAATGTGCATATTTTTGAGGACACCTTTCTTTTCATTATTTCCCTAGCTTGTTTCTTCGGAGGGCTGATGTGGACAAAACGCATTATGCTGAAGTAAGTGGAACGTGGTGCGCAACGATAACGTCTTTATAAGAAGGAGGAGGTTTCTATGTATACCATTCAAAATTTAAGTTATGCCTATGGTTCGAAAACCGTTTTATCGAACATATCCTTTACATTACCACTTGGGAAGGTCATTGCGCTTACTGGTGAGAATGGTAGCGGGAAGTCAACGCTGCTTCGTCTCCTTGCGGGCACAATGCAGCCCACAAACGGCAAAATTTCATACAATCAGCATCCAGTGACAAATCTGGTTTCAAAACATGTAAGCTATATGCCCGACACGGATAACTATTTTTTAAAACGCACAGGTGATCAGGTTTTTGAATTTTATGATACGGTTTTCGATGATTTTTGCTTAAATAAAGCCTATGAAATTGCTGAATTTTTGAAAATCGATGGCTCAAAACTGATCAAAGATTTATCAAAAGGCCAGCGTGGACGTTTGAAAATGGCTGTCGTGCTTGCACGTAATACGCCCTACTATTTACTAGACGAGCCATTCAGTGGACTTGACCCAATTGTCCGGGCTCAATTAATTGACGGGTTAATGGAATTTACAGACCTCTCAAAGCAAACTATTTTATTATCTACACATGAATTAAGTGAAGTAGAGCGTATTACTGATGGTTTGCTATTGCTCCATGACGGCAAAATTTTATCGTACGAAGCAATGGAGGACATTCGAAAAGAATGGAAACAGGACGCAGTTAGCTGGATGAAATCACAATATGAGAGGGTGGACTAAATGGAGCCATTCGTACGCGTCAAAAACGTATCAAAGACGATTCGTGGCAAACAAATTATTCAAGCAATTAATTTTGATTTAATACCTGGACAAATTACAGGCTTTATCGGACCGAATGGCGCTGGTAAAACAACGACCATTCGTATTATGACCGGTCTTATGAAGCCAACAAGTGGCGAGGTCGAAATTGGTGGTATTTCGATGCAGAAAAATTTCAGCGAAGCTATTCGCCCAGTTGGAGTTATCGTTGAAAATCCCGAGATGTATAGCTATTTATCAGGCTATAAAAATTTACTGCATTTTGCACGTATGCATGATAAGGCATCAAAAGACGAGCTTGCACGCATTATCGATCAAGTTGGTTTAACGGACCGAATTCACGAAAAAGTTTCGACTTATTCACTTGGTATGCGTCAGCGTCTCGGCCTTGCACAGGCACTACTGCATAAGCCAAAATTTTTAATTTTGGACGAACCAACAAATGGCTTAGACCCTGCTGGTATTCGTGAACTACGCGTATTACTTCGGAAATTAGCTGATGAAGAAGGCGTGGCGGTATTAGTATCAAGTCACTTATTAACTGAAATTGAATTAATGTGCGACCGTATCATTATTATTCAACGAGGACAAATTGTTGAAACACGTGACATTCGTGCATCGCAGCAAAGTCGTTACCGCTTCGATATTGAAAATGAAGGTCTAGAAATATTGAATTCATACAATTATACATTTACACAATTAGAAAACTTTACAATTGTTGATATCGAACGCGACCAAGTTCCAGCACTTATTGCACAGCTCGTCGAAAAAAATATCGCCATTTACGCAGTAACTCCTTATCAGGAATCACTCGAAGATCAATTCTTACAAGTAACAGGAGGTGACATGCATGTTCCAACTCATACAAAATGAACGCATGAAGATATGGGCTAAAAAAGGTAGCTGGATTATGCTGGCACTTCTTGTTTTAGCAATTGTCGGCTACGGCATTTTATCAAATTCTATTGCAAGTGATTCGAGTAACTGGAAAGCAGACGAACAAAGTACAATCGCTGCTAACAAAGAAATGCTAGATGAGGAAGGTATTGACGAGACCACGAAGAAAGACCTCGAAGAGACTATTGCCATTTCACAATATCGCTTAGACAATAATGTGGCACCACTTAGCTCAGAAAGCGTGCAAGGTCATATGCAAGCTGCGCCATATTTTATGATGTTTGTGCTACTGTTTGTTGTCATTGTAGCCGGTGGCATTGTTTCAAGTGAATTTTCAAAGGGCACAATTAAAATGTTACTGACACGTCCAGTATCTCGCTTTAAAATTCTACTATCAAAACTATTAGCCGTTGTAGAATTCGCTGTGCTATTATCAATTGTCACAATCGTTTTAAACTATATTGTTGCGCTACTATTTTTCGGTAATGCGACCGGTGCAAATTTAATAATGGATAATGGACAAGTAACAGAAGTGAATATTTGGAAAAGTATCTTTATGTCATTTGGCTTCCAATTTATCGCCATAATCATGAGTATGTTATTCGCCTTTATGCTAGGTGTGGTATTCCGTTCAAGCAGCCTTGCAATTGGATTAACTATTTTTATTTCACTATTATCAACAACCATTACATTGTTCTTAACAAAATACGAATTTATCAAATTTATTTGGTTTGCAGTGCAAGATTTAGAAGGCATTTATCATGGGCAAGGCATACTCGATGTCTCATTCCCATTTGCTATCATGATTCAAATCATTTATGCGATTATCTTTTTAGTCATCGCTTTTATCACGTTTATGAAATCAGATATCACCGCATAGTTTAAAGAGAACGGTTAGAACTAGACTACTATGAAAAAAGCTCCAATGCTTTAAAGCATTGGAGCTTTTTTATAAATCAATCATTTTATATTTTGATAAAATGATAAATTAATAATTGTATAATTTTTTGTCACTTAATCCTTTCTGGGGGCAACAATGCGCGTACCTTTTCAGTTGTTGAAAAGGACGTATTTTTTGAAAAAATAGCGAGTGCTGTTCCCGCATTAGGTAAATAGTAAAGCGTTTCGCCCTCCTCTAAATTTACATGAACGCCAGAACCCTGCCAGCGATTCCTCGTCAAAAATTGCTGTTTATTTGTTGACCAAAATACGAGATCTTCCATATTACTAAGTAACTCCACTAGTGGTGACATGCCTTGAAATTGTTGACTATCATTAATTTTAAACATTATCTTCCAACGATCTTTAGCTCGTGTTTTTTTATAATAAGTTATGTCATACTGCAGTCGCAGGTCATCAAAAAGCTCAACAAATGATTCCGACGTTTCCAGATAAACATACAATGGAAATGACTGACTCTGTTTCATCACTACCTCAATTACTTCAAATGGTAATTTCTCTGTATCTGGAAAAGCTAACTCATAGACACAAGCATCTTTACTATTTAAATGAAATAGCGTAGGCTTCCACTCATTAAGCGATGATTGATAAATTTGACACTTCATAAGGCACCTCTTATCTAAACAATTTTTCATTAAAATATAGAATTATACAATTATATTTTTTTGAGTTTCTTCCTATTATATAGTACGCAGTATTAATCGTTGTCTTTTTGATAATTGTATAATTTGATAAATGTAAAAAAGTTGAATGCCTTTAGCAATACTTTCTTCTGCAGGCATTCAACTTTTATTTATTTTCTAGCACTTCAATTTCTTCAATGATTTCTGCCTCTTGTGTTAAGACATACCATTCATTCACCCATTGCTCTAGTTGCTGCACCGTTTCTTTTTTCTTCGGCAGCTTCGCCGTTTTTAAATACCGTTGCACGGCACTATACGATACATTCGCTTCTTCCGCAATAACAGACAATGGAATATTTCGTACCTCTTTAATTTCTTTTAACATTTCAGGTGATAATGTACGACGTTCTTTTTCTTGCTTAGCCTCTGTATAAATTTCATTTGAAATCGTTTGAGGAATCAACAATTTACGATTTTCCTCTACAACGACATCGGGTGGTAAAATAACGACTTGTACTTTCTGCCATTCATTTTTGTACCAATAACGCTGGTCGGCTATTTCTGCATCAGTAAATTGTGTTTCATAATACCATGATTTAATAACCGAGTCCTGCATTAATTCATCCAATACGGTTTCAAGCTTTTCACGATTTTTCGAGCCCGTATAGCGTGGATTCAAGTCCATCGCATGATTTAAGGCTTCTACCGTAAATGGCTCCAATAAATCTTCTGTACGTACTTTCCATTCATAATTCAAAAAGCGAACAAGGCGCTTATGCGGTCGTTTTTGATAATAATTGTACTGAAATACTTTGTAATCTAGATAGCCAAATGCTTGCGTATTATCGGTTAAATAATATGCCAGTAATGACGATGGCTTAATCGTTAATGAATAAATCCCTTTTGCCTTACCAGTCTTTTTATCATACGCCATTTCAAGTGAACCGATTTGGAACATTGGCTGGAAATTCGTCAAATCATATTCTGTACGGTCTTCAAGGTTCGCCTCATTGACGATAATGAAATCATCATTTTCAACGGCAATCCACACACTTGATAATGCGGCTACACGTTGCATAATAGCAAAACGTTCACGTTCACGCGTTTTGAAATTTTGACGATACGGGTCCGCATATTTCAATTTCAAAGCCTCATCACTTTCAAAATGAATATAGCCTTCTGAATTTTTAGAGCTCACCATCCATAAGTATGAAATCAAATCGAATAAATCCGCTGATAATTCATCAAGTGACGTAATGGCAGACTCCATAAGTGAGAACCATACTTTCTTTTTCTCTACTGTATCAGCAGGGAGGCGCTGAATTTCTTCATTCGTCCTAATTTCTGCTTGCCCCTGTAAACTACCATCCATTCCAAGAATATCTTTTGAATACGTACCATTTTCATTTTTCGTGAAATCCGGTTTTGTTACTAAATCTCGCAAGATTTGAAATGTCGAGCTTGAATTTGAATATAAATGCTCTTTTTCAATAATGCGCTCAATCGGTTGCTCTAATTCAACATGTACTAAATCTGCAGGAATCTCTTCTTTTTGAATCATTTCGACCGCCTTTTTAACAAGCGGATCAGAAATTTCTTTAATTTGTGATTCAACGAGCGACTTTTGTGTTTCTTTTTTGATTTTTTTTGGTGGTTCAGTCACTTTCGTAACAGGTTCTGCTTTTTTGACTGGCTTTTGTCGCGCTGAATCACTTTGCTTTAACAAAGGTTCAATTTTCATACGCACATATTCACTATTTTTCTCAACGCGTTCAATCAAAGTTGCCTTATTATAGGGCTGTAATTCAAAAAAGTCCTCATTAATGACTTTTAAAAGCTTCTTAAAGCTCGCAGACGATTCATATTCCTCGTCTACGCTTAACATATAAGCATCTTCGGACCATTCAATTACTTGTTCTGGATAGCTCGCTACAAAATAGGGCTGCACAATTTCACAAATGGCTAGCGGCTTCCATTCTTTTTTGATTAATAACGTTGGTGGCAACTGTTCATAATTCATGATGTACCGCCTTTCTGAATCATTTCGTTACTTGTAGTATAGCAAATTATTCATATTCATGTAATTATTCATAAATCAGCCACGAATGTCGCTCGATTTTGTTATTTTAATGTAATTCAGTTATTCAAATATGAACCACAAGTGTCGCTCGATTTCTATTCACCATTCAACAATCAACCACGAATGTTGCTCAAAACCCAAAATTATTCAATTTTCAACCACAAGTGTCGCTCGAATTGTCAATTATTCATTTCCAGCCCATAAATGCCACTCAAAATGATTCAATTATTCATTTCCGGCCCACAAGTGTCGCTCGATTTCCGCGACAGTCATTCATTTCTGGCCCACAAGTGTCGCTCAAAATTTTTTTTGGCCCACAAGTGTCGCTCGATTGAATTGTTCAAAAATGTGAATCGCGTCATATCAGTTATTCAAAAGGTTTTGGATTATTCATTTTTGGCCCACAAGTGTCGCTCGCCACAAGTGTCGCTCGCCACAAGTGTCGCTCGATTTCCTGTGGATAAGTCAAAAACTTTGTTATATCAAGGGTTCTTTAACGTTAAATTATCCACAGAAATTATTCAATTCACTCAAAAAGTGGCCCACAAGTGTCGGATAAGGCCTCTTTTTACCATAAAAAAAAGTACCTTCAGCCCTTGTGGCTCTAAGGCTCAGAGAATTATTCAAAAATGATTATTCATTATTCACTGCGATTTTATTTATTATACTGAAATCGGAGGTGAAAGACTATGAACATGGCAGCGATTTATGAACAACTATTTAATGTATCTATTCATCGTTATAAACAAAAAAATTCAACTGCATCGCATTCATTACAAGAACTAGCAAACCAGGCAGAACAGCATGCTGTACAGGGTGGCATTTTTGCGGTGCGTCAAAAAGAAGATTTTGCTTCAAATGGTGGCGTAAAGGGTATGATTTTAACATCGATTGAATCATTGCTTGTTCATAGTGCATCACTATCGCACTTTACACCGAATCCCTATGTGTCTTATCGCTATACAAATCATGCGCGAACACATGTGACGGGCTTTAGCGACGACCATTTATTGCAAATCAATACATTTGTCGTGGATATTGATACGAAAAAGCATTCTGTTGAAGACATTTTGCTAACAACAATGGATAACAGCATCGGGCTACCAACATTAATTATTGAATCACCACGCGGTTATCAATTGTACTTTATGCTTGAAACACCGTTTTACTTATCGACGGATAATAAAGCACGTAGTTTGCATATCGCAAAACGAATCGCACAAAATATTAAACAAAGTCTACGTGACATCGATGCCGATGAATATTGTAATGACTTTGGCTTTTTCCGTGTGCCAACCGAACAAAATATTCGCTTCTGCCAATTGAATCACGTCTATAATATTGCCTCGCTAATTGATTGGTCGATACGCCAAGATGATAATATCGAACGACCGCTCTACATTCGTGGTCCAAAAGTGAATAATTTACGCTTAACTGAACAACCATGGTTCCAAGCAATTATTCAAACGAACAACATTCGTGGTCAAAAGGGTCAACTCGGTCGAAACAATGCTATTTTCACGCTTGCACTTGCTTGCTATCACGATCAATGGTCATTTGAAAAAACGTATGATTTACTCGATGAGTGGAATTCAACGCTTCAATCACCGCTAAAAGATAGTGAAGTGCGAACAATTTGTCGCTCAGCCTATTCAGGTAAATATAATGGGCCGCAAAAGATGTATATTGAACAGTTAATCGTTGAATATGTTGATGCATCAATTGAATTACCGCAATTAGCTATTGGTAGCTGGTACAAGCATAAAAAAGAGCGCAAAGACCGCGTCCGTTCACATCTTGAGGAATGGGAAGCAGATGTCATTGCGTTTATTGAAGCACGTACATCAATTGAAGAACCATTTGTTCAATTATCACAAAGTGAATTATGTCAGGCTTTAGGTATCGCCAAAAGTACACTGAATAAATTATTAAATGCATCATCAACAATTATTCGTAAAGTATCTGGTGCAGGACGTGGCGCTATTACACAATTTTCAACAACGACATTATTCAAATCTTATTTAGTAACATCATTTATCGCCAATAAAAAATCATCAACATTTATTCCATTTGCAGCTGCACAGCTTTACACAATTATCGCACCAGTAGCACTTCTACCATTACTGTCATTTATTCACGAAACAGCATCTCAAATCGAACGAAGGCGAAGGCATCACTTATTGGTCCACAGTGCCTAAACATATTTTAAGGTCATCTCTGGTTTGTTCCACGTGAAACATGTTTTACTATATTCAACCTGGTAGCACATTGATTTTTGAAAACATGGTATACTATGTATAGTCCTATAATGAGCTGTATAGCTTTATTTTATTAAGGTTTATACAAATTACGAATAGTTAAGAAATTATACAAATGTACATAGGAAGGTGCAATTATGGCAATTAAACTCTTTTTCGGAAATGTTAAAGGTGGCGTTGGTAAAACAACAATTACTGATATGACAGCCTATATATTAGCCACACAATATAATCAA
This sequence comes from Candidatus Kurthia intestinigallinarum, assembly GCF_003991225.1. Taxonomy (GTDB): domain Bacteria; phylum Bacillota; class Bacilli; order Bacillales_A; family Planococcaceae; genus Kurthia; species Kurthia populi. The sequence goes on from NZ_JTFC01000012.1 coordinate 50,639, forward strand.
CGTGTTCTTGTTATTGATTGTGACCATCAGGGGGATTCTACGGACTTCTTCTGTGATTATTTCAATATTGATTTAGGTATGGAGCAAGGACAGCATGGCTCTATGTTTACAATTTATGATGCCATTCAAGATTATGCAAAGAACAATAATCCTGAAGCAATTCATAAAGCAATTGTTCCAGTGACGGATTCATTATCGTTTATTCCAGCTAATTCATTGTTAGAAGAATTTTCAACATTCCTTTCTCGGATGAAAACAACAGAATCAATTCAGGGTACAACCTATATTCGTAATGTCCTTGAAACGATTGAGGATGATTATGATTTCATTTTATTTGATATTCCACCAAGTGCAGGACATCTTGTAACAAATGTTATTATCGCATCAGATTTTTATGTAGGGATTATGTCGACGGAGAAAAAAGCATTCCGCAAGCTACAACCCTTCTTTGATATGTGTAATGAACATAGTGTACGTGCACAGCAATTTTTACAAGATTATGATGTTGCACAAAATTTAGGTGTCGTCATGTATTTTGTTACACAAAATCTACAAGAAGAAAAATATGTAGCCGATGCTGCGCAGGATTTTTTTGGGGATCTAATTTTTGACTCAAAAATTCGTCGTGCAGATGTCGTTCGTGAACATGAACGCATGCCATCATTATTCTTTGAAGATACTGAGGAGAATCATGACTTCTTACAAATGTTTGAAGAGGTTACACAGGAATTATTAATTCGTATGCAGGCATTACCTGAAGATACAGTACGTGTCGCAACACAGGAAATTTTAATGCCATTACAAGAATATTTTACAGATGAACAGTTATTTCGCTTGAAAGAAGCCATTGAAGGTAAGGGATTACAAAATATCGAATCCCTCCGTTTACGAGGTTATAAATCAAGTGATCCGCGTAAAACATTACAAACGCATATGATTCGTCTATTTACAGGCTCTAAAGACGATGAGGCGTTATTTGAGCAACAATTCATTCAGTTAGAGAAATGGCTTGCAAAAGAGCCTACAGCATATAGTATTAGCGCGATGCAGCGTTTAATTCGTAAGCATCGTAAAGCGTTAGAGATTGTTTAGGAGGTGGCATTCATGGCCGATTGGTTAAAACCCAACACGTCATTGAATATTAAGAAAGTAAAACCTCAGGCTAAAAAAGATGATGAGGTTTCTTCAACACAAAATACATTAACGAAAAAAATGTCAAAGCGTGAAATTCCAAATTTAAATTATCATGCAGAACGCCCACGTTATACATCAGATGTACGTCGCCCAATTGGCGTGTCTCCTGATACGAAAGATGAAATCGCAGAAATTGCAGAAGACCATGATGTAAAATTTAATATGATGGTCGCGGTCTTAGCCTTATTTTTTGAGGATCATCAATCAGAGGAGCTTATTGAAAAATATCGTCCTCATGCAGAAGATATTGCAAAAGCAACGACAACATCGCGTGCGATACACATTTATCCAAATATTTATCGCATGATCCGTCACAATGCACGTGTGCATAAGCTAACGATTCGTGAATTATCACAAATGATGGTCGATGTTTATCGTGATCACCAAGGTGCAAGTCAGTTTACAGAATATGTTGACCGTTTTATGACAATGGATTAATAAAAAAACACTTTTAAAGAGATTTTTCTTTGAAAGTGTTTTTTTACGTTTATTTTACAATAATAAGTATAAAGTATAAAAAACGAAAAATAATAAGTAGTATATTTAGACTAATTAACTTATAATGAAGATATATAAAGCATATTTGTTAGAGGAGGGGTCTTAAAATGATGCGAGCGATTTCACAGGATTGCCTTACTTTTCAAACACCGCGTTTAGTTGTTAAACCAATGACACTAGAAGAGCAGCAATGTATTCATTATCATGCTTCTTCAGCTACAAATGCATCTATCCCTTTAGGGGGACATTATTTAATTCAAGATACAGTTGAGTATATTACAGACATGTTAAAGAACGATAAACAAGTCTATTTATGGGGTATTTATTTACAGCCAAACAATACATTAATTGGCAGTATTCATCTAAGTAATGTGAGTCAAATTCATCGGCATGCTCAGATTAGTTTTTTGTTGGCAGAGGATTATTGGGGGCAGGGTTTTTCAACGGAGGCCGTGGCATGTGTCATTGACTTCGTATTTGATAAGCTTGGACTTAATAAATTACTAGCGAAATGTTTTATTGAACATTATCCAACCCATCGTGTATTGCAGAAACTAAATATGAACATTGAGGGCATTTTAAAGCGTCATTTTTATTTAAATGGCATCTTTCATGATGTAACGCTTTATGCGAAGTTCAATGAATCTTCGTTTTAAAAGGTATTTAAATACAATTTAAACGTTTTTTCTTTCATTTATGAAAAAAACATAAAACCCCCTTTAAAACCTCTTAAAGAGGCTTTAAAGGGGGTTTTATATATCAAAATTTAGTTTTTACTTTTATCAAATTATACAATTATAAATAATGAATGAATATTGTCGATAATTCATTTAAAATATGCCGGCTGACATTTGGTGAAACGAGCAACATAGCTTCTTCATACAGCTTGTTAGAAGTTTTAAAATCATTGCGCAGCGCATAAAGAGCAGAATTTAAAATTAAAAATGTGCCTTTCGATTTTAAATTTTGTTCAATTTGGGGTAATGATAAACAGTCCTCAATAATCATTTCAGCTGTTATTAATTGCTTTTGTTCAATATAGCTTTGTGCTAACACACTATGAAGCGCAAAATACGTTGTTGCATCTAAATGAAGTAATTTTTGCACATAAATGCGGTCGATAATATTGTAGTATTTCAAAACATGATTCACTTCTTCTAGGTGCATAAAGCATTCCATTAAATGTGCGTAGATTGAAATATAAATATTCGGATACTGTTGCTCAAAATCATGTTCTTCCATTTGTGCTAATAAGCGTAGTAGCGTTTTTTTCGCTTGTTCATAGTCTTGGTGAATTTTCATTTGCATCAATGCTGCCACATGAATAAATTTCAATCGCTCAAGCACACTTGGACTTTGTTGAATCAGCCGTTCGTAAAGTGCAAAACGGCGTTGTAAATTGTCATCATTGGCTAAGTTTGCATCGATATTTAAGGCAATATAGTAAAGGTAGCACTGCGCATCGACATCCTCTGACTGCTGTGCTAATAACAAATAATCGTCAATTAACAGGAGGGCCTCATGATAATGCGCAGCGCGAAATTTTGATGATACGTCTTTGAGCATTGTTTCAGTTAGAATCATAATTACACACCTTCAATTTTAAAATGTGACAAAGTATTGACTATGCTCATTATAGAGACTTATGAAAATGAAAGTAAAGTCTCAACTATTATTCTTTTGGTACAAAGACAATTTCATGCCAGGCACTACAGTAATGATAGCCTTGTTTAGCGTACATTTCGCGCGGCGTATCTTCGCCATCTGCCACAAGTAAAATTGTTTGCTCTGTATGCTGATTCATAACAAATTGCTGCATGGTTGAGCCAATTCCACGTCGTTGCATGGAATCGATGATAACGAAGCTATCTAGCTCTACCGTATCAGCTGTTAAAAATAATAGTAATGAACCAACAATTTGCCCATCAAGTAAAGCAACAACAAATTGAATTGATGAGTCGTTAAATTGTTTTTTGAGTAGATGCTGTTTCTCTGTGGCAAAAATTTCGCCATATGTGAGGTCAGTCATATATTGGAATGCCAAAAAAGAAGGAAACAATGCGTCATCTACATACTGGATAACTACCTCCTCATTAAAGGAGGAGCCATTAAATTCAATCGGCAACATCGCGTATAATTCAAGTGAGCCAACGACATAGTGTTGTGCTTCAATATAGGCGAGCAATGCAGTTGGAAGTTGCTGATTTTCCGGAAACAGAAAACGGCGATGCTTCATCTGATGTGTCTGATGAAAATCAAGTTGTTTTTGTTCGTAATATTGAAACTCTGCTAGCGTTGGCATGTGCTTAAAGAGCATAAAATTACTGTTATAGCGAGATGGCATTTCAGCATCATAATAATGCTTTATAATAGAATCCTCCTCATACAGAGGTGCATCTATATATGTATCTTTAAAATTCAATTGTATCCACCTCTTTCGCTACAATATGTTCTACTACTTGTGGTAAATCACGTAGCTTCTCTGCGTAAAACGTTGGGAAAACAGCATGCTTAGCTAGTTCATCAATTGGAATCCAATAGACTTCTTCCTTCCCTTCGGTGCAGTAGCCGGTACTGTTCACTTGTTTTTTACCACGAGGTTTCATTAAAAAGTAGAAGGCAATTTCATGACATGAAAATCCTTCAATTGAGCCATCGCCCGGAAAGAAGTTTTCGTGAATAAAAGCAAGTCGATCAATGTCATAATGGACACCCGTTTCCTCAAATACTTCACGTACAACAGCCTGTTCTGCGGTCTCACCAAGCTGAACGCCACCACCAATAGAATAATAATAATTAGCCACTTCATTGCCGGCGACTAATACACAGCCCTCCTCGATAATAATCGCGGCTGCGCGGTAACGGAACCAATTTGACCCCTCTGTAAAACAGCAATCTTTTTCCATGAAATCCCTCCTAATAGTTAAAATATAACATAAAAAAGAACCGCAACGAGGCAGTTCTTTTCGTACTTCTTATAGTGACTCCACTAATTGCGGAGGATGATTAACGGCAGGATAAATTTCCTTCATTAATGATTCATACAACATCTCTCGATCATGTGGTTTTGCATACTCCTGTAATACAACAGCATCTGCAATAAGCCATGAATCCGTATGTGCAGGTTGATGTGCTACAATGAAGCCGATAATAATACGGTCTTGTAGGACCATTACTTTATATGCAGGGTCCTGTAAATAAATCTTCCATAATGCGATATCATATTCAAATCGAATAGGTGTACCGCCCGTCCCGACAGTGTTAGAACGTTGGCTGTTTTGATTCGTAATCGGCTTCGTCAAATCAGCTTTACAAACGGTATGAATCGCCGCAATCTGATCTGCGTCATCTAATGTTGCATGTCGAATAATACGTTTCAAAAAAATCGCCCTCTTTCATTACTACATATATATTACCATTTTCCGAAATAATTAAACAATCATAAAGATATAGTCAGATAATTTCGATATCTGTTGTGCAACACAACTTTATATATAGCCATTATACAAACATAGTAAACCAAAGGAATAAGGAAAAAATACTTTTTACTTATAATGAATTTAAGGATATCGATTCATCATATAAGCTAAAACGCTCACCCTTGGACTTATTTTAGTGAAAATTCGTTTATAAATATAGAAAAATAGGAATAGGAAATTATTAGAATAGTAAGGAGTTGGGCATAATGAAGACAATGGTGAAGCTAGCAAGTCTTGCCTTAGCAACGACATTACTTGCAGCATGTGGACAATCGCCAAAAGATGAATATATTGGTGCAATGGAAGATGCGGGCGATGCAAAAGCAGGCACTTTTGATATGAAATTTAAGGACATCGCTGTATCAGGTGGCGATAGTCAAACGACGACGATGATTAATATGGTGAAAAGCCAATTAAATGATATGAAAATTAGCGGTTCGTATTCAATGCCAGATGACTCAAAATATGCAGTAGATGTAAACGTAAATGCGATGGGACAAGAAATTCCATTTAACGTCATTGGTGACGATAAAGCCATGTATTTATCAACAGCTTTCTTATCAGCTGTTATGGATATTACACAGTCACTTAGTGGTAGCTCTGCAGCAGTTGATACATCAAAATTAAAAGAGCTAGATGGTAAATATATCGACTTACAGCAATTTGCAAAGGATAGTGCCGAGACAACAGGCTCTAGTGTCACTGCAGATGTAGAAAATTTAGATATGAAGCAATTACTTGCATATCAAAAGGATTTACAAAAAGAGTTTATTAAGTATTTAAAAGACGATGTGGATGACAAACGTTTTGAAGAAAAAGATGGCAAGTTGTCATTTACAATGAATAAAGACGATATCGCGAAGCTTGATGATATTCAAGCAAAATTAGCGAAGGATAATCCGGATTATGAACAGTTTAAGGCGAATATTGGGGATATGCTAAAAGAGCTAGATAAGGTCAATATTCAAACAGTTATTGATTCAAAAACAAAGAAGCAAACATATGATGTCGATATTGCTTCTGCAAAAAACAATATCGATGCGGTGAAATTCACCATTTCAACAACGCCTTCTGATAAAGCGAAAGAGGTAACTGTTCCGACAAGTGACCAGCTTGCGACAGAGGAGCAGTTGAATGAAGCGATGGGTGCAGCAACAGGTACAGACACAACAGATACTACAGGTAGCACGACGATTACGGATGAACAATTCAAAACGCTATTAAAACAAGCGAAATCATCAAAAGCATCGATGTCTAAAGCACAACGAAAACAAGCGCTAGAACAATACAAACCGTATTTAACAGATGAACAATATACGAAGTTAGAAAAAGTGTTAGAAGATTAATATGTAAAAAAAGCAGCAATCCATTTCGTTAGGGTTGCTGCTTTTTGTATGTTTTCATAAAATCATAATTGTATAAATTACAGCATTGTAGACAATCTAAGCTGATCTATACAAGGAATGCCATCCTCATAAATGGGTTCTTCATAATGTGTCGTAAAATAATCTGGAATGATTTCAACGATACGAAAACCTGCTTTTTGGTAAAAGGCTAATTGTGAAATACTCGAATTGCCTGTGCGAACATCCAGCTGTTCATAATGATGCTCTTTTGCAAAATCAATCGCAAACTGTAGCAGTTGCTTGCCATAGCCCATTTGTTCATGCGCTGCGTCCACCGCAATATTTTTAATTTCAAGTATTGTCGGTGTAACTTGTTGTAGCACAATGACACCTCGTTGATCGAGTACGAAGCATTTACTTGTAGTAATATACTGTTCAATCGTTTTTTTATCTGGGTCTGCGCGTAATAAAAGCGCCCATGGATAATTTGTTGTTTGTTTAATCATCGGTAATCCCTCTCGATATTGTGTAATAGTTCATTGCGTAATTTGATAAGTTCTTCAAATTGATAGAAGAACTCGATTTTTTGATGCTTTATTTTTTTGAGATCAGTAGGGCGCTTACTAAAAATGAAATAGCTAAATGATTCTGCGAAGTCCTCATCCACATTGTTCATTGCATAAGGTGTAACAAAATTTTTGGTCGAGGCATAGCTACGGTTTTCTACGGAATCGTAAGCGTATGTATAGGCTTCTTCCACCATTTCTTTCGTCCAAAATTGCTCGTAAAATAACTGTGTATATGAATTATCATTTGCACAGCGCTCTAAAATTTGATAGTTCGTACAATAGCTCTTTGCAGTATCATTATGCTGACTATCATCAAAGCCAATTAAATGAGCCGATTCGTGGATGATGCCGTAATAGAAAAGTTTTTTATCATAGGTGAAATCTTGGATATCAAATGATAGGCGCCACTGTGTTTGAATAAAATTAAGTGGAGATACATAGCCGTAATACTCACCATGGCCATCAGTGAATATTTCAAATTCTTTCACATCTTCACGAATAGGTTCAGGTATTACTGCTTTGAAGCGCTGCCACAATTTTTCATGCGTGCCTACTTTTTTTGTGAGTTTCGGATGCTGTTTTGAACCGAGCCCATTTTCAGGATGAATGAGCTGTGTATGATCTTTGACAGTATAGATTTTTAAAGAACTGAAATCCTCTATATCGTAATACGGATATTCTTTCGAGCTAAACATCGTACCACTATGCCGGTCATTTATCTTCTTTAATGCTGCATCACCGTGTGCAGGATTCGGTGCAATTTCTGTATGAGGGATAAAGCAAATCAACCCCAATAATAAAATGAAAAAAATAAATCTAAGCAGTTTAATCCCTCCAAATCAATGAATTATACAATTATGTAAATATAAATTTATATAAAAAGACCATCTTTTTGTGAGATGGTCTGTGTTTTTTAATAATAGCTATTTAATCTTGTTAAGATGGCATTTCGGAAATGAATCATCGAATCATATTTATAGAAGAATGCAATTTTTTGCTCAGCACGCGTTTTTGCTGTTGTTGGGCGTTCACTGAACACAAAGTACATAAATGATTCTGCAAAGTCTTCCTCAGGAGAAGCAGCTGCATATTGGTCTACAAATGATGAAGGGTATTTTAAATATAATTGATTCGCTTGTTTACCTGTTTTTACCCAATCATTATGAATCGGTCCTTGCCAGAATAATTGATAGAAACGATTTAAATGCGAATCTTTGTTCATACAAACACCATTTGATGTGAAGTTTTTACAATTCGCCCCTGCATTATTTGTTTGCTTTTTATTTAGTGACACAAGATGTGCTGATTCATGGACAAGTGTTGCGAAGAAATTATTCGGTTGATCAAGTGCATCTTTGTAATCGACTGCAAGTGTCCATGTTTTCCATGTGCTATCATTTGGTTGCACAAATGCCTGGTCATTATTATGACCATCTGTGAAAACCGTAAAGTTTGTTACTTGCTGACGTTTACTAGCAGGGACCGTTACAATAAATTTTTCCCATAGACGTTTGTGTAAATTACCATCTTGTGCAATTTTTTTATAGGTCGCTGTATTTCCCGCATGGGGCGCATAAATTTGACCATTTTTTACGCGATATTTAATAATGATTTTCTCAGATTCTGTATCAGCTACATGCGAAGGAACAATGTTTACAAATTGACCATGACGTTGTTTTAATTGTGCAAGTGCTGCGTCACCTTTTGCTGTGCTTGCTGCCGCATTTGCGTCTAGTGTAGGAAGTGCGAAAAATAGAAGTAGTGCAAAACCATAAAGAATTATTTTTTTCATAAGAATTCAGCTCCTCTGCTCGTTAGTATAGCATGTATGCCTCAATATGCTAAGAGGCATTGAAGAAAGTAAACATTGCGCAAAAGGGAACCACACCTACAGGATACTCATTCCCTGTGCATTCTATCGTAAACGAAATCAAAAGAAAACAGTAAATTATACGGAATCGAATACGATTTTTTTAGGTAATTGGCGATTATATACGTATAAATAGATAAAATAATAATTGTATAAAAACCTTTTATTTAAACGTTTATATTAAAAAATCTTTTGATAATAAAAGTGGGCTGTCACTGCTCAGCTGCTTGTTTATTTTTTCGAAATGAAGTGAAAAAGATTCCCCAGAAATGAAAGGTGCGCTTATTAAAAGCTGACCAAGTGGTGAAAAAATAGTGACATTATCTAGTTCACTCATTGTCAGTTGAAGTGACTGTATCGACATGTCACAGTCATGCCAAGTTGCAGACTGTAGGTTAAAACTAATGCCTTGGCATGCACAATTTATAAATGTTCCCACGTTTAATGACAAGGTATGTAGTTGTGCCGAGCAACGTTTTATGGTGGTGTCATGACTTGTCCAGTAAACAGTTGCTAAATCACTTTGTTGGATATGAAGTGTGCCAGTTGCGACAAATTTTTTCCCAGACCATTCCATAGAGGCCAATGTGATCGTTGTTGTCTGAATATCGACGTCACCATGAAATGCACAATCGTTTAGTTGACCATTACTTTTTAATCGAAATGCTTCGCCCGTTGTGCGGAGTGCGAGTAATTGTAGCCGTGTCGTAGCTTCAATTGATACGTAGTCCGATTTGAGTGTACAAAATGAAAGCTGCGTTTTTGTCAGTAAACCATCTGTTTGGATATGACTGGATATGAGCATACTTTGTTGCAAGTAAACCGAGCCTTGAATCTCACTATCGACGATAATTGTCGCTTCATCACAAAAAAATGTTGGGCTTAATTTACTGGCATCATCAATAAAACCACCAAGTGTTCCTTTCGTAATTTCTTTATTTTGAACGGTGAATGATTCGTTAGCCTCGATTTGTGTAACATTATATGTCATGCCATTAATGTCTAGTTGTTTATGGGTTGTTGTTTTATGCCACATCGTATTCCTCCTTTTTCGCTCATAGCTAGTATACCAGGGTTGGTGATAGGTTCTATAAATGAAACTAAAAAGACGATGCCTGCGCATCATCTTTTTTAATCTTTAATTTTCACGTCGCCACTGCTTGCTTCCATCGTTAGTGTATTTGAGGAAGTAGTCGCTGTTGTGCCAGTGACTTCATGATCTTTCTCTGTTGTTAAAGTATAGCTAGATGGCACGCGAATATCGCCACTTGATGTACGAATTGTAAATGAAAAGTGATTGTCATTTTTGTTAGTGAGTATTTGGTCGCCGCTTGAAGAATAAATAGAAAGAGAAGTATCCTCACTGAAAATCGGCGTGATATGAATATCGCCACTTGTAGTTGTCACCGTACTTTTTCCGCGTCCAAGTGTGATGGTATCAAATGATATATCCCCGCTTGTGCTTTCAGCAAGTAAGGTGTCAGTCGTTAATGTCTTAACCAAAATATCGCCGCTTGAAGAACGGATGGAAACTTCTTTCGCGTCACTACCTAGTTGACCAAGCTCCATGTCGCCACTAGTAGTTCTCAAGTCATAGGTTTCTGCTTTTAAATCATTTGCTTTAATATCGCCACTTGATGCTTCAATTTGCACGGATGTTACAGTAATATCTTTCAGTTTAATATCCCCACTTGATGCATGAATTTTTAGTTTGTCGTATTGTGTAGCTGGTAAGCTAATATGCACTTCAGGTTTGCTCCCAAAGGACAGCCATGATAGAAAACCCTTTGTATTTTGTTGGATGGCTAACTGGCCATTCGATTTTTCACGAATATCAAATTTTGAGGTTCTTGTCTCCGTGGTCTTTACTTCAATGGAATCTGAAGAAGTTTGCTCGACAAAAATATCTGCACTTGAGACATCTAGTTGAAACGTGTGAAGTACTGCATCTGCAAATGAGGTAGTTTGGCTCTTATTAAAGAATGTAAAAGTGTAAATACCAATCATTACGAGTAAAATAATGGCCCCCATACTAAGACCCAATGTTTTTCGCAAAGTCATCACATCCTTATCATTTCTTTCAGTGTATATAAAAATAAAGAATATTGCAAATTCACAAAAAATAGAGACTGGGACAAAATACGTCATTTTTCCTTTTTAGCGTTCGCAACGAAAAACTGGAACCGCGCCACAGCGTGATTTCGTTTTTTCTTATACTCCCATGAGCGGTTGTTTTTACACATATGTCCTAGCCTCCTATTTCCTATTTTGGTACAATCCAGTCGATATATTTTGCAGAGATATACGTTGGACCCTCTTTATCGTTGATTTTTAATTGTTGTTTTGATATTTCTTCCTATTTATATAGACCGGCAAATCAATAAAATCATTTCACGCATAAATTGTTTGTAAAGCGGGTAATTTAAAAATGTACACGAATTTGCATGGTTCTGATAGTATGCAAATTCGACATGAAAGGGGAATAAACATGAATGTTTCAAAAGAAGAAGGACGATTTTTCGTAGAGGATCAAGGTGAAACCTTAGCTGAGATTACATTTACATAACCAAATGATGAATTTTTTATTATTGATCATACATTTGTAGATGATAAGTTACGTGGTCAGGGTGTGGCGAATCAATTAGTAAAAGCTGTGGTGGATAAGGCACGAGAAGATCATAAAACAATTATTCCACTATGCCCATTTGCGAAAGGACAATTTGAGCGTAATCCAGAATATGCGGACGTTTGGCGCAAATAAATGATATGCTAGAAAAGGAAATTAAGATTGTTTCTTTTGGCGAAAATAAGATTCAATCTATTAGAGGGGAAAAATGATGAATGAACAACAATTATTGGATAAAGGATATCGTAAATATTCAGGCGAGAATATTGATGTATTTTTTAACGCATCGATTTGTGAGCATTCTGCAAACTGTGTAAAAGGCAATGGAGATGTCTTTAATACAAAAAGAAAACCGTGGATTTTAGCAGATAATGCGAGTGCTGATGAAGTGGCACGCGTTATTGACACATGCCCATCTGGTGCACTGCATTATATTCGTAAAGGGGATGCGTAAGTGGTAGCATTTAATGAACAAGGCCGCTTTTATGTAGGAGAAGAAAATAATAAGTTAGCTGAGATTGATTTTACACGACCTGCAGGAAAAGACTATTATGTTATTCTTCACACAGGTGTTCGAAAAGAACTTTCAGGACAAGGTGTTGCCCAGCAATTAGTTGATAAAGTAGTCGATAAAGCATGTCATGATGGATTGAAAATTGTTCCTGTTTGTCCATATGCTAAAAAAAGCTTTATGGAAAACGAGCAATATGCAGATGTGTGGTATAAAAAATCATAGTGGAAAATAGGAATCCTAACGGGTTCCTATTTTTTTTTAGGAGGAATCTGTGTGGATTATATTTTGTTATTGCGGGGTGTTAATGTAGGGGGAAACAGAAAAATTAGTATGACGGAATTAAAGGAGCAGCTTATTATACAAAGCTTTGAAAATGTTTCAAGCTATATTAACAGTGGCAATCTTTTAATATCATCAGCACTTGAAAAGCAGGCTTGTATCGATGCGCTACAGTCATTTTTTAAGTCGCATTTTTTTGAACTCGATTTTGTGCTACTTGATACAGTGCAGTATAAAAAAATGCTCGAATTGGCCCCTTCCTGGTGGGGTGAAAATGAAGAATGGCGCCATAATCTTGCTTTTGTACTAGCACCTTATACAGCGGAGGATTTACGTGCTTTAACCGCGCAGATTAATTCAGAATATGAGCACTGCAAAGTTTGTGGTAATGCCATTTTTTGGAGTAGTTCCTTTACAACTCATTATAGTAAAACGATGTGGTCTAAACTAATGAAGCAGGCTATTTATCGCCATTTGACTGTGAGAAATCGTAATACGGCATTGAAGTTACGGGAATTGATTGAAAGAAATTAATTAAAGTGAGAGTAATGATGATAAAATGCGTTAAAGGTAAAGTCAATTATGTTTTATCTAAATAAATAGATGGCGAACCCATTTTTAACGTATATTCAAATATAAACGGAAAGAAAAAAAGACGCAGCAAAATTGGTTGCGTTTTTTTACTTTACGAGAGGTGTTTTTAATTATGATAAAACACTAATATTAGTATCTGGTAATAATGGTATACTATAAAAGACGATTCAAAGGGGGAAAAGAATGAAAAAACGAATGAAGGTGATTTTGTGTATTCTCATATTGATTTCGCTATTCGCGTGGAACTGGCATACGCAAAAGGCTTTACCACAAGGGATGTCCGTTGATGGGAAGTTTCACCAGGTTGACAATGTAGAATTTTTAACAGATATTACGTATGAAAAAAATGATAAAGCTGTAATGGAACAACAACTTTTTGAACGTACGCTTCAAATAATTGATGAGGCAAAAGAAGTTCTAGTGATTGATTTATTTTTATATAATGATGATTATAATCATCAAAAAGCGACGTATGATAATCGTGCAGAGCAATTAACAAAAGCGCTTATCGAAAAACGTAAAGAGCAGCCGGACATGCCGATACAGGTTATTACAGACAATGTAAATTCTGGCTATGGCTCGATTTATCCACAATTCTTTAAAGATTTAACAGCGCAAAATATTGAGGTATTAACAACAAATTTAACACCGTTACGAGATTCGAATCCGCTTTATTCAAGTGTGTGGCGCTCTTATCTACAATGGTGGCCAGTATCAACAAATGGATTTTTACCAAATTTATTTAACCCAGATGGTGATAAAATGTCTGCTGGTGCCTATTTAGATTTAGTGAACTTTAAAGCGAACCACCGGAAAATTGTCTTAAATGAACAAGAAGCAATGGTCATATCGGCGAATGTTTCGCATGATGGCAGTAGCCTTCACTCCAATATTGGCTTTGTTGTAAAGGGCGCTATTGTGAAAGATATTTATGAATCAGAAAATGCAATCTTGCATATGTCAGATAAAAAGCTTCCAAAAAATATTTCATTTGTAGCAGATGAGCCAGCAGGAGATATTAATGTGAAGCTAGTTACAGAAGGAAAAATACAACAAGCTTTAACTAAAACAATTAAGCAGGCAAAAGCAGGAGATACATTGAAAATTGGTGTTTTCTACATTGCAGAACGTGAGATTATTCATGCATTAAAAGATGCTGCCAAGCGCGGTGTCAATATCCAAATGATTTTAGATGCGAACCGTGATGCATTTGGTATTAAGAAAAATGGTGTGCCAAATCGGCCTGTAGCACATGAGCTAATGAAAGAAGATAATATTACAGTGCGTTGGTATGATACGCAGGGTGAGCAATATCATAGTAAGTTTTTAATGCTTAATCAAGCAGATACATTTACAGCAATTGGTGGCTCGGCCAACTTTACACGTCGTAATATCGATGACTATAATTTAGAAACCGATTTATATATGACGATGCCAAAAGAAAAAGAGACAGCGCGTGATATGAATGCTTATTTTGAGCGTTTGTGGACAAATCAAGACGGCATATATACTGTTGATTACGAGGAATTTGCGGACGGCTCTTTATGGAAAACCGCAATGTATCGTATTCAAGAATTTACGGGGTTATCGACATTCTAAACAAAAAAAAGAGGCTTGGGGAAATCCCCAAAGCCTCTTTTTTTTGTTTAGTGATCTACTGAATCACTTACGTTTAAGCCAGTTGTTGCATTGACTTTAACTTCAGCGTATTTACGAGCATTTACTTTTTCACCAATCATTGAACCAATCCAACCTGCTAGGAAGCCAAGTGGCACCGAGATGATTGCTGGGTTCGTTAGTGGGAATAGTGGGTCGCCGACGAAGATGGCTTTACCAGCTTCAGGTGCCCATACGTTCGGGCTCATTGCTACTAATACAAGCGCAGAGATTAAACCGAATAACATTGCTGACATCGCACCAGTTGTATTGAACTTTTTGTAGTAGATTGTGTAGATAATTACTGGTAAGTTCGCAGATGCTGCGATACAGAATGCAAGTGATACTAAGAATGCTACGTTTAATGTTTGAGAGAATAAAGCTAAGATGATTGAGAATACTGATACACCAACTGATGCCCAGCGAGCTGCAACCATTTGTTGTTTCTCCGTAATATTACCTTTTTTAATAACTTGGCCGTAAATATCATGTGCGAATGCAGAAGCACCTGATAATACAAGACCTGCTACTACCGCTAAGATTGTAGCGAAGGCTACTGCTGAGATGAATGACATTAAGATGTCGCCACCTAAAGCTTGTGCTAATAACGGCGCAGCCATGTTACCTGCAGGGTTTGCAGCTAAGATTTTTTCAGAGCCAACGAATGCCGCAGCACCGAAGCCTAAGAAGATTGTTAGGATGTAGAATAAACCTACGATCCAAGTTGCCCAGTTGATTGAAGAACGAGCTGTTTTTGCATCTTTTACAGTGAAGAAACGCATTAAGATATGTGGTAAACCAGCTGTACCAAGTACTAATGCAATCATCATTGACATTGTATCAATACCATTTGTATACTTCAGGCCAGCTTGTAAGTAGGCACCACCATTACCATTTGTTTCAGAAACCGTTGCAAACATTTCTAAAATGTTGAAGTTGAATTTTGCTAAAACTAACACGGAGATAATAACTGTACCAATCATTAGTAATACGGCTTTGATGATTTGAACCCAACTTGTTGCGCCCATACCGCCCCATAATACGTAGATTGTCATCATAATACCTACTAAAATAACTGCATATTTGTAGTCGATTCCTAATAATAATTGGATTAATGCACCGGCACCTACAAGCTGTGCAATCATGTAGAATAATACGATTACGATTGAGCTAACAGCTGCTGTTGCGCGGATTTTCTTTTGATTAAAACGTGCAGTAATCATATCTGCTAATGTGAATTTACCAAGGTTACGTAATGGCTCAGCCACGATGTAAAGTACTACTAAGTATGCTACTAAGTATCCTAAGCTATAGAAGAAACCATCGAAACCGAATAAGGCGATAGCACCCGCGATCCCTAAGAATGAAGCGGCAGATAGGTAGTCACCTGCGATAGCGATACCATTTTGCCAGCCAGTTAAGCCGCCGCCTGCTGTATAGAAGTCAGCTGCTGAATTGTTTTTCTTTGAAGCTAAGTATGTCACAAAAAGTGTTAAACCTACGATTGCGACGAAGAAAGAAATCCCGATAATACTCATTTATATCCACCAGCCTTTGCCTTATCATTGATAGCCTCTGCATCTTTATCAAATGAAGCGGCTTTTTTTACATAGATAATAGTGAATGTCCATACCATGATGAAGATAGCTAGTGAATAAATCCAAATCCATGTAACCTCTCCAATTGCTTTTCCGTCTAATACGCCAGTGAATGATGATAATAATGGCAGTGTAAAATAAATAACGAAGAATAAAATACTCATCGGTACGATGAAGCCAAGTTTACGTTTTGAAAGCGTTTTAAATTCTGAGCTTTCAGAAATATTAACATACTCTTGTTCCGTGAAACTTGTTTGCCCCGTTGCCGCCTGTTTGTTTTCTTGTTCTTCTTTTAGAAGTTGACGGTCTAAATTTTGTTCCATAAGGTTGCCCCCCTTTTTTTTGTGTGGTTGTGAAGGATTTGTGACGTCCTCTTGATGTAATAATATTTGAAAGTATACCAAAAAGCAACATTTTTTATCGAAAAAAATAAAATTTTCTACTTTATGATAATTAAAATCTACAAAAAACGTATTTTTTCAACTATGAAAAGCACTGTCATTATAGTGTTTTGATGCAAAAATATTATCATTTTCTGTAAAAGTAAATTGCTGAAAAAGTAAAAAAATTAAAGTCATAATGTAAAAAAAGACATGTATCTTATCAAAAAATAATAGTCAATAGATATAGTTTTATTTGATAAAACAATAAAAAAGTAGCTTTAAAAAAAGAGGATGTTAGTGAATTGAGCACGGAATATGAGATTATACTGATGGAGTATGAAAAATGAATGTATGATACAATTTTAATAAATAGGGGATTATGGAAGAATTTCGCTGTTTTTTATTAAATAATTTTTTAAGAAAAGGTAAAATGCTTCTTAAAATCATATTTTTAACAAATTAAAAAAATGAATAATTTTTCAGCATGAAATAATCACAGATTGGAGAAGTTAAAATGGATATTGCAGTAGTAGGCTCAAACATGGTGGATTTAATCACGTATTTAGAACGTATGCCTGAAGAGGGCGAAACATTAGAAGCGCCTGAATTTGAAATGGGCTGTGGTGGTAAGGGTGCGAATCAAGCAGTCGCAGCAGCTCGCCTAGGTTCAGATGTTTTAATGGTTACAAAAGTAGGAAATGATTTATTCGGTCAAAATACCATTGAAAATTTCAAGAAAAACGGTATTCGCACAGAAGCCGTTGAGGTTGGCACAAAAACGAGTGGTGTTGCACCTATTTTTGTTGATCCACATGCGAAAAATCGTATTTTAATCATTCAAGGTGCCAATAGTGAGTTAACACAGAATGTAGTAGAAGGCTATAAGGAAAAATTAAAAGAAGCGAAGTTAATCATTTTACAATTAGAAATTCCGCTTGAAACGATTTATAAAACGATCGATATCGCGAATGCATTCGATATTCCGGTTCTGTTAAACCCAGCACCAGCGAATCCAGCGCTTGATATTAATTATGTAACGAAGTGCACGTATTTTGCGCCAAATGAATCAGAGCTAGGTATTTTAACGAATATGCCGGTTGCGACACTTGAGGAAATTAAAGAAGCGGCACAAACGTTAATCGATCAAGGCGTTCAAAATCTAATCGTTACATTAGGAGACAAAGGGGTGCTATGGATGACAGCGACACAGAGCCACGTAATTGAGGGCGAAAAAATCCAAGCCGTCGATACAACAGGTGCCGGGGATTCATTTATTGGTTGCTTTGCGCATTATATTACAAAAGGCACATCAATAGAAGAAGCACTGAAAAAGGCAAACTTCTATGCGGCACAGGCCGTACAAAAACGTGGGACACAATTATCATACCCAACAAAAGAAGCGTTTCTACATTATTAAGCACAAAAAAGAGGATGCCCCTATTAGCATCCTCTTTTTATGCTGTACGATTTTTCATCGTTCCCCAAATGATGCTCGTCATAAAAAAGAGTAACGAAATGACGGTAATCACAATCATAATCGAAATATAAAAAGCATTAAAATGCGCAACGTAGATCAAAATATGATTAGATAGCGATAGATGAAAAAATTGCGACACAATATTTAATAGTAGTAATAAAACGGTAATGGCAACAATGCCACTTGTTGCACTCTCTAAATCCGGTTTGCTTAACCGAATATGAACGGCAATCGAGCAAGCTAATACGATGAAAACGTAGAATTGCCAGCTTAACGCATTGTGGACATTAAAAAGCGCAACAAGGAATGTCCAACTTAGTTGCAAAATTTGCTCAAATGTATGAAGGCTCCAGGTTGTTGAAATCATACCAATATGAGTAGAGATTGCATGATAGGCGTCAGGTAGTAAAAAATAAAGCAGTAGAAAAATGGCGACAGGTCCTGAAAATAGGGGACCAACGCCAACGAAAAATTTTCCGATGCGCTGATACATGCTTCCTGGATTATACGAAAAATTAACGTAGCCAAGTGTGCCACTATTATTCGGTTTTTGATACCAAATGACTTCCTCTACTTGATAGCGGAAAATTTTACACATAATAAAATGCCCAAATTCATGGACAGGTGTACCGATAAAAGACATAAAGTTAAAAAGCTTACTACCATATGTATAATGAGCCAATGATTGTTCACCGAGCCATTTTAATAAAAAGCCGAAGAAAAATATAACTCCTAGTAGTTGAAATAATTGCGAGGCAGTAATTGTAATAATACTGATAATCCCTTCCATGCGGCACCCCTTCTAGCTGTCCAATATAGTTCTATTTTACGCTGAATTTAGTTTGTTGTTAAGTTTTAATGACTACATTCGGCGAAGGTGACTCGTGTTCGTCAAAATATTTAATGAGATGCATAACATCCGTTTCCTCTATAAACCCCATTTTTTCATAGAGCTTTTGGGCATTGTCATTTTCTGTACCGGTCTCTAGGGCGACAAAGCGTGCATTATGCGCCTTCGCATACGTATAGCAGGCTTCAATTAATTGTGTAGCAGCACCATATTTTCGAGCTTCTTTCGCTACATATAAATCATTTAAAATATAAGCGCGTTTTAGGCTGATGGTCGAAAAAATCGGATAGAGCTGCACAAACCCAACCGCTTCCTCACCGAGCCAGGCTAAAAAGACAATCGACTCATCTTGCTTTAAGCGCTCCTTCACGAACCAGCGGGCAAGTGGTAAATCAGTTGGCTGATGAAAGGTTACGCGGTACTCATTTAATAAGCGAGCTGCTTGTTCGACCGATTCAGTTGTTAATTGGCTAATTTTCAAAAAATTCACTCCTTTTTCGCATTATAGCGTAATTTTTGAAACGTTTCAAAAGCTCATCCGTATAATAAGAAACAGCGATTATGTAGGAGGAAAAAATAATGATTTTTAGCAAGGCATTAGCGAGTTTTGGGGTAGGTGCTGCGACAGTTGATACTGTATTAGACCATGACACGTATACAGCGGGTGATTTAGTACAGGGTGACATTCATATTAAAGGTGGCAATGTGGAACAACGTATTGATGCCATTTATTTATCCCTTCATATTAATTTTACGAATAAATCAGGTGATAAAGAATATGAGGATACCGCAACGATATTTCAGAAGAAAATAACGGAGCCTTTCAGTATTCAAGCAGGCGAGGAAAAATCATTACTATTTTCATTTAATTTACCATATGATGCCCCCGCAACAGTTGGCCGTACACGTGCTTGGTTAAATACGGGATTAGATATTAAGCACGCCGTTGATCCAAGTGATAAGGATGCAGTAGCGATTCGTCCAACACGTCTAGCGGGTGCGGTCATTGATGCAGTGAAAAATTTAGGATTCCGCCTACGTGAGGTAGAATGTGAAAAGGCTGGATTACGTATGAATACACGTCATTCTTTCGTGCAGGAATATGAATTTGTGCCAACAACTGGGCCCTTCCGCGGCTATTTAGATGAATTAGAAGTCGTGTTTGTGAATCAAACATCGCATAAAGTAGAAGTATTATTCCAAGTTGACCGCAAGGCACGTGGATTTACGAGCTTTTTATCGGAAGCATTTGATATGGATGAATCGTATGTGGGGCTCACATTTACAGAGCAGGATTTACCTACATTACAAGAGGATTTACGTCGATTAATTCAAGATTATTTATAATAAAAAGAAGCTTTGGCATAGGAACTGACCCACGAAAGTGAGACAAAGAAAAAGACACATTCTTTCAGCTGAATTTGACGGACGCTTTCCTGGGGCATGGCGGAAGCCTCCTCGCTCGCAAGCTCACTGCGGGGTCTTCCATTCATGCTAGGGGCTCCCCTAGGAGTCGCCGTCAAATTCTTGTTTCGCCACCTTTTTCCGGTACTGAACTGGAGAAAGGTGGTTTAACTTTGCCAAAATTCGCGTATGATTATCGTAGTTGATGTATGCTTGAACGGTTTGAACGACAAGGTCATTTGTTGTTCTCAAAAGCCTTTCAAGATAAAACGTTTCGCATTTTAAACTGGCGTGGAAAGTTTCAATGATGGTGTTATCAGCGGGCGTGCCTTTACGGAACATGCTCATGATAACGCCGTTTTCTTTGACCGTTTGCTGGTATTCATGCGAAGTATATACCGATTCTTGATCACTAGGAAGTACACAACCTGGTGATAGATCTTGTAGCTGGTTTAACGTATCCAATGTGGACGTGGTGTCTCGTTTATCATGAATCGTATACGCAATAATTTCTCGATTAAATACATCCATAATAATTGAAAGATAGAATAGTTTATCCCTAAAAGGTAAGTAGGTCACATCGGTTACGAGCTTTTGAAGTGGGCGCTTCGCTGTGAAATCTCTGTTCAATAAGTTTTTTGCCCATCAAAAAACACCTCCAAAGATTGTATACCCTTGAAAGTGTCTTTTTCTTTTTATGTTATCTCAGATTTTTAGGTCAGTTCGAGAACCCAAGCCTCTTTTTATTTTTTCGATGAAGTGACTAATAAATCATACATGGCATTTACTTGCGCATTGTCTAGTGCTGCAGCTGTTTTTTTGTCATCTTTTGAAATGATGGCAGTAGCTGTTTCCTCATCAAACCATACATAATACATGACTGGCTTTATGTCAAAATCTGCACTGTCCTCTGCTACATCGTAAAAGCGATAATTCGGAATCGTTCTAGGTGGCGCTTCGTTTGACCACGTTAAGTCCTTAACGAATTTTTTACCTTCTTTTATTTGTTGCTGGTCCTTCACTGTCATGAATTTAATGTAGTCCTCTTGAATCGTATCATAACGCTCGACGACAACATTGACATTCATATTTTTCGGTTGCTGCGCGCAGCCACTTATTAATAGAAAAACAAAAGGAAGCAATAAAATGTATTTTTTCATTCGTATCACCACCATTTATTAAATTATACAAGTATCATTAACTACGATTAAACAATTGTAAAATTGTACGAATACCACCTAGAAATGGTTTTTCAGGGGGAATGATATGTTCTTTAGGCTCGATTGTGCCAGTGATAATATCGCCTTGTATTGGAAGTAGATTGTTTTTAAAGCGAATGCGTAAAGATTTCGCTTTATTTAAATCCATCGAATTCATCACTTGAAAATGAACATGCGGCGCAGTCGTATCGCCAGAGTTTCCACTATACGCTATTAATTCGCCAAGCTGTACGGAATCTCCTTTTTTCACATGAATCGAATTTTGCTGTAAATGAGCGAGCAAACTATACTCACTATGCCCATGCTTCAAAATAATATAGTTACCAAACGTGCTTAGTTCATTACGTTCTCCAGGTGGTTGGTCACTAATGTTATCCTCGATAGCCATTACCTTGCCGGCTGCTGGGGCATAAATTTCTTCATTAAAGGCATAATAATCTTCACACATATTGCCAATATTCTCAAAATAACGCTTATTTTTGACCCGTTTTAAATCAATGGCATAGCGCTGACTAGAGAAAGGATAATGATAATTAATGAGTTCATTCATTCCGCCCTGAGCGACCTGCCATTCACCGCGCACAGGTAGCTCAAACTGCGTTGTAGAAAAGCATTGATCGGCCTCAGGAAATCTCAAATAAGGCTTCATCGTTAAAAAATGAATATAGCCCTTTGAGTCAAAAATGGCACCGATCGCATTGCTGCGTTTTTCATCAAGCCACACCATTTTTTTTAGCGGTGGCAGTGAAATCGTATAATGTAATGTATATGTATCGTGTTGAATTTTTTGTGCAATGGCCGTAAATTGATCAAATGAATAGGTCGCACGATACTCGGGTATCGTCGCATTGTAAATGGCGCGAAAAGCACCGTCATTAATAGATGAAATAAGCTGTTGTGGTTGCATCGTTGTCACTCCTTAAGTGAACAGACTATTACCTATTAATACGGTTTAGTGCGATAAAAAGTTTCACGTTCCTTAAAAAAATACAAAAACATCGTATGCAGTGAAAAAATAGAACTGGTATAATCCGACGGTTTCTAATTATAAAAGCTATTCATCAAACAATACACATCCAAGTCTACGTACTGCTTCTGGTATATCTTTCATGTCGATATACGCAAAGCCAATAATAATAAAGCGATTTTCGCGAATAAGCGGATATGGATTTAATGAAAAACGCTTTAATGTATACACTTCTACATTATGCTTCGCCGCCTGCTGCTCAATCTCATCATAGCTACGCGCGCTTTTTGCCTCAATTAAAAAATGAAGCCCAGCAGGAACATCTGAAATGATAATTTGGTCGCCGAGCTGCTTCGTTAACTCCGTGACTAAGCAGCTTCGCACTTCTTCAAAATGCTTTGTCATTTTACGGAGATGCTTTTCATACTGACCACTTTCAATAAATTCATTTAATGTATAGAGTACCAATGTATTGACCGCCTGAATTTCAAGTGGAAACATCTCGCGGTAGCTCTCAAGTAATTTTACTGGTAACACCATATAGCTCACGCGAATCCCTGGAAGTAGCGTTTTTGAGAAGGTGCCCATATAAATGACCTTATGATTGTAGTCCATGCTTTGAAGGGATGGCACATGATTCGTCTCATATTTAAATTCACTATCATAATCGTCCTCGATAATATAGCGGTCCTCCTGTCGCGAAGCCCAGTTGAGCAATTCGACACGTCTAGAAATTGGCATAATGGTTCCGGTTGGAAACTGATGCGACGGGGTAGCAATCACGAGCTGGGCATCAAGCTGCTCGAGATGATGGACATCGATACCCGCATCATCGAGTGGAACAAGATGCGCCTGAATATGGTGACGTTTTAATAATTGATAGTAGCGCGCATAGCCGGGGTTTTCTACCGCAAACGATGGATTCTCCGGCAAAATCCGAATAAGGCGCTCCAATAAACCCTGGCTCGTCGCATGGACGACAATTTGTTCCGGCTCACATTTGACACCACGCGTTGCATAAATAAGCTCGGCAATATTTTTTCGTAGCACATAGGGGCCCTGTGTATGTGCCATTTCGCCAAGCTCTTCGATATAGCGATCATATACCTTCGCCTCACAGCTCAACCATTTACGCATCGGGAAAAGTCGTGCGTTACTATTCATATGAGAGAGGGACAGCCAAGTTTTAGGTGGCTCTGGTTGCTCACGTAAATGAGTCGGAAAAGCGGTTGTGACATTTGGGTTAATATCAAACTGCTCGATTTCTTCAATAAAATAACCGACGCGCTCAATCGTATAAATATAGCCCTCGGCAAGTAATTGCTCATAAGCATTTGCAATGGAATTTGTACTAACATCGAGCATCTGAGCGAGCTCACGCTTTGGTGGAAGCTTTGTATTGGCACGTAATTCATTATTTAAAATCAGCTGTTTAATTTGACGATAAATTTCTTGATAAAGGAAGCGGCCTTTTTGTGTTCTGTCTAATTGAATCAACATACTGTTCACCCCTGGTACCTTTTTTTTGAAATCTTGGTGCTTTTTATTGTACCAAAATCCTTCATAATAGGAAAAAAAGAAACAAGGGAGGACTTAACAATGCTTACGACAAACCTTACTGATGAATTAAATGACAAACGCCAAAAATACGTGGTGAAAGGTGTTAGTAACGGCTGTACAGCAATTGCAAAAGAAGCGAAGGGTGCCACAATTATCGATGTAGAGGGCAATGAATGGATCGATTTTGCAGCTGCTATTGGTACGCTTAATGTTGGCCATAGCCATCCTAAGGTAGTATCAGCAGTGCAAGCACAAGTAGAAAAGTTTTTACACCCAGGCTTCAACGTGATTATGTACGATTCTTATATGAAGCTTGCTGAAAAACTTGTGGAAATCACACCGGGAACACATGAAAAACAAGTGATTTTATTAAACTCAGGTGCTGAAGCGGTTGAAAATGCTGTGAAAATCGCACGTAAATATACAGGCAAACAAGCAGTAGTCGCATTTACAAATGGCTACCACGGGCGTACAAATTTAACAATGGGTATGACATCAAAAGTGAAGCCGTATAAGCTTGGTTTTGGTCCTTTCGCGCCGGAAATTTATAAAGCACCGTTTCCATACACATATCGCAAACCAGATAGCCTAACAGACGAAGAGTATGTGGATTACATTATTGAGCAATTCCACGATTTCTTCATCTCAACAATCGCACCAGAAATGGTCGCTTGTGTTGTAATGGAGCCTGTACAAGGTGAGGGTGGCTTTATCGTACCGCCGAAGAAATTCGTTCAAGCGGTTGCGAAATTCTGTCAGGATAATGATATCGTGTTCGTAGCAGATGAAATTCAAACAGGCTTCAGCCGTACAGGTACCGTATTTGCGATTGAACAATTTGATGTTGTACCGGATTTAATGACGGTCTCTAAATCAATGGCAGCAGGTCTTCCATTAAGTGGTGTTGTTGGCCGTAAAGAAATAATGGAAGTATCAGATGTTGGGGAATTAGGTGGCACATATTCTGGTAGCCCAGTTGCATGTGAAGCGGCATTAGCGGTTATTGATATTGTAGAAGAAGAAAACTTAAATTCAAAAGCAGAAGCAATCGGCCAAAAAATTGAGGCGAAGCTTGAAACATACCGTACGCAATATGACTTCATCGGTGATATTCGTCGTCTTGGCGCAATGGTGGCGGTAGAGCTTGTGAAAGATGGCAAGGTGCCGAATAAAGAAGCGGTAGGACGCATTACAAAGTATGCGAATGAAAATGGCTTATTACTATTATCAGCTGGTATTAAAGGCAATGTTATTCGTTTCTTAACACCACTTGTGATTACAGATCAAGAGCTTGAAAAAGGCTTTGCGATTTTAGATAAAGCATTTGCAGAAGGAGTGTAGGCCATGGGTGTTGTACATGTAAGTAATCCAGCGACGGGTGAAATTATTCATTCACTTCAAACGAGCACAAAAGAGGAAGTAACCGCAAAAGTGGACAAGGCGCAGCTTGCATTTCCTTCATGGAAGGCATTAACTGCGTATGATCGTTCGAAATTATTGATAGCTTGGGCTGCAATGATTCGTGAAAATCGTCAGGAGCTAGGTGAATTAATTACGCTTGAAAACGGTAAGCCACTTGCAGAGGCACTTGGTGAGGTGGATTATGCGGTGAGCTATATTGATTGGTATGCGGAGGAAGCGAAGCGTATTTATGGTCGCACGATTCCGACACATGTACCAAATAAGCGCTTATCTGTGACACGTCAGCCAATCGGTGTCGTTGCGGCGATTACCCCATGGAATTTCCCAGCGGCGATGATGACACGTAAAGCAGCACCAGCACTTGCGGCGGGCTGTACATTTATCGTGAAGCCGGCAGAGGAAACACCCCTTACGACGATTCGTCTGATTGAGCTTGCGCATCGTGCAGGGATTCCTGAGGATGCGGTGCAGTATGTGCTAGCGGATGCGCCAATGGTCGGTGAAATTTTCACATCGCATAAGGCGGTGCGTAAAATTACATTTACAGGCAGTACGGCTGTCGGTAAATTATTATTATCACAGTGCGCGCAAACAGTGAAGCATGCGACGATGGAGCTTGGTGGTCATGCACCGATTATCGTGGCAGAGGATGCAAATATTGCAGTAGCGGTGGAGCAGACGATTATTGCAAAATATCGTAATGCAGGGCAAACTTGTGTGTCGCCAAACCGTCTTATTGTGCATGAAAATATTGCAGCTACATTTACAGAAGCACTTGTTGCGAAGGTAAAAGAGCTGAAGGTAGGTAATGGTATGGAAGCGGATGTCAGTGTTGGCCCGGTCATTAACCGTAAAGGCTTTGATAAAATCCAGGACCAAATCCAGGATGCCTTATCAAAAGGCGCGGATGCAGCAGTAGGTGGTGGCCATAACGTCGATGAAGAGCAAGGGTTCTACTTCGTTGAGCCAACTGTACTGACGAATGTCTCAGCAGATGCAAAAATTATGACAGAAGAAACATTTGGTCCTGTGATTCCGATTGTGACGTTCAAGGAACTAGATGAGGCGATTGCTATTGCAAATGACTCATTATACGGACTAGCAACATACTTCTTTACAGAAAGCTATAAAACAGGTACGTATTTAAGCGAAAACTTAGATTACGGTATCGTTGGCTGGAATGATGGCATTATTTCAGCCGCACATGCTCCGTTCGGTGGTATGAAGGAATCGGGCATGGGTCGCGAAGGCGGCACAGAGGGAATCGAGCCATATTTAGAAACGAAATATGTGTCGATGTCTTTATAACAACGTTTGCCCCCTAAGCAGCGTGTGTGAAAAAGAGCTATGCGAGTATTTGCGTGGCTCTTTTTGTCGTTAAAAAAACAGCTGAACGCGTCAGCTGCTACGAATCGAAATCAAATTAAGGCATTAATACTTCTGCAAATTGCTGTGTCACGGTTTTATCTGGATTAATGGTAATCAATAAATCACCGCTGCGTGGATGTACAATACTCGTTTGGTATTTATTTGACTGTGCATCTGCATGCCAGCCGATATGATAGATCTCATGTGCATCATCATCGTATGTAAGAGCAATTTTCGCAATATCACATGTTTGTTGGATACGATCAAACGGTAAAATCTGTTCACCTTCTGCTAGCTGGTGGACATAGGATTCAAAACGATTGGCATTATGGTAAAGAAAGACGCTGACATTTTGAACGATTTGTTCGTCCTGATGCTGTTCGATATGATCAAAGTGCATCATACGGAAATCATCCGCATCAAAATGAAGACGCTCACCATTTTTTAAAATAAAATCAAAGGCTGTAATCTGTTTCATGAAATTCCACTCTTTCGTTGTTAGTTGATGCTAACAGCATATCATAAATCGGGAAATTTACTAGAGTCCTCATTTGTTTGGAACGAGAAAAATAAAGCAGTTAGAAAATCGTTATTTGCTCAGGAAGCGTCTTTTAGCTACAACATAATTGAAAATAAGTGCCAAACAAGGGCAAATTGCATACGTAAAGAAAGAAGGGTATTAACCATCGTGCATATGCTGTCAATGAAAATTTTTATTTACTATTTTCAGCGCAAATAAGGACTATTTTTAAGAAGCGAAAAAGGCGTATTTTAGCCGCTAGAGCCCGAAAATCAACCCATTTTCGTGAATTTCGGGCTGTTTTTGATTATATACTGCTCAAAAAAGCGTGTGTGCTGTCATTTATTCAAGTAATAAAAAAATGCGACATAAAGATCCAAAACTGAACGAGCGCTGTTTGGAAAATGCCCCTCGGAGCGCCGAAATGAACCCAAAATACGGCAAAACGGGTTAGAAACGGGCTGTTTTTTAATGAAGTGGTTAACAAAGCATCACAACTATCGCCAAAGAAATGATATGTATTTGTGATAATGTGTGAGGTGAACAAATGCTTATTAATCCAACAAGCCAAATGACATGCAGTTGGCACATATCTAGAAATATGTCGTAGTCAAAACACGCTTCTTGAGGTGATTGGTGATTTAGATTTAATGATTTGTGATGCACACATAAAATTTACCGTTGTAAAATAAATCTTAATGCCTTCAATCAAATAGTGTTTTCAAATGTTATATGGTATTGTGGTTGGAATTGGAAAATAAAGGAGAGCTACATATGTTAAAAAATCGATTGTTTTCTTAGCGCTAAGCTCTTTATTTGTACTGTCAGGGTGTAGTGATGATGCCACAAATGCTTATGTTGTGAAAGAGAGTGATATTGTTGAATTACATGGTGAAATCGACAGTAGGGAACGTTTTGAACAATTTTTTGAACATGAACAACAGGGGAAAGACGATACGATTAGAATTGTGCGCTATACGATAGAGAGTAATCCTATTTTATATAATTATCCGTTTGAAAATAACAAAATCCAGGTGACGATTGATAATAAATAGGATAGCTACGGCGAAGCGGATGAGTTAATTAATAAAATGACAAGCAAGCCTCGTTTAGTCGTTGTTACGGCAATGGAAGGAAATCAAGTGATTGGTTATAAGATTGGCTATGAACTCGATACTTATACATTTTATAGCTGGCTAGGCGGCGTGAAAATAAAGTATCGAAAATATGGTATTGCTTCTAAGCTAATGGAAATCCAGCATCAGTATGTAAGGGAACAGGGCTGTCATGTTGTCCAAACGAAAACAATGAATAAATGGCGGAATATGCTAATTTTAAATATTAAAAGTGGATTTGATGTGATGAGCACATATACAGATAAAAATGGGCTACATAAAATAGTGCTTGAAAAAAAGTTGCTGTGATAAGTTGTTTTATTCGAAAAATGTGTATTTAAAGTAAGAATTGTACTGAAATATTGGGGTATTCCTTCTATCATTGATTTGTTAAGGTATAATTTAACATAATCATAATTAGAAAGAGGTCGTCATTAGATGGAAGAAAAGAAATCGGGTAATAAAACGAAAATCGCATTTTATGTGTTTGTAGCTCTAGGTGTAGGTATATGGGTGCTTAAATATTTAGATGCGGTATAGCTAAGCGAATTATTAAAATACATAAAGAAAGGATAGCTAAAGGAATTTCTCCGTTCAGCTATCCTTTTTATATCGCTTAATATCAGCTTCTTCGGCTCGCATAAAAGCGCTAGAAACGGATGGTATATTCTTCTTTTAAAATCGAATAGTACGCACTATCTGCAAGTGTGCCACGAATCATTTCACTTTTACGCAGTATCCCCTCTTGTGTCATACCTAAGCGGCGTAATACATTTCCGGACATCGGATTATTGACGTCATGGGCAGCATGTACGCGCTCTAGCTCTAAAATTGTAAATGCTAAATGAAGTAAGGTATTCCCGGCTTCTGTCATATAGCCATTTCCCCAGAAACGGCGATTTAAGGTGAAGCCTAAATCCCCACTCTTATTCCAGTCATCTACCCGAAACTCAATAGCACCAATCATCTTATCAGACTCTTTTAAAACGAGTGCATATTTGCCGATAGGTTCTTTCATAAAATAGTTGCCAATCATTTTTTCTGTTTGTTGCAGCTCCGTATGCGGCTCATACAAAAAGCGTGTCGTTTCTTCGTCTGACGTATAGTCAAACATATCCACTGCATCATGCATCGTAACGGGGCGTAGAAATAAACGCTCACTTTCCATGCAGGCATGCTTTGCCATTAAAAATTGATAATTACTCAAAGTACTTCCTCTAACTTTCTTTTCGTATTTTCACTTTCATAGCATAACACAGAATATCCTTTAAATATATATTTAGCCATTTTTAGGTAAAATAAAAAGGCGCACGAAGGCACCTTTTTTTTACTTGTCTAGGCTTGCTACAAATTGGCTTAACATCGCATGTAATGCTTTTGCCTGCTCTGTATCTAAAGAAGACTTTTCAAACACATCTTCACCGATACAGCCAAGTTCCTCTCGTAATGTGAATCCCTCATCTGTAAGTGAAACGAGTAAATTTCGTTCATCCTCTTTTGAGCGCGCGCGTGTTACATAGCCATGTGTTTCTAAGCGTTTTAGCAGTGGTGTAAGTGTCCCCGAATCTAAAAAGAGTTTACTACCAAGCTCTTTAATCGTCATTGGCTCCTCATGGGATAATGCGAGCATTGTGATATAGCCTGTATATGTTAAATCATATTGCTTCAGGCGAGCAGTATAGTCTTTAATAATTTCCTTTGATGATACATACAATAAAAAACAAAGCTGATTATCTAAACTTGCATTCATCGTAAAACCTCCAGTCCACTCTATTTTAGAAAGAAGCCAATTACTTGTCAAACACAATTAAATTGTGTACAATCTAATTGTTCATAACTAAAAGGAGTGTGTAAAGAAATGAAAGAAATTTATTCAACGAAAATGTTAAATGTTGGTGGCCGCAGTGGTGAATCGATTGCTGATGATAAATCATTTAAAGTGAAGATTGCGCCTCCAGGTTCAAACGTAGCAGATGCGACAAATCCAGAGCAATTATTTGCTGCAGGGTATAGTGCCTGCTTCAATAGCGCGCTTGATTTGATTAAGCGTCAAAAAGGGATTAAAGAAAAATCATCAATTACAGCGACTGTACGCTTATTTGAAAAAGCACCATTTGATTTTATTTTAGCAGTGGAGATTGTCGGACATATTGATGGTCTGCCACGTGAACAAACGCAGGAGCTTTTAGAATTAACGCATACAGTATGCCCTTACTCAAAAGCAACTGCTGGTAATATTGATGTAACAATTAAAGCCGTTTAAATTATATAAAAAACCGCCCTTCTAGTTGCTAGATGGGCGGTTTTTTAATACGAGCCAACCAATAAAAATGGTCATCAAGCTATTAAAGCCAATAGTGATAACGGGAAGAATTGTTGGAATTACGGTGTGCATAACTTCGGGAAGATCAATAGCGCGCTGCCATGACAGGCTCACGATGCATGCCACAATGAGGACCTGTATCGAAATACCGCCAAGACGATAAAAACGATTTTTAATTAATAACGCATTCTCCTTTAATGCCGGAATAGCTGCTTTGTAATAATCCCCATTTAAATCCGCCGCAAATTTTGTATGGCTGTAACCGATACCAATTGCTACGACGGTGATTAATGGTTCATACACTAATCCCCAACTACATAGTAAAACGATGAGTAGTAAGGTGTTGCGAGAGAACTTGAACGGCAAAATGAAGGACAAGAGCACACCGATAATATAAGGTATGTACACGACATGAAGGGTGGATGCTGCCGTCAGCCAGTGTTCAAATACAGTGACCATAAAGAAAAAGGCAACGAGTAAGCCATCTGCATAGCTATATAGATGCAGTGTTGTAGAAAAGGCGCGTACATGATGCCATGAGTACCACATAATCGCACAAGTCACTAAAAAGAGTATGACTAAAACGATGCTTGAAAAGTAAGTTTGCCATTCAACGGTTCGGACAAATTTGACGATGAATAGCATTGCACTCAAGACGATAAAGGCAATAAGCCCAGTGTAGCGCTGTGCTGGACGAGTCGGTGTAATGATCTTTGGCACATTTTTAATGGGTAGAAATAGTAGGAAAAAGAATGCGAGACCAATCCACAAAAAGACAAAGGAAAACTGTTTAGATGTAATGACGGGCACTAAGATGAGTAACCAGCAGCAGGCAAGAAGCGCTGACCAGAGCATCTGTGATTTTTTTGAACCTTTTTGAGTTTTCAAAACGGTCGTGTATGTAGGTAATAATACGCTACAACATAGTCCTAATAAAATGGCCGAGATGTTAAGAAGGGCTGGATATTTTAGTGAGGCAACACCCAGTATGCAACCGACTACGGCGCATACAATGAGCCATCTAAATAATTGTGTGGTGCGCATTTTTGCAAAGCTATACCAAAAGAAGCCACCCGTATATTTCGCTGTGTAAAAGACGAGCAGTGGTAGCAGTCCAAATAGTGGCTGTGTCATATGTGCACCAATGATAAGAAAAACAGCGTAAATAATATATACAATGACATTCATAAACGCATAAGCGTAATACATAGAACCCCTCCTTGATGGTATCTACTTACAGCATAACATTTTTATGGTAAAAATAGGGTAAAGAATACGAGGAGGTGATGAGATGCTTGGACAGCCATAGGCGTTGAGATGTGTCTAGAAAAAGATAGTTCTATCGCAACAGCGACATTTAATCGTACAGTCGATGTAGTCGTAGAATTGTGTAAAAATATGGTTTGAATCAACATGATTTATATCGTCACTACGATGTAACAGCCAAGAATTGTCCGGCACCATTCGTTGCACGTCCAAGTGATTGGACACGTTTTAAAAATGAAGTAGCACGTAAATTAAAAGGTGATACCACGAGCGATAAATTTTATACGTATACACCAGATCGCGTCGTCACACTGCGAGAAATCGGTTTGTATGAAGATGTTACATTGAAGAAAACGATTAAACGTTATCCAGAAGGTACGCGACTTACGATTACTGGTATCGAGTACGATGGAAAAACGCCACGCTTGAAAACAGCTAAAGGCTACATCACTGCAAACAAGAAAAATGTAAAAGGCTATCATACATCTATCGGCACAATCAAAGTACTTGTGGACGACTTGAATTATTATGATACAGCACGTTGGACGAATCCAGATGGACAAGTAAATAAAGATGAAGTTTTCACTGTTGTTAAAAAAGTCGGCGATATGTATCTATTAAAAAGCGGTTTTTATATTACAGCATCCTCTAAGTTTGTTGAAAAATATCTTGATATTATTCAACAAAACAAAGGAAAAAAATTCAAACCTGAAGATGGAATAGAAGAAATAGACGAATCTGATGGTCATAACAACTTTATTGTATTTGTTCTAATGCTTTTGAACCCTATATATGAATATGATTTAGATGATTAATTTCTAATCAGCTAAAGACCCCATTATCATGTAGAAGATAATGGGGTCTTTTATACATATTATTAATTAGTTGAAGTTTTTTTCTTTAAAAAATGAATAACTACACAAATAAATCCTACAATGCTTAAAATCCCAAAAGATTCTGTAAAAGCACTTGATAATTTACTACCTTCTATAAATAATCGTACTATAAATAAAAATATAGAACTAACAAATAATACAGTGATAATCTTGCTTAGAGACATATTTAAGATGATCATAACTAATAAAATTAAAATTGAGCTGATTCCTATAATGTTTATTAGCATTTTATTCCTCCCTCTATAAATGTTGATATATCAATGGCTCACGCCATTTTTGAGTGCTAAAAAATATCTTTTTGACACGCATAAATAACTTAATTTTGTATTAATTGATATTTATGTTAATTCATCGAGATGCTAAGCTAAAGAAGAGACTATTTTTATATGATACACTTTTGGATCTCTGCGTAGCTTATGACGACGAACCCTCCCATATCTCTAGGCGTCTAATTGCGCGTACATTCCTTCGTTCGGTCTGTTCATAAGGCAGAGGCTAGCGATGCTCCTATAGGGACTCATTCATGAAGTGAAAGGTCGAAGGTGATGAATAGTGCTGGCTTCTCCGTGTTATCCTTTTGCTTAGACTTTCAGTCAAATGTAATCAGCTAGCTGCTTTGAGAACCGTAAAGTCTGTCATCATCTGATGTTCATCGAACATCACTTTCTTTTTGCACAAGGCATGTAAAATCTTTAACAGTTTCCCACAAAGTACGACA
>NZ_JTFC01000120.1 GCF_003991225.1 Candidatus Kurthia intestinigallinarum
AAATACTGCGTTTGACGGTCGTACTTAGCGATTTCAAAGCCATTGTAGCGTGCATCAAATACTTCAATCGCAATTTTTGGCGCTTTTACATAAGAAAGGGCTGGTAAATGTCCCGCTAACTGCTCAAATGAAACCGCCTTGCTCGCTAGTTTAGGTTCCTGAATGATTTGTTCTAATTGCTCATACAGTTGTGGGTGTAGCACAACATCTAGCGTGGCTAACGTCTTTTCAAGAGTCGCCTGAATCTCAAATAACGCCTTTCGCATTAATTCCGTATCTTTTGCCCATGTTGCAATATATCCTAATGAAAAATGGCTCGTATCAAAGCCTAAATATGCCATTGTCGCACAGGCAATCGATTCTGCTTGCGCCTCCTTATGGGCACGTGTTGCTTCACGATAATCACCACTACGCCCGTGCAGCTGTGCATGGGCGAATTCATGAATAAGCGTACTTAATTTTGCAACTGGATTAGTTTCACTCGCATTAATGATAATTTCGTTGGTCGATGGTACAAAGTAACCTCGTCCTTCCTCATGAATCGAATACGTCTTCTCTGCAACGTGCAATTGCTTAAATTGATTTAAATAATTTTTAAATTGATCATATAGCCTCTGGGCGTCCTCATCCGTTTGAAATCGTTCGTTTACAAAATCTCTTGTCGTTTTAAGTGGCTCTCCTGCTGTTTGTGCGATGTCAAACACTGTTACCCATTTATAGCGAACTAAGACGTTCTCCAGCTTGAGTTCGCCGTTTTCATAAACAGGTTGCTTTGTTTTCGGGTCGAGTACTGGCTGCTGTTCAAAAATAGGAGCACGAATTTGAATGCCCTTCTCCCCTTTTTGCACATAACGCTCATGCTTTTTCCACGCTTGAAAGCCAGCGACATAAGTAGCTTTCGGATTTTGCATAAAAATGAGAATTTGGTTATCTACCGAATACTGGCGCATACTTGCCATGAAAGTTAAGTACCGCTTGAATTCAGTTTGGTTCGCAAATTGCGTCAGCTGTTCTTCAAGCCTTGTCGTAAGCTCTTTTGTACGTTCCTCATATGAGTTAGGTCGCAAGGGCATTACGCCTCACCTCGCTTTTGATATAAAGGTACATAACGCTGTTCGTTTTCAAATGGCACTTCTAAATACGCAACAATGTCATATGAAAGCAAATCCGGTACTTCTACAATCGTCAGTAAATCACGCTTATCACGGTAAATCGGCTTATCGCTAAACTCAACTTCTTCACGTCGATACATTTCTCCAACCTCCTTCTTTATTTCAAAAGTAGAAATTTCTACTTTTGAAAGGTATATATTTCTACTTATGTTTTTTGTACTTATGTTCTATTTATTCACTTTCAAAACTATATTCTATTTGTTAAATTAAAAT
>NZ_JTFC01000121.1 GCF_003991225.1 Candidatus Kurthia intestinigallinarum
TTTCTCTAAAGCTTCTATATTTTCTGAATCATTATCTCCTGAACCAGCAACGTTAATAATATCAAATTGGCTAAATACATCATGTTCTTTCATTAATTCGCTTAAAGCACGAGCCTCTTGAACACCTGGTACTAACCAAAGTGTATTTCTTAAATTGTCGCGATAATAATCTGTTGAAAAAGGGAAGTTTGTCTGATGTTCTTCATAACGGTCTTTTTTAGAAATTAAATTTAAAAAATCCCATACATCTTTTTCGTGAACAAATTTCCCACGTAATGAAAAGTTTGGCTCATTATTGTCATACGTTCTGAAGAATTCTCTGAAGTTAAAAGCTTTATCTTCAATATCAACATATTGATGATTGATGAATTCTTTATCAAGGTGATATGTAAAAATAGATAATTTAGGTAAGCTTGCGTATGGATTTGAATCACCAAAATTATTTTGATCCCACTCATACTTAGCTTGTTGTTCCATAACATAGTCCCACGTATAAATATCTGCTTCATCCTCGTAATCTTCAAAGAGATTAAATGGTGTCCCAGATAATTCAAGGGTAAAGGAGCGTTCAAGATTTTTATGTACGGCCTTAGCTAGAGGTGTTTTATTACCTTCGTGTGCTTCATCAACAATTACACAGTCCCATTTGGTTTCGAAGATTAAATCATT
>NZ_JTFC01000122.1 GCF_003991225.1 Candidatus Kurthia intestinigallinarum
CTGACTCCTTTTTCGAAGGGAGGTGCACTACATGCCTAAATTTTCGCGACAAGAAAGAATGAAGGCTGAGCGAGAGAAGAAGCGTAGCGAAGGACTGACCATCTTTCGATACACAGCGGATCTATTCCGTTTTATCGATACACTATATCGACTCTTTCGTATGATGCTGTAAAACGATAAAAAGACGTTGATTCCAAACGGAACTAACGTCTTTTTATCATTTCTTCGCAGAATACCCCTCCCTCAAGGAACGTAGTGAGTAGGGAGGGGATGAATGCGAACCCAATTATTCTGCCAGTACTAGTTTGTTGAAAAGAACATCCGTTCCTATTATAATATTCGAAAAAAAGGAGGTGTCTGTCATGTCACATAAAGCGTATAAATTCCGTATCTACCCAAATAAAGACCAACAAGCATTAATTCATCAAACGCATGGTCATTGCCGTTTTGTGTACAACTATTTCCTTGAACGTTGGAATACTTCTTATGAAGAAGAAGGAAAAGGGTTGAATCGTTCCATTATGTCTAAAATGCTCACAAAGCTGAAAAAACAAGATGATACCGCTTGGTTACGTAATGTAGATAGTGTGGCATTACAAGCCTCTTATGAAAATTTAATAGACGCTTTTAAACGTTTCTTTCAAAAGCAAAATAAATATCCTCGCTTCAAAAGTAAAAAGAATCCAGTTCAAAGTTATACTACGAAGAATACGAATAACAATATTGCGATTGTCGGTAATCAAATGAAACTACCAAAATTAGGACTTGTAAAGTTTGCGAAATCTCGTGACATTGAAGGCCGCATTTTAAAAGCGACCATTAAATATAATGCGAGTGGTAAATTTTACGTGTCAGTCCTATGTGAAGTACCAGATTTCGAACTATTACCTCAAACAAACCAAGCTGTAGGCATAGATCTAGGCATCACTGACTTTGCCATTCTGTCCGATGGGCGTAAGGTGGATAACCAACGCTTTACAACCAAAATGGAACAGAAGCTTAAACGTGAGCAACGTAAACTATCTCGTCGCTACGAACAAGCAAAGAAGGACAAACGTGATCTACGTGAGTGTATGAATTACCAAAAGCAACGTCGTAAAGTTGCTCGCTTGCATGAACGTGTTGCTTTCCAGCGAGAAGATTTTTTAAACAAGCTATCAACGGCATTGATTCGTCAATATGACGTCATCTGCATCGAAAACTTAAATACCAAAGGTATG
>NZ_JTFC01000123.1 GCF_003991225.1 Candidatus Kurthia intestinigallinarum
CCATTTCATCATCTCCTCATAGATATATATTTTCGAACTTATCATTTAATAACTAAAGTATAACTTATAAAAAGATACTTTGCAAAAATCTTCTTTGCAAATTTCTACTTTTGATAAATAAAAAAGAAAAAAGTAAGTATGAGCTTACCTTTTTCTTTTTCGTATGTGTTTAGAACCGACCTAAACAAGGAACTTTATTTTCAGATTCTTTTGAGGAGGAAACATATGCCTGATACTCTTCTTCACGATTATTGCGTTCGAAGCTCTCTATATACTGAGCATTTTTACGCAGTAAATCCTGCTTTGGCCCCATATTTCCTTTAGCAACAGTAGCATTAATCATTTCTAAAGCGTTCATCATATAAACCTCTCCTTTAACTTAATAATACTACATTAATTAATAAGTAAAGTAAAATAAAAAAATTATTTACTTAAAAATTCTTGATACTTCTTATTATTAAGTATAGTTTCTTTACCCAAACTCCCTGTAGCAATAACCTCATCTGAATTGTCTTGAGTATCAACTATTGCCCAATGATCCACTAAATCTTTTAATGCAACAAATGATTTCGCAATCATAGAATGACTCTGGATAACAATTTCATCTGGTACTAATCGAGGGAAATCACCATTTGCTTTTGCTTCTTCATAGCGAATACGATTACGCTTCAAAGCTATCTTTACCGGTACATCAATAATTGTCAATGTTACTTCAAACTTTGCTTGTTTAAGTAAATGTATGAAATTGATATACTTTTGAGTATCTTTAAGAGTCCCATCAAAAATATGGGAAATTTCCCTTTCAATAGCTTTTTCTAAAAGTTTAGAAGCCATTAATGAGCTTTCTTTATGAACGATTGATGCAGCTATTTCAGGGTTTGCATCAAGCATCTTTTGATATTCGGGGATTTCTTTTTTTAATTCATCGGAATCAATAATAAGAATATTCCCAACACTTTCTTTTAATCTTTTTCTAAAAGTGCTTTTGCCAGCGTTACTGCCACCGCCTAAAAAGAAAGAGATTTTTTGTTGACTGTCTGATTGTATATTAGCTTTATGAATATATTGAAGTAAGATTTCATCCAAAATATTGATACGATTTAGATTTTGGATATTACTAATAT
>NZ_JTFC01000124.1 GCF_003991225.1 Candidatus Kurthia intestinigallinarum
TTTTATGGTAAAAAAGGAAATCGATATGTTAACAGAGAATTATATTAGTAATATCCAAAATCTAAATCGTATCAATATTTTGGATGAAATCTTACTTCAATATATTCATAAAGCTAATATACAATCAGACAGTCAACAAAAAATCTCTTTCTTTTTAGGCGGTGGCAGTAACGCTGGCAAAAGCACTTTTAGAAAAAGATTAAAAGAAAGTGTTGGGAATATTCTTATTATTGATTCCGATGAATTAAAAAAAGAAATCCCCGAATATCAAAAGATGCTTGATGCAAACCCTGAAATAGCTGCATCAATCGTTCATAAAGAAAGCTCATTAATGGCTTCTAAACTTTTAGAAAAAGCTATTGAAAGGGAAATTTCCCATATTTTTGATGGGACTCTTAAAGATACTCAAAAGTATATCAATTTCATACATTTACTTAAACAAGCAAAGTTTGAAGTAACATTGACAATTATTGATGTACCGGTAAAGATAGCTTTGAAGCGTAATCGTATTCGCTATGAAGAAGCAAAAGCAAATGGTGATTTCCCTCGATTAGTACCAGATGAAATTGTTATCCAGAGTCATTCTATGATTGCGAAATCATTTGTTGCATTAAAAGATTTAGTGGATCATTGGGCAATAGTTGATACTCAAGACAATTCAGATGAGGTTATTGCTACAGGGAGTTTGGGTAAAGAAACTATACTTAATAATAAGAAGTATCAAGAATTTTTAAGTAAATAATTTTTTTATTTTACTTTACTTATTAATTAATGTAGTATTATTAAGTTAAAGGAGAGGTTTATATGATGAACGCTTTAGAAATGATTAATGCTACTGTTGCTAAAGGAAATATGGGGCCAAAGCAGGATTTACTGCGTAAAAATGCTCAGTATATAGAGAGCTTCGAACGCAATAATCGTGAAGAAGAGTATCAGGCATATGTTTCCTCCTCAAAAGAATCTGAAAATAAAGTTCCTTGTTTAGGTCGGTTCTAAACACATACGAAAAAGAAAAAGGTAAGCTCATACTTACTTTTTTCTTTTTTATTTATCAAAAGTAGAAATTTGCAAAGAAGATTTTTGCAAAGTATCTTTTTATAAGTTATACTTTAGTTATTAAATGATAAGTTCGAAAATATATATCTATGAGGAGATGATGAAATGGCGATAACTATCGTGGTAGGGAACTTTAAAGGTGGCGTAGGTAAGACAAAGGTGTCAGTGATGGCGAGCTGGGAGCTGGCAATGGCACGTGGTAAAAAGGTGCTTTTAGTCGATATGGACCCTCAAGGCAACGCGAGTACTTTAATTGCGCGTTCAACAGGTGTAACGGAGATTAATACGAGTATTTTTGAAGGGTTCCAAAATGGCTCTTTAAAAGAGTGTATCGTCGAAGTGACGGATAACCTGCACATGATTCCGGCACAAGTATCGTTCAAAAACTTCCCGAAATTTTTATATGCCAATGTAAAAGAAGAAATCGATCAAGTTTCTTATTTAAAGAAGCTACTTGATCCAATTCGTGACGAGTACGACTACATTTTCATCGATGTACCACCAACAATTAGCGACTTCTCGGATAATGCAATGATGGCTGCGGATTATGTATTAATTATCCTACAAGCTCAAGAACTATCGCTTGAAGGCGCCGAAACGTATATAAAATACCTACAATTCATGGCAGACAACTATGATGCGGAC
>NZ_JTFC01000125.1 GCF_003991225.1 Candidatus Kurthia intestinigallinarum
ATTCCGATGAATTAAAAAAAGAAATCCCCGAATATCAAAAGATGCTTGATGCAAACCCTGAAATAGCTGCATCAATCGTTCATAAAGAAAGCTCATTAATGGCTTCTAAACTTTTAGAAAAAGCTATTGAAAGGGAAATTTCCCATATTTTTGATGGGACTCTTAAAGATACTCAAAAGTATATCAATTTCATACATTTACTTAAACAAGCAAAGTTTGAAGTAACATTGACAATTATTGATGTACCGGTAAAGATAGCTTTGAAGCGTAATCGTATTCGCTATGAAGAAGCAAAAGCAAATGGTGATTTCCCTCGATTAGTACCAGATGAAATTGTTATCCAGAGTCATTCTATGATTGCGAAATCATTTGTTGCATTAAAAGATTTAGTGGATCATTGGGCAATAGTTGATACTCAAGACAATTCAGATGAGGTTATTGCTACAGGGAGTTTGGGTAAAGAAACTATACTTAATAATAAGAAGTATCAAGAATTTTTAAGTAAATAATTTTTTTATTTTACTTTACTTATTAATTAATGTAGTATTATTAAGTTAAAGGAGAGGTTTATATGATGAACGCTTTAGAAATGATTAATGCTACTGTTGCTAAAGGAAATATGGGGCCAAAGCAGGATTTACTGCGTAAAAATGCTCAGTATATAGAGAGCTTCGAACGCAATAATCGTGAAGAAGAGTATCAGGCATATGTTTCCTCCTCAAAAGAATCTGAAAATAAAGTTCCTTGTTTAGGTCGGTTCTAAACACATACGAAAAAGAAAAAGGTAAGCTCATACTTACTTTTTTCTTTTTTATTTATCAAAAGTAGAAATTTGCAAAGAAGATTTTTGCAAAGTATCTTTTTATAAGTTATACTTTAGTTATTAAATGATAAGTTCGAAAATATATATCTATGAGGAGATGATGAAATGGCGATAACTATCGTGGTAGGGAACTTTAAAGGTGGCGTAGGTAAGACAAAGGTGTCAGTGATGGCGAGCTGGGAGCTGGCAATGGCACGTGGTAAAAAGGTGCTTTTAGTCGATATGGAC
>NZ_JTFC01000126.1 GCF_003991225.1 Candidatus Kurthia intestinigallinarum
TTCCGTGGTAACCTCGCATGGTGTAGTGCTGCTAACTCGTACAATTCATTAAATAACTGACTAAAGAACAAGTTCACTAAGCTCTGCCATGACTGGTCCATCAACGGAATTATTACATACAGCATCATTTTCTTTTGCCCAATATCCATTAAATGAAAATCGCTGAAACTCGTAAATTCAGCCACTTCGCTATCAATGTAGTCAGAAATGGTCGTAAGGAGCGACACAATAATACTGCCCTGCATTTCCTGCTTCGCTTTTTTATAACCTAGCTCGTAGGCACGTCTGGCTGGGTGTTTAAAATCAAGCTGTAAAAACTGCTGATCCAGCTCACTATCCCCGTCCCCATCTGCTGTATCAAAGGTTTGTAGGAATTCAAGTAACCCTCGCATATTGCGATTCTTTGGCTCTAGCTCATGAATGGCGTATAGAATAAGAGCTTTCAGTAAGGCACGCTGCGAGTAGTACCAGACGTCTCGCTTGCCGTCCTTATTCGCACTATCCACCATCTTCGTCGCAACTGTGGTCGCCTGCGTTTCCTTACGCACATAATCTAGCGGATTATGCCGATCGCTCGCCTGCATGTTCATAAAATTAATGACATGTACCTCGTAGCCTTGTGCCTCTTTAATCGCTGCCGTTTTCTCGTACACCTCAGCCTTTGGATCTGTTATGACAATGCTGTTCTCGGTTTCATATAAAACATTCGTCATAACAAAGGACTGCGTTTTATAGCTCCCAGGTCCACCAACAACCATAATATTACGGTTCGGCTTTGATTCATTTGGCTGGATTAACACTTTTTTATTGTAGATGCCTAAAATAGTACCGTTCATTCTACATCACGCCCTTTAAGTGACTGTAAAAATGTTTCACGCACATCCTTTTCTGATTTTGCGATAAAATTTCCATCTAATATTTCCTTTTCCTTCGCCCAACGTGCCGAGCCGTGATATGCATTCTTTTCGTGAATGTCCCACCCGTCCTTTTTCGTTTTGCGCTTTAATTGCAGTAACGCACTATAAAACAAATTAAGCACCGTCAAAATGAAAAACAATGGATTTTTAGATGCCACGTAGCCTTCTATCGCCTGTACAGGATGTAGAAACAGCTCCTTTACACTCCCAAGCATTGCATCTGTCGTAATGGCAAGCTTCAGTTCACCA
>NZ_JTFC01000127.1 GCF_003991225.1 Candidatus Kurthia intestinigallinarum
TTTTTATTTTACTTTACTTATTAATTAATGTAGTATTATTAAGTTAAAGGAGAGGTTTATATGATGAACGCTTTAGAAATGATTA
Source organism: Candidatus Kurthia intestinigallinarum (assembly GCF_003991225.1). Classification (GTDB taxonomy): domain Bacteria; phylum Bacillota; class Bacilli; order Bacillales_A; family Planococcaceae; genus Kurthia; species Kurthia populi. The sequence continues at coordinate 86 of NZ_JTFC01000127.1, forward strand.
ATGCTACTGTTGCTAAAGGAAATATGGGGCCAAAGCAGGATTTACTGCGTAAAAATGCTCAGTATATAGAGAGCTTCGAACGCAATAATCGTGAAGAAGAGTATCAGGCATATGTTTCCTCCTCAAAAGAATCTGAAAATAAAGTTCCTTGTTTAGGTCGGTTCTAAACACATACGAAAAAGAAAAAGGTAAGCTCATACTTACTTTTTTCTTTTTTATTTATCAAAAGTAGAAATTTGCAAAGAAGATTTTTGCAAAGTATCTTTTTATAAGTTATACTTTAGTTATTAAATGATAAGTTCGAAAATATATATCTATGAGGAGATGATGAAATGGCGATAACTATCGTGGTAGGGAACTTTAAAGGTGGCGTAGGTAAGACAAAGGTGTCAGTGATGGCGAGCTGGGAGCTGGCAATGGCACGTGGTAAAAAGGTGCTTTTAGTCGATATGGACCCTCAAGGCAACGCGAGTACTTTAATTGCGCGTTCAACAGGTGTAACGGAGATTAATACGAGTATTTTTGAAGGGTTCCAAAATGGCTCTTTAAAAGAGTGTATCGTCGAAGTGACGGATAACCTGCACATGATTCCGGCACAAGTATCGTTCAAAAACTTCCCGAAATTTTTATATGCCAATGTAAAAGAAGAAATCGATCAAGTTTCTTATTTAAAGAAGCTACTTGATCCAATTCGTGACGAGTACGACTACATTTTCATCGATGTACCACCAACAATTAGCGACTTCTCGGATAATGCAATGATGGCTGCGGATTATGTATTAATTATCCTACAAGCTCAAGAACTATCGCTTGAAGGCGCCGAAACGTATATAAAATACCTACAATTCATGGCAGACAACTATGATGCGGACATTCAAGTGGCTGGCGTATTACCGGTACTGCTTCGTCCAGGTGGTCGCGTGGACATGTCTACTATTGAACGTGCGAAAGAAATGTTTGGTGAAGACAATGTAATGGAAAGTGTTATCAAGCACTTAGAACGCTTAAAAGCTTGGGACGTAACAGGTATCACAGACAACGATATGCACGACCGTAAAGCACACCAAGTATTTTTAGATGTAATTGATGAGCTTGAGGAAAAATTAGCTCAATTCGAGGAGGCTGGTAAGTATGAGTAATGAAAAAGGCGGTTTAATTAAGAAAAAGAAAAAGCCGACAATCATGCAGCCTTCTATTCCCGTGAAGAAAAATGATATGGACTTCGGTTACTCAGCTCCTACAAAACAG
>NZ_JTFC01000128.1 GCF_003991225.1 Candidatus Kurthia intestinigallinarum
TGTATGAACCGCTGCTAATTTATCTTCTGCGCTCATTTTCCCCATAGAAAAACCGCACCTCCTTGTTAGTATGTCTAACAAATGAGGTGCAGTTCAATGCCACATAGAGAACGTTCAATCCAGCAGTTAAGACTACTACAAAGTGTTAGCTGTTTTTTATTTAATTAGATTCCCTTTGCACCAGAGTTAACACCCACAGCTATCAGACATGTTAACCTCTTGAGAGGAATCTGAAACAGGAAAGTTCATTTCTTTCCACGCTGCAATACCCCCCGTTAGCTCTTTTACCATATATCCACGTTCTAATAAAAACTTTGCTACCTTGGCAGCGGTGTTACACCAGACATCCCAACAGTAAACAATAATTTCCTTGTCTTTTGGTATTTCATTTAAACGAGCTTGCAGTTCTTGTTCGGGTATGACATTAGCATCCTTAATTTTTAAACTTCTTACATGAAGTGGGCCGTTTCTTACATCCAGCAAAAAATATTTATCTGGATCTATTTGTGTCAATCTCAAATAATCCATAGGGCTAATAGTTGCTTCCAAACGGGCATTAAAATAATCAAGTGCATTCATAATTGTGTTACCTCCAGTTTTAAAGTGTAGTCCAAATTTTAATGAGAAAATCCTTTAGCAATTGTCTTTCTTGATTATTTAAAGGGGCTAAAACTTCTAATTCAATATCGTTTAAAAATTCCCAACGCGAATCCAATAAATCCTTTCCTTTTGATGTAATCATAAGGCTGTAGGACCTTCTATCATTAGGATTCCTTGTCCTCTCTACAAAGCCTAAAGTTTCTAAATAATCAATGTGACTTACCATTGTTGTCCGATCAATTTGTAGATTTTCAGAAATATCTTTTTGTGATGAGTAAGGGTTTCCGTTAATAAATAAAAGAACTCCATATTGTCTAGCATTAATGTGATATGGGACAAGCCCCTCGGCGAATTTAGTTTCCATTCGCTGAAGAACCTTTCCGAGTAAAAAACCATAAGATTGATTCCATTTTTCCATTTAAATTATTCACCCCTAAAAATAATCACCTAAATATATAATCAGTTTAACTGATGAATTTTTAAATTTCAAGTTGTTTGTTTTTATATTTAATTTTCAATGAAATAATGTACCTTTTAACTTTATAAAGCATACAAAATAAACTTAACGTTCCCAAATCAAAGTTTGGGGGCATACTAAAAAGGCAGGAATGTTGTTAAATCAACGTTTCTGCCCTTTCTTATGGAACATTGTTTATGCGTGATTTTATGCACGTTTTTAAAAAGCCTTTCCTGACAATCGTTTAAGCGTATCTTCGTGATGATCGCACTTCTTACAATCTTGCATAAAATCCTGCATATCCTTAGCGTATGTTTTGCGCGTTTTGTCGGCAGGACTA
>NZ_JTFC01000129.1 GCF_003991225.1 Candidatus Kurthia intestinigallinarum
TATTAGAAAGGATAGTGTAAAAAGATGGGGATGTCTGACTATGTAGAGAAGGGCAACGTTCGAGAGACACCTTTTGGCTATACATTATCAATTATTGGTGGTAAGTGGAAAATGCTAATTATTTATATTTTGGCAGAAAACGAAACAGTCCGCTTTAATGAATTGCAAAGAAAATTGGGGACCATTACCTTCAAAATATTAAGTTCACAGCTTAAAGAGTTGGAAGCAGACGGCATGATTGTACGAAAAGAATATCCGCAAGTCCCACCTAAAGTAGAGTACAGTCTTACACAAAAAGCACAATCCCTATTACCGGCTTTGGAACAGTTATGTGAATGGGGTTTAAAAAATCAAAAAAATTAGTTAAACTTTTTATGCGTTTCATCATATAGATTTTAAAATTGAGAACGAATTTCATTACTAGAAATTCTTTCTCTTATTTACTGTTAAGTATCATGCCAACGATTTTTTATGCAAGGCAAGGAATCCATAAGGTTTGCTGGAGAGTGGAAGACCTATTGAAACTTCATACTTAAAATGGTAAGATGCAATCTTTTACATCAAAGAAAAGAAAGGACATTTTATGAAACAAGTAAATTTACGTAAAATCACAATTGTGCTGTTAACATTATATACAGCTTTGATCCTCTATTTCTTATATCTAGGTTTTAATAGAGGTCTACTGGGGACAGACTCTAGCTTACGATACAATCTAATACCTGAAGGAATCCCATTGCATTATCCAATAGGAAAAGGCTTTCAAATCTGGTTTTTTGAGTACGGGAATTTTTTAGCGTTTATCCCTTTTGGCGTGATTATTCCACTCCTGTTTCGTTGTAGTTTTAAACGCTTTATCGTCGTTTTTATAGTATCAATAACAATTCTTGAAACGATTCAAATGCTTACACATTTAGGAGCTTTTGATATAAATGATATTATTATAAATTCATTGGGTGCTGCAGTAGGGTTTTCAGCACAGCGAATCGTCACTCATAACCGAGATAATCTAAAAGGAGTTATCAAAATCGTATTACTTTCCATGGTGCTTGCCCTTGGAACAATAATAATTGTTGGCGGTATTAATCAATATTTAGAAAAAGGCGAAGGGAAAATTATTGCCCTGAATGACCTGGTACAAGAAGATGAGTCTATCCAATGGGATGAAAACTTGTCCACTTTTACAATTGGCCAAAACGAAGTAGCCCCACAACTAAATTTAATTGATAGAGAGCATACAAAAACCAATGAATTCGTGTATCTATTAGATAGCAAATATAAATATATGACAGGTTATGTTGCAATACCTGACGATGTTTTGAACGCTACAAGCACAAAGAGTATTGAAATAGAGTTCATCAGCGATGGAGAAGTAATTTATTCGGTAGGGTTAACCACTACAAGGGGAAAAAATGGCATAGAGTCGTTTGAAGTCCCTCTTAATGAAG
>NZ_JTFC01000013.1 GCF_003991225.1 Candidatus Kurthia intestinigallinarum
TCTGAAGTAGAACGCCATCTTCTATATGTAAAAGAGCATCAGGGAGCTTATTCTAAGCAAAATAAGCCTAAATATTTACGTTTTGATATAACAAGATTATTTAAGTAAAGGAAAAATTCAAGAATCTTTAAAAGACAGATAAAACGGTGACAATCATTAGAAGCTAGTTTCAAAATCATCTATCTAAAATTCATTCTGTTTAAAGTTCAATCTTATCTTAATTTTAAGAAAGGAAACCTCTTTCTCTAGAAAATTCTCACATTTATTATGTGATAAATAAATAATTTTAAAATTATTTATTTAAAAGAAAAAATATTTAATCCAATTTATTTTTTATTTATTAGTAAAATTCTTTATCAATTCATTAAATTATAAATTTGCTTTTATATAACATTAATTAACTAATAAGGGAATAAAAGTTATTTTTGGTGTTAAATTAGCGTCACGTAGTGTCACAGTAGTGTCAATGTAGTGTCACAGTAGTGTCAAAATGGTGTTACAGTAGTGTCAATGTAGTGTTAAATTAACTCCACTATAAAACTCTCCAAATGCCTTAGTGACGCGGTTTGCGGCGTATACACCTGTTGACATACAT
>NZ_JTFC01000130.1 GCF_003991225.1 Candidatus Kurthia intestinigallinarum
TTCAGTTGGCGTAACATGTGTTCAACATCAATAGCATTCATTTTGCTATTATCGTTGCTGATAACAGAACAATAGTTTAAGAACGTAGCCATGGCAGCCTTTTGATCCGGCGAATTTAAACTACCGGCCTTTGTATTTAACTGTGCAGCTTGAGCCACCATTTTTAAGGTTCTATCAGGTGCGAAGTCGAAGACATAGCATTCTGTTTTAATTTGTCCACCAATATTAGCAGGTGTTTGTACACGGAAAGCTGTTTGTAGATAAGTAGATGGCGATGTTGTGTTAGACAGCATCATCACACCAGTCCAAGCTGGTACACTTACACCAGTTGTTAGTTTGCCGCATGTAATAGTGATTGTATAAGCGTTCTCTGGATCGTCTCCAATAGCTTTCTTTACTTTCTCTAAAGCTTCTATATTTTCTGAATCATTATCTCCTGAACCAGCAACGTTAATAATATCAAATTGGCTAAATACATCATGTTCTTTCATTAATTCGCTTAAAGCACGAGCCTCTTGAACACCTGGTACTAACCAAAGTGTATTTCTTAAATTGTCGCGATAATAATCTGTTGAAAAAGGGAAGTTTGTCTGATGTTCTTCATAACGGTCTTTTTTAGAAATTAAATTTAAAAAATCCCATACATCTTTTTCGTGAACAAATTTCCCACGTAATGAAAAGTTTGGCTCATTATTGTCATACGTTCTGAAGAATTCTCTGAAGTTAAAAGCTTTATCTTCAATATCAACATATTGATGATTGATGAATTCTTTATCAAGGTGATATGTAAAAATAGATAATTTAGGTAAGCTTGCGTATGGATTTGAATCACCAAAATTATTTTGATCCCACTCATACTTAGCTTGTTGTTCCATAACATAGTCCCACGTATAAATATCTGCTTCATCCTCGTAATCTTCAAAGAGATTAAATGGTGTCCCAGATAATTCAAGGGTAAAGGAGCGTTCAAGATTTTTATGTACGGCCTTAGCTAGAGGTGTTTTATTACCTTCGTGTGCTTCATCAACAATTACACAGTCCCATTTGGTTTCGAAGATTAAATCATTCTTTTCGTGATCACCGCCGACTTTGACAGAGCCTCGTAAATCTTGCATAGAGGCGAAATATACAAATGGATTTGCTCCATTTA
>NZ_JTFC01000131.1 GCF_003991225.1 Candidatus Kurthia intestinigallinarum
GCTATTACACCAAGCCCTAGCTTTTTAGAAATTATTGATCACATTTTAAATATAAATATCATTAATATGAACGCAATAAATTTTTTGGTCCCTCTTTTTAATACTCATGAGTTAGTAAGAGATAACGAAAATAATATTCAATATGGCGAATTAGGCCGAATTTCTGAGTGGGAAATTGATTATCGTAATAAACAAATTCAGCGTGTTGAATATATTTATAAAGATGTCGTTGAAGAGCAACAAGATCGTTTTCATTATGAGCAAAGCTTGTTAAATGAGGAACCTATGCAATTGAGTTTGTTCGATTTAACAGGAGAACAAGACTTATTTGTTGAAGAAAAATATATTAAGAAAGCAATACCTATTCGTATATTTGAAAAAGTACCATTTTTAGATTTAGTTAAGGCAACTATTGTGAAGGATGGCGAATCAAGTGACTAAAGATTATTATCAAACATTTAATTTTAAAGTAATTTATATTTTTTCAATTCCACATGCATCTCATAAAGGACGACTGAAAATCGGCGACACGGTTTTTGAAGGGAATCCTTACGATAAAGAGGCTATGAAAGCAGCTGTAAAACAACGTATTGACCAATATACTAAAACAGCGGATATAGAATATAATTTATTGCATTTTGATTTAGCTGTAACGAATAAAGGAAAAGCATTTAGAGATTATGACGTTCATTCGGTCTTAAAACGTTCAGGTATTAAACAAACCTCAACAACTAAAGGTCGAGAATGGTTTGAAATTGACCTAGATACAGCTATCGCTGCAATTGAGGCTGTAAAAAAAGGAGAATCTTCTCTTGGGCAAATTAAAGCAACTACCCATATGGAGCAAATTATTTTCCGACCTGAACAAGAAAAAGCAATTGTTGAAACATTAGCATCTATTGATAAAGGAAAAACGAAAAAACTTTGGAATGCCAAAATGCGTTTCGGTAAGACAGTTAGTGCTTTAGAGCTTGTAAAACGAGCTGGATTCAAAAAAACGATTATTATTACGCATCGTCCTGTGGTTAGCGCTGGTTGGTTTGAGGACTTCCATAAAATTTTTAATAATGATTATCGCTTCGGCTCAAACCATAAAGGCGAATCCTTTACCAATTTAATAAATGGAGCAAATCCATTTGTATATTTCGCCTCTATGCAAGATTTACGAGGCTCTGTCAAAGTCGGCGGTGATCACGAAAAGAATGATTTAATCTTCGAAACCAAATGGGACTGTGTAATTGTTGATGAAGCACACGAAGGTAATAAAACACCTCTAGCTAAGGCCGTACATAAAAATCTTGAACGCTCCTTTACCCTTGAATTATCTGGGACACCATTTAATCTCTTTGAAGATTACGAGGATGAAGCAGATATTTATACGTGGGACTATGTTATGGAACAACAAGCTAAGTATGAGTGGGATCAAAATAATTTTGGTGATTCAAATCCATACGCAAGCTTACCTAAATTATCTATTTTTACATATCACCTTGATAAAGAATTCATCAATCATCAATATGTTGATATTGAAGATAAAGCTTTTAACTTCAGAGAATTCTTCAGAACGTATGACAATAATGAGCCAAACTTTTCATTACGTGGGAAATTTGTTCACGAAAAAGATGTATGGGATTTTTTAAATTTAATTTCTAAAAAAGACC
>NZ_JTFC01000132.1 GCF_003991225.1 Candidatus Kurthia intestinigallinarum
GCCATCCTTCACAATAGTTGCCTTAACTAAATCTAAAAATGGTACTTTTTCAAATATACGAATAGGTATTGCTTTCTTAATATATTTTTCTTCAACAAATAAGTCTTGTTCTCCTGTTAAATCGAACAAACTCAATTGCATAGGTTCCTCATTTAACAAGCTTTGCTCATAATGAAAACGATCTTGTTGCTCTTCAACGACATCTTTATAAATATATTCAACACGCTGAATTTGTTTATTACGATAATCAATTTCCCACTCAGAAATTCGGCCTAATTCGCCATATTGAATATTATTTTCGTTATCTCTTACTAACTCATGAGTATTAAAAAGAGGGACCAAAAAATTTATTGCGTTCATATTAATGATATTTATATTTAAAATGTGATCAATAATTTCTAAAAAGCTAGGGCTTGGTGTAATAGCATGCTGTTTAAAGTGAACTTGGATTAGATTACTTAATCGTACCTTGCTAATTTCTAAATTATCTTTAAGAAGTTCTATTCCATATAGATTCGTTAAACCAATGATTGTATAAAATTCTAACTCTTCCGGAGTATCATACGTTTCAAAAACAATATCTAACTTTCTTTTTAATATTCCAAGAAGGAAAGCACCTTCACCAGAACTATTTTCTAAATATCGACTACTAATTTTAGATGCGTCTAATGGAATTAAATCCAACATATCATCAACTAACCAATCAGGTGTTAAAACTTCGCCATGATCGACCACACGATTTTTTGATTTTATTTGTTTATTTTCCATAATTAAGCACCTTATTCTTATTATAATTTGAGAAGGATCTAAAATAGTTGGGTTTTACGAATTATTTTAAAACAGTGTCTAAAGTGAGATGAATTCTTCGTAATTTTTAGCAATGAAAAGTTTAATACTTGCCTCTACATTTGCTTCGATTAATTGATTGAATTGTTGCAGCTCGAATAAACGTAAGTTTTTAAGAAATGGCTGTAACTTATTCTGTTTTAATAATTTTAAGACCAATTCAACCTTTGCTTGTTTTTTACCGGATATTTCCTTGTATGAAGGACATGTCAGGATAATCCCAACTATACCTAAAAAGATATCGATAAATTCAATGCCTATCTCTTCACCTTTGCTACGATAACCACACTCTGTAATGACAAAGTTTTCTCCACGATATAATGAATGTATATTTAAAGCTTCTTTTAACATTGAATCCAGATTTCGTGAATGATATTCAGAAGATTCCTCAATCAAAATTTTTGCCTGTACATCATTGTGTACACCATAACCTCTAACTAAACCATAGCAAATACGCTCAGGGAGTTTTGTATAAATAGTTTTATCTACAATAGTTTTTTTAGGT
>NZ_JTFC01000133.1 GCF_003991225.1 Candidatus Kurthia intestinigallinarum
TAATATTCAAATACCTGCAATGATGAAATCTTTAACTAACTTGCTTCGTTAGTTGAATAAGAAGGGGGAGAATGGAGTTCTCCCTCGCAACTTAACCTGCTGCGTTAATTGAAGTATTACATTCCCAAACCGACGTTTGGGAACATTATCCCCCTTATCGTTGTAAATCCGCATTTTTCTGACGGGACGCCTTAGCGTACAAAATTTCCGAAATGTTGACGGCATTCCTACTAAAATTATACCTTTTCACCTTTATATTTACAGAAAAATCAAATATTTTAATGACAACTCTGTTACAACTGTAACAAGAACGTGTGTTTCTTTAAATTACACTACATATCCGCTTATTGTCTTGGCGAACGGGAAAATACGGTTATCAAAGGTACGAAAGTAGGTGATAGTGCTGATTACTGAACGTTGGTTAAGTAGTAAGCGAGCGACTGAATTTGTACATGATGGGCACGTAGGGGTGAGTGAGCCAGGGAAGGGGCAGCCACTTTCACAGATTCGACAGCAACTTGCCGAAGAAGAAGTGAGTTCTTCTATTGAGGTGAAGCCACTTGTTTTACGGCAGCATTTTTTACAGCAAGGCAATGTAGCGGATGCTAACCTTGTCGACCAAGTAGATGTAATGGCAATTCGTGTGAAAGGCGGGCGTATTGTGAATGAAGTGTCCTTTGCCGGAGCTAGTTTTTTAGAAGGATTCTTGAGCGTGTACGGGATTGAATTAGAGCGAGCTGTTCGGCGCTATGAGGAAAAGCTTCAGCTATTTGAAACGCTAGATCAAGAACGAAAGCAGCGAGCCGTTTTTATTGGGCGATTGAAGCACGGAGAACTAGAGCAGTTGTCCCCTTCATTTGAAACTGAGCAGCAAGCCAAAATAGAGCTAGAAACAATGAAGCAAGTAGAAAAGGAGCGTGCACTAGCGCCATCTTTAGAGGTGGAGCGTGATGAATCATAGAGAAATGAATAGTGAAAGTAGGTTTGCGTATGACAAATAACACGAAAGCAACAAGCTTAGTAATGGGAACAGCTTTGGCCATTGTCGTTTGTTATTTCATAACACCCGAAATCGTTTTTGCCTCAGCTGGACAAGTCCAAGCTAAGCTCACAAATGCAGCCAATGTCGTGAAAGGCATTTTA
>NZ_JTFC01000134.1 GCF_003991225.1 Candidatus Kurthia intestinigallinarum
GTATTCAGGAAAATATAGTGGTCCAAGTAAAGAATATGTAGAGGCGATACTTGCTTTACACGTAAAAAACGGGACTGAGTATACGGTGTCGTTTGGCAGCCGTGCCTGGTATAAGTTTAAAAAGGAGCGAGAGGATCGTACACGTAGCCACTACGATGAGTGGGAAGAAGATATTATAAGATACATTACGGCCGAAAAAGCGTCTTCAGAGCCGTTTATTTGGCGTACACAAAAAGAGTTATGCGAGGCAGTCGGCATGGCACAAAGTACATTAAACGAAGTGCTAAAGCGCTCTAAGCAGCTTGTCAAAACCGTAACAGGGAAAGGCAGAGGCGCGAAAACAGGTTGGACAACCGTCAAGCTGTTTATTCAGTATGCAATGGAGCTTGTTAACTCCGCAAAAGCAACGTATCGTCAGCAGCTAATTCAGGTTGTAAAAGACTGGACAGAGGAGCTAGAAGTAGTTGCCGGTTATGAGTCATTAATGATCTATTTAGAAGCACTTTACTTTAAAGAAAGTCCACCAACTACCCATGTGCATCGTATTCGAGGCTCTAGTTAAATTAATACTCCAGTCTGCCTTACATATTTCTAATTACGTCGTGTTCTTGTCTTGGGTGAGTTGGTAGTTTAGCGTTGTGGTTTTCTTAGTATTAGATGAGCTTAACGTTGCTTTTTATGGGGCTAGATAAGTTGTGTTTTCATTTAGGAGAGTAGAGCCCAGAGCGGGAGGCGTTCCGCAGGCCAGCTTGCTGGGCGAGGACCTTTTGTTTTGGATTTAATTCAATTTACTCAAGATCTTTAAATCTAGAATGGTTAAAGAAGTCTGGAACAGAGAGATTGAGTGCTTTAATGAGCTTGTGGATTGTATCAATGCGAGGATTTGTATCGCGTATATGGAGTACAGAATCCATAGTTGATTGGGTTAATCCGGATCG
>NZ_JTFC01000135.1 GCF_003991225.1 Candidatus Kurthia intestinigallinarum
TCATAAACATATGAAATATCGACCCCAGTTATATTTAAACTATCACCTTTACTTAAAGCTGGGTAAATTTCAAAATTCCCATTTATTATCTCTTCATATGCTTTTTTAGGGGAAATAATATCGACATTCTTTATAAAATTATTTTCGTTTATTGAGTAAAAGATTGTACTTGGTATCTTCGTTTTAGATGGTGTAATCATGACAAGACCCATCGAAAAATCTTGATTATAATTTTTGATTGATTCAGGTGTTATTACATCCCAACGTAATTCTTTACCCTGAAGAGAATAATTAACATCATCCGGCAACAATTTACTTGTTTTCATCCATTTTTCGAATAATTCTTTTTGTGTTTTCTCAAATGCTGGTGAAATTTCTAGCTCTTCAGAAGCGAAATTTGTAAGCGTCCATGTTCCAGCTGTTAAGACATAATTCAATTGGTATATATTGTATGATTCGTCCTCGAATTTAAAAATTCGATTGCGACTCTCTGTGTATATTTTTCCTTTTTGAGTTAATCCATATTCATTACTCAAAATAGTAGCTATTTTCTTCCCATTCTCTAAATCATTTGCACTTATGTTTTGGTAAATTGCTGCACTTGACGGTTCATCCGAAAAATTTAATTTTGATTCAACTGTTACATGTTCCATATCTTGTCTTTCAGCAGGAAGAATCGGCATGTTCCCAAATTCTTTAATCGAATAGAAAGTAAACGGTATTAATAAAATGATACTAAAAATCGTAGGGAGTGCTATTGCTTTAATCAATGATTTCAATTTTCTTTGTTGAACAAAATCTCTAATACCAATAATTAAATAGAACCCAATAATACCTCCTAATGTGTTATGAAATATATCATCTAATTCAAAAATACCTTTTTGCGTTACAAGTTGAATACATTCAATCAAAAGTGTAACTCCTAATGATACTATTAGTGCTGGGGTAAAACTGTTAAATTTTTTATTGTAAAATGGTAATAAAATTCCTAACGGAACAAACATTATAATATTAAAAATAATTAGTTGAAATTCTGTCAAAGACCAATTATTCCAAGCATTAATATAACCGCTATACAGATTAAGATTGGTCATACTTTCATAATTGGCGCCTCGGCTCAATGTTGTTATACCTAACACAATAGTAAACCAGC
>NZ_JTFC01000136.1 GCF_003991225.1 Candidatus Kurthia intestinigallinarum
AAGCTTATCGAGTTTTTTACGAATCTCATTCATGATTGTTGCTCCTCTCATTCTTGAATATTATTTTAACAATATTAGAGCATAAAAGAGAAAATAATTCAAATAATAAGAGATTTGTGATAATATCGCTAATAACAAGGGCGCTAATAACAAGGGCGCACTTATACACCATCTGTACGCTACGCTTCCATTTGGTGTATGTGCGAAAACATGGTCACGCTTCACGTGAAAAACTCGCTAGCGCTCCTGTGGAAAGAGGGATGCTTGATGGCAATTTATCATTTTAGTATGCAAGTCATTTCTAGAGGTAAAGGACAATCAGCAATTGCCAGTGCAGCTTATCGAAGTGGAGAACAATTATATAGTGAACGGTATGATAAGGTCAGTTCTTATCATCATCGTGATGTGTTGCCAGAGACAATGCTTTTAAAGCCTGTTCATGCCCCGGAGTGGTGTTTAGATCGGGAAAGATTATGGAATGAAGTCGAGAAGATTGAAAAGGCGAAAAACGCTCAATTAGCGCGTGAATTTACAGTTGCATTACCAGTGGAGTTATCACAGCAGCAGCAAAGAGAATTACTACGTCATTTTGTGCAAGAGGTATTTGTAGATGAGGGTATGGTTGCGGACATTGCCATTCATCGTGATGATGCCAAAAATCCACATGCCCATGTGATGTTAACGATGCGACCATTTTTAGAAGATGGGAGCTGGGGTGCGAAGTCTCGAAAAGAATACATTGTTGATGAAAACGGAGAGGCTTTATTTACGGAAAGTG
>NZ_JTFC01000137.1 GCF_003991225.1 Candidatus Kurthia intestinigallinarum
CTATCACCTACTTTCGTACCTTTGATAACCGTATTTTCCCGTTCGCCAAGACAATAAGCGGATATGTAGTGTAATTTAAAGAAACACACGTTCTTGTTACAGTTGTAACAGAGTTGTCATTAAAATATTTGATTTTTCTGTAAATATAAAGGTGAAAAGGTATAATTTTAGTAGGAATGCCGTCAACATTTCGGAAATTTTGTACGCTAAGGCGTCCCGTCAGAAAAATGCGGATTTACAACGATAAGGGGGATAATGTTCCCAAACGTCGGTTTGGGAATGTAATACTTCAATTAACGCAGCAGGTTAAGTTGCGAGGGAGAACTCCATTCTCCCCCTTCTTATTCAACTAACGAAGCAAGTTAGTTAAAGATTTCATCATTGCAGGTATTTGAATATTAATGAAGTAATCTTCATTATTTAGATGAACTTCAAAATTATATACTGGTTGATAATAACCTTTTGTATCATAAACATATGAAATATCGACCCCAGTTATATTTAAACTATCACCTTTACTTAAAGCTGGGTAAATTTCAAAATTCCCATTTATTATCTCTTCATATGCTTTTTTAGGGGAAATAATATCGACATTCTTTATAAAATTATTTTCGTTTATTGAGTAAAAGATTGTACTTGGTATCTTCGTTTTAGATGGTGTAATCATGACAAGACCCATCGAAAAATCTTGATTATAATTTTTGATTGATTCAGGTGTTATTACATCCCAACGTAATTCTTTACCCTGAAGAGAATAATTAACATCATCCGGCAACAATTTACTTGTTTTCATCCATTTTTCGAATAATTCTTTTTGTGTTTTCTCAAATGCTGGTGAAATTTCTAGCTCTTCAGAAGCGAAATTTGTAAGCGTCCATGTTCCAGCTGTTAAGACATAATTCAATTGGTATATATTGTATGATTCGTCCTCGAATTTAAAAATTCGATTGCGACTCTCTGTGTATATTTTTCCTTTTTGAGTTAATCCATATTCATTACTCAAAATAGTAGCTATTTTCTTCCCATTCTCTAAATCATTTGCACTTATGTTTTGGTAAATTGCTGCACTTGACGGTTCATCCGAAAAATTTAATTTTGATTCAACTGTTACATGTTCCATATCTTGTCTTTCAGCAGGAAGAATCGGCATGTTCCCAAATTCTTTAATCGAATAGAAAGTAAACGGTATTAATAAAATGATACTAAAAATCGTAGGGAGTGCTATTGCTTTAATCAATGATTTCAATTTTCTTTGTTGAACAAAATCTCTAATACCAATAATTAAATAGAACCCAATAATACCTCCTAATGTGTTATGAAATATATCATCTAATTCAAAAATACCTTTTTGCGTTACAAGTTGAATACATTCAATCAAAAGTGTAACTCCTAATGATACTATTAGTGCTGGGGTAAAACTGTTAAATTTTTTATTGTAAAATGGTAATAAAATTCCTAACGGAACAAACATTATAATATTAAAAATAATTAGTTGAAATTCTGTCAAAGACCAATTATTCCAAGCATTAATATAACCGCTATACAGATTAAGATTGGTCATACTTTCATAATTGGCGCCTCGGCTCAATGTTGTTATACCTAACACAATAGTAAACCAGCAAATCAACAATAAAAGCGTGATAAAAGAATATATTTTTTGTTTGTGTAAATGACCTCTTTTTTTCTGATAAATTAAGAATGAAAAGCCAATTATTCCAAAAATACAACATGCTGTTATAATCCAAGGAAAAAGACCCCTTATTATACTTGTTACGTCCATTGATGCATTCCCCTTATAAGGTGTAAACAAATTATTATATATAACTGTATTTCGCAAGCTAAATTAGGTTCTTACACATAGTCAGTGAATGCTTACATACATCACTACCCGGGTATAGGATCTGAAAAAGACGTGTACCGTATGCTCACATGCTTTTTTATTT
>NZ_JTFC01000138.1 GCF_003991225.1 Candidatus Kurthia intestinigallinarum
ATGCGTATATTTTTCCTCACGTGGCATTTGTCGGTTCGCTCGGTAGCCGTAGCGAATCGTCGACATCGGATGATAATACACAGTTGCAGGATGCAAACTGACGAAGCTTGAAGTCTTCGTCACAATCTCATCAAGTAATATCGCTTGGGCAATAGCAAGCTTTACAACATAAGCCTCCTGTTTAATCGCCACAACGGGCTTCAAGTGCTCTACAAAATGAAAGGTCATGACGACATGCCCTTCGTTCTCCTCAATACTTCGAAATGATAGAAACACATCATTCCGTGTATCGCGTAAAAACTGTTCGATTTCTTCCAACCGGTCATAACTAAATTCATTACGATGGATCGTAAATTGGGCTAGTTCACGTGTTAATTTAATGCTGCCAAATGAAAAATTGTAAATCTTGGTCGCACTCATACTAGCACCTCCTAACGATTTAAAATAAATGGTTAACTTATAAATCCAGTAATATCAATAGGTTAACCAGTTAACCTAATAAATTTATAGTTCTTATACTTTTGATGGGTAGAAAATTCTACTTAACAAAAGTGGAAATTTCTACTTTTCAAAGTTCCTCATTTCTAGTGCCTCTTGTCGCTCGAGCTCTGTCATACGAATACGCTCTTCGTAATTCGGTGTAATAGCTGCACTAACCTCATATAGCTCCTCATAACGAGCTGGATCTTTTAATCGTAGTTCTTCTTCTGTCAGCTCTACCCGCATAAACGCTCGCTGTGTACCATGAATAATGAGTGCCTCACCTTGCTTACGACGCTCTAATAATTTTTTTTCCTTTTCACTAAAGGTCATGCGTAGCTTTTCGGTAATATCATCTACGCCCTTATTATCTAGACCAAAAAAGACTTTCGTATAACTGTTCCCAATGACAGCCTCACCAACATTTTGACCATTGGCCATCTTCCCATCGAGCACATCTTGAATTTGTTGCGTACCGGCAATTGCCCCTGCATTGTACTTTCGAAATCGTTTATATGCCTGGTAAAAGAAACTCGCTGCATCTGGATTTTGTGTTAAAAAATGAAACTCATCAACAAACAGCTTCACATTTTCACTTGTATTTTCCGTAATGTTATCCCATAAATAACTAAACGTATTTAAATACGCTGCCCCTTGTACATCAGCCTCATTTTGCAAGGACTTTAAATCAAACGATAAAAGGTCACTTTGTAAATTAATATTCGTATGCCCATTAAAAATCGTTTTACTACCATTCACATAGCTCTCC
>NZ_JTFC01000139.1 GCF_003991225.1 Candidatus Kurthia intestinigallinarum
GACTTACCTATTTCAGGAAAAAAAGTCTTTCTGCATCTGCGCTTGCAGAAATGGTTTTGCTTGAATGCTATGTGTAGCACGATTATTTTTACGGAAATAACTGCTGCACCAGCCTATCAGCGTAATAAAAGAAATCGAAAAAAGGTTATAAAGGGAGTTACTCCACTGTTAGAAAAACTGTAGAGCAACTAAAATTAAAAAAGGATACACTGGTTTCTACTACGAAAAAAGTTGGAAATAAAAGAATAATACTTTGTTTTGGCGTTTCTATGAACAGTTAACTGAAAAAGAACATCAAGTTTTACAATCTACTTTAATTGCTTATCAGGGTACACAACCTGTCTATGCATTCGTTCAGCTATTTAGAGCAGCCTTTTCAGAAATCGATCTTCAAACGTTTCTACAACTTACTTAGAGCGTCTTTACCGTGCTTTTCGACATTTACCTGGTGAGAGATGCTTAAATTTAAGTTCTAAACGATACGGTAATCACAATAATCCACGCCAACTTGACCGTTTTTACTATCGGATTTCAGCCAATAACGTCGCACATGCGCTGATGTAATCTCTAGCTTTTCCCTTTCCATTATTCTAATCTACTTTAACCCCTCTACGAATTCATTCAGATTTTCGCTCATTTCCTTATAATGAGTCCAATGTAAATAATGCTGACCTTCTAGAACTACTAATTTATTATTTTTTATATTTTGTAATTGCGTATTATAAAAATCTATTTTTGACTTCCCCTCTACATATTGCTCTTTTGGAGTAAAAATCATCACTGGTAAGTCAGAAGGGAATGTCATATTTGTTGTTAAATCAAAGTTATTCTTTATCTCGTTCGTCTCTTTAACTACAGCTTTATTTATGTATTTCGCAGCAACTATAGATTTTGCCATTTTTAAGTTTACCTCTGTATATGTGCCCTTTTCAGATAATGGCAGAATATTATCTGGCGTTACATATGCCAATAATCGAGCAATACCTATTGGTGCCATATATTCCGTATATTTAGGCATAGTAGGAAAAACGTCATCACCAAAATATTCCGACATCTGTGGTAAGGTTGGATCTATTCCTATGATGGCTTTAACTTCCTCGGAATAGTTATTCGCATAATACAAACTATATATACCGGAAATTGAGTGAGGCATCAATATATATGGACCTTTTATGTTCGACTTTTTTAGTGCAGCCCTTGTTTCCTCTACTATGTTCTCAACTGTTCGTTCTTTGTCTG
>NZ_JTFC01000014.1 GCF_003991225.1 Candidatus Kurthia intestinigallinarum
TATATAGATAGTTTTTGTTCATTATCTATTAGAAAAATAGCCATTAAACCTCGTGGCCACATGTGGATAAAATCCCTTCATTTGTGGCCACGTGACCACAAACAGCCCTATATTGGCCCAAAACACCCCTTTTGTGGCCACAAACGCCAAAAAAATTTCACTCAATTTCCGGAGGGTGGTCACGTGACCACTCGTTACGAAAAAGTGCTCTCAAACCCTTGATATATATAGGTTTATAGTGTGGCTATCTAGTACGAAATTTGAGACTAAAAATTAACGTTCCGGCAACCTCCCTTATGCTCTTGTTCGGGTGGTCAAGCTATTTTGGAGTGAAGTGGCGGAATCAATATCAATGATATTCGAAACAAACTGAAAGAGCTTGGTGAAGTAGCATGTCCATATGAAAAGATTTCATTATTTTTTTGCACAGAATTGCGGTGATATTATCGCAAGAATGATGTAGAAAAATCCGAAAACTTGAAATGGAAATGCGTAAAAATTTGAGTTGAAATTGATTGTTTTTGGTTCGTTTTATGAAACAAAAATCACATCAAATTGATTTCAAATTTGAGCTGAACACTTCAAAGTTTTTCACGCGCATGGCGAAGTCAGAGCATGAAAAAGTGAGAAGT
>NZ_JTFC01000140.1 GCF_003991225.1 Candidatus Kurthia intestinigallinarum
TGATTTGTTCTAATTGCTCATACAGTTGTGGGTGTAGCACAACATCTAGCGTGGCTAACGTCTTTTCAAGAGTCGCCTGAATCTCAAATAACGCCTTTCGCATTAATTCCGTATCTTTTGCCCATGTTGCAATATATCCTAATGAAAAATGGCTCGTATCAAAGCCTAAATATGCCATTGTCGCACAGGCAATCGATTCTGCTTGCGCCTCCTTATGGGCACGTGTTGCTTCACGATAATCACCACTACGCCCGTGCAGCTGTGCATGGGCGAATTCATGAATAAGCGTACTTAATTTTGCAACTGGATTAGTTTCACTCGCATTAATGATAATTTCGTTGGTCGATGGTACAAAGTAACCTCGTCCTTCCTCATGAATCGAATACGTCTTCTCTGCAACGTGCAATTGCTTAAATTGATTTAAATAATTTTTAAATTGATCATATAGCCTCTGGGCGTCCTCATCCGTTTGAAATCGTTCGTTTACAAAATCTCTTGTCGTTTTAAGTGGCTCTCCTGCTGTTTGTGCGATGTCAAACACTGTTACCCATTTATAGCGAACTAAGACGTTCTCCAGCTTGAGTTCGCCGTTTTCATAAACAGGTTGCTTTGTTTTCGGGTCGAGTACTGGCTGCTGTTCAAAAATAGGAGCACGAATTTGAATGCCCTTCTCCCCTTTTTGCACATAACGCTCATGCTTTTTCCACGCTTGAAAGCCAGCGACATAAGTAGCTTTCGGATTTTGCATAAAAATGAGAATTTGGTTATCTACCGAATACTGGCGCATACTTGCCATGAAAGTTAAGTACCGCTTGAATTCAGTTTGGTTCGCAAATTGCGTCAGCTGTTCTTCAAGCCTTGTCGTAAGCTCTTTTGTACGTTCCTCATATGAGTTAGGTCGCAAGGGCATTACGCCTCACCTCGCTTTTGATATAAAGGTACATAACGCTGTTCGTTTTCAAATGGCACTTCTAAATACGCAACAATGTCATATGAAAGCAAATCCGGTACTTCTACAATCGTCAGTAAATCACGCTTATCACGGTAAATCGGCTTATCGCTAAACTCAACTTCTTCACGTCGATACATTTCTCCAACCTCCTTCTTTATTTCAAAAGTAGAAATTTCTACTTTTGAAAGGTATATATTTCTACTTATGTTTTTTGTACTTATGTTCTATTTATTCACTTTCAAAACTATATTCTATTTGTTAAATTAAAATTAAGGAGGTGCTTTATGCACTTAGATAAACATATTAAAGACTTTTTTCACCTAGTAAAAATACAGCAAATTGAGATTTACAATGAATTTTCTTTGCAACACGAATTAGGCGTATATTTGCGTAATCATCTTGATTCTACTTTTAAAATTCAATTCGAAAGAAATATTCGTTTCTTTGGGATTCAAGAAAAGTTAATTAAAAAAGAATTGGATATAGCAATCTATAATTCACAAACAAATGAAAAATATGCTATCGAACTTAAATTCCCCAAAAATGGGCAGCATCCTGAATCAATGTTTAGTTTTTC
>NZ_JTFC01000141.1 GCF_003991225.1 Candidatus Kurthia intestinigallinarum
GTTTCAAAAACAATATCTAACTTTCTTTTTAATATTCCAAGAAGGAAAGCACCTTCACCAGAACTATTTTCTAAATATCGACTACTAATTTTAGATGCGTCTAATGGAATTAAATCCAACATATCATCAACTAACCAATCAGGTGTTAAAACTTCGCCATGATCGACCACACGATTTTTTGATTTTATTTGTTTATTTTCCATAATTAAGCACCTTATTCTTATTATAATTTGAGAAGGATCTAAAATAGTTGGGTTTTACGAATTATTTTAAAACAGTGTCTAAAGTGAGATGAATTCTTCGTAATTTTTAGCAATGAAAAGTTTAATACTTGCCTCTACATTTGCTTCGATTAATTGATTGAATTGTTGCAGCTCGAATAAACGTAAGTTTTTAAGAAATGGCTGTAACTTATTCTGTTTTAATAATTTTAAGACCAATTCAACCTTTGCTTGTTTTTTACCGGATATTTCCTTGTATGAAGGACATGTCAGGATAATCCCAACTATACCTAAAAAGATATCGATAAATTCAATGCCTATCTCTTCACCTTTGCTACGATAACCACACTCTGTAATGACAAAGTTTTCTCCACGATATAATGAATGTATATTTAAAGCTTCTTTTAACATTGAATCCAGATTTCGTGAATGATATTCAGAAGATTCCTCAATCAAAATTTTTGCCTGTACATCATTGTGTACACCATAACCTCTAACTAAACCATAGCAAATACGCTCAGGGAGTTTTGTATAAATAGTTTTATCTACAATAGTTTTTTTAGGTTTATATATGTCTTTAAAAACATTTTGAGCTTGCGAATTTAGAACAGAACTAGCATATCGAATCATATTGAAGTTCATGTATTCAGCTAAAGGAAGTGCTTGTTCAAATAACTGTTCAATGCCTTTAGCAATTTTTGAATCTCCACCATATTTCGTCCAATGAAATGAAAATTCTTGATTTAATGCATGGAAAGTATTAAAGTTTGGATGCATATATATGTTAAGTGGAATTGAAAGTGCACCCATTAATTGAATGGGATCGCTACTGTTTTTACCGCTTTCATCAAAGCAAATAAGTAAATTTGTAGTTGCTTGTTCATGTATAGGTTGCATTGAATTACACCTCCGTTCTTGACAAAATGTATATTTTTTTGACATAATGGGAATATAAATTAATAAAGAAACGTTTAACTCGTGTCGCTTGGTACACGCGTTAGCGTATCAGATAAAGAGAGCTCGTGTCGCTTGGTACACGCGTTCTCTTTTTTGTTTTATTATTTCTCCTCATGAAACGCTTCAACCATAAATTCAAACTGACGCTGCTGGCGATCCGTTAGCTCGTTCTTCACATAACTATCAATCAGTTTCTGCAAAATCACATACGTTTTCCCCTCATCCATGAAAGAGCCTAGCAAGTTGATTTCACTGTGAATGACAGTTGGTACTTTTAAGCTTTTTGTGCTGTTGGCTTTCCCAACGCCAAGCTTTTTACGTGGCTGAGCTGGTTCAATTTTTGTTACCTCTTTTTCAACGACCACAGGAGTAGGTGCTTCAACAGCTACTATCTGCTCGTCCTGTTTTGTAGGAGCTGAGTAACCGAAGTCCATATCATTTTTCTTCACGGGAATAGAAGGCTGCATGATTGTCGGCTTTTT
>NZ_JTFC01000142.1 GCF_003991225.1 Candidatus Kurthia intestinigallinarum
GCCATTAAACGTAGCCACCAATGTGCGACTGTGCAATTAGATTTCCAGCTACCGGAGAAATTTGATTTAACATATATCAACGAGGACAACGAAAAGGTACGTCCTGTTGTCATTCACCGAGCTGTCTTTGGTTCCATTGATCGTTTCTTAGGCATTTTAATTGAGCATTTTGGTGGTGCGTTCCCGTTATGGCTTGCACCAAAGCAAGTGCAACTCATTGGTGTTTCCACTGTGCATCATGATTATGTGAAAAAGGTGAAAGAGGCTTTACGTAAGGAAGGGATTCGTGTTGGAGTAGATGAGCGAAATGAAAAATTAGGGCGAAAAATTCGAGATGCCCAGTTGCAAAAAATCCCGTATATCCTTGTGCTAGGGGATGAAGAAGTCGCTACGCAAGCGGTATCTGTTCGAACTTATAGACAAGAGGGATTAGAAAAAATGGCTATTGATACATTTATTCAGCAAATAAAACAAGAAATCGCTCAGAAAAAATTGCCGATTTTAACTAAGCTATAAAGTTTCACCTAACTTTTATTAAAAGAGAAAGTTCGTTAAACCCTTTTAGTATATCTAGATAAAATGATATAAATGAAAACAGCTCATTCCTATACTAATTGGAATGAGCTGTTTGCTTAGACGATACCACATTATTTTCTCGTCCTGATAGAACAATATTTGTTGATGGTGTACCGTAAGGCATGGCTGCATCAATAAATTCCTCTAATTTTTCAATGGATGATGTAGCAATTTTCACGATATAACTAATTTCGCCAGCAACACGATAGCATGACAATACATCTGGATGGCTATAACAAAACTCTGCTAGCTTTTTGCAATTGGAGGATTTAAACAACACGATTGCTACGATGCCCCGATCAAGCTGAGATAAATCAAATTCAGTGCGATAGCCTTTAATAACGTGCTGTTCTTCAAGCTTTTTAATACGTTCAGCTACTGCTGGAGCTGATAAATGTACATGTCTCGCTAATTCTTTCGTCGTTATTTTTGCATTCTTTTCAATCTGCTGTAAAATTTGATAATCAATTGAATCCATTTCTTCGCCTTCTTCTAAAAAGTAAATAAAGGAATTTTCCGTTGAATAAAAAGAATTATTAGATAAATACCTTTTTTAAAATATATAGAAAAGTGCTTCAGTCGTCTACACTTTATGTATAGAAATTAGGAGGTAGTAGAAATGAAAAAAATACTGTTGTTATTAGCCAATGGATTTGAAGCATATGAGGCGAGCGTATTTACGGATGTACTTGGTTGGAATCAGCTTGAAGGGGATGGTTCAACGGTTGTTGTGACAGCTGGCTTACATAAAGAGTTAAAGGCTACTTGGAATTTCTGTGTGACACCGGAAAAATTATTGATGGATTTAAATTTAGATGAATTTGATGCACTTGCGATTCCAGGAGGTTTTGAAGAAGCAGACTTTTATGATGATGCCTTTAGTGAACAATTTGGTACAGTGATTCGTCATTTTAATGACCAACATAAGCCGATTGCTTCGATTTGTGTTGCAGCACTTGCTGTTGCTCATAGCGGTGTATTAAAAGAGCGACGCGCAACG
>NZ_JTFC01000143.1 GCF_003991225.1 Candidatus Kurthia intestinigallinarum
TTTTATAAGGGTTCCAATACTAGCGGTATCTATGCATATTTCCGTTCGGGTCATTTACTTCACGGTGAAATTATTAAACCTACAGGAAAAAAAGATGAGCATTTTTATATTAATGGTTCATATCAAATAAATTGGACAAGTTTAGATAACGATGCTTGTTATTATATAGTTACGATTTAATACTTAACAAAAGTAGAAATTTCTACTTTTGTTAAGTATATTTTTATTTACTAAGCTTAATCGTTGCACCTTCCACTCGCTTACCGTCCTCATCTAGTTCATACAAAGTGATGTTCTCTTTATCGTGCTGTTCAATTTCATAGAAATAATCTCTTTTTACTTCTCCATCTTTTTTATCAACAATATGCAATTGATTTCCTTTTACTTCCCATTCATAAGAAAATTTCATAGCTCCAAAATCCATTGTTAACAAATCATTGTTTTTAAAATCAAAAGAGCCTGCTACACCATCAGATCCGTTTGCATCCCATTCACCCTCTAAATTCAATTGACTATCCCCACACGCTGCTAATAAAAACGTTAATAATACAATAGGTAACACACGCATCCACTTCATCACCTTAGCCTCCTATCTATTTTAAAAGTCGCATCATCGAAATACGGGTAGCTGACTTACCAAGAGAAATCCCGCCTTTTGCACCTCCACTTGAATACCACATAGAACGAAGTACGCTAGGCCCACGAATAATTAATACACCGCAACCGATGATTAACATAAAGTCATACCAACTATTAAAGTTAGCGAGCAACTGGACAATGGCTGCCATGAGTAGCACTTGCGTAACAATACTAACAATTTGGCTTAAAAATTCACGCCACCACACTTCACTAAAATCATAGTTTTCAGTCGCAATGGTAATCGCTGCAAAGACACTAAATATCTCTAAAATGATAAGGTCCACATGGTACACGCAAATTTTGAACGTGAACACGATAAACACGACAACTAAAAATAGTAGCAGTAATGTAATTGCCATCGTGCCTGATCCAAATACATCTATAACCATGGAAGATTCAATTGAATTCGTAATAATGTCTGAAGAGCTGCCAGCAATTTCAACAAACATATATTCCATTAATGGGTACAGAATTTCTTTCACCACAAAGTACAAAATAACAGGCAATAAAAACACCATGATACTTGCCTTTAATGCACTGACGATAATTTCAGCAATATTACTTTCATTATTGGTCGCTTCATTTAGCATGGCGTTCAATATTCTAAATAGCACAATCGCCACAAGTAACACACCGCCAAAAACAGCGAAAATACGATATACGTCTAAAAACAAGCCACTGAGCGCCTCATGGTTAAACAGCACCTCTGCTAAAAACTTAAAAACCGCTGTCAGTAAATCATTTAACCATTCATTTAACATATCCATAACTTTATCTTGAATGAAATTCACTACAGCTCACCTCATTTATTAGGCTCACTTCCTGAAATATTTAAGTCACCGTTTAATTCCTCCAACGCACTTTCAAATGTGACCTCCTGCTCCACGACCTCAAAGCCGAAAAAGTCCTTCTCCAACTGTTCCTGCTCGGTTTGCTTGGCTACTGCCTTTTTCGCAATATCTTCCTCAAATGCTTGCTGAGCGAGCGTCAGCTTTTGTAGTTGCTCTGCTGAAGGCTTTGCATGATAATCAAACTGACTGACTTCATATTTTTCTGTTACGCCAGGAAACAATTGAAACTGAAAGGCTTTCTTTACTTGAATGGGTGGCTTATGCTGAAATAAAATGATGCCTATATCAGCTGGCATTTGCATAATTTCGCCCGCTGTCATTAAATCACGGGCTGCAAAGCTTTCATTTTCGCTCATGCTACTCGTCCGGTTCTCCTTACCATATTGCTTCGATTCAGATTCCGTATCTACTTTAACGGTCGTTTTATCAAGCAAGTCCTTAAAATAAGTAGCCGTTGTCCGATTGGCAGCGTTCAAGCATAATTTAATCCCACAGTTCCCTAAAATGGACTCTGCCTTTTTATCGCCGTAACGATCCTGAAGCTGCGAAATCGTTTGAATAATCGTCGCATCACTAATGCCGT
>NZ_JTFC01000144.1 GCF_003991225.1 Candidatus Kurthia intestinigallinarum
TATTTATTTGGGGAAGGTAGTGTTTGGGCTTTACCTTTTTCACTATTAGTAATTGCTACAATTATTTTTGGTGTAAGGAAATCTATCTCTAAAACAGCAGCATAAAAATCTGTAAAAATGCTACATTCAAAAAAACCTTCGGAGTGTTGATGTACCAACACCAACACTCCGAAGGTTTTTTTGTTCCCAATGTTGCGTTTGGGAACGTTATTTAGGTTTACTTTGTATAGTTTATAAATTTATTTAAAGTGATTTATTTCGGATAGACCTTCTTAAATCGTTCGCAAACAACTAACATATCTGGTGAGAATTCTTTATCGTACTCTTTTAATAAATTACTAAAAAAATTCTCGTGTGCATCCCACCAAAATTGATAATCCCCTTCGCCTTCAGCTAAAGCAAATTCTTCGGATACATCGTTCATCGGCATTACTTCAACTGATTCAATTTGAATAATCGCAACAGGTGCGTCCGTCACATTCAAAACAATGTAATATTCCCCTGCTTGTGGTAATGCTTCTTTTTCTAATTCATAAAATACATAGCCAGAGGTTGTTGCTGTTTTCTTTCCTTTAACAACTAAATCCGCTAACCAATCAGCTGAAGCGCCAAATTGAAACGCATCTTTATATTTAATATCTTCTTGCTGAGTTACGACACAAAAATCATTCCAAAACTGATGAATATTCTCCATTTATAAACACCCTTTAATAAGATTATGTATTAGTAAAACCAATATTTTACTTTATTCAATCATAACATTCCCAAAGCCCGGCTTGGTAAACAAAAAGCAGCTAGGGTTTCAACTTGTCCTAGCTGCTTGATTTAAGATATTAATATGGTTGAAACCAAACACAGTAATTCATGAAAATAAGACAAGAAAACATACATAAAATTGGTGTAAGTAACATTCGTCTTTTTAAAATCATTTGCGTTAAAAGGGGGCGTAATTTCTTCCACATAATCACGCCTAATGTTATTACGAACAAAATAATAAACACTTCTGGATATACTAAAAAGAAAGCGAAATCGCCTATCCCTAAAATGATCTCTAATAACACAGCATAACCTAGCAAACGTATTTTCCCTACATATAGTTGAATATTAAATATTAATCTTATAAGCCACATCTTTATTTTCAATTCCCATCCCCCAAATAAAAAAGATACAATATATCCTATTTTATCACAGATAATGTAAGGGCATTAAAAGGTAGCCGTATATGGGAATCATATTCGTTTTAAAGTAGACACGTAGCATAAAGTTCATGCTATTTCTCATACTACTCAACATAATTGCCTTTCATGCTACAATATATACGCAGCATTTTCAGCTGACTCCTTTTTCGAAGGGAGGTGCACTACATGCCTAAATTTTCGCGACAAGAAAGAATGAAGGCTGAGCGAGAGAAGAAGCGTAGCGAAGGACTGACCATCTTTCGATACACAGCGGATCTATTCCGTTTTATCGATACACTATATCGACTCTTTCGTATGATGCTGTAAAACGATAAAAAGACGTTGATTCCAAACGGAACTAACGTCTTTTTATCATTTCTTCGCAGAATACCCCTCCCTCAAGGAACGTAGTGAGTAGGGAGGGGATGAATGCGAACCCAATTATTCTGCCAGTACTAGTTTGTTGAAAAGAACATCCGTTCCTATTATAATATTCGAAAAAAAGGAGGTGTCTGTCATGTCACATAAAGCGTATAAATTCCGTATCTACCCAAATAAAGACCAACAAGCATTAATTCATCAAACGCATGGTCATTGCCGTTTTGTGTACAACTATTTCCTTGAACGTTGGAATACTTCTTATGAAGAAGAAGGAAAAGGGTTGAATCGTTCCATTATGTCTAAAATGCTCACAAAGCTGAAAAAACAAGATGATACCGCTTGGTTACGTAATGTAGATAGTGTGGCATTACAAGCCTCTTATGAAAATTTAATAGACGCTTTTAAACGTTTCTTTCAAAAGCAAAATAAATATCCTCGCTTCAAAAGTAAAAAGAATCCAGTTCAAAGTTATACTACGAAGAATACGAATAACAATATTGCGATTGTCGGTAATCAAATGAAACTACCAAAATTAGGACTTGTAAAGTTTGCGAAATCTCGTGACATTGAAGGCCGCATTTTAAAAGCGACCATTAAATATAATGCGAGTGGTA
>NZ_JTFC01000145.1 GCF_003991225.1 Candidatus Kurthia intestinigallinarum
CGGCATTTTTGATTTGTTTGATTAACTCATCAGTGATTGTTTGCACATTGCCACCACCACCAAACTCTACAACCATTCTTCCTCCTAGTTTTAAACTTTGATAAATGCTTTCTATCGCCTTTTCAGGATTTTTAATCCAATGTAGTGTCGCATTTGAAAAAACACAATCAAATTCATTTTCATATGTCAATGCTGTCGCATCAGCTACATAAAACGGAATATGTGGATATTTTTGCTTTGCTTGCTCAATCATATTTTCGGAATAATCAATGCCAACAACGTCTATGTGAAGGTCATGTAGCATATTTGCCAAATCGCCTGTCCCACATCCTACGTCTAGTACCCTTTCCCCTTGCTTTGGATTAAGTAATGAGATGAGATCTGTTCCGTAGTTAGATACAAATGCATGATTGTTATCGTAAAGTGAAGCGTCCCATAAATCTTTTTTCGTCGTATTCATTATAAAATTCCTCCTTTTATTTAATTTAAATGTTTAAATATTCCATAATTGAATTATAATAGTTTGAATACATAAACAGAAATAAAGAAAAATAACAATTTTAATAACAAATCGTTATTAGGAGGATATCAATGAATATTAAATGGCTAAAAACTTTTATTGTTACTGCACAGCATGAAAACTTTCGGAAAGCGAGTGAAATTCTTTTTCTGACACAACCAGCTGTGTCTAAACACATACAAAGATTAGAAGATTATTTACAATGTTCTTTATTTTCGAGAAAAGGAAAACAAGTTCTATTGAATGCAGAGGGACATCGTTTTTTACCGATTGCTCAAAAAATTCTAAAGGAATATGAAATAGGTTTACATCATTTTGAGGCATGGCAATGTGGTTATACGAAGCAATTATCTATTGCAGTTGCACCTCAAATTGCTTCTTCTATTTTGCCTGCTATTTTAAAAGATTTTATGATAAAAGAGCCTAAAATTGAAATACTCATTGATGTTGTTAATTCATATGAAGTTGTTCAAAAAATATTAGAAGGGAAAGCTGATATAGGATTAACACGTACATATCCAGCACAATCAAATTTAAAAAGTGAAATTGTATTGGAAGAGCCTGTCGTTTTAGTAGCTCCTTATGACACACAAATTGAGCATGAAAAAAATTTATTTGAAAAATATCGATTGATCACGCACAATCATCCCGTTTATTGGGACAATTTATTGATAGAAATCATGCGCGTATACCCTATGATTAAAACATTAAAAGTAAATCAAATAGAAGTCAGTAAAAAATTCATTGAACAAGGGTTAGGTGTTTCTTATTTACCCTATTCCATGGTTGAAAAAGAAATTGCGGAACACCTTTTA
>NZ_JTFC01000146.1 GCF_003991225.1 Candidatus Kurthia intestinigallinarum
ATCTTCTGCGCTCATTTTCCCCATAGAAAAACCGCACCTCCTTGTTAGTATGTCTAACAAATGAGGTGCAGTTCAATGCCACATAGAGAACGTTCAATCCAGCAGTTAAGACTACTACAAAGTGTTAGCTGTTTTTTATTTAATTAGATTCCCTTTGCACCAGAGTTAACACCCACAGCTATCAGACATGTTAACCTCTTGAGAGGAATCTGAAACAGGAAAGTTCATTTCTTTCCACGCTGCAATACCCCCCGTTAGCTCTTTTACCATATATCCACGTTCTAATAAAAACTTTGCTACCTTGGCAGCGGTGTTACACCAGACATCCCAACAGTAAACAATAATTTCCTTGTCTTTTGGTATTTCATTTAAACGAGCTTGCAGTTCTTGTTCGGGTATGACATTAGCATCCTTAATTTTTAAACTTCTTACATGAAGTGGGCCGTTTCTTACATCCAGCAAAAAATATTTATCTGGATCTATTTGTGTCAATCTCAAATAATCCATAGGGCTAATAGTTGCTTCCAAACGGGCATTAAAATAATCAAGTGCATTCATAATTGTGTTACCTCCAGTTTTAAAGTGTAGTCCAAATTTTAATGAGAAAATCCTTTAGCAATTGTCTTTCTTGATTATTTAAAGGGGCTAAAACTTCTAATTCAATATCGTTTAAAAATTCCCAACGCGAATCCAATAAATCCTTTCCTTTTGATGTAATCATAAGGCTGTAGGACCTTCTATCATTAGGATTCCTTGTCCTCTCTACAAAGCCTAAAGTTTCTAAATAATCAATGTGACTTACCATTGTTGTCCGATCAATTTGTAGATTTTCAGAAATATCTTTTTGTGATGAGTAAGGGTTTCCGTTAATAAATAAAAGAACTCCATATTGTCTAGCATTAATGTGATATGGGACAAGCCCCTCGGCGAATTTAGTTTCCATTCGCTGAAGAACCTTTCCGAGTAAAAAACCATAAGATTGATTCCATTTTTCCATTTAAATTATTCACCCCTAAAAATAATCACCTAAATATATAATCAGTTTAACTGATGAATTTTTAAATTTCAAGTTGTTTGTTTTTATATTTAATTTTCAATGAAATAATGTACCTTTTAACTTTATAAAGCATACAAAATAAACTTAACGTTCCCAAATCAAAGTTTGGGGGCATACTAAAAAGGCAGGAATGTTGTTAAATCAACGTTTCTGCCCTTTCTTATGGAACATTGTTTATGCGTGATTTTATGCACGTTTTTAAAAAGCCTTTCCTGACAATCGTTTA
>NZ_JTFC01000147.1 GCF_003991225.1 Candidatus Kurthia intestinigallinarum
GATCGTAAATTGGGCTAGTTCACGTGTTAATTTAATGCTGCCAAATGAAAAATTGTAAATCTTGGTCGCACTCATACTAGCACCTCCTAACGATTTAAAATAAATGGTTAACTTATAAATCCAGTAATATCAATAGGTTAACCAGTTAACCTAATAAATTTATAGTTCTTATACTTTTGATGGGTAGAAAATTCTACTTAACAAAAGTGGAAATTTCTACTTTTCAAAGTTCCTCATTTCTAGTGCCTCTTGTCGCTCGAGCTCTGTCATACGAATACGCTCTTCGTAATTCGGTGTAATAGCTGCACTAACCTCATATAGCTCCTCATAACGAGCTGGATCTTTTAATCGTAGTTCTTCTTCTGTCAGCTCTACCCGCATAAACGCTCGCTGTGTACCATGAATAATGAGTGCCTCACCTTGCTTACGACGCTCTAATAATTTTTTTTCCTTTTCACTAAAGGTCATGCGTAGCTTTTCGGTAATATCATCTACGCCCTTATTATCTAGACCAAAAAAGACTTTCGTATAACTGTTCCCAATGACAGCCTCACCAACATTTTGACCATTGGCCATCTTCCCATCGAGCACATCTTGAATTTGTTGCGTACCGGCAATTGCCCCTGCATTGTACTTTCGAAATCGTTTATATGCCTGGTAAAAGAAACTCGCTGCATCTGGATTTTGTGTTAAAAAATGAAACTCATCAACAAACAGCTTCACATTTTCACTTGTATTTTCCGTAATGTTATCCCATAAATAACTAAACGTATTTAAATACGCTGCCCCTTGTACATCAGCCTCATTTTGCAAGGACTTTAAATCAAACGATAAAAGGTCACTTTGTAAATTAATATTCGTATGCCCATTAAAAATCGTTTTACTACCATTCACATAGCTCTCCAAAATATAATGAAAATCCTCAATCCGTGCGTACCGGTCAGCGTCACGCGCCTTTAAAGCTGCAATTGCCTCATAGACATCCGATAAAATCGGATATGCTGTGCTGGGAATCTCAAGGAAGCTCGTATATTTCAAAATCCCTGCATCACGGTACACTTCACGTAACACAGCATCTAAAATCGCCTTTTCCACCTGCGTAATATCCTGCTTCAATACTTGAAAGAAACCAAGAAGACGCTGAATTTTATCTTTTAAAACCATATCCAAATCAACAGGTCCCTCGTCCATGACTTGCTCGGAAAACACTTCTAATGGGTTAATTTTTGTACTCGAATTACTGCTTAAATGGACAACTGTTCCACCTAAATGCTCGACGATGTTCGTGTATTCATTTTCAGGATCGATAA
>NZ_JTFC01000148.1 GCF_003991225.1 Candidatus Kurthia intestinigallinarum
AAAAACTCAACGAGAAAACATCCTAGACAAAATTCAAACTATGTTTAATAAAGGGGGAGAAAAATTGAAATTTGATGTTGTTATTGGTAATCCTCCCTATCAAGAAATGGACGGCGGCGCTCAAGCAAGTGCAGGACCAATTTATCAAAACTTTGTTCGTGCAGCTAAAGCAATGAATCCTAAATATATTTCAATGATTATGCCTAGTCGTTGGTATGTAGGTGGAAAAGGGCTTGATGATTTCCGTGAAGAAATGCTAAACGATCTGCACTTACGTGAACTGCATGATTGGCTTACACCTGAAGATATTTTTCCAAATACCAACATTCGTGGTGGTGTATGTTATTTTTTATGGGATGCAAATTATGATAACTCACGTAATTTGACTCGTGTTATTACACACGAAAAAAATAAAATTATTGCCGATTTAATGCGTCCAATGAAAGTAAACGGTTTAGAAATTTTTGTACGTGATTCAAACGCTATTTCCATCCTTGAAAAAATAGATGATGTAGAACAGAATAATGAACGGCTTATTACCCATGTCTCACCGTCACGACCATTCGGACTACGTGGTTTCTTTGTAAAAGATGATAAGTTCCACCAAAGTCCAAATGATTTAACACGCCCTGTAAAGTGTTATGGTAGAGGTGTTGTTGGATACGTAGAATATTCTGATATACCTACTAGAACAGAGTGGGTTAATAAATGGAAAGTTATTGCACCTAAGTCTAATAATATTGGCACTGAATTGAATGATGATAATTTCAATACCATAATCGCTGCACCTAATACTATATGTACTGAGACTTACCTTGTTTTTGGTGCCGAGTTAGATTTAGATGAACAATCTGCTCAGAACCTTTCCAAATACTTACAAACAAAGTTCTCAAGATATCTTCATAGCCTAGCAAAAGGCAGTCAAGATGCTGCATCAAAAACATATCGATTTATTCCTTTACAAAATTTTAAATCGAGTTCAGATATTAATTGGAGACTCCCGGTTGATAAAATTGATCAACAGTTGTACAACAAGTATGAGTTTTCATCAGATGAAATTAACTATATTGAAAATAAAATTAA
>NZ_JTFC01000149.1 GCF_003991225.1 Candidatus Kurthia intestinigallinarum
AGCGTATGTTTTGCGCGTTTTGTCGGCAGGACTAGGAACGTTTTCGCTTCTGATTCGATTCAGGCTGCTGTTTCATTCGCTGACGCTGCGCCTGCAACTTTTCATACTCTTCATATTCGAGCTCATCCAAAATCCGATCAATCGCTTTTCCTTTAAAGAACTGCTCAAATAAAAATGGTGCACCGTACACTTTTAACTGCTTCCCGCCGAACGTATCATTGTAACGAACAACCCCGTCCTTTGTCTGTACAACCGTAATGGCTAAATGACGATTGGCCTCTTCTTCTGATAAAATACCTTCCCCGATGCAATCACTTAATACAAATGCTCGGTAACGAGGGTGATTGAGGTCCTTCACTAGCCTTTCTTCTAACTGCTTTTGCAATGCTAATAACTCGTAAGGCGACGCCTGTTCACCTTTTAAAATCGCAATATCATATTGTTGCTTAGTTGTTAAATAACGATCCACCATTTGCAGCTGCTCTTTTTCGTACTTTTTCGGTGGCGTCCGAGGAAAATCATCTAGCTGCTCCTTTGTAAATGCCTCTCCGTAATAATCCATGGCTGTTACAAGCCATTCACGCTCTACAAGCGACTTATCTGAGACATCTAAACTAGGCATCCGTAAATGAATCCGTTCGTCGTAATAAGTACCAAAAATCTTCAGCGCTAACTGCAACCGTTTCAGCTCTTTTAGCTGCTTTTCAAACTGTGCTCGCTCTGCCTCTGGTAAACGTGCAATCGTGGCTTTATTTTGCAAAGATACACCATGCTGTTGCATCAAGGCTGCTGTTTGTTGTTGCACTTTTTGTAAACGTTCCTCTGCCCCTACAACTGTTACAATGGGCTGCTTCACAACAGACTGAATATGACGAATGATTTCCTCATCGCGAGCATCTATTAATACCTCATTCACATCTGCTTCATTTAAGAGCTTTCCAAGGCGAGCCGTTGCATTTAAAACCTCACGCTTTTCAAAAGGCGTCCATGTGCTCGTTTCAAGCGTAGGATAATGTTTCGTCAGTAAACGATCAGCTTCCTTCTCAAACAGCTCCTCCGCACGTTTAAATGCCTTCTCCTGCGATTCAAACCCTTTATAGCTTTGCTCATTAAATGAACCTAAATCAAGCTGTACTTGCAGTTTCACATCCCATAAATAAAGCATCCTTCTTTTATCTGCTAATGTCTCCGGCTGTACATACATTTTTAGCACCTTCGATAATTGGCCAAGCTCCTGTTTTTCAGCTGGCGATAATGCCTTTA
>NZ_JTFC01000015.1 GCF_003991225.1 Candidatus Kurthia intestinigallinarum
AAAGGCAATATCATTTTTTTGTAATTTCACTTCTAAATCTAGCGGTAATATGAGTTGATTCATGTTATAATTTTTATACATAAAGAGTCTCCTTTTGGTTGGTTTGGTGTGGTAACTTAATTTTATCAAAAGGGGCTCTTTTTATTCTATACAAAAACAAAAAAATTACAGATAAAAAGGACTTCGGCATCTTCATTTGCCGAAGTCCTTTCTTTAGCTAGAGTTTTGTCCCAGCCTCTATTTTAGTACTTACTATTATTCATATTCTTTTTCAAATGTTTTTGTGCTGCGTACTGTATCAATCGGGCGTACTAATGCTTCAATTTCTTCGCGTTTGTCTTCAAAGAATGGAGGTAATGATAATTTTTCACCTAATGTTTCATAAGGCTCATCCCCTTGGAACCCGGGACCCTCTGTAGCAAATTCAAATAATACGCCGTTTGCTACGCGTACATATAATGATTCGAAGAAGAAACGATCTACATAACCAGATGTTCGGAAGCCGATTGTTTCTAAGCGTTGTTGCCATTGTAAAAGTTCTTCTTTATCACGAACACAGAATGCAGCATGGTGAACTGTACCGAAACCTTGCATACCTTGTGGCAATTGATCGTTAAATTCTACGATGACACGTGCTCCATTACCCCCTTCACCTACTTCAAATAAGTAAAGATTATCTTCTTGTGCGATTTTTTTATACCCCATTGCATCCACTAATACAGCAGAGAAGTAATCAATATCAGCAATACGAATCACAACTGGACCTAATCCTGTAATCGCAAATTCATCTGGCACTGGACCTTTCGACCAAGGTTTCCCTGATGGACGTCCCTCATTTGTTTCATCTGAAACGAATTGATATTGCTGCTCATCAAAATCTTCAAATGCTAATACTTTCACATCAAATTGTTGTTCAATTCCTGTATGTTTAACACCTAAGCGGTCGAAACGTTTTACCCAGTAATCTAATGCTGCATCACTAGGGACACGGAATGATGTACGGTGAATTTCGTTCGTTCCATGTGTTCCTTTTGGAATTCCAGGGAAATCGAAGAATGTCATATCTGTTCCGGCATTCCCTTCATCATCTGCAAAGAATAAATGATATGTTTGAATATCATCTTGGTTTACCGTCTTTTTAACAAGACGCATGCCTAATGTATACGTGAAGAATTCATAGTTTTTTTCTGCATTACTTGTGATTGCTGTTACATGGTGCATACCTTTTAAGTTTTTCATTTTTATTCCTCCTGATTCAATATCTTTATTTTTAATATCTTGATTTAAAGATATAATAGCACGCAAATTTTATCCTGTCAACACATTCAACTACACTATTAAAAAAACGGGAATTACATGCACGCAATTCCCGCTTCCTTTATTTCATTAAAATGCTTGTAATGATAAAGACAAATCTTATTGCTTACAAAGTGCTTCTACTTTTTCGAAATTGCTAAATCATTCATTTTCACACCTCTTGTTAAATTAAAATGAATATGTTAAATTCAATTAACATATTTTGCAAATTTTATACAAACGAGGTGATAGGTAATGCTTACATTTTTAGTCATGACCATTTTCGTTGTAATGAGTCCCGGTTTAGATACTGCACTGATCACAAAACGAACAATCAGTAACGGTGCAAGAGATGGCTTTCAAATGGCACTTGGCTTTACAGCTGGATCACTCATTCATACGATTGCTGTAACAATTGGATTGTCTGCATTACTAATGCAGTCTGCCTTAGCATTTGGCATAATCAAATGGGTTGGTGCTGTGTATTTAATTTATTTAGGTGTAAAAGCATTATTGGCTAAGAAAGCGATCCCTACAGTTGCTACTACCACCGCTCCTACGAAAAAACAGCATAGTGCTTTTTTAGAGGCTTTTTTATCAAATGTTTTAAATCCGAAGGTTATTGTATTTTTTCTAACGTTTTTACCACAATTTATTACAGACGATCGACATGCAACAAGAGATTTTTTATTAATGGGTAGCACCTATGCTGTTTGCACCGTCATTTGGTTTTCAATTTATGTGATTTGCCTCTATTATATCCGCGAATGGCTATTATCGCCGACTGTTCAACTGTGGATGGAGCGCGCAACTGGTGTTGTGTTAATCGGCTTTGGCTTGAAAATTTTATTCACAAAATCAGAAGCCGTTTAATATCGTGATAAGCTCACTTAAATGGTGAATTTCATACGTTGGGGCCGCTTCCGAATGATTTGCTTTATAATTTGGGTTAAACCAGCACGTATCAATGCCGTAATGTTGTCCACCTTTAATATCCGATGTAAGCGAATCTCCTATCATTAAAACAGTATCTTTATTGTTAATTTGAAGTGTATTAAAAGCATAATCAAAAATTGCTCGGCTAGGCTTTTGATGGCCAACTGTTTCAGAAATGATGAGCTCTTCAAATTTATTAGCAAATGGACTCAAAGCAATTCTAGCTTGTTGCACACGCTCAAATCCATTTGAAACAGCAGCTATACGAATATCTTGAAGTTCCTCAAACAAAGCAACAGCTCCTTCTATTAAAAAGGGCTGTTCACCTAAAAAGCGTAAGTACGTATCATTAAATTGCTGTGCATCTAATGACAGTTTATGCATCTTAAATAATTGATTAAAACGTTCATTTCCTAATTGTGTTAGTGAAATTTGTTGCTGCTCTAACTGTTGCCATAAGCCGTTACTGACAGATTGATAGTCGTGTAAATAGTCAGGTGCACGTAAACCATATTCTTTAAACACTTGTGTAAAGGCGGCTTTCTCCGCAGTTTGGAAATCAAAAATTGTATCATCTAAATCAAATAATAAGACATCATAGTGTTTTTTCATCTATTTACCACCATTCTTTACAGATGAACTTACTATATCATGAATGAGGAGACGTTATATGAAAAATAAAATCGTACAACAATTTGTCGAAACCTATCATCTATATGAAGATGATGCAATTCAACAAATACAACTTCAACATCGCTTTTCGCTCGTCAAAGCATTTAATTTACAGCCTGGTATGCGTATTTTAGAAATTGGCTGTGGACAAGGTGATACAACGATGGCCCTCGCACATATTGTTGGTGATAGTGGTTTTGTGAAGGCAATTGACATTGCAAGTGGTGATTACGGTGCACCTATGACATTACAGGAAGCTCATGAAAATATTCAGAAGTCTCCTTTAGGATCCCGCATTGAATTTCAATTAGACACAGATTTTTTATCACTCGATACTACTGAGCAATATGATGCCATTGTTTTCTCACATTGCTCTTGGTATTTCCACGATGAAGCGCAATTACTTCAGTATTTTGAACATGCTCGCTCTATGACTAGTCAACTTTGCTTTGCGGAATGGGATACAACCTATCATACGCATGAACAGAGCAGTCACTTTTTTGCTGTTACTATTTTGGCGTTATTTTCACAATATGTTGATAATGATGGAAATATTCAAGCCGTTTTCACAAAAAAACATATTCAAAAACTCTTGAATCAAGCGAATTTTACAAATTGTACACTCACAGAAGTAGATGCAAGCTATCTACAAGATGGTGCATGGGAACAAGATTATGCTAATAGTATTCAATCAGAATTTTCAGACGCTCCCCCGTTAATTCAAACACTATTAGATGCCTTATACGACAATATGAATACGGTCCAACAGCCGCAATCACTTAATAGTTTTGTAATTATTGCACGATAACACCTCGATTGTTGAGGTGTTTTTTTCTATTATTAGAAACCACTACTTGCTAATCTGTATTCAGTATGAAGGAAGGTAAGGAATTGCTCAAAGTATGATTTTTCATTTTTCTCTATACTATTTACAAAAAAACTGCGATAACTAAGAAATTAACCATCATTAATGGCCGATTTCTCAGTTATCGCAGATTCCTTATTTTTTCACGTTCGAGTACACTGTGTCTATTAACGTTTATTAAGTTTTCGATATTGACTTGGTGATTGCTGCATCACCTTTTTAAAGACACGACTAAAGTAGAAGTTATCTTGATAGCCAACCGCCTCTGCTACCTCTGCAATCGTTAAATCGGTAATCGCTAATAATTCTTTCGCCTTTGATACACGATAATGCATTAAATACTGTACAGGTGTCATGCCCGTAATTTTTTCAAAAAGATACGCGATACGGCGACGATCGATGTTAAACATATCCGCCACCTCGCTAATAAAAATTTCTTCTTCATAATGAGAGTGGAAATAATCAATAATTTTCGTTACTTGTTGCAACGTGAAATTATATTGACTATTTCTTGCGCCATTTAGAATTTCTTTCATTAAACTCATAAAAATGACCTTTAGCTCAAATTGAGAGAAGTGGTCTGGATTCATATTTTTATGTAATAACTGCTCGATAATTTTTAAAATATCTTCCATATTATCTAACTCAATCGAAAAATGCTTATCAATAAAGCCTTTGAATTTATCGTCTGCTTCAATAACTTCATAGTGAATAACCGCATAAACCCACTCTGTATCATATGTTTTTATTTTAATATTCATATCTCTACCGGCATGAACAATCGTATGCTGATCAATATGGTACGGTACACCGTCTAATGAAAAACGCGCATTTCCTTTTAAAGGAATAATAAATCCACATACGTCAGATGCTGTTTTTCGGTTCGAATCAAGCTTTCCAGAAGGCAATGTCGTTTGAAAAGCATTACGAAATTCAATTGTAGATGTTGCAAAATATTCGATTAGTTCATTTGTTTGTATAGTCATACGTACCTCCTAAAACAAAAAGCTACGACAAATGCGTGATTATTCGCTTTGTCGCAACTTCAGCTACATGTCTGTTATTTAACTTCGTACATAGCCACATCAACATTAATAATAAATTCTGGGCGTTCTTTCCCCTTATTATTGCGATGGCCGGCAATGTGCTCAGGGCTCTTTTCCCAAGCCTTCCATGCATCCTCAGATTCCCAGCGAATAACGACAATTACTTCTTCTTCACCGCGACGCACTTTTTTCTGTAATACCGTTTTATCAATAAAACCTTCTCGGCCTTCAACAGGTGCTTTTTGTGTTGTAAATTTTTCAACTAATTGATGAGCATTTCCTTCTGTAACTGTAAAACGACGCATTTGAACTAACATGAAATCTTCCTCTCCGGTATATGTATATTTTCTATTTTAATCAAAAAAATACCATTTAGTCAATGAAAATGAGAATCATTCTTAATTATTTTTTTTATAATCGAGCGAAATGCTCGACTCATCGTTGTCGGTACAATCGATGCATGGTTCTCATCTGGTGCCACATAATACACTGCTTCTGACGCTGCTAACTTATCAATAAACTGCTTGCTTTCTGTTACCATGAAGGTTTCATGCTCACCCACAGCCATAAATAGTGAGCGCTGATTTTCCATACTTTTTTGATCAATAAAACGTAGTAATTCCATATCATTCCACCAGATAGATGGGCTAATCGCTAAATAATGTGTAAATGCCTCATGCTGCTTCAAATAACACCAAATAGCAAAATAACCACCTAAAGAATGTCCATATAATGTTTCTTGTTCACGGTTAGTAGCAAATTCCTCATAAATTTTTGGCTTTAATTCTTGTTGTAAAAATGCGAAAAACTGCTCTGCGCCACCATAATTTTTTGTATCCATATGCTTGCCCTTCGTGCGTTCTGGAAAAACATATTGTTCAGCTGGCCCAGTAAAATCATAAAAGCGACGCGTTCTTACATCTTCCTCCTGATGACTAATCGCTACGATGATAGAAGGTTGTACGAACGTTTTTGGATGGTTTCTTGATTGTAGCTTTACGATATTTTTTGCGAAATCAAAATACCAACCGCCATCTAATAAATAAATAACCGGAAACCCTTCTTCAGGAACTGCTCCGTCCGGAACATATACATGAATCGTATAACAATAATTCGTAAATGCTGATTGTAACTTAAATGATTGTTCCATCGTTAAAACCTCTCTTTTCTTGTCACTGTGTCTATACATTACTATGTATGAACATACAAATCCACTTTACAATTTACAATTTTTTCATTGCAATATTATAGAAATCCATATTTTTAATTAAAAAAAGTCCATATTTTAATTACTAAATTTAATAATAAATCCTTTAATATAGTCATTCTTGTACTGTTTGTTAATTATTTACCACTTTTAAGTCCATACTTTCATGTGCAAACCTCTATTCATTTCTCATTCATCCTTTGATAGGATTATAACCGTAGTTGAGAATCAATTTCATTTAATCGGAGGTACATAATCATGAAAAAATATTGGAAAATGGGTGCCGCAGCACTTTTTGCACTATCACTTGCAGCTTGTGGATCAGCAGCAGAGGACACAAATAAATCAGATGACACAAAAACAGAAGCTTCTTCTGAATCGGATGCAAAAGAACTTAAAATCAATTATTTAGGTAAAGATTACACATTTGATGCACCAGTAAAAAATATTGTTGCAGCAAGTATGGAATCAATGGAAGATTCAGTAGCACTAGGTATTAAACCAGTTGGTGTACTTGAAGTCGGTGGTGCAATTCCTGAATACTTACAAGAAGGTTTAGAAGGTGCTGAACTAATCGGTAACAAAATGGCTCCTAATAACGAAAAAATCTTATCATTAGACCCAGATGCAATTATCGGTACAGATAAATGGGCTGAAGATGTATTATCAAAAATGAATAAAATGGCAACAACACTTCCATACTCTCACTTTTCTGATGACTGGAAAGATAACTTAAATGCGTTAGCAACATTAAGTGGTACAGAAGATAAAGCGAAAGAAATCATCGAAGGCTATGAAAAAGATTCTGCAGCGTTAAAAGAAGAAGTTCAAGCTTCTGACGTAAAAGATAAATCAGTATTAATGATTCGTATCCGCGGTGGTATCATGTACGTTTATCCAGAAAACGTTTACTTTAACCCAATTTTATACACAGAACTTGGCTTAAAAGCTCCTGATGTTGTAACAAAAGCGGAAGCTCAAGCAGAAATTTCACTTGAATCATTATCTGAAGTAAACCCTGACTATATCTACTTAGAATTTGATGAAAGCGAAAATGCAGATGCAAAAGACGCGCTAGCTGACGTTCAAAAAGACCCAATCTTCAAAGCATTAACAGCAGCTAAAGAAGATCAAGTATTCGTAAATGAAATCGCACCACTTGCTGAAGGTGGTACAGCTTGGTCTAAAACAAACTTCTTAGATGTACTTGAAAAAACTTTAGTAAAATAAGATACGATTGCGGACGATAGAGTCTTAAATAGTACCTCACAAAAAACCGCGCTCCTGCGCGTTTTTTGTGTTTCTATCGCCCTTTCAGAAGATAGGTGTGTAGATTGAAACAGTCATCAAAAATCCAAAAAATCATTATGATCGTTGCACCAATTTTAATCGTTGCCGTAACTTTTATTTCGATTATTTATGGCACAAAAGATATTAGCTTACATACAATTTGGCAATCGATTGTGAATTTTGATAAGAGTGACCCAGATCACCAAATTATTCGCTCCAATCGAATTCCTCGAGCCATCGCCGTACTATGTGTCGGGGCCTTTTTAGCAGTGGCCGGTGCGATTATGCAAGGGATTACACGAAACTACCTAGCATCTCCGTCATTAATGGGCGTCAATGATGGTTCGGCATTTGTCATTACCCTTGCAGTTGTATTCATTCCTGGACTAGCGAATTATCAAATGATTCTTTTATCTATTGCTGGGTCAGCAATGGGTGCTGCACTTGTATTTGGCTTTGGCTCGCTTATTCGAAATGGGTTATCCCCTGTTCGACTTGCGATTATTGGGACCGTTATTGGGACATTTCTAAGTAGTCTAGCCACTGCAATTGCGATGTATTTCCAAGTTTCACAAACCATTGCGGCTTGGTATAACACAAAAATTCATACCGTTAATATGGACATGTTACTTATGTCGATGCCATTTGGTGCAGTTGGACTTGTGCTAGCACTTATTTGCGCACGAGCGATTACGATTACATCACTTGGTGAAGATATTGCAACTGGACTTGGTCAAAAAACAAAAGCAATTCGTTACTTATCCATGTTTGCGGTTGTGTTACTTACAGGTACATCCGTCGCATTAGTCGGAAAAATTGCGTTTGTTGGGCTTGTTATCCCACATATCGTACGCTTTATTGTCGGCATTGATTACCGAAATATTATTCCTTGCTCGATTTTAATCGGTGCCTTGTTCTTAAGTTTATGTGACCTAGTTAGTCGCTATCTTAACTTTCCATTCGAAACCCCAATTGGCGTAGTAACCGCCTTTATTGGTATTCCGTTCTTCCTCTATTTAATTCGTTCTCGAGGAGGTCAACGTCATGCCTAAAAATAAAGAGAATCATATTTGGCTTAAAGCAACCATTCTTTTCGTCATTATCTTTTTAAGTTTTTATTTACATGTTACAAATGGGATGTTTGATATGACCATTCCAGACGTTGTCAAAACGTTATTTGGCATGGGTGACAATCCAAAATTTAGCCTCGTTATTTTTGAATTTCGGCTACCTCGTATTGTCATCGCCATCCTCGTTGGGGTTGGTCTTGCCATTGCAGGATGTGTACTGCAAGGTATAACGAAAAATGATTTAGCCGACCCTGGGATTTTAGGGATTAATGCTGGTGCTGGTGCTGCTGTTTCATTCTTCATGCTTGTATTCCAATTTAATGCTTCTCGTTCAGATGGTTCTGAATGGTTGAAAATTATGTCAATGCCACTATTTGGACTTGTCGGCGGGGTATTAGCAGCAGGAAT
This sequence comes from Candidatus Kurthia intestinigallinarum, assembly GCF_003991225.1. Taxonomy (GTDB): domain Bacteria; phylum Bacillota; class Bacilli; order Bacillales_A; family Planococcaceae; genus Kurthia; species Kurthia populi. The sequence continues at coordinate 8,791 of NZ_JTFC01000015.1, forward strand.
TATTTTCGCCTTTGCTTATAAACATGGGCGCCTCGATGTAGAGCGTCTACTGTTAACAGGTATTGCGATTAATAGCGGCTTCGGTGCATTAGCACTTTACTTAACATTAAAAATGAGTGAAAAAGATTTCGAAATTGCGGCACTTTGGCAAGCCGGAACGATTTACAATGCGAACTGGGCATTTATCGTTGCTATGCTTCCTTGGCTAATCATTCTAGGCATCTATATTTACCGTAAAAAATATTTACTTGATTATTTCCAATTAGAAGAAAGCACCATTGTTAGTTTAGGTATTAATTTAGAGCGTGAGAAAATTAAAATGCTCCTTGCAAGTGTTGGGATTGTCAGTGCCTGCGTATCCGTATCCGGTAGCATTGGTTTCATCGGTTTAATGGCGCCACATATTGCGCGACAAATCGTTGGGATTCGCCACCGCTTCGTCGTACCATTTAGTGCCTTAATCGGTGCCGCACTTTTATTACTTTCAGACTTTATTGCGAAAACGATTTTCGCACCATCAGAACTTGCAGTAGGTGTTGTTGTATCGATTATTGGTATTCCTTACTTCCTATACTTACTTGTCAAAGCGCGCTAATGAGGAGGAATCAGCATGCAAACAGCCTTTCGTATTGAAGAATTAACTGCAGGCTATGAAAACAATACTATTTTTGAAAACTTAAATGCCTCGATTGAATATGGAAAGATTACAACAATTATCGGACCGAATGGCTGTGGGAAATCAACGTTGTTGAAAACCATTGGTCGTATTTTGAAAAAAGAGCATGGTCATGTTTATTTACAAGACCAGGATATGCAAAAGCTTTCGACAAAAGACATCGCAAAACGTCTAGCGATTTTAGCACAATCTCCATCCGCGCCACCTCAGCTCAAAGTAGGCGAATTGATTTCATACGGACGTTATCCACACCGTAAAAATGTCAATCGCTTAACGCCTGAGGACCATGAGATGATTGATTGGGCAATGGAAGTTACACAAACTGCCGAATTTGCCGATCGTGAATTGTCTCAATTATCAGGTGGTCAACGTCAGCGTGTGTGGCTGGCGATGGCACTTGCTCAAAAAACAGATATTTTATTATTAGATGAACCAACTACTTACTTAGATATGGCCCATCAAATCGAAGTATTAAAAATCGTGCAGAAAATCAATAAAGAGCATGGTTGTACAATTGTGATGGTGCTCCATGAAATCAATCAAGCTGCTCGTTTCTCAGATACCATTTTAGCAATGAAAGCTGGTGAAGTACTTGCGAATGGGAAGCCGAAAGAAATTATGACAGCTGCTTATTTAGAGAAAATCTTCAACATTCAAGCGAAAATTGTAGATGATGACGGGACACCTGTTTGTTTGTCATACGATACGATTTAACGAAAAGAACCGCGATTATGCGGTTCTTTTTTTTGCTTAGCTCTCATTGGTTCTATTTTTCCTGCTAATGTGGTTCTTTTATTCTTTTATTTTGTCCCTCATAATATGACTACGAGTCATTTTTTAATTAAATAGAGAATGGGGTTGATTATTTTTGAGCGAAATTTCGTTGAAGCGGCAACTCTCTGGTTTTGAGCTGACCATTTTTGGACTAGCCCTGATGGCGCCTGTCACCGTCTTTACGACATATGGCATTGCGGCAGAAGTGACGGACGGACGTGTGCCATTTGCTTATTTATTTGCGGCAATTGCGCTATCGTTCACCGCTTATAGCTATGCACAAATGGTAAAGGCTTTTCCCATTTCGGGTTCTGCCTATACCTATGTACAGCACGCCTTCAATTCAAAAGCAGGTTTTCTCGTCGGTTGGGCGTTACTGACCGATTATATGCTACTTCCGATGGTCAATTATTTAGTCGCCAGTATTTTTTTGACATCTGTATTCCCTGGTATTCCGGCATTTATTTGGATTTTACTCTTGGTCGTTCTCAATACTTTCATTAATATTCGAGGAACCAAAATGGCATCCTGGGTTAATACCCTACTACTAACGTATGCCTTTGTCGTCATTCTGTTATTTATTATTTTAAGTATTCGCTTTGTGTTATCGCAAGAAACTGCCTTATTCACCGTGACACCTTTCCTAAATGATGGCTTTAATATAGGCTTACTGATGGCTGGTGCATCACTATTATGCTTCTCTTATTTAGGGTTTGATTCTATTACGACATTAGCAGAAGAAGTTGTGGATCCAAAACGGACAATTCCACGTGCCATTTTTATTATTATTTGTGTCGGCACATTGGCCTTTGTTGGCGTTTCCTATTTTGCGACACTTACCCAACCTAATTATCAGAATTTTTCAAATTTAGATGCCTCAGGAATTGAACTTGTAGCAATGGTTGGCGGTAATTTATTTGTATCACTTTTTTTAGGTGGTATGCTCATCGGTTGTTTCGCTTCCGGGCTTGCAGCGCAATCGAGTGCATCACGCGTTCTTTATGCAATGGGTCGTGATGGCATGCTCCATAAGGCATTTAGTAAATTACATCCAACCTATCAAACACCTGTCTTTAACTTATTACTCATTGCTGCACTATCAATGCTTTCGGTTGTGATGACTTTATCGATGGCCACCGCCTTTATTAATTTTGGTGCGATGATTGCATTTTTATTCGTTAATTTATCCGTTATTGGACATTACTACGTGCGTCAAAAAAGACGTTCCCTAAAAGAAACGCTCCTTTACTTCATTTTGCCAGCATGTGGTGCATTATTTGTCTTTTATTTAATCATTAATTTAAATAAGTATTCTTTAGTTTTAGGGGTTATTTGGGGCGCAATTGGCGTCGTATATTTATTTTATTTAATTAAAATTAAGGGCATGAAAACTATTGATATGTCCTTTAACGAGGAGGCAAAATCATGAACTACGTATTAAAAAGCCAACATATTTTCACAGGATTAAAGGACTTTACAGAACCAGGTGCTATCTTAATAGAAGATTCTCTTATCAAACAAGTAGCCCCTTCTATTGAGGAATTAACATTAAGTGGCGATGAGCAGATTATTGATTTGGGTGAACAATTAATTACACCTGGCTTACATGATTTCCATGTGCATTTATTTACAGGTGCCTTACAACTTGTATGTGTGGACTTACATGATACAAAATCTGCTGATGAAGTCATCCAAAAGGTGAAAAATTACGCAGCAAATCATACAAAGGCGTGGATTATTGGCTTTGGCTGGGATAACGGTGGCTGGAAAGTGGATACACTGCCAACAAAGGAAATGCTCGATGAACATTTTCCAAATCGCCCGGTATTACTCAATCATTTAGAATGCCATTACTGCTGGGTGAATAGTGCTGCACTAGAGCTTGCAGAAATTACAGCCACGACAAAAAATCCAGACTTTGGAGAAATTGTACGTGCTTCTAACGGAGAAGCTACAGGAATTTTAATTGAAAAAGCACAGGATTTAGTGCAAAAAATTGCCTATTCTTTCAGCGAAGAGGAAAAACTGGCGATGTTGCATGCATTTTTTGATTTAACAGCTCGTTCAGGGATTACATCTATTAACGATATGTATGCTCCGTTCTCAGAGTTTTTAGATGATTTTTCATTACTGTTTCAATTAGAAAAGGAGCAAAAGCTAAAGGCGCGCGTTTACTTACAGCCACGTATGGATGGAGATTTAACGGAAGCACATCACTTCAAACAGCTTTATCAACATCCAAAAATCAAAATGAATGGCTTAAAGCAATTTGTAGATGGTGTAATTACTGGTCATACGGCCTATATGGTCGAGCCATATGCAGATGCAAATCATACGGGCATGACAACGTATGATTTAAAGGCGATGAAAAAATGGATTATTGAGGCAGATAAAGAAGGCTTTAGTGTGCGCCTTCACGCAATTGGCGATGGTGCGGTAAAATTTTCATTAGATGCCTTTGAAGAAGCGCGCCGTATCAACGGTCATATGGGCACGCGTCATACAATTGAGCATGTTGAGTGTATTCAACCAGAAGATGTTACTCGCTTTAAAAAGTTAGACGTCATTGCCTCTGTACAACCCTATCATATCGCGGCACTCGAACAAAAAGTGTATTTAGAACGTCTAGGAGAAAAACGTTTCAACCGTACCTATTTCTCAAAAACCTTATTAAATTCGGGTGCAAAAGTGGCTTTTGGAAGTGATTTCCCAGTTGTGAGCATAGATCCAATGCGTGAAATCTATCATGCGGTGACACGAATGGACAGCACATATCGTCAGCAATGGGGGCCAGATGAAAAAACAACAATGGCTGAGACATTACGTGCCTATACACAAGTTCCTGCATATGGCTGCTTTAATGAAGACAAAGGAGGCACGATTGAAGCCGGCAAATACGCTGATATTGTCGCATTTGACCGCAATCTTTTTAGCATTGCACCAAAAGATATTTTAACGACAAAAGTAAGCATGACTATGCTAAACGGAGATATCATTTTCAATCGAAAACCAGCTTCCTCATTGACATAAACATAGATTCATGAGATAATTAATATCTTGCTGATTTTGTATGGCATTTTATGAGTATTTTTGAAGATACTTATTCATTCTGGCGCAACCACGGAGTTGCAGAGACGCGAAAGCAGGTAGGGTTTGCGTTGCTTAAGTTAGAAAATAATCCAATGAAAATTACCGCGGTCTATAATTTTTTTAAATAAATTCTCCCGACGATGGGATCGATACAACTTAGAAAATTAGCAATAAAAAGAGGGCTCCTAGATGATTCTAGGGGCCCTCGTCCAATTTCTAAATCTTTTTTATAAAAATTTGAACCCGTTTCCGCTTTTTTTGCGACAATTAAGTAACACCCTATAAGAAAGGAGGCTACACGATGCAATTACGTGAAATTATGACTACATACGGCGAAGCGTGTATACGCTTTGCTTATCTTTATACGAAGGACTGGAATGCTGCAGAGGAAGTCGTGCAAGATGTTTTTCTAGCCTATGTCAATCAGCATGAGGCTTTTCGCGGGGACAGTTCACTCAAAACATATTTATTAAAAATTACTGCAAATAAAAGTAAAGATTATTTACGGAAAAAGAAACGCTGGGGCTGGCTTTCCTTTGAAGAGCCTCCGGAAAAAGTGACTGCCTCTAGTGAACGCCTACTCGAGCGCGAAGAGGAGCAGCAAGAACTTTTGCAAGCACTCCACCGAATTCCATTAAAATATCGTGAAGTCCTCATTCTCTACTATTATGAGGAAATGAATACAACGGATATCGCAGCGCTCTTACAATGCTCGAAAAATACAATTAAAACGCGCTTAATTCGTGGGCGCAATCAGCTAAAAGCACAGCTAAAGGATAATGACTGGGAGGTGTTAATGAATGAAGAATTTTAAACAACAGCTTGATCGTGAAATGGGGCCCGTTGAAAAACGATTTACACCGGCGATGCAAGAGCGCATCATGCAAAAAATCAATGAGCCTACGCCGAAAAAAATGGCTTGGCCGTATGTCATGACAATGGTTGCCACGACTATCATGATGCTGCTTCTGAGTGTGCTCATCATGTTTCCTGCTACACAGCCGGCATCTACTGCGACCTCTCCTCTTGCGGCACCGATTAAATCATTCCATATCAATTCGGAGCCGGAAGAAGACTTTTTCGTCAGTACATCGTTATTTTCACTAGGAACACCGATTGTGCTAAATAAAGAAAAAATAGCGATGATGCAGATGCTATTATCACATGCACAAAAAACAGATGACAAAATCGATGAAGAGACACTTTATGCGGATATTACTGTAGCGTATGATACGGGTAAAGAGCGTTCACTTCGCCTCTACAGTGAAGATGATGCGCACTACCTCCTTTATGATGTGCACACGCATGAAACATTCGCCGGCGTATCGCCAAAATCATTAGATGAATTTATTGATACGCATATGCCTTTTGAATATATCTTCATACTGCTTGGTCTTTTTTTCCTTCTATTATTTGTAGCCAATCGAATCGTGTCAAAACGATTTGGTATCGTGAAAAGAAACCAAAAAGCCGTTAGCAAAAAACAATCCTGGATACTTGTTGCCCTTTGTCTATTTACAAGCTTCTATACAGCATTTAGTGCCGAAAAAAATATCTTCGTTTATTTAATAGCCTATAGTACCTTCGTGGCCATTGATTTCTATTTCGAATACCGCTATGCGCGCGAGGATCGTCGTTATATTTTATCGGTCAATCTCTCTATCATGCTGTGCCTTTTCTTCATAGCAATTTATATTATCCCTTTATTTCTATAAACAAAAAGAGACTGGGACAAAACACGTCATTTTCCTTTTTTAGCGTTCGCAATGAAAAACCGGAACCGCGCCACCGCGCGATTCCGGTTTTTCTTATGTTCATATGAGAGGTGATTTCTACACGGATGTCAAAACCTCTTTTTTTATGTTAATGCGAAATATCTGAAACACCCATACCTGTATTAGCCTTTACCGTAATTTCGTCAAAGACATCATCATTTTCTTCCTTCTTCGAAAGCATCGAGCCTATATAGCCTGCAAGGAAGCCAAGTGGTACAGTAATAATCGCCGGATTCGTTAATGGGAATAATGCTTCTCCAACGAAGATGGCTGTTCCTTCTAGGTTCCATACATTCGGACTCAGTGCGCCAAGTACAAGACAGCTGACTAAGCCCGTTATTGTTGCAGCAATCGCCCCGGTCGATGTGAATCGCTTCCAGTAGATTGTGTACAAAATAACCGGTAAATTTGCAGATGCTGCAATACAAAATGCAAATGACACTAAGAATGACACATTTAATGACTGCGCGCCTAATGCTAATAAAATAGAGCAAGCAGCTAATACAATGGAACCAACACGTGCCGCAAGCATTTGTTGTTTCTCTGTTAATTGGCCTTTTTTCAAAATTTCACCGTATAAATCATGTGAAATAGCCGATGCGCCTGTTAATACTAAACCCGATACAACAGCTAAAATCGTTGCGAATGCTACTGCACAAATGAATGATAATAGCACATTGCCACCTAAGTATTCGGCTAGTAGCGGTGCAGCTAAGTTCCCTGCAGCGTTGGCTGCCATAATATCTTTTACACCAACGAATGCGGCAGCACCAAAGCCTAAGAAAATTGTTAATGTGAAGAAAATACTTGTAATCCAAGTTGTCCAAGAAATTGATGTACGTGCTGTACGCGCATCTTTTACAGTGAAGAAGCGCATTAAGATGTGCGGAAGACCACCTGTACCAAGTACTAAAGCAATTAACATCGAAATTGAATCAAAACCATTCGTATACTTTACACCTGAATTCAAGAAATTATCGCCATGCTCTGTTGCCTGTGAAACCTTATCGAACATGTTAATAATACTGTAGTCAAAGTGGCGTAGTACTAAGAATGACATTAAGCCTGTACCGAAAAGTAATAAGCAAGCTTTAATAATTTGTACCCAGCTCGTCGCGCCCATGCCACCGAATAATACATAAATCGTCATCATGATACCAACGATTAACACAGCAATCCAGTAGTCGATACCGAATAATAATTGAATCAATGCCCCAGCACCTACAAGCTGTGCAATCATATATAAAATAACGATGGTAATGGTGCTCAGTGCCGCGGCAGCACGAACACGTTTTTCGTTAAAGCGAGCAGTGATCATATCCGCTAAGGTGTAACGGCCTAAGTTACGAAGCGGCTCTGCAATAATGTATAGTACTACTAAATTCGCTACTACATACCCTACAGAGAAGAAAAATCCGTCAAATCCCGATAATGCGATGGCACCCGATACCCCTAAAAATGCGGCCGCCGATAAGTAATCCCCTGAAATGGCTAAACCATTTTGCCAGCCCTTTAACCCTCCGCCAGCCGTATAGAAATCGCTTGCTGAAGACGTTTTCTTTGCCGCAAGATAGGTCACAAATAATGTCAATCCAACAATGCCTAAGAAGAAACTAATCGTTACAATGCTCATAAGCCAAATCCCCCTTGATGTATGAAACTACTTGCTGTCTCCATACTCTTTCATAATTTTTTCTACCTCTTTATCAAACTTACCTGCGCGGTATTTGTACACCTCACATAACACAATCGTCATCACAAATAGTGACAGTGAATACACCCAAACCCATGTGATTTTTCCGATTACTCGATGTTCTAATACAGATGTGAAAGATGTTAAAACAGGTAGCATAATATAGGCAATTAAAAATAAAATAGTTGTTGAGAATAAGAATTTCTTTTTCTTTTTAACTAATAACTTAAAAGAATCCATTTGCGCAATTTCTCTATACACCTGGCGTTCCTTCTCTTTTTCATTCGCTAACACCGGCTCCCCAACCGTTGTTTTCGGCTGTTGTTCAACAGAAATATCCATTTGATTAGCCATTTATAAAACCCCCTTCAATGCTGAAAATTCTACTTAGATGATAAAATTTTCTGTTTTAGTAATGTTCCGTAAACCTATTGTATGTGCACTGTTATGCAAAAGCAACAAGTTTTTCTAATCACTTTTTCCTTAAATGGAAAATAAAACCTTATGAAAAATATAAAAATAACGAACTAGAAAACTCTGATTTTCTAGCTAATATAAATCGTTTTCGCAAAATTAACAGAATATTCACTTTTTAAAAAGAAAATAGAGACATAGAGTACTTAAATTAGTATTTTAAAAGAAAATAAACGATTGAAACAGATTTTCTTAATTATATATTAGTATAATTAAAAATTCATAAAAATTTTTCTTTGTGTACTATAACAAAAATAGAAATAATACACAATTCGTATGGTAGGCTTGAATTTTCAAGTCTTCTTTTATCTCATTCAAATAATAATAACGCTTTTATTCTTTCTAAAAATCGGGAATATACTCTATAAAGGAGCTGATTTTTTGTCAATTTTAACAGAAGCCCGTCAAGAACTCATTGATTATATCACGCAGTTACCGATTGATTCCTTAAATACTGCTATGGATAAGGATTCCTGGACAGTCCTACAAGTCGTTGAACATTTAGCTTTAATGGAGGAAGATGTCAGTACTGTATTAAAGGACGCCATTTTAAAGCGTGAATTCATCGAAGAGGTCCGTCAAAAACCCATTCATTTAACAACCGATCGCACACAGAAATTCAGTGCGCCTGAAAAATGGCAGCCAAAGCAAGAAACCTATTCATTAGAAGAAGTACTGCATCATTTAGAAAAAAGTCGAGAATCCTTAAACAATGCCTTTGCCCATGCTAACGATGCAGATTTAGAGCATGTTGTCGCTAAAAACGATGCATTTGGCGCACTTTCACTTGCACAATGGCCTGATTTTATTGGCTACCATGAGCAACGCCATTTAGCACAGATTAAAGAAATCATTGCCGCAATTTCATAAAGAAAAGCCGAAATCGTATATCCTACGATTTCGGCTTTTTTAAGAAAGGGTGTTGCAGATGACTCTACGTGTATCAGCAATCGACTTTATCGAACAGAATTTCCAGCATACACATTATGAAGGGATGCATTTTTCGGATGCTGACTTTTCAAATGCACAGTTTCAATATGCCACGCTAAAAAACATTACATTTGAGCACATTAATTTTTCAGGTGCTTCATTTGATTATGCCTATTTTGAGCAAGTCCAATTCAAAAATTGTCAATTTGATGATGCAACTTTCCATGAAGCCTTATTACAAGACGTCCAATTTCATGACGTAACTTATAAAGAGCTTGCGTTACATGATGCCACATTAAGGCATGTTTCTTTTGCCCAGCCGGCAATCAAACGCTTATTGCCCATTATTATTACCGTCGTCATTATCATGTTGATTTGGCAAGTTCTATTTCAAAGCTTATAACTCAGCAATTAATGCTCGTACAATCTCCATATCAACATCCTTTGTTAAATGTGCGGGTGTCCATGGCACATAAATATGTGGCTGAATGCCATCCTTTGAAGCCAGCTCACTATCCTCATTGATTTTTGACATACTATAATTTAAAGAAACATCACCAAAATCAACGGTCAAAACATTACATGTCGCCATAATTCCCATTGTTGGTCGTCCTACAATGGTTACTTTTGGCGATTTTTTTGCGTATGCCACAAACGTTTCCCCTGAGCTGCCACAGTAATAATCCGTTAAAATATAAATTGCTGGCGGCGTTGCTTTTCCTTCTACCGTAAAATCCAATTCTTCTTCCACTTCTATCATGCCCTGACCACGATGCTGTTCCAATAAAAACATTTCACGGTCAAGCATTCGTTCAATTTCCTGATTCATCCCTGGCTCTATATAATCTTCAAGCAGTGCCATCATCAGCGCACAATTACGTGCAGTATAATTGGTAAACATCGTATCCTTGCCCTGCAATTCTTTTGCGGTATAATCGCGGTCAAAAACTAAATCTAGTAATGGGAAATAAAATGCATCATTACCGCCATAATTTTCACGTACATCAATAATCAAGTGCTTCGCGGCAGCGATTTCCTGCTCATATGTCTTTAGTATTTCACGCACGCCATATTCCTGTGCAAAATCGGTAAATTTCATATAAAATGTTTCCCTCGTTAATGCCTTCGCTGCATACGTTGGTTGATAGCGTTGTCTAGCATAAGTCGTCAACACCATTTCCATTGCCACGCCACGTTGTTCAACGGTAATTGTTCGCGCGCGCATTAAAACGTTATTCCATTTTTGGCGTTCTACTTTATCATGTAGTAGCTGTAAGGCATATTTTTTAGATAGCTCTTCAATAGAAAGACCATCAATTGCGATAATTTTATCACCTGTATGTAAGCGTGTTTCTTGAGAAGCTTCTATTATATAGAGTACATCCTCATGATGACGTACACGAAAACCAATATTCGGTCGCACACTATTTTTAACGCTCAAATAAAGATGCTCATCTTTAAACGTTGCCAAATAATCTTCTACCACTCGAACAAACGCCTCATCACTCATTTGATTCGTTACTTTCGGTATTGATGTTTGCACTACTGCTGAATTCCCAGCATAATCCTCTAGCATAATTTTTTTAATTTCTTTAAAGACACTTTCCTTCGTCCACATAGTTATTCCTCCCAAAAAAAGAGCCCCCCTAAAAGCGGCTCTTTTCTCTACTGTCGCTACACTAAAACGTAGCATGTTTTATAAAACGCGTCAAACATTGTAAAAAAGACTAATAATATTTTAATCTGCATTACGAACTAATGCATAATTCTGACCTCAAAGAGCTTCCCATGGCTCCTTTATCACCTGGCACAATTGGTCAATCTCTTCTTTTAATTGCGTTACAAATAAAAATCAACTGCATTTTGTATATTCTGTACAATCAATCCAGCCATATCTACTTTCATGATAATCAACCGACTAATACCCTAATTTCAACATCATTATTATACTTTAAAGCTACTAATTTCCTCATTTAGACGCTGTGCACTTAAGCTTAAATCTTGTGCCACTTCACTCACTTGAACCATTGTTGAAATTTGCTCGCCCATCGCATTCACAATGACCTCAATACTACCAGCAGTCTGTTGTGTGCCTGAAGAAATCTCCTTAACAGAAGCAGATACTTGTTCAGCACCAGCAGATAATTGTTCTGCCGTTGCCGATACATCTTCGATTTGTGAAGTCATCGTATTAATAGCCTCTGAAATTGTTGCAAATGATGTCCCCGCATCTACAATAATTTGTACACCATCTTGTACCGAAACAAGTGAATTCTCAACAGCTTTTTCAACATTTTTCGTATCTGCTTTAATTTCCTGTGTCAATGCAACAATCAAATTTGCCGATTCCTTCGATTGATCAGCTAATTTACTTACCTCTTCTGCTACAACCGCAAATCCCTTACCATGTTCACCTGCACGCGCTGCTTCAATCGAGGCATTCAGTGCTAGTAAATTTGTTTGATCTGTAATATCTGTAATAACACCTGTGATTTTTTCAATCTCTTCGGTTTGCTTAGCTAGTTTATCCACAAGCTGATTTACTAAACTTGTTGAATTGCTAATGATATCCATTTGTGATTTTGCTTGTCCTAAAATAGATACCCCATTTGTTGAAATCCCTCTCGCATTTGTTGATGCATGATTTAACGTTTGGACAGCTTCTGCAATTCGGTGAACTCCCTGCGCTGTTTCATCTGTTGCGATGGCACTTTCATTTGCCGCTTTTGTTGAACCCTCCGTTACCTTTGAAGTAGTTGCTACTTGTGATGAAATGTTTTCATTTGTCGCAGTTACTTCTTCCGTGCTAGCAGATAATTCTTCCGCTGCTGCAGATAAATGCTCTGCATTACTTTGAATATTTTGAATGAGTCGACGCAGATTTTCTTTCATCGTATTTACACCCGTTGTTAAAATACCAATTTCATCCTTTGATTTGTGATTGATATCTTCTTGGGATAAATCTCCGTTTGATACAATTTCGACAGCTTTTGTTACTTGTTGAAGTGGCCTTGTAATCGTACGCTTAATCATCATCATAAGGAAAATCCCAATAAGAATACTGACGACAACACTAATAATTGCTATCATTTTTGTAAATGCAATAGCATCATTTGTTGCCGCTCGCGCTTCCCCTAATTTTTTATTTTGATAATCAATCATCGTTTTCGCTTCTGTCAAAATAGCACCATTTGTTATCGTTAATTTTTCATTAACGATACGACTAGCTTCTTTTAAATTATCATTTTCGACAGCTTTAATAAATTCTTCGAGCTGTCCATTAAATAAATCATTACTTTCATTCATTTTCGCCCATGATTCTTTCATCTCTTTAGAAATTAATAAGCCCTTAATTTCTAAAATATCTTCATCTAAAATCTTCGCACTGTCTTTTAATTCCTGCATTGTCTTTTCATTATTATTTAAAATAACTGCTCGTGCATACAATCCTTGTTGGAATATGCCCTTTTGCACTTTCTCTGCTAATTGTAACTGTTGAACACGGCTACCTAGAGCAAGTTCTGATTGTTCACGAATAGATGCTAAGTTAATTAGTGTAATAATGACTGACGCAATCATTAATCCAATAATTACAGAGAAGGACATATTTAATTTCTTTCGTACATTCATTACAAATCACCTACCTTTGAATTATCTAACACTTTAACTATTTACCCATAAATAAACAAAAATATGTGACTTTCATAATATTTATTCAAAGAAATTAAAAGATATATAGACCAACTAAAAAAGAGAGTAATCCATACGTGTAAAAATGACCCCTTCTAGGAGCATAATAAAAATCGGAATCGCGCTGTCGCGCGGTTCCGATTTTTCGTCCTAGTCAATTTCCTGTATATTATTTTTCTAATGCTACAATTGTTGTTTCAAACTGCTGAACATAGGTATCTAAATCAACACCTGCTCGCTCAACTACACCCGCACTTAGAAGTTGTTTTTCAATTCCTGTATAACTCTTAATAACTGCTAAGAAAGCTTTCGCTTGTTCTTTATTTTGCACCGTTACTTGCTCAGGTGTTGCAAACTTCCCATAGCCAATATATTCTGATAAGCCTTGTAAATCTGCAATTTTAATTAAACTTTGTAGCCATGTATCGCGTAGTACTTGATCATATTTCAAACCAACTTCTTCGCTCGTTAAAATCCATTTCGTCGTATCTGGTAAATTATTCATTTCCATATAGACCGCTGCCATTTCTGTTTGCATCACTTTTAAGAAGGCAATATGCTGTGCTTTACCTGCTTCATCATTCCCCCAAGTTTTTTGCAGTTGCTGATATTGTGCTAATAATTCTTTTGATTGCTTATCTACCTTCACAATCTCTGCTTCAGCTTTTTTTGCTTCAGCTACCACTGCATTAAATGAAGCAACAATCTCCTCTGCACTGCCTGTTTTTAAGAAGCTTGGTAAAATCGCATTTACATTCTCTGCATATTTTAAGCTATGATAAGCTGATGTATCTTGTTTATTTTCTTCTAAATATGCTGTAATAATTGCGGCTGTATCCCCATTTGTTGCTAAAGCCATTTGTACATTTTCTACGAACTGCTCTGCTAGAGAACCAGATGTATTCTTTCCATACGTATACGTAACACCATCAATCGTTTCGTTCGCAAGTTGCCCTTTATAATAGAATAAACTTTTAAATTCCACTAATTTTTTTGTCAGTCTACCGTTCTCAAATAAATACTGTTTATGCTTTGCTGTTTTCAATCCTTTTTTCAATTTAGCATTGTAGTAAAGCTTCATGCTAGCGCCCGATCCCACAACAGCATAGCCTTTGTTTAGTTTACCATTTTTATAAAGCTTTCCTTTATATACTTTAAACCCTTTTACTGCTTTCCCTGTGCTTTTATCCACTAGCACATTCTTTTTATTTAATTTTTCCTTTGATGCTGCTTCACTAGCAGTTGGTGCAACAAGCGTTAGTCCTACTGCAGCCACCATTGTTGATAGCATGATTTTTTTCATTTTGTAACCTCCTAAGTTAATTGTCCTTATAAATATAGTTCTTAAAGGTTAAAAATAGGTTAAATTTTGAATTTTTATGAGAAATTTTAGTTTTTTAAATTAATTAGTTAATTTATTAATAGTTTAATAGCTTAATCATTTAAAAAACTAACATATTAATTTAGTGTTTTTTTTGCTATACTATATGTATTGTAAGAATTAAGGGAGTGTGGAATTTGTGGCAATTAAAATTACGCTAGGTAACAGTAAAGGTGGCGTTGGCAAAACGACCACGACTTGTCTCCTTGCGATTTCTTTAGCAAAACATTTTAATCAACGCGTACTCGTTGTCGACTTCGATGCGCAAGCAGACTCAACTGACTTTTTAGTACGTACATTTAATGTGCAGCATGAGCTAGCCAATCATACATCTGTTTTTGAAGCCATTAAGTCTCCTGAGACCGCTGCTGATGCTGTTGTGAAGTTAGATGAAAATTTAGATTTGATTCCTTCAGGGGAAGAATTAAGCGGGCTGGATTTATTATTATTTAATAAAGGCGTATTTGGTGAATTTGAATCGGGACTTTATTTAGATTTAGTTATTCAACAAGTAGAAGCAAATTATGATTTTATTTTGTATGATGTACCACCTACTTCAAATATCCAAAATATTAATGCTATTGTAGCAAGTGACTATTATATCGGTGTTATGATGACGCAAGCGAAAAGTTACCGTCAAATGAGCAGTTTCCTTAAAGAATCAAATAAAACGGCTGAGAGCGCTCATAATTCGAAATACGGCTATGATGGTGCACAGCTGCTTGGTATTTTAATGTATCTTGAAAATAAACGTAGTAATGTTGATTACACAGTTATTTCTTCGGCACTTCAAACATATGGAGATAATATTTTCTATTCACGTATTTATGAACGTGAACGTGTGAAACGGTATGATTTAGTTCCACCAAACCCAGGTAAGTTTGATCAACATGATAAAAATACGTTTGCGATGTATGATTCGCTTGCACAAGAGATTTTAATCCGTGTTGGTAAATTACCAGCTAATACACCTAAAATTCGCTTAGAACAGCTATTAGAGCTTGCTAGCGATGATTTAAACCATTCAGAGTACAATACACTAATCGAAGCTTTTAATAAAGCTGTTTTCTATCGTGATGATGTTTTAGAAAGCCTTGAATTTACAGCGAATCAATTAACGAGCGCTTTACGCGATGTTTTCAAAGATATTGAAACAGCTAAAAAACGTTTTGTTATCCAACGTATTGTTCAATGGACTGAATCCAAAGGTTCTCTTGCACAATTAAAAGAATTAAAGAATATATAGGAGGTCTCACATTATGGGACGCAAAAACTTATTAGAAAACGATGCACTGAACAGTAAATTTAGTGCAGAAGGTGAAAATCCTCATCAAGCTGCTTTCTCTGAGCCAAAAGCTCGTGGCCTTGCATTAATGAAAGATGAAATTCATGTTGAACCAAAAAAGAAAGAAAAAGTTGAACGTAAAACAACTCTGATGTCTGCTAAGGCACATCAATTCTTTAAAATCAATGCAGCACAACATGACATGAAATTATTAGAAGTTATTGATTTTGCAGTAGATAAACTTCTTGAAATGGATGAACAACAATTCCAAAAAGAACTAGAAGCCTATAAAAATAATTTAAACTAAATAGTTAGCTAAAGACTTCTCTCTAACCAGAGGAGTCTTTTTTATATTACTAGAAATATGTATTGGCACAGTGGAGTATTAATTAGCCAGAGTTACCCACAAGCTTTGGTAATTTGTATGGTGCAAGTTGATAGAGTGTTTCAATGAGTTTTGTGCAAGCTTTTGACGGGATAAAATTTGTTTCAGCAATAAGTGCCCATAATGAAATACGCATAGCACTTTTTTTCGCAAAAAGTTTTTGTGCATGCGTTCGTATATAATTTACATAGCGTGTAACAGTTGTCCAACCAGTTTTTGCACCACGACCTTTTCCTTTTCGCACCAATACTAATTGGTGCGATTTTTTTATGACTTCATTCAATGAGCTTTGTGGCATATTGAGTGCTTCGCATAATTGTTTTTGAGAATGCCAAATAAACGGACCGTTGGTGCATTTTTGTGCATTTAAGTAGGCAATGATGTCCGTTTCCCATTCCGTATAATGACTTCGACTACGTTCATGACGTTCTTTTTTGAATTTGTACCAGCCTCCTGAAGGCAGTTCAAAGTGCTGATTTGGGACGTAAAGCGCCAATAATTCCTGAATGTATTGTTTTGAAGCACCTTGATAGCGCCCTGAATAAGCAGAACGCATCACAGCTGTAAGCTCATTTTTAGCCAAAGGTTGGTGCAAATTCGCATTGAATTCATCGATGATGTCAAACGCCTCGTCTGTAGATTTCCCTTCGCTATAACAAATAAGCGCTAGCGTAAACAATGTATTGTTACGACCGATTTGCCCTTTTGCCCCCTTAATATACGTTGAGTTAATAAGGGCATGGAACCAATCTGTTTGCATCAAGTTGTTTGTAGACGGTTTTGGCTGAGGTGCATAAAGTGGTGCATCTTCATTTTGACGCATTGACCAATCAATGCATTGTTTGATGCTGTATGTTTGATCAAGTTGCACCCACACCATATTTTTTTCCGTTGGTGCACGGAAAAAACCAAAGTCATTGCAATAAAGATCGGCTTTGACGCTGTGTAAGCTCTTTTTTAGATTAGCTGCAATTCGTTTGGCTACTTTTAAGCCTTGGAAATCATGTTTGTTTGAAATATAAAGTGGTTCTGCTAATACAAAGTACACTTGATAACCGCGCGGCGAGGCAATAATGGCCGTTGGTGCACCAATGGATTCATCAAGGCATGTGAGTAAAATATCTTGCACCGAAAAAGCCTTTGTATCAATGTCGACAACAAAAGCATTGATTTGTTGCAAATTCGTTTCGACGAACCCGTGTACAATGGTGCGTTTTGAATCTGTATATGCACCAAAACGGTAAACATTCGGTGTAAAGTGGCTTAAACCGGCAACATCGTCTAATAAACGCTCTTTTGAATTGATAATATAACCTTTTACACCATATTGTGAGAAATCTTTTTTATTTCGCACCGCAAAAAGCACACCTTTACGTGTGTTTCGTTCCAAATGTTCCATTTGTAGACGCTTTTGTTCTGGTGCATGTGAAAATTGATAGCGATATGTCGCAATTCCATCATGTAATAGAGTGTCATAGAACGCATTTAGCATGTTGAGATACACCTCCTCCGATTGTTTTCTCTATTATAGAGAATCCGAAAAACGTGAAAGTGCTCTCTCTAGAGGATTATGCACCAAAATGAAAATGCCCTTGAGCCTTACTGCCACAAGGGTTTGAAATTTTTTTGAAATTTTTTTGTTATACAGGTTTGTCCCACTTTTTTTCATATTGCACCACATATAAAATAGAAATGCACCATTTAAATTTGTATAAAAAGCTGTTGCGACAACATTTGTGAATTTTATCCATCGATGTTTATACACGGGTTTGTACCAAAAATACCCCCGGGTGTAAAAAAAAATACTACACGGGTTTGGAAATGCACCAAAAAAAAGTGCACCAAAAATGCACCAAAAAATCGACAATATGACAACCACGGCTTTTTTAACTACACGGGTTTGTTCCAATGGTGCATATTAAGCCAAATACTACACGGGTTTGGCTGGAGTTTGTACACGGGTTTGTACCAAAAATATGTGTTTTCGCTTAATTGAGGTGCATTTTTACAAAAATTAGGTCATTTTATTTTGTGGGATTTTTTTCCTATTTCTTGTTAATTGTGGTGCGTTTATGGTGG
The DNA here is from genome assembly GCF_003991225.1 of Candidatus Kurthia intestinigallinarum. Classification (GTDB taxonomy): domain Bacteria; phylum Bacillota; class Bacilli; order Bacillales_A; family Planococcaceae; genus Kurthia; species Kurthia populi. Next base: position 27,023 of record NZ_JTFC01000015.1, read on the forward strand.
TTGGACAAACCCGTCTACAAAGTGGTGCATATTATGTTTTTTCATCAAGATGGTGCACATTATAGTACACAGGTTTGTCTGTAGTTTTGCACCATTCGGCATATTTGGTGCAAATCCATCGCATTTTTCGACATTTATGCACCATGTCTTAAAAAATGGTGCAGATTTTTGTATACGGCTTTGTTTGATGGTGCATTTTGTTATAATAAATAATAGGAAAAGAGGTGGTGCATGATGGAATATGCAACGATTTCGGAAACAATCTTATTATCATATGAACAAACAAAGATTGCGGTGTATGAAGAAACGAAAGAATTATTCGAAGATGCACCAATGCTATTAGAATTATGGCATCAAGATGCGTACCAGACATCAGATGATGAACGTTTGCACCAGCAACCAAAAAATGAAGCGTTCCTCGCATTATTTAATTTAATTACCGTGGAATTAACCAATTTCAAGCGAATGACGAAAAAGGTAATTCGCGATACGGTTGAAAGTTATAAAGATACGATTACACAAACGATGTTACCTTTTGTACAAATGATGAGTGACGTAGAAATCGATTTTTCAAAACCACTAGTTAATCAAAATTATATGATGACGGATTCAAGCACGACTTTTTATTTGATGCGCAATATCGTCACAAGCAAAAAAGGCTTTGCCGATAATGGGAAAGGTCATCTTGAATCGGAGCTTGTCGATAATCAAGGTCAATTGCATGGTTTGGCCGAATTGCGCCCTGCCCCATTAATGGAAACCGAACCAACAGACTATTTAATTGATGCAGTAGAAAATACACTTAGTTCATTGGATGAATTAACAGCAGATATTTTTGATTTAGTATCATATATGTGGATGACTGGCGAACATACAAGTGATGGCTTCATTGAATTTCATAGTGATGATGCCCTCCTTTTACAGCATGGACATAATGATGATGCCCTTGACACAATGAAATTTAAAGAACGAGATCGATTCAATATTATGCGTCGGGTCGCTGCGCTAACGAGTGTATGGGTGGCGCTTAATGATGGACCGGACCGTTTGAAAATCGTCAATTCACGTGATATTAATTCGAAGCTATACAAATTCCAAGACTTCAAGCGGATGTTTGAGGTAGGAAATGTTCGTATTGCCTTTGATAAAAAAACGAATAAGCCAAAAGGGATTTATGCACTTGAGATTAAACCATCATCGTTATTACAACCATATTTAAATGGCAGTAAATCGTCATTAGGTGTGCTCGACTTAAAAGTATTTAAATATAGTTATTTTACACAGCGGGAGCATAAGCGTCTAACTCGTTATTTGAGTCGTCAATGGAAAATTCGTGTCGTTCGAGGAACATTACATCAGCCATTTAAAATTGGTACATTGCTAAAGGAAATGAATTTTCCTGAGCGTTTAAATGGTGTGCAACTTCGGGATAAATTTGAAGAAGTATTAGATGATTTGCAGCGCGATGAAATTATTAAAGCGTGGAATTATAGTGAAACGATTGATGAAGCGCGTGTTGGCAAACGTGGGTGGGTAAAAAATTATTGGAGCCAGCTAAGCGTGACAATTTTACCTCCGGATGTGGTTGTATTAGAAAACCGCAAACAAATTCCATTGCCAACTAATTCAGACGAGAAACTTATAGAAGAATCCACTGAAGAAGTCATTGAAGCAATTTTTGAAGATGTTGCAGAGCCAGAGCAGGAAGCCTTTGACTTTGATGAAGTCATTGAAGAATCTGCGGTTATGTTATTAACACCCGAAACGATGCGAGCTAAAATCGATGAACTTGGTTACTCGATTCGTAAAGCTGCTGAGGAAATGGGAATGAGCCATACAACATTGTCACGTTATATGAATCATAAAATTAAACGACATAACAAGGACAATGACAAAAAAATGCTTCAGTGGATGAAAGATAATTAGAGCTTGTTAGTGTACGCTTGAAATAGATAGCGGTATAATTTAACTATGCAATAAGCATAGTTAATTGACGAATAAAACATACTAGTTTAAAGTATGTGAACAACAACGCCTAGGGGGATATTATGACGAACGAAAAATTAACACAATGTAGTATTTGTCATCAGGAATTAGAAGGTACCGTTTTTATTAAAGGTCCAGATGAGAAAGTAGCAATTTGTGAAGACTGTATTCAAACAGCTTATGAAATTTTAGGATTAGGTCCTGTACAATATAATGAGGTTAATGAGTCAGATGAATCAATGTTAAATGCTGAAAACTTTGTCCGCCCTTCTATTATTCGTGATTACCTAAATGATTTTGTTATTGGTCAAGAAGAAGCGAAACGCGTATTAGCAGTCGCAATTTATAATCACTTAAAACGTATGGCACATAACGCACACCGTGAAGAAGGTCAACCAGAAATTGAAAAATCAAATGTATTAATGGTTGGACCAACGGGTTCAGGTAAAACGTATCTACTACGTAAAGTGGCAGAGCTAATTGACATTCCAATGATTGTAGCAGATGCTTCAAGTATGACAGCAGCTGGTTATGTAGGTAGCGACCCAGAAATTATGTTGCGCCAATTACTACAAGCAGCAGATGGCGATCTAGACCGCGCACAACGTGGAATCATTTATATTGATGAAATTGATAAATTAGGTCGTAAATCAGAATCAGCTTCAATCACACGTGATGTATCAGGTGAATCTGTACAACAACAAATTTTAAAAATTCTTGAAGGTACAAAATCTCAAGTACCATTAGATGCCAACCGCTTACACCCAGGTGGCAACAATGTTGAAATGGATACATCAAATATTTTATTCGTTGTTGGGGGTTCATTTGAAGGTATTGAAGAAATCATTAAAAAACGTTTGGGTGAAGAAGGTCGTCGCATTGGTTTTGACGAAATTTCAGAAGCTGAACAAAAGAAAAAAGATTTCAACCACTACATTTTAGAAGTAGAGGCTGAGGACTTACGCAAATTTGGTATGATTCCGGAATTACTTGGCCGTCTACCAGTCGTTGTACCACTACAAGAACTAGATGTGGATGCATTGACACGTATTTTAACAGAACCACAAAATGCATTACTAAAACAATACAGTTCATTATTAAGCTATGATGGTGCTGATATTGAATTCTCAGACGAAGCAGTAAAAGCAATCGCTGAAATTGCTTACGAGAAGAAAACAGGTGCACGTTCATTACGCTCTGTATTAGAAAAAGTATTATTACCGCATATGTTCAATCTTCCTGATGAAGAAGAAAACGTAACGTTTTACTTTGATGAAGAATCAATTCGCAGTGGCAAAGCACCAAAACGTATTGTGAAAGAATCAAAATAATAAACGAAAATCCCTACAGCAACTGCTGTGGGGATTTTTTAATTAACTAATAAATAAATTAGTATATTAATAATTTAATCAGTTAATAAATTAAAAAACTAATTAGTTAATTGATTTTTTTGAATGGAGTATTTAATATTCTTTATAATAGAAAGAACATCAAACTTTTAGCAAGAACCGATACAACGTAAATTGAGGCTTAGCTAAGAAAAAATAAAATTTATTTTGTATGATTTTAAAAGTAATCATTTCGCTGATAGATAAAGGACATTCTCTATACAATGTCGAATAGAATATAAACAAGAAAAGTAAGTGCAAGTTATTAAAAACTACGCTCTAATGTAGACAGTAAATAGTATATGTAACTTATTATCCTTTTACGACTTCTTGGAATATCACAAATAAATAAATAATTAATTAGTTAACCAATTAATTATTTAACTAATTAATTGAAAATGGAGGTATACATATGAAACAATTTCTATTAACAGCACCATTGTACTTTATGACAGGGATTGGGTTTTATCATGCATTATTCGGCAGTAATAAATTATTTGGGATTATTATTTTAGTAGTTGGTATCTTAGGGATTTCGTTAGATTTGATTTCAAAGCGTACGAAGAAAGTTACGTAACTTTATAGACATGAGATAATCAGGAACTGCTACTATGGTGGTTCCTATTTTTTATATAACAAACTAATAAATAAATAAATTACTTTGTTAATTAGTTAATTTATTTTACGAGAGAATGATATGACGACTATTTAATTTGTAAGACACGCACGCATTCTCATTATACGACAGATGAATAGAATCGCCCGCTTTCAATAGAAGGAAGAGAAGAAGTAGAAAAATTAGTCTCTTTTTTCAGTACATACATATTGATGCTCCATAGGCCAGGAATTACCGAAGAACAGCAAGATTGCAAAACAAAAGAAGTTAAACATACATACTCTTGAAGGTTTAAATGAACGCCGTGTTTCTAGTGCACCAGTGAAACGTTTTGAAGAAGTAATGCATAAACTATGGGGCGTCAACCATCGTTTTCCCTCCCTAGTGGAGAATTAAATGAAGTAGCACGGCATAGAATAAGGAAGGCAATGGATCAATTAGTCGTAAAGCATGCGCAACGAACCTTGTTAATAGGCACACATGAAAATATCTTTACATTGTGGTTATAATCATATGATTCAAACTATAGTTATATGTTTTGGAAGTCTTTAAAAATGCCAGAAATAATTAAAGTCGTTGTGAAATCAGCGAAAGCACGGGAGGTAGAAAGGGTTTGTTTCACGTGAAACAAATAGTAATAGATACTCTATATTAATTAGTTAAACTATTAATTTATTAACTAATTAATTTTATAAATTTTAATGCTTTCGTTTCATTTTTATAAAAACCTCCCTAAACTAACCATTTTCCGTTAGAATAAGAAAGACTAGCAATGTTGGAGGTACACAAATGAATAAAACATTTCAAAGAGTAAGCTGCCTCATCATAGCAACGAGTTTGCTAGCTGCTTGTAGTTCGACGAGTGCTGAGAGTGATCAGAGTAATAAAATGATAGCAGCAAAAGAGGAAAAGGTTCCGAAGAATTTCACGAAGGAACTTAATGAAATTGTTGATGATCGTACACTAGAAATAGCAGAGAATGTTTTAGTGTATGCACATAAATATGAACAACAATATGACACACCTATTCAAGATAAGAAGCAAGAATTCAAACGAGCGCTTGTAAATATTGTGAATACATCATATTTAGAAGGTGATACTGCGGCGAAGGCTTCACAGCTCTTTAAAACTTATTTTTTAAAGGAAGCATTTGAAGAAAATAGCACAGAGTATGCGTTACTAGAAAACTATTCTCAAGCATTGATTCAATCGCTGCGTTTAGAAATAGCGGACGAGCAAAATAATGAAGATGTCGCAGAGAAATCTGAAGATGAGTTAGATTTGTTGAATGATAAGATTGCAGAAAGTGCCAAAGCTTTAAATTCAAAGCTCGGAAATAAAATTTATAAAATGCTTAATAACTCACTGGAAAATTCGTCAGAAGAAGACAATATTTACGTGAGTACAGGTCGTTTAAAAGATGGATTGAATTTAAGACAGGCCCCAAGTGCAGAATCGCCATTAGCCCTACCAAAGGAATTGCCAAATGGAACGGCGCTTAAGGTCATTAGCAAACAAGGCAACTGGTATAAAGTATTTGTGATTGGCAAAGGTGTAGAAGGTTGGGTAAATAGCACATTTACATCGATTACTGCACCAACATACAAAGAAGCGTACGCAGCTTTTGTCGAAGTATATAACGACACATTAGTATTACGTGAAGGTGCAGAAAAGACGTATCCGAAAATTGCAGAGCTAGAAAATGGTACGGAACTACAAGTCTATGATGAATCAGATGGCTGGTATTATGTACATGTTCCAAGTATTAATGAGTATGGATGGGTACATAGCTATTTTGTTACACGTGAATAATTAAAATGAATCGCGCTTAGTCGCGATTTTTTGTTATGGAATGAAAGAAGGGGTATAGATGTTAAATAAATTAAATCACTTTATACAGAGATGGATGCCCATTCTAACACCACTTAGTCTAGTAGTAGGTGTAATTTTAGAGGATATCGGACAACATTTACTATTTTTAGTAGCATGGTTATTTGCTTTTATGACACTTGTTAGTGGGTTGAAAATGAATTTTCGTGATGTGAAAGTTTTTACAAAGTATCCTAAAACGATTTTATTCACAATTGCTTTTTTACATATTTTAATGCCACTTTGGGCATATGGATTATCCCAATGGGTTTTTGATGATCATTTACTGACGATTGGTTTTATTTTATCGGTTGCAGTCCCAACCGGTGTAACGAGTGTCATTTGGGTAACAATTGGTCGAGGAAATATTCCACTATGTTTAGCTATTATTTTAATTGACACATTATTAGCTCCGATTATTATGCCTGCCCTTCTTCATCTTTTTGTTGGAGAAACGATTCAAATCGATACAATGGGTTTGATTATGGATTTAATTTGGATGATTGTACTACCCTCTCTATTAGGAATCGTCATAAATGAGGTGTCAAAAGGACAAATTCAACGAAAATATGGTGCGGTGTTATCTCCTCTATCAAAGCTATGCTTATTTGGTGTTATTATGATTAATAGCAGTGCGATTGCGCCCTATTTAAAAAATATCAATAGTGAATTGGCGCTTGTGATTGGTATTGTTTTTGCACTTGCGGTTTCTGGCTATTTGATTGCATTTATTATTGGTTACATCGTTTGGAAGGATCGGACGATTGCAACGACATTTTTATTTACTGCAGGTATGCGAAATATTGCGGTAGGTGTCATTATTGCGACAACCTATTTTCCGGCCAAAGTTGCGATGCCAGTTGTTTTTGGTATGTTGTTTCAGCAAATACTGGCTTCGGTTTTCAATAAATTGAATGAGCGTCAAGTAACTAAAGTTTAGCGCAGCGTTAAAAAAGAAACAATTATGAGTAATTTAAAAATGCACTAAAAAAAATTAGGAAATGTAAAAAATAACTTCATATTAATCAATTAAAAGAAAGACGTATATTATTTAATAGGTCTTTCTTTTTTTATAAACTTATTTAATGTAATTTGACGTATTCATAAAAAAATAGGTAATAAAACTTACTTTACTATTTTATCGCATTGAAATACGGTTGATTTTTGATAGAAATTCACAATAAAGGTAATGTTTATTATTTTAATTAAAAGAAAATTCAGAAAAAATAAATTGACTAAATTATGTAAAAAAAGTATAGTGAAACCATAAATGATAATTATAATCATTTATTTTTCACCGAAAAATATTCCCCAAATGAGAAAGGAGAAATTTTTAGATGAAAGCAGCAGTAGTAACGAGTGATAAGTCCGTTAAAGTTGAGGACAAGCAATTAAGAGCACTAGAATATGGAGAGGCACTGGTAAAAACCGAATATTGTGGCGTTTGTCATACAGACTTACATGTGAAAAACGCAGATTTTGGTGATGTGACAGGCGTGGTGCTTGGACATGAAGGTGTCGGAAAAGTTATTGAAATCGGCGAAGGTGTCGAATCATTAAAAGTCGGTGACCGTGTATCAATCGCATGGATGTACGAGAGTTGTGGACATTGTGAATATTGTACAACAGGCCGCGAAACATTGTGCCGTGATGTAAAAAATGCGGGTTATACAGTCGATGGCGCAATGGCTGAGGAAGTTATTGTTAAAGCCGATTACGCAGTAAAAGTACCAGATAATTTAGATCCTGCAGCAGCGTCTTCAGTGACATGTGCGGGAGTTACGACATATAAAGCAGTGAAAGAATCACAAATTCGACCAGGTCAATGGATTGGTGTATTTGGTATTGGCGGCTTAGGAAATTTAGCTGTACAGTATGCTAAAAATGTATTTGGCGCTAAAGTAGTCGCATTTGATATTAGCGATGAAAAATTAGCCTTTGCGAAAGAGCTAGGTGCGGATGCAACCGTAAATTCATTAAATGAGGACCCTGTTGAAAAAGCAAAAGAATTAACAGGCGGTAAAGGGCTAGATGCAACGGTTATTACAGCAGTTGCAAAAACGCCATTTAACCAAGCAATTGATGTTGTAAAAGCAGGTGCACGAGTTGTAGCAGTTGGTTTACCTGTCGATAAAATGGATTTAAATATTCCACGCCTTGTACTAGACGGCATTCAAGTAGTGGGTTCATTAGTAGGAACGCGTCAAGATTTACAAGAGGCATTCCAATTTGCAGCTGAGGGTAAAGTAGTGCCGAAAGTTGCCCTTCGTCCAATCGAGGATATTAATGATATTTTAGAAGAAATGGAAGAAGGTAAAATCACAGGCCGTATGGTAATTGATTTCACAAAATAATACATTAGTAAAACACTCATATGCTGTTTTTTCAGCATATGAGTGTTTTAAAATTAATTAGTTAATTTATTAAACTATTAACTAATTAATAAATAAATTCCCTTCTATATAATATGTTTGAAGCTGTAGTGCTTGACTATACAGTAACTGGATAGTTTACAGTAAGGATGTAAAAGAAAAAGAAGGGTCTTGAAATTATGTTTTCGGAAATCTGTGAAATCACAGTAGATAATAAACAACAGGCACTACAATTAAAAGTAGCGCCAAATCAGCAAGGTTATGTAGAGACAGTGGAAGAGTGTCTAACTGAAGCGCGTGAAGATACGCGCTATGTACCTGTTGGATTGTATGACAATAATACAATGGTTGGCTTTGCAATGTATGGCCGTTTTGTAGAAAATAACGAGGAACGCATTTGGTTTGATCGATATTTAATTGATGAGCATTTTCAAGGAAGAGGCTACGGCAAATATTTTATGAAACAAGTGTTGGATTTTTTAACGGAAAAATATCATTGTCATAGCATTTTTTTAAGTGTTTACGATGATAATTTATTTGCCATTCAACTCTATGAAAAAATGGGCTTTCACTTTAATGGAGAGCTTGATGTCCACGGTGAAAAGGTGATGGTTCGTGAACTAATAAACTAACTAATAAATTAAAAGAAGCTACCATCTAAAACGTGGCATAGCTTCTTTTTTGTTATACTAAATAAAATTAATTAGTTAATTTATAAAACAATTAATAAATAAATTTACTGAGGTGAAGACAATGATAAATATTGCATGTTTGCATGCACACTACTCAAATATTGCTTATATAGAACGGGCTTTTTATAGTCATACTGTCCAACTGGAGCACTATGTAGATCCAGGTGTGATGTGGCATGTACAACATCATCAAATAGAGCAAGCCAAAATGCAGGTAGGGAAGCAGCTCCAATGGATTGCAACAACTAAACCAGATGTCCTTGTTGTAACGTGTACGAATTATATTGCGTTAATGGATGCGTCATTGTCGGTACCGATGATTGAAATTGATGTGCCGTTTTTTAAATTACTCAAACAACAAAAACTACCGCTAACCTTATTTTTCACGAATCCACAAACGGTCGAAGGAACGCTTAAACGTTTATATACATATGTAACTAGAGAGGTAGAGGTTGTGGTCATTCCAAAAGCATTTGATTTATTAATGGCGGGCGATAAAGTGGCGCATGACAAAATTGTTATGGCAGCACTGCAAGACGCACCAAAAAATGCAGCGGTTGCACAGCTTTCCATGGTAGATGCTGCAGAAAAAAACGGGCTACTGCATCCATTAATGCCACTTGTCGAAGCTATACTAAATAACGAATAAAGGTTTGAATTCGTTATTTAGTATGTGCTTGTATTTAAAAGAAGGAAAATAGAATATGAAGCTTTTAGGCTTTCAGGCTTTTTTTGTTATACAATAATGTTAAATAGGGGGGATAAAATGGAAAAGTACGATAAAGGCGGCTTTTATGAATTGTCATTGGAGCTTACTGAAGGTCAATTAGTACAGGCGCTTGAACGATTACATACAGATAATGTTGTTGGCATAGCTCATTTTACAGGAGATTATGTAGAGTTACAGGGGCAATTACGTGTAGCTGAAGGGCGTGTCCCATGCGTTGTGACGGCAATGCAATCAGAGGGTGAGACCAGTTGGCTAACGCTTAGCGTGTCCCCAAAAGTATTGCGCCGTACAGGTTCTGCTGCAATAAATGAAGCATTTATTACAGTAGCAGAGCAATTGAACCCGTTCTTACTTGGTTTAATTGGCGAGGAAGTTAATGGCATCACAAGTCATGAGGATGTAAATGTTGAAGAGTTTCCGAACATTATTATTTTATTAAAGGATGCACAGCAAAAAAGAGGCTTCCAAATTTACGGTCAATAATAAGAAAAAGCAGAAAATGCTTTACGCGTTTTCTGCTTTTTTGTCTCGTAAAATAAATGCTGGAACGAGGCGGATATAAAGGAGCTCCATAATAATTTCAACAATTGTTTGCGTTACAATAATGGCCGCGACAAAAGTTTGTACAGCGCTAGGAAGTGCAAGAGCTAATGGGAGCACAACGAGTGAATTTCGTGTGAAGCTGCTAAAAATTAACGCACGTCCTGCATCGATGTCTAAGCGGAAAAGCGTTGCAATCGCTTTGGCAATCCACGGCATGATGAGCATAAATAAAATATAGATTGGAATGACAATTAAAATATCCTCGATAAATGTTAAGACCTTCGTAATTTGTGAAGCCACAATGATAAATAAAGTGAATGCCATGAACGGAACCGGTAGCCACGCGGAACCATCAAGTACCTTTTGGGCAACTTCTTTTTTCGTTGCAAGTAATTGAGTACAAACAGAAACAATTAGTGGTAGTAAAATAATGACTAAAAATGTTTCAATAAATGGGCGAATTTCGATAATTGCTGCGGCATGCTCTCCCATAAAAAGTGTTAAATAAACTGGTAGCAAGAGCATTTGCGCAAGTAATAAAATCGGTGTAGCAAGGAGCATTAGCTTTTCATTCCCACGACCAAGCGCTGTGAAAACGATGACATAGTCAATGCAAGGTGTTAGTAAAACAAGAAAGACTCCAAGAAGCATCGGTGAATTGTCAGGTAGTAAGTGTGTTAATAGCCAGACAACTAGCGGTACTACAAGAAAATTTGTCGTTAATAGTGCTGCAAGAAAACGCTTATTGACGAATGATTTTTTTAAGGATGTAAATGGAATTTGCGAAAACATGCTATACATTAAAATGGCGAGTGTTATCGAAATAATTGCAGAGAATGAGCTGGCAATTGAAGGTGAGAAGATACCAGCGAGTGCACCAAGAAAGAGTGCCAAGAAATAATAATAAATTTGTTGTTTTTCAAGTGTATCTCGAGTGAGCAATTGAAGTGGAGGCTCCTTTCTATGAATGCTGTACTTATTGTAGCACAGCGTATTCTTTTCTTAAAAAAGTGTTTAAATAAGTTAGCTGATAATGTAAAAAAATTCCTGTATACTAACAACTAAAGAATGGGGGAGACAGTATGATCACTATTCGCGAAGCTATAAAAAAAGATGCAAGTGGGATTGCAGCAGTGCATGTTGAAAGTTGGCAAACAACGTATAAGGGGATTATTCCACAATATTTTTTAGATGAATTATCTGTAGGAGAGCGCACAAAATTATGGAATCAAAATTTAGAAAATCGTGAAAATATGATATTTGTAGCTGAGGATTCATCGGGAATTATCGGCTTCATTACCGGAGGAAAACGTAAGGAAAATACAGAAGTAGGTGTGACGGACTTAACATCACTTTACTTATTAGATGTTTGTCATGGGCAGGGAATTGGTCGCAAATTAGTAGACCAACTGATGCACGCTTTTAAAAAGCAGGGCTATAAAAAAGTATATGTCGATGTGTTAGCGGATAATGCGACGCGCCACTTCTATACGTATTTAGGTGCAGACTATGTTAAAACGGTAAAAGTTCGTATAGGTGGTAGGCTATTGAATGAAGAAGTATATGTTTTTGAAATTAATTAGTTAATTTATTAAACTATTAATTAATAAATAAATTTAAATAGAACATCAGATAATTAACGAATTGTATGATGCACGTTTCCCAATCGAATTTAAAAATAGCTATCGATTTTTACAATAATTTAGGTTTAATAGTAGATCATCTTGTAGACGATAAATTTATATTCTTTTAGATTGTAGAACAGAAAAACTAGTTAGGATTGTAACATGCTAACGTATCTTGTCACCCATTTGTTCGGCATATTGCTTTAAGTAGAGCTGGAGGATTTAGAAGATGTAGTCAAACGGTTGCAACATCGGGATATTGCATCAAGAGAAGCTTTTGGATTTGCGCCGACTGAGCCATTCCTAATAGCAAATGAAATAGGGGCTCGCGCAAAAATTCACTTTAATGATCCGGATGACAATAGTTTGGCGTTTATCACACCTCTTCGAATCCTAAAAAATAACAGAAATGTATTATTTGAATAAATGAAAAGTGTAGAACGATAGGAGGCTTATATGCGGAAAACAACAAATCATCCGAAGTTAAAAGCTTTTTTCGATGGGCTATTTTTAATTGGGGCTTTGCTAATTATTATTAAAATTATTGTAGCACTTGGAAATCATTTTTTAGATTGGCAAATCACCTTTTTTAATGATTCGCTTTTTTGGATGGCAGGACCATTGCTTATAGCGATTATTGGTGCCATTGGCACAGAGGCACTTTCAAGAAGAAAAAATAATTAATTAGTTAGTTAGTTAATTTGTTAACTAATTAATAAATAAAAACACTACTCTCAATATCGAGTAGTGTTTTTATTTTAATTGTTTAAAAAATCGCGCTGGAACATGCACATTCGAATCGCATCATGGTAGCTCCCATTAATGAAAAATTCTTCTTTCAGTTCGCCTTCAATTTGAAAGCCTGTCTTTTGATAAATATGAATTGCCTTGTGATTCTTTTTATCGACGAGTAAATAAATCTTGTGCAAGTTTAAAATCGTAAAGGCATATTCAGTTGCAAGTTTAGTAGCTATACTTGCGTAACCTTTTCCCTGTGATTGTGGGTCGATAATAATTTGAAACTCTGCATTTCGGTGAATTAAATCGATTTCTACTAGCTCAACGAGACCAACAATTTGTTTATCATCCATTAAGATAAAACGACGTTCACTTTGGTTATGAATATGTTTCTCGAATAAATCTTGTAACTCGGCAAATGATTCATAAGGTTCTTCAAATCAATAAGAAATAATTTTGTTGTCGTTATTTAAGAGATGAATATAGCGTAGATCTTCACGTTCAAGAGCGCGTAATTGTATATTTGCTTTCATAAGTATAACTCCTTCATGATTTCTACGTTGAGCATAAAGTATCCAGTAGCTGTAGAGTCAACATGTGTAAAAATTAAAATTAATTAGTTAATAAATTAGTTTGTTAATTGTTTTATTTATAAATTCATTTTGAAAATCTACCTGTCATTTCAAGCTTATGATTTAGCAAAAGTGCCTTTTTGGTGGAGTCAATTAATTCCGTATTCTTTTTTGCTTGCGTAGTGCTAATGCTTGATGAAAACAGTTTTGAGCCTTTTGATGAAACCCAACTTCCATATAACATTTCCCCATATGCTGCAAAATAAAATCTCGATGTGATTCGATAAGATGTGTATCACATAAGAATAGTGCCTTTTTAAATAATTTTAACGCAAGCGCATGTAAGTCACTATATTTGTATGTTTCACCAAGACGAACAAGTGTAATGAGTTCTTTTTTAGGGTCATTGTTTTCTCGCGCATAATCCAGACAGATGTGAAAATAATTTTCAGCCACAACAATATCAGTTGGAACATGCACACTGTGAAGGCGATAATAATAACCAAGAATACTAGCAAGCCGGTATATTTCTAAATCCTTCGCATGGGAGAATTGTCGCTCATATTCAGTGATTTTTTGCTGTAGATGTTGCTGGTCCAATGTTGCTTCTCGCAAAAAATGCTGCTCGTCAAAATAAACTTTCATATCCTTTCCTCCTTTTTGATACAGAAAAACCCACAATTCTCATGGCGGTGAAGAATTGTGGGCCCAATTCGGGTTATTACATAATAGGGATTTTTAAATTAAGTACTAGTAAGAGGTGATCTCCATTTGGGATGAATAATGGAATCATTCTTTAGATAAAAGCATATTTAAGAATTTAAGGCTTAACTAGCCACCAGTGATCTGCTGCTGCGACAATAACTGTTGCTGCTAGCAAAGAATAATACCCTAGTGCTGTTTTAAATTTTGTTGAAAATTTATGTTTTTCCATTATCATCACCTCCTTAAAAATAATATAATAGAAAAGTGAACCTTGTGCACAGTTTGTAAACTATATGACACATTTGGATGGTGGAGAAATTGAAAATTGGAACATTAATAAAACGAATCCGTAAGAGCAAAAGTCTAACACAACAACAAGTTGCCAATGCCATGATGATTACAAGACCCTATTTAGCAAAAATCGAAAACAATCATCATCAAATTTCTTCAGAGAAATTAACATATATTTTAGACTATTGTAATGTGAATTATGATGAATTTCTTTTTATGAAAAATGATTTTAAAGTAAGTGAGAAGACAGGTACTTATTCAGAAATAATAGATATGTATGTGAAAAATGATTTTGAAAGTGTAAATAAATTAAAAGAGCATTCCCAATATAAATTTGAAGAAACACAGGATATTTATTATCGACATTTAGTCATTTTATGTGAGTGCATTGCAATGAAATTTGATATAGAAAAAATACCAGAGTTTTATCGTCAGGAGCTAACGGAGTATCTAATGAGTGTTAATGAATGGACTTATTATGAATTGGTTTTGTTCAATAATTTTTTATACTTATTTCCACCTAATACAACAATGCTTCTCGCAGATAATCTAATAGATAGAGCTTTAAAATATAAAGAATTAAAAAGCGATTATGAAATTATTGGAATGTTATTGTTCAATCTTATCAATATAAGTTTTAAAATAAAAAACTATAAAAAGATAGACATATTTTTAAATGTTGCTAAAAAATTATATAGTGAGCAAAATCGTTTCTTCGAGCAAACGATGATTAAATACTATACAGGCTTGCGTATGATTTTAGATAAAAAAGAAGAGGGAATCGAACTTAGTCGCCAGGCGCTTGAAGTTTTTAAATTACTTGATCATCATGATCTATATACTTTTTATGAAGGGCGTTTGCATCAATTATTAAAAGAAATGGAATAACTAAAAAGCTCCTACGACAGGTATGTGTTATAGGAGTTTTTTGCTGGATAGAATGCATTAGATAATACCATTTTACAATGTTTCATGGTCTCAAATTAAAAACCGTCTGCTTAGAAATTGTTTATCGATGTGCGGGTACTGTATAAAAACTTGGGTCGAAATCTTTTTCTTTTTTCAGATGGGACCGGTATGCCTTAATATAAACACCTAATGTATCACGGTTATAACGCAATGCCTTAATACGCATAAAATAATCTTGCATTAAGTACATCATGATAAGGAAGATGAAGATTAAAGAAATTATGATGTAGTCGGTTTGTGAAAACAGGATTTTCTTCAAATTTTTCATAGCTAATTGTTGAATTGAAAATCGTAATAATCGCGCTATCTTCCTCAATTGACATTTGTTTAAGCTCCTGTCTGCCAGTAATGACGACCGGCTGGATAAAATCAAAATTGTTTAGCCCGATTTCATTTAAATTTTGAACGGTTTCAGAGAGCACTTGATTTGCTGTATAACGCTGTTTATCTGCTTGTGTATGAAAATAAACAATGTTAATGAGTTCAATTTCATTTGCTAAATATCGTTCAACAAAACCTTGAATGGCATAGGCAAATGTAAAATTGTCACTGAAAAAATAAACTTTTTGCAATGAAATAGAATGAGCCAAAATGTAAAACATCTCCGTTCGATTTATATTATATAATTAATGGAAATAAATTCTTTATATATATCGGTCACGCTAGTGTTATTATAGATTTTCAATTGGATTTTTACATAAAAGATAAAAATAAAGGAAGAAGTGAAAAAATGATAGAACAAACTTGGGGCATCCGAACCGAAAAGAAAAAGGTTATACGCGATAGTGAGAAAAAAATCTATGCTATTCGTGATATAGAAGGAGACGAGTGGATTGTAAAAGGAGAAAAAGCACCACTTTGGCAGGTAGAGCAACAGGCACAATTTGCAAATAAATTGATAGGGATTTTACCGGTGCCTAGGTATAAAAAAACACAAGATGAGGTATATGCAGTAGCAAAAGATGGCCTCACTTGGACGATAGAAACACGTCAGTTTGGACGAGAAGTAAATCATTTAACAGATAGTATGCTTCTATCAATGGCCACGATGCTTGGAAAACTGCATGCAGAATCACTTCGTCAATCGTACCGTTTTCACCGAGCGACGTCTTGGAGTCTATTTGGTG
Source organism: Candidatus Kurthia intestinigallinarum (assembly GCF_003991225.1). Classification (GTDB taxonomy): domain Bacteria; phylum Bacillota; class Bacilli; order Bacillales_A; family Planococcaceae; genus Kurthia; species Kurthia populi. The sequence goes on from NZ_JTFC01000015.1 coordinate 43,246, forward strand.
GTAATGCAACGGAGGCAATTGGGGATTATGATGAAAATGAGCTAAGCTTTTTAGAAATGAAGGCAGCGTACGGGCAAGAAAATATTTTTGAAGAAATTGAAACACAGTATTTAGCACATCGTACATACTTGAAGAATTGTTGGAAGCGTCTGCCGATAGCTGCTGTGCAAGGGGATTTTTGTCATTATAATATGTTATTTGATGGAGACTGTGTGCAAAGTGTTTTTGACTTTAATTTAGCTGGCGATGAGCGCCTGTTAAATGAGTGCATTGCGGTAGCTGTCTATTGCTGTTGGCATGTGGAATCGGACAGCATGTTTTCGGCTGAGGAGCGTTACACATTATTTACGGAGGCGTATCAAAAGTATCGTGTATGGACAAAGGAGGAGCGAGCCGTCGCGAAGCGTCTGAAAGCGATTATTCGTGCATTCCGTTATGACCGCGTGGCTAGAGGAATCGAAAATGTAGCTAATAGGCATTTATTTTTAGAAGAGACGTTACAAATTTTAAAGACATAATAAAGAGGCTGGGACAAAACAAGTCATTTTCCTTTTTTAGCGTTCGCAACGAAAAACCGGAATCGCGCTATAGCGCGGTTCCGGTTTTTCTTATGCTCATAGGAACGGTTGTTTTTATACGTATGTCAAAGCCTCTTTATAGTTATTATTTAAAATAATCTGGCTGCCAGAAGCCTTTAAATTCAGCATCTGTTTCGATTAATTTTTGGAAGCTATCAGTTTTATAGGCGGCCGTTAAATCTTTTACAAATTGTTTATCTTGATCCTCTGTGCGAACAGCAATTAAATTTTGGTATTCAAATGGCGGGTCCTCTAGTAATAGACTATCATCTAAGCTGCGGTCGGCTGCTAAAATATAATTGCCATTTACGAGTGCGAAATCAACATCACTAATGACGCGAGCCAATTGGGCTTGCTCAACTTCCACAAATTTAATATTGATATGATAGTCTTTAACATCATGCTTACTAACAGTTAATGGCTCATAATCTTTCTTGAGTGTCACGAAATCAAGTTGTTCTAATAAACGAAGAGCGCGTGCAAAGTTTGGTGGATCATTAGGAATCGCAATTTTATATTCTTTGTTTTTATCTAAATTTTTTAATGAATCATAGCGGTCTGAGTAAAGACCCATCGGTGCAGTCGGAACTTTGATAGTTTCGGTTAAATCGACATTATTTTCTTTAATAAAATTTTTGAAATATGCCGTATGTTGATAAATATCGGCATCTAGTGATCCTTCAGCAAGGGCAAAATTCACTTCATTACCACTTGTAAATTCTTTGTATTCAATAGTGTAGCCTTGTTTCTTTAGAATTGGCTCAATCCCTTTACGTACTTGATCACTATATGGTCCTGGGGTAAAGCCAATGCGGATTGTTTTTGTATCATCTGCACTAGCTTTATTGTCGCTTGATGTCTTGCCGCAAGCAGCGAGCACCGCTAAAAGTACAATACTTAATAAAATGGTTACAATTTTCTTCATTCTTCATATCCTCCTTAATTTGGGTAAAATAAAAGAGGCACTATATGTAAAAACATACGTGCCTCCGGTAGTCCGGTCGGAAATATAAGTTAGCCGATAGGAATTAAAGAGTATTCTAGCAAGTAATAGAAAAATTAGCAATGATTATTTTTTAAAATATTTTTTAATTCATACTTGACCAATGGGTATTATTCGTTTAATCTATGAAGCATAAGAATTTTACAGTGACTGGACAACCAGAGCTCTTAACCGACACATTTGATGCGATTTGTTAAGAGCTCTTTTTGTTTTCTTAATTAAATATTTATAGCGACTGGACCACCGGAGCTCTTCTCATAATAGAAGGGCTCCGATTGTGTTTTACGGACTAGACAACTAGCCGTAATCATAGAAAGGAGAGGATGGAATGACAGCAATTAAAGGTGCGGGCCATGTTTGGCTAGATGGGAAGCAAGTAACTAATTTAGCAGAGCATGCAGCGTTTAAAGGGACTTTTCAAACGATTCAAGAATTATTAGCACGTATTGATGACGAGCCGGTTGGTTATAAGGATGCCAAACTTGGTAAGTATGTACATCAGGCATTTTCAATTCCGACAACTAAAGAGCAATTGTTAGAAAAACGTGCAGCTTTTGAGGCATGGAGTATACAAAGTTTTGGCATGATGAGCCGGTTATCCGATTATGCTTATGCATTGATTACCGGATACTACATAGACCGCGAGCAGTTTGCACAGTATGATGCGACATTTCCCCAAAAAATAGAAAGGTATTATGAGCAATTAAAATCAGAGCGCCGTTTGCTAACGACAGCTATTGCTGATCCACAAATTGATCGTTCGAAGCCACTGACAGAGCGCCCTGAGCATGCGCTACTACATGTTGTAGAAGAAACAACAGATGGTATTTACGTAAGTGGTGCAAAAATGATTGCGACAGGCGCCCCTTATGTTGACGATATTTTAGTAAATACACCCTATAGTAAAGCAGAAGAGCAAGAGAAGTTTGCTAATTTCTTTATTGTATCTACACAGTCACCAGGACTTGAAATTATTTGCCGTAAAAGTCATGCGGCGCAGGATTTGGCATTATATCCGCTTGCTAGTCAATTTGATGAAATGGATGCAGTAGTCGTATTTAATCGTGTATTTATCCCGAATGACCGCATTTTCATACGCGGCAATGCAGAGGGAGTAGTAAAAGCGCATCGTCATCAGCAGTTAAATGAGTTAGCACATTATCAAACGGTCATTCGTTTATTGACGAAATTAAAATTTGTGGCAGGTGTAACGACGGCGGTTGCTGAAAGTATTCGCGTAACAGAATTTTTAAATGTTCAGCAAAAAGTGGGCGAACTGTACATGCAGGTAGATACAATTGAAGCATTGCTACACACCTCGGAAACGAATGGATTTGTGCAAGAGAATGGTGTTTTTACACCAAGTGCTGTACAACTACAAGTCGTACGAAATCTTGGAACGAGTTATTATAGTCGCGCGATTAGTATTTTAAAGGAAATTGGGGCAGGTGGATTTACACAGCTACCGTCCACATTAATCGAACGTTTTGAAGATGAAGCATTACAAAAGCAACTTGAAACATATTATGTCGGCGCTGCGAGTTCAGCAAAACAAAAAACGGCTCTTTTCCGTATTGGGTGGGAACTTGTAGGAAGTGAACTAGGGAGTCGTCATGATTTATATGAACGCTTTTATACAGGCGACCCATTCCGTATCCAATCTTTATTTTTTGAAAATTATGATAAATTACCGCTTGATGATTATTTAGATACATTTTTAACGAAAATTCAGCAACGAGAGGAGTTGCTTTTATGACAGCTTGGCTAGAACGTTTAAATGATGGACGAAATGTTTGGTACGGTACAGAAAAGGTAGAGCATTTGGCATCGCATCATGCATTTAAAGGCACAGTGGCCACAATTGAAAAATTACTTACATTATCAAATGAAGCATTATATATAGAGGGGAGACATGCTTCGTTTCATATTCCTAAAAATATAGAGCAACTACAGAAAAAGCAGCATGCCTATGAGATTTGGGTGGATGAGACTTTTGGAATGATGAGCCGTCTATCCGAATATTCGAGAGAAATTGAAACAGGATGGTACGCAAATCGACGTCAGATTGCTACATATATTCCACATTTTGAGGAGAAAATCATACGGCGTTATAACGATTCCAAAGAGCACGAATTACTATCAACTGCAGCGGCACAGGATCTACAGCGTAAACGTAGTCAATCTGCAGTTGAAGTGGCTAGTGGACAGCTTCGGATTGTGAAAAAAACAGAAGAAGGCGTAATTGTACGCGGTGCAAAAACGATTGCGACAGCTGCACCATATGTAGATGAATACATTATTTCATCATTTCACCCACGTAGTGCTGAACAAAAATCGTTGGCTAATATTTTCCTGATTCCAGCGAATTTAGCGGGTCTACAAATTATTAGCCGCGCTTCCTTTGCAAGTGACGATAAAGTAAATCAGCCACTTAGTGCACGATTTGATGAAATGGATGCGGTGTTGCTTTTTGAAGACGTACTCATCCCATGGGAATATGTGCTAGTACACGAGGACCCGGAAGCGGCTTGGAAATTGCAGCAAGATCCTGTAGCGGGGGCACTAAGTCAGCATCAAACAGTAGTAAGACTTGTGCGTAAGTTGACAGCAGTAGCGGCACTTGCGAATCGTTTAGCAAGTGAGGCGGATATTACGTCTTTCTTACATGTTCAAAATGAATTAGCAACGCTATTCTCACAAATTGAGGTCATTAAGGCCTTACTTCAAACAGCTCAGCAAACAGGGCAATTAATTAACGGTGTATATTTACCGAACAAGCAATATTTGGCGACTGCACGAAATTTAGGAACGACCTATTATCCGAAAGCGATTGAAATTATTCAAAAACTAAGTGCATCAGGCTTACTTCAAGCACCTGCGACACTTGAATTATTTGATGTACATCCAGAATGGCATTCCTATTTTGAAGGTGCCTCATTGAATGGATATGATCGCACATTATTGAATAAGGTAGCATGGGATTTAGTTGGCAGTCAGCTCGGAGCACGCCATGAATTATATGAGCGTTTTTATTCGGGAGACCCCGTAAGAACCTATGCGAATTACTATAAACAACATACAAAAAAAGAGGCATGGCAACAATTTGCTACGTCTATCTTATAGGAGGAATTTATAATGACAAATACACATTTTTACTGGTTTGCACCAACAAATGGCGATGGTGAATTTTTAGGAACGGAAAAACCGCAGCGTCCAGCAAATTTAGAAACGATTACGCAAGTAGCACAGGCGGCTGAGGATGCTGGTTTTGAAGGTATTTTAATTCCAACAGGCGTACCCTATTTAGACTCATGGGCAGTGGGCTCAGCTATCGTTCATCATACGAAAAAAATTCGTCCACTTGTAGCATTCCGTCCAGGCTTTATTTCACCAACTGTGGCATCTAAACTGGCGGCAACATTGGATCAGTTTTCTGATGGCCGTTTATTAGTAAATGTGGTGACAGGTGGTTCACAAACCGAACTCGCAAAAGACGGCGATTATACAGAGCATGGTGAGCGCTATGAACGTACGGGTGAGTTTTTAGATGTGATTAAAAAAACATGGCAGGAAGACTCTGTGACGCATAAAGGTGAATTTTTCGAAACAACAGATGCGACGCTATTCCCACCACTTAAACAGCAAGCAGGCATTCCAATTTATTTTGGTGGCTCTTCTGATATCGCCAAAGAAATTGCGGCCGAGCATGCGGATGTGTTTTTACAATGGGGTGAACCAGTGGCGCGCATTGGTGAACAAATCCAAGATGTAAAGGCGCGTGCTAAAAAATATGGTCGTACGTTAGAATATGGCATTCGTCTGCATATTGTGGTACGTGATACAGAGGAAGAGGCATGGGCAGCGGCGCATCATATTATTAGCCAAATTGATACGGATGTACAGCAGTCGATTCAGCAAATTAAATCGGGCAGTGACTCTGTCGCACAGCAGCGTATGACGGAAATTGCCGCAAAAACAGACCGCTTCGACAAATATAGCTGGACCGGCATTGGGAAAGTAAGAAAAGGTGCAGGGACCGCAATCGTTGGAACACCAGATCAGGTAAAAGAAGCACTTGATGACTATGTCAATGTGGGCATTACACACTTTGTTTTATCTGGCTTCCCACATGCAGAAGAAGCGACACGTTTTGGTAAAGATGTGTTACCGAAGTTTAATCCAGTAACGGTATAGGAGGAATCATTATGAATTTTTTAACATGGGGAGGTAATGTGAGTGGAGGATTTTTACGCTCACATGTTGTACAAGAAAAGCGTAGCGATATTGCTTACAATATTGAATTGGCACAATTAGCAGATCGATTAGGTGTGGAAGGTATTTTATATCCAGTGCGTTATGTAGGGCGTATTGGCGGTTCAGCTTCAGACTCAGGACAGCTTGATCCACTTAGTATCATTAGCGCGATGGCGATGAAAACAGAAAAGGTACATTTATTGGCTGCTATATTACCAGGGTTCATCCATCCCGTAACATTAGCAAAAGCAGGCGCTACATTAGATGTGATTTCTAATGGACGTTTTCATATTAATTTAGTGAGTGGTTGGTTTAAGGCAGAGCAAGAAGCCTTTGGTATTGAATGGATTCAGCATGCAGATCGTTATCGTCGCTCAGAGGAATATTTACAGGTAGTAAAAGGGTTATGGACGAAGGATAATTTTCATTTTGACGGAGACTTTTACAAAATTAATGGTGGAACATTGTCACCAAAACCGATACAAAAACCGTATCCAGCAATTTATCAAGGCGGAAATTCAGAGGAATCGCAGCGGATTGCGGCAGCAAACTCAGATATTTATTTTATGAATGGTGCGCCAGTTGAAGAACTAATTGAACAAATTGAAGCAGTCCGAGGTTTTACAAATAAGCGCACAGTAAAATATGCGGTGGCAGCCTATGTGATTGCACGTGAAACAGAGGAAGAGGCACAGCGCGAGTATGCACATATTTTAGAACAGGCGGATGAAGCAGCGATTGAACAGTTTAAAAAGAGTAAGGAAACGAAAGGTATGTGGAAAAATGCGAAAGAAATTAGCGATTTTGTTGCCAATAATGAAGGCTTTCGTGTTGGTCTAATTGGTAGTTATGAACAGGTTGCGGAGAAAATTAAAGCACTTGAAGCGATTGGTATTGAAAAAATTTTAATAGCATTTCGCCATCCATTGCAAGAATTGCCAGTATTCTATGAACAGGTAGTACCGCGAGTAAATTCTTTCGCATTAAATACCAAGTAAATTGATAAGTATACAACAGAAAGGGTGCTGTGATTGATTACACTAAAAAATGTGAGTAAGGCATATAAGTCGAAAAAATCATCGTTTCAGGCAGTGCATGATACGTCACTTACGGTGAAGCAGGGGGAGATTTTCGGCATTATTGGATTTAGTGGTGCAGGGAAATCAACGTTACTACGACTCATTAACTTAATTGAACAGCCATCGACAGGTGAAGTCTGGTTTGATGGTGAAGAATTAACAGCCTTAAAGCCAAAACAACTTGAAAAAAAACGACATGAAATTGGCATGATTTTTCAGCATTTTAATTTATTGCTGAATAAAACAGTGGTCGGCAATATTGAATTTGCTTTAAAAGCTGCAGGTGTACCTAAAAAGGAACGTGCTGAACGGATTGAGCATATTTTGAACGTTGTTGAATTAACAGATAAGGCAAAGCACTACCCTTCACAATTAAGTGGTGGCCAAAAACAGCGTGTGGCAATTGCGCGTGCCCTCGTATTAAATCCAAAAGTATTATTATGTGATGAACCGACATCTGCCTTAGATCCACAAACAACGGAAAATATTTTAGATTTCTTAAAATCTATTAATGAACAGCTTGGTGTAACACTTGTGGTTGTGACGCATGAGATGGATGTCGTCAATACATTATGTCACCGAGTTGCAGTGATGGAAGAGGGGCGCGTGCAAGAGGAGTTAGTTTTATCACAAGCACCGACTTCAGCAACGACGCGTATTGGTCATTTGCTCGTTGAAAACCGTCGCAAAGAGTCAGCACAAGCGTTGAAAGGAGAGGTCGTACATGTTTGATAATATTTTGCCACTATTACCGGAAATTTATGAGAGTGTTGGACAAACGGCATTGATGGTTAGTTTTTCATTAGTGGCTGCAATTGTTTTAGGGACTCCACTCGGCGTATATGTTTTTTTAACGGAGCAAGGCTCAATTCAGCAAAATACGACGGTTAATCGTTTACTTAATATGGTCATTAACTTGATTCGTTCATTTCCATTTATTATTTTGCTAGTAGTGCTTATCCCAGTGACACGCATGATTGTTGGTGAAACTGTTGGGCCGCTTGCGGCATCTGTGCCTTTATCTATTGCCGCAATTCCTTATTTTGCGCGCCTTGTTGAGCAAGCCTTGAAAGAAGTACCAAAGGGAACAATCGAAGCGGCAATTGCGATCGGCACACCGAAGCATTTAATTATTAAAGATGTCTTATTAAACGAAGCGCGCTCGGGTATTTTACTGGCATTAACAGTTACCACAATTAGTTTTATCTCTTACTCTGCAATGGCAGGAATTGTTGGTGGTGGGGGCATTGGGGATTTAGCAATTCGTTATGGCTATTACCGTTTCCAAACAGACGTCATGCTCTTTATGGTCGTGCTATTAGTGGTCATTGTTCAAGTGATTCAATTTGTAGGAAATCAAACTGCTAAAAAACTAGATAAACGAAATGTATAGGAGGACATGAAATGGTTAAAGTAGAAACAGAACCGATTAACATAAATTCACAAGCATTTGAAAACTTGCTAGAAAGCATTCAAGCAGATGCAGAGCTACGCCGTGGACAGGATGCGCGTCTTTTACCGACGAAGGCGATTGAGTGGATTAAAGAAGCAAAGCTCGGAGCATTGCGTTTGCCAAAAGAACTTGGTGGGAGCGGTATTACTAATCAGGAATTGTTTGAAGTGATTCGACGTATCGCAACTGCTGACCCAGATGTTGCGCATGCTTTGCGTTCGCATTTTATTTTCGTTGAGGATAATTTGGCAGCACCAGCTAGTGCGGAACGAACGCGCCGCCTGCAATTAGTGGCAGACGGTGCGCTTGTTGGAAATGCTACAACAGAGATTTCAGCCAAGCCTCAAGGCAGTAAACAGTATGATACAACGTTGACGAAAACCGCAACAGGATATACATTAAATGGGAGGAAGTATTTTACAACCGGTACATTATATGCAGATTATGTATATGTGCTTGCTGCTGGTGAAGGGAATCGTGTTTTTGTGGCATTTATTCCGACTAATCGACTGGGAGTACAAGTATTCGATGACTGGGATGGCTTTGGCCAACAATTAACTGCGAGTGGTTCTACAACATTCACGAATGTAGCCGTAGAGGCGCATGAAGTAATGGAGTTAGCGCGTGAAAAGCAGCAGTATGTGCCGGTTCGTCAGTTATTTTTACAGGCCGTTGCAGCAGGGATTGTCGAAAGTATTGTCAAAGATAGTGTAGCCTTAGTGAAAAGTCGCCAACGAACGTTTACACATGGGGCAGCAGATCAGGCATCACTTGATCCACTTTTACTGCAAACAATTGGCGAACTACAGGCCACTAATTTTACGGTAAAAGTAGCATTAACGCAGGCGGCAACAGCACTAGATGAAGCGATTGCTCATCGTGGGACGGCTGAATTTGCGCAGTATCAGCATGAAGCAGCATTACAAGCAGCCTATTTGAAAATTATCGCTGAGAAAATTTCATTAGAAGCGGCGACAAAGCTTTTTGATGTTGGTGGAGCTTCTGCAACAAGACGCGGGGCACATCTTGACAGACATTGGCGGAATTTACGTACCATTGCCTCGCATAATCCTTCTTCATATAAAGCAAAAGACATTGGCCATTATTTAGTAAATGACGAAGAATTACCGATAAATGGCTATTACTAGGAGCGAATCATGACAACATTTGAATTTAACCAACAAGTGCCCATTGAATTTGGTATCGGTGCACTCGACAAACTGCCGCAAATTATTACACGATTGCAGGGAACAAAAGGATTAATCATTTCGACAAAATCAATGATTCAAAATGGAACGGTTGCGAAAATCAAGGAGCAAAACCCAGCGCTACAAGAGGTGTTTTATGATATTCAGCCAAATCCAACGATTCAAAATACACAGGACTGCGTAGATTTACTACGTGAGGAGCAGTATGATTTTGCAATTGCACTTGGTGGAGGTAGTGTACTTGATGCCGCAAAAGTAGCGGCTGTACTAGCGCCCACCACGGCATCTGTACAGACGTATTTTGACGGTCAGTACATACTTGAAAAAGCTGGACTTCCGCTGATTGCGATTCCGACGACAGCTGGCACTGCAAGTGAAATTACAAAAGTATCGGTATTAACGGATACGATATCAGGCAAAAAAGCACCGCTAAATGACGGGCTTCTTTATGCAAGTTATGCACTAATTGACCCTTTATTAACAGTAAGCTGTTCGCAAAAAGTGACAGCAACAAGCGGTATTGATGTACTGGCACATTCCCTTGAGGCATTGTATAGCGTAAAACATCAGCCATTTACAGATTTATTTGCGAAGCATGCGGCGCGTCTTGTATTTGATTATTTACCGAAGGCTTATGACCACCCAGAGGATATTACGGTCCGTACGAAAATGGCGGAAGCCTCTGTAGCAGCTGGTATGGCCTTTAATTTAACGCAAACTGCTGCGGCACATGCATGCTCATACCCCTTAACGGAGCAACTTGGTGTGCCACATGGCGAGGCATGCGCCTTTACGCTACCAGCCTTCTGGGTACATAATGCAATAAATGCACAAGATGATGGCCGCTTAGAAGCGATTAGTCGTGAGTTAGGATTTAACGATGCGCATCATTTAGCACAAGCCGTTGAAAAATTAAAAGCCCATTTACAGCTACGCACAACATGGGCGGAGCTTGGTGTGACAACTGATGCCGAACTTCAGCGCATTGTCGATGATAGCTTTTCAGGCAATATGCTAAATAATCCCGTTGCATTTACACCGGAGACGTTGTTTGAATTTTATAAGGGGATTTAGAAAAAGAGGCTGGGACAAAACATGTCATTTTTCTTTTTTAGCGTTCGCAACAAAAAACCGGAACCGCGTCACAGCGCGATTCCGGTTTTTCTTATGCTCCTAGGAGAGAGTGTCTTACACTTTTGTCCCAGTCACTTTTATTTAAAAATACGTTGTAAGAAACGTATAAATAATAATTATTAGCACCAAATAGCTATACGTTATAACTGTATCGATGTATTTTTTAAAGAGTCGATCATAGCGATATTCATAATAAAAATCAACGATAAAAGGAATAAATGAAAAGCAGATTATATAGAGAATAAGGAATCTACTGTCATGTAAAAAGCCGAAAAACGTAAAGGCAATTGCAGCAACAATCGCAATGATGTGTAGCAAACGATGCTGTTCAGATACGTAATAATAGCTTCGTGGAATGAATTTAGAGCGATTTCTAGACAGCTGTATGATCATTGGCAAGATGAAACTAGTAAAGACAATAAACAGGAAGAAAATCCAAGTATTCTTACTCTCTGCAAGCTCGTAAAAGAACCAATCATCACCTGAAAATTTTCCGCCATACACTTTGTTCGTCGCTCTATTATACAGCCAGTAGTTGGCATCATCTGTATAGACGCGGTATGCAAACATTTCGTCATTTGCATAGTTGATAATGAGGTCGACATTAGGCTCTACATTTTTCGGAAGTGTCGTTTCTTTTGCGTTTTTTACATACTGTTCAAGCAACTTGATTTTTTTCTCATTTTTCATCACAGTTGTATCTAAATCGAAAAAGGATGTTGTCGCACTAAAAGCGTCTTCATCATCCCAAGCGTCGCTAACATAAACTTTTTGAATTGACTCATCCGTTGGGAGAGTGGATGTTGAGAATATGTAGTCGGTATTCATGGCGGTCATAAATAAAAGAATAAGAGCAACACCAATGCCCGCCATGATTAGTGGGTACATAAGGTCTTTTGGACGTTTTTGTAAGGGTACATTTTCGATGTGCGCCGTAATACGTGCCTGCATCGCTTCGTCAAAGTGGTCTTCATGAGAGCGCCCGAAAAGATCTTTATTCAATGTCTCATAGGCTTTCGCAAGCATTTTATCGACCTTGGGCTCAGAATACGTTAGAAATTTACTGATTTCATACGAATGTAAATGCGCATACTCCGCTAAAATAATAACGTCCTTTAACTTTGTAGATTGTTTAAATGGTACGGTTTTTTTCTTTTTCTGAACATACTGTTTACTGAAATTCATTGTATCCTTTAATAGCATCGTTTCGAATTCAGTTGATTTTACATTGCTTTTAGATGCTGCAAGAAAAACTTTTTGCAGGACTTCCTCTGCAGCATGCCAGTCTTCTGTATAGAAATACGCCATTTGTAAATGGGTATTGCCGTAGGTTGACATGATTTGTTGTAAATCCAAAAAAACACCTCCTATTATTTTCCTTCTTTTATTGTCTCAAATAATTACAATACATGCACAGGAAAATATTATTTTTTTGATAGTTTCCCAAAAAATAAGAAAAAACCCGCTCCTCTAAAGGAACGGGCTTTTTTTATTTACCAGTAGCATTTGGATCTGGATTTGTGTAATCAAGCTTCAATGGATCTGCTGGTGTATAGTCAGTCGGTGTATAGAAACGTAAGAGGTCACCATTAACGATTTGATCTGAAATCCCTAATTTCGTACTTACTTCAGCACTTGTTTCTTTCGCTTTTTCAATACGTGCTAAATCCTTTTTCTTTTCAGGGTCTAGCTGTTTACCTGTTTTCGTATCGTATACTTTTTCATCAATTGAGTAAACCGATGGGCTTGTGAAATCACCATTACGGAATGCGACAACTTCCTTATGATCTTTCGATAATAAGTCAGTACCTAATTGAACGTATTTTTGTGTATCTTCGCCAAGTAAGTGTAAAATTGTTGGCAGCATATCGATTTGACCACCATACGTATGTTTTACGCCACCTTGCATACCTGGTACGTGAATGAATAAAGGAACACGTTGTAGACCAGCGTTTTCATAAGGTGTAACTTCCTTACCAATGATTTGTTCCATCGCTTTGTTGTGGTTGCTTGAGATACCATAGTGGTCACCGTAAAGAACGACCATTGTATTATCCGCAAGACCATCTTTTTCTAACTGTTTGAAGAATTGTTTAACCGATTCATCTAAGTAGCGAGCTGTTTGGAAGTAGTCATCGACACTGGCGTCACCCGTTGTTTCTTTATCGATTGTAACTAAATCTTGGTCCATTTTATAAGGGAAGTGGTTACCTACTGTAATTAACTTCGTATAGAATGGCTGTGGTAAATCATTTAACATCGGACGAGATTGTGTGAAGAATGGTTTATCAAGTAAGCCATATTCAGCCATATCTTTATCAGATGATGTATCATAATAGCTCGCATCATAGAATTCATCGTAACCGAATTGTTTATAAATCACGTTACGGTTCCAGAAGCTACCGTTATTACCATGGAATACAGCAGATGTGTAGCCATTATCTTTTAAAATATTTGGTGCTGCTTGGTACGTATTTTGTCCCTTCGTAATAAACGCAGAGCCTTGTGGTAAACCGAATAATGAGTTTTCTAACATAAACTCAGCATCGGATGTTTTACCTTGACCAGTTTGGTGGAAGAAATTATCAAAATACAATGTTTCATTATTTTTTGTTAGTTTATTTAAGAATGGTGTGACTTCTTCACCGTTAATCTTATAGTCTAATAAGAATGTTTGGAACGACTCTAAGTGTAAATAAACAACGTTCATATCTTTTGCGACACCAAAGTACTCTTTATCTGGCGCTGCGTAGTTAGAGCGTGTGTAGTTTAACACTTCTGAAATATCACTGCTATCTGCTAATGCACGTTGTGATGATGCTTGTGCTGTTTCAACTGAATCATATAATGTGTAGTTGTACATACCTAAGTATTTCACGATGTATGAACGGTCAAAACCGCGAGATAGTAATTGTGGACGGTCCATTTCAGCTAATGCTAAGTTGAATAAAGAAATCGCGATGGCAGCCGTTACTAACGTGCTACCTTTTTTAGCAGTAATGCGTTTATCGCCAGTTAAGACATTTTTCTTTTTCACACGTAGGTAAATTAATAACGCTACGTCGACAAAGTATAAAATATCTGTCACATGTAATAATGATAAGACACTACCACCTAAATCACCGAAGTTTTGTGTTTGTGTAACAGTCGGTAATGTGATGAAATCGCTAAAGAAGCGATAATACACAGCATTTGCGAATAATAAAATCGTCACTAACGTGTAAATAACGACTAATGCGGTCAATTTTCGTTTGTCTTTTTTGAATAGGAACGAAATTGCTAACAACAGCATAACCGCGCCTAACGGGTTAATGAATAATAAGAAATGCTGTAAAACGCCTTTTACTTCAAGATTAAATTGTGTGATTTGTACAATATACGTTTTAATCCAAAGCACGATGACAGCTACAGCATAAATTCCCGCAAAGTGATTCAGCGAGAATTTGTTGTTTTTCAACATACGTTTCCACCTGCTTTATAAAATTACTATTATTATTATGAAAAAACATATTTAAGAACGATTTTACCGTAAAAAGGTTCCATTGAACAGTGTAAAAACTTGTGAAACCACCTGTGTTATATGGAGTTTTGCTTATTTTAAAATAATTGACACCAATTTGTCAAAATGTGGCACAATATGGTCTGCTTTCTTAAGTTCAGATGCTTGAGAGAAGTCGAAACAGACGCCAATGGAGACAAGGCCATTATCCGCCGCTGCCGCAATATCTGATGCACGATCACCGACCACAAAGCCTGATGTAATATGCTGTTCTTTTAGCGCATTCGCTACAAGCTCGGATTTGTTACCTGAACGAATACCTTCAATACTATACACCTTTTGAATATAGCGATGCAATGCAAAATGCTCCACAATCGCATTTAAATAGGGAAGTTGCCCATTGCTTGCGATATAGAGTGGAAATTTCTCTGAAAGCTGTGCGAGCGTTTCCTCTACACCTGTATATAACGCACCAGTGCCTTGTTCAATTTCATGAATCAATGCTTGTTGGAAGAAGGCATTGCTAGCCTCCCGTGTAGCGTCCGAGTGCATCGGGCATAATTTCTCCCATACAATAGGAAGCGGGACCCCCATAATGTCGCGATAAAGATTGAGCGGCGTCTCACCACTCCAGAGATTATTCGTGCGTAACTGCTCGAAAGTTGCTTCAAGTGCGGGCTCTAAAATTAAATTTGTTTGAAACAATGTCCCATCCATATCAAAAAAAATAGCATGTTCCATATGTAATTCCCCGTTTCTACTAAACTAGTCCTGAATTTTACGTAAATGCATCATATTGAGTAGAGCAGTCAATACAGCAAGTGTGATACAGGCCTTTAGCGTAAAAGCGCTTGTATCCGCTAAGGCGCTCGTATCATTTGCTAAGACAAACTGGTGTTGCATCGTCATCTGACAGCATATCGCCACGATGCAAGCTGTAAAGCTGATGAATAGATTACGTTGAGATTTTGTCCGTGAAGCAAAGACGGGCACTGAAATCGCGGTGAGCGCTGCAGTAATTGTTATCAGTAATAACATATTATCCACTCCTTTTGGAATAGGACGGGGGTGAAAAGTGGGAGGTTGCATTTTTAAATGAACAATCAGAAATCGCTCATAACCCCAGAAAGCGTGTTTTGGATACGACATATCTAGAAATATGCGACATGTGCATGTAGATAGGGCTGTATACGTAATAAAGATTTGCTTAGAATCAGCATTAAAACAAATAAATAATAAGGAGAAGCGGATAGTTACGATAGTTTGTTAAATAAGGTGATTACGTTATAACACAAAACGCCCCTTTTTCTGCTTTTTTGGGCTTATTTGGGTGCTCTACCGGAAATATAGACATTGGTGTCATTTTTCGAATAAATGTCATGTAACGCTGCAAATTGTGTGAATTTTGACGGGGAATCAACCGCCAGGGAAGCGAAATGAACCTCTTTTGTTTAATTTCCGGTAAAAAACCACCGAATGGCTTCCTTAAAAATAGTAAACAAACGCCATAAAAATAGTAAATAAAAATTTTGGTTGACAGGATATGCAGGATGAATGATAAATAGAAGGTTTTATCATAGGTGAAAGGACGTTGTTTGGCACATATTTAGAAATATGTTGTATCCAAAACACGCTCTCTCGGCTAATGACGAAAATGAATGGTTGCTTTTTGAAAAATTGTTTGAAATGAACACGTTAGGAAAACGAATGCGTTAGTTTCGATATTAGGTTGCGATTTTAAGTATTTGAAAAGATTTCACTTAATAAATTAATTTATCAATTAGTTAGTTAGTAAATTAATTTGTTAATAAATTAATTGTAATTAAGAAAAGGAACTTGCTTTTGGAAATCACAAACTCAATCTAGAATAATTGAAAATCTCTATTAAATAGTAAAAGAAGAAGCTTCTGTGTACGAAGCGGCGTCTTCTCTTATATGGAGGAGATTGTTATGAAAAAGATTATGATAGGTATTGTAGGTGCTATAGCAGTTATTTTCATCGTAGCAGTTGTCATGAAACTAACGAGTACCGAATATAAAATTGCGTCTGCGGTGAAGGCGGGCGAAACAAAGATTGATTTAAAAGAGGTTACGAATACGGAATGGACAAATGTGGGAATTATGATACCTTATACTTCAGATAAAGCGATTGAAGAATATATGGATATTGAATTTACGGGGAATAATCGAGGCATTGATATGCTTGATGACCGCTTTTTACTCGTATTTGCAGATGATAAAACAGATGTAAAAACTGTGAAGCTGAGCAATGAAGAGCTAGTCTATCATATAGAAGATAATCGCTATTTGATTATAGAGAAAAGGACTGATTAAATGACGTGCATTTTTTGCCATAGCATCACAGCGGCACAAATTCTTACGGAAACAGCGCATTTTAAGGTGGTTTTTGACATTGATCCAATTCAACAAGGGCATGTACTTATTCTTTCTAAGGAACATCTCATGGATTTACGCGAGCTGTCAGAGGTACAGTTATTAGAGCTACATAACATTGAGAAGGCGATTATCACAATTTTTGAACAGGAGTTGTTGGTGGATGGCGTCAGTGTTATTCAAAATAATGGGGCCATTATGGATGAAGGTACACATTTTCATGTGCATCTCGTGCCGCGGTATAAGGGTGATAACTTTTGGGAGCATCATATCGTAAATCAAAAAGCGGCAGCTCTTGAAACAGTAAAATTGCGGTTAAAACGTCTGGCGAAATAGTCAGGCGTTTTTCTATGGCGTAAATATCCAATAATTATTCAAAACTCCGTACACTATACGCTTGATACGCCTTTGCACATCGTGCGAGTTGGTCATTTGTTAGGTGATTGACGCTGTAACGTAAAAAAGACGGTAGATAAGTCATGCCAATTATGCAACAGGTGGCTTCAAATAGCTGAAGTAAGCTTTCTAGGGAGAAGCCAACTGCACCTGTAGGATAGAAATTTTCTTCGGCATCACCGGCTGTTACTTCTGTGCAACATTTATTTCTTCAACTCGCTGTACCTCATTAACATGATGGACAGTTATCGATGAATCAAATTCCTGTATGAAAAAGAAGAATGATTGTTTTTATTTGAATGGCTCCTTGTGCAGCTAATGTTAAGTCGATTGCACTGGTTACTTTGTAAATACACATTTAAAACAACATAAAAAAACAGGAAATGCAATGGCACTTCCTGGAGTCGATAGATGCTACCAATCAATTTCAAAGCCGTGGATTCTTTTACTTTTGATGATTTTGTAATCTGCTGTTTTAAGATTAATTTTCAAATAGTGGATATCATAGCCCAACCAATTGTTATTATCATAATTGGCAATTTTAATCACGTTTTTTTTCACATATTTAGGCTTCAATGTTGTGAAAAATCCATTTTTTAATTTGACTGGCTTTCCTTTGTACATATAATACAGTGTTACGTCAGTCACATTGTTAGCAATTGTTTCAGTCGTCGCGAAAAAGGTTGGTGTGCCTTTTTTAGTAGCTATTTTGTAAAAATTCTTTCCTGTTTTGTTGTATTGCTCATTTGTTTTAAGCGCTGTTTTTTTACCGTTTATATAGAAATTAAATGTGCCATTATACAGTACATCACCTACGTTGACATTAGGCGAAATAAGTAAATCGTCGGCAATAATTTTTTTAGCATTCGATGATCGTAATGTCATATCATATTTTTTTCCACTAGCAGATGCTAGTTTCGTTTTATAGTATGTTTTTGTTTGCGCCTCTGCATGGATTGTTGAAATAGATGTACTAATTGTAAGAATAAGTGCACTTGCTAATAATATTTTCTTCATAGAATTCCTCCTTAATAATAGTGTACGGTTTTTTCTCCGTAACGTTAATAAGGTGAAATTGATAAATAATGTGCATTTAAGCGGGATATTAATTATATTGCTATATTTTGTATAGGGCCTTTGTTTGATTCTATAAATACCTAGCGATGCTCACTACCGCCACCCCATAGCTCACGCCCACCAGTATGCCCTGTATCTGCATGGATTTGCTGGTCAACTAATTGCAGCTCACCAGGATGCTGAGAATGGTGCCATGTGTAGCCATCCGGTGTCTCACCTGTGCTAATTTGCACGAGCTGCTCATTCGTAAATTGCTCCGCTAATTGGGGATCTGCTAGCACTTGTTCGCTAAGCGCGAGATTTGCCTGTGTGAATTGTTCCGCATCACTTTCTAGGTACATTGAAGGCTCCATTTGGAAATTATATGTGCTATCAAACTCCGGGAACACACCTTCTACAACTTCACCTGTAGGGAGGGTCACTTCCTCTGATTCAAAGGCCACACCGGTTTCCTTATGTACATCATCTACAAGGCCATCATTGCGTGTATCAATGGCTTGTGCCTCAAGACCGTCATCGCCAATAATATCAAGACCATCCGCAATACCAACTGCTAATGTGGCGATTGCGACAGTTTTCCCGATACCTTTTGCACCCCTTATAAGCTGCTCCTTATCACTTGAAAAGGCACCCTCAACGACATCCTTACCATTTACTGCCGTTTGTTTAAGCGCATTACCAAAGCCTTTTGCCGTTTGAACGGTTGTATCCTTTAGCTCATTCAGCCCTTCATCTCGTTTTACTTCATCCTTATTAATCATGCCAGATGCGGTATTCCATGTACCCTCTGCCAGCCCGCCAGCGATTTGGCCAGTACGCCTTGACGCTGATTTGACGCCGCTTCCGACTTCCTGAATAAAGTCATTATCTAACTTTTTCCCGATAAATTTAATCGGCTCACCCGTCACCGTTCCAAGTGCTTTACCTAAAAATCCGCCAACCTTTTTAATGTTGCCCATTTGAATCACTCCAATCTATAAAGTGATTATAACATTTTATAGGTATAAAGTTTATATAAATGAATAAGAAGAACTAATTATTAATCAATTAATTCCACATCTACTTGAATTTCTGCGTTTCTATTCGGTGCATTAGATAAATTGTAGTTAAGTGCCACTAGATATTTTTAACAGAACTTTTATGTCTTGCACTTATTGCAACACATTTTTTGAGAAAAGAGATAGAATAAATTATTGTAGAACTAAAAGACAAAGGATTGAGGATGCATTAACGACTTACATACATGCCCAGTTTGTGGCTTTGAAAATTTAGAGAAACCGGTGTTTGTTAATGGAACATATCATGAAACATTTGAGACCTGTGATTGTTGTGGTTTTGAGTTTGGCGTGAGTGAGCATAAGGGGCTTGACCATGGCTATGTTCGACTGCCTGTACAGTTTATTGAAGCGGCTTTTCAACTGTACCGAAAAAAATGGATAGATGAGGAAGAGTGTCAGTTATTTGCACCGCAAAATATCCCCGCTGCTATTCAGGAAAATGGTGCGATTAAGCTAGAAGCCCTTATAACTCAATTTAAAAATTTAGGCTTGGACGTATCAAAATTTGGAATTGATGCGCTAGAAGATGTCACAATCCTAGAGGAAGAGGACGAAAAAGGAATATATCCTTGTCCGATTTGTGGCTTTGAGGGATTAACTAATCCGGTCTTTGAAGACGGAGAATATAAAGCTACCTTCGATATATGTGGGTGCTGTGGTTTTGAGTTTGGGTTTAGTGAAGATCATGAAATTGAGCATGGCTATGTTTGTTTGCCAGACGAGTATATTGAAATGGGCTTTCAAATGTACCGAAAAAAATGGATAGATGAAATGAAGCGTAAAATCTTTGCACCACAAGATGTGCCTGTCGAATGGCAACAACATGGTGCTCTAAAAATAGAAGTCGTCATCCGGCGACTAGAAAAGCTAGGTATTGATTTAGAAAATTGTGCTATTAAAGTGGTTCAGCAGTATTTGAAGCATCCGGGCTAAGATAGACTACCAAAAAATTTGATGAGTATTAATATACAGACCATTTTGATAAGTTAATTTAACTAATAAAAAGAGGCTGGGACATAAGTGTAAAAATACTATCTCAGATGAGCATAAGAAAAACCAGAATCGTGCTGTGGCGCGGTTCTGGTTTTTTGTGGCGAACGCTAAAAAAGGAACATGAACTGTTTTGTCCCGGCCTCTTTTTTAATTTTTATGTATGTACTAATTTATTTAATTTTTTATAGCGTTTTAAACTATCAATACCATTATAAATTGCTGCTCCAATACCGAAAAATGTAATGGCTCCTAGATAAGGATAATTTGTATCGAAATAAAAATATAGACTCCCTGTAATGAGTGCTTGAATGATAAAAAGTACACAATAAGTTCTAGCCATCGTGAAACGTGTTTTGTAGCGTTCAAATTGTGAATGATCGTCTGAAAAAATTTTTTCTTTTGTATCAGAAATGAAAATATGTTTATTATACGAATAATTTTTTGATAAAATTGTCCAACCAGTTTCTTCAAATAATGATTCATAATCTTGATATTCTGATTTTTTACTGAATAATCGGTAATCAATTTGATAGTGAAGATTTTTAGCATTTTTATCCTCAATAAATTTATAGGTGCAGTTTCCAATATTTACGTCTTCATAATTTTCCAATCGCCATCCTTGTAGAGCTAAATCATGTAACCATTTTTCTTCTTGTTCAAATGAATCAAACTTTTTTGTTAATTTTTTAAACATTACTAGTCCTCGCTTTTAATTGTTTTTAAATGGTAAGTAAAACTTAATAATTTTTCATAACGTGTTTGTTCCTCTTGTAAAATCGCCATTCCTTTTGTGGTAATCGCATACATTTTTTTCTTGCGATTATTCAAATCAATCCCTGTAATTTCAACTGCCTTTTGCTTTTCTAAATTTTTTAACACACCATAAAGTGTTCCTGGAGCGATTATATAGGCCTGTTCACTTGCATCTTCAATTGTTTTAATAATTCCATAACCATGCATTGATTGGTGTGAAAGTGCTAATAATATTAAATAAGTAGGTTCTGATAAAGGAAACATATAACCTCCATATAATGAGTATCGATATATAAAGCTTAACAAGTATATATATCGAGTGTCAATATATAATTTGGAATTTAAAAAGTAGTCACATATTTTGCGACTACTTTTTAAAATTTTCATTCATCCAGTGTATAATACGGCTTTTTCAAAAGATCATAAGGCTGATTAGCTTCTGGCTGATGGATATTCAATGTGTAGGGGAGTGATAATGTGTTGAAATCTTCCTCCTCTAAGCAATTAATAAATAAATCATAGCTCTCTAAATCATTTGGCCAAAATGTATTTTTCGTGTTTCCTTTTTCAAGCGTCAGATTAATCGCATCACGCAATTTTTCAAGACCTGCTCGTGTTGCGCTAATATAGGCTTCGCCATGCCATGACTCCTGCGCATAAAGATGACAAAAAGGATACGGTTCTTCTTCTACAGATGGCGCTTGTTGCTCTTTTTTCAGCACATGTGTATTTTTTCGTTGGCGCATTTGTGTCACTTCCTTGTTTTAGTATGGGCTTCTTCCTTTTCATTATATAGTACGTATTCGTTTTTATGTTGGCAACCGCCACCCCACTATATGCGTTCCATTATTTAGGAGGTGCAAATTATGAAATACATAACACAGCTTTTACTCGGCGGCATTCTTTTCGTAGTAGCGGCTATTTGTGCGCTGTACGAGGGAAGTGCGGTCAGGGATATTCCTTGGGAGTGGGCGTATACAACGCCTTTTTCACAGCTATTCGGGATTTCGATTGTGACGGGGCAGGAAATTAGCCAGCTAGATTATTTAGTCTATGCGGCGAAATATCAGCCGGTTTTTCCTATTTTGATGCTTATTAGCTTATGCTATAGCTACTTTGTCCTGCGTCATTGGGTAGTCAGTCATTACCCGAAAGCCGGTCAGCTGTTGACTGTTGTTGTCAGTGTACTATTCATTGGCGCTAGTATAGCTCTATTCAAGGCATCGACGACTGGGGGCATTCTGTTGTTCTGGCTGCTGCTTGGCATGGCGCTTATAAATAGCGCATTATCCTTTAAATTCTTGAAACCCGCAGTCCAATAAAAAAAGCCACGAACATTGGCGTTCGTGGCTTTTTTTTCGTTCAGTCTATTTTGAAGCTTCTTCTAATAATGTTTTTGCTTTTTCAGCATCCGCTTCGACTTTATTCCCTGTATCTACTAATGGGCTTAGTGGTGATACAGCGTTCATTTTATTGCCTTTGTAGAAGTCGATAATGGCATTTTGGTCTACTGAGTAAAGGACAGCTTGGCGTAATTTCGTGTTTTTCGCGATATCCGCATCATTCATATTGAATGCTAAGTACGTCACACCATTACTTTTATTTTTTTGTAATGTTAATTTCTTATCTTTTTCAACTAGCTCATATTTCGTTTCAGGCACACCATTTAAAATGTGGATGTCACCGTTACGTAATGAAGATAGGGCACTGTCTGGATCTGCGATAAATTTAACAGATACATTTTTGATTTTTGGTTCATAATCTGAGCCAGTGCGGTAAGCTGGGTTTTTCTCGAATTTTGCTTCGTAGTCATCTTTTGTCGTTAAGATGTATGGACCACTTGCATATAATTCGTTGTTGTATGCTTTACCATCTGTAATTGTTGCCGCATCACCGTATGATACGTCTTTGTCTGCATCGTATTTTGCAACATCATACGTGTTGATTTTGTTTACTTGTTTTTCAGAAACGATACCTGCAGATTGGTGTGCAAGGTAGTTTAATACTTGTGGGAAAGCTTCTGTTGTTGTTACTTTTACCACTTGGTATTTACCCGCTTTATTATCAACTGCTGTTTTATCTGCTTCTAATGATTTGATTTTTGAATCAACACCGTCTTCTAATGCTTCACGGATTGATTTGCCATCTGCTGTTTTTGCATCTAATTCTTTTGTATCTGTAACGATTTCAATGTCTTTCATGTTTTCATGTAAGCTGTATGTGCGGTGGTCCGGTACAGATTTTGGATCTTTCGCGCGGTCTAATGAGAATTTAACGTCCTCTGCACCAACGCGCTCGCCTGTATCAACTGCTTTTTTATCTGTTACTTTCGCAAAGTTGATGTCATCGCGTAATAGGAAGTAGTAGTTTTTATTATCTTCAGCTGAAGCGTAGTTATAAGATAGTGAGCCATCTGCTACCACTTCATCATCATCTGTTAAGTTCACTAAACGAACGTACATATTTGTATTTAATGTGTTGATTGAACCATCATTCCCTTTGATAGGGTCTAATGATGTTAATTCACCGATTGCTTGCTGTGTTACAAGTGGGTCTTTCGCATTTTTTGCTTTGTCTTTGAATGAAACATTTTCCCATACGGCTGCACGTGATTTAGGTAGGCGCACTGTGCTTTCATCAATGACATCTGAGTTCACGCCTTGTGCTTTATAAGATGTGTAAAGTGGTACGATATACGCTTCGTCAAATACAAGACGTTGCTCTAAATCTTTATAAGTTGCTGTGTAGTCATCTTTTGTTTGTGTGCTTGCTTTGTTGATTAAATCATCAAGCTCTGAATCTTTAACGATGCTGTTGTCACCATCTGATGTGAAGAGTGAGCGAACCGCATAGTCTGGGTTCCCTGTTACAGTTGTCCAGCTTGAAAGAGCGATGTCATAGTTTCCGGCATCTTTTTGAGAAGTGAAGCTACCGTAATCTGGTTGGATATTTAATTTTACGTCAAAGCCATTTTTCGATAATTGGTCACGTAAAATATTTAAATCGTCTTCATTTGAGCTCATGCTTAAAATTTCAATTTCCTGTGCTTTTGTTGTTTTCTTTGATGAATCATCATCCGATTTTTCGACATCGGATTTTGTACTTAAATTACAAGCCGCTAGCACTAGTGTTAAGGCTGCGATAAGTAATAAAAAAATTTTCTTCATGTGAATCCCTCCAAGTAAGTTAGTCAAGCTTTGGATCAAAGGCATCGCGTAGTGCATCGCCTAAGAAGTTAAATGATAAAACTAATAAAATAATCGCAATCCCTGGGAAAATCGCCAAGTATGGATTGGTTTCAAGATACATGCTACCAACTTTTAAAATATTGCCCCATTCCGGAATATGTGGGCCAACGCCAAGTCCTAAGAAGCTAAGACTACTTGTGGCGATCACCGCACCACCAATTGTTAGCGTCGCTTTGACAATCATTGGTGCAAAGGCATTTGGCACGATTTGCTTAAAGATAATCGCTAAATCATTTTCACCAAGTGCACGCGAAGCCTCGACATATTCTAGATTAGAAATCATCATGACATTGGCACGCATTGTTCTGGCATAGGTTGGAATCGAGCCGACACTTAGCGCAATAATTAAGTTCGTCGTATTCGCACCGAATGCCGCGATAATCGCGATAGCTAGTAGCACACCTGGAATCGCATATAAAATATCTAATAGACGCATGATGATATTGTCTACATATTTTGTATAGTAGCCAGATAGCGCACCTAGCACGCCGCCAATGACAAGTGGAATGAGTGTTGATAGCACACCAACAAGTAATGAGATGCGGGCGCCGTAGACGATACGTGAATACACATCACGACCGAAGTTGTCTGTGCCAAATGGATAGGCAAGGGACGCACCCTGTAGCATATTTGCGTAATCATTGCTTACCGCAAAGTCATACTCAAATGTCCAGTAGCTCATAATCGAAATAGCGAATGTGAAGAAGATGAAGAGCATCCCAATCATCGCGGTAAAGTTTTTCGTGATTTTCAACCATACCGTATTCCATTTCGCAATTGTTGATGGGTGACGATTTGTTGATTTTAGCAGCAGGCTAATGCCAAGAATGAAGTGAAATAAATTCCCTGATACGAGGCACAGTAGCGCTACAATCCCCAATGTGAATTTTGTTTTGACCTTTGTATTTTCGCGGTATAGCAGGATGACGAAAAGTAGGTCAATGATGAAAATAATGATGAGTAAGCCCATGCCAATTAAAAATGTATTCGACACATATGGTTTAAAGACATTGACTGCTGATAAAACGATTAAGAAGAACGTCGTAATCAGCGAGTAATAGGCAAGCGTATACTCAATCGAACTTTTCTTGCGAAGTAGCGCAAAGGCATTGGTGACGGTGAAAACATTGCCGAACACAAGGCCAATTAATTGAATACTACTAAGCATACGGGTCGATTTTTGAATCGCACCGTGTGTTGTTAAATCCTTTTTGACGCGCATGACAATGAGCCATTGTAGAAGTGTCGTCACGACAAATCCGATGGTCAGATATAGCCAAATCACGCTCGTCGTATGCTGAATCAAGTTGAAGGCGAAAACAAGTGCCAGTACGAGTGATAGTACGAAGGCGAAGTTTGCTTGCTTATAAACTTGAGACTGCTTTAGGGCAAAGGTTGAATAATTGCTCAAGTGACTCACTTCCTACGAATTTTTCATTTTTGATCGAACACGTGGGTTTAAAAGGGCGTATAAAATATCGATGATTAGATTGACAAGCGAAATCGTAATCGCAATATAGACAACCCCACCCATAATTGCCGGAATATCCGGAATAAATTGCTTGTCTACAATGTAGCTACCAAGACCGCTAATATTGAAGACTTTCTCCGTTACTGCCGCACCACCAAGCATGGCACCAAATTGTAGGCCAATGACCGTAATAATTGGAATCATGGCATTGCGTAGTGCGTGGTTGAAGAAAATTGTCATGGAGCCGAGGCCCTTTGCTTTCGCTGTAATCATATAATCCTCATTGATGACCTCTAAAATCGACGAACGCGTCATCCGCGCAACAGCCGCTGTAAGCCCTGTCCCTAGTACAATGACCGGCATAATAATCGAGCTATATTGCTCAGGTGAATAGGTAGCAGGCAGCCACTGAAGCTTAATTGAGAATTCTAAAATCATAATCAGACCTTGCCAGAAGCTTGGAATTGACAGCCCGATTAAGGCGATGAACATTAGGGCGTAATCCCAAAATGTATTCATTTTTGCCGCTGACAGCATGCCGATTGGAATCGCCACGATAATTGTCAGTAGTAAGGACAACACCGCAATTTTCAGTGTCACTGGGAATTTATTCGCGATGCTTTCAGAAACATCTTCCTTCCCAGTAAAGGATTTACCTAAGTCAAAGGTGAAAATCCCTTGCACACTTTCCTTTAACTGCACGCCGTATGATTCATTTAAACCGTGCTGTTCATTAAAGGCTTCCTTCTGCTCAGCCGTCGCTGATTCCCCTAAAATATTCGCGGCAGGGTCCATTGGTGAGAAATACAAAATCGTAAACACCAGGATAGAAACCCCAACAACGACGAAGATGCTTAATACGAGACGATCCACAATATAGCGGCTAAAAGCATTGCCATACACCCAAAGGAAGGCGTACATCACAATCCCGAAAATAAACGTGCCATAAAAATAGGATTTTTTCGAAATTTGCTGAGCGAAAAATTCACGATAAGACGTAAGTTTGTTATCAGCATGTTCCAAATTCGCATTTTTTTCTAAATATTGCGTCGCTAATTGTGTCGCCGTATGATGGATTTCTTGTTCATTAATACTTTCATTAAAATAGTTTTTTTCTGCCCGAATCTGGCGACTATACTTGGCAATCAGTTCGTCTAGCTGATGCTGTTCTAGCTGCTTTTGACCCTTTGTAGAGGCTTCGTTGCTACGTTTCTTTGCCGCTTGATAAAGAAAAAACGTGATGAGATGTAGCGGGAACCCTAATATAAATAGTAAAATTCGATAGAAAAATACATTGGAAAGTTTTCTGAATGTGTACGCAAACTTAGACACTTCAGAAGGTTTATTCATTCTTTTCCCTCCAAACTCAACAAAACCTAGTTATTTACTATACATTTGTAGTATAATGAACGTAAAATTACAAGTCAACCTAATTTACCCAAAAAAGGAGAAGTTGTTTATTATGACTAAGTTATTAGAAATAGAGGATTTGCGCGTTTCCTTCGTTTCCAATGATCGTGAATTCGAAGCAGTGAAAGGTGTATCATTTAGTTTAAATAAAGGTGAAACCCTTGGTATCGTTGGGGAATCGGGCTCGGGTAAGAGTGTGACCGCACGCTCGATTATGCGTTTACTGCCTTCTCCACCAAGTCTTCTAAAGGGCGGCTCTATTCAATTTTTAGGACAGGAACTAACAAATAAAAGTGATAAAGAAATGGAGAAAATTCGTGGGAAGGAAATCAGCATGATCTTCCAGGACCCGATGACCTCGCTTAATCCGACTATTAAAGTTGGTGTGCAAATTGCAGAAGGTATCCGAAAGCACCGTGATGTGACGAAGGAGCAGGCGAAGCGCGAAACAATTGAACTTTTAGAGCTTGTGGGCATTAAGGATGCGGAAAATCGCTTTAAACAATATGCGCATGAGTTTTCAGGTGGAATGCGTCAGCGTGTCATGATTGCGATGGCCCTTGCTTGTCAGCCGGAGCTTTTAATTGCCGATGAGCCGACGACTGCACTTGATGTGACGATTCAGGCGCAGATTTTACGTTTAATGAAGCAGATGCAGCAAAAATTTGAGACATCGATTATTTTAATTACCCATGATTTGGGCGTTGTTGCAGGGATGTGTGACAAGGTCATCGTCATGAAAGAGGGCGAGATTGTCGAGGCGAATACGACGGAGGAGATTTTCAAAAATCCACAGCATCCGTATACAAAACGCCTGTTAAATGCTCTTCCAAAGCTGCATGAAAAGAAAAAAATCAAGCCGGCACCTGAGCTACCTGCAGACATGGACCCATCTGTGCCGCTTCTTGAGGTACAATCACTCAAGCAGTATTTCACGGTCGAAAAGGGCCAGCAATTTAAGGCTGTTGATAATATTAGCTTTGCGATTCAGCCTGGCGAGACACTAGGCCTTGTAGGGGAATCAGGCTCAGGGAAAACGACGACGGGGCGCTCGATTTTACAGCTAAATACGCCGACAGATGGCGATATTTTATATAAAGGGATGGCGGTAAACCGTCTATCACGTAAAAAGTTAAAAACACTGCGTAAGGAAATGCAAATTATTTTCCAGGACCCGTATTCATCACTCAATCCACGCATGAAGGTGCTTGATATTATCGGCAAGCCACTCGATTTGCATAAATTAGTGAAAACGAAGGCAGAGCGTACAAAGCGCGTCGAGGAATTACTCGAGCTTGTCGGTCTTGAGAAGGAACATGCGATGCGCTATCCACATGAATTTTCAGGTGGTCAGCGCCAGCGTATCGGGATTGCGCGCGCCTTAGCGGTAAATCCAAAATTTATTATTTGTGATGAGCCGTTATCCGCACTTGATGTGTCGGTGCAGTCGCAAATCGTGCGCCTACTAGAGGATCTACAGCAAAAACTTGGCCTGACGTATTTATTCATTGCCCATGACTTATCAATGGTGAAGCATATTTGTGACCGCGTCGCTGTGATGAATAATGGTAAAATCGTCGAGCTAGCCGAAAGCGAGGAGCTGTATACGAATCCACAGCACCCGTACACACAATCACTCATTGCCGCTGTCCCAATCCCGGACCCGGCGATTGAAGCACAGAAAATGAAGAAAACTATCGATGCCGGAATCCAAAAATATGACTTCACGAATACAGAGCTCGTAGAAGTAACACCCGGTCACTTTGTGGCACAGGAAGTTGGCTAAGAACAACCCACTCGAACAACTACGTTTGAGTGGGTTTTTCACTGTAGTATGGCATAATAGAGTAACGAAAATGAAAGCAGGAGGTAAAAATGGCGATTTATCATGATTTTTTATTTATAGACGAGAAAAATGACCGATTAATTGAAGAAATTAATTTGGAAGAGGATTTTTACGATTATATTAATGAAAATATCGAGTGTGATAGTGACAGCTATCTGTATAATTTAGTGCCCATAATTAATTCTAGTTATGTTGAAAAGCCTTATGGGAATATTATACCGAAGGAGAAAGGCCTTACTTATACGGGGATTTGTGTGGTTAATCACTATGGCTTTGATTGCTTAACAAAGATGTTGTTAGAATGGATCGCTGTATTAGAAAAATTAGATGGTGAATATTATTATCCAGATTTAATCGGTTTAACGGAAGCTGAATTAGCTAACATGTCCGTTGATGAATTAGAAGAATTAAAAGAAGCGTACTTTGTGAAGTCTGAAGTAATGAAAAAATTACAAACATGTGTGAATTATTTAGCTACGTTCAATTCCCCTGATTATGTTGTGCATTATCAAGGGATTTAACGGAAGGTGAAAGTACAATGACTTATTGTTTGGTTTTAAATGGGAATTTATTCAATATACATATACAATAGCATTTTAAGAATGGAAGAAAGGAGGCCGTTTTTGCTGAGAATGATAATGTGATAGGTTATAAATTTTCTTTTGAAATCAATATTTTAATACATAAAGGGTGGTTATTACATTGGATTATTTAAAAATGTTTGTTATATATTTGATTGTTGCGTTTCTATTAGCCTATTTTGCCTTTAATAATAATGTGAATTCTTCTCTTTTAATTGCTGTATCAGGCGCTCTTGTATTTTTAATTATTTCATTTATTTTTGATAAAGTAAGAGCTGCTAAATAAACGAGCTACCTAGCTGATTTTATAAAAAAAGCCCCACATTTTGTGGGGTTTTTCTATTGGAGTTTAAAGTTTCTAATTTACCCAGGCGTCATAAATATACTTATAGCAATAACAATAGAAAACAAGCCTGCAAAAATTGATATATTCCCAAGTCCCTTTTTATCTTTCATTCTTTCGTCGATACCAGTTAAAAGTAGCGCAATACCTAAAAGTAGTACGATATATGGTGCTGTCCACGTAGCTCCGCTGATGAGAGAATACCCAGCTAATAGACCAGTAAGGACAGAAAACCCTATGTATAAAATTTTTAACAATATAGTCACCTCGTTTACCAATGTATGAAAAAAGCACAAATGAAATTCATTTGCGCTCCTTTTACGGTAATTCAATTATAGCAAAAAATTCCATTTAATATAAGACTGTTTCTAGTCCTATTTTCCATGTAGTATTAAAAATCTACTAAGGATAGGGGGAGTTTGAATGGAATATGTGTATCATATAGTGCCGCGTGAGATGAAGGAAAATGTACTGCTTTCGTTAAATGAGCTAAAGGAGCCTTATCCTGCGCTTTACGAAACATATACTAAGAAATATTTTGATACAGAGGACCGCCCACATCTTTTGAAAAAGCGCATTCCAACGTTAGATTGCTTGTGGAATGATGTCATTTTTCTGCTGCCGCTGCATCCTTCTAACGTGTACGAGGGGATGCGGAAGCTCGGTATCCGGGTTAAAAAGGATGTGCTTTTTTATAAAATTCCGGTAGAAAGGCTGCTTCATAATCAAAATGCGGTTTATCTGTACAGTAAGGACTATTACGAGGGGCCAAACAAGGACATTCCACCACAGGAGATTCAGCTTATTGATATTCATGACTATCCGGCTTGTGATGAGCTACCACCAGACACCTACGCGTATTTCGACGAAAGCCATCAAAAGGGCGAGCCATTTGGCATGTTTGCCTATGTGCCGCATATTTTAAGTAAGGGTGAGATTTCAATAGAAGGTGTTGAGATCATTAATTGGTCAGCTACTGTGGACTTCTAAAGCAGAATAGCACGTGGCTTCTATTAGGATAAAGTAGTTAATCGAAAGGCGCTGCTCCAAGAAGTGGCGTTTTTTTCTTGATTTTACGCATTATTTTAAAGCATGTAAATTCTTTCCACCTATCTACCGGAAAATGAAATATACTAGAATAGCAATAACAGCAAAAGGAGTTTTACAATGAAGAAGTTATACATAATGCTAGGGGCTATGAGCTTGCTTGCGGGCTGTGGCTCAGACTCTGATCGTACAACAAAGCCAATAGATGATGAACTGCAGCAAGAGTTTGTCACATCTATACAGGAGGTTGTACAGAATCAGGAGGAAATGGGCGATGTCACATGGCCCAAGGATGTGGAGGACTATCATATTGTTGATAAAGGCGACGGCATATATGATACATCCGGTAAATTTACGTGGCAAAATGAAGAATATGAATTTGACATTAGCTTCGAAATGAACGCAGATGCAGATGAGGACATGTATTCGTATCAATTAAAAGATTACAAGGTGGATTAAGTAGACATGGCAACGAAAATTTTTAGAACCGTATTATTCATCGTAGGACTGGTGCTGTCTTATGTAGCGTATCAGGACGGACGACCAGATGTCGGCATTGTCTTTTTAGTATGCACGGGCGGTTATTTACTGACCGTTGTGCTAGAGCAAATTTTCAGTAAGAAAAAGACGGCGGAATAAAGTAAAAAAAGTGAGCTCCCTTATCCGGGAAACTCACTTTTTTTCTTTTTTGATAGGGCAATAAAGGCACCTAAAACGGCTAATACAATACCGAGGACGAGATTCCATGATAGGGTGCTTTCACCAATTACCACACTCGCAAAGCCACCAATTGCCGGGAATAGCGCGACCATATAGCTGCTTTCCGCGGCCCCCATATCCTTCACAAGCAGTAGGTAAAGAAGCCATGCGATAAAGGAGGCGAAAATCGCTAAATACAACAGCCCTCCCCAGTAATGAAGTGAGGTAGGAAATACAAAATCCTTCGCCGTCACAAGCGCAAGAACTAGTAGGCTAAGCGTTGCGACAAACATACCGATTGTATTGGCACGCACCGGATCGATATTCTTTTCATTATTATAATAGGAAAAAACATCGCCAATCGATGTCACAATCGTACCAACAGCCGCCAGTCCAATGCCTAGTAAAAAGCTTGAAGAAATCGTATGTAAATCTGGGTATAAAATGATGACCACACTCAGTAGACCAAGTGCGCCACCTATGTAAATTTTGTTTTGGAGCGGCGTCTTAAAGACAATACGTAGGAAAATGGGCGTCGTAATCGCCTTTAATGAAAAAATAAGCGTCACAAGCGCCGCTGTACTATAGATCGTGCCATAGTACAGCAGTAAATAGCTCACCGCAAAATTACAAATCCCAAAGCCGATAATCGTAGCGTAATTCGTATGCGCCTTTCGAAGCGGTAGCCTCTTTATCTTCAGCAGCATATAAAACAGTACGAAAGCAATCAACGAACGATAAAACAATGACACCTCAAGCGCCGCCTCAGTGCCCTGTATTTTCACCGCAATAAAATTCAGACCCCAGATGAGCATACAAAAGACATACATCGCATAATTCAATTTAACCAAACCCTTATCAACATTTCTGTATGAACATTACAGATGGATTGAGTATAGCATTAGGACGGGAAGAGTGGAAGCTTTTGGGAATAGAAATAGAAGGTGTAAGGGATTAAAATAAAAAAGTGTTATTTTAACAAAATTTACTCGTTCAATAAGCAATCATTTAACGGCAAAACGAGTCGATAAAAGACTTTTTTTGTCGAAAACAAGAAATAATTTGCACTAAGATTATAATATGATACATATATCGCATTTTTATTATGAATATGTGAGTGTGATGGTATAATAGAACCGCAAAAGGTATTTTTTTTAATTAAAAAATAGCTATAAAAACTAAATTAAAGGACTATGCACTTAATAATATTCAATTATTATTCATGTCATTATAAGGATATTTGAAATATAAAGATAATAGATTAACAAAATATAAATGATTTAAAGGAGTTCACCAATGGAAATTTGGAATCAATTTGTAAAACAAAATGAATTGACATCTTTTACATATAATTATGACTTTGTGACAGAAAAAATTGCATCTGATGCATCAGCAATTGTTCCAATAATTGAGGATGTTTTAGAAAAAATGGCTTTTCTGTATTGGGATAAATATCATGAGATGGCAGATATCGCGTATTGGCCATATAAAGAATTTAAAGCGGTAGAATCACTGGATAAATGGCGTGTTATTTCTAAAAAATTTGTGTTATCAACAGATTTAAAGGAATCTGCACAGCGTATGGTAATGGCTTTTGATGACTACAATGAAATGGCAAAGTCATCAGATATTTTAGCGATTGTTAAGGAAGCGGAGCAGTTAATGGAAGATGTATTGAAAAAGGATACAAAAGAAGAGGCCTTTGAATATGATTTTATTAAAACACCTCCTTTTCATGTTGTAGAAATCCAAAAAATTTCTGAACGTCAATTGAATAAATTTTGGTGTGAATTTTTAGTGCATCATGAGCTAGAAGCAGAGCTAGATTTAGAAAATGTGAAAAGTAAAATGTCTTATAATACTTCCGCATTATTTAACTCGATAAGTAAGCTCCTACGTCCATTAGCCTTTACAAAAATGCATTATCTAGCAGCCAAGCAACAAGTAAAACCGCTTGCATTTAGCGAATTACAATCAAAAGCTTTAAAAGAAGTTTGGGCAGAACTAGATGCTTTTGGTTTACCAACAAAAGATAAAGCGATGGCACATCAGGTAATTCAAACATTAGAAATGCAAGTGACTAATAAAAATCTGCCGAAGCCGCTTGTACAGTCTACATTTAATAACTTTGTGTATTTATTTAAAAGCTTATATGCGGATGCACTTGAAATGCTTGATGATGCAGTGGAAGAAGAGCCTGTTCAACAGGAGTCTGTTGTAGAGATTGAACAACCTGTCGAAGTAGCAGTTGTAAATGATATTAAAGAAGAGCCTATTATAGTAGCACCAACGACAGTAGGAGTTTCTAAAAAGCGTGTAAGTAAGTTTTTACAACAATCAAAAGTGCTTCTAACATCCGCTCCGGACGCAGTAGTTCACGCAGATCGCTTTGGTAGCTTACAAAGCTATATGCACGTAAAACGTCCAATTGAAGAAAAGCTAGTGCAAACATTACAGCATGCAAAACAGCAGCAGGAGCCGCAGTTAATTTTATTATGTGGTTCAGCTGGGGACGGGAAAAGTCACTTACTGGCTTATGTGAAAGAGACATATCCAGAATTAGTAGAAGATTTCATTATTCATAATGATGCGACGGTTTCAAAAAGTCGTACGAAATCGAATTTAGAAACATTGGAGCAATTATTAGAAGGCTTTAATGATGGTCAAACAGCTCAGAAAAATATTTTAATTGCGATTAACTTAGGGGTGCTACATAACTTCTATACGTATGAAAAAGAAAAGCAGCAGTTTGCTACATTCCGTCGTTTCATTGAAGATATTAATATTTTCGACCAAACCTCTACCACAAATGAAAGCTCTGTTATGCCAAGCTGTCACGTACTTGATTTCTCTCAAGAGAAAAACTATGAGCTGACAAAACAACGTGTGGAATCAAATCTATTCAAGGAAATCTTAACGAAAATTGTCGCCCCGATTGAGACAAATGTCTTCTACAAAGCATGGAAAGAGGATATGGACAATGGCATTGTGACAGCAGCACATTTAAATTATGAATTACTACAAAATGAACGTGTGCAGCAGCAAATCATTCAATATTTAGTGTATGGCATTTTCAAGGATAAATTATTTATTTCAACGCGAACATACAATGAGTTTATTTTCAGCTTAATTGTACCAGTGGAGCAGGAGCAAGATGAGCAACGTACGGCGATTGATTTAGCCAATACATTGCCAAACCTTATGTTTGCGCATCCAAAACGTTCAACAACACTTGCAACGATGAGTAATAATGATCCACTGAAAGAGAAATCTGCGGCAAAAGACGAATTCATTACGAATGTTCTTTTAAGCCTAGATGTTTATGGCTATTTCCAAGAGAAATTTGGCGATATGATAACGGTATTTGAAAAGCCGATTAAAAAGGCGATTTTAGAGAAGAAATTTGTTGAGCTGGCACAGTTTGGTATTCGTCTACAAAAACTGATGAGTGATGAAGTATCTACATTATTTAATAGCTATGTCAGCTATCTGTATAGCTATTTAACAGGTGATGAGGAGACAATGGGTGAGCTATTTGAACAGCTTGAGCAAATTGTCTTTAAATGGCGTGGCTCTCCAGAGGATAATTTTATTTATTTAAATAATGATTTAAATCGAGAGTTTCGTACGGCGATTCCAGTATCATTGGAGCCTGCGGTAAATGAGAACTTCTATGGTCAAATGCAAGGAGAAACATTGACACGCTTTGTACCAACAATGAAACTTGGCTTTGATGAGTATTTTATTGATTTAGACTATCGACTATATGAAATTTTATCTTCTGTACGTCAGGGACATCGTTTAAATAATTTAGAAGTTAGTCATGCTATGCAGTTTGAAGAATTTTATAATGCGATTACGAAAAAATCCCAGCTATCAGATAATCGCCTCATGATTGTTAATACGAGCAATCGTGAAAAAATGGTGATTTCTAAGCCGAAGTTCTCAAAATCGAAATATGAAGTGAAGAAGGTATAGCGATGAATACATTTGAATTGAATTTTGATGCCATAAAAAAAGTGATTGGTGAGACAGGCTACTCACTAAATCGTCGAAAAAACACATATGTTACACCATTCCCAACACGTAACCCAGAGCGTGCCAATTTTGAAGCGGGCTTTTCACCAGTAATGGCGGCTGTGCTACGTGTCATTGGGAATGAAAGTAAGTATTACGAGCGTAATGACCAGGCTGTAGAGGAAATTATTGAAAATGGTAAGTTTGATCAAGAGCCTTCAAAAGCAGCATTTGCGAATTATTTAAAAAATGAAATGAAAGAAATTGAAAATGGCAATGTCTATAAGTTTGAACAGCTAAAATACATTCCATTTACAGAAACAAGTAAAGAAGCAAAAGGGGAATTGATGTATTTCCACTTCTTTTATGATTTGTTCATTCGTCAAAATATCGAAGAAATTCAAGAAATCTTTTCGGCAGTTGAGAGTCAGGATTTATTAAGCACAATTATGAATCTAACAATGGTTGAACAAGCGAATTTTGATGAGCCTGCGCAGTATAAGCAGCTATTTCCGTTTATGCAGAAGCAATTTGTAGAGGATTTACGCGTGCTGGCGACGAATCCAACTTTCTTAATTACAAATTTAGAAGAATTCTTTGTACAGTATTGCTACTTTGCACTGACACAAATGATTGTGCAAACGAACCGTTATACGAAATTTAATGCAGAAAAGCCATTCCCGGTCGTACTGTTTTTAAATACAGAAAGCACACAAAAATGGCGTGATGGCTATCGTTATGGCTACAAGCTTTTAAAAGAAGAGTTTCGTTATTTTTATGCCCATGAGCATGTGCTAAATATTTTGGGTGCCAATACATTCGCAGACAATGGAAACTGGTTTTATCATGATTATGCGACATTTTTCAAGGAGCAAGGACCTGAGGCTGAACAACAATTTGTACAGTCTATTTACCAATGGATTGAGGAAGTAATGGCGGTACGAATTGATGATGTCACACCAATTCCATATAAGCATCAAACATTAGAAGAAGCTTTTCGTGACTTAGTTGAGCTTGTTCGCTTGCAAGTAAAGGATGAGGTATATTCACGTTATACAAAGGCTTTTGATATGTTTCTACGCCGCTTCTACCGTAAAAACGGTGGCTCACTAGGCTCATTACTAGCAGTTAGTCCAAAGCAGTTATTAACGATGATTGCAGTTTGTGTAGGGCCTAAAAATAGCCGATTAGAATTGAATTATTTATGGGCAGAGCTTGAAAAACGTGGTGTATTTTTAGATGACCAGACCAAGGAAGAGGTAGTCCATTTATTAGATCAATTAAACTACTTAGATAAAAAAAGTGACAGTGGGGATGCGCAATATGTTAAAGCAATTTTATAATATTATTTCAAATCAATTGGCAACGTTTTTTAAAGAGGAAGCAGCGATTGGCGAGGTTAATCGTTATTATTTATCTTTGCCAAGTGAACAATATGTTGAATACATTATGGAAGCCGTACAGGAGCTAGATGCGGCAGAGGCATTTTTATATGAAGCAGAGGGCGAGGAATCCTACGAAACCGTAGCACTTCGCTTTGGCGATTATAAATATGTATTTGCGACAACGTTAAATAACACGCATCTAGATTTCATCGTAAACTTACGAAATGAAATGAGTGAGCAAAAGGGTATTTGGAAAAATACGTCTATCATTATGATTTCTGATAAAATGCTCGATTCTATTCGTGGTGGTAGCCGTAATTTAACAGCGGAAGGTCTACCATTAAATGCCTCTCAAATCGTTGGTAATATTCAAAAGCTTGTAGAGGAAAGTACAATTCCAGCTGAAAATAAGGCGGTCTTAAAACACTATCTGTCTGGACGTGAAGAACTTCGTAATGTAGAAAACGCTTCGTTTTTAGACTTTGAAGATGTATTAAGCTGGGTTTACAGCGAGGAAATGAATTATGAATCGCTAAAAACACTAGGCTATTATCCTGATAAAGAGCTGGGATTATTTATTGAAGCGGTTAATTTAGAAGTAGAGGGCTCAGATAAATATAAAAAAGCACAGAAGGCATTGAAAAATCGCTTAGATGATAATGCTGAAACTTTTGAGGAACATACACGAATTCGTGACTTGGGAAATGCGGAAGAACGCTTTGTTGAAGAATATGATGACTTTGGAAAAGACATTTATAAAGATGAAAAGGAAATTGATTTTGCGCAGGTGCTTGAGCAAAAGGAAAAAGTTGCGAAGAAAAAAGTAATTACCTTTGAAGAAGAAAAAATGCAAATTGAGCTTCGAACAGCATCAGGTAAATCTAAAATTAAATCATTTTGGAGTGCGAAACAGGGAAAACGCGGCTATGATTTTGTTATATTCCAGCCAATGCTTGAAGAAGCAGCCGAAATGACAATTAAGCTACCTTTCTCAACAAACGTTACACAAGAAAATGTGAATGGGAAGCATAAAAAACAAGTGCTAAAAAGCGGGAAATCATTGATTGCTACGCTATCACTCAACAACGCTAAAACACCATTTATGTCGTTCTCATATCGCCATGAAAATATGTCATCAAGTAACTTTACCTTCAAAATTTTAGTTATTCGTGACGAAAAAGATTTCTATGCTTCTCTTGAAACGGCTTATAAGCTAAATGCTAAGGGAGACTTTATCATCAAATTAAATGATGAAAGCACACTTGTACTTGGCGATGGTGAGGTAGAGCATGAGATTAAAGAATTGAATGAAGTGCTTGAAGCGGATGCACCAGGATACAAGCTAACATTTGTACCAGCATTATTAGATGAGGAAACACGTGAATTTGAATTTATCGTAAAACGTAAGGGCTATGAGCTAGCTATTCAAATTGATGATGATATTTTACGTGCAACGCCACTGACAGATATGAAGATTTGGGAATATAAAATGAAGCATGAACAAACACTTAGCTATGCAGAAGATGGTGCGAAAATCATGCTTAATCAGCATCCCTACACAACGCTTGAACGTCAGCGTACATTTTTCCGCTGGGAAGCAAGCTGGCTAGAGCAGTCATTACGTGCAGCAGTTGTTCGAAATGGTCAGCTAGAAGCAAAAGAGCTTGTGCTTTCAGAGCGAATGAATGCAGCATATACGGCCTTTTTAGATGCTTTGGCAGCAACAAAATCAATTCCATCTTTAATTTATTATTCAGAGGAAATTCGTATAGCAGCGAAAAATTATATTCAAGCCTTTAATCAAGAAATTGAGGATATTCCAAATAATGCACTCATGACGGCGGAGCAGCGCGAACTATTGTATTTAGGAACTTTGGAAAAAGATTTCTCTTTATATATGACGCCATTTTCACCATTAAATGTCGCTTATCAGCTTGCCTTATCAAATGAAATGCATGCAGAGGAAGTTGATAGCAATATTTTAAAACAATTAAATCCAGCTTATATCATTCCGTATTTAGTAAATCAAAATAATGAAATCTATAAGCCAGACTCCAATGACTCTATAGTAGAATGGCATGAGTATCGTCCGCAGGAGCAGGTATCGATTGGTGAAACGAATAACTTCCTTGCAAAAGTAATTAATGAAAAAATGTCACAGTTCGTGAATTACTATGATTATCTATTTGCGATTAGTCCACAGCCTACTTTGATTATGAATGTAATTAACATCAAAAATGATGCAGAAGTATTGAAGGGGATTTTACGTTGGTTTAAAGCAGATATTCAGCGTAAAGGCTCATTCACAAAATTACTTACAGTAGACATCAATTACTATACAGATGATTTGGACCGTATTAGTAGCTTTGAATTATTTAACTCATTGGAATTACCAAAGCAGGTAAAAGAAATCTTTGGTGTTGACTTAAATACGAAGCAACTAGATGACTTTGATACATTAATTGAAATTCAAAAACGTCTGCGCTTCTCAAAACGTTCAATGAACGAAAAAATTACGTATAGCCATATTAATTTCTATAAAATGAATAGCAATGAAAGCATTGCGAAGCAAATTGTGACAGATGCGCCAAACTCGACAAGCTTAGGTGGGCTGTATGTGTCATCATCTTCTCATCAGACAGATAATGGCGGCTATCGTTTAGGATTTGGACTTGGCGAAGCGGATTATCACCGTACACAGCTATTAGAATTTGCGAAAAACATTAATGAGCTAAGTGCGAACCGAACAAACTCAGGGAATGACCCATACAATAAGGACAATGCAATTTCACTACACATTACAACAGATGATGAGGAACGTCTAAGTGAGCTTTATTCAAGCTGTACATGGCTGACATTCATTGACCCTTCTGTAGATTTAGCGTACTTTGAGAAATCATCATCTAATCTAGTGATTGTCCATTATTCAGACCAGCTATCATCAAGTAATCACTATGATGCCATTACAGTGACGGATAAATCACCACAATATTTCCGTGTAATTGAAGAATTTTTAGCTACGCATGGTGTGAAGGTACAGCCACATATGATGGCGACTATTATCCAGGCCTTTAATACATTTAATGGAGAATGGCTACTACGCGCTGTGCAAAATCGTGGTCATGATCAACGTGAAAAAATGAGTATTGTGGCGGCTATTAAGCATGTCTTACTCCGTTTTGAACAGCCAAATGTGCGCTGGGTACCTATTTCAATGGAGGAAATCGTTCGTGTAACTGGAAATGTCGGCCTGAAAAAAGCAGATGGCCTATTCTCTGGTAAAACGATTGGTCGTAAAGGGAATTGTAGCGATGATTTACTATTAATTGGTGTAGAGGAAACCGCTACGGCACCAAAAGTTTATTTACTGCCAGTAGAGGTAAAAATCGGTCAAAATACGAGCGGTGTTATTGATAAAGGGATTTCTCAAGTGAAGGAATTAAATGTTCGCTTAAATGAATACTTAAATAATGATTCATTCGATGCCAAATTCCTGCGTAACTTCTTTATGCGTATGTATATTACAAATGCACATAAAATGGTGCTAAATGATATTTGGCCAGAGAAGAACTATGAACTGTCAGAGCGTTTGAAAGAGCAACTTTTGAATGATGAATTTATTTTAAGTGATGATTTACGTGCTGAGCTTGGTGAAGGAGCAGTCATGTCATTTAAAAAGGACTTAGTAGAAGAAACAACAGAGCGTCAAAGTGGTGTTATGGTCTACGGTATTCCAGAGAAAAAAGCGTATAAATCACTCGGTGTCACAATTGAACAGCTACGCGCAGAGGACTTTACACGTGTTGAAGAAGTAGAAGAAACTCATCAAAAAGAATTAGAAGTTGTGGAAATCGATGAATTTATTTCAGAAACAGAGGAGCTTGAAGTCGCAGAGGAACCTCTACAGGAGAAAGCAGTAGTAGAGCCTGTTGAAGAGCTACCTACAGTTGTTGAAGATAAGGTGCCAGAACCTATTGAAGAACGACCAGAAGTAGCTGTAGTGGCAGAATCTCCCGTTCAAGAGCTTGTAGAGGAGCTTCATGAAATGCCTCAGCCATCTGTAGCGAATGAGCAAGTAGGAGAAAGCCGTCCATTATTAGGTATTACAGAAGAAGGACAAAAAATTTATTGGGAATTTGGTAGCCGCAAGCTAGCAAACCGTCACCTCGTTATTGGTGGTCGTTCAGGTCAGGGGAAAACATACTTTATTCAATCTGTTTTACGTCAGCTAGCTAACCAGGACCAGCCGGCATTAATTATTGACTACTCAAGCAGTTATACACGTACGCAACTAGATGAAGCATTCTTAGATAAAGTGGGCGACAAATTTAATGAGCGTGTTGTGTATTTTGACGGCTTCCCGATTAATCCATTTATTCGCCGCGAAAAAGTGGTTTCTGGACAGGTAGGGAAAGAACCAATCACAGAAACAGCGTCACGTTTACAAGAAGTATTTACGAATGTTTATCAATTTGGACCACAGCAATCAAATGCGCTCTATCGTGTAGCGAAAAAATGTATTGAAATGTATGGGGATAAAGCAACCCTACCATTAATGATGGAAATCCTTGCAGAGTCTGAGGATATTACAAATTCTGTGGCAGATACAATTGCGAATAAATTAGCGCTGTTTGTAGACATTGATCCGTTTAGCTATAAGGAAGCGTTCACATGGAATGATTACTTTAACGAAGCGGGACAAATCTCTGTCATTCAATTCGAGGGCTTTGAACAAGATACAATTAAGAAGGTTATGACGGAATTTATCCTTTGGGATTTATGGTATTTTGCACAATCTAATACGGCAGCACGCCCATTACCCATTATTTTAGATGAAGCCCAAAACCTAAACTTCAAGGCAGGCTCGCCATCTGACAAAATCTTACGCGAAGGCCGCAAATTCGGCATGTCCGTATGGTTTGCGACACAAACCTTTAGTAACTTCCAAAAAGAAGAGCTTGTGGTACTCGAAAACGCCGCAACCTCTATCTTCTTCAAGCCGTCAGAAAGCGAGCTAAAACTCGTTGCGGATAAACTGGACATGAAGAAAAATACAGACCCACTCCGTATGCTGAAAAAAGGCGAATGCATTGTTCAAGGGCAATTCATGGAGCAAGATGAACTCGCACCTCAGGCGACGAAACTTGTGAAAGTGCCGGCGATGGAATAAAAGATTAGCTTATAATTATTTTGTTGCATTAATCTCAAAAAATAATAACCCGTCTTCGATAATTTATCGAGGACGGGTTATTTTATATGTTTTTTATTTCCAGTTTATTTGATGTAAATTTTCTCGAAATTCTTGCCAATTGATTTCATTAATATCATCTATTGTTAGTTGTTTAACTGAACGATTAGTACCATTCATTAGCGAATTACTTTTAATCGATACTTTGGTTAAATCTATTTCCTTGTACCAATGAATATTTGCTTTGCCCGCAATTCGTCTTTCTACATTTTTTTTAATTTCTTTCCAGTAATCATCCGAATATTCGCATTCGTAATAAATCCAATCAAGACCATTTGTATAAATGACTTTCCTATACCAAAGGATAGTACCTAAAAGCTGTCCTTCTTCTGGAGACAATGAACTTTGTAATTTTTCGTTGATTGTATGAATTGTAGGTAAAGGCTTATTTAGTGCTTTCACTTCAATACATCCATAAATTTGATTTATATTATCAATATTCTTATTTGCATTATGCTCGTTATCAAAATTTTCATCTAAAATGACTAAATCGGGAATTGAAGATAACCCGTAAAACACTTGGCCTCGAGCACTTTTAATTCTTCTACTCACATCTCTTAGGGAAAGTGCTTTAATGTTCTCTCCTTCTCTCAATAAAGCCATAACAAGAGAATACAAATCATATTCTGTCATGTTTTGTTTTGCTATTAAGTTTAGCTCTCTTTTATAATCTTTGAGATTCATAGGTTACCTCCAAAGTATTTGATTAAATTACCCCAACTTCTCAGCCTTTCTTGAAAAATATCGGCTCAATCGGAATTCACAGATTTCCTTCACCCAACCATAAATGATTTCCTCATATGCAGGGTCAATGGCTACATTAAATTTAAATGTAGTGCCATCGAAGTCTGCGAGGCCTTTACTGCTGGATGCCCATTTTGTCATGGGCATACGTTGTAAGAGGCTTTCGACTTTTTGTGGTTTTAGGTCGATTTTATCGATAGCGTATTTAGTTGGCTGTTCCAGATAGGATGCAAATTCGGGTGCTGTGTCCGGAGCGGTAATTGGCTTGTACCAATCGCTTGCACCGCGCTGTAGCATGACATGAAGAAGTACCATTTTATAGCTTTTTGTCATGGCTGTTTTTTCAATTTCAATAAGTAAATCCTTCGCATGTTCAAAGGCAGCGGTTTCTTCTGCATTTAGCTCACCGGCATTCTGTAGCAGCTGGATGTATGTTTTAAATTCCTTCGCTACATTCAAATCCTCATAGCCGCTTTGCAGGTAAAGCTCTAAATAGGTTGGGCGGCGTCCGAGTTCCATTTTGACATCCTCAAAAACAGCAAGGATTTTTTGCTTATAGGTTTGATTTTTACGGATGATTTCCTGTAGTAAGTCAATTACCTCTAGATCCAGATTTAGTACAATATCTGTTTCTGGAATGGTCTGGATTTGCTGGAATTTCGCCTTTTCGGGCATAGATGGGTTCAGCATTTTTAGCTTGCGGTCCGCATTGCGATAATTCCCAATAAAGTCGATGATGACGCATTTTTCCTTGCCATCTGATAGGCGAAGGCCGCGTCCTACCTGCTGTGTAAAAATCGCTACAGATTCTGTTGGACGAATAAAGAGTAGGGTATCGACCTTTGGAATATCGACGCCTTCATTAAATAAATCGACGGTGAAAATAATATCGACTGTGCCGAGGTCTAGCTCCGTAC
Organism: Candidatus Kurthia intestinigallinarum; assembly: GCF_003991225.1. Taxonomy (GTDB): domain Bacteria; phylum Bacillota; class Bacilli; order Bacillales_A; family Planococcaceae; genus Kurthia; species Kurthia populi. The sequence goes on from NZ_JTFC01000015.1 coordinate 87,081, forward strand.
GTGCTTGTCTGCACTCATCGCGCGAATTTTGACCAGTTAGTGAAAGCGCACGAACACCTTGCTGACGGAAATAATCAGCCATATAATTAGCCTGCTTCACAGAGGAGCAGAAGCCAATTGTGCGCGTTTGCTTCAGCTCGATCCATTTACTAAATACATGCTCAAGAACGGATTGCTGTAGTTGCTTGTCTACAAGCTCATTTTCATCATAATGTGTGCCTACCCAGCGGATTTGCGAGTAGTCAATTTCATCCTTCACACCATAGTAGTGGAAGGGGCTTAGCCATTGATGGGCAATTGCCTCAATAAAGTGAATTACAACGGCAACATTCCCATCACAAATTGTATAAACATCCTTATTATCCAAACGGTCAGGTGTTGCGGTAATGCCTAATAGAAACTTCGGATTAAAATACTCAATTAGGCGGTGATAAGTAGGTGCGGCTGCATGGTGGAATTCGTCAATGATGATAAAATCAAAAGCATCTGGTGCAAATTTCTCCAAATGATGTGGCTGTGAAATTGTGTAGATCGACGCAAAGATCATCTCCTTATCCAGTACCTTTTCAACACCATTATAATAGCCGCTTGTGCGGTCCATATGTACATGACTAAACGCTTTCTTCGCCTGTTCTAAAATTTCATCACGATGGGCAACGAAAAGAACGCGCTTGAAATTTCGGGCGAAAAAGGCAGCTAAATAAGTTTTTCCAAGACCTGTCGCAAGCACAGCCATTGCCTTATCATAGCCCTGGTCCAATGTATCCTGTAGGGCGTCGAGTGCCATTTTTTGTGCGGGTCGAGGCTCTAAAACAAGTGGTACGGAAGCGGGATCAATGACGACATCTGAAGTATCTGAGGCAGTTCCATACATCAGGCTTTCCGCTTCGGCTTCCTCCCATTGCTGTGAAATCGGCATTTGCTTATTCGCTGCCTCATAGATTTCGCGGTAGCGCGCAATCGTAAAGGCATTAACCGGTACGGTATTTTCTGCATAAAACACCTTTGCAAATTCCTCCGTAGCCTGCTCATAAGTTAAATCATCCACTGTATGTAAGCTCCACTCTACACCGGTTGTCATAGCAGATTTTGATAAATTAGAAGAGCCTACAATGACATGCTGCGCATGAGAATCGCGGTATAAGTAAGCTTTTGGATGAAAGGACTGTCCATGTGCCTGATATAGGCGGATTTCTGCATTTGGTAGGGCTGTATAGAGCATCTCCAGTGCATCAGGCTGTGTAATCGATAAATAATCACCTGCAAGTAGCTGAATAGTAGCACCGCGCTCATGTGCCTCTTGAAGCGACTTTAACATCAGCTTTACACCAGACTTCATCGCAAATGCAGTAATCCAGCAAATATGCTCAGCCTCTTCATTTAATTCCTTTAACTCATTCACTAAATTCGTTGTAATTAACCTCATCTACTTATCCTCGACATCAATCAAATATAAGCCTTCATCAAAGCCACCGCGTTTTTGCTTTTTCTTCACGCGCACAGCTTCTAGCTCATCAAAGTTCGTATCATAAACTTTAAGTGCAGCATGTAGTAGCTCTAGCACGTCAGCCATTTCTTCAATGGCTTCTTTTTTTGTAGTCGTCTCATCAAATTCTTTGACCTCTTCATAGAGCTTGTTTTTGATTTCTGTCAAATGCTCCTTAGGCTGTAGCACGCGTGAATTATACGCAAGCCCATCTGCTGCGATAATTTCTAAAATACGGTCTCGAATTAATTTATTGTATACTGGCATCTTCCTGTCACCTCAATTAGTTAATATATAGTTATGATAAAGGGGAATTTTGGAAAGTGCAATGGCTGACGGGTTATGAAAAAACGCCTACTTATTTCTCAGTAGGCGCTGCGTTGTTAATCGATAATTTCTAAATCATAAGGAAAGACAGTGTCATTTGCCGTCAGTATGTTTATTTTGTTTAAATGTCTGTGTTGTAATAAATTTCAATGAATTTTTATCTTCGACTAATAATGTCTTCTGATCATCGTTATATGTAGTTGAATCGAGCCCGTCTGCCTGTACCTTATTATCATTCGAAATAAATAAGGCTAAGCTATTTCTAGTCGGTGCATCAATCGTCGTTGAGTAATAGCCAACCGCCTTACTATTGTTTATTAAATCCTTTTGAAGCTTATCAATAAATACATCCTTTGATGCGAGCGAGGCTTTGTCATTATTCGTAAAGTAAAACGCCACACTAATGATGACAACAATGATTAAACCAAGCACACCAAATTTCCGTTTCTCCAATGTCCACAACCACCCAATAATTTACTATTAATCATATTTTTATATTAAAGGATAAAATTGGTAAATTCTATACATAGTAAAAAAATGCGTGTATATTATGCGGAAACAAGCATTTTTATGAATTCTTGTACAGCAATATGGCGCAATGGCTCTTCATTCCGCCATATAGAAACAGCCGTTGAAGGGTAGAAAGCGAGCGTATTTCCTGGGGATATGCATTATGAGGTTCAGTATACGATTGTGACAATTTTAAAGGAAGTTCATATTTCAGCGCTATACCAAGCATATGAAAATGGTGTCATAGAAGTAGGTAATGTCAATTTCTCAGATGCTTTAAAAAGAACGACCATTTCTACAGAAGCGCATCAGTTATTAGCAAGCTATGTATTTGATGAGCTCTGTTACTGCCGCTATGAATGGAAATGTGATGTACTCAATGCACCATCCATTAAAATGGCTAAAAGATTAGGCTAGCATATACATACTAAAGTTTAATCAAAAAAACCTAGTGATGAGAATCACTAGGTCTTTTTTTGTGCCTTAAATTTCAAAAACTCATAATAATTCTCTAAGTCCTCTAATGCCTCTTGTAAGGTTTCCGCTTCTGCTTCATCAAATGAAAGAGAGGGGCTGTTTTCAAAGAAATCTAAGATGCTTTTTTGTGTGGGTGTTAGGTGAACATATGTATCAGATGTGATTTTTTTGACATGAATACGGCCTAATAAATAATCGACTGAGGCATCATAATAGTCTGCAAAAGCATTTAAGAGGTCAGGTGTTGGATTACTTAGGCCATTTTCATAGCGAGACAATTGATAAATTGTAATGCCTAAATCATCACTTACTTTTTTCTGTTTGTAATGGTAATCGTCACGTAATTCTTTTAAACGCTCACCTAAAATTGATAAGTCCATCACGATCCCCCTTTACTTAGTAGCTTTAGTTTAACATTTTTGCATTATCTGCAATTTATATTTGCTAAAAATGCAATTTTATTGACTTTTTATATTAAAATGAATTATATTTGCAATATAAGCAAATTAAGTGTGGTTTTCAGGGGAGTCATTTTGTATCTATACAAATTTACACAAACAAAAGGAGCATCCAATATGAAGTCAATTCTTGCAGAGGGCTATGGCATCATTCCAAAACTGGTGATGCGTGATGAAAGTTTATCTATTGAGGCGAAGGCGATTTATGCGTATTTGGCGGCGTTTGCAGGCAATCAGTTTGAGGCCTATCCTAGTGTGGAGCTGATTTGTCATGAGCTGAATATTTCAAAGAAGCGGTTTTTGATGCATCGAAAAATGCTGGTGGAGCGTGGCTATATGGAGATAAAAAGGCAGCGTGCGGCGAATGGTTTTTCCAATAATGTTTATGTGCTGACGCAGTCGATTTGTTATGGTAACGATTCGTTGCCACACGAAACGGTAGGGCAACAGGGCGTAACCAAACAATATGTAGCGGAACAGGACGTAGCCGCTATAAGTAACAGGTTTACTAATAACAATCTTAATAATAACAGTTTAAAAATAAAGGAGCTCGCGGCATTTTATCATTTCTTCGCAGAATACCCCTCCCTCAAGGAACGTAGTGAGGAGGGAGGGGATGAATGCGAACCCAATTATTCTGCTAGTACGAATTTGTTGAAAAGAACATCCGTTCCCGTTATACTATTCGAAAAAAGGAGGTGTCTGTCATGCCACATAAAGCCTATAAATTCCGTATCTACCCAAATAAAGACCAACAAGCATTAATTCATCAAACACATGGTCATTGCCGTTTTGTGTACAACTATTTCCTTGAACGTTGGAATACTTCTTATGAAGAAGAAGGAAAAGGGTTGAATCGTTCCATTATGTCTAAAATGCTCACAAAGCTGAAAAAACAAGATGATACGGCATGGCTACGCAACGTAGATAGTGTGGCATTACAAGCCTCTTATGAAAATTTACTAGACGCTTTTAAACGTTTCTTTCAAAAGCAAAATAACTATCCTCGCTTTAAAAGTAAAAAGAATCCAGTTCAAAGTTATACTACGAAGAATACGAATAACAATATTGCGATTATCGGTAATCAAATGAAGCTACCAAAATTA
>NZ_JTFC01000150.1 GCF_003991225.1 Candidatus Kurthia intestinigallinarum
GAAACTGAAAAAAAGTGACTTCCAATACATCGAGGGCGCGCTTTATATCAACATTCATGATGCGAAATGGGGGAGTGATCGGCAAATACCTGTTATGTTCCCACAAGCGGCGCGAGTTGTCGCGGATTATGTCAATCAACTAGATGTGTCGTCTGAATCTGCTTTCCGTTGCAGCGCGCGTACATTACAACGTCACGCGAGTAATTTTTCGAAAAAAACGGGCATCAGCTTCAGCTGTCACGTGTTGCGCCATACATTTGCGACACGTTTGTTAGAAAACGGCGTGCCGATTGAGCAAATCCAGTTGCTACTCGGGCATCGTTCTTTAACGATGACGCGTCATTATACGCAGAACGCCTTTTCAAGCTTTAGCACGATCGCCCCGAAGGTATTTTAGGAGGGAAATGGATGAAGTTTTTATTTGATTATGGCCACGGTGGAAACGACCCTGGCGCGGTATATGGAAAACGAAAAGAATCAAACGACGTACTGCGACTCGGACAAGCAGTTGCGAAACGTTTACGAGCCGCTGGAGCCGTTGTAGATGAAACGAGGACAAAAGATACTACACTGTCGTTAAACGCCCGTAAAAAGCGCGAAAACGCTTCAAAATACGACTATTTCATCTCGTTTCATCGTAATGCGATTGCGCCAGAGAAAGCGCACGGTGCAGAGGTATTTACGTATCCGACCGCGAGTAACAAGGCGAAGAAACTGGCGAAGCAGCTGCAGGACGCTTTGGTCGGTGTCGGGTTTAAAAATCGCGGTGTGAAGACAGCTGGTTATTACGTGCTGAAGTATACGAAGGCACCAGCTGTGTTGTTGGAGGTCGGGTTCATCGATCATACGACGGATAATAAGTTGTTCGATGGACGATTTGATGAGATTGTTGAAGCGATTGTTTGTGTGTTGAGGAAGTTGAAATAATGATTTACTATAATGTACGAGTCTTTATGATTCATGTTTGCCCGTAGCGCGATGCTGCGGGTTTTTTGTTTTAAATATACAGGATTTTATACAAAATCACTGAACTAGCTACGTGAGTGAAAAATCGCTCAAATGCTTGGTATGACTGTATTTTCAGCAAAATGTATAAAATCGTGCATAAATCCTTTGCAATAATAAAAGCCACGAATCATTATTAAATCAATGACTCGTGGCTTTTTTGATATTCCCTGACTTTAATTTGGGAACGTTATTTTATTTCGGCTTAATATTTATTCATGGAGATTATTTTTAAATTTTAATGCCAGGGTCAATTCCAGCCTCAGGCAATAAAAATATAAAAATAATAAAAAAGATGATTGCAGAAGAAAAAGCAGTCTTTGAGGTTTCAAAATATCCTGTGAAAGATTCAGATATTATCAAAGGTGACAAAGTGACACCAGCAAATATTGAAACGGTTATTGATTTGGATAAAGCGTTAGCTTATAAAAGATTAATTTTGTATGGTGGAATCTTGAAAGGGATACATAAAGAATTAAATTTGAGTGATGCAGAAGATGGAGATTTAATTCATATTGATGATGAAGTAGACGAAATCGCAAATGGTGCGACAGATGTCATGGTATATTGGCATCTTGGATTAAAAAATTATGTGATTAAAAATTGATTTTGGGAGAGGTAGCTGAAAAAGTTATCTCTTTTTTATTTTTAAAATATTGGAA
>NZ_JTFC01000151.1 GCF_003991225.1 Candidatus Kurthia intestinigallinarum
AACAAAAATGTAATATAACGCCCTTTCCCTCACAAAAGTGGAAAAGTAGAAATTTCCACCTATGCGAGAAACATATCTACTTAACAAAAGTAGAAATTTCTACTTTTGAAATAAAGTTGTTATTCGCCCCCTTTCATGAAAATCCTTATGTAGTAAGGCATGAGAGGGGATTTTTATGTCCATTTTAAAACGCAAAAAATCATTTCTACTTTGCAAAGGTGGAAAAGTGGAAATTTGCAATTTCTACTCAAAGTCAACTTTCTCGCAAAAGTGGAAAAGTAGAAAAGTGCGAGAAAACATAAGGGTATCAATGCTTTTTATGAGTTTACAACCCTCGTATTTTATGTTTTATTTAGTAGTAATAAAGATTTTAGGCAAAATAAAAAGCCATTCCTCATTTGTCTTTGGCAGGACAAGGAATGACTCAAACAAAGAACAACTAAATAAGTGAGCGTCCGAGCGGTTAGCTGGTAACTAACTTATGGTCGTTGATCTACAACAAAATGAGCTTTTTGGTCGAAGCTTATTTGTTGTTATAATTAGATTAAATAAATGGTGTGCTGGTAACACGCCATTAGTAAAACAATATTACGCTAATTATAGCAACTGTAGACGACATTTTCAATATTTCTGATTGAAAATTGGCTTCATGCACCCTTTTTTAAGTGTGCTTTTGAACGAGATAGCTGTGGACGCTCACCTAGAGGAAAGGAGAGCTATGTCCATGGCTATTTTTGCGTTAGAAAAGCAGGAGATGGGGCAGCTGTTTGATACGCTGCTACATACAGGAATCCACACATATAAAAAGAAGCATTCTAAAGCGAGCTTGCCAGCACGTGTTGAGGCAGAGAAGAAAGAAAAATCGACACGTCAAGGGGCTGTCTTTGTGGTGCGTCAAAAAGCAGACTTTACAGCAAATGGCGTAAAGGGGTATATCGTGACGTCGAAGGAAACGTTATTAGAGGATGCGCACACGCTTACACACTTCACACCGAACGTGTACCGTACGTTTGGTTATAC
>NZ_JTFC01000152.1 GCF_003991225.1 Candidatus Kurthia intestinigallinarum
GCTGGCGATAATGCCTTTAAAATGAGTTCATGCTTTTCAAACTGCTCTAACCTTTGCTCAACGTCCTGAAGTGCTAATTTCTTCTCATTGCGCTCCTTCACTTCACGATTAATCGCCACTCGATCAGAGGAACGTCCTTCCTGTTCCATCTTCCGTGCGACATACCCTTCATGGATCGTCGGCTCCTGCTCCAACCCTAAATCAGCATGTGACTTCTCAGAAATTTCGATACCAACACCGGCAAGCGATAAATGCTGATTCGCATACATCGCCCAAGCTGTACGCCACTGCTGTAATTTATCTTTCTGATTCCAATCGTTCATATCAATTTTCCGGGACTTTTTCGCGCCACTTTCCGTAAATAAAGCCTCTCCGTTTTCATCAACAATGTATTCTTTTCGAGACTTCGCACCCCAGCTCCCATCTTCTAAAAATGGTCGCATCGTTAACATCACATGGGCATGTGGATTTTTGGCATCATCACGATGAATGGCAATGTCCGCAACCATACCCTCATCTACAAATACCTCTTGCACAAAATGACGTAGTAATTCTCTTTGCTGCTGCTGTGATAACTCCACTGGTAATGCAACTGTAAATTCACGCGCTAATTGAGCGTTTTTCGCCTTTTCAATCTTCTCGACTTCATTCCATAATCTTTCCCGATCTAAACACCACTCCGGGGCATGAACAGGCTTTAAAAGCATTGTCTCTGGCAACACATCACGATGATGATAAGAACTGACCTTATCATACCGTTCACTATATAATTGTTCTCCACTTCGATAAGCTGCACTGGCAATTGCTGATTGTCCTTTACCTCTAGAAATGACTTGCATACTAAAATGATAAATTGCCATCAAGCATCCCTCTTTCCACAGGAGCGCTAGCGAGTTTTTCACGTGAAGCGTGACCATGTTTTCGCACATACACCAAATGGAAGCGTAGCGTACAGATGGTGTATAAGTGCGCCCTTGTTATTAGCGCCCTTGTTATTAGCGATATTATCACAAATCTCTTATTATTTGAATTATTTTCTCTTTTATGCTCTAATATTGTTAAAATAATATTCAAGAATGAGAGGAGCAACAATCATGAATGAGATTCGTAAAAAACTCGATAAGCTTGAAGAAATGAAAGAACAAATCCGTCAAGAAAAAGAAAAGATGAACGCTCATATTGGACGCCAACTCTTAGCCAAATTAAATATTCAACATGAAGAACTTTCTAAAAAACAACTGGACGACTTAGTTGATACGCTCGCTACACTTTATCAAGACTACAACACACCAAAAGCAGCACCTGATCAAAGCCATGACAGCTAATCACTTACAAAAACTAATCGCTGAAAAAAATCGCTTAGAACTTGAGGTAACCAAGCTACAACAGACCGAATCCCGTAAACAACGTAGCCATATACTCATCCAAAAAGGGGCATTACTCGATAAGTACTTGGACGCACACCATTTATCCATTGAAGAAACAGAAGAATTACTGCAACTCTTCTCAAATTTCATAAAAGAAAAACGACCACAACGATTCAATAAATCTACTTAACAAAGGTGGAAATTTCTACTTTTGTTAAGTTTCTAAAGGAGACCAAACATGCAACTATTT
>NZ_JTFC01000153.1 GCF_003991225.1 Candidatus Kurthia intestinigallinarum
AAATATTAAGCCGAAATAAAATAACGTTCCCAAATTAAAGTCAGGGAATATCAAAAAAGCCACGAGTCATTGATTTAATAATGATTCGTGGCTTTTATTATTGCAAAGGATTTATGCACGATTTTATACATTTTGCTGAAAATACAGTCATACCAAGCATTTGAGCGATTTTTCACTCACGTAGCTAGTTCAGTGATTTTGTATAAAATCCTGTATATTTAAAACAAAAAACCCGCAGCATCGCGCTACGGGCAAACATGAATCATAAAGACTCGTACATTATAGTAAATCATTATTTCAACTTCCTCAACACACAAACAATCGCTTCAACAATCTCATCAAATCGTCCATCGAACAACTTATTATCCGTCGTATGATCGATGAACCCGACCTCCAACAACACAGCTGGTGCCTTCGTATACTTCAGCACGTAATAACCAGCTGTCTTCACACCGCGATTTTTAAACCCGACACCGACCAAAGCGTCCTGCAGCTGCTTCGCCAGTTTCTTCGCCTTGTTACTCGCGGTCGGATACGTAAATACCTCTGCACCGTGCGCTTTCTCTGGCGCAATCGCATTACGATGAAACGAGATGAAATAGTCGTATTTTGAAGCGTTTTCGCGCTTTTTACGGGCGTTTAACGACAGTGTAGTATCTTTTGTCCTCGTTTCATCTACAACGGCTCCAGCGGCTCGTAAACGTTTCGCAACTGCTTGTCCGAGTCGCAGTACGTCGTTTGATTCTTTTCGTTTTCCATATACCGCGCCAGGGTCGTTTCCACCGTGGCCATAATCAAATAAAAACTTCATCCATTTCCCTCCTAAAATACCTTCGGGGCGATCGTGCTAAAGCTTGAAAAGGCGTTCTGCGTATAATGACGCGTCATCGTTAAAGAACGATGCCCGAGTAGCAACTGGATTTGCTCAATCGGCACGCCGTTTTCTAACAAACGTGTCGCAAATGTATGGCGCAACACGTGACAGCTGAAGCTGATGCCCGTTTTTTTCGAAAAATTACTCGCGTGACGTTGTAATGTACGCGCGCTGCAACGGAAAGCAGATTCAGACGACACATCTAGTTGATTGACATAATCCGCGACAACTCGCGCCGCTTGTGGGAACATAACAGGTATTTGCCGATCACTCCCCCATTTCGCATCATGAATGTTGATATAAAGCGCGCCCTCGATGTATTGGAAGTCACTTTTTTTCAGTTTCGCCACTTCGGCCACGCGAGCACCCGTACCGAGCATCAAGTAAAATGCGGCACGCGTATGAGCAGGTAGTCGGTCAATGTAACTGACAAACTCGTTAATTTCCTCATCGCTCAATCGACGCTGTGAATGTGGCTGCACCTTGATTTTGATCATCTTAGAAACCGGATTGAAGTTCGCTTCTTCCGCCATGATCAAGTAGTCGTAATAGTTACGGACGCATGACAGGATGCCGTTTACCGTACGACCTGACTTGTTTTGAGCCAGTAACGCTTCCTTAAATTCCAAAATGTCGGCCCTCGATACTTCGTTCACCGCTTTTCCGACGTATGAAAGCCATGCATCGAATGCTAAAAGGTGAT
>NZ_JTFC01000154.1 GCF_003991225.1 Candidatus Kurthia intestinigallinarum
TCTCTATGTGGCATTGAACTGCACCTCATTTGTTAGACATACTAACAAGGAGGTGCGGTTTTTCTATGGGGAAAATGAGCGCAGAAGATAAATTAGCAGCGGTTCATACATAAATGGTCACCGCCACAATTAAAGGCTCAATTCCTAATTCTCTGGAATCAAGTCTATTTTTTTATATGATGAGATTTTTTAGAATAGTGATTTTATCTTTTCTTTTATACTGTTAATAACCTTTTGACCAACGTTCTCTTCTGTAAGTGTCATGTCCCATATTACGGCATGAGTTATTGAATCTGCACTGTCACTATTTATTTTTATTGTTAAATTATTCACTTCATTAAGAGGGACTTCAAACGACTCTATGCCATTTTTTCCCCTTGTAGTGGTTAACCCTACCGAATAAATTACTTCTCCATCGCTGATGAACTCTATTTCAATACTCTTTGTGCTTGTAGCGTTCAAAACATCGTCAGGTATTGCAACATAACCTGTCATATATTTATATTTGCTATCTAATAGATACACGAATTCATTGGTTTTTGTATGCTCTCTATCAATTAAATTTAGTTGTGGGGCTACTTCGTTTTGGCCAATTGTAAAAGTGGACAAGTTTTCATCCCATTGGATAGACTCATCTTCTTGTACCAGGTCATTCAGGGCAATAATTTTCCCTTCGCCTTTTTCTAAATATTGATTAATACCGCCAACAATTATTATTGTTCCAAGGGCAAGCACCATGGAAAGTAATACGATTTTGATAACTCCTTTTAGATTATCTCGGTTATGAGTGACGATTCGCTGTGCTGAAAACCCTACTGCAGCACCCAATGAATTTATAATAATATCATTTATATCAAAAGCTCCTAAATGTGTAAGCATTTGAATCGTTTCAAGAATTGTTATTGATACTATAAAAACGACGATAAAGCGTTTAAAACTACAACGAAACAGGAGTGGAATAATCACGCCAAAAGGGATAAACGCTAAAAAATTCCCGTACTCAAAAAACCAGATTTGAAAGCCTTTTCCTATTGGATAATGCAATGGGATTCCTTCAGGTATTAGATTGTATCGTAAGCTAGAGTCTGTCCCCAGTAGACCTCTATTAAAACCTAGATATAAGAAATAGAGGATCAAAGCTGTATATAATGTTAACAGCACAATTGTGATTTTACGTAAATTTACTTGTTTCATAAAATGTCCTTTCTTTTCTTTGATGTAAAAGATTGCATCTTACCATTTTAAGTATGAAGTTTCAATAGGTCTTCCACTCTCCAGCAAACCTTATGGAT
>NZ_JTFC01000155.1 GCF_003991225.1 Candidatus Kurthia intestinigallinarum
TTCAAGTGGAGGTGCAAAAGGCGGGATTTCTCTTGGTAAGTCAGCTACCCGTATTTCGATGATGCGACTTTTAAAATAGATAGGAGGCTAAGGTGATGAAGTGGATGCGTGTGTTACCTATTGTATTATTAACGTTTTTATTAGCAGCGTGTGGGGATAGTCAATTGAATTTAGAGGGTGAATGGGATGCAAACGGATCTGATGGTGTAGCAGGCTCTTTTGATTTTAAAAACAATGATTTGTTAACAATGGATTTTGGAGCTATGAAATTTTCTTATGAATGGGAAGTAAAAGGAAATCAATTGCATATTGTTGATAAAAAAGATGGAGAAGTAAAAAGAGATTATTTCTATGAAATTGAACAGCACGATAAAGAGAACATCACTTTGTATGAACTAGATGAGGACGGTAAGCGAGTGGAAGGTGCAACGATTAAGCTTAGTAAATAAAAATATACTTAACAAAAGTAGAAATTTCTACTTTTGTTAAGTATTAAATCGTAACTATATAATAACAAGCATCGTTATCTAAACTTGTCCAATTTATTTGATATGAACCATTAATATAAAAATGCTCATCTTTTTTTCCTGTAGGTTTAATAATTTCACCGTGAAGTAAATGACCCGAACGGAAATATGCATAGATACCGCTAGTATTGGAACCCTTATAAAATAATTTATCTTCGACGTAGGTTACAGCATATGTATTAGTAAAACCATGTTCTTTTATTTGTTCCATAAATTTAATGTCTTTAGAAAAACTAAACATTGATTCAGGATGCTGCCCATTTTTGGGGAATTTAAGTTCGATAGCATATTTTTCATTTGTTTGTGAATTATAGATTGCTATATCCAATTCTTTTTTAATTAACTTTTCTTGAATCCCAAAGAAACGAATATTTCTTTCGAATTGAATTTTAAAAGTAGAATCAAGATGATTACGCAAATATACGCCTAATTCGTGTTGCAAAGAAAATTCATTGTAAATCTCAATTTGCTGTATTTTTACTAGGTGAAAAAAGTCTTTAATATGTTTATCTAAGTGCATAAAGCACCTCCTTAATTTTAATTTAACAAATAGAATATAGTTTTGAAAGTGAATAAATAGAACATAAGTACAAAAAACATAAGTAGAAATATATACCTTTCAAAAGTAGAAATTTCTACTTTTGAAATAAAGAAGGAGGTTGGAGAAATGTATCGACGTGAAGAAGTTGAGTTTAGCGATAAGCCGATTTACCGTGATAAG
>NZ_JTFC01000156.1 GCF_003991225.1 Candidatus Kurthia intestinigallinarum
TCATAAGAGGCTTGTAATGCCACACTATCTACATTACGTAACCAAGCGGTATCATCTTGTTTTTTCAGCTTTGTGAGCATTTTAGACATAATGGAACGATTCAACCCTTTTCCTTCTTCTTCATAAGAAGTATTCCAACGTTCAAGGAAATAGTTGTACACAAAACGGCAATGACCATGCGTTTGATGAATTAATGCTTGTTGGTCTTTATTTGGGTAGATACGGAATTTATACGCTTTATGTGACATGACAGACACCTCCTTTTTTTCGAATATTATAATAGGAACGGATGTTCTTTTCAACAAACTAGTACTGGCAGAATAATTGGGTTCGCATTCATCCCCTCCCTACTCACTACGTTCCTTGAGGGAGGGGTATTCTGCGAAGAAATGATAAAAAGACGTTAGTTCCGTTTGGAATCAACGTCTTTTTATCGTTTTACAGCATCATACGAAAGAGTCGATATAGTGTATCGATAAAACGGAATAGATCCGCTGTGTATCGAAAGATGGTCAGTCCTTCGCTACGCTTCTTCTCTCGCTCAGCCTTCATTCTTTCTTGTCGCGAAAATTTAGGCATGTAGTGCACCTCCCTTCGAAAAAGGAGTCAGCTGAAAATGCTGCGTATATATTGTAGCATGAAAGGCAATTATGTTGAGTAGTATGAGAAATAGCATGAACTTTATGCTACGTGTCTACTTTAAAACGAATATGATTCCCATATACGGCTACCTTTTAATGCCCTTACATTATCTGTGATAAAATAGGATATATTGTATCTTTTTTATTTGGGGGATGGGAATTGAAAATAAAGATGTGGCTTATAAGATTAATATTTAATATTCAACTATATGTAGGGAAAATACGTTTGCTAGGTTATGCTGTGTTATTAGAGATCATTTTAGGGATAGGCGATTTCGCTTTCTTTTTAGTATATCCAGAAGTGTTTATTATTTTGTTCGTAATAACATTAGGCGTGATTATGTGGAAGAAATTACGCCCCCTTTTAACGCAAATGATTTTAAAAAGACGAATGTTACTTACACCAATTTTATGTATGTTTTCTTGTCTTATTTTCATGAATTACTGTGTTTGGTTTCAACCATATTAATATCTTAAATCAAGCAGCTAGGACAAGTTGAAACCCTAGCTGCTTTTTGTTTACCAAGCCGGGCTTTGGGAATGTTATGATTGAATAAAGTAAAATATTGGTTTTACTAATACATAATCTTATTAAAGGGTGTTTATAAATGGAGAATATTCATCAGTTTTGGAATGATTTTTGTGTCGTAACTCAGCAAGAAGATATTAAATATAAAGATGCGTTTCAATTTGGCGCTTCAGCTGATTGGTTAGCGGATTTAGTTGTTAAAGGAAAGAAAACAGCAACAACCTCTGGCTATGTATTTTATGAATTAGAAAAAGAAGCATTACCACAAGCAGGGGAATATTACATTGTTTTGAATGTGACGGACGCACCTGTTGCGATTATTCAAATTGAATCAGTTGAAGTAATGCCGATGAACGATGTATCCGAAGAATTTGCTTTAGCTGAAGGCGAAGGGGATTATCAATTTTGGTGGGATGCACACGAGAATTTTTTTAGTAATTTATTAAAAGAGTACGATAAAGAATTCTCACCAGATATGTTAGTTGTTTGCGAACGATTTAAGAAGGTCTATCCGAAATAAATCACTTTAAATAAATTTATAAACTATACAAAGTAAACCTAAATAACGTTCCCAAACGCAACATTGGGAACAAAAAAACCTTCGGAGTGTTGGTGTTGGTACATCAACACTCCGAAGGTTTTTTTGAATGTAGCATTTTTACAGATTTTTATGCTGCTGTTTTAGAGATAGATTTCCTTACACCAAAAATAATTG
>NZ_JTFC01000157.1 GCF_003991225.1 Candidatus Kurthia intestinigallinarum
TATTTTATTTATTTCTTGTTGGTATGATTTTAATTTTAGGTATCAATTCTAAAAATGCTAAAGCAGCAAGTTCACAATTACAGACACCTAGTAATTTAAAACTTGTATCGAAAAAAGCAGATGGAGCAATTAGATTTTCTCCTTTAGATCCACAGTACTTTTATAAATTAGAGAGTCCAGGCAGCACCCGTTACTCTGTTAAATTCAAATGGGGAAAAGTAAAAGGCGCAAGTTATTATAAGTTTGTTTTGTACAATAGAAAAACTAAGAAGACAGAAGTAATAGAAGAAGTAAATAGCAATCAATTTGACAGTGATGAATGGGGTATTTATTTAGTAGAAGGCTATGATTATAAGTTTAAAGTTAAGGCTATTAAAGATTCTAAAGGTAAGAAAAAATCTAGTAGTTATTCAAAACCTATTAACGTTAGTATTCCTTATGATGTCGTTGAGAAACTAATTGTGATGGCGGATGAAGAAGAATATGATAAATCAATAAATTATCTTATTATGAGCTTTAAAAACACTGGAAGAAGAACAGTAGGTATCGGACCTATGACTTTTTATCCTGATGGACACAGCAATCCTATTACTGTCTATGCTCATGTTTTAATTGATTCCAAATTCGTTCAAAGAATGCTTTTCGTAAACGGGAAAGATATAAACGGAGATAAAGATGAAATCGCTTCTAGAATTTACCCATTTAAAAATGGACCAATATTATATACTCGCTCTACAAAAATAACATTCACTATTTCAGATAATAAAAAGCTTTTCTTGGTAGAAGGTAGTAATAATCAATATTTCATTACAGAAATTAAGAATTCCAATTAATATACTTTAAATCGTTTTTATAGTGATTGTGACTTCTTTAAATGTTATCCAAATATTATTTGTTAACCTTTTTAATTTTGTATTAATATTTACTCACTATAAAACACCTTATATATCAAAAATGCATTATTTACTTTTTTTTCCACACAGTTTAAAGTTAGCTTATAGCGAAATCTATTAAAACTATGCCTTACAGTCTTGCCTAGCAGCTAATCCCAGACTGTAAAAAGGGGAATATAAATGCAACTCAAATTCGGCTCGTTCGAGTTTGCGATTGACTGGCGCTTAGCGTTAGCAATCTTAGCGATCTGCCTTTAAGGTATATCGCTTTCTTTTTTTCAAAGAGAGAGGAATGAGCTAATGACTAATGATATTAGATTATTAAGTGAAGAAGAATTAAAAGAATATTATCTTAGTGAACTGACTATTTTCGAATCTTTAGTTGAAGAATTAGAAAATGTTGAAGTGAAAAGAAAAATTGAAAAATATATTCCTGCTATTCAAGAACGGTGTAATTCCGTCACAGCACTACGTATTTCTAAAGAAATTGGTTATCTTGATAACTCAGATTATTTAAAAGATAAATTATATAGGAAGTTAAAATCTTTGCACTTTTATAAAATTTAAATACTACCTTTGAATAACGAAAGCGGCTGGGACAAAACCCTAGCTAAAGAAAGGACTTCGGCAAATGAAGATGCCGAAGTCCTTTTTATCTGTAATTTTTTTGTTTTTGTATAGAATAAAAAGAGCCCCTTTTGATAAAATTAAGTTACCACACCAAACCAACCAAAAGGAGACTCTTTATGTATAAAAATTATAACATGAATCAACTCATATTACCGCTAGATTTAGAAGTGAAATTACAAAAAAAT
>NZ_JTFC01000158.1 GCF_003991225.1 Candidatus Kurthia intestinigallinarum
ATTCATCAGTTAAACTGATTATATATTTAGGTGATTATTTTTAGGGGTGAATAATTTAAATGGAAAAATGGAATCAATCTTATGGTTTTTTACTCGGAAAGGTTCTTCAGCGAATGGAAACTAAATTCGCCGAGGGGCTTGTCCCATATCACATTAATGCTAGACAATATGGAGTTCTTTTATTTATTAACGGAAACCCTTACTCATCACAAAAAGATATTTCTGAAAATCTACAAATTGATCGGACAACAATGGTAAGTCACATTGATTATTTAGAAACTTTAGGCTTTGTAGAGAGGACAAGGAATCCTAATGATAGAAGGTCCTACAGCCTTATGATTACATCAAAAGGAAAGGATTTATTGGATTCGCGTTGGGAATTTTTAAACGATATTGAATTAGAAGTTTTAGCCCCTTTAAATAATCAAGAAAGACAATTGCTAAAGGATTTTCTCATTAAAATTTGGACTACACTTTAAAACTGGAGGTAACACAATTATGAATGCACTTGATTATTTTAATGCCCGTTTGGAAGCAACTATTAGCCCTATGGATTATTTGAGATTGACACAAATAGATCCAGATAAATATTTTTTGCTGGATGTAAGAAACGGCCCACTTCATGTAAGAAGTTTAAAAATTAAGGATGCTAATGTCATACCCGAACAAGAACTGCAAGCTCGTTTAAATGAAATACCAAAAGACAAGGAAATTATTGTTTACTGTTGGGATGTCTGGTGTAACACCGCTGCCAAGGTAGCAAAGTTTTTATTAGAACGTGGATATATGGTAAAAGAGCTAACGGGGGGTATTGCAGCGTGGAAAGAAATGAACTTTCCTGTTTCAGATTCCTCTCAAGAGGTTAACATGTCTGATAGCTGTGGGTGTTAACTCTGGTGCAAAGGGAATCTAATTAAATAAAAAACAGCTAACACTTTGTAGTAGTCTTAACTGCTGGATTGAACGTTCTCTATGTGGCATTGAACTGCACCTCATTTGTTAGACATACTAACAAGGAGGTGCGGTTTTTCTATGGGGAAAATGAGCGCAGAAGATAAATTAGCAGCGGTTCATACATAAATGGTCACCGCCACA
>NZ_JTFC01000159.1 GCF_003991225.1 Candidatus Kurthia intestinigallinarum
TTCCTCACGTGGCATTTGTCGGTTCGCTCGGTAGCCGTAGCGAATCGTCGACATCGGATGATAATACACAGTTGCAGGATGCAAACTGACGAAGCTTGAAGTCTTCGTCACAATCTCATCAAGTAATATCGCTTGGGCAATAGCAAGCTTTACAACATAAGCCTCCTGTTTAATCGCCACAACGGGCTTCAAGTGCTCTACAAAATGAAAGGTCATGACGACATGCCCTTCGTTCTCCTCAATACTTCGAAATGATAGAAACACATCATTCCGTGTATCGCGTAAAAACTGTTCGATTTCTTCCAACCGGTCATAACTAAATTCATTACGATGGATCGTAAATTGGGCTAGTTCACGTGTTAATTTAATGCTGCCAAATGAAAAATTGTAAATCTTGGTCGCACTCATACTAGCACCTCCTAACGATTTAAAATAAATGGTTAACTTATAAATCCAGTAATATCAATAGGTTAACCAGTTAACCTAATAAATTTATAGTTCTTATACTTTTGATGGGTAGAAAATTCTACTTAACAAAAGTGGAAATTTCTACTTTTCAAAGTTCCTCATTTCTAGTGCCTCTTGTCGCTCGAGCTCTGTCATACGAATACGCTCTTCGTAATTCGGTGTAATAGCTGCACTAACCTCATATAGCTCCTCATAACGAGCTGGATCTTTTAATCGTAGTTCTTCTTCTGTCAGCTCTACCCGCATAAACGCTCGCTGTGTACCATGAATAATGAGTGCCTCACCTTGCTTACGACGCTCTAATAATTTTTTTTCCTTTTCACTAAAGGTCATGCGTAGCTTTTCGGTAATATCATCTACGCCCTTATTATCTAGACCAAAAAAGACTTTCGTATAACTGTTCCCAATGACAGCCTCACCAACATTTTGACCATTGGCCATCTTCCCATCGAGCACATCTTGAATTTGTTGCGTACCGGCAATTGCCCCTGCATTGTACTTTCGAAATCGTTTATATGCCTGGTAAAAGAAACTCGCTGCATCTGGATTTTGTGTTAAAAAATGAAACTCATCAACAAACAGCTTCACATTTTCACTTGTATTTTCCGTAATGTTATCCCATAAATAACTAAACGTATTTAAATACGCTGCCCCTTGTACATCAGCCTCATTTTGCAAGGACTTTAAATCAAACGATAAAAGGTCACTTTGTAAATTAATATTC
>NZ_JTFC01000016.1 GCF_003991225.1 Candidatus Kurthia intestinigallinarum
CTCGCTTAATATGAGTCATGCAGGATTCGAACCAGCGACCCTCTGATTAAAAGTCAGATGCTCTACCAACTGAGCTAATGACTCATGGTGCCGGCGAAAGGAGTCGAACCCTCGACCTACTGATTACAAGTCAGTTGCTCTACCAACTGAGCTACACCGGCATATGAAAATGACCCCTACGGGATTCGAACCCGTGTTACCGCCGTGAAAGGGCGGTGTCTTAACCGCTTGACCAAGGGGCCGACTATCAAAAAACTATAAAAATGGTGGAGTAGAGAGGATTTGAACCTCCGCGCCGGTTACCCGACCTACACCCTTAGCAGGGGCGCCTCTTCAGCCTCTTGAGTACTACTCCATATGGCTCCGTTGGCAGGACTCGAACCTGCGACCCTCTGATTAACAGTCAGATGCTACTACCAACTGAGCTACAACGGAATAAATAATATTTAAAAAATGGCGGTCCGGACGGGACTCGAACCCGCGACCTCCTGCGTGACAGGCAGGCATTCTAACCAGCTGAACTACCGGACCATTGGTTGCGGGGACAGGATTTGAACCTGCGACCTTCGGGTTATGAGCCCGACGAGCTACCACTGCTCCACCCCGCGATAATGAATATTAAATTAAAAATAAAAAAATGGAGGAGGTAGAGGGATTCGAACCCCCGCGCGGTTTGACCCGCCTGTTGGTTTTCAAGACCAATCCCTTCAGCCAGACTTGGGTATACCTCCAACATAAAAATATAAAATTGGTGGAGCCTAGCGGGATCGAACCGCTGACCTCCTGCGTGCAAGGCAGGCGCTCTCCCAGCTGAGCTAAGGCCCCATATGGAGCGGAAGACGAGGTTCGAACTCGCGACCCCCACCTTGGCAAGGTGATGTTCTACCACTGAACTACTTCCGCATATAAAAAATAAAAATGGGGCGACTGATGGGGATCGAACCCACGAATGCCGGAACCACAATCCGGTGTGTTAACCACTTCACCACAATCGCCATAATATAATTAATTGGCAGGGGCAGTAGGAATCGAACCCACACCAAAGGTTTTGGAGACCTCTATTCTACCGTTGAACTATGCCCCTGTAAATGGTGGAGGATGACGGGATCGAACCGCCGACCCCCTGCTTGTAAGGCAGGTGCTCTCCCAGCTGAGCTAATCCTCCGATATTATAATAGCCTAGCAACGTCCTACTCTCGCAGGGGGAAACCCCCAACTACCATCGGCGCTAAAGAGCTTAACTTCTGTGTTCGGCATGGGAACAGGTGTGACCTCTTTGCCATCATTACTAGACTATAAGAAAGAATTGTTCTTTCAAAACTGGATAAACTG
>NZ_JTFC01000160.1 GCF_003991225.1 Candidatus Kurthia intestinigallinarum
AGAAACTCGCTGCATCTGGATTTTGTGTTAAAAAATGAAACTCATCAACAAACAGCTTCACATTTTCACTTGTATTTTCCGTAATGTTATCCCATAAATAACTAAACGTATTTAAATACGCTGCCCCTTGTACATCAGCCTCATTTTGCAAGGACTTTAAATCAAACGATAAAAGGTCACTTTGTAAATTAATATTCGTATGCCCATTAAAAATCGTTTTACTACCATTCACATAGCTCTCCAAAATATAATGAAAATCCTCAATCCGTGCGTACCGGTCAGCGTCACGCGCCTTTAAAGCTGCAATTGCCTCATAGACATCCGATAAAATCGGATATGCTGTGCTGGGAATCTCAAGGAAGCTCGTATATTTCAAAATCCCTGCATCACGGTACACTTCACGTAACACAGCATCTAAAATCGCCTTTTCCACCTGCGTAATATCCTGCTTCAATACTTGAAAGAAACCAAGAAGACGCTGAATTTTATCTTTTAAAACCATATCCAAATCAACAGGTCCCTCGTCCATGACTTGCTCGGAAAACACTTCTAATGGGTTAATTTTTGTACTCGAATTACTGCTTAAATGGACAACTGTTCCACCTAAATGCTCGACGATGTTCGTGTATTCATTTTCAGGATCGATAATAAACACCTTCACGCCCCGAGCAAAATAACGTAAAATCTTCTGCACCATATAAGTGGTCTTACCGACACCACTCGTCCCAATGACGACCATATTTTGATTAAGCGTGTTTTTACGGTCCAAATAATCAATGGCAATTAAACTACCCGTATCTTTGTTCACGCCTTCTACATCACTGCGTGGGTTAATCGTTAAAATTTCGGCATCATCAAACGGAAACATACTACTCGCTGCCTCTGTATTGGACTGCTTATACGTGTAATCTCCCAGTAGATTTTCTAAAATTGGCATCGCACTCCAAAACGTTTGGTACATCGCCTTAATCGGTGTCATTGCCTTTAGCTGCAATTTCACGAGCGTATTATGAACGGAATCACTCAGCGCATTTAATTCATCTAGCGACTTCGCCTGCAAATAAATATACGTGTACTGATAAATGTAGCTCGACTCATTTTCAAGAAACTTCATCAATTGATGCTCAGCTGCTTCAACCTGCTTTTCTAGCTGACGTTTTTTCAGTGGATCAAACGTCTTCAATACCTCAGCCTGTTTGTTTTTAATCGTCTTATTATAGTGCTCAACCATTTTCGTCGAATTGGATGATTCTAAAAATTGTACAATCGTAATGTTGCCCTTTTTACGTTTCAGCTCTGATAACCAGTTGCCGTAACGACTCTTTGGGTAATCAATAATCGCTATGACACGAAT
>NZ_JTFC01000161.1 GCF_003991225.1 Candidatus Kurthia intestinigallinarum
AATATATGTTTGTTGAAATTGCTGGCAGCTCTTCAGACATTATTACGAATTCAATTGAATCTTCCATGGTTATAGATGTATTTGGATCAGGCACGATGGCAATTACATTACTGCTACTATTTTTAGTTGTCGTGTTTATCGTGTTCACGTTCAAAATTTGCGTGTACCATGTGGACCTTATCATTTTAGAGATATTTAGTGTCTTTGCAGCGATTACCATTGCGACTGAAAACTATGATTTTAGTGAAGTGTGGTGGCGTGAATTTTTAAGCCAAATTGTTAGTATTGTTACGCAAGTGCTACTCATGGCAGCCATTGTCCAGTTGCTCGCTAACTTTAATAGTTGGTATGACTTTATGTTAATCATCGGTTGCGGTGTATTAATTATTCGTGGGCCTAGCGTACTTCGTTCTATGTGGTATTCAAGTGGAGGTGCAAAAGGCGGGATTTCTCTTGGTAAGTCAGCTACCCGTATTTCGATGATGCGACTTTTAAAATAGATAGGAGGCTAAGGTGATGAAGTGGATGCGTGTGTTACCTATTGTATTATTAACGTTTTTATTAGCAGCGTGTGGGGATAGTCAATTGAATTTAGAGGGTGAATGGGATGCAAACGGATCTGATGGTGTAGCAGGCTCTTTTGATTTTAAAAACAATGATTTGTTAACAATGGATTTTGGAGCTATGAAATTTTCTTATGAATGGGAAGTAAAAGGAAATCAATTGCATATTGTTGATAAAAAAGATGGAGAAGTAAAAAGAGATTATTTCTATGAAATTGAACAGCACGATAAAGAGAACATCACTTTGTATGAACTAGATGAGGACGGTAAGCGAGTGGAAGGTGCAACGATTAAGCTTAGTAAATAAAAATATACTTAACAAAAGTAGAAATTTCTACTTTTGTTAAGTATTAAATCGTAACTATATAATAACAAGCATCGTTATCTAAACTTGTCCAATTTATTTGATATGAACCATTAATATAAAAATGCTCATCTTTTTTTCCTGTAGGTTTAATAATTTCACCGTGAAGTAAATGACCCGAACGGAAATATGCATAGATACCGCTAGTATTGGAACCCTTATAAAATAATTTATCTTCGACGTAGGTTACAGCATATGTATTAGTAAAACCATGTTCTTTTATTTGTTCCATAAATTTAATGTCTTTAGAAAAACTAAACATTGATTCAGGATGCTGCCCATTTTTGGGGAATTTAAGTTCGATAGCATATTTTTCATTTGTTTGTGAATTATAGATTGCTATATCCAATTCTTTTTTAATTAACTTTTCTTGAATCCCAAAGAAACGAATATTTCTTTCGAATTGAATTTTAAAAGTAGAATCAAGATGATTACGCAAATATACGCCTAATTCGTGTTGCAAAGAAAATTCATTGTAAATCTCAATTTGCTGTATTTTTACTAGGTGAAAAAAGTCTTTAATATGTTTATCTAAGTGCATAAAGCACCTCCTTAATTTTAATTTAACAAATAGAATATAGTTTTGAAAGTGAATAAATAGAACATAAGTACAAAAAACATAAGTAGAAATATATACCTTTCAAAAGTAGAAATTTCTACTTTTGAAATAAAGAAGGAGGTTGGAGAAATGTATCGACGTGAAGAAGTTGAGTTTAGCGATAAGCCGATTTACCGTGATAAGCGTGATTTACTGACGATTGTAGAAGTACCGGATTTGCTTTCATATGACATTGTTGCGTATTTAGAAGTGCCATTTGAAAACGAACAGCGTTATGTACCTTTATATCAAAAGCGAGGTGAGGCGTAATGCCCTTGCGACCTAACTCATATGAGGAACGTACAAAAGAGCTTACGACAAGGCTTGAAGAACAGCTGACGCAATTTGCGAACCAAACTGAATTCAAGCGGTACTTAACTTTCATGGCAAGTATGCGCCAGTATTCGGTAGATAACCAAATTCTCATTTTTATGCAAAATCCGAAAGCTACTTATGTCGCTGGCTTTCAAGCGTGGAAAAAGCATGAGCGTTATGTGCAAAAAGGGGAGAAGGGCATTCAAATTCGTGCTCCTATTTTTGAACAGCAGCCAGTACTCGACCCGAAAACAAAGCAACCTGTTTATGAAAACGGCGAACTCAAGCTGGAGAACGTCTTAGTTCGCTATAAATGGGTAACAGTGTTTGACATCGCACAAACAGCAGGAGAGCCACTTAAAACGACAAGAGATTTTGTAAACGAACGATTTCAAACGGATGAGGACGCCCAGAGGCTATATGATCAATTTAAAAATTATTTAAATCAATTTAAGCAATTGCACGTTGCAGAGAAGACGTATTCGATTCATGAGGAAGGACGAGGTTACTTTGTACCATCGACCAACGAACTTATTATTAATACGAGAGAAACTAATCCAGTTGCAAAATTAAGAACACT
>NZ_JTFC01000162.1 GCF_003991225.1 Candidatus Kurthia intestinigallinarum
ATATGTGGATATTTTTGCTTTGCTTGCTCAATCATATTTTCGGAATAATCAATGCCAACAACGTCTATGTGAAGGTCATGTAGCATATTTGCCAAATCGCCTGTCCCACATCCTACGTCTAGTACCCTTTCCCCTTGCTTTGGATTAAGTAATGAGATGAGATCTGTTCCGTAGTTAGATACAAATGCATGATTGTTATCGTAAAGTGAAGCGTCCCATAAATCTTTTTTCGTCGTATTCATTATAAAATTCCTCCTTTTATTTAATTTAAATGTTTAAATATTCCATAATTGAATTATAATAGTTTGAATACATAAACAGAAATAAAGAAAAATAACAATTTTAATAACAAATCGTTATTAGGAGGATATCAATGAATATTAAATGGCTAAAAACTTTTATTGTTACTGCACAGCATGAAAACTTTCGGAAAGCGAGTGAAATTCTTTTTCTGACACAACCAGCTGTGTCTAAACACATACAAAGATTAGAAGATTATTTACAATGTTCTTTATTTTCGAGAAAAGGAAAACAAGTTCTATTGAATGCAGAGGGACATCGTTTTTTACCGATTGCTCAAAAAATTCTAAAGGAATATGAAATAGGTTTACATCATTTTGAGGCATGGCAATGTGGTTATACGAAGCAATTATCTATTGCAGTTGCACCTCAAATTGCTTCTTCTATTTTGCCTGCTATTTTAAAAGATTTTATGATAAAAGAGCCTAAAATTGAAATACTCATTGATGTTGTTAATTCATATGAAGTTGTTCAAAAAATATTAGAAGGGAAAGCTGATATAGGATTAACACGTACATATCCAGCACAATCAAATTTAAAAAGTGAAATTGTATTGGAAGAGCCTGTCGTTTTAGTAGCTCCTTATGACACACAAATTGAGCATGAAAAAAATTTATTTGAAAAATATCGATTGATCACGCACAATCATCCCGTTTATTGGGACAATTTATTGATAGAAATCATGCGCGTATACCCTATGATTAAAACATTAAAAGTAAATCAAATAGAAGTCAGTAAAAAATTCATTGAACAAGGGTTAGGTGTTTCTTATTTACCCTATTCCATGGTTGAAAAAGAAATTGCGGAACACCTTTTAAAAGTGATATCCCCTGCTGAAATAGAAAACCCTATCTCTCATACATATCTCGTTACAAAAATATCAACAAGTGAGATGGAAATATTTATAAATTTTTTTAAAGATGCTCTAAAAAAGTAAACAAAAGCAGCTAGGACAATGTAATCTTAGCTGCTAATTTCCCAAAGCTATGTTTGGTAACTAAATTGCCTGTGACCAAATATCTAATAAAATACTGTTATTTGCTGATAATTGGTTGAAGTTGGTGTAAAGCACCAAGATATTGAGAAGCAGTTATAAAACAAATAAATGCTAATAATTCATCCTTTTCTTCTTTCGTTAGATAATCATTTAAAACTTCTGTAACTGCAAGAGGTGTCTGTCCTTTTGATTTGAGAAAAGCTTCTGCATATCCAGTACACACTGCCATTTTTTCATCGTATAATCGTGGATTCGGTTTACCTTTAGCTTTGCAATAGAGGCAGCCATTCTCTTGCGCTAAGGTTTTTCGCACTTCTTCTTTCAGATCTGCAGACAAATGATTATCTTTTTCAAGGACTTCGCTCATCTTTCCCCATAAAGATTGAACAGTTAGGTCAAAACTTAATAATTGTTGAAATGGTGTCATTCTTTCATTACCTCCCTTTATGATTATTTATTTTATCAATTAAAAAATCATATATACATTCCATATTTAAAGTA
>NZ_JTFC01000163.1 GCF_003991225.1 Candidatus Kurthia intestinigallinarum
TAATTCCATTAATATTTCATTAAGTGATGCAAATTTGTTTGATGAAATTAAAAATGAATTGAAAAAACAAGACTTCAAAGAAAACGAAATAAGTTTACTTTTAAACCAGGTAGACGATCTTGAACAAAGTATGGGAAAAGAAAGTTTTAGTACAAAATACACGCGTTTTATTCAAAGTTTGGGAGAGCATGTAGCAGTTATATCTCCTTTTCTTCCAGCTTTAAGTCAAGGCTTAATAGGCTAAAAAACTCGGGTATTGATATTATTGTCAGTATGTATGAGATTTGATAAAAAACATTCCCAAATAACATTTTGTTAATGTTAAAACAAATTCATCATCGCATTAAATATCTTCATGCTGATTTGGTGCATCTCAACAAGCCCTTCAACATCCATGAAAATATAAGAAATATGATATACTGAACTTACTATTCAAATTTAAAGAGGTGGACCGTATGAAAGCCAATTCACGCTTAGAACGACAACAGCAAGTACGATTTGCAGTAGGTATGGCTGCGCTAGATGGTGGAAAACCGACAAGCTTTACACAAAATTTATTAAATCAATATGAGAATGGTGAGGTTTCATCTAGCCAATTGAAACAAGCCATTTTACAGAAATATGCGAAGGCGACAAACTAATGGACCCTTATGTGTATCCAAATTCAAACGTATTAATCAATAAACTAAATATTGTAGACGAAAAAGAACTTATTGATGTGGAAGCTCAGTTATTAATCGCTGGTATTATCGACATTCACTCGATTCTCGATGATTTAGATTTTGCAGATTATACGTCTTTACAAAACATCCATCATTTCTTATTTGAAGACCTTTACACGTGGGCTGGGGAATTTCGAACAATTAATATTTATAAAAATGAACGCGTGTTAAATGGCTTATCTGTAACGTACTGTGATAAAAATCGTATCAGTGATACGTTAAAAGCCATTTTTCAGTGGGCTGCTCAAATAGAGTGGTCTCCTCAAAATCGACAGCTTCCTTCACAATTTGCGAAATTCATGACAGATATATGGCGTGTCCATCCATATCGTGAAGGCAACACGCGTGCTGTATCAATCTTTATGAAGCTATTTGCTGATAAAAACAACTTAGATTTTAATGCGGAACTACTTTCGCAAAATGCGGGCTATTTACGTAATGCACTTGTTATGGCTGCTGTGGATGAAGCGCCAGAGCCTAGTTATTTACATCGGATTATCACAGATGCATTATTCTACAAACCATCTGGTCTAACAAAGCAAAGTGAGGAAAAGCCTTCTACTTATAAGACAGTTGGACAATATGATGTCACAAACTATGAAGAAAAACCATTTTATACAAATCCAGATAAACCTCAATGAGTACGTAGTTACATACGTACTCATTTTTGTATGCTGTGATACGTCTTTCCATTTCATTTTTAGGTTCTTTTCAAAATAGTTGTCTCAAGATTATAGAAAATTATGAC
>NZ_JTFC01000164.1 GCF_003991225.1 Candidatus Kurthia intestinigallinarum
TTTGTTCAAGATCGTCTACCTGGTTTAAAAGTAAACTTATTTCGTTTTCTTTGAAGTCTTGTTTTTTCAATTCATTTTTAATTTCATCAAACAAATTTGCATCACTTAATGAAATATTAATGGAATTATCAGTCGAACTTTCATTATATCTAGAGTTGGGAGCATTAAAATAATTATTAACTGTTTTATTAAAAGGTAATTTTTTTTCTTTAGCTGTTGCTTTTCTAACATCACATTGATAATGAGACTCAAATCCAGCAAATGCTTCGTAATACCCTCTATCAATTACTTCATATTTTTCAGTTGCACCGTTAGACATAGTACGGAATAAAAAATCACCTTCTTCAATAAGCAACGTACCATCAGAAATGAAAATCTTATTTTTTTGAACATCCGCACTAATATTTTCTACTACTTCGCCATTTGCTTTCTTTAAAGTTACTTTGTCATTAAAAAATTTTGAACTAAAACGCATATCTATCCCTCACTATAATATGTTAAATCTATCTTCTATATAATTCTTCAAAATTAACTACTGAATTGTTAAAGCATATTGAAATCCGTTTGTCTTACGATTCTGATCATAAACTTTTAAAGGTAAATCTGCTTTAGGCATCCAAGCACGACCTATTTCCACATTAATTGCTACTGGTGCAGCTGGAAAGATATTAATCTCATTCTCTTCCCCATGTCTATATTTTATTTCGTTTAATAGTTCTCGAAACACCTTTTTGAAATCACTTAATTGCTTTTTAGATTTCAGAAAATCATTTGATGGAGCATCAATGGTAAACGTCCATATTGATGTGTTTTCTCCAAGAACTTTTAAAATTCTATCCTCAGCGATTGAAGCACTCAAGGAAACAATTAACGCTATTTTTTCTTTAAACTCCGAAGGCTTTTTTATTATATATTCAGCTTTTACATCTTCTTCTGGCCATATCCAGGTGGAATCAGGTTCTCTTTGTCTTTGAAATACATCTACAATTGGTATATCTGAAAACATTGTCCCTAACTCTATCAAAAGTGGCTGAGGTGCTATCCCAAACAAAGAAATATGTTTTACATCATGTGATGATAAAAGGGGTACTATCTTTTCTTTAAATTGAATTTGCAGATTACGACTTTCCAATTCCCAAAAAAATTTGTCTTCATCTCTAAATGAACTATTATCTAAATTTAAAGATATAAAAAATTCATTAGCTGGATA
>NZ_JTFC01000165.1 GCF_003991225.1 Candidatus Kurthia intestinigallinarum
GAATACATTTAAGCATGCACAGGCAAGCTCAATATATGTAAAGGCAATAATTGAACATAACTTACTTGTTTTGGAGATTGAAGATGATGGCATTGGCTACAAACGAGCAAGTAGTAAGAAGCATTACGGTATTATTGGCATGATCGAACGAACAGAGTTACTCAATGGACAGTTTGAAATTTTCCGTAAGCTAGATAAAGGGACGAAAATCATCGTCAAAATTCCGTTATAAGTAGGTGACAAGATGAAAATATTGATTGTTGATGACCATGATATTGTGCGTGAGGGACTGCGACTTGTACTAGAACTTAAAAAGCAGCACGAGGTCATCGGAGAAGCAGAAAACGGACAGCAAGCTCTTGAAATGCTCGAAATATTAGAGCCAGAGCTCATTTTACTTGATTTAAATATGCCCGTACTCGACGGTATTGGTGTATTGCGTGCATTAAAAAAGTCCGGACGACAGATTCCTGTGATTGTCCTGACAACTTATAAGGAGAAGTATATGCTCCTGGAAGCAGTAGAGCTTGGTGTAAAGAGCTATTTACTAAAAGATGCAAAACGTAGTGTTATTTATGAAACAATTACGAAAGTGGCAAATGGTGAAACATGGTTTCCACCAGATATTGAAAAAGCTATTACAGTAGCGAAAGATAGTCAGGCGAATAAATTGTTTTTAACACAAAAGGAGCTTCTCATACTCAACTATCTTTCGAAAGGTCTAAAAAACAGTGAGATTGCAGATAAGCTCTTTATTTCCGAGCGTACGTTAAAAAATTATTTAACGGTCATTTACGAAAAATTACAAGTAAAATCACGTACCCAGGCTCTTTCAGTCGCTATTGAGAAAAATTTAATCTAATGAAAACATGCCCAAACGTCACTACGTTTGGGCATGTTTTCTATCGTACGATAATAATGCATTCAACACGAAAGGAGTAAAGATTTTGGCAAAGTTATTGTACAAATTAGGGTTATTTTCAACACGTCATCCGAAGTCAATTATTGCAGGTTTACTAGCGATTTTAATTGCTGTCGGTGTCATGGCAGTTGTATTAGGGCCACAATTAAAAGATGATATGACAATCCCTGGCACGCCAGCTCAGGATACGATTGATATGTTAAAAGAGGAATTCCCTGAAGTCGGGGACGCTGGTGCTCAAATGCAGATCATTGTGAAAGCACCTGAAGGGAAAACATTAGTCGATGAGGATGTAAAAGCCTCACTAGCAGAATTAGCAGAAGAAGTTTCAGCGATTGATGGTGTCGAAACAGTTGTCACACCTGATATGCTACAAAATTATAATGAAAATCAAACAATCG
>NZ_JTFC01000166.1 GCF_003991225.1 Candidatus Kurthia intestinigallinarum
CAGCGGTGATTGGCTTATTAATTGGGTTATGCGGAGTCATGATTGTTTCCAATTACGCAACCGTTGCATTTGTATGTATTACGCTAGCTGCGATGCTTGGACTTGCAGTAGGGATTGACTATGGGTTATTTATTATTTCTCGTTTCCGTCAAGAGTATGCAAAAGGCTATTCGATTCAACAGTCGATTGCCATTGCGAACGGTACAGCGGGAACAGCAGTAGTGTTTGCAGGGATTACGGTTATTATTGCATTACTGGCGTTAGCTGTTCCACAAATTCCATTCTTAACAATGATGGGGATTTCAGCAGCGTTAACGGTATTCATTGCCATTTTAATTGCGGTGATTGTTACACCAGCAGTGTTGATGTTAATTGGTAAAAAAATTACACCACCAGTTGACCGTAAAAAGACGTTAGCCGAAAAAGTAACAGACCGAGTGAAATTCTCAGGAAAGCTACTACAAGGCTGGGCAAAAGTATTAAACAAAATTCCAGTATTAATCGCAACACTTACCATCGCCTTTTTAGCGATTACAGCGATTCCAATTTTCCATATGGAACTTGGCCTACCAGATGATAGTGTTTACGAAGAGGGGACACCTCAGCGTGATGCGTATGATTTATTAAAAGAGGGCTATGGTGAAGGGGTTCACGCTTCACTTGTTGTCGTAGCAGAGGCGACAGAAAAAGATGGGGAAGTGCTATCGAAACTTGAGCAACTGCAAGCTGATATTTTAGCAATGGATCATGTTGATCTGATTACGAATGTCATTCCAAAAGAATCAGGCGAAATGGCCGTACTTACATTAAATCCAACGAATGGACCAAGTGATCAAGAAACAATTGAACTTGTGCATGAGCTACGTAATGCAAAATTTGATGGCGTGAAGTTAAATGTTACTGGTAATACAGCGATGTACATTGATATTTCAGAACGTTTATCAGATGCCTTACCAGTATTCGCATCGATCATTGTTGTATTAGCATTCATTATTTTCATGATTGCGTTCCGCTCAATCTTAGTGCCACTTAAAGCGGTGCTTGGTTTCGTCTTATCCTTAGGTGCAACTTTAGGGTTTGTCACATGGGTTGTACAGGACGGTAACTTCTATGAACTGTTTGGATTCGTTACAACGAGTCCAGTATTAAGTTTCTTACCGATTATTGCAACAGGTATTCTATTTGGTTTAGCGATGG
>NZ_JTFC01000167.1 GCF_003991225.1 Candidatus Kurthia intestinigallinarum
CTACTAACCAGTCGTTAGAGCCGATTTATGAGATTGTAAAAATTAAAGCCGAGCGTCGTAAACTGCCAAAGAAATATTTGTCGGAAAACCTTACAGATTATACAGTTCGTAGCCCTCAAGATTTTGCCAATATAGCGATGAAATTTATTGGTGACGAGGATAGAGAAATCTTTTTAGTCGCTTGTTTATCAACCAAAAATCAAATTCAATCTTTGCACCGTTGTCATATCGGTTCTTTAAATGCAAGCATCGTAACACCACGTGAAGTGTTTAAAACAGCATTCTTACAAAATGCGGCTTCGATAATTGTTGGGCATAATCATCCTTCTGGAAATTGTACACCAAGCCCCGAGGATATTGATGTTACCGAGCGTTTAAAGGAGGCAGGTGAGCTCTTAGGTGTGGAACTTCTCGACCATTTAATCGTCTGCGAAAATAACTTCCTATCATTAAAAGAAAAAGGATATATGTAATATTGAAAAGGCGCACACTTTGTGCGTCTCTTTTCAATTTATATGAGACAGGGTAAGGGATTGTAAGTGAAAAATCGCGTCGCCTTGTGTGCAAGGCGACGAAATAGGATGTGATCAACATGGAGCAACATACATTTAATAAAGATTTCCTTGGCGAAAATTTGAAAAATCTAAGGAACTATTGTGGATTTAAAACATTTGAAGTCGCTTACTTTTTGAATTTATCATTGTATACTTGTTTTAGGGTGGAATTAATTGTAATATGAAAAACATTGATACAACAATTACATTTATACCCATAAGAAATTTTGATTTTGGGTGAATTAAGGAGAGAGCTATGCGATTTGTTGTTAAAGAATTCGAAGTTTCATTAGTAGGGGATCATTCCGAAAGAACAATTGCTATAGGGATAGAAGATGAGTTTGGGATGGTATTCCCCTCTCCGCTTACCAATTTTATTAAAAGTGAATACTATATGAAAGGAAAATCATTAAGTTCTCAAAAGAATGTTGCTTATGCTATTACAAGATTTTTTAACTATGTTTATAAAAATATTAGTATGCCCTTTTATACTAGCTTGAAGGTGAAGGGACTAAAAGGTATAAAGTTGGAGCATGCTGCAGCATATATAACGGAACTGTCTCTGCAAACTAGAGCGAAGATAAAATCTAGCCATTATG
>NZ_JTFC01000168.1 GCF_003991225.1 Candidatus Kurthia intestinigallinarum
GCCAAACGACACCGTATACTCAGTCCCGTTTTTTACGTGTAAAGCAAGTATCGCCTCTACATATTCTTTACTTGGACCACTATATTTTCCTGAATACGCTGACTGTAAAATGGCGTATAAGTCCTGACCATTTAAAGGATCTTGTAAGCGAGCATTAAATTCATCTAAAAAGTTCTCCGTACGCTCTAAATCCCAGCCTTCTGCGTAGCAAATAAGCGCTAGTGTAAACAGCGTATTATTACGCCCTAGCATGCCTTTATTGCCTTTAATATTCACGGTATGAACTAATGCATCAAACCACTCTGTATGCACGACAGACTGCTTCTGTTTCTTTGTAGGTAACACAAATAAAGGACGCTGCAGATCATCATCTTGACGCATCGACCACTGTATCAGTGCCGCAATCGAATATTGATTATCGAAATCCTTATACACGACATTTTTCTCTGTTGGTAAACGGAAGAAGCCAAAGTCATTGCAAAATAAATCGGCTTCTACCGACTGCAAACTACGTTTTAAATTATCACTAATACGCTTGGCCAC
Source organism: Candidatus Kurthia intestinigallinarum (assembly GCF_003991225.1). Taxonomy (GTDB): domain Bacteria; phylum Bacillota; class Bacilli; order Bacillales_A; family Planococcaceae; genus Kurthia; species Kurthia populi. The sequence goes on from NZ_JTFC01000168.1 coordinate 544, forward strand.
TTTTAAGCCACGGAAGTTTTCTTTATTCGAAATAAACAGTGGTGATTCCAGTACAAAATACAGCTGATAACCACGATCCGATGCAACAATAAACGTCGGTAAACCAATTGAAGCGTCCATGCAGACAAGTAGCAGCTCGTTCACGCTATATTTTTTCGTATCAATGTCGACGACGAACGTATTAATCTGCTGAAGATTACGCTCCTCAAAGCCGTGGATATAACGACGCGTGTCATCCGTATAACCAAACGTACGGTACACGTTCGGTGTGAAGTGTGTAAGCGTGTGCGCATCCTCTAATAACGTTTCCTTCGACGTCACGATATACCCCTTTACGCCATTTGCTGTAAAGTCTGCTTTTTGACGCACCACAAAGACAGCCCCTTGACGTGTCGATTTTTCTTTCTTCTCTGCCTCAACACGTGCTGGCAAGCTCGCTTTAGAATGCTTCTTTTTATATGTGTGGATTCCTGTATGTAGCAGCGTATCAAACAGCTGCCCCATCTCCTGCTTTTCTAACGCAAAAATAGCCATGGACATAGCTCTCCTTTCCTCTAGGTGAGCGTCCACAGCTATCTCGTTCAAAAGCACACTTAAAAAAGGGTGCATGAAGCCAATTTTCAATCAGAAATATTGAAAATGTCGTCTACAGTTGCTATAATTAGCGTAATATTGTTTTACTAATGGCGTGTTACCAGCACACCATTTATTTAATCTAATTATAACAACAAATAAGCTTCGACCAAAAAGCTCATTTTGTTGTAGATCAACGACCATAAGTTAGTTACCAGCTAACCGCTCGGACGCTCACTTATTTAGTTGTTCTTTGTTTGAGTCATTCCTTGTCCTGCCAAAGACAAATGAGGAATGGCTTTTTATTTTGCCTAAAATCTTTATTACTACTAAATAAAACATAAAATACGAGGGTTGTAAACTCATAAAAAGCATTGATACCCTTATGTTTTCTCGCACTTTTCTACTTTTCCACTTTTGCGAGAAAGTTGACTTTGAGTAGAAATTGCAAATTTCCACTTTTCCACCTTTGCAAAGTAGAAATGATTTTTTGCGTTTTAAAAT
>NZ_JTFC01000169.1 GCF_003991225.1 Candidatus Kurthia intestinigallinarum
GGTGAAAAAAGTCTTTAATATGTTTATCTAAGTGCATAAAGCACCTCCTTAATTTTAATTTAACAAATAGAATATAGTTTTGAAAGTGAATAAATAGAACATAAGTACAAAAAACATAAGTAGAAATATATACCTTTCAAAAGTAGAAATTTCTACTTTTGAAATAAAGAAGGAGGTTGGAGAAATGTATCGACGTGAAGAAGTTGAGTTTAGCGATAAGCCGATTTACCGTGATAAGCGTGATTTACTGACGATTGTAGAAGTACCGGATTTGCTTTCATATGACATTGTTGCGTATTTAGAAGTGCCATTTGAAAACGAACAGCGTTATGTACCTTTATATCAAAAGCGAGGTGAGGCGTAATGCCCTTGCGACCTAACTCATATGAGGAACGTACAAAAGAGCTTACGACAAGGCTTGAAGAACAGCTGACGCAATTTGCGAACCAAACTGAATTCAAGCGGTACTTAACTTTCATGGCAAGTATGCGCCAGTATTCGGTAGATAACCAAATTCTCATTTTTATGCAAAATCCGAAAGCTACTTATGTCGCTGGCTTTCAAGCGTGGAAAAAGCATGAGCGTTATGTGCAAAAAGGGGAGAAGGGCATTCAAATTCGTGCTCCTATTTTTGAACAGCAGCCAGTACTCGACCCGAAAACAAAGCAACCTGTTTATGAAAACGGCGAACTCAAGCTGGAGAACGTCTTAGTTCGCTATAAATGGGTAACAGTGTTTGACATCGCACAAACAGCAGGAGAGCCACTTAAAACGACAAGAGATTTTGTAAACGAACGATTTCAAACGGATGAGGACGCCCAGAGGCTATATGATCAATTTAAAAATTATTTAAATCAATTTAAGCAATTGCACGTTGCAGAGAAGACGTATTCGATTCATGAGGAAGGACGAGGTTACTTTGTACCATCGACCAACGAAATTATCATTAATGCGAG
>NZ_JTFC01000017.1 GCF_003991225.1 Candidatus Kurthia intestinigallinarum
TGCCCACGTGTTACTCACCCGTCCGCCGCTAAATCAGAGAAGCAAGCTTCTCGTCATTCGCTCGACTTGCATGTATTAGGCACGCCGCCAGCGTTCGTCCTGAGCCAGGATCAAACTCTCCATAAAAAGTGTTTGAAAGCTCATTTGCTTTGCTAGCGTTATCTTGCTTGATAACATTTTTTCGATTCAATTGAACCGAATTTATTGTGATTACATCTTGCTTGTTCAGTTTTCAAGGTTCATTTGTACGTCTTGCTGACGACTTTATTACTTTACCACGATAACTTTCAAAAAGCAAGAACTTTTTAATCGCTACTTTTATAAAGTTTTATAAGCCGTCTTAATGACAAGTAATACTATAAACCATAGAACTATTATTCGTCAATAGTTTTTCTAAAATATTTTTTCATTTTCTTTTCATCGATTGTATAGAAGATAATCCCTACCAAAACAATGATGCCACCTATTATCTGTGATGAATGTAAATATTCACTGAAAATAAAGTATGCCAATATAGAAGCTCCTACTGGTTCAAATAAAATAGCAATTGAAATCGCATTTGCAGAAACATATTTTAATGCCCAGTTAAATAGATTATGCCCTAACAAATTGGGAACAATAGCTAATAGAAGAAACCACAGCCAGTCCATTGCCGGATAAGGGCCAAAACTTTCCCCTTTCCCTAACATATAAATGGCTAACACAACGGTACTAATCGCATAGACATTGATCGTATACGTAGTAGATGAAATGTTTTGACGCACACTTTGCCCGCATAACATATAGAAAGAAATGAGGGCACATGCAAGCAATGCTAAAAGATCGCCAAATAATGCTGTGCCACCTAGTTGCACATCTCCCCAAGCAAGCAACACACTACCAAAAATGGCGATACATGCGGCAATAATGGTTTTAGCTGTTATTTTTTCTTTGAATAAAACATAGGTACCAATGATTGCAAATAAGGGCTGCAATGTCACAAGTACAGTTGAGCTTGCAACAGATGTGTAGTTTAAGGATTCAAACCACAAAATGAAATGGAAGGCGAGAAAAATCCCGGATAACGTCATAATCCCCCACTGTTTCCAATTGGTGAGGCGTAGCTCTTGTCGGTGCTTTAGCCAAAATAACGGCAACATTAGTAACACCGAAAAAAACATTCGATAAAAAGCAATGGCTCCTGCTTCTGCACTTGCTAATTTCACAAAAATCGCAGAGGCGGCAACTGATAAAACACCTATAATAATTGCGAAGTATGGATGCATTTTCTTACTCCTTGAAAAATTGGTTAAATACTCCACTTAACTGATGTACAATGAAGCAATAACCTATTTTCTCATTAAACAGATGAACTGACAATATCATTTAAAAGGGGGAAATCCGATGGAGTGGCTGACAGATTATAGTTTATTACGAGAAGCTAGTATAAAGATGCTGATTGCTGCGACATTAAGTTTAATAATCGGTGTGGAACGGGAATTGAAAGGCAAGCCTGTTGGGTTGAAAACTAGTCTTGTTATCGCAACATTTAGCTGTTTATTGACGATCATTTCAATGGAATCGGCGTTACGTGCAACACCCGTTCCAGGTATCAATATTACGATGGACCCGCTTCGCTTAGCGGCACAGATTGTAAGTGGTATCGGTTTCCTTGGTGCTGGGGTTATTTTGCATCGTACAAATGATAGCATTACAGGCCTTACAACAGCAGCAATGATTTGGGGCGCAGCTGGTATTGGAATTGCTGTAGGTGCTGGCTTCTATATTCCTGCTCTTATTGCCGTTTTCATTATTTTACTTGGTGTGGAAGTTGTAGCACCACTCTTCTTTCGTTTAGGGCCCGCTCTATTGCGGCGTAAAGAGGCTTCACTAAAGATTGTTGTGTTACAAATAGAGGATATTGATACCGTGCTTGATTATTTAAAAATAAACCATTTTACCATTGAGCAATTCAATATTAAGGATATCCATGCGGACTTCGTTTTGAAGCATGTTATTCATTTACAGCTATCCTCGTTACCAGAAGAGGATGCACTATCAATGTACCGGAAAATCCGTAAACTTGATTGTGTTGAAACAGTAGAAATTGAACTTCTATCATAGAGGAGGATTTTATAATGGGTGAATTTTTCTCACTTTTAAAGCAAGGTAATAAACCATCGCTTCTAGCAGGTTTTGTTAATTTAATTTTAGGCATTGTTAAAGGAGCAGCTTATTTCTTCACAGGAAATGTAGCAATGTTCGCTGAAATGATGCACTCACTAGGTGACGCCGCCAATCAATTCTTTGTTTTCATTGGCTCCGCCCTCTCAAAAAAAGCGCCAACTCGAAAATTTCCCACTGGCTTTGGTCGGGTTATTAATCTTGTTTGTTTATTTGCTGTTATTATCGTTGGGATTTTAGCATATGAAACAATTTTAGAAGGCTGGCATCATATTTTACATCCGACGACTTCTACAGGTGTTTGGATTGTACTAAGTGTTTTAGCACTAGGTATCCTATTAGAAGGAACGGTATTATTTAAAGCTTGTAAAGAAATTAATCACGAGGCAGGTGTAGAGGCTAAAGGACTTGCAACATTTATATCTGCACTGAAAAATCTCGGACGTGCTAAGCCTGCAACAAAGCTTGTCTTTATGGAAGATACGGTAGCAACGCTCGGGAATGTCTTAGCCTTTATCGCCGTACTCATTGCGCATTACACACCGTTTAATCAGATTGAAGGGATTGTATCAATTATTATCGGCTGTATGATGTTCTTCGTTGTCGGGACAGTCTTTTTGGAAAATGCGCGTGGTGCAATTGGTGAAACAGATGAAGAAATGTTAAATCATATTGCTTATCTTGTATCCGATAATCCACATATAAAAGATATTCGTCGTCTAGAGGTTATTAAAGAAGGTGAATCCTTACATGTTGAATTAATGGCTGAAATCGATCCGACTGTGACAGTGGCTTTTGCCGATGATGTTCGAGACAATTTAATGAAACTGCTATTAGCACAAAAAGGTGTTAGTCGTGCTACAATTTATTTTGACGAAGATGACGGTGTTACAAACTGGAGTCATATCGGTGAACGACCGGAAACGTTAAAAACAGAGAATGCCAATTTATCATCAAAATAGCAATTCTTTTATTGCTACAAAAGAATTGTTCTACGGGACAATTCTTTTTTTATGGAGCGAGGAGCTGACTGGATGCGTACATTAGTAGTTGGAGATATTCACGGAGAACTAGCAATGGTTCAAGCATTAGTAAAAAAAGTAAAGTATGATTCATCGCAGGATGAGCTGATTTTTCTTGGTGATTATATTGACCGAGGTCCTGATTCAAAAGGAGTGATTGCCTTTATGAAGCAATTACAACAAGCAGGTGCTATTTGTCTTTCTGGTAATCATGAGCAAATTATGTATGAGGCCTTTAAAAATCGTTCTACCGAAAGCTGGCTACACTGGCTTCATACAGCTGGTGGTGTCGCAACACTTAAAAGCTACGGTTTTGATACAGAGGATATCGAGCATAGTATGTCACCTGAATCGTTTGTGACAGCTGAAATTGAAGAAGATTTAGAATGGATTCGCTCACTTGAAACGTATGTCGAGCGTGACGACTATATTTTTGTCCATGGCGGCGTCGATCCAGAGGTGCCGCTTAGCATTACGCCAAAACATCGTCTGTTATGGATTCGCCAAGAATTTCACGACAATTATCGAGGCAAAAAAACGGTGGTGTTTGGTCATACGCCTACACCACGTCTTCATAAAGAACGAGGTAATTTCGCCGTCTATTTTGGTGATAACAATATTATTGGCCTTGATGGTGGCGCAGTCTTTGGCGGTGCACTACATTGTCTTGTCTTACCAACTAGAGAAATTGTATCTATTAATGCTAAGGGATAAGTTCGCATTAAAAAAGAGACTGAGACAAAACACATCATGTTCCTTTTTAGCGTTCACAACGAAAAACCGGAACCGCGCCACCGCGCGATTCCGGTTTTTTCTTATGCTCATAGATGTGTCAAAGCCTCTTTTTATTATACCCAGCCACGGAAGCGTGATGCTTCAGCTGTTTTACGTACGCCGACCATATAGGCTGCTAAGCGCATGTCAATTTTTCGTGACATGGCCACATTGTAAATATTATCGAATGCTTCGACCATTTTTTTGTATAGTTTTTCGTTTACTTCTTCTTCTGTCCAGTAGTAGCCTTGATTATTTTGTACCCACTCAAAGTAAGATACCGTTACACCACCAGCAGATGCTAATACGTCTGGCACAAGTAGAACGCCACGTTCTGTCAAGATTTTTGTTGCTTCTGATGTCGTTGGGCCATTTGCCGCTTCGACAACGATATTTGCTTTAATATTATGTGCATTTTCTGCTGTGATTTGATTTTCAATCGCAGCTGGCACTAAAATATCACATTCAAGTTCTAGTAGTTCTTCATTTGTAATCGTATTTTCGAATAGGTTTGTTACCGTACCGAAACTATCACGACGATCAAGTAAGTAATCAATATCTAAGCCTTCTGGATCGTATAATGCACCGTTTGCATCTGAAATGCCGACTACTTTTGCACCTAGATCATTCATAAACTTCGCTAAGAAGCTACCCGCATTCCCGAAACCTTGGATTACAACGCGTGCACCTTTGATTTCTAGGTCACGACGTTTTGCTGCTTGCTCAATGACGATGGTTACACCTTGGGCAGTCGCACGGTCACGGCCTTGCGAGCCACCAAGTACGATTGGCTTCCCTGTAATGAAGCCTGGAGAGTTAAATTCATCCATGCGGCTATATTCATCCATCATCCATGCCATAATTTGTGCATTTGTGAAAACATCTGGCGCTGGAATATCTTTTGTTGGACCAACGATTTGGCTTGTTGCACGAACGTAACCACGGCTTAGGCGCTCAAGCTCGCCCATTGACATTTGACGTGGGTCACAGACAACGCCACCTTTACCACCACCATATGGTAAATCGACAATTCCTGCTTTTAATGTCATCCACATCGATAATGCCTTAACTTCTTCTTCTGTTACATTCGGGTGGAAACGAACGCCACCTTTTGTGGGGCCAACAGCATCATTATGTTGTGCGCGGTAACCTGTAAATACCGTTACAGTACCATCATCCATACGAACAGGAATGCGGACTTGTAGCATGCGTAATGGCTCTTTTAAAAGCTCATACATCGCCTCATCATAACCTAATTTTTGCAATGCTTCTTTAATAATCGTTTGTGTAGATGTAAATAGATTCAGATTTTCTGCCATTATACATTCCTCGCCTCTTTACTAAGTATTAGATTACCAATATCGCCCATATTGTAACACAGAACACTCACTCATGCCGACTATTTCTACTTTTTTCATCTATCTTTTTTAAAACGCTTACAAAACAATTAAAAAAAGAGTTGCCCCATTATGAGACAACTCTTTTTCAATCGAAAAGCTGCTTAGTTTAAACCGGATTCTTCAATCCATTCACCGAGCTTTTCTTTTAATGAATTAAAGCCAACCGAGTCTTTTTCGTCCACTCGGTCTTGTAGTGATTTGCGTGGCAATTGTTCTTTTCGCTTTATCGGTTTTGCCTGTAAAGCGCGCAGTGACAGACTAATTTTTTCGTCATTATCCGCAATATCTAAAATCTTCACGCGAACAATGTCGCCGACGGTTAAATGGTCTGTAATGCTTTTTACAAAGCCGTAAGTAATTTCAGAAATATGAACTAAACCTTGCGTGTTAGCATCTAATGCAACGAAAGCACCATAAGGCTGAATACCAGTGACTTTGCCTGAAACAATATCGCCAACCTTATACTTGTTAGACATCGTCATCCTACTTTCCAAACTGCCCTTGTTCTTTTATATATCCATTGTCATTATAGCATAGACGAATTGGTGCTTCAAAAGTTCTCGATTATTTCTGAAAATATCTTTTTTAAATTTTCAAACATCTTTAAATATACGAAATCACAGCATTTTTGAGATTTGAATCATATAAAAAAGAACTTCTACTATATTAGTAGGAGTCCTTTTTTTATTTACTCTTCAACAAAGCCGCTAATTTTAGCACAATTAATTTGCGGGCGGTATCGATGCATTCTTCAATTGGTAACCACATTTGAGAAGACGTTTCATAAATGCGCTGAATTTGATTTCCTAAAGCAGACGGGTCAAACGTTTCTTGCAAGGCTTCAAACAATTTTACTGCTTGGTCATCCTCTAGCTTTAAAGCATTCCATTGTGCTAACATATGCTCCGCTTCTCGCTGTATGTCTATATTGTCCATTGCTTCCACCTATCTATTTCCATTAATACTCGATATAATAGCATAAAATCAACTAATGCAAAAAGAAATGGGGCTAAAAGCAATGAGTTTATTCGATAAAGTTTACACACGTCAACAAACGGATTCATTAAAATGGGACAAATTAAAGCTCGTCTACGGACGCGATAATGTCGATGGCATCATTCCAATGTGGGTAGCAGATATGGATTTTGCAGCACCAAAAAGCATTACACAAGCGATTCAAAAACGCCTCGATAATCCCGTTTATGGCTATTCATTTGAAGGTGAAGCCTGCACGACTGCCACAACAAATTGGCTGAAGTCGAAGCATGATACAATTATTGATCCGAGCTGGGTATTGTATCACCAAGGGGTTGTTCCTGCGATTGCCTCTGTTGTGGAAGCATTCACAAGTGAAACGGACACTGTATTAATGACGGCACCGATTTACCCACCCTTTTTCAATTCACCAAAGCAATTAGCGCGTGAGGTCGCTTTTTGTCCACTAGATGAATCAAATGGTATCTATACGTTAAATTTCGATAAACTTGAGGCTGCCTTAGCACCTGAACATGTGACACTCTTTATTTTATGCCATCCACATAATCCAATTGGCTTTACATGGGATGAGGCGGCACTTCGTCAAATCGATGCGCTTTGTGCGAAGCATGGCGTACTATTATTATCCGATGAAATCCATAGCGACCTTGTGCTAACGGGTACCCACATACCCCTTCTAAAAATTACGGCGCATCCTGAAAATGTCATTACATTATTTGCGCCAACGAAAACGTTTAATATTGCAGGTATTCATGCAGCGATGATGTTTGTGCCAGACGCGCAAAAACGTCAAACCTTGCAAAAGACAATGCAAAGTCATGCACAAGGTGGCTTAAATATTTTTGCTATTGCCGCAATTGAAGGTGCTTTTAGCAAGGAAGGTGCTAATTGGTTAGCAGAGCTAAAAGATTATTTACGTGCGAATATCCGTTATACAGCTGAACAATTAAATGCAGTTGATGGCTTACGCATCCATGAAAATGATGCGACGTATTTAATGTGGTTAGATTACCGCGCAACAAATTTAGATGAAAAAGATGTCATGAATCGCTTATTAGATGCTGGTGTCGCATTAGATCCCGGCACAAAATACGGTGAATATGGCAAAGGCTTTTTACGCATTAATATCGCATGTCCTAAAGAAACTCTAGAACAAGGCATTTCACGTATTAAGGCTGTCTTTACAGCATAATTAACTAGCTCTTTCTTATTTTTTCTACACTATACATTTTTAAGTACATTAAACTAAAAAAGCACCATCTATAAGGACGTGTATAAAGAATTGGTCTCTTTTATACACGTTTCTTTTTATTTCTCCAAGTATTTTATTGACAAAAATATGATTTTAAATCAACAAAAATACGATAAATGGCATATTTTTATTATTTAAAACTACGTGTATAGTGTTAATTACCGTTTTAATAAAAAGCATTTGCTAAAGAATACACTTGCCATGTGAAATTCAATCTCAAATGCATCTTTTCCCACTGACTTGCCGGTCGGTGGTTTTTTTCGTTCACAGGACGTGAACGGATCGACGTTGCCACAGGACGTGGCGTTCTTAGTCGATCTTCCTTCGTTGGATGGGCATAGTTCGGTGTTGCCGCATGGACGCGGCGTTCTTAACCGAACTTCTTCTTTCAGGACGTGAACGGATCGACGTTGCCACAGGACGTGGCGTTCTTAGTCGATCTTCCTTCGTTGGATGGGCATAGTTCGGTGTTGCCGCATGGACGCGGCGTTCTTAACCGAACTTCTTCTTTCAGGACGTGAACGGATTGACGTTTCCACATAAAAATAATTTTTAATACATTAAAAAAACACCGCATCTCCAAATGGAGATGCGGCGTTTTATTGTAGTGGCAAATTAATCTTCTACAGTGATTGTGTTGATTTTGATATCTTCTTTTGGTTTGTCTTGGAAACCTTTTTCAACTTTAGCCATTGCATCGATAACATCCATGCCTTCGATTACTTGACCGAATACAGTATGTTTACCGTCTAACCAAGGTGTACCACCGTTGTTTTTGTAACCATCGATAAGCTCTTTTGGCCAGTTGCGTACTTCCATTTGTTTAATGAAAGAGTTATCAACTTTTGGTGCTTGTACGATGAAGAATTGAGAACCATTTGTGTTCGGACCTGCATTCGCCATTGAAAGTGCGCCACGCATGTTGAATAATTCTGGATCGAATTCATCTTCGAATGAAGAACCCCAGATTGATTCACCGCCCATACCTGTACCGGTTGGGTCGCCACCTTGAATCATGAATGAATCGATAATACGGTGGAAGATGATGCCATCGTAGTAACCGTTTTTCGCATGTGTTACAAAGTTTTCAACTGTTTTTGGTGCTTTCTCAGGGAATAGCTTGAAAGTGATTGGACCCATTGTTGTGTCCATAACCACTTTAATTTCGTTTTCTTGAACTTCTGGTGTTAATTGTGGATACATCGTATCGCTCCTTATGTCAGAAATATTTTACGCTCATAGTCTAACATACATAGCGGACAATTTCAGTTGTAAGCTACGAATTCATTGGATTTTCGATAAATTTGCATGACAACCAGGAAATTTGTGCTATTCTTTTAATGAGTATTTTAATCTAGTCTAGGGAGGTTTCTCGTGAAAAAAGTATTTGGTTCATTCGTCATTATTGCGAGTATCGCCCTGCTTGTTGTGCTATTCCAAAAAATTGGTCTTGAGCTAAAATCCAGTCGTGCATTTAGTGAGCAGTTTGATAATGCTGTACAGATTACAGACCCTACTACGAATGTAGTTCCAACCATTTTAAAAGACCGAAATGGTACGATTTTTTCTGAAGAATATACGGATTGGCGCGAGCCTGTAAAATTAGCGGATATTCCTGAATTTATGCAAAACCTCTTTATTTATAGTGAGGACGCTAGCTTCTACGACCATATCGGCTTTGATATGGCAGCAATCGCTCGTGCCTTTATGGTGAATAACTCCAGTGGTGCCGCCTCACAAGGTGGTAGTACCATTACGCAGCAGCTTGTGCGTATGCGCTACTTAACACAAGAAAAAACATACGAGCGAAAAATGCTTGAGATTTTTTATGCTTATGAGCTAGAGCGTAAATCATCAAAAGAGGAAATTTTAAATAGCTATTTAAATGAAATGTATTTCTCTAATGGCGTTTACGGTGTATCAGCAGCGGCTTCGTATTATTTTGATAAGCCGCTTAATAAATTATCACGCGCACAAATGGCCTTTCTAGCAGCTATTCCTAATAATCCAAGCCTCTATAATCCGCTAACAAATTTTGATAACACAAAAAAGCGACAAAAACGCTTATTGAATAAAATGGTCGAAAAAAATATCGCCTCGAAGCAACAGGTGGCGATTTGGAAAAAAGAAGATATCCATTTATCAATTAAAAAGAAAAAACAAAATCACCCTGCTTATAGCTCTTATGTGATGAATGAGTTAACATGGCTTGTTGCGGAGCGAGATGGCTATCAAAAACGATTAGATGCCGCTAAAACATCTCAACAGCGAGCACGTATTAATAAAGAATTGAAAAAACATGTTACGAAGCTTCGAAATAAGGGCTTAATTATTGAGACAGCGCTTGATCAAACGAAGCAAGTACGCGATACCGCATCGATTAATAGCCTAATAAATGGCCATAAAGACTTGCAGGCAGCGAGTGTCGTCATTGATAATGCTACACGTGAGGTTGTGAGCGTCTATGGTGGTAAAAACTTTAAGCGCTATGAATTTAACCGTGCCTACCAAGCTGTTCGTCAGCCTGGTTCTGCGATTAAACCTATTTTAGACTATGCACCGTATATCGAAAAATTCCGTGCAACGCCTGATTCAACAGTTAGTGGAGCACCTTTCTGTCATAAAAATTACTGCCCGGAAAATAAAGACGGTGTCACAGTGAGGGATATGTCACTAGAGACAGGTTTTAAATATAGCTATAATACCGTAGCTATTCGCCTCTTTGATAATGTCGGTCTTGCTACGGCATTCCGTGCACTTAATCAATTTGATTTCCGCTCTGTGACAGAATCGGACCGCCGCTATACATCTGCTCTTGGTGGTTTCGAGTATGGTGTCACAACGGCCGAATTAGCCGATGCGTATACAAGCTTTGATAATGGTGAATATTATCGTTCTCATGCCATTCGCAGTGTGAAATCACGTGATGGTCAGACGCTTTACACATGGCCTGAAAAGAAAAAAGAAGTATGGGCTGCATCTACTGCCGAAACAATACGTGCATTAATGCAGGCAACCGTCGCCTCTGGTACAGGTACAGCAATTTCTGTGCCCGGCGCAAGCTATATCGGTGCGAAAACAGGTACGACGAATAACTTTTTCGACCTTTGGACAGCCGGCTTAACAGACCGCTATACATCAGCCGTCTGGATTGGCTATGACACACCGCGCAGTATGCAGGCACTTGAAAACGCCAAGATTCAACAGCATATTTTCTCTTCTATTATGAGACCATAAAAAAGAGGCTTTGACATACGTGTAAAAACAACATCTTCTATGTGCATAAAAAAACCGGAATCGCGCGGTGGTGCGGTTCCGGTTTTTCGTTGCGAATATTAAAAAGGAAAATGACGTGTTTTGTCCCAGTCTCTTTTTTAATTAAATGGTAAGCTCGATACGATGCCGTTGTATAGTTTGAAAATCGCATACGCTAATAATGTTAAAATGACTGCCCACATGACAATCTCAAATAACATCACACCTAGCACTGCACCAAACGAAATGACATCGCTCATTTTGTATGTAACGTATATAAAATAAATAAAGGCACTCGCAATAAAAATAGCGACTAAAATATATACACTCGTCAAGCCAACGACCGATGCCAATGAGCCGAAGAAGAAAATGACACTCCCTCCGCGAACTTTTGTGATGGCACTATCAATCGAGTCTTTTGTGAAAAAAAGCATGCCGACATTATGAATTGTTTCGCCAATTAATTTAAGTGCGGAAAAAACCATAAAATAAAGCGTCGAAAAGACAATTAATAAGAGCATGCGCATTTGCACATCTGATAAAAACTCATGCATGCCCCCGTACACACCGATTTTCCGGAATAATATAATGGCTTCATTCACACTAAATAGCCCAAAAGTTAAGCTAAATAAAATGATCGTAATCAATGGTAAATAACTATATAAATAAGGGTTTTTAATCATATCTAGTCCTCTTTAATTAAATTTCGTAGCAACTGTCCGAGCTGGACCTGCTGCTTTCTTGCATGATGAGGCAATTCTAAATGAACCCATAGCGCTGGCGCGAATAACCGATACAGTGCTGCACGTTGCATAACACGACCTTTTGTATAGCGTTTTAGTAGAGCATCTGCTAATGTACTTGGCTTTGGCATGGCTGCTTGGACAACTAAATCTGCTTCCGGTGCTTTCATGCGCCCATTCGTATACGCAATGGAACCCGTATCCCCAAAGACAAGCTGGCCCTCTTCACTTAAAGTTGAGACCGTTGTTACCGACTGCACATGCTGTGTTGCCGCAAAGGCTAACACATCGACAAGTGCCAAATCACTCGCTAATGCACCTTCCGCTAGCTCAATCGTTTTTCCAATCATTGTTGTAATGACATGCTTATTCGGCAACGTTGCCTTTAAGGTGCCAATCGCAAAAACACCCATTACTTGTGCAGTGACGACCGCTTCTACACTACTAAAAAGCGGCATCGTATCGCCGACTGCAAAAGCCCCGACAACCGCATGCTGTGCCTCAAGTGTCGTATTGACGAGTAAAACGCGCACATCTTCTTCGTAGGCCATGAGCGCCGCGCCAAAACCAAGCGCTTCTAAATCCTGAAGCGTTAACACCTGACACGCTAACTCAGCATCATGACAATACGCAATAATACGCTCCTCTATATGCGCTGCTGTTAGCACATTGACTGGTTCGTCTTCATAAGCACGCCATACAGCTAATTGCTCACTTTCGCGATGTGCGTCTGTTAGCTCAAGTCGTTCGTCTGTAATAAAAATTAGCTCATCTATCGATACATCGGCTTCATTTGACGAAGTTTGATAGCCATAGGGTGTATAACTGCCATAACGAATAGCGGATAGTATATGACTTGCTACCATTTGTTTTGAAAATTGCGGCATAAAAAACGTTTCAAGCATCACATTTGCACGCGACCATTTACGTTCGATCATGAGCGCGCCGACCGCCTCAAATATCGTATCGATATCCGCTTCACTTAGCTGCTTGCGGTGATCAAGTCCCACACATAAAATACGCCCTGTCGCTGTTGGAAGAACAGTTAAGGCGCCCTTTTTCAGTTGAATATCTCCTGTCTTCATCCACTCATCCATTGGCACTGACAGTGAGGCTGAAAAGTCAGCCCATCCTGAAACGGTATGCTGATGACGTGAAACGCCGATAATCGTAACGTCCCCCGTCTGTTGTTGTTGCTCAAGTCGATAATTCATTCCATCACCTCATTTTAACGCTTCTAGTATACCATGCCGATAGTCGCATGAATGCAAAAAACGAGACAACAGCCACTAGCCGTCCATCTCGCTTTTTTGTTATTAGAAAAATAATTTATACGCTGTATAACCAAACACATTATCATCCTCAAGCTCGTCGAGTTTAATGGGTTTTGCTTGTAGTTTTAAATCAAGTAGCTCTAGAATCATTAACGATGTGCGATCATCTTGTCCTAATTCCTCAGGTGACATCCAGCGCACTTCGTATAGCTCATCTAGCTGCGCCTTTAAATTTTGCTCTGCGGTATGTGCCGTTAAATAAAATACAGCCAAATTATCGCTAATATCATACTGCAAAACCCCTGTACGAAATCCTAAAAACCCTTGCATCGATGCATGCACATTCGTTTCTTCTTTTAATTCGCGCTGACACGCTTCATCAACCGTTTCGCCCGGTTTTACAAAGCCTGCCGGAAGCGACCATTTGCCATCTAAGCCCCCGTAGCGCTTCATGACAACGAGCCATTCGCCAAGTTCATTTTCCACTAACCCTGCGACTCCAAGCCAAACGCGACTGCGTTCATTATTATCCATTGGCGATCTCCTCCTGACAATTCACTACTTTATTGTACGAAGAAATACGCAAAAAAGAAAATTTTAGCTACTTAAAGATATTAAATTTCCCCTTCTTCGCAATGAGACCTGGTCCCCCTACTAAGAAAAGTGCATGATTATCAATCATTTTCTTTAAAACAGCCGCTTTACGTCCTGTATATTCGCGCTCCTTCACAAGCGCTACGCCATCGCCGCTGCCTAGTGAGCAGACAGAACCTTTTAAATTTGGCATAAACGGCGTCAATGGCTCACCCTCAAGCAGATGCTGCAAATTATTTGCAATCGCTTCGCCTTGTTGCATGGCGATTTGTGCTGTTGGTGGATAAGGCTTTTGATGATAGCGGTCTGTAACAATGGCCGAATCTCCGACAATAAATACTTCTGGGTAATCTGCTACATTTAATGTTGGTAATACTTGCACGCGGCCACCTGTTGACGGAATAGAGGACTGCTCAATTACAGCGGAGCCTTTCACACCTGCCGTCCACACAAGCGTCGATGCCGCAATCGCTTCTTCACCCTGTGGTCCACGCACGGTTACTGCCTTATCGGTTACGCCAATTACAGCCGTTTGTGTTAAAAATTCAACGCCGCGTGCTTCTAGCTGCTGTTTCGCATACAGAGAAAGTGATTCTGAGAAGCCAGGTAAAATGCTCGTATCCGCTTCAGCACAAATGACACGAAGCGCTTCTTGTGGAATATGATAGGCCTGGGCAAGCTTTGGTAATTGATCAACGAGTGAGCCGACAAATTCAATGCCCGTAAAGCCTGCTCCACCTACAACAATGGTCGCATATTCAGGGCTTTGCTCTTTTTCATACATTGCAAATTGTGCATTAATATGCGTCCAAATTTTTGATGCAGATAAGGCATTTGAAATCGACTGGGCATGCTCTTTAATCCCCGGAATACCGTAATCCTGTACTTCAAATCCTAAACCAACAACTAAGTAATCATAATCAAATACACCATTCGTTGTGAGGACTTGCTTGCTATCCACATCTAATGCTTCCACCGTTGCTTGTACAAAAGTCGCTGAATCTTTTAAAAGTGGCTCGATTTCATAGCACACATCATTCGCTGAAATCACGCCAGCTGCTGCTTCATGTAACCACGTCGTTTCATAGTGATAATCATTTTTATTAATTAATGTAATCGACACATTGTCTGCATTCACTTTACGCTGCAATGTCACAGCCGTTGCTAGACCACCATAGCCTGCGCCAACAACGACAATCTTCGTTTTTTTCATCACATGAACCCACCTTTAAAAAGTATTTACTATTACCATACCATGAACAATTGCCAAATGCCCAAAAAAAGGGAATAAAAAAAGCTTTGCACAGTGCTGCACAAAGCCTTGGATTCATTCTTAGCAGTTTCCTGGTGTACCAGCATTTTTTGCTGTACGGAATGAAGAACCACAGCCACATGCTGCGATTGCATTTGGATTGTCGATTGTAAAACCGCCGCCCATTAGCGATTGTTTAAAGTCGATTACTGTACCGTTTAAAATTGGAATATCTTGTTTTGCGACAACAATATTTAAACCAAACTCTTCGTAAGCCTCATCCTCTGGTGATACTTCTGTATCAAAGCCCATTGCATACGTTAAACCACTGCAACCGCCGCCTTTTACGGAAACGCGTAAAAATGCGTTTTCTTCTTCGTTGTTTTCCATCATTTCGTTAATATGGAAAACAGCTGCTTCTGTAATGTCTACTACGTGTTTTGTCATATTTACACCTGCTTTCTCTATAGTATTATCATATCAATTTTCCTAGCAGTCGTAAAATAGTTGAACTCATTTCTTTTTTTTACTTTAATGATATAATAGACCTATAACCAAACATAAGAAATGAGGCCTAAAAATGGACCTATCCCCCTATTATACAAAGCAGGTTGATTGCATTCATTGTAAAAAGAAATTTAATACGACAAAGATTCGCATGAAAATGCTGAAAATTGCGTCAACAGATGCCGATTTTCGTCCAGTTTATGAAAATGATGTACATGGTTATTTTTATAATGCTTATGTATGCGAGCATTGCGGCTTTGCATTTACAGATGATTTTAGCACCTATTTTATGCCCGGCACTTCTGAAGTATTACAACAGCAAATTAGCAATAAATGGGTCCATCATGATTTTTCTGGTGAACGTTCTCCGCAGCAAGCACTACAAGCCTATCAGCTCGCGCTCGTTTCAGGGCAAATTAAAAAGGAAAAACATATCACACTCGCAGGACTTGCCCTTCGCTGTGCATGGATTTATCGCTCACTCAAACAGCATGATGCGGAGCTACGCTTTATCCGCATTGCGCGCGACCAATACATAGAAGCGTTTTCTACAGGTGATTATGTCAATAGCGGCATGTCTGAGGTACGCGTCGCATATTTAGCGGCTGAATTATCACGTCGCCTTGATGAACGAGAAAAAGCGATTCGCTATTTCTCGATTGTCATCGAACAACAGCGTACATCCAATGAAATAAAAATTATTGATATGGCAAAAGACGCCTGGAACGATATGCGTCAAGTGCAATAAAAAAGAGGAAGTATTCGTAAATTACGAATACTTCCTCCTTCATATATCGTCATTCATTGTGTATTAGAATACTTGCTCTACTTCAACTACGCCTGGTACTTCTTCTAAAAGTGCGCGTTCAATACCTGCTTTTAGTGTAATTGTAGAACTTGGGCAGCTACCGCATGCACCTAGTAAGCGTAATTTTACAACACCATCTTCTACATCTACTAATTCACAGTCGCCGCCGTCGCGTAATAGGAAGGGACGTAATTTATCTAGAACTTCTTGTACTTGATCTAACATTCGTATCGACTCCTCTCTCTAAAATCATTATAATGTCTATAAGCCAAAAAATCCATTAAAGAAACACGGGGGTTAAAGAAATGACGAATGAACCAATTAAAATTGAGATTTTTGGAGCAGACGTTCAATGCGCTAGTTGTGTGAATGCACCTTCTTCAAAAGATACCTATGAATGGTTACAAGCAGCAATTGATCGTAAATATCCCGGACAAGCCTACGATATCAATTACATTGATATCGAACAACCAATTGAGAATGAACGCCATAAAGACTGGGCTACACGCGTTCAAGAAGATGAGTTTTTCTATCCACTTATTTTAATTAACGATGAAGTAGTTGGAGAAGGCTATATTCAATTAAAACCAATTTACAAAGAGCTTGAAAAATTAGGGTTCCACGCTTAGGAGATTTAGAACTACCACAGTATTGACTGTGGTAGTTTTTTATTTTAAAAGAAAAAGTAAACAGCAAGCAGAAAAAAAGGACATAAAATAAGAAAATTAGCAACAAAACTATTTCGTTTTAAATATTTTAATGTTAAAATTCATTAAACGAAGAAGTAAAGGGTTGAATAAAGCACGTCCTCTCTCCTTTTATTTTGTCGACACTATTGTTTATAGGGGGCATTCATTATGTCTAGTCAGAAAAAATCATTTCACTATGCTTGGATTATTTTAATCGGCATTAGCCTTATTCTTGGGCTAGCAAAAGGCGCCATCACAAATGGCTCTAGCTTATTTTTAACACCTGTTTCAACAGAGCTAGGAATTGGTATGGGAAATTTAACGCTTTATTTAAGTATTGGGGCGATTATGACGCTTGTTGTTTTACCGTTTGCTGGGAAGCTATTTGAAAAATACGATGTGCGCTTACTACTAACAATCGCCATCATTTTACAAGGTGGTTCGTTTGCGGCATTTGGCTTAATGAACTCTGTATGGGGCTGGTATATTATTGCGGTGCCAATGGCATTTGGTACCGTCCCTATCACATTATTAGCGGGACCGATTTTAATTGCACGTTGGTTTAAAACGCGTGGTGGTCTAGCTCTTGGTATCATGGGTGCTGTTGCAGGACTATTAAATGTCTTTATTCAACCGGTTGTTGGCAATATGATTGAATGGATTGGCTGGCGCTCCACATATATTTCAGTCGGCTTAGGGATTATCGTTTTAACAGTTCCTGTTGCGCTATTCTTCTTGCGCTCTCGTCCACAGGACAAAAATTTACAACCACTTGGTGCTGAACAGCAAGATGGCCAAGCAGCGGATGATTCGATTGTCGGCATGGCATTTGACTATGCAAAGAAAACGAAGGCATTCTTACTACTTGCGTCATTCTTCTTTATCATTACAGCGGTTGCGAGCTTTGCCGTTCACATTCCAACGTATTTAGCGAAAAATGGCTATGAAGTCACTTTTGCTGGTACAGCGATGAGTATGGTCGCTGTTGGTTCCCTACTAGGTGCCTTAACATTTGGTATTTTAATTGACCGTATTGGCGCGAAAACAACGGCGCTTGGTGCAATGGTAATGGGCATTATTGCGATTTTATTATTTATGCTATTCCCAACGACAACACCGCTTATCCTAGTCGGTGGCGTATTCTTTGGCTTCATTTCCGCTTCGATTACGACACTTGCACCTGCCTTAACGACGGCATTATTTGGTACACGTGATTATAGCCGCATTTATTCAAGTGTTTCTGTTGGTTTAGCCGTTGCATCTATCGTTGCACTGCCTGGATACGGCTATGTACTTGATTTCACTGGTAGCTACACACCAGCGATGATTGCCGTCATTGTATTACTTGTTATGAATATGCTGTTTATTGTCCTTGCGTTCCGCGATAAAGACGTCCTTGTAAAACAAGGTACTTGGGATCGCCCAGCACCTGTAGAGCCACTAAAAGAAACAATTCAAACAGAATTAAACTAAAGAAAGACACTAGGACAGAACACGTCACTTTTATTTTTTAGCGTTCACAACGAAAAACCGGAACCGCGCCATAGCGCGATTCCGGTTTTTCTTATGCTCATAGGAGCGGTTGCTTTTACATGTATGTTAAAGCCTTTTTTTATTGCAACACAATACGGATTAGCCGTTTTGGTTTTTGTACATCCATAGTAAACCAGATTTCATCATACGTGCTACGCGACCTGTTACCGTTGCATCGCCTAAGTTTACGAAACCTTGTTTTTTACCTAATGCACCCATGAAGCCTTTTAGTTTGATTGGTGAAAGTTCTGCTGGTAGCGTTTCACCTTTCCAACGTTTTTGAAGAACGATCGCAATGCGGTCACCTTGTTCTTCGGCTAATTGAGCACTTGGTCCACCTACTGAAGAATGGGCACAGTCGCCAACAACGAATACGTGCTCATCTACTGGTAAATGATAATGTGGTGTAATTTTAATGCGACCACGTTCCATTTCAACGCCATCAACTTCGCGAGCTACTGATACTGGACGAATCCCTGCTGTCCAGACAATTAGGTCCGCTTCGATGCGGTCTTCATGGTTGTAAAGTGCACCTTGCTCTACTTTTGTAATATCCGATTCTGCTACGACATCTACATCATTTTTATCAAACCATTTTTGTACGTAGCGGCTAAGACGTTCTGGGAAGTCTTTTAAAATACGTGCGCCTCGGTCGAATAATTTAATTTTTAAATCTGAACGGCTTTCGCGTAATTCAGAAGCTAATTCAATACCTGATAAACCAGCACCTACTACAGCAACCGTTGCTCCTGCTGGTAATGCACTAATTTTATCGTAAGCGATACGTGATTTTGCCATTGTTTGAATTGAGTAGGTGAACTCTTCTGCACCTGGTACGTTGTGGTAGTTATCTTCACACCCTAAGCCAATGACAAGATCATCATAGTTTAGTTCTTGACCATCTGCGAAAACAACAGCATTGTTTACGCGGTCAATTTTTGTCACTTCACCGTAGACAACTTTTAAGCGTTCGTGGTCAGGGAATTGTACACGAATATGACTTTCTGGTGTTGTACCTGCGGCAAGTGCATAAAATTCTGTTTTTAAACTGTGGTATGGGGCGCGGTCTACTAATGTAATCTGAACGTCTTGGGGAAGGTTGTTCGGAAGTAGGCGTAATAATACGCGCATATTACCGTAACCGCCGCCTAATAATACTAAGTTTTTCATCAGGGATTCTCCTTTTTTATGTGACAATTTAGTTACAAGCTTTTTCTATCCTTTACGAGTATAAATGATTGTGATACTTTTCACAATATCTTTGTGATAACTTTCACAATTTAATTTTGTTTCGTTGACGCCGCGCATAAATCTATAGTAGGATTCACTATTAGAGGTGACAAACTTGAATCCATTAGTAGAATTTTGTGTAAGTAATCTAGCAATGGGTGCGCAATCCGTCTATGAAGCACTCGAAAAAGATCCAAATGTAGAAGTACTAGAGTATGGCTGCCTTAGCTTTTGTACCCGTTGCTCAGAGTCATTATATGCAGTGGTCGAAGGTGATGTTGTAGAAGGCGCCACACCAGAAGAATTACTGAAAAATATTTATACCGCTATCAATAATAATCCGATGTTTTCGGCGTCTGAATTTTAATAAAAAACGGGTACATGCTATGACACATGTACCCGTTTTTTTATTGGTTATAGCCAATCTGCTAAAGTTTTTACATAGTACGTTGGCTGTGCGGACTTCGCTTTGACCGTCTCTTGACGTGTCACACCTGTGTCAACATGCACCGTATCGATGCCATACGCAATGCCTACTAAAATATCGGTATCATAATTATCACCAATCATCAGCATATCCTCTTTTTCAAAGCCAAAGCTATCGCGAATGATTTCAAGCATATGTGGTGCTGGCTTGCCGATATAAAGCGGTTCGACACCCGTAACGTTTTGCACAAGTTGAACAAATGAGCCATTTCCTGGTGCAAAGCCTTGCTCTTTTGGCAGTTTAATATCGCCATTTGTCGCAATATGCTTCGCCCCATGTTGAATGTCATAACACACATCTTCTAGTGCTTCGTATGAAATATTCATTGTGAGTCCCTGTGCAACGATGTCCGGATTTTCCGTCACAACGGGAATGCCCTCTGCGGCAATTGCCTGTTGTAAGCCTTGTTGACCGAGCACTTTTACGCTTTGGCCCCGATAGTGCTTGGCGATATATTTCGCTGTCGCAATCGATGACGTCATAATGCGCGCTTCTGGTACAACAAGGTCCATTGCTGCGAGCTTTTTCTGAATATCTAGTTGCGTATATTTCGCATTGTTTGTGACATAGAATGGTTCGATTCCTTGTGCTTGTAGATGGTGAATAAACGCCACCGCTTCTGGAATCGCCGCTGCACCGCGGTAAACAGTACCATCTAAGTCAAAACAATAGGCTTTATAAGCTTTCATCTAGTCTTCCTCAGGAATAAATGCTGTCACAACCGTACCCATTTCTTTCGCAACAAAGGCTTCAATGGCAGCACGTAGTTTTTTGATTGTTGGTACGACTGCTGTTAG
Source organism: Candidatus Kurthia intestinigallinarum (assembly GCF_003991225.1). Taxonomy (GTDB): domain Bacteria; phylum Bacillota; class Bacilli; order Bacillales_A; family Planococcaceae; genus Kurthia; species Kurthia populi. The sequence continues at coordinate 20,777 of NZ_JTFC01000017.1, forward strand.
GACACGTAATACTTCAGCATCGTCTACTTCTAAAATATCGCGTACTAATACGCGGCGTAATGTTAAGAGTAATTTTAAATCAGCATCATATTCTGCTGGTACGGCTTTTTCATCTACTAAAATATCAATAATATCTTCGTAACTACCTGGGTCACGCATAATAAAGCCGTCAATCATCGTGTTACCGATGTCAATAATTGCTTCAATATATACGTTGGCGATACGTTCTAAAGCAAGCTTTGAAACCGCATCTTCTAACCAGTTTTCACGCGACTCAAATACCGCAGTGATGTCATCCATATATGCTAAATTTTTTGTGATTTTTTTACTGTCGATAAAATACACAGCAATTCCTCCAATTGAAAAAAGTTGATAGTCTTTCCTTCCCTATAGTACCATATCTTTAACACCGGAAGGAGAATTAAACATGGATAGATTTTTCTTATATGATGACCTTGAAGATACACAAACACGCTTTGTTAGCTTTACAGGTGAAAGTCAGCGCTACGATTTAGCCATCATGCAAAGCACTCGTTTTTACGGTAAAATCATCGTCATGGATATGCAAATGAGTAAGTTTGCGATTATCGGCTCTGACGATTTAGATGAACCTGGATACTTAGAGCACGTTTACAACCGTCCTGCTGACGAGGCGCAGGAGCTACGTGAATACTTACATGAATTAGTGTAAACAAAAAACGGACGTCGCGATTTGCGATGTCCGTTTTTTTGTTGAGCTATAGAAATCAACCCTGTTCAGGCGTTGCTTCCTGTAACTCTTGCACTGGTTCCGTCACTTGTTCTGTAACTTCTTTATCCGGTGCTGGCGGTACAATTTTGCCGATTTTTCGAACGATAAAATAAGCACAACCAAAATTGCAATATTCATATAGGTAATCTTCTAATGTGCTAATCTTCGTATCGAATGTAGCTTTTTGGTTTCGCTCTTCATAGAAACCCTTCAAGCGCAATTGACCGTAGCCCCAATCCCCTACGATATAATCGTATTTTGATAAAATGTCGGCATAGCGACCTTTAAAATCTTCCTCATTAAAGGCGTTGCGATAATCTTGCACGACCTCATATTCATATTGATCCGCAACAATCATTTTTCACCCTCCTAGGTGATTTACATACCCGCCTCAGCCTGCATTTGGCGTTCTTTCGTCGCCGCATTTACCTGCTCATCTGCATGGTAACTACTACGAACGAGTGGACCCGCTTCACAGTGTTTAAAGCCTTTTTCCATCGCAATTTTACGTAAGCGACCAAATTCGATTGGTGCGTAGTATTTTTGGACAGGTAAGTGCTTTTTCGTCGGCTGTAAATATTGACCAATCGTCATGATATCTACATCGTTAGCACGTAAATCATCCATTACTTCGAGAATTTCTTCTTCCGTCTCCCCTAATCCTACCATAAGAGATGACTTTGTAGGAATGTCAGGTTGCATTTCTTTTGAACGACGTAAAAATTCAAGTGAACGATCATATTTTGCTTTCGCTCGAACTCTCGGAGTCAGACGGCGAACTGTTTCGATATTGTGATTTAAAATATCTGGTTTCGCATCCATTAGGATTTGAATGTTTTCCTTCACGCCGGCCATATCAGATGGTAGCACTTCAATTGAAGTTTGTGGACTTTTACGACGAATAGCGCGCACTGTTTCAGCCAGTACACTCGCGCCCCCGTCCTTCAAGTCATCACGGGCTACTACTGTTATAACGACGTGCTTTAAATTCATTAATACAACGGAGTCTGCTACGCGTTCTGGTTCCGCTAAATCGAGTTCAGTTGGCAAACCAGTTTTAACCGCGCAAAAACGACAGGCGCGCGTACAAACAGAGCCTAAAATCATAAAGGTTGCTGTGCGGCGCTCTCCCCAACATTCGTGGATGTTTGGGCATCTTGCTTCTTCACATACAGTGTGCAAGTTTTTCTCACGCATTAAGGTCTTTAATTCCTTGTACTGCTTATTCGCCTTAATGTTAATTTTTAACCAATCCGGTTTGCGGACGTGTTGTCGTTTATCGTCTTTCGATGTCGGTTTACATGATGACATAGAACTTCAACTCCTCATAAATGTGTATTAAATGACGTCCCCACCTGTCACTCTAACACATTTTTTGTTAATAATACAGTAAATTAGGAAATTTCAAACAGTGAAATTTGTCCATGTCAAAAAGATAAAAAGAAAACGACAAGGCCTATTTGTTACGCTGCCTTGTCGTTTTCTTTTTACATCATATATACGGTTCCTTTTTCTTCTAAATACTCTGGTTCTACGTTTAGAATATCGAGCTCACTACTAGCTAAATCTAGCTCATATGTTGCTTTGACAAGCTTGCCATGTTCTTCAAAAATACGTAATTTCGGACGCATTGTATTGCTTGCATTTTGCTTTGATACAATGCCACGACTGCCATTACTTAAAAGTAAAACAGTCCCATTTGGATAAGCCGCAATCACACGATTAAATGCTTCGACAACCATTTGGTCGTATAGCGTTCCTGACCCTTGATTAATAATGGCGAGACCTTCAGACGGTAGCATTTTATTACGATAAACGCGATTAGAGGTGACTGCATCAAATACGTCAGCTACAGCAATAATTTTGGCGTATGGGTGAATTTCAAAATCCACCAACCCACGTGGATAACCACTACCATCTAAGCGCTCATGATGCTGAAAGGCACAATGCGCTGATAATAATGAAATGGTATGCAGATTGCGTAGCATATCAAACCCATACTGTGTATGCATCTTCATCGTGTCATACTCTTCATTCGTTAAACGGCCTGGTTTTTGTAAAATTTCTTGTGGAATCAACATCTTACCGATATCATGCAACATCGCACCAATACCGATTTGACGCACTTCCTCGGCATTGTATTTCATTTCATGTGCAATCGAAATCGTATAGATGGTAACTTGCAAAGAATGCTGATAAATATATTCATCATAGATAAAGGCATCACTTAAGACCGTTAATAATTCTTCATTGTCAAAAATGCTGTCCATTAAGCTATTAATAATAGCCGTAAAATCTTTTGAACTTTTTTCTAAACAATACGTAATATCGGTTCCTTTTAAACGTTTTAGCATTTTAAAAGAGTTTTCAATTTTATTGACTGCGGCATTACGAATCTTCGGTGGAATGGCTTCTGCCACCTCAATATTCTTAGAAATTTCATCATCGATGTAGACATATTGAACGTTTAATTGCTGCAATCGTTGAATAATTCGATTTGTCACGTGGACACCTTCTTGTAGTAGTGGCATACCTGCTTCATTCCAAATCGTTTTGGCGATAACCATCTCTTCTTGTAGCACTTTCGTTGATATAAGCCTCATACTTTTGTCCTCATTTACTTTGTAATCATATATATATTATATACTATGCATCATAATAAAAATATCTAATTTTCTAAAAAATTGATTATACAAAGTGCTTATGACCATAAATTGTAAGAATATCACGTAAAAATTGTGGTAGTAAATATGTTTTTGGCAACGCTTTTAACGCTGGGAAAAACCAGCCAAATGTAAACATATCGAGCGTCGCAACTTTCACTGTTTCACCTGGTGCTAGTATTTTATCGTTCACAAGAATATGCCCGTCTTGCTGTTTAAAATGATATGTCAGCATTTTACCAACAACAGTTCCGCGGAATCCTAAGCCACGTAGCTCACGCCTTGGCCATTCCTCCGCGCGCTCGATAATAGCTAAAATATCGCGTAGCTGTGCCTCGTTTAATTCAAAAATACAGGCATTGATTGGATGTGGTAGCATACGGTGAATATCAAGCGCCGTCACAGGCCCCTTTTTCATGTCTGTTAAAAAAATGCCCGCATTAAAGAATGCACAATCTGCACCCGAGAAATCAAGTAGTGCCTCCGCAAAGAAATGCGATAGCTTCGAGTAGTGGTACCATTCCTTATTATAAAAGCGTGTCGTTTCAAATACTTCTACATCTAAAAGCTCCTCACCGTAGCGTTGTTGTGCCGCTACCTCGCGATGCTCTCCTCGCTCCGGTGGAAGAGTTGTCGTATCAATTAATTCCGTTTCTACTTGCTGAACCATTCCATCATAATGAATAATCGAATGCCCGATGTAACGGCCATATTTGCCGCCTCCCGTGAGTAACGTTTGGTTGATGTATTTGCCATGCTCTAGTACGTGATGCGTGTGAGAGCCAAAAATAAGCGTCACATCGCGCTCCTGCTCTGCAAGGCGCTCATCTGAATGTAAGCCAAGATGCGACAGACAAATAATAATATCAGCTTCCTTGCGCGCCTGTGCAATCGATTCATGTAGACGTGTAAAAGGGTCCTCAATTTTCCAGCCTAGATTATTATAGTAATCTGGAAAAGGTGCTGTTGCCGCAACAACCCCAAGCTTTGTACCAGATGCGAGCGTATACACATGATAAGGCTCTGCCCATGTTGGTATTTTTCCGTCGGGCTCTTTTAAATTATTGACGATAACATTGAATTTTGCTTCAGTATATAGTTGATTCAGCGCTTCTTTTGCGAGCGTGATTCCCTCATTATTCCCGATAGTAACAGCATCATAATTTGCTTCGTTAAGTAGCGTGATGCTTGACTTTCCAAGTGTTGCTTCTGTAAAAATATTCGATCGATCAATAAAATCGCCAATATCTACTATTAAGCAGGCTTCGTCATGTTGTTCATGGAACGCGCGACGCTCTTGTAAATAACTTCGTGTGCGTGGCCATGAATCAAGATGGCTATGCACATCATTCGTATGATAAATATGAATTGTTTCCAAGGTCCACTCACCTCTCTATAATATGCTCGACACAATCGAGCGAATCCCCATTAATAGGAGCATGACACGTAAGCACAGAACAACTGTTTTTGAGTTGAGACGCTTGTTTAGCTCCGCGCCTAACTTACCGCCAATCATTGCTCCAATGACGACCGGTATGACGTAATGCCATGGAATATGGTCGAAATACCAGTGTGCGCCTGAATTGACGATGGATGTTAAAAACACTAAAAACATCGATGTTGCGACGGCCACATGTGCAGGGAATAAAAATAAAATTAACATCATCGGCACGATCATCGAACCGCCACCAATGCCAAATAAACCAGAGGCAAAACTAATGATGAACGACGCTAAAATCGCAAACCAAATTGGATAGCCATAAGTGTATGTATGCCCGTCTGAATCAGTGATGGTGCGCTTTGTGCCATGCTCCACAAACCAATTGACAGGCTTTAAACGATCTCGGACGATTAAAATAATCGACAGGATAATCATTAAAATACCAAAATACAGCTCAAATGATGGTACATCCATCACGCGGTTCACCGCAGCCCCCAGCATAACCCCTGGGATACTACCGATAAAGAAAATAAAGCCGCTTTTATAGTCGACTGTTTTTGATTTCATATAGGCAAGCGTCGATGAAAGACCTGTAAAAATCATCATCACAACAGATAAGCCAACGATGCGCTGTGGCGTCAAATCGCTCATTAGACCTTGTGAAATACCGAAATAGAGTAGTGCCGGTACTAAAATAATACCCCCGCCAAGTCCGACAAGTGCGCCGACAATGCCTGAAAAAATCGCAAAGATAATAATCAATAGTGCTGCTGTCATTTCCTAATCCCCTTCAAATAAATCCAGTTGCTTCGGTGCAAGATGATCATAATGGATATTTAAAATCTCAAGTAGCTCTTTCGCATTATGCGCCGCATCGTTGCCTGAATTATTATTAAAAGCGACATAGACATGGCGCGTTGTTTTCGCTAACCGCTGAATATGCACCGCAATTTCGCGTAATTCCTCATCGTTATAATTATAGAGACAGCGTACTTTGCGCCAATCTTCCTGACTACGACCATTTTGAAGCCAACCATGGACATTGCGCCCATGAATACGCACAAAGGCCGTATCCGTTGTCGCAATTGACAGCAATGGCACGGAGCCCTCTCCTGCCTGTGGCTCGTCACATACAGTATGAATAAATTTTAACTCACGTAATAAATTCATCGTGCCATCTACATATTGTTCGGTATACCATGTGCGATTTCGAAACTCAATGGCGACCGGAAAATCGCCAAGCTCCTGCTTCACGTAGCGCAAATATTGGACGTTTTTAAACTGACAATCAAACCATGGTGGAAACTGCATCAACACCGCCGCAAGTTTTCCAGCACGTTGAAACGGCTCGATGGCTTTTCTAAACGCTTCAAACATGTCTGCCTTCGTATCAAAATACGCATCCTTTTCACCACGTAAATGACCGGTCATACCACGATAGCCTTTGACGATAAATTTAAATTGATCGGGTGTTTCATCAATCCACTTCAAGACATTTTTCTCTGATGGAATCGCATAAAAAGACGTATCTACCTCGACCACTGGAAAATGACCACTGTAATCGAATAATCGATCGCGTGCAGAAGTCGTTTCACTATAGACATCTGGATGGTCTCCCCAGCCTGTTAAGCCTACATAAATCATCCTACTCCGCCTCCATTTCTATTACTCCATATCATATCATAGCTGTTTACTTGGCTCTATGCGTGGCGCTTAAAAGATAGGGAAAATTAATGTTGCGTAAATAAAAACGAGACCCTATTAAGAGTCTCGTCATTTTGTAGTTGATTGGTCCTTGTTTTGTGACAAAGGAAGGTAAGCTAACTTCGCCGCATCCTTGCGGCAACGCTTACCGGGTCTGCGTCCAGCAGACCCTATCCGGATTCAAACACCAGTGCTTCGGGTCGTTTCGTTCCTTCCGATATTCTTTCAAATAAATTAAAAAACGAAACTCCTGTTAAAGAGTCTCGTCTTTTTGTAGCTGATTGGCCTTTGTTTTGTGACAAAGGAAGGTAAGCTAACTTCGCCGCATCCTTGCGGCAACGCTTACCGGGTCTGCGTCCAGCAGACCCTATCCGGATTCAAACACCAGTGCTTCGGGTCGTTTCGTTCCTTCCGACGCGACGAAGAACGCCGCTTGTCAGGAACTATAAACGCCCGTCAGCACTAAACGGTGTTTTCATCACTTAATTAACCAATCGAACCTTCCATTTCAAATTTGATTAGGCGGTTCATTTCTACTGCGTATTCCATTGGAAGTTCTTTTGTGAATGGTTCAATGAAGCCCATTACGATCATTTCTGTCGCTTCTTGCTCAGAAATACCGCGGCTCATTAAATAGAATAATTGTTCTTCAGATACTTTTGAAACTTTTGCTTCGTGTTCTAAAGAAATTTGGTCATTCATTACTTCGTTGTATGGAATTGTATCAGATGTTGATTCGTTATCCATGATTAGCGTATCACATTCGATGTTTGCGCGTGCATTTGTCGCTTTTTTACCGAATTTCACTTGTCCACGGTATGTTACGTTACCACCGTGTTTTGAGATTGATTTTGATACGATTGTTGAAGATGTGTTTGGTGCTAAGTGAATCATTTTCGCACCTGTATCTTGGTTTTGGCCGCGGCCAGCGATAGCGATTGATAATGTCATACCACGTGCGCCTTCGCCTTTTAAGATACATGCTGGGTATTTCATTGTTAATTTAGAACCGATGTTACCATCAACCCATTCCATTGTACCGTGGTCTTCAACAACTGTACGTTTTGTTACTAAGTTGTATACGTTGTTTGCCCAGTTTTGGATTGTTGTATAACGACAATAAGCGTTCTTTTTAACGATGATTTCTACTACTGCTGAGTGAAGAGAGCTTGTTGTGTAAACAGGTGCTGTACAACCTTCAACGTAGTGTACTGATGCATCGTCATCAACGATGATTAGCGTACGTTCGAATTGACCCATGTTTTCAGAGTTAATACGGAAGTAAGCTTGTAAAGGTGTGTCTAATTTAACACCTTTTGGTACATAGATGAATGAACCACCAGACCATACTGCAGAGTTAAGTGCTGAGAACTTGTTGTCTGCAGGAGGGATTACTTTACCAAAGTATTCTTTGAATAAATCTTCGTTTTCTTTAAGAGCAGAATCTGTATCTTTGAAAACAACACCTAGTTTTTCAAGGTCTTCTTTCATGTTGTGGTAAACAACTTCAGATTCATATTGTGCTGATACACCAGCAAGATATTTTTGCTCTGCTTCAGGAATACCTAATTTATCAAATGTTGCTTTGATTTCATCCGGTACTTCATCCCAAGATTTTTCAGCGCCTTCAGATGGTTTTACGTAGTACGTAATTTCATCGAAGTCTAATCCTGAAAGGTCGCCACCCCATTGTGGCATTGGTTTTGAATAGAAAATATCTAAAGATTTCAGACGGAAATCTAACATCCATTGTGGTTCGTCTTTCATACGAGAAATTTCTTTTACGATTTCAGGAGTAAGACCGCGTTCTGTACGGAAAATCGATACGTCTTTGTCGCGGAAACCATATTCGTACTCGCCGATTTCGGGCATTTGTTTAGCCATTATTTCTCCTCCGTTCAAAGCTTATTTTTTAATTTGTTCGTTAATCCCTTTTTCCATTGCTTTCCAAGCCAATGTCGCACATTTAATACGCGCTGGGAACTGAGATACACCTTGTAATGCTTCCACATCACCAAGGTCTAAATCTTCATCATGCTCATGACCTAACATCATCTCTGAGAATGTGTGTGCTAGTTCTACCGCTTCATCAATTGTTTTGCCTTTAATCAATTGTGTCATCATTGATGCAGATGACATGGAAATTGAGCAACCTTCACCTTCGAATTTTGCATCGGTTACGATGTTATCATCGACTTGAAGTGTTAAATGAATACGGTCACCACATGTTGGGTTGTTCATATCAAGCTGTACATTTGAGCCTTCAAGCGTCCCTTTATTACGTGGTTTTTTATAGTGGTCCATAATTACTGAACGATATAGTTGATCTAAATTAGACATTTCCGAAATACTCCTTCGTGAAGCGCACCCCGTCAGCGAGCTTGTCGATTTCTTCTTTCGTGTTATACACGTAGAAGCTTGCGCGTGCAGTCGCTACGCAGTTCAACCATTTCATTAATGGTTGTGCGCAGTGGTGTCCAGCACGAACAGCAATACCTTGGCTGTCTAGCGCCGTTGCTAGGTCATGTGGGTGAACATCATCAATGTTGAATGTCACAAGACCTGAGCGTTTCATTGGATCTTGAGGGCCGTAAATTGTTAGGCCATCGATTGTTGTTAATGCTTCGAACGCATATTTAGATAATTCTTGCTCGTGAGCAATGATAGAATCCATACCAATTTCATTTAAGAAATCGATTGCTGCACCAAGACCAATTGCACCGGCAATGATTGGTGTACCTGCTTCAAATTTAGCTGGAAGATCAGCCCAAGTTGAATCATATAATCCAACAAAGTTAATCATTTCGCCACCGAATTCGACAGGCTCCATTTTTTCGAGGTGTTCTTTTTTACCATATAATACACCAATGCCCGTTGGACCGCACATTTTGTGACCTGAGAATGCAAGGAAATCGCAATCTAAATCTTGTACGTCTGTGTGGAAGTGCGGTACGCCTTGCGCGCCGTCGACAACCATTACGGCACCATGTTTGTGCGCAATGGCTGCTACTTCTTTAATTGGGTTATGCGTACCTAATACATTTGACGCGAAAGTCATTGAAACGATTTTTGTTTTATCGGTAATCGTTTTTTCGATGTCTTCCATTGCTAATGTACCATCTGGTTGCATATCGATATATTTTAATGTCGCACCAGTAGCTTTCGCTAGCTGTTGCCATGGAATTAAGTTTGAATGGTGTTCCATATACGTAATGACAATTTCATCACCTTCTGAAACGTTTGCACGACCGTAGCTTGATGCCACCATATTTAAACCTGTAGTTGTACCACGTGTGAAAATAACTTCTTCCGTCGATTTCGCATTAATAAACTGACGAACCTTTTCACGAGCGCCTTCATAAGCGTCTGTAGCACGGTTACCTAGCGTATGCACGCCACGGTGTACGTTTGAGTTATCGAACTCATAGTATTTACTAAGTGCTTCAATTACCTGAACTGGTTTTTGTGAAGTAGCCGCGCTGTCTAAATAAACAAGTGGGTTACCATTAATTTCTTGGTTTAAGATTGGAAAATAGCTACGAATGTCGTCTTTGATCATTATTTTACTTTCCCTTCGATAACTTCCATTAATTGTTTTTTAACACCTTCGATTGGCAGTTGAGAAACAACAGGTTCAAGGAAGCCATGGATGATAAGTCTTTCAGCGTTTGCACGAGAGATACCGCGGCTCATTAAGTAGTAAAGTTGCATTTCATCAACGCGACCTACTGAAGCTGCGTGTCCCGCTGTCACATCATCTTCGTCGATTAAAAGGATTGGGTTTGCATCGCCACGAGCGTCTGGAGAAAGCATTAATACACGTGATTCTTGTTGTGCATCTGCTTTTGTAGCGCCGTGTTCGATTTTACCAATACCATTGAAGATTGCACGAGAAGCATCTTTTACGACTGCGTGCGTTAAGATATTACCGATTGAAGCTTTACCCCAGTTACGAACTTCTGTTGTGAAGTTTTGGTTTTGTTTGCCGCTACCGATAACAACTGTTTTTGTATCAGCAACTGAACCGTCACCACGTAAATGTGTAATGCTTTCAGCGATTGTATCACCGTTGTTCATTAAGCCTAATGCCCAGTCGATTTCTGCATCACGTAATGTTTCACCACGACGGTTTACATAAGTTGTGAAGCCAGCATCTAATGTATCAACAGCACCGAAAGTAATTTTCGCGCCCTCACGAGCAATTACTTCTGTTACGATGTTTGCTTGTGTGTTGTTAGAAGCTACGCCTGAGAAGTAGTTTTCAACGTATGTTACTTTTGAGTTTGTATCTGCCACGATTAATACATGGTTGAATAATGAAGCATCTGCATTATCAACGTAGAAGACTGATTGTAAAGGCTCAGCAACTTCTACATCTTTTGGTACGTATACGAATACGCCACCGTTTACAAGTGCTGCGTGTAGTGCTGTTAATTTATGCTCATCCACTGTCACAGCTTCTGTCATAAAGAATTTTTGAACTAAGTCGCCATGTTCTTTAAGTGCTGTGAAAATGTCTGTCATAATGACACCTTGTGCTTTTAACTCTTCAGATACTTGAAGGAAAGCTGGTGTGTTGTTGCGTTGAATGTAAACGTTTTGTTGACCTTCAACGTCTACGATTTGTTTCACTGCTTCAGGTAGCTCAGCTAATGAAGCAAATGTGTCAGATTCAACAGTATGATTTTTGAAATTGAAGAAATCCCATTTATCAATATTTGTTTTATCTGGTTTAACCATATCTAAGTTTTCAACTTCCGCAAGAGCACGTTCGCGAAGCTCTGCAAACCATGTTGGTTCGCCTTGAGCTTCAGAGAAAGAGCGTACATCTTCGGCTGTTAAAGCAAGTTTTGTTTCAACCGTCATCTGTGCTCGTCCTCCTCGATTATGCTTCTTCTACTACTGCGTCTGTATCTTTAATGCCTAGTTCTTCTTTAATCCAGTCGTAACCTTCTGCTTCTAAACGTTGTGCTAATTCAGAACCACCAGATTTAACTACTTTACCTTGCATCATTACGTGAACGTGGTCAGGTGTGATGTAGTTAAGTAAGCGTTGGTAGTGCGTGATCATTAAGCAGCCGAATCCTTCGCCGCGCATTTCGTTAATACCTTTAGAAACGATTTTAAGTGCATCGATATCAAGACCTGAGTCAATTTCATCAAGTATAGCGAATTTTGGTTTAATCATCATTAATTGAAGAATTTCGTTACGTTTTTTCTCACCGCCAGAGAAACCTTCGTTTAAGTAACGTTGGCCCATTTCTTCTGGCATTTCTAAGAAGTCCATTGTTTTATCTAATTGTTTGATGAATTTCATGATTGAAATTTCATCGCCCTCTTCACGACGAGCGTTAATAGCTGAACGTAAGAAGTCAGCGTTGGTAACACCAGCGATTTCTGATGGATATTGCATTGCTAGGAATAGACCAGCTTGCGCGCGTTCGTCTACTTCCATTTCTAATACGTTTTCACCGTCAAGTAAGATTTCACCTGAAGTTACTTCGTATTTAGGGTGACCCATGATAGCTGAAGCTAGTGTTGATTTACCAGTACCGTTAGGACCCATGATTGCGTGTACTTCGTTTGTATTTAGCGTTAAGTTAACGCCTTTTAAAATCTCCTTGTCTTCGATTGAAACATGAAGATCTTTAATTTCTAAAGTTGACATTCTAATACCCTCCGTTTGCGTTTCCCGAATGGCGAATCCATTCTTAATTTAACATCATTCTAATCTTAACTTAATTAAAAAGTGATTGCAACCATTTGAATTTCATTCTCAAGTAGATTACACAATCGTTGCTATTAAAAGATTTCCTATAATAATTGCAACGTAAAAGATGCATTTATTTTAAAATTTTCTCATTTTCAATAAGGATGTTCTAATTGAGAATCGATTTCAATAAAGATTGCGGTTTTCCACTATTAAAACGATGATAAACCGCATTATATCACGTTTCTGGTGGCATTACCTGTCTTAAAACAAAAGACTGCGGGCAAGAAATTTCTTTCTCACGCGCAGCCTTCCTTCTATTATTGTGCGATAGCATGTGTCTCCGCTAAATAGTTTGCAACTTGTGTGGCAACTTCGCGCCCTTCCTTGATTGCCCATACAATTAAGGATGGCCCTCTGCGCGCATCTCCTGCCGCAAAGACGCCTTGTACATTCGTTGTGTAATCTAGACGAGAGGCGTGGACACGATTGTTTAGCATTTTCACACCAAACTGCTCTGCAACAGCGGACTCAGCGCCCTGGAAGCCGATTGCGACGAATACATAGTCGGCCGGCCAAACTTTTTCCGTACCCGGAATTTCTTCAAAGTACGCATAGCCCTCGTCATTAACAATTTTATTCATTTGAATCGTATGCAGCTCTTTAACACGCCCTCGTTCATCAGCTACAATTTTTTTCGTTTGAATGCAGTATTCACGTGGGTCACCGCCAAATTTCGCATCGGCCTCCGCATACGCATAATCTAATTTATATACTTGCGGGTCAGATGGCCATGGCTGCTCTGGTTGACGCACAGCAGGTAATGCCGGGTGTTTACCGAATTGATGCACCGATTTACAGCCTTGGCGCACAGCGGTCGCTACACAATCCGCACCCGTATCCCCGCCACCGATAACGATGACATTTTTGCCTTTGACATTTAATGCACGCTCATCTTCAAAATTTGAATCTAATAAGCTTTTCGTTACGTCATGTAAGTAATTCATCGCTGGCACAACACCGCGTGCATCGCTGCCTTCCATGCGTAGCTCACGCGCTTTTGTTGCGCCTGTCGCAAGCACAACTGCATCGTATTGTGCCTTTAATTCATCTGCCGTAATATCTTTACCGACTGCTGTATTTAGCACAAATTGAATACCCTCTGCCTGCAATAAGTTAATGCGGCGCTCGACGATTTTTTTATCTAGCTTCATATTTGGAATGCCATACATTAATAAGCCGCCTGCACGGTCATCACGCTCATACACTGTTACTTGATGGCCTAATTGATTGAGCTCATCCGCGGCCGCTAATCCCGCTGGACCTGATCCGATAACAGCGACGCGTTTATCCGTACGCTTTTGCGGGATACGTGGTTGGACCCAGCCCATTTCAAAGCCCTTATCAATAATCGACTGCTCGATGCTTTTAATCGCCACAGACGGCTCATTAATGCCTAACGTACAGGAGCCCTCGCATGGTGCCGGGCAGACACGTCCTGTGAACTCTGGGAAGTTATTGGTCATCATCAAACGCTCAAGCGCTTCCTTCCACTGTCCCTGGTAGACAAGGTCATTCCATTCTGGAATATAGTTATTAATTGGACAACCTGCCGCAAAGCCACGAATTTCAATGCCCATATGACAAAATGGTGTGCCACAATCCATACAGCGTGCGCCCTGTGTCGCTAAATCTTTATCTGATAATCGCTCCGTATATTCTTCAAAGTTTTTTACGCGTGCTAGTGGCGCTTTTTCTTTAACCTTCTTTTTATCATATTCCATAAATCCTGTTGGTTTTCCCATTCTAGATCACGCTCCTTTAAGATTTTGCTACGGGTTGTTTCTTCGGTGATGTCACGAGTGTGAATGCCTTCATCGCCGCTTCCTGTTCAGATAATCCTTCTTTTTCAAACGTATCAATATGCGCTAGCATATGCTTATAATCGGTTGGTACGACTTTAATAAAGCCATCCATCTCATGTGCAAAATCATTTAATATCGCTTTCGCTTTTGAGCTGTCTGTATAATGAATATGCTTCTCTAATAGCTCTTTTAATAGCTCGATATCCTTTTGTGTAAACTTCGTCGTAAACTCGATCATTTCCATATTACAAGCTGACTTGAATGCCTCGACATTTGACGGACGTACATATGCCACACCGCCAGACATCCCAGCACCAAAGTTTTTGCCAACATCTCCTAAGATCACGACGTTCCCACCGGTCATATACTCAAGACCATGGTCACCGATCCCTTCTACGACAACATTGGCGCCACTATTACGGACCGCAAAACGCTCACCTGCACGCCCATTAATAAAGGCCTCACCGCTCGTTGCGCCGTATAGACAAACATTACCCGCGATGACATTTGACTCCTCGCGCCCTTTAATCGGTGCTGACACGATGACTTTACCACCTGATAAGCCTTTACCGAAGTAGTCATTCGCATCGCCATCAACCGACATCGACATGCCTTTTGGAATGAATGCGCCAAAGCTCTGACCTGCTGAGCCTTCAAAATGAAGTTTAATCGTATCTTCCGGTAGACCTACTGCGCCGTATTGCTTCGAAATATCGCTGCCGACAATCGTTCCTACTGCACGGTCTGTATTTTTTATTGGGAATGTGAGTGCGATTGGTGACGCGTGCTTAATCGCAAAATCAACACGCGGTAAAATCTCACGTAAATCTAGTGTCTCATCTAATTTATGGTTTTGCTGTACTTGCTTCGTGCGCGGTCCCTCTACTTGATGCAAGAGCTTCGATAAATCAAGCTGACTCGCTTTCCAGTGAGCTTGTGCGCGCTCGCTTACTTCGAGTAAATCCGTGCGACCGACCATTTCTTCAAATGTACGGAATCCTAGCTTCGCCATATATTCACGCACCTCTTCTGCAATGAACATCATAAAGTTCACGACATGATCTGGTGAGCCCATGAATTTTGCACGAAGCTCTGGATTTTGCGTTGCCACACCGACGGGACATGTATCCAAATGACACGCACGCATCATCACGCAGCCTAAAACGATTAATGGTGCTGTCGCAAAACCAAATTCCTCTGCGCCAAATAATGCCGCCATAATGACATCTTTGCCGGTCATTAATTTACCATCCGTTTCAAGTGTTACACGGTCGCGTAGATTGTTAAGCATAAGCGTCTGATGCGCTTCTGCTAAACCTAGCTCCCATGGTAGCCCTGTATGCTTAATACTTGTCTTCGGTGAGGCACCGGTACCACCGTCATAGCCACTAATAACGATGACATCAGCTGCGCCCTTCGCTACACCCGCGGCGATTGTTCCGACACCTGCTTTTGCGACAAGTTTCACCGAAATACGTGCATGACGGTTAGCGTTTTTCAAGTCGTAAATTAACTCGGACATATCCTCGATTGAATAAATATCATGATGCGGTGGTGGTGAAATCAGGCCAACACCTGTTGTGGAGCCACGAACCGTCGCTACCCATGGATATACTTTATTCCCCGGAAGCTGACCACCTTCACCTGGTTTTGCCCCTTGCGCCATTTTGATTTGAAGTTCCTCTGCATTGACTAAATAATGTGATTTCACTCCAAAGCGTCCTGACGCAATTTGCTTAATTTGCGAGCGACGTAAATCACCGTTTTCATCTGGCGTAAAGCGCGCTGGATCCTCGCCACCTTCACCTGAGTTCGATTTACCGCCGATGCGATTCATCGCGATGGCTAATGATTCATGCGCTTCCTGTGAAATCGAACCGAATGACATCGCACCCGTTTTAAAACGTTTCACAATTGATTCCGCAGACTCGACTTCTTCAAGTGGAATGCTGTTGGTTTTTTTAAATGTTAGTAAATTACGAAGGAAGCCTAAGCGCTCCTCATTCGCCATTTCACTATATTGGTGGAATAGACCAAAGTCATTTTTGCGTGTTGCCCACTGCAGTGTATGAATCGTTTTTGGATTAAAGGCATGATGCTCGCCGTTTGCGCGCCACTGATACTCACTACCTGGTGGTAGACCTTTATCCCCTGAATCAATTGCTAGATTATGGCGACGACGTGCCTCCTCACCAATCGTTTGAAGGTCGATACCACCTAACTGACTTGCCGTACCTGTAAAATGCTTGTCGATGACTTCTTTTGAAATGCCTACTGCTTCAAAAATTTGCGCCCCGCGGTAACTTTGAATTGTCGAGATCCCCATCTTCGACATTACTTTTACAACACCCTGACTTGCGGCATACACATAACGTGCTACCGCTTCCTCGTAACTAAATTGGAGGTGTCCATCACGGATTGCTTGATCAATTGTCGCAAATACTAAATACGGATTAATGGCATCCACACCGTAGCCAATTAATGCAGCATGGTGATGTACTTCTCGTACTTCAGCGGCTTCTACGATAATGCTTGCTTGTGTGCGTTCCCCAACGCGTACAAGATGCTGGTGTAGACTACTCGCTGCAAGTAGAATTGGTAGCATCGGCTTGTCAGGCGCGACAAGGCGGTCTGATAAAATCAACAGCTCCACGCCGTCACGAATCGCGCGGTCTGCTTCATCTGCAATGCGCTGTAAATCGCTTGCGACGTCATCTGTCATAAATAAATCAATCACTACCGACTTAACGCTAGGCTGCTGTTTTAGCTGTGCTAGCTGGCCATTTGTCAGTACCGGTGTTTCTAAGAAAATACGCTTGCAGCTTTCCGCCGTCGGATGAAGGATATTCCCTTCCTTCCCTAGCAGCGTCATTGTCGACGTCACTAAATGCTCACGAATCGAGTCAATTGGCGGGTTCGTCACTTGCGCAAATAATTGCTTGAAGTAATGGAATAATGACTGCGGCTTATCCGATAAAATCGCAAGCGGTGCATCATTTCCCATTGAGCCGAGTGGATCGGTTTTCCCTGCCACAATCGGCACAATGTATTTATGAACATCCTCATATGTGTAACCAAAAATCTTTTGATGAAGCAGTAAATCGTCAATATTTTCCGACTTTTCTTTTTGCGCTTCAAGCTCAATTAAATTATCATCTAGCCATTGTTTATACGGCTTGGCTGTTGCCATATCTGACTTCAATTTTTCATCAGCGATGATTTCGCCCTTTTCTAAATCGATTAATAGCATCTTCCCTGGACTTAGGCGGTCCTTATACGCCACATCTTCCTCGGCTACGTCAATAACGCCCACTTCTGAAGAGTAAATAATATAATCATCCTTCGTCACGTAGTAGCGCGCTGGACGTAAACCGTTTCGGTCAAGAATTGCCCCAATTTGTTGCCCATTTGTGAATGCGATTGAAGTTGGACCGTCCCAAGGCTCCATTAATGTGCTATTGTATTGATAGAACGCCTTTTTCTCGGCTGAGATATGCGGATTTTCCGTCCATGGCTCAGGTATCATCATCATGGCAGCCTCTGCTAATGGACGACCTGCTAGGACAAAGAATTCAAATGCATTATCGACCATAGCTGAGTCAGAGCCTTCTGCATTGATAATTGGGAGTAGCTTTTCAAGATCCTCACCAAATGCCTCTGACACAAATTTTTGCTCACGCGCCTTCATCCAGTTGGCATTCCCAAGTACGGTGTTGATTTCACCGTTATGGATAATGTAGCGGTTTGGATGCGCGCGCTCCCATGACGGGAATGTGTTAGTAGAGTAGCGTGAATGGACAAGTGCAATCGCTGAAGTGAAGCGCTCATCTTGTAAATCTACATAAAACTGAGCCACCTCTTCAGGTGCTAACAAGCCTTTAAATACCATCGTTTGCGTAGAGAAGCTTGGGCAATAAAATGTGAACCCTTGCTCCTTCACCCATTTTTCAACACGCTTGCGAATTACGTACAGTTTTCGTTCAAATGCTAGGGAATTTTCTGACGAAGCACTTGCGATAAATAGCTGGCGGACAGCGGGTGCTGAATTCTTCGCTGTATCACTTAAAGATGCAGCGTTTGTCGGAGCAGTACGCCACCCGATAAGTTCTTGGCCTTCCTCGGTGATGATGGCATTAAATTTTTCTTCAATTTGTCGTCGCTCAGCGTCATCTGCTGTAAAGAAGAACTGACCTACACCGTATTCGCCTTTCGGTGGTAATGCCCATTCTGTGACCTGACGGAAAAATGTATCTGGAATCTGAACCATTAGTCCAGCTCCGTCCCCTGTTTTACCGTCACTACCACGTCCTGCTCGGTGGTCTAGGCGGCAAAGCATTTCTAAACCTTGCACGACGATGTCATGTGTTGGTTCATTTTTTAAGCTCGCATAAAATCCAATCCCGCATGCATCATGTTCGAAACTTGGATGATATAGCCCTTGTTCTTTCTGAATATTTTGAAACGTCATAAAAATCCCTCCCTCGTGAATCTATTTTAAATTCACAAATCAATGCAAACAATATATACTTTATATAGAATCAATCTAAAAAATAGATAAATTGGAGTTGACATGCCTTGGAATTACGACAACTACGCTATTTCGTGGCAGTTGCTGAACGCGAACATATTTCAGAAGCTGCTGAAAATTTACATGTTGCACAATCTGCCGTCAGCAGACAAATCGCCAATTTGGAGTCTGAATTAGGTGCTGAATTGTTTGAACGCATCGGCCGTAACGTCAAATTAACACCCATCGGACATGTATTTTTAGAACATGCCATTGTGGCGTTAAAAGCAATCGATTTTGCCAAAAAACAAGTGGATGAATATTTAGACCCTGAGAAAGGAACGATTAAAATCGGCTTCCCGACGAGCCTTGCAAGCTTCTTGCTACCTACCGTCATCTCGGCATTTAAAAAAGAGCATCCAAATGTATCATTCCATCTGCGCCAAGGGTCTTACCGCTTTTTAATTAATGCGGTGAAAAATCGTGAGCTTAATCTCGCGTTCCTCGGTCCAGTACCACAAAAGGATGAGTTAATTAATACAAGAATTTTATTTACCGAAAATATTTCTGCACTTGTCCCTGAAAATCACCCCCTTGCGGAGCGCCAGGAAATTCAGCTTGGTGATTTACGCAATGAGAACTTTGTGCTGTTCCCTGAGGATTATATCTTAAATAAAGTAGTCGTTGACGCCTGTAAATCAGTTGGCTTCACACCAAATATTTCATCCGAGGGAGAGGACATGGATGCCTTAAAAGGTCTTGTGGCCGCGGGTATCGGTATTACGCTACTACCTGAATCTGCATTCTATGATGCGACACCACGACGTACGGTGCGTCTATCACTTATCGAGCCACCATTTACACGTAATGTCGGTGTCATTTTCCCGAGTACGCGTGAACTTGCCCCGTCCGAGGAAATCTTCTTAGACTTCGTCGGCAACTTCTTCTCACGTCTTACACAATTCCGTTAATCAACATCCTTCTGAACAACTGCTCAGAAGGATTTTTTATACACAGAAAAGAAAGCGTTTCCAATAATTACAATATAATAGAAGAAACACAGAATGCTTTTTATTTTAACTTTAAAATATTTTGCGTTATACTACTTGCGAAAGCACTTTGAAAGGGGTTTTATACATGAATCGTTTGGACAATAAAGTGGCATTAATTACAGGTAGTGGTGCCGGCATCGGCAAAGAAATCGCGAAACGTTTTGCAGAGGAAGGCGCAAAAATCGTCATTGCAGATTTTAACGAAGCCGCGTTAACAGATACCGTTAAGGAACTACAAGCAGCAGGTCACGAAGCCTTTGGCGTGAAGGTGAATGTTGCAGTCGAAGAAGATGTACAGCGCATGATTGACGATGCAATCGGCCACTTCGGTCAACTTGATATTCTTGTAAACAATGCCGGTGTGAGCGACAATATGCAAGCTGCTGGTAATGTGACAGATGAGGTTTGGCAACGCGTTTTTGACATTAATGTAACGGGCGTGATGCGTGGTATTCGTAAAGTATTACCTCACTTCATAGAGCGCGGTAAAGGAACAATCGTTAATATGGCATCGATTTCAGGCTTATTTGGCGGTCGTGGCGGCTTAGGCTATACAGCGGCCAAACATGCGATTGTCGGCATGACAAAGAACGTAGCGTCGCAGTACGGCCCTCAAGGCATCCGTTGTAATGCGATTGCACCTGGACAAATCCAAACAGGTTTTGCGGCAAACATGGACCATATCGATAAATTTGGCATGGAAGTAGCGATTCGTGGAACAAACTTAATGCCACGTGCCGGTACAGTAGACGATGTCGCAAATATTGCGCTATTCTTAGCATCGGATGAATCTGATTTAGTAAATGGTGTTGCACTAGCAGCAGACGCTGGCTGGAGCGCTTATTAGGCATAAAAAAAGAGGCTAGGGTTAATCCCCAGCCTCTTTTTTATGCTCTATTTACTTACAGGAACGACTGAGCCGCCCCATTCTTCTGTAATATAATCTTGAATTTCTTTAGAATGTAAGACATCGACTAATTTTTTGATTGATTCATTGTCTTTATCTTCTTTACGAACGGCAATTACATTTACGTATGGTGATTCATCACCCTCAATGGCAATTGAATCTTTCTTCGGATCTAAACCAGCATCGATTGCAAAGTTAGAGTTGATAACGACTGCGTCAGCATCTTTTGAATTATTGTACGTTTGTACTAACATTTCAGCATTGACCGCTGGATCGATTTTTAACTCTTTTGGATTTTCTGCAATATCTTTAATTTCAGCGGTTGTTTTATCCACACCATCTTTTAATTTGATTAAATCATTTGCTTCAAGAAGTGTTAAGATACGACCTTGATCCGCTACTGATTTCGAAATAATAATTTTCGCACCTTTTGGTAACTCATCTAATGATTTGTATTTTTTAGAGTAAATAGCGATTGGTTCGATGTGAATACCACCAACATTAACAAAATCATAGTCTTTATTATCTTTCATTTGTTGCGTAAGGTATGGAATATGTTGGAAATAGTTTGCGTCAATATCGCCTGAAGCTAATGCTTTGTTTGGAATAATGTAATCTTGTGCTGTTTCGATTTCAAGATCTACGCCCTCTTTTTCAAGAATTGGCTCAGCTTTTTGTAAAATTTCTTTATGTGGTGTGTTTGACGCCATGATTTTAATTGTTGTTTCTTTTGAATCACTACTTGATTTGTCGTCTGAGCCACATGCTGCTAAACCAAGTGCTAATGATGCTGTTAATAAACTTGCTACTAATTTTTTTGACGCTTTCATAATATAAAATCCCCTTTTCCCTCTTTATATTTGATACGCAATTGCGTTATCGTTTATCAATTTTTGTTGTAAAGAAATCACCAATAAATTGGATAATAAATACGACAATTAAGATTAAAATAGTCGCTATAAACGTTACATCTGTACGAGCTCGTTGGAAGCCATCCACAAAGGCTAAATCACCTAGACCACCTGCTCCGATAATCCCCGCCATCGCTGTGTACCCTACAAGTGCTACCGCCGTTACCGTAATACCTGAAATTAATGCTGGTAACGCTTCTGGAATTAAGACCTTGAAAATGATTGTTGAGGTTTTAGCCCCCATTGAGCGTGCTGCTTCGATTACGCCCTTATCAATTTCACGTAAAGCGATTAATACCATACGTGCGTAGAATGGCGCGGCACCGATAATTAATGCTGGCAATGCGGCATTGGCTCCTAAAATCGAGTCGAATAAAAACGTTGTAAATGGAATTAACAAAATAACTAAAATGATAAATGGAATCGAGCGGAAGACGTTCACAAACGCACCCGTAATCCAATTCGCTAGTTTATTTGCCCATAGCTGATAGGGACTTGTTAAAAATAACACAATTCCTAACGCTAATCCCAAAATGAATGTAATGATTGTTGAAACAGCTGTCATATATAAAGTCTGCAGTGTGGCTTCCCAAATTCGGTCCCATTCTACATTCGGAAATAAATTAGTCAACATCACTAATCACCTCCGATTTGATACCCTTATTTTCTAAATATTGAATCGCAGCTGCGACATCCGCATCTGAACCAGTCAACTGGACGATTAACGTGCCGTACGGACCACTCTTCGTCGGTGAGATATTACCGTGGACGATATTGACGTCTACCGCAAACTTGCGAATAATTTCTGTAATGACAGGCTGCTCTGTTTGATCGCCTACAAAGAATAATTTAATTAACTGTCCTTCGCGGTAATCCTCTAGCATTTGTGCAACCGATTCTTTTTGTCCCGTTGACGTTGCTTGCGTCACGAAACGTTTTGTAATCGGTGCTTGTGGGTTTTGGAATACTTCAAGAACATTCCCTTGCTCAACGACCTTCCCCTTCTCCATGACCGCCACACGATGACAAATCTTACGAATAACATGCATCTCATGCGTAATCAGCACAATTGTTAAGCCTAATTTTTCATTGATGCTCACAAGTAAGTCTAAAATCGCATCCGTTGTTTCCGGGTCAAGTGCAGAGGTTGCTTCATCACAAAGTAGTACAGTTGGATTGTTAGCAAGCGCGCGGGCGATGCCGACACGCTGCTTTTGACCACCTGATAACTGCGATGGATACGCATCATCGCGACCCTCTAGGCCAACAAGTGCAATCAATTCTTTTACACGCTTTTGACGCACATCCTTTTTCACTCCCGCAATCTCAAGTGGGAATGCGATGTTCTCCGCTACCGTACGTGACCATAATAAATTGAAATGTTGGAACACCATGCTGATGTGATGACGCGCATTGCGTAGTGCATTGCCGCGTGCCTTTGAAATATTGACATCATTGACAAGAACGTCACCTGATGTCGGCTTTTCTAAGCCATTAAGTAAACGAATCATCGTACTTTTTCCGGCGCCACTGTATCCGATAATGCCGAAGATTTCTCGATCCTGAATTGTTAAACTCACATTATCGACAGCCGTTAGAGAACCATTCGCTGTTTTGTATTGTTTTGAAACATTATCTAACTGAATCACTGTCATTCCACCTTGTTCTAAAACTTTTGAACTCTCTGATTATTCAAATTCCAACAATTATACTATGCTTTGTCGTCGTCCAATTTAAACTGCTAAAAAAATAAAACCCTTCTGTTTTTTAGAGCAACAGAAGGGTTTAACGTATCGTGTCAAACCGTTCTCTCATCTCCCAAAGTAATGACTTTGCGTGAATTGGCACCATATCACATACTGCGACGGTTGCCGGGCTTCATAGGGCACTTCCCTCCACCTCTCTAAATAAGAGTAACGACATAAGTTTTTATTTTATTGTTGGTTTCTACTTTAACACTCTGATATTTTTACGTCAATGACTTATTTAAAATTTTTTCATACAAATTTGGTACGGATTGAAATGCGTATACTTTATCGCGCACTTGCCCATTCTCTGAAATTAGTAGACATGGCACACTTTCAATCTCATAATCGTATGCAATTTGTTCCATATAATTTAGATTTGCCTTCCCCATTGGGATTTGTGGCAATACCTGCTCTGTGACGTCCATCATTTTAGACGCTACTGCACATGTGCCGCACATTGGCGTATATAAATAAAAAGCCGTGACGTCATGTTTTGTACGTTCTTGCTCCCATTCTTCGCGAGACCATTCTTTCATTACATGTCATTCCTTATCGTATTAAATAGGCGGGATTCACTTGAAAATCAGCTGCTGCTAGCACGAAAGCTAAATAATTTTGCGGTGTATGCTCGACTTGCTTATACGTTCGTCGCGTGTATAAATGCTCGGCATGAGGAAAATAATGCTGCACGAGCTTTCGCGCTTTCTCACCGGACTCATCCGCATCAAAAAACACATATAAGTCACTGTCCTCATACGGTGCAAGTAGCTCCTCTAGTCGGTCCTCACTTATCGTACCATTCGTACAAATAATTTCGACCACTTCATTTAGTATGGGCAAAATGCGTAGCTTATCTTGCTTTCCTTCAACGATTAACACCTTGTCTGTCACCATTTCTGCCACCTCCACAAGCTTCCCCGTCTTCTACTTTAGTTATACCACAGCGCATGCACTCTACACAAAAAAGAACTACCCCAGTTGAGGTAGCTCTTTGTGATGCTAAATATTATTCAGCGATTGCTTCTTGATATTGTTCTGCAGTTAATAAACTTTCAACGTCTGCTTCATTTGCAGGTTCAACAACGACCATCCAAGCTTGCTCGTATGGCGATTCGTTTACTAGCTCTGGAGAGTCTTCTAAGTTTTCGTTTACTTCTAGAATTTTACCAGCGATTGGTAAGTATAATTCAGAAACTGTTTTTACAGATTCTACACTACCGAATGATTCGCCAGCACCGATTTCGTCGCCTACTGCTGGTAGTTCAACGAATACGATATCGCCAAGTTCTGATTGTGCAAATTCAGTAATACCGATTACTGCTTTACCATCTTCTAATTTAACCCATTCGTGATCTTCTGTGTAACGTAAATTTGTTGGAACGCTCATTGTTTATTCCCTCCGTTTATGTAATTTCATCTTTATTGTGTCACGTTTTCCGCGTGTTGACAAGGGTAATTCCGAACTTTCTAAAGGTCATACATCTTGTTACAACAGCATTTCAAGCGATTTTTGGACGTCCATAATGGACACTATTTGTACGCTTCGACAAATTCCTGCTCTTTAAAGCCTAAAGTTACTTTTTTACCGTCCGTAGTGAGAGGACGCTTGATTAACATACCATCTGACGCTAAAAGTGCTAATTGTTCGTCTTCTGACATATCTGCAAGCTTATCTTTCAATCCTAACTCACGATATTTCATGCCAGATGTATTGAAAAATTTCTTCAATGGAAGCCCACTTAGTTCATAAAACTTGCGTAACTCATCCTTCGTCGGTGTGTCTGTCGTAATGTCATATGCCGTAAAGTCGATGCCTTCATCTTTCAACCATTTTGACGCCTTTTTACATGTCGTACATTTTGGATAATGGTAAAACTGAATCGCCATTTTGTATGCGTACCCCCTTCTCGTTTCCTCTATTGTATAGACATTTGAAAGCCTTTGCAAATACGAAAAGAAAAAGGATAGACGCACCCACTGCATCTACCCTTCTCTTTATTTACATGGCCTACAGTAATATGGGAGTATTGTGTAGTTGTCTTTCGGGTAAGGCCTCTTACTTCCATACCCGAGTCACTTACACGATGAATTTTTCAGCTGCAATTAATGCTTCTGCCGCTTGGCGTTTTAAGCGAATCGTTTTCTTCGGTGCATAACGACCAAATTTACGAAGTGCTGATAGCATCATACGTTGGTTGTCACCTGATGATGAGTTCACTAGCGTATCACGCGCTTCTGCTAAGATTGTTTCAAAGGCATCTTGGCTGAAGATTTCTGTATACAATAGCTTTTGAGCCGCTTTGTCTGCACCATCGCGGTCAATCGCTTTTTGCGTACGTAATACCGCTGATTCCATCGCGAATAATTGGTTCGCGATATTGGCGATATTCACAAGAATTTCTTGCTCATCTTCTAGCTTGTTACCATATTTAAGCGCTGCTGTCCCTGCCGCAAGTAACGCCACTTTTTTCGCCATTTTCACTAAATATTTTTCTTGTGCTAATGGTTCGTCTGCGATTTCTTCTGGTACCATACCTAAGATTTCTTGCTGCAGTGCTTGCGCTTGCTCAAGAAGCGGTAATTCGCCCTTCATCGCTTTCTTCATAAATGTACCTGGAACGATTAAACGGTTGATTTCGTTTGTTCCTTCGAAAATACGGTTGATACGAGAATCGCGGTAAATACGCTCTACTTCGTATTCTGCCATGTAGCCGTAACCACCGTGCAGTTGCACCGCTTCATCCGCTACATAATCAAGTACTTCTGAACCAAAGACTTTGTTGATTGAGCACTCAATCGCATACTCTGCAATCGCTTCTGCAATCTTTTTACCGTCTTTTTTCTCTTCATCACTCATTTGACCCATATTGTCCTCAAAGTACCCAACTGTACGATAAATTAATGATTCAGAGGCATAGATTTGTGCCGCCATATTCGCTAATTTTTCCTTTGTTAAGTTGAATGAAGAAATTGGTGTATTGAATTGCTTACGTTCATTAACGTATTGAATCGTAATATCTAATGCGCGTTTTGACGAGCCAATTGTACCTACGCCTAATTTGTAGCGACCAATATTTAAAATATTGAACGCGATGATGTGGCCGCGACCTACTTCACCAAGTAAATTTTCTACTGGCACTTCTACGTCCTCTAAAATAAGCGTACGTGTAGAAGATGATTTGATCCCCATTTTCTTCTCTTCCGCACCAGTTGATACGCCTGCAAATTCACGCTCTACGATAAATGCTGTGAATTTTTCACCATCAATTTTCGCGTATACAACGAATACATCCGCAAAGCCTGAGTTTGTAATCCATTGCTTTTCACCATTTAATACATAGTGCGTACCTGCTTCATTTAAGCGCGCAGTCGTTTTCGCACCGAGTGCATCACTACCTGAGCCTGGCTCTGTTAATGCGTATGCCGCGATTAATTCACCCGTTGCAAGCTTCGGTAAATAGCGTGATTTTTGCTCATCATTACCGAATAAGACGATTGGTAAAGACCCAATTCCCACATGTGCGCCGTGTGTAATGGAGAAGCCACCAACAACAGCCATCTTCTCTGTTACAAGGGCAGATGTGATTTTATCAAGCCCTAAGCCATCGTACTCTTCTGGTACGTCTACTGCTAATAAGCCAAGCTCGCCCGCTTTTTTCAATAGGTTTACTGAATGCTCGAACTCGTGATTTTCTAAATTTGGGATCAACGGGAAGACATCGTTTTTCACGTAGTCTTCTGTCGTTTTTGCGATCATTTTATGCTCATCTGTGAAATCCTCTGGCGTAAATACGCGGTTAATGTCCACGTCTTCTGTTAAAAAGCTACCACCTTTAATAATGTTTGCTGTATGTTCTGTCATCGTAAATTCCTCCCCGATTTAAATAATTCTCCCCTGTGAAAATAAGCGACAAATACGATTTATAAAACTTCGAAGACGCCCGCAGCACCCATACCGCCGCCGATACACATCGTTACGACACCGTATTTTTTGCCTTGACGTTTCAATTCATGAATCAGCTTTAATGAAAGAATCGAGCCCGTTGCGCCAAGTGGATGACCAAGTGCAATCGCACCGCCATTTACATTGACCTTCTCGATATCAATACCAAGCTCTTTTACGACTTGGATTGATTGCGAAGCAAAGGCTTCATTGATTTCCCAAAGGTCGATATCCTCGATCTTTAAGCTCGCGATTTCAAGCGCTTTGGGAACCGCAACAATTGGCCCAATCCCCATGATTTCCGGTGGCACCCCTCCGACCGCAAATCCTAAAAATTTCGCTAATGGTGCAATGCCTTGTTCCTCTGCATATTCACGGTCCATTACAAGCACAGCCGCTGCCCCGTCAGACGTTTGTGAAGCATTCCCCGCTGTTACGCTACCCTTTACATTAAAGGCTGGACGTAGCTTCGATAATGTCTCCACTGTCGTTCCTGGACGAATCCCTTCATCCATTTTAAATTCAAAGCGTTTTTCCTGTGGCTTATTGTTGTCATCAACATAGCGCTGTACAACATCCACTGGCACGATTTGCTCATCGAAACGACCTTCTTTAATCGCACGAATCGCATTTTCATGTGAGCGTACCGCAAAGGCATCTTGCTCCTCGCGAGATATGCTATATTTCACCGCGACATTTTCCGCTGTATGCCCCATGCTTGTGTAGTACTCAGGTGCTTCCTCTGCTAATGTCACATTTGGACGTACGACATGGCCCATCATCGGCACCATTGTCATTGATTCCGTACCACCTGCGATGATGGCTTTTGAATGCCCAAGCATAATACGCTCTGCCGCATTGGCAATCGTTTGTAGCCCTGATGAGCAGAAACGATTGACCGTTTGTGCTGGCGTCGTATCTGGAAGTCCTGCTAGCGCACCGATATTACGCGCTACATTCATGCCTTGCTCCGCTTCCGGCATCGCACAGCCGATAATTAAATCATCAATATCCCCTGTGTAGTTCGCGCGCTTTAGCGTTTCCTTTACGACTAATGCCCCTAAATCATCTGGACGAACTGTTTTTAATGACCCTTTTCCTGCTTTACCGACAGGTGTTCTGGCACCTGCAACAATTACTGCTTCACGCATAAGCGAATCCCCCTTATTATATGAAAACTAATTACGTAACGGTTTACCTTTTAATAGCATGTGCTGCATACGTTGTTGTGTCGCCGCATTTTGTACGAGGCTAATGAATGCTTCACGCTCTAAATCCAATAAATACTGCTCATCTACAAGCGTGCCGTATGGAACAAGTCCACCTGCTAATACATACGCTAGCTTCTTCGCAATTTCTAAATCGTAAGTCGATGCAAAGCCTGAGTTTTTCAAGCCCTCCGCACCAAGTAGTAACGCCGCATAACCGGTCTCGCCAACTACTGGTACTTTTTCACGTGTAGGTGCTTGGTACCCTTCTGCTACAAGACCGATGACTGCTTGTTTTGCATCATATAGTAAGTGATCTGGATTCACGCTAATGCCGTCCGCAAAGTTAAGGAAGTTATTGTCGCGCGCTTCCTCTGCTGACATCGATGTTTTTGCTGTTGCAATCGTTTCAAACGTTTTGCTCACAATGTTTAATAAATCGATGTTCACGCCTTTTGGTAGGCCTTTTAATTGCTTCATATAAAGCTCCTTGTTACCGCCGCCGCCAGGAATGACCCCAACACCAACTTCGACAAGACCCATATATGTTTCCGCTGACGCTTGGATATGTGCCGCTGCTAAACAAACCTCTGCACCGCCACCAAGTGTCATATTGTACGGAGCTGCAACCACTGGCTTTTTGCTATATTTCATGCGCAGTGTGCCTTGTTGGAAAGCATTCACAACTGCATCTAATTCAAATGTATTGTCATCTTCCGCTTCCATTAGAATCATCGCTAAGTTCGCGCCAACCGAGAAGTTTTTGCTCTGATTCCCAATCACTAAACCGATAAAGTCATCTGATTGGTCTAATAAATCCAGTGCGTAGTTCAGCATTTGCATTGTATCTAAGCCCAGTGCATTTGATTTTGAAGTGAATTCTAATAGAAGAACACCATCCCCGAAATCAATAACACTTGCGCCAGCATTTTTCTTTAATACGCCGTGTTGCTTTTTGTATAGTGCAAGGTCGATGGCTTTTTCATTACGTGGCACTTTCACATAGTCCGTACCGTCGAAGTAATGCAGCTCATCATCGATTGTTGTATAGAATGAATCATAGCCCTTATCAAGTAATGCATTGACGAATGCTGGAATTGTGTAGCCTTCCTTCGTCATACGCGCCACCGATTGTGTCACACCGATTGCATCCCATACTTCAAATGGTCCCTGTGTCCAGCCGAAGCCCCACTTCATCGCTTGGTCGATACCAAGAATCGAATCCGAAATCTCACCATTTAGCTCTGCTGAGTAAAGTAATGTTGGTGCAATGATGCTCCACAGTAACTCCCCTGTGCGGTCTTCTGCGTATACAAGTGATTTCACACGATTCGCCAGACCTCGTTGCTGCTTCGCCGCGGCGATTGAAGGCGTTTCCAATGCTTTGCGTGGACCATATTCAAATGTATCTAAATCAAGCTCTAAAATATCTCTGCCTTTTTTAAGGAAGAAACCTTGTCCTGATTTAGCACCAAGCCAGCCATTTTCAACCATCTTCGCTAAATAGGCCGGTACTTCAAATACCTTTTGCTCATCGCCCGTTGTGTTGTCATACACATTGTTTGCTACGTGAATGAAGGTATCTAGTCCTACTACATCTAACGTGCGCAGTGTTGCCGATGATGGACGGCCAATTAATGGACCTGTCACCGAATCCACTTCACCTACTGAGTAGCCCTTTTCACGCATTACTTGTAGTGTAATCATGAGACCATATGTGCCGACGCGGTTACCGATAAAGTTTGGTGTGTCTTTTGCTAGCACAACCCCTTTACCAATCGCATCCTCACCAAATGCCAGCATATAATCAAGTACTGCTTGGTCTGTATATTTTGATGGAATCACTTCTAATAACTTTAAGTAGCGTGGTGGGTTAAAGAAGTGCGTTCCTAAGAAATTTTTTTGGAAATCTTCCGAGCGTCCCTCTGCCATCGCATCAATACTAATGCCTGAAGTATTAGAAGAAACGATTGTTCCAGGTGTACGAACGGATTCAATTTTGTCATATAAAGACTTTTTGATTGCTAAGTTTTCCGTTACCACTTCAATGATCCAATCAACTTTTGACAGTTCCTTTAAATCATCCTCTAAGTTCCCTGTTTTAATGTTGTTTAGGCTTCTTTTCGTTGTGAGTGGTGCAGGTTTTTGCTTTAAGAGCTTCGCCATTGCGCTATCTACAAAACGGTTACGAACAGCAGGTGACTCAAGTGTTAAGCCCGCTTTCTCTTCCTCCGCTGTTAATGAATTTGGCACAATGTCGAATAAATGCGTTTCAAAACCACAGTTTGCTAAATGCGCAGCGATACCTGAACCCATAACCCCAGAGCCGATGACCGCAACTTTTTGAATACGTCTAACCATAAAACAATTCGCCCCTTCCAATTTTGAATGAACAACCATTCATTTTTATCTAAAAAAAATATGGCCTTGCGATTTCTAAATTCATAGTAGCACGTTTTCCATTTTTTATGCAATAAAAAAACATCATTTTTGTTGAAAAAGTTTAAAATTTTCTGTTTCAATTCAATTTCCTCTTTTAATATAGTTTTTTCCTTTTCCATTTTTAAACGATTTCCAAAAAAATTAAACCAACTTACTTTCAGTAACTTATAAAACAGTGTACACTAGAATAGAAGTTATTCATTATGAGGAGGATTCAACATGCAACCAATTACGACTGTTGAACAATTTAACGAAATCATTACGACACAACCATCAGTGATCGTGAAATTTTACGCTGGCTGGTGCCCAGATTGTACACGCATGAACATGTTCATCGACCCAATCATCGAGCAATACAACCAATACACTTGGTATGAAGTAAACCGCGATGAGCTACCAGAACTAGCTGAAAAATACGAAGTAATGGGTATCCCAACACTTGCTGTATTCAAAAACGGCGAAAAAGTAGGTCACCTACACAGCGCAAACGCAAAATCTCCAGAACAAGTAACAGACTTCTTAGACGCACAAGAAGCATAATTAAAAGGAATCCCCCTTTACCGGCGGATTCCTTTTTTTATTAGTTCTTTTTTTTAGTAAATTTCGCTACAATAGAAGCAAGGTGGTGATTGGATTGGACTTACAACATGAAAACAGTCAATTAAAAGCGAAAATTGCAGAGTATGAGCTTATTTTAAGTTCGATGTCTGCACCCGTAATCGAATCATTTTTAGGAAACGTTGTACTCGTTCCACTAACAGGTATTCTCACGCTTGAGCGCATCAATAATATTGATCAGGCTATTTTTGATTATGTCGCTGAGAAGCCGTTATCTGAATGCATGGTGATTGATTTTACTGGCATCGATGTCAGTGACTTTAACTACATTGACTTGCATCTATTAACAGAGCGCTTTGAAAAGCTCAATAAAACATTAGCCATCATGGGCATTCGCGTATTGCATTCTGGTATGAATCCAGATGTTGTACGTCACTTTATTACAACGGGCTATTCACTAAAAAGCGAGTCATTCCCGTCATTCCGTACAGCGCTTCAGCAGCTCGTACGCGATGGCTATGAAAAAGCGAAATGATTAAACTCAAGGCCAAATCGCAATACGATGCTTCTGTGAACGAACGCTATCAATCGTCTGCATGTGGCCCGACAGCAGTCGAGGCAATCTTACAGCATTACCTAAAGCAGCCCGTTGCGATTAACTACTTATATAAAGCGCTCGGTACGACACCGATTGGGTTATTTACATGGCGCATGATTCGCCGACTTAAGCATTTACTCGGTCCAAACTGGCAAATTACACGTGTCACCAAACAAAAAGCCCTCGCTGCGATTGATGCAGGAGAGCCGATTGCACTGAAGTTCGATCGTTATTTCACACCCTTTTTCTTTAAAAAGGCACGCTATAACTATCACTGGACCGTCCTCGTCAACTATGCTGTCGAAGAGGGCCGCCTTCAGTTATTCGTACAAGATTTAGGCACGCGTAGCCGAGAAAGCCGCATCGAAAAGATTGACTATTTAGACAACGCACACGCCCTCACCTTCGTACACATTAAACCATTATTTAAAAATATTTAGCGCATGATTCGCGATTAGGCGATATTCATGCTGATGCATTAAATCAAGCGTATCATTCGTCCACATTGGAAGTAATAACTCATCCATGCTAGCGTCGATTGGTACCGCTGTATTAATACGTGCAAGTTGTAGCGACAATTGTAGCATGTCTACGTTGTCGCTAATTTTTTGACGTTGACCCGGTTTTAATTCCGCAAGCGCAGCTAATACGCCGTCTACCGAGCCATATGTTTGGATTAACTGTAGCGCTGTTTTTGGACCAATGCCCTTCACACCCGGGTACCCATCACTTGAATCCCCCATAAATGCTTTCACGTCTGCAAACTGCGCTGGCGAAATGCCATACTCCTCTGTAAAACGCGCCAAATTATACGGATTATATTCCGTATAACCTTTTTTCGTTAACGCAATTGTTGTATTCGGATTCACTAATTGAAGTAAGTCTTTATCGCCACTAACAACGGTAATCTGCGCATCATTTTTCCATTTTTCGACGATGGAGCCGATTAAATCATCCGCTTCCTGTCCCTTCACACCGAAGTTTTTCCAACCAATCAGCTCTGACACGTCACGCGCCATATCAAATTGTGGCAGCATCTCCTCTGGGGGTGCCGTACGATTCGCTTTATAACCGTCAAATAAATCGTTACGGAATGTGTGTGAGCCCATGTCCCAGCACACCGCCATATGTGTCGGACGGACGATATTTTGCGCGCTTAATACATGACGCGCAAAGCCCTGTACACCGTTCGTTGGTGTGCCGTCCTGTCGCGGGAAAAACTGACGCATTGGTGCCGTCGCATAAAACGAACGGAATAGTAGCGCCATACCGTCAATTAATAAAATATGTGGTTGCATTTCTTTCATTCTCCTTTAAAAAAAGCCAAGGAAGCAAATCCCCGGCTCTCTCATTAAATCACTCGAGCTACTTGAATCGTTGCTTGTAGCTCTAATTGTACATTACCACGAAGCGCTTTGCTAATCATGCAAGTCTCCTCTGCCTTCTCGGCAAAACGTTTCGCACGTTGTTGGTCGCGCTCCGACGCATTTGGCATTAACTCAATCGTCGGCTTATGAATAATCTTCTTATACGTGAAGACCCCATTTGTTACATCAACATAGCCCTCTGACTGAAGCGTTTGCGTATTCGTCTCAATACCTGCGCGCTCTAGTAATGCAGCAAGCGTAATCATATAGCACGTCGCCGCAGCTCCTAACAGCATTTCATCTGGATTCGTCCCGATACTCGGTCCGTCCATATCCTTTGGAATCGATACCTGCGTCTGTAAATTCCCCGCCGTAATATCTCCGACCGCATTTCGACCACCTGGCCAGCGTGCTTGTAATGTAAATAAATGTTCCATTGTCATCGCTCCCTAATTCGAAAATGGATAGTACTGCTCTAGATACGGATCAAATGCATAGCGATACACATTATCCTTTTTCTCAAGCGCAATCAAATACACTTCTTGTCCTTCGTACGTATCGATTTTATTGCTGTACTCACGGTCCTTCACAATTTTACCACCTTCTGTACGCGCAATTAAGTCCTGTGCGTCCTCGACATTCACCTTTGGAATATCGCGCTCAAATAAGAATGGTGCCGCGACTAATGCGGCGTATGCAATGCCGATTAACCAGTGCTTCTTACGAATATTTTGTTTCTCAATTAATGCGTAATATGCGATAAAAAAGGCCACTAACCCAATCATGACGTAGTTTGGCATGTCCCCTAAGCTGTTGATGCCGTTATAGGGCTTTCCACGAAAATAAAAATAAATAACTTCGATAAACGCTAGCACAACAAGCCCTAGGAGTAGCTTTTCTCGCTTTCCTAAATTTATATCTCTTTTCAAAAAATTCACCTCTAATACCTATTTACATAAAAATCTATTCTATCATATTCTTTTCTTCAGACTTACATCATGTATTACGAAAGAAATCATCAAAAGGTTTCATGACGAAAAAAAGAGCCGCGAAAAGCGACTCCTCATCGGTCATCTATAATGCCTCAAGCATCTCTTTTAATTCCGTAATTTGTTCCTTCGTTAATGAAATTAACTCCGTTGTTACGTCATTTAATTCGCCAGCTTGTAGCTCCTTTAATGTTGCCTCTGCATCTTCAAGCATTAGCTCGATGTCTTCACGTTTTAAAATCGCCATGGTGTCGCTCCTTTAAAGGTAATGTACATAGTGTACCATATTTAACAGCGCACATGCTTTCGTTTAAAGCCAATACGCCCTTTTTCTACTTCTTTTTCAATCGCACTAAGCGGCTCTAAAAATGTACTTTTCTTGCCGTCTTTTTTTAGCTCGACCGACCCGACCTCTTTTGCGACCGCTAGTGCCTTTTCATGAAGCGGCTTATACGAAATGCCAACCGTCTTAATGAAGTTATTCATCGCAGACCTCGCCTGATTCGGTGCCTCGTGAATCGTTTCCTTCGCCAAATCTAATAGCACAGAAATCTTTGCCGCATCAAATGTCTCGTCCTTACGATTACCGAGCATCCAGCAATAGCAGCTCCAGCCCGCAGACATACGCAGCGCATCCTCACTATGAATCCAGCGATCCGCCACCTCTTCTGCAATATCTGCCTCAGCCAGCGTTACCGCTACGACATAGTCCGCCAGCATATTAAAATACGCGCCGTCCATCCAGCGCTCATAATCGGCAGCTGTCATATTATTTGGCTCTGCAATCATGCCCGCAAAATACATCGCATCGTAATTTTTCGTATCATATAACTCGTCTGCAAGTGTTTGATTGAGCCCGGTCTTTTTTAAAATCGGCTTCATCTTGCCCGTTGCGGTACCAAAAAGCGGCTCACGTGCACCACTTGCTAGATAGGATTTTTTCGTACGCTCCGTCCCTAATGCTTCTAACTCTGCTAATACGTCTACTGCATTCATGTCAGCACATCCTTCTTTAGTCGATACATTCATTATGAAGGCTATGAAAAAATGACGCAACAAACACTCAGAAATCACCCATCACCTCAGAAGGCGTCTTTTACATACGACATATCTTTAAATATGTGTCAGCTGCATGTGAATAGGGCTAGAAAAAAGCTAATCATCTGATGTCACCATGAATTTTCGCAAATAACTACAAAAGTCGTGGCGATAGTTATCAAAGCTTTTCCTATTCATTCGCCAAAATCAGCACAAAAACACCCCGTAGACACCCGAAATCGACCCATTTTGATGCATTTCGGGGGCCCCTGAATGCTTATTTCAATTGAAAACGTCAAAAAATTCCGGCTGGCTGTCGTTTTTTAAATAAATGACAGCAAGCTGCGTTGATCACGCCATAAACGCGTCAAAATCACCCCTCGGGGAAGCCGAAACGACCCTTTTTAGGCAATTTCCGGCGAAAATCATCCTTTTTCACAGCTCATTTTTAATAAGTATTTACGCTATGACGCGTAAATAAATTTTTTCCTTGACCGATGATGCACGATAATTAGGAAATCTTCTTTTTTTCATATGTAAATAGCCGTGCTTTGGCACTTATTTATAATTATGTTGTAGCCAAAACACGCTCCTTGGGCTTTTCGTTAAATGCTAATCAATCATTTCATATGAAAAATTTCCTTGGCGCCATCGTTTTGAAATTTAAAACTGTGCAACTACTCGCTAGAAATGATACTATTTAGGATGTGAAAAATTTTATCGAGTACTATAGATACAAGGAGAATACGTAATGAATAATCAAGATAACTTTTGGCAAGAACTACCGAAGCCATTTTTTATATTAGCACCAATGGAAGATGTAACGGACGTTGTGTTCCGTCACGTTGTAAGTGAAGCCGGACGTCCTGATGTCTTCTTCACTGAATTTACGAATACAGAGAGCTTCTGCCACCCTGAAGGTATTTACAGCGTGCGCGGTCGCCTAACATTTACGGAGGACGAGCAACCCCTTGTGGCACACATTTGGGGCAACAAACCCGAAATGTTTAAAGAAATGGCAATCGGCATGAAAGAAATGGGCTTCCGTGGCGTCGATATTAATATGGGCTGCCCTGTTGCGAACGTGGCTTCACGCGGTAAAGGCTCTGGCCTAATCAACCATCCAGAAACAGCAGCTGAAATCATTCAAGCCGCAAAAGAAGGCGGACTACCAATCAGCGTCAAAACACGCCTAGGCTACACTGACGTGAATGAATGGCGCGAATGGTTAACACATATTTTAAAACAAGATATCGCAAACCTAACCATCCACCTACGCACACGTAAAGAAATGAGTAAAGTCGATGCCCACTGGGAATTGATTCCTGAAATCAAACAACTACGTGATGAAATCGCACCAAACACATTACTAACAATTAACGGCGACATTCCAAACCGCCAAGTCGGCCAAGAACTAGCGGATAAATACGGCATCGACGGCGTTATGATCGGCCGCGGTATCTTCACAAACCCATTCGCCTTCTCAGAAGACCCACGCGAACGCAGCGTTGAAGAATACCTAAACCTACTATTATTACAATTAGAGCTATACGAAAAATATGCAGACGAAACAAAACGCCCATACAACCACCTACACCGCTTCTTTAAAATCTATGTACGTGGCTTCGGCGGCGCAGCAGAATTACGCAATGCCCTCATGAACACAAAATCTGTGGAAGAATCACGCGGTATGGTCAATGACGTACTGGCGAAGTTGAAAGCAGAAGAAGTGAAATAGAGAAATAGAGCTTCCTTTTCTAGGAAGCTTTTTCTTTTGCACCATAAAAATCTTTTTACTCATTATATTTCCTTTTTTAACCATTAGTTATATACTACTAGATAGAAAGGAGGAATTTTTATGTTAGCTGAGATTCATGGGAAGATTAGTCGACAAGGACGTAATTTAAGTGACCGCCTAGAAGATAATTTAACTGGTAATGTCTTCGGTGCACTCCGCTATTTGCCATTTAGTAAAGGATTGGGGCATATTTTAAAACAGACGCTGCAATCAAATACTGCATTCCTTGAAAATTTAGACGATGATTGGGCTTCATATATTCAATTTTGGCCCTATCATGCTGAAGGAGAAATCGATATTTTAATTCACTTCCCTACATGTATCATTGGCATTGAAGTGAAGCTATTTAGTAGTTTGAGCTCAGAGGACCAATCGACTGATGCTGAAATTAGTCGTAATCAATTATCTCGTGAAGCACGAATTCTACATTCTTTAGCACCTGAAAAAGAAAAATTCTTGATTTTCCTTGCACCTGACTCCTTATGTAAAAACGTAGATGCACCTATTTTATCTACTGTAGTATTTGAAAAAATAAGTTGGGAGGTATTCCTTCAAACAATACAAGCAATACATACTGAAGATCCCTATACGAAAACACTTCTGACAGATATTACGCAACTTTTAAAACGGAAAGGATTTGAACGTTTCCAAACCATGCAGTTAGACTCACCTATCATTCAGGCAGAAGATTATTTCACATTTCAAAATCCAAGCGTAAATTTTCACATTCAAACAACACCTATCGAAAAGGAGAATTTTTATGACTTCAACAAATATTTATAACGCTTTTTATGTCGTTAAAAAAACATATGACAACATCCATAAATTAATGGAATACTGCGGAGCAAACGGACAAACAGAAAGCCATTATGTACAAGCTGTTCCTAAATTTTTACGCTATAAATCAGATAACGATGTACAAGGTTGGTTTATTAAAAACTTTATTATGCTATTCCAAGATGTACAAGACCCAGAACTTGAAAATGGTTGGCGTAACGGCTCTATTTATGTACTAGAAATCGAATTATATGATGAAGAATGCACAAATTTACCACTAGTCCATCTTTCAAAATATGATTATGAGAATATCGAGAATTGGACAACAGGCTGTAGCCCCACAAATCATTGGCGCTTTGCAGATCCCCGCCACAACCATGATGCCCTACATATAAAAGAACAAGATACCTATTTGTACGCTACCGCGAAAAACATGGAAACATGCGACCAAAATTACTGGGGACTGCGCACCATTAAAAGTACCCATTTTTCATTGCTAGACCTCGCAAGTACGAATGCCGTCGAGAAAGTATTTGGTGGATTTGAAAAACTAGATAAAGCTGAAGTTTTATAAAAAAAACCTGTAGGAGATGAACGGCACACCATTATTAGACACGTTTTATAATGGAAGATGCCGTTTTTATATGGCGAAATTGACGGAGAATAAAAAATTAAAAACAGCTCTTTTTAAATTAAAAAACGAGATAACGTATTACGAAACGAAATTAAAACGGAGTCCGGCGCAATACCGAAATCCGTTTACCTAAGCTGCCTAAATGAAATATAACTTTTAGAGGGTCCTTCAGTTGGACGCTCTTTTTTTGTTACCACTCAATACTCAAATTATCATAGTCACCATATTCTAATTCATCTAGAGAAACCTCGTGATATTCTGCAGCCTTATTCATATCTCGTTCGAATTTTTCATAATCCGTCGTATGCTGTGTTACACGCTTCGCAAAAATACTTAACTTTTTGATACGTTCCTCTTTCGTTGAACTACCCCCACTTAGCCGTTCTTTGAATGTGCTTGAAGTGGGGGATTCCTACGAACAGTGCTTGCTTGTTCCAACAGCTCGAACAGCGGCTTCACTTCTTGAGTAGGCGAGCCCCGTAGTTCCTACGGTTGTTGGGTTAAAAGCGTGAGTCCTTCAGCTAAAATATTCCGACTTGCGTTAAGGTCTCGGTCGAGTACTGTGCCGCAAGATGGGCAAACCCACTCGCGAATATCGAGGGACTTCTTGCCGTCTCGATGCCCACACACATGACAAAGCTGGCTCGATGGATAGAAGCGTGAAACTTTTACGATTTTTCGGCCATACCACTTCGCCTTATACATCAGTTTTTGCACAAAAGAAGTCCAAGAAACGTCACTAATCGCTTTCGCTAGTTTATGATTTTTCAACATGCCTTTAGTGTGTAAGTCTTCTAGGCAGATGATGTCGTACTGGCGAATGAGTTCCGTTGATAACTTATTCAAAAAGTCTTCCCGCTGAAACGCGACACGTTCACGCAAACGCGCAACTTTCATGCGTTGCTTTTGGTAGTTCATGCAGTCACGTAAAACGCGGTTCTCTTTTTTTGCTTGTTCGTAGCGACGTGATAATTTCCGTTGTTCACGCTTGAGTTGCTGCTCCATCTTCACCGTAAAGCGTTGGTTATCCACTTTACGTCCATCAGAAAATATGGCGAAATCAGTGATACCTAAATCAATCCCTACAGATTGATTGGTTTTCGGTAACGGATGAACATCCGGCACTTCGCATGCAATCGATACGTAAAAATGGCCACTCGCATTGTATTTAATGGTTGCGCGCATCATCCGACCTTCCACTCCACAAGTTTGTTTGAACTTCACAAGCCCAAGCTTCGGCAGTTTGATTCGTTTGCCGACAATCGCGATATTGTTATTTGTATTTTTGGTGGTGTAGCTTTGTACGGGATTTTTCTTGCTTTTGAAACGAGGGTAGTTGTTTTGCTTCTTAAAAAATCGATTGAAGGCATCGATTAAACATTCATAAGAGGCTTGTAATGCCACACTGTCTACGTTTCTTAGCCAAGCTGTTTCATCTTGTTTCTTCATCTTCGTGAGGACTTTAGACATCAAGCGACGATTTAAGCTTTTGCCTTCTTCTTTGTAGGAAGTGTTCCAAAGTGCAAGAAAATGGTTGTAGACAAAACGACAATGACCATGTGTTTGATGGATGCGTGCTTGCTGCTCCTTATTTGGATATAATCTAAATTTGTAGGCTTTATTTTGTGACATGACATTCACCTCTTCCGCTCGTTCGTTTTTAATCGTTTCGATGGAAGTACCACCAGTAGAAATACGACAGGCGTTTTTAGAGCAAAACAGTTCTAGTCTTTCCATACCCTTTTTTGATCAGTAACAGACCCTATTAACGAGCATTTTAATGAGCATCTTTTAAAACGTGCTATTCGTCAAAAGCACAGCCTGCATCGCCCACCTACTCACTTCGCTCCTTGAGGTGGGCGTCTTCTGCTACAGACATGATAAAAACTTCATTTGTTCAGCATCAAGACCATGTTCTTGAAATTCTGCACTACGATGCCCCATACGCGCATGACGCAAATCATAGCACAAACTTAGTACATGCATTCGTGAATCATATAGCCCTGAAATACTCGCATCCTCTTCGGTCCTAACTATCCTATGTAACGCATCATACAATCGTTCAAAATCATCACTATCCCCAGTCATTCTAACCCCCTACCATTTGTGGCGTATGCCTAAGTTTTATCATCTATATTCCCCTTTTTAAATCTCACTCATTTTTACTTTACCCAATTATAATAAAAATGAGAATAAATTTAACTAAAGTTTTAATCTATTAAATTGTAGAGCTGTATATTTTTGTTATTGTGGTTCGAGGATAGGTCCACCGTTTAATTGTTGAAGAGCTGAAATCATTTTTTCTGGATGTGTTAATTGAAATGCAAAAAAGAAAAGTTCATAAGAATGGAATGTATTTCACATCTATTAACTAATAACATCTTATTTCACTTAAAACAATTATCACAATGTAACTTTTAACCAAAAAATCCTATTTTTTAACTTCTATTAATTATTTCAGGAATCTTTAAAATATCAAACCCATACACTAAAACCATTATTCCTCACTAAAATAAGTAAATATATGGTAAAATAAAATCCGGTTTAAATATCTAAAGACCCGGAGGTTACTATGGAAGAAAAAAACGAAAAAATAATTTTCAAAAACGATAGACTTAAAACAAGTGCCGAGGCTGCAAAAACTCTTTCTGAGCTAGCAAAAGAAGCACTAAAGTTTGGAAAGAGTAGTGAAAATATAACTAAAGCCGATCAACAATCCACCTCAGAATACAATACTGCACTCTCAGATACATTAAATGCAATTAATAAAGAAATTAGTGAATGTACTAATCTTGAAGAAAAAGACCGCCTTTACAAACAAAGAGAAGATGTCATGAATAGAATGAGAGAAGAAAAAGAAAATCAACGACAAAATAATAATATAAGAGAAGAGAAAGATAGAAGTCAAGCAAAGGGTTTATTTGCTATCGTCGCATCAGTCGCATTAGGTGCTGGAACAATTGCAACTAAATTATTATTGGACAACAAAAAAATTAATTAAGATGGTGAAAAACATTTTAATAAAATACAAAGAGCTGAAAACTCAACTCTTTTGTCATAATCGCTGTTAAAATCCTCGATAATACCGTTTAAAAATTCCCCACTAATAACGGATAATCTATATTAGACAATATAGATTGGAAGTGTGGAGATGACGGTAGTATTGGAGGATATTTTTATGATTAAAGAACTGAAACAGAAAGGATGGACCTTAACGGCCATCGCAGAAGAAACAGGTTATGATAGAAAAACGATTCGAAAATATTTAAATCAAGAAAAGTTACCACAAGCTACA
>NZ_JTFC01000170.1 GCF_003991225.1 Candidatus Kurthia intestinigallinarum
GTTAACGCTGCTGAAATCCCCATCATTGTTAAGAATGGAATTTGTGGAACAGCTAACGCCAGTAATGCAATAATAACCGTAATCCCTGCAAACACTACTGCTGTTCCCGCTGTACCGTTCGCAATGGCAATCGACTGTTGAATCGAATAGCCTTTTGCATACTCTTGACGGAAACGAGAAATAATAAATAACCCATAGTCAATCCCTACTGCAAGTCCAAGCATCGCAGCTAGCGTAATACATACAAATGCAACGGTTGCGTAATTGGAAACAATCATGACTCCGCATAACCCAATTAATAAGCCAATCACCGCTGTAATAACAGGCATCCCTGCTAAAATTAAAGAACCAAATGTAAAGAATAAAATCACAACCGCAACAATGACACCGATCACTTCTGAAGACATATCGCTCGGTTGTGTGTTATAAATTTCTGTTTCTGAAGAATAAAGCTCTGTTTGGATACCAGCATCTTCTGTTATATCGAATGTTTCGCGCAATTCATCTGCTTGCGACAATTTAAATTCTGAAGATGTGACATCATAAATGGCCATTAAGAAGCCGATTGTTTGATTTTCATTATAATTTTGTAGCATATCAGGTGTGACAACTGTTTCGACACCATCAATCGCTGAAACTTCTTCTGCTAATTCTGCTAGTGAGGCTTTTACATCCTCATCGACTAATGTTTTCCCTTCAGGTGCTTTCACAATGATCTGCATTTGAGCACCAGCGTCCCCGACTTCAGGGAATTCCTCTTTTAACATATCAATCGTATCCTGAGCTGGCGTGCCAGGGATTGTCATATCATCTTTTAATTGTGGCCCTAATACAACTGCCATGACACCGACAGCAATTAAAATCGCTAGTAAACCTGCAATAATTGACTTCGGATGACGTGTTGAAAATAACCCTAATTTGTACAATAACTTTGCCAAAATCTTTACTCCTTTCGTGTTGAATGCATTATTATCGTACGATAGAAAACATGCCCAAACGTAGTGACGTTTGGGCATGTTTTCATTAGATTAAATTTTTCTCAATAGCGACTGAAAGAGCCTGGGTACGTGATTTTACTTGTAATTTTTCGTAAATGACCGTTAAATAATTTTTTAACGTACGCTCGGAAATAAAGAGCTTATCTGCAATCTCACTGTTTTTTAGACCTTTCGAAAGATAGTTGAGTATGAGAAGCTCCTTTTGTGTTAAAAACAATTTATTCGCCTGACTATCTTTCGCTACTGTAATAGCTTTTTCAATATCTGGTGGAAACCATGTTTCACCATTTGCCACTTTCGTAATTGTTTCATAAATAACACTACGTTTTGCATCTTTTAGTAAATAGCTCTTTACACCAAGCTCTACTGCTTCCAGGAGCATATACTTCTCCTTATAAGTTGTCAGGACAATCACAGGAATCTGTCGTCCGGACTTTTTTAATGCACGCAATACACCAATACCGTCGAGTACGGGCATATTTAAATCAAGTAAAATGAGCTCTGGCTCTAATATTTCGAGCATTTCAAGAGCTTGCTGTCCGTTTTCTGCTTCTCCGATGACCTCGTGCTGCTTTTTAAGTTCTAGTACAAGTCGCAGTCCCTCACGCACAATATCATGGTCATCAACAATCAATATTTTCATCTTGTCACCTACTTATAACGGAATTTTGACGATGATTTTCGTCCCTTTATCTAGCTTACGGAAAATTTCAAACTGTCCATTGAGTAACTCTGTTCGTTCGATCATGCCAATAATACCGTAATGCTTCTTACTACTTGCTCGTTTGTAGCCAATGCCATCATCTTCAATCTCCAAAACAAGTAAGTTATGTTCAATTATTGCCTTTACATATATTGAGCTTGCCTGTGCATGCTTAAATGTATTCGTCACAGCTTCTTTTAAAATTGCAATGACGTGATTC
>NZ_JTFC01000171.1 GCF_003991225.1 Candidatus Kurthia intestinigallinarum
ATTTACTGTTAAGTATCATGCCAACGATTTTTTATGCAAGGCAAGGAATCCATAAGGTTTGCTGGAGAGTGGAAGACCTATTGAAACTTCATACTTAAAATGGT
The DNA here is from genome assembly GCF_003991225.1 of Candidatus Kurthia intestinigallinarum. Classification (GTDB taxonomy): domain Bacteria; phylum Bacillota; class Bacilli; order Bacillales_A; family Planococcaceae; genus Kurthia; species Kurthia populi. The sequence goes on from NZ_JTFC01000171.1 coordinate 105, forward strand.
AAGATGCAATCTTTTACATCAAAGAAAAGAAAGGACATTTTATGAAACAAGTAAATTTACGTAAAATCACAATTGTGCTGTTAACATTATATACAGCTTTGATCCTCTATTTCTTATATCTAGGTTTTAATAGAGGTCTACTGGGGACAGACTCTAGCTTACGATACAATCTAATACCTGAAGGAATCCCATTGCATTATCCAATAGGAAAAGGCTTTCAAATCTGGTTTTTTGAGTACGGGAATTTTTTAGCGTTTATCCCTTTTGGCGTGATTATTCCACTCCTGTTTCGTTGTAGTTTTAAACGCTTTATCGTCGTTTTTATAGTATCAATAACAATTCTTGAAACGATTCAAATGCTTACACATTTAGGAGCTTTTGATATAAATGATATTATTATAAATTCATTGGGTGCTGCAGTAGGGTTTTCAGCACAGCGAATCGTCACTCATAACCGAGATAATCTAAAAGGAGTTATCAAAATCGTATTACTTTCCATGGTGCTTGCCCTTGGAACAATAATAATTGTTGGCGGTATTAATCAATATTTAGAAAAAGGCGAAGGGAAAATTATTGCCCTGAATGACCTGGTACAAGAAGATGAGTCTATCCAATGGGATGAAAACTTGTCCACTTTTACAATTGGCCAAAACGAAGTAGCCCCACAACTAAATTTAATTGATAGAGAGCATACAAAAACCAATGAATTCGTGTATCTATTAGATAGCAAATATAAATATATGACAGGTTATGTTGCAATACCTGACGATGTTTTGAACGCTACAAGCACAAAGAGTATTGAAATAGAGTTCATCAGCGATGGAGAAGTAATTTATTCGGTAGGGTTAACCACTACAAGGGGAAAAAATGGCATAGAGTCGTTTGAAGTCCCTCTTAATGAAGTGAATAATTTAACAATAAAAATAAATAGTGACAGTGCAGATTCAATAACTCATGCCGTAATATGGGACATGACACTTACAGAAGAGAACGTTGGTCAAAAGGTTATTAACAGTATAAAAGAAAAGATAAAATCACTATTCTAAAAAATCTCATCATATAAAAAAATAGACTTGATTCCAGAGAATTAGGAATTGAGCCTTTAATTGTGGCGGTGACCATTTATGTATGAACCGCTGCTAATTTATCTTCTGCGCTCATTTTCCCCATAGAAAAACCGCACCTCCTTGTTAGTATGTCTAACAAATGAGGTGCAGTTCAATGCCACATAGAGAACGTTCAATCCAGCAG
>NZ_JTFC01000172.1 GCF_003991225.1 Candidatus Kurthia intestinigallinarum
CTGAGGCATTTTAAGCGCCGCACAGAGCTCTTTTTGCGTTAGCCATACAAATGGCTCGTCAGGCACAGAAAGGTCCTTTAAATAAGCGATAATGTCGTTTTCCCACTCATCGTAGTGGCTGCGCACGCGATCTTTACGTGCTTTCTTATGTTTGTACCAATATGTACTACCGAGGTTTACTTTGATATCGCCGCCGTTGTGTACGTACGTTTCCAGTAGCGCTTCCACGTACTCACGCTTTGCCCCACGATATTCGCCACTGTACGCTGAGTTAATGATGGCGCGCATTTCAAAGATGTTTAGCGGGTAACGAAGGTTCGAGTTAAATTCGTCCATCATATCGTACGTACGACCTTTGTCGATGCCTTCTTGGAAGCATGTTAAAGCGAGCGTGAACAATGTATTGTTACGCCCTAGTTGCCCTTTTTTCCCTTTGATATCCGTCGCATGAAGCAGCGCTGTGAACCATTCAGCGTGCAGTAAGTTATTTGTCGTTAGCTTACGTGGCACAACATACAGCGTACGGCCATGATCGTCATCGACACGTTGAGACCATTGAATAAGCTCTGCTGGCGTGTAACGTGCTTCGCTATACCAGCGAATGTTGTCGTCTGTCGGCACGCGGAAAAAGCCAAAGTCGTTGCAGTATTGATCCGCGCCAACTTCTGCAAGGCTTTGTTTAATGTTTTCAGCGATACGTTTCACCACTTTTAAGCTACGGAAGTCGTTCTTATTTGAAATGAAAAACGGCTTATCGAGTAAGAAATACACTTGATAACCGCGTGGCGATTCGACGATCAATGACGGTTCACCAATCGACTCGTCGATACAAGCAAGCAGAATGTCGTTGATGCTGTGATCTTTCGTATCGATGTCGACAACGAACGTATTAATTTGAGACAGGTTCTTTTCTTCAAAGCCTTTTATGTATGTGCGCGCAGGATCTGCATATTCGCCGTAGCAGTACACGTTTGGCGTCCAGTGAGACAATGAAGGCGCGTCTTTCACCAATGTTTCTTTAGACGTCACGATATAACCGCGAACGCGCCCATTGGCGAAATG
>NZ_JTFC01000173.1 GCF_003991225.1 Candidatus Kurthia intestinigallinarum
AGTCAATGAAAAAAATTGTTAATATAATCTAAATCTGTTTTTACATAATGGCTAGATTTTATCTTCGCTCTAGTTTGCAGAGACAGTTCCGTTATATATGCTGCAGCATGCTCCAACTTTATACCTTTTAGTCCCTTCACCTTCAAGCTAGTATAAAAGGGCATACTAATATTTTTATAAACATAGTTAAAAAATCTTGTAATAGCATAAGCAACATTCTTTTGAGAACTTAATGATTTTCCTTTCATATAGTATTCACTTTTAATAAAATTGGTAAGCGGAGAGGGGAATACCATCCCAAACTCATCTTCTATCCCTATAGCAATTGTTCTTTCGGAATGATCCCCTACTAATGAAACTTCGAATTCTTTAACAACAAATCGCATAGCTCTCTCCTTAATTCACCCAAAATCAAAATTTCTTATGGGTATAAATGTAATTGTTGTATCAATGTTTTTCATATTACAATTAATTCCACCCTAAAACAAGTATACAATGATAAATTCAAAAAGTAAGCGACTTCAAATGTTTTAAATCCACAATAGTTCCTTAGATTTTTCAAATTTTCGCCAAGGAAATCTTTATTAAATGTATGTTGCTCCATGTTGATCACATCCTATTTCGTCGCCTTGCACACAAGGCGACGCGATTTTTCACTTACAATCCCTTACCCTGTCTCATATAAATTGAAAAGAGACGCACAAAGTGTGCGCCTTTTCAATATTACATATATCCTTTTTCTTTTAATGATAGGAAGTTATTTTCGCAGACGATTAAATGGTCGAGAAGTTCCACACCTAAGAGCTCACCTGCCTCCTTTAAACGCTCGGTAACATCAATATCCTCGGGGCTTGGTGTACAATTTCCAGAAGGATGATTATGCCCAACAATTATCGAAGCCGCATTTTGTAAGAATGCTGTTTTAAACACTTCACGTGGTGTTACGATGCTTGCATTTAAAGAACCGATATGACAACGGTGCAAAGATTGAATTTGATTTTTGGTTGATAAACAAGCGACTAAAAAGATTTCTCTATC
>NZ_JTFC01000174.1 GCF_003991225.1 Candidatus Kurthia intestinigallinarum
CATTATATAAAGCCGTAATGACCGTTTCTAAAATCGCTGGCTCTGTATCAAGAGCTAGCTGCCACTGCTCCTCTAAGACAAGCTTTTTAGCAACCTCTTCTGTGGAATCACCTAACGCTAAAAATAATGGAACTGCCTCTTTAAATTTCCCAGCTACAAACAACGTATCAGCCTCTTGAATGAGCTGTTCCTCCTCATAATCAGCTGTTAATGATTGAATCGCTGCTGCTTGCTGTTCATTAGCATCCTGTTTTACATAACCAATACCAACTAAGCCAAGTAACGCTGTTAAAACAACACCTAAAATCATACGAGAACGCCATTTCTTCCGTTCAGCTGTTTGTGTTTGCACGGTATGATACGCTACGAAATCATAAGCTTCAGTTAATAAGAGCTGCATGTCTTCAATTGTTTGTGCCTGTAAAATCGAATGTACCAAATCATTCGTACGCTTCGTTAAATGCTCAGGCTCTTCTAAGCATTTTTCATACGGTTGATTTGTTAAAATCGTTAAGATTAATGCTTTGTAGCGCTGTAAATGCGTATATTTTTCCTCACGTGGCATTTGTCGGTTCGCTCGGTAGCCGTAGCGAATCGTCGACATCGGATGATAATACACAGTTGCAGGATGCAAACTGACGAAGCTTGAAGTCTTCGTCACAATCTCATCAAGTAATATCGCTTGGGCAATAGCAAGCTTTACAACATAAGCCTCCTGTTTAATCGCCACAACGGGCTTCAAGTGCTCTACAAAATGAAAGGTCATGACGACATGCCCTTCGTTCTCCTCAATACTTCGAAATGATAGAAACACATCATTCCGTGTATCGCGTAAAAACTGTTCGATTTCTTCCAACCGGTCATAACTAAATTCATTACGATGGATCGTAAATTGGGCTAGTTCACGTGTTAATTTAATGCTGCCAAATGAAAAATTGTAAATCTTGGTCGCACTCATACTAGCACCTCCTAACGATTTAAAATAAATGGTTAACTTATAAATCCAGTAATATCAATAGGTTAACCAGTTAACCTAATAAATTTATAGTTCTTATACTTTTGATGGGTAGAAAATTCTACTTAACAAAAGTGGAAATTTCTACTTTTCAAAGTTCCTCATTTCTAGTGCCTCTTGTCGCTCGAGCTCTGTCATACGAATACGCTCTTCGTAATTCGGTGTAATAGCTGCACTAACCTCATATAGCTCCTCATAACGAGCTGGATCTTTTAATCGTAGTTCTTCTTCTGTCAGCTCTACCCGCATAAACGCTCGCTGTGTACCATGAATAATGAGTGCCTCACCTTGCTTACGACGCTCTAATAATTTTTTTTCCTTTTCACTAAAGGTCATGCGTAGCTTTTCGGTAATATCATCTACGCCCTTATTATCTAGACCAAAAAAGACTTTCGTATA
>NZ_JTFC01000175.1 GCF_003991225.1 Candidatus Kurthia intestinigallinarum
TCCAAACAGTTCATAGAAGTTACCGTCCTGTACAACCCATGTGACAAACCCTAAAGTTGCACCTAAGGATAAGACGAAACCAAGCACCGCTTTAAGTGGCACTAAGATTGAGCGGAACGCAATCATGAAAATAATGAATGCTAATACAACAATGATCGATGCGAATACTGGTAAGGCATCTGATAAACGTTCTGAAATATCAATGTACATCGCTGTATTACCAGTAACATTTAACTTCACGCCATCAAATTTTGCATTACGTAGCTCATGCACAAGTTCAATTGTTTCTTGATCACTTGGTCCATTCGTTGGATTTAATGTAAGTACGGCCATTTCGCCTGATTCTTTTGGAATGACATTCGTAATCAGATCAACATGATCCATTGCTAAAATATCAGCTTGCAGTTGCTCAAGTTTCGATAGCACTTCCCCATCTTTTTCTGTCGCCTCTGCTACGACAACAAGTGAAGCGTGAACCCCTTCACCATAGCCCTCTTTTAATAAATCATACGCATCACGCTGAGGTGTCCCCTCTTCGTAAACACTATCATCTGGTAGGCCAAGTTCCATATGGAAAATTGGAATCGCTGTAATCGCTAAAAAGGCGATGGTAAGTGTTGCGATTAATACTGGAATTTTGTTTAATACTTTTGCCCAGCCTTGTAGTAGCTTTCCTGAGAATTTCACTCGGTCTGTTACTTTTTCGGCTAACGTCTTTTTACGGTCAACTGGTGGTGTAATTTTTTTACCAATTAACATCAACACTGCTGGTGTAACAATCACCGCAATTAAAATGGCAATGAATACCGTTAACGCTGCTGAAATCCCCATCATTGTTAAGAATGGAATTTGTGGAACAGCTAACGCCAGTAATGCAATAATAACCGTAATCCCTGCAAACACTACTGCTGTTCCCGCTGTACCGTTCGCAATGGCAATCGACTGTTGAATCGAATAGCCTTTTGCATACTCTTGACGGAAACGAGAAATAATAAATAACCCATAGTCAATCCCTACTGCAAGTCCAAGCATCGCAGCTAGCGTAATACATACAAATGCAACGGTTGCGTAATTGGAAACAATCATGACTCCGCATAACCCAATTAATAAGCCAATCACCGCTGTAATAACAGGCATCCCTGCTAAAATTAAAGAACCAAATGTAAAGAATAAAATCACAACCGCAACAATGACACCGATCACTTCTGAAGACATATCGCTCGGTTGTGTGTTATAAATTTCTGTTTCTGAAGAATAAAGCTCTGTTTGGATACCAGCATCTTCTGTTATATCGAATGTTTCGCGCAATTCATCTGCTTGCGACAATTTAAATTCTGAAGATGTGACATCATAAATGGCCATTAAGAAGCCGATTGTTTGATTTTCATTATAATTTTGTAGCATATCAGGTGTGACAACTGTTTCGACACCATCAATCGCTGAAACTTCTTCTGCTAATTCTGCTAGTGAGGCTTTTACATCCTCATCRACTAATGTTTTCCCTTCAGGTGCTTTCACAATGATCTGCATTTGAGCACCAGCGTCCCCGACTTCAGGGAATTCCTC
>NZ_JTFC01000176.1 GCF_003991225.1 Candidatus Kurthia intestinigallinarum
AGCTCTTAAATGAAGCAGATGTGAATGACGTATTAATAGATGCTCGCGATGAGGAAATCATTCGTCATATTCAGTCTGTTGTGAAGCAGCCCATTGTAACAGTTGTAGGGGCAGAGGAACGTTTACAAAAAGTGCAACAACAAACAGCAGCCTTGATGCAACAGCATGGTGTATCTTTGCAAAATAAAGCCACGATTGCACGTTTACCAGAGGCAGAGCGAGCACAGTTTGAAAAGCAGCTAAAAGAGCTGAAACGGTTGCAGTTAGCGCTGAAGATTTTTGGTACTTATTACGACGAACGGATTCATTTACGGATGCCTAGTTTAGATGTCTCAGATAAGTCGCTTGTAGAGCGTGAATGGCTTGTAACAGCCATGGATTATTACGGAGAGGCATTTACAAAGGAGCAGCTAGATGATTTTCCTCGGACGCCACCGAAAAAGTACGAAAAAGAGCAGCTGCAAATGGTGGATCGTTATTTAACAACTAAGCAACAATATGATATTGCGATTTTAAAAGGTGAACAGGCGTCGCCTTACGAGTTATTAGCATTGCAAAAGCAGTTAGAAGAAAGGCTAGTGAAGGACCTCAATCACCCTCGTTACCGAGCATTTGTATTAAGTGATTGCATCGGGGAAGGTATTTTATCAGAAGAAGAGGCCAATCGTCATTTAGCCATTACGGTTGTACAGACAAAGGACGGGGTTGTTCGTTACAATGATACGTTCGGCGGGAAGCAGTTAAAAGTGTACGGTGCACCATTTTTATTTGAGCAGTTCTTTAAAGGAAAAGCGATTGATCGGATTTTGGATGAGCTCGAATATGAAGAGTATGAAAAGTTGCAGGCGCAGCGTCAGCGAATGAAACAGCAGCCTGAATCGAATCAGAAGCGAAAACGTTCCTAGTCCTGCCGACAAAACGCGCAAAACATACGCTAAGGATATGCAGGATTTTATGCAAGATTGTAAGAAGTGCGATCATCACGAAGATACGCTTAAACGATTGTCAGGAAAGGCTTTTTAAAAACGTGCATAAAATCACGCATAAACAATGTTCCATAAGAAAGGGCAGAAACGTTGATTTAACAACATTCCTGCCTTTTTAGTATGCCCCCAAACTTTGATTTGGGAACGTTAAGTTTATTTTGTATGCTTTATAAAGTTAAAAGGTACATTATTTCATTGAAAATTAAATATAAAAACAAACAACTTGAAATTTAAAAATTCATCAGTTAAACTGATTATATATTTAGGTGATTATTTTTAGGGGTGAATAATTTAAATGGAAAAATGGAATCAATCTTATGGTTTTTTACTCGGAAAGGTTCTTC
>NZ_JTFC01000177.1 GCF_003991225.1 Candidatus Kurthia intestinigallinarum
GAAAGAGGTTTCCTTTCTTAAAATTAAGATAAGATTGAACTTTAAACAGAATGAATTTTAGATAGATGATTTTGAAACTAGCTTCTAATGATTGTCACCGTTTTATCTGTCTTTTAAAGATTCTTGAATTTTTCCTTTACTTAAATAATCTTGTTATATCAAAACGTAAATATTTAGGCTTATTTTGCTTAGAATAAGCTCCCTGATGCTCTTTTACATATAGAAGATGGCGTTCTACTTCAGATGTCTTTCTTAAAGCGCTTAATTCGTCATATAAAGTATATGGAATGCTAGGGATATCTAGGACATATGAAAAGTCCAATAACGCTGCAGAAAGTAGCATTTGCGTATAGGGGCTTTACTGTACCAATATATATAGCTTTAACTTCTCTTCTTCCTTCAAAGCTTTGTCTTCAAGATATGCTGCATCTCGCCGTTCCTATTTATAAAAAGCATTTGGCACAACAGCATTCTTTTGAATGAAAAAATCTAAAAACCAATAGTTTGACTTATAACTTACTGGAGCATAGAATGAATATATAAAGATTCTTGTCGCGAGAATCGCATGTAGTGTAACGTCTGGTTTGGTCACCAGGCGTTTTTTATTTAAGCAAAATTGAACTACCCCCACTTAGCCGTTCTTCGAACGTTGCTTGAAGTGGGAGATTCCTACGAACAGTGCTTGCTTGTTTCCACTTACCCGAAACAGCGGCTTCACTTTTTTTAGTAGACTATCCCCGTAGTTCCTACGGTTGTTGCTTTAAAAGTCTTAACCCTTCGATTAAGATATTCTTACTTGCATTAATATCTCGGTCTAGTGTCGTACCACAAGATGAACAAGTCCACACACGAATATCTAATGGTTTCTTGCCATCTCGATGACCGCAAGTATGACAAATTTGGCTCGATGGGTAGAATCTGTCGATTTCGACAATTTTTCTACCGAACCATTTCGCCTTATACTTCAGCTTGGTTACAAATTCAGACCACGACACATCACTAATCGCTTTTGCCAACTTATGATTTTTCATCATACCTTTGGTATTTAAGTTTTCGATGCAGATGACGTCATATTGACGAATCAATGCCGTTGATAGCTTGTTTAAAAAATCTTCTCGCTGGAAAGCAACACGTTCATGCAAGCGA
>NZ_JTFC01000178.1 GCF_003991225.1 Candidatus Kurthia intestinigallinarum
AAACCCTTTATAGCTTTGCTCATTAAATGAACCTAAATCAAGCTGTACTTGCAGTTTCACATCCCATAAATAAAGCATCCTTCTTTTATCTGCTAATGTCTCCGGCTGTACATACATTTTTAGCACCTTCGATAATTGGCCAAGCTCCTGTTTTTCAGCTGGCGATAATGCCTTTAAAATGAGTTCATGCTTTTCAAACTGCTCTAACCTTTGCTCAACGTCCTGAAGTGCTAATTTCTTCTCATTGCGCTCCTTCACTTCACGATTAATCGCCACTCGATCAGAGGAACGTCCTTCCTGTTCCATCTTCCGTGCGACATACCCTTCATGGATCGTCGGCTCCTGCTCCAACCCTAAATCAGCATGTGACTTCTCAGAAATTTCGATACCAACACCGGCAAGCGATAAATGCTGATTCGCATACATCGCCCAAGCTGTACGCCACTGCTGTAATTTATCTTTCTGATTCCAATCGTTCATATCAATTTTCCGGGACTTTTTCGCGCCACTTTCCGTAAATAAAGCCTCTCCGTTTTCATCAACAATGTATTCTTTTCGAGACTTCGCACCCCAGCTCCCATCTTCTAAAAATGGTCGCATCGTTAACATCACATGGGCATGTGGATTTTTGGCATCATCACGATGAATGGCAATGTCCGCAACCATACCCTCATCTACAAATACCTCTTGCACAAAATGACGTAGTAATTCTCTTTGCTGCTGCTGTGATAACTCCACTGGTAATGCAACTGTAAATTCACGCGCTAATTGAGCGTTTTTCGCCTTTTCAATCTTCTCGACTTCATTCCATAATCTTTCCCGATCTAAACACCACTCCGGGGCATGAACAGGCTTTAAAAGCATTGTCTCTGGCAACACATCACGATGATGATAAGAACTGACCTTATCATACCGTTCACTATATAATTGTTCTCCAC
>NZ_JTFC01000179.1 GCF_003991225.1 Candidatus Kurthia intestinigallinarum
GAACAACTTCATATGAATTAACAACATCAATGAGTATTTCAATTTTAGGCTCTTTTATCATAAAATCTTTTAAAATAGCAGGCAAAATAGAAGAAGCAATTTGAGGTGCAACTGCAATAGATAATTGCTTCGTATAACCACATTGCCATGCCTCAAAATGATGTAAACCTATTTCATATTCCTTTAGAATTTTTTGAGCAATCGGTAAAAAACGATGTCCCTCTGCATTCAATAGAACTTGTTTTCCTTTTCTCGAAAATAAAGAACATTGTAAATAATCTTCTAATCTTTGTATGTGTTTAGACACAGCTGGTTGTGTCAGAAAAAGAATTTCACTCGCTTTCCGAAAGTTTTCATGCTGTGCAGTAACAATAAAAGTTTTTAGCCATTTAATATTCATTGATATCCTCCTAATAACGATTTGTTATTAAAATTGTTATTTTTCTTTATTTCTGTTTATGTATTCAAACTATTATAATTCAATTATGGAATATTTAAACATTTAAATTAAATAAAAGGAGGAATTTTATAATGAATACGACGAAAAAAGATTTATGGGACGCTTCACTTTACGATAACAATCATGCATTTGTATCTAACTACGGAACAGATCTCATCTCATTACTTAATCCAAAGCAAGGGGAAAGGGTACTAGACGTAGGATGTGGGACAGGCGATTTGGCAAATATGCTACATGACCTTCACATAGACGTTGTTGGCATTGATTATTCCGAAAATATGATTGAGCAAGCAAAGCAAAAATATCCACATATTCCGTTTTATGTAGCTGATGCGACAGCATTGACATATGAAAATGAATTTGATTGTGTTTTTTCAAATGCGACACTACATTGGATTAAAAATCCTGAAAAGGCGATAGAAAGCATTTATCAAAGTTTAAAACTAGGAGGAAGAATGGTTGTAGAGTTTGGTGGTGGTGGCAATGTGCAAACAATCACTGATGAGTTAATCAAACAAATCAAAAATGCCGGCATTCCTTTTACAGATGAACAATTCCCATGGTATTTCCCTACAATCGGTGAATATACGTCGTTACTAGAGTCTAAAAACTTTCAAGTAGGTTATGCATTCCATTTTAGCCGACCTACGAAGCTTTCTGGCGAAGATGGTTTAAGAAACTGGTTAGAAATGTTTAGTCCAAGTATCTTTGAAAATGTAGATACGGTAGTCAAAAATAATATTTTTGATACAGTGGAAAAAAATTTATATGAAAAGCTTTATCGTAATGGTAATTGGTATGCTGATTACAAGCGAATTAGAATTATCGCTTTAAAGAAATAACTTTATCGAAAATCAAAATGTTATAAGACATTTAGGCGTACAGACAGCAAAACGGAAAAATTGTACGTTAAGATCAGTAACCTTGATATGACAGCATAAGTGCCAATAATGTTCGTTTATGGTGTTGCATCAACTGGCAGTTAATATTTTACTAAAATTGGCTCATTTCAGCTCCAAAACCCATTCCCAAAAAGAAAGTCCCATAAATTAGAGAGAA
>NZ_JTFC01000018.1 GCF_003991225.1 Candidatus Kurthia intestinigallinarum
TAAAATGCGCCGTCTCCTTCATTAATTTTGTACGGGMAGCCTAAACGTTTTAATACATTTTCAAGTGCTTGCTCGGCCTGATCCCATAATGTGAGTTCACCCATATAATCATCTGGACGTGTCGATAGTTCAATGTCATATTCAAAGCCAAATACCTGATATACGTGGTCGATGATTTTTAATGCAAGTGTAATTTCATCTTCAATTTGTGCAGGTGTCACAAAAATATGAGCATCATCTTGGCAGAACGTACGTACACGTAACAAGCCATTTAACGCCCCACTAAATTCATGTCGGTGTACTTGACCAAACTCAGCCATACGAATCGGTAGGTCACGATACGAATGTAAATCGTTTTTATAAATAAGCATATGTCCTGGGCAGTTCATCGGCTTTAACGCAAACTTTTGCTCATCTACTTGTGTGAAGTACATGTTTTCTTTGTAGTGCTGCCAATGCCCCGATTGCTCCCACAAACGCTGATTCATCATCAGTGGTGTACGTACTTCCTTGTAGTCATACGCTGTTTGTAACTGTCGTAAAAAGCTTTCCAGTTCATTACGAATGATTTGCCCATTGGCTAAATAAAACGGCATGCCTGGT
>NZ_JTFC01000180.1 GCF_003991225.1 Candidatus Kurthia intestinigallinarum
ACGTATAATGCCGGTAGACCTGTCACTCATATTGGCATGTATGTAGGGAACGGCAAAATGTTTGATGCAAATGGTGGAGGGATTGGCTTTACTGATTTAAATAATCGTTATTGGCAAGAGCATTTATATGGGTACGGTCGCATTGTTGACTTTTCAGGAGGTGAGGGAGGATGAAGCAAGGGATTGTCGTAGGTGTATTTGTATTCATTGTTCTCGTTTTAGCAGGTTCAATTTTTGTGCTGTCTAATGATAAGAAGGCTTTAAAGGAAACGATTGAACGAAAGAATGGGGAACTCGAGGCACTCACGCTAAAGAATGAAGAACTTTCGGCTGTTACCGGCTTACAAGTAACCGGTGAGGAAGTTGCTTTTGTAGAGCAAGCTTTTCGGGTTTATTTGAACTATGACAATGATTCCTATGTTACTCGCTTTAATGAATTGTCGAATTTTGTTGAATTAGATGTACTGAACAAATTAAAAGGTGCCTCCTCTCTTTCACCACCTGTTGTCGCAATGAAAAATGAAGTAGAAGATGTACAAATTTATTTGAATCCTAAGGAGCCCCACACGTTTTTAGTGTACACCACGACCAACTATTTTTTAGATGGGGCACTGGTCAATCACGGTAGTCAGTTGTATGAGGTGAGCGTTTTAAAGAGTGAGGAGCAGTTTATCCTTGGGGAATTTAAGGTCATTGGTAATATGACGGAGGTGGACGGTGTATGAAAAAGCTTCTCTGGTTTATCGTCAGCTTTCTAGCCTTTGAAGTCGTCATACTCGTGCTCATTGATTTCATTTTACTGCTTGGTGAACTGAAGCTTGCCATTACGACAGATGCAATGCTTGGGAGTGTAAAGGAGCTGTTTCTACATCCTGTACAGGCGATAGAAGGCTACGTGGCATCTAAAAATCCATTGTTTTTCATTTTGACGGTGCTTAATTTGTTTTATAGTGCGTTACTGCAATTAAAGCGCAAAACGAAAAAGGACGGGTGGGACATTCACGAAAAGAATGCATATCACGGCTCGGCACGTTGGGCGAAGGAAAAGGAAATATTAGATGGAAATTTTATCGCAAAATCAGAAAAGGATGTGCGTGAAACATTTTTACAGTCACTTAAAGGGCGTGATGTAGAATGAACGGTACTATTTTAGGCATCTACAATAAAAAAGTGTTAATCCAGCCAAATGAATCAAAGCCGAACCGTAATATTATGGTTGTTGGTGGACCTGGGAGCTATAAAACGCAGTCCTTTGTTATGACGAATGTTTTATATGAAACCGAGAACAGCATTGTCATAACAGATCCAAAGGCTGAGGTGTACGAGAAAACGGCAGCGATTAAAGAGGCACAAGGCTACGAGGTACATGTCATTAATTTTATGAACATGCAGGCGAGCGATCGGCATAATCCGCTAGATTATGTGCGTAAGGAAACGCAGGCGACCACAGTTGCGACGAAGATGGTGGATAGTGCGAATAAGGACGGCAAGCGAGACGTCTGGTACTACTCGCAGCGTGCCTTACTGAAAGCTCTTATTCTATACGCCATTCATGAGCTAGAGCCAAAGAATCGCAATATGCGAGGGTTACTTGAATTCCTACAAACCTTTG
>NZ_JTFC01000181.1 GCF_003991225.1 Candidatus Kurthia intestinigallinarum
GAATACTTGTGTTATTTGTAGTTGTCCAAAGTAAAAAGTCATCTATATTTTTTATGCCGTATTCTAAAACGGCTTGGTAGATAAAGATGGATGGGAATTGTAAACTTCTTTCGATTAAAGCTTCTTTAATATCTAAAATGATTTTTCTTGATGAATTGGTTAAAAGCCTTTTCATTAAGGGCACCATATCTCTTGATAAAGCACCTTCTTTATTTGTAGAAAATAGCCACATATCGATTGTCCATTCGGTGTCTTGTTCTTTATAAACAAGCTTGAAATAATGACCGTTAAAATCCGTTTTTGAATAATCATGATACTTTAATTCCATTACATTTGGATTTGCTACAAGCGGTGCTAGTTCTTGCATAATGCGATCAGGATGAATTTCGTCACAGAATGTTTCAAAGTCAATATCTGGCGAAACAATAAGATCATAGGCTGCGGCACCGACAAGATGACAGGTACCGATTTTACTCCATTTCTCGATAAGTTGTAACTCTTGAATAATTTTTTTAGCTTGCTGCTTTTTGTGAAGAGCTCTTTGTAAACTGCTCATTTGTGTCCTTCTCTCTAATTTTAAGTGACATTATAGAATACTAAAAATTTAGAAAATAATCAACCTATATTTTGCCCACACTACCTCTTCATCACAAGCAAAAGACGCTTTGTGTGAAGGGGTACGTGTCGCTTTGGCATTAAACGCTCCGATAATCACTCGCTGTAAGTGCCTAACAGCGAGTAGATTCCTGTATCGTTTACGGCTAGGCCGCCATACCAAACGAGGCGAAGATCAACATCTAATACAAAAGACAAATCGGAAGTGACTGTCACGGCAGTCACTTTTATTGTGCCCATTTTTTCGATTTCTTTCGCCATACGCCCAAGCAATAAGATCATTTGCTTGGGCTTTGCCATTTGCGTTCAACTTGCGGCAAGCAGCGTGGCAGATTCTGCCTACCACACTGCTATCCGAGTTTCACCTCAAAAAGCAAGGACCGTCAAAATTTTTTGTTTAAACATGCTTACGCTACAAAAAATTTTGAGCTATCGCTAAGGCGATTCCTTGCTTTTTGATTGCTGCAAATAGCTGCATGGCATAGCCAAGAAATCGGAAAAAATTCAGCCTTCCGACTTCGGGATTGCGGCTAAAGCAATCAAAAAAATCTAAGGAGGAAACACCATGACAAACCCTACTAACCAGTCGTTAGAGCCGATTTATGAGATTGTAAAAATTAAAGCCGAGCGTCGTAAACTGCCAAAGA
>NZ_JTFC01000182.1 GCF_003991225.1 Candidatus Kurthia intestinigallinarum
GTACTTGCTGTTGTCGTTCTAAGCGTGAATTGGCTTTCATACGGTCCACCTCTTTAAATTTGAATAGTAAGTTCAGTATATCATATTTCTTATATTTTCATGGATGTTGAAGGGCTTGTTGAGATGCACCAAATCAGCATGAAGATATTTAATGCGATGATGAATTTGTTTTAACATTAACAAAATGTTATTTGGGAATGTTTTTTATCAAATCTCATACATACTGACAATAATATCAATACCCGAGTTTTTTAGCCTATTAAGCCTTGACTTAAAGCTGGAAGAAAAGGAGATATAACTGCTACATGCTCTCCCAAACTTTGAATAAAACGCGTGTATTTTGTACTAAAACTTTCTTTTCCCATACTTTGTTCAAGATCGTCTACCTGGTTTAAAAGTAAACTTATTTCGTTTTCTTTGAAGTCTTGTTTTTTCAATTCATTTTTAATTTCATCAAACAAATTTGCATCACTTAATGAAATATTAATGGAATTATCAGTCGAACTTTCATTATATCTAGAGTTGGGAGCATTAAAATAATTATTAACTGTTTTATTAAAAGGTAATTTTTTTTCTTTAGCTGTTGCTTTTCTAACATCACATTGATAATGAGACTCAAATCCAGCAAATGCTTCGTAATACCCTCTATCAATTACTTCATATTTTTCAGTTGCACCGTTAGACATAGTACGGAATAAAAAATCACCTTCTTCAATAAGCAACGTACCATCAGAAA
>NZ_JTFC01000183.1 GCF_003991225.1 Candidatus Kurthia intestinigallinarum
AGTGCTATTTAATAGCCCATCAAATCTTTTATTTTTTCCGTATTATCTGATGAAGTTAACATTTCTAATAATGTAAAAGCTACTTCCATCGCAGTACTTGGGTTAGCAGATGTAATAATATTGTCATCTACTACAATACGATCTTTACTAATAGCTACACCATAGGTTGCAAGTTGTGCGAGACGCTGACTTGTAGGGTGATTGTATGTCGTTGCGCGTCGCTCTTTTAATACACCGCTATGAGCAACAGCAAGTGCTGCAACACAAATCGAAGCAATCGGCTTATGTTGGTCATTAAAATGACGAATCACTGTACCAAATTGTTCACTAAAGGCATCATCATAAAAGTCTGCTTCTTCAAAACCTCCTGGAATCGCAAGTGCATCAAATTCATCTAAATTTAAATCCATCAATAATTTTTCCGGTGTCACACAGAAATTCCAAGTAGCCTTTAACTCTTTATGTAAGCCAGCTGTCACAACAACCGTTGAACCATCCCCTTCAAGCTGATTCCAACCAAGTACATCCGTAAATACGCTCGCCTCATATGCTTCAAATCCATTGGCTAATAACAACAGTATTTTTTTCATTTCTACTACCTCCTAATTTCTATACATAAAGTGTAGACGACTGAAGCACTTTTCTATATATTTTAAAAAAGGTATTTATCTAATAATTCTTTTTATTCAACGGAAAATTCCTTTATTTACTTTTTAGAAGAAGGCGAAGAAATGGATTCAATTGATTATCAAATTTTACAGCAGATTGAAAAGAATGCAAAAATAACGACGAAAGAATTAGCGAGACATGTACATTTATCAGCTCCAGCAGTAGCTGAACGTATTAAAAAGCTTGAAGAACAGCACGTTATTAAAGGCTATCGCACTGAATTTGATTTATCTCAGCTTGATCGGGGCATCGTAGCAATCGTGTTGTTTAAATCCTCCAATTGCAAAAAGCTAGCAGAGTTTTGTTATAGCCATCCAGATGTATTGTCATGCTATCGTGTTGCTGGCGAAATTAGTTATATCGTGAAAATTGCTACATCATCCATTGAAAAATTAGAGGAATTTATTGATGCAGCCATGCCTTACGGTACACCATCAACAAATATTGTTCTATCAGGACGAGAAAATAATGTGGTATCGTCTAAGCAAACAGCTCATTCCAATTAGTATAGGAATGAGCTGTTTTCATTTATATCATTTTATCTAGATATACTAAAAGGGTTTAACGAACTTTCTCTTTTAATAAAAGTTAGGTGAAACTTTATAGCTTAGTTAAAATCGGCAATTTTTTCTGAGCGATTTCTTGTTTTATTTGCTGAATAAATGTATCAATAGCCATTTTTTCTAATCCCTCTTGTCTATAAGTTCGAACAGATACCGCTTGCGTAGCGACTTCTTCATCCCCTAGCACAAGGATA
>NZ_JTFC01000184.1 GCF_003991225.1 Candidatus Kurthia intestinigallinarum
TTCTGAAGGCTAATTTAGGTTTCACTCGATTCTCCGTCCGAGGAAAATCGAAAGTAAAAAATGAAATTGGCCTCGCATTAATGGCGACAAACTTAAGAAAATACGCAATAAGGGAATGGTAATTCCCAATTTGCGCATAAAAATAGAGAAGGTGATGTCAAATTCGACATCACCTTCTCTATTAAAGACTGGAATTTTTACTTATGTCCCAGCCTCTTTTAACATGATTCATAAACACAATATGTACCTATAATGGCATACCATTAGTTTAACAACTTAATACATCAGTTCCAACATAACACCAAAGTATTATCGGTATAATGGAGGTCCCCTCAGATTTAAAACGGTAAAGAGTCTCCTTAACGTTCAATATTAATGATTTTATTTTTAGGTAAAATTTTCATAGAAAAGAAGCTAGGCAAAGAATTAAATTACTATGATCCTAACAACTCAGTTGATGCTAATAGAACAAGTTTTTATAAGGCCGGAAAATATTACGTAGGTGTCTATAAATTTGCCAGCATATCTGACATTTATACAATCATCACTGTAGGCACTAAAGCGAAAACTTCTGCTCATTACGATATAGTTTTTTATTAGAAAAAGCTTTAAATATTGTTATTCATTTTAGATTATTAAAAAGCTCAATCATATTTATATTGATGAGCTTTTTTTCATTTTCAAAAAATGAATAAATGACACCCCACCACCCCTTGTCACCACTTACTATACTTAAATAAATAAATGCATTGGAGGTGGAGTGGCATGAATGGATTCATTGTTTTAGCAGCAATGGCATGGGTGCTTGCGAAGACTGTAAATCACATTGATATTGCGCTTATTCACAAATAAATGAAAGCATTTACAGTTACTATTTTGGCATTGTATATTTTTGTCAAAAGGAGGTGATACTCATGGCAAACACAGCAGATTTAGACCGTCGCAGCTTTGCATTCCGTTACCTTTACTACGATCCGAAACTTGATAAAGAAGTAAAAAAAGGCTTCATGTTGCCTGAACTAAAAGATCAAGTAACACATGAGGATCTGTTTGAAATTGTGCAAGCTATTGCCAACTTAGTGGAATTCCCTGAGAACTCGCTTATTAGTGGTGAATTAACGGAATACACAAACTTATACATTCAATAATGAATGATCAATTTAGAGAAAGGAGGGACAGCTGATGGCATCTAAAACGACAAAAGCGTTGGTGATGAAATTCACTGAGACAGTTAATAACAAGGTTCGCCAAGTGAAATTAACGAACCCTCGTGCGGACATTACGGATGCTGAAGTTCAAGCATTCATGGAACTAATTGTGCGTCTAAAACCATTCTATGATTTAGGCCCAGCACCGCAAATTAAGAGTGCGCACATCATTGACCAAACGACAAGCAACATTGGCTTAACAATCGAATAATTTGAAAGCTAGGCTTGTCCTAGCTTTTTTTGCGAGAAAGGGGGGGAGCGGGATGGCAATGAAGAAAAGTCGGCTCAAGATCGTTTCACTGGCG
>NZ_JTFC01000185.1 GCF_003991225.1 Candidatus Kurthia intestinigallinarum
TTGCAGCGATTACCATTGCGACTGAAAACTATGATTTTAGTGAAGTGTGGTGGCGTGAATTTTTAAGCCAAATTGTTAGTATTGTTACGCAAGTGCTACTCATGGCAGCCATTGTCCAGTTGCTCGCTAACTTTAATAGTTGGTATGACTTTATGTTAATCATCGGTTGCGGTGTATTAATTATTCGTGGGCCTAGCGTACTTCGTTCTATGTGGTATTCAAGTGGAGGTGCAAAAGGCGGGATTTCTCTTGGTAAGTCAGCTACCCGTATTTCGATGATGCGACTTTTAAAATAGATAGGAGGCTAAGGTGATGAAGTGGATGCGTGTGTTACCTATTGTATTATTAACGTTTTTATTAGCAGCGTGTGGGGATAGTCAATTGAATTTAGAGGGTGAATGGGATGCAAACGGATCTGATGGTGTAGCAGGCTCTTTTGATTTTAAAAACAATGATTTGTTAACAATGGATTTTGGAGCTATGAAATTTTCTTATGAATGGGAAGTAAAAGGAAATCAATTGCATATTGTTGATAAAAAAGATGGAGAAGTAAAAAGAGATTATTTCTATGAAATTGAACAGCACGATAAAGAGAACATCACTTTGTATGAACTAGATGAGGACGGTAAGCGAGTGGAAGGTGCAACGATTAAGCTTAGTAAATAAAAATATACTTAACAAAAGTAGAAATTTCTACTTTTGTTAAGTATTAAATCGTAACTATATAATAACAAGCATCGTTATCTAAACTTGTCCAATTTATTTGATATGAACCATTAATATAAAAATGCTCATCTTTTTTTCCTGTAGGTTTAATAATTTCACCGTGAAGTAAATGACCCGAACGGAAATATGCATAGATACCGCTAGTATTGGAACCCTTATAAAATAATTTATCTTCGACGTAGGTTACAGCATATGTATTAGTAAAACCATGTTCTTTTATTTGTTCCATAAATTTAATGTCTTTAGAAAAACTAAACATTGATTCAGGATGCTGCCCATTTTTGGGGAATTTAAGTTCGATAGCATATTTTTCATTTGTTTGTGAATTATAGATTGCTATATCCAATTCTTTTTTAATTAACTTTTCTTGAATCCCAAAGAAACGAATATTTCTTTCGAATTGAATTTTAAAAGTAGAATCAAGATGATTACGCAAATATACGCCTAATTCGTGTTGCAAAGAAAATTCATTGTAAATCTCAATTTGCTGTATTTTTACTAGGTGAAAAAAGTCTTTAATATGTTTATCTAAGTGCATAAAGCACCTCCTTAATTTTAATTTAACAAATAGAATATAGTTTTGAAAGTGAATAAATAGAACATAAGTACAAAAAACATAAGTAGAAATATATACCTTTCAAAAGTAGAAATTTCTACTTTTGAAATAAAGAAGGAGGTTGGAGAAATGTATCGACGTGAAGAAGTT
>NZ_JTFC01000186.1 GCF_003991225.1 Candidatus Kurthia intestinigallinarum
AAAGCTCTTCTAAACGATTTTCATAAGATGCACGAATACGATCGTTTTCAGCCTGAAGCTCTGTGATACGAGCATTGTATGTATCAAGCTGAGCCTGTAATTTCTCCTGGTATTCACGTTCAGCCTTTACGATAGCACGCTCTAATGCAAGCTCATGGCGTTCTTGTAGAAGGGCAGTTGCTTGTTCAGCCTTCGCTTTTTCCTCTGCTAATGCTTTTTCAAGTTCAGTGGCTTTCGCTTCATTCGCTTTTGCTTCATTTGTAGCAGTCGTTAATGCCTGTTCAAGTTGTTGCTTTTCAGTAGCAGCAGCTGTGAGTAGTGCCTCTTTTTCTTCGGCAAATGCCACCTTCAGTTGTTCATTTTCCTCTGCATAGCCTTGATACTTCGTTACCAGTCCTGTTAATGAATCATTTTTCTCCTTATACTCTGCGATAAGGAGTTGGCTGTTTTCAGTCGAAAGGCGACCTTCCTCTAGCTGTTTTGCTTGCTCTACTTGAACTGCCGTAAGTTCTTGTTTTTCCGCTTGAAGGGTCTGAACAGTTTGTTTTGTTTGATGTAATTTTTCTTGTAGCTCTAGCATTAGTTGTTCTTTCTTTTCAAGTTGCTCTGATACTTCACGTACAGCATGATCTTTAAAATAAATAGACTGTTGCACCATTCCCACTACTAATTCATAAATACGTGTCGTATGAAGTTCAAGCTCTGTTAAGTTACGTGAGTATTCAGGGGCGTTTGTTTGTAGTGCTTTGACCTCGTAATTAGCTAGAGCGTTTTGAAACCATTCTTTTGATGAAAGTCCACTTGTTTCAATTAAGAATTTTGCACGTTCGTAATCTTCATCGCTTACTTTAAAACCAAATGTTTTATCTGCCATTTGAATTCCTCCAAGTTAACTAAAAGTTATTGATATATTAAAGGTTAACTGGTTAACCTTATTAAATTAGTAATTCTCTAAATTATTCTATTTACCTCTTTATTTCTGAATTTTAGACATTTCTATGTTTCTAGTTTTTCTAGTAGTTCGTAAACAGTATAGTGAGGTGGCTCATTACTGTTAGAATAGCGTATTATACGATATTTTAAATTCTCGGTCTTATAGACAGAGGTGGTTTCATTTAAGTAATATTCCAAAATTAAAGGTTGACTCTCGGTAATTGTTTTTAATGAAGCAGAATCGATTAGTTCATTGTCATAGATTAATTTGTAATCTACAGAATTGCTACGATTGAATAATGGCAATAAGATTACAAGACAAATTATAAAATCAACAACTGAAAATATAAGTGCTTGTATTAAAAATTCAGTTGTCAGAATCGCAACTTCTTTTGTTTTTAAATGGCCTACTGCGAGGGCAGTTAAAATCGCGTATGTAAATAGTATGGTCAAATGTATTTTATATTGTTCATTTAGGTTAAATAATTTTGGCCGTGGTGTAAAAATCGCAATATGTTTTGTACACCATTTCCAAAGGGAAATAATTTTGCTCACTAAATAGATTGTGAATATTAGATAGATAACTGAATAAATAATAATAAATCCAGTGAATTTGTAGCCGAGAAAAGCAAAATAATAAGCTGAACCAATAAATAGCGGGATGATATAAAGAAATGTTCCGATTAACTGTTTAACATAAATGATAGAGCTTTTATTACGAGGGACTAATTTACGATCAAAGGACGTATAATTATTTACACTGAAAAGCGTAAATAAAGCAGGCACAATAATCCCTAAGACTGCTAAAATTGCAATCAGTTCATTTTCTAAAAAGGATAAAATATAAATCAAACCTTTCGATTTATTTCTCCCTATATTTTACAATGACGAAAGAGGATTGACTAATAAAATATGTGAAGTCTTTTCCTTCTCTCGACCTTAAAAAATAATGC
>NZ_JTFC01000187.1 GCF_003991225.1 Candidatus Kurthia intestinigallinarum
TTTCCTTTTCACTAAAGGYCATGCGTAGCTTTTCGGTAATATCATCTACGCCCTTATTATCTAGACCAAAAAAGACTTTCGTATAACTGTTCCCAATGACAGCCTCACCAACATTTTGACCATTGGCCATCTTCCCATCGAGCACATCTTGAATTTGTTGCGTACCGGCAATTGCCCCTGCATTGTACTTTCGAAATCGTTTATATGCCTGGTAAAAGAAACTCGCTGCATCTGGATTTTGTGTTAAAAAATGAAACTCATCAACAAACAGCTTCACATTTTCACTTGTATTTTCCGTAATGTTATCCCATAAATAACTAAACGTATTTAAATACGCTGCCCCTTGTACATCAGCCTCATTTTGCAAGGACTTTAAATCAAACGATAAAAGGTCACTTTGTAAATTAATATTCGTATGCCCATTAAAAATCGTTTTACTACCATTCACATAGCTCTCCAAAATATAATGAAAATCCTCAATCCGTGCGTACCGGTCAGCGTCACGCGCCTTTAAAGCTGCAATTGCCTCATAGACATCCGATAAAATCGGATATGCTGTGCTGGGAATCTCAAGGAAGCTCGTATATTTCAAAATCCCTGCATCACGGTACACTTCACGTAACACAGCATCTAAAATCGCCTTTTCCACCTGCGTAATATCCTGCTTCAATACTTGAAAGAAACCAAGAAGACGCTGAATTTTATCTTTTAAAACCATATCCAAATCAACAGGTCCCTCGTCCATGACTTGCTCGGAAAACACTTCTAATGGGTTAATTTTTGTACTCGAATTACTGCTTAAATGGACAACTGTTCCACCTAAATGCTCGACGATGTTCGTGTATTCATTTTCAGGATCGATAATAAACACCTTCACGCCCCGAGCAAAATAACGTAAAATCTTCTGCACCATATAAGTGGTCTTACCGACACCACTCGTCCCAATGACGACCATATTTTGATTAAGCGTGTTTTTACGGTCCAAATAATCAATGGCAATTAAACTACCCGTATCTTTGTTCACGCCTTCTACATCACTGCGTGGGTTAATCGTTAAAATTTCGGCATCATCAAACGGAAACATACTACTCGCTGCCTCTGTATTGGACTGCTTATACGTGTAATCTCCCAGTAGATTTTCTAAAATTGGCATCGCACTCCAAAACGTTTGGTACATCGCCTTAATCGGTGTCATTGCCTTTAGCTGCAATTTCACGAGCGTATTATGAACGGAATCACTCAGCGCATTTAATTCATCTAGCGACTTCGCCTGCAAATAAATATACGTGTACTGATAAATGTAGCTCGACTCATTTTCAAGAAACTTCATCAATTGATGCTCAGCTGCTTCAACCTGCTTTTCTAGCTGACGTTTTTTCAGTGGATCAAACGTCTTCAATACCTCAGCCTGTTTGTTTTTAATCGTCTTATTATAGTGCTCAACCATTTTCGTCGAATTGGATGATTCTAAAAATTGTACAATCGTAATGTTGCCCTTTTTACGTTTCAGCTCTGATAACCAGTTGCCGTAACGACTCTTTGGGTAATCAATAATCGCTATGACACGAATAAAATTATCACCCGACTCAATATGGTCGGCACATTCCTCCCATGAAAATGGATAAATCATATCTAAGCTCGACCCATCCAGTACGTCACTAAGTGCTTGTTCCTTTTCCACGTGTGGCTGCTGTCGTCGTTTAAACATGCCCTCACCTCCTAGTGATTGGAGAAATTGAGTAAGTGCTGTAACACCTCACGACACTCCTTTGCTGTTAGCTGCCGAGCCTCTACATCATACGTACTCAGTGCATTTTCTAATTGCCGAATAAAAAGTAGCACCTTTTCTTCTAAATGGATCGCTGTCTGCTCCAGTGACGCTAAATGCTTTTTCGGTATTTTTTCATGCAGTACGACAATATGTGTCTTTGTCGTCATTTCCTGTGAAGACGCAACGCCAGAAAATGTATCGACATAACTCGCAATGAGGGCTAGCTTTGCTTCATTTTCAGGCTCCTCCTCTAGTACCGTTAAATAACGATGCTGCCAAAACAAAATATACTCACTAAAATCAACAGGCATCGTAATATCAAGGTACTGCTGCACTTCCTCACTATTTTCACCGAGTGTCGACATCAAAAAGGCGTTAAACTCATCAAAAACATCCTCTTGCTCGGTCGTTGTGAGTAAATCTAAATTAATCCCCGTCACTTTCAGCAATACGACTAAATAGCCTCGTTTTGTCACGAGAAAATCATTGTACTGTGCTTCAATGAGCGACATATCCTGTAGGCTCTGCTTACCTTTATCGAGCGTTTTCGGCTCATCATCAAATACATAATCGTCTATTGGCTTTTTCTTAGGACCGAACAACTTTTCCCACAAACTAATCACCGCCTTACTTTAAAAAGCGATTCTGTTTCTTCCGTATATAAAAGAGCTTTTGTCTACTCGTAAATTGATTGCGTAACTTTACATAATCCTGAAAACGAATA
>NZ_JTFC01000188.1 GCF_003991225.1 Candidatus Kurthia intestinigallinarum
TGTTGTGTAATTAAATGATGAAGATACAGTTCTAACGATTCAAAATCTAACTTTAATAAATGTTCATCGCAAAACGCCTGGAACTGTTTAAAGTCAGATTGATATTGCATCAACTTTTGTTGTTGGATTTTCTGCAGCGTTTCATCTTTTTGTTTGGTCATTTTATATTGCTGCAAAGAAAATAGAGTTTCTTCCATAGTATAAATCCTCTTTTCCTACCAGTTGTGTAGAGACCTAAAAAGCATACTCTGCATCCATTTCAATTTCATCAACAAATTTCAAAAGTGAGATGACATGATTGCAAATCAATTTACTCTCATTCTTATTTAAAATTACATTGTCATGAGCATAACTTTCCGTATTTCTAACATGATTAAAGTTATTTAATACATTCATGTTCGCCTTAATAATTTGAAGAGTCATGTTTGATTGAACCCGACCAGAGGCTTCTAAATACTTTTGATATTTAGAAAACAATGTATGTAATGCGTCCTTCTGTTCATAAGCAATTCTATGTTTTTGACACAATGCTCTAAAGTATCTAACACTAAAAGTATGTAATCTATCTAAAGCTAATTCTGGCTGACCACCTAGTAATTTTTCTTTGATTTCAGCAGATAAAATTTGAATAGATTGATAATTTAAAACATCTACACTTATAATTGAATTAAGATCTTCAACTAAATTAGTCCCTTGTAAAATATCTAACGCCTTTTTACATTTTTCGTGTAAAAGTAACTCTTCATCACTAAACTCTTGACCATACGCTTGCTTATTCTCAAACCAATAAGCTAACATATCTGATAATAATTTATGAGTAATGTAGTCATCTTCTTTTTGCCAAAACAGTCGCAATCTCTTCGCTTTCGATAATGGAGCATTATATTGTCCATCAAAAATATCAATACCCGTTGATTCTAAAATAAAATTCTGAAAGGTCCTGTCGCTAAAATTTAATACATAACCTGTTTCCATCCCGAAAAGCTTTTCAAATAAACTAGTTTCTTTAATCTTTAACGAGCTCATTTCTCTCCCCCTACAAGTTGAAATTATACAAACATACGCTCTATTTATTATACCATCATCAACCTTAAACAAGCATTATTTTTTA
The DNA here is from genome assembly GCF_003991225.1 of Candidatus Kurthia intestinigallinarum. Lineage (GTDB taxonomy): Bacteria > Bacillota > Bacilli > Bacillales_A > Planococcaceae > Kurthia > Kurthia populi. Next base: position 1,112 of record NZ_JTFC01000188.1, read on the forward strand.
AGGTCGAGAGAAGGAAAAGACTTCACATATTTTATTAGTCAATCCTCTTTCGTCATTGTAAAATATAGGGAGAAATAAATCGAAAGGTTTGATTTATATTTTATCCTTTTTAGAAAATGAACTGATTGCAATTTTAGCAGTCTTAGGGATTATTGTGCCTGCTTTATTTACGCTTTTCAGTGTAAATAATTATACGTCCTTTGATCGTAAATTAGTCCCTCGTAATAAAAGCTCTATCATTTATGTTAAACAGTTAATCGGAACATTTCTTTATATCATCCCGCTATTTATTGGTTCAGCTTATTATTTTGCTTTTCTCGGCTACAAATTCACTGGATTTATTATTATTTATTCAGTTATCTATCTAATATTCACAATCTATTTAGTGAGCAAAATTATTTCCCTTTGGAAAT
>NZ_JTFC01000189.1 GCF_003991225.1 Candidatus Kurthia intestinigallinarum
AACTAACGAAGCAAGTTAGTTAAAGATTTCATCATTGCAGGTATTTGAATATTAATGAAGTAATCTTCATTATTTAGATGAACTTCAAAATTATATACTGGTTGATAATAACCTTTTGTATCATAAACATATGAAATATCGACCCCAGTTATATTTAAACTATCACCTTTACTTAAAGCTGGGTAAATTTCAAAATTCCCATTTATTATCTCTTCATATGCTTTTTTAGGGGAAATAATATCGACATTCTTTATAAAATTATTTTCGTTTATTGAGTAAAAGATTGTACTTGGTATCTTCGTTTTAGATGGTGTAATCATGACAAGACCCATCGAAAAATCTTGATTATAATTTTTGATTGATTCAGGTGTTATTACATCCCAACGTAATTCTTTACCCTGAAGAGAATAATTAACATCATCCGGCAACAATTTACTTGTTTTCATCCATTTTTCGAATAATTCTTTTTGTGTTTTCTCAAATGCTGGTGAAATTTCTAGCTCTTCAGAAGCGAAATTTGTAAGCGTCCATGTTCCAGCTGTTAAGACATAATTCAATTGGTATATATTGTATGATTCGTCCTCGAATTTAAAAATTCGATTGCGACTCTCTGTGTATATTTTTCCTTTTTGAGTTAATCCATATTCATTACTCAAAATAGTAGCTATTTTCTTCCCATTCTCTAAATCATTTGCACTTATGTTTTGGTAAATTGCTGCACTTGACGGTTCATCCGAAAAATTTAATTTTGATTCAACTGTTACATGTTCCATATCTTGTCTTTCAGCAGGAAGAATCGGCATGTTCCCAAATTCTTTAATCGAATAGAAAGTAAACGGTATTAATAAAATGATACTAAAAATCGTAGGGAGTGCTATTGCTTTAATCAATGATTTCAATTTTCTTTGTTGAACAAAATCTCTAATACCAATAATTAAATAGAACCCAATAATACCTCCTAATGTGTTATGAAATATATCATCTAATTCAAAAATACCTTTTTGCGTTACAAGTTGAATACATTCAATCAAAAGTGTAACTCCTAATGATACTATTAGTGCTGGGGTAAAACTGTTAAATTTTTTATTGTAAAATGGTAATAAAATTCCTAACGGAACAAACATTATAATATTAAAAATAATTAGTTGAAATTCTGTCAAAGACCAATTATTCCAAGCATTAATATAACCGCTATACAGATTAAGATTGGTCATACTTTCATAATTGGCGCCTCGGCTCAATGTTGTTATACCTAACACAATAGTAAACCAGCAAATCAACAATAAAAGCGTGATAAAAGAATATATTTTTTGTTTGTGTAAATGACCTCTTTTTTTCTGATAAATTAAGAATGAAAAGCCAATTATTCCAAAAATACAACATGCTGTTATAATCCAAGGAAAAAGACCCCTTATTATACTTGTTACGTCCATTGATGCATTCCCCTTATAAGGTGTAAACAAATTATTATATATAACTGTATTTCGCAAGCTAAATTAGGTTCTTACACATAGTCAGTGAATGCTTACATACATCACTACCCGGGTATAGGATCTGAAAAAGACGTGTACCGTATGCTCACATGCTTTTTTATTTCCATTCACGATCCAAATCCGCTTGTTGTCCTAAATGCCAAGAACTCAGCACGCGTCGACATAGTAGCACGAAACGAAAAATTCGCGACTTACCTATTTCAGGAAAAAAAGTCTTTCTGCATCTGCGCTTGCAGAAATGGTTTTGCTTGAATGCTATGTGTAGCACGATTATTTTTACGGAAATAACTGCTGCACCAGCCTATCAGCGTAATAA
>NZ_JTFC01000019.1 GCF_003991225.1 Candidatus Kurthia intestinigallinarum
AAATCATAAGTTGGCAAAAGCGATAGCGGATGTGTCATGGTCTGAATTTGTGACCAAGCTAAAATATAAGGCAAAATGGCTCGATCGAAAAATTGTTGAAATCGACAGATTCTTCCCATCGAGCCAAATTTGTCATGCCTGTGGTCATCGAGATGGCAAGAAACCATTAGCTATTCGTGTGTGGACTTGTTCATCTTGTGGTACGACACTAGACCGAGATATTAATGCAAGTAAGAATATCTTAATCGAAGGGTTAAGACTTTTAAAGCAACAACCGTAGGAACTACGGGGATAGCCTACTAAAAAAAGTGAAGCCGCTGTTTCGAGCAACTGGAAACAAGCAAGCACTGTTCGTAGGAAACTCCCACTTCAAGCAACGTTCGAAGAACGGCTAAGTGGGGGTAGTTCAATGATGTCGTTTCGTTAGAAAAAAACTCGGGAATTTGATAACTGGTAATAGGAATCGAAGAGATCACGTATGGAAATAATCGAATATGACTGGGTAAAGCAAACGCGTCACATTCTTTTAGCACAATGTCGCATGTTAAGTGAGCAGGAGCTTGTTGCGGAGTCAAATTTTGGCTTCCTCAGTATTAAGGCGACGCTCGTGCATATCGCTGGATGCTATCATGCATGGATTGGGTCTTTTTTATTCGCCCAAACAAAGACGCCTATACGTACAGAGCAGGAGCTGCCATGGAGAACGGATAGTGGTATCGTCCGAAAATCTCCGAGGCAGCTGCTTATGCATACAGTGACACATGAATTTCATCATAAGGGCCAAGTTGTCGCCATGCTGCGCCAACTTGGTCATGCCCCACAAAATACCGATATATTAGGATTAGGTGAACTGATACAAGAAAAGCAACAGTATATCCATAAAGAGGTTGAGACAAAACACGTTATTTTCTTTTTTTTATCGTTCGCAATGACAAACCGGAACCGCGTCACAGCGCGATTCCGGTTTTTCTTATGCTCATAGGAGAGGTTGTTTTTATACGTATGTCCCATCCTCTTATTTTTGTGTGAAAAATACCGAGATAACGGTATGATAGAAAGAAAGATTATTGAAGAGGAGGGAGCATATGGAACAGTATAAAAAATTTATTCATGCGATTTGGTTAGATTTTAGTCATCATTGGTATTATTTTTTATTAGTTATTACCGGCACGAATATTTTATTAGAAGCCATTGTCATTCCATTATTTCGTTTTAGCTTATCAACGGTGCTAGAGCTTGGGAATATTACATATTTATCGTACACAAATGCCCTGCCGCTGTTTATTCAGCATCCATTTGTTGCACTCGGACTTGTTGTCGTTGTCGCCATACTACTCTTTATTACGTTTATTCAATTTGTTTTTGTGCTACGCGGTATTATTCAAATTAAACAACATTGCTTTAATCTGAAGACACTTGTAAAGGAAGTCTATCAGGTTGTCACGCATACTAACTGGAAAACATTTAGTTTATTCTTTTGTTATTTAGGCTTTTTACTACCATTTTTCAATGTTTTCTTTTTAAATTCACCACTCTTAAGTAAACTTGTTTTCCCAAAATTTATTTATGATGAGATTGTTAATAATCCGTTTTATATGACGGGATTTGCGCTCATTATTGCGGGACTTTTTTATATTGGTATTCGCTCAGTATTTACACTACCGGAACTTATTATACGACCAAAAGGCTTTAGAGCAGCATTAGCTTTAAGCTGGGGACGCACAAATAAACGCTTTTTCCATTATGCGATTCGCTATACATGGATTGCGGTGACGATTTTTACAATCTCTAATGCAATTTATTTTGGTGTGTACTTTTTACAAATGGGCTTTGATTTATTACCATCTCCAATTCCTGTCACTGCAGTAATTATCAATTTAACGATTGTGAAAATTGTTCATTTACTCGTCAATGTTTTTGCGGTAGTGGCCTATAGCTCGGTATTTTTAAATGAATTGATTGTGGCGGATGAGGAGGAGCATGTAGAACCGACACGTTTTACGTATCGCTATAAGCATTGGTTTTTAATTGCCGGTGTGCTACTTTTAACGATTTATAATGGAATTTCCTCTGCTGATACGATTGATAAAGGAACTGAAACCATTTCACATCGCGGCGTAACAAGCGGCAATGGTGTACAAAATACGATTCCTGCAATGAAAAAAACGATAAAATATTATCAACCAGATTATATCGAGATGGATGTACAGGAAACAAAGGATCATAAATACGTTGTTGTGCATGATAAAAATTTAAAGAAATTAGCAGGTGTTGATAAGAAGCCGCAAGAGCTTACATTAAAGCAGTTAAAGAAAATGACGGTTCGTGAAAATGGCTACGAGGCGAAAATCGCGAGCTTCGATGACTATTTAAAGGTAGCGAATAGGCATCATCAAAAATTATTAGTAGAATTAAAAACGTCATCTTCTGATTCGAAGGAAATGGTTCCGCGATTTATCAAGCAATACGAAAAGAACTTTGAAAAAAATGGGCATATCCTGCAGACACTGAGTCATAAAGCGGCAGATGAGCTGAAGCAGGAGGACCCTGAAGCCTTTGTGAGCTATATTTTACCGTTTAACTTTTCATTCCCGACAACGGATTTTGATGCCTATACAATGGAGCAAACAACGTTAAATTCATCCTTCATTGGCAAGGCATTGATGATGAATAAAAAAGTCTATGTCTGGACGGTCAATGACAAGAAGGATATGCGACAATCACTCTATTTGAATGTAGACGGTATTATTACAGATGAAATGGGTACATTAAATCAAGAGATTGCTGCATTCGAAAAAGAGCCGACGTTTGCGGAATTTTTATTAACCTATACGACCATCTATTTAGAAAATGAGTAAAGACATAGAAGTAATAAATCTCTAGGTCATTTTTGAATACCTAGTATATGATTGGAGATGCTGTTATGAATAAAAAATATATTGCGGTATTTTTACTGCTCTTTTCATCATCACTTATGCTCGGTCTAGCTTTAAAAAATACAGTAGATTATGCGATGCTTATTGCGTATGGAGTAGGAGGCCTGTTTTTAATAGGCGCGCTTTACTTTGCGCTAACGCAAAAAGAGGGCAATCCTCAAAAATAAAAAGTAGTACTTATATAAAAAAAACGTCCCGAGATTTTTCTCGGGACGTTTTTTTATTGCTGTTGCCACGCTTCTGATAAGTAGTTATCATCCATTTGATACTGAGGTTTGGTTATATCTTTTATAAATGATTGAAGGGCCTTATCGACATCAATCCAGCCGCGCCATCCTAAGTGAATCGTATCTTGCATAAAGTACGGCTCGGCAGATTTTTTCGTGAAGTCAGCGACATGATAGAAGCCTTGTTCATTCAATTGTGTGGTGATTTTCGTTGCGAATTGTTGAACCATTTCTTGTGATAGGCCTGTGTAGTCACTCCATTTTTCATTAATCGGTGGAATAATAAACAGAACATCGGCATTTTGAGCGGCAATTTGATTTAAAACAAGTTGGAAGTCTGCGAACTCAGGCCCTTTTGTATAATCAAGATTTTGCTGCTTATCTTTTAATGTTTCAACACGATCTTTTAAGTTTTTATTATAAAAGTCATTTGAGATGCCTAAATCATTCGAAGAAGTCTCTTTAGCGCCAAGCTCATTTGCTAAAGCAAGCCATTCTTGTTGATTTTCTGTAGTAGGCAGCATGTTTTCAAAGTCATGAATTTTCGATAAATTGTTTGATGCTCGCATATTCATTGTACCGAATATGCGGTCCTCACGATTTAATACACGATATTCAAGCTTCAAATCACGTACTTGTTTTTCAGAAAGAGCAGTGCCATGCATGATTTGCTGTAAATTCTCTTTCATCGTAGGTGAATTTTGAATATTTTCAAATTGTAAAAGACGCTTTGCATAATACTGCTCATAAGCGGTCACTTTTTTCGTATGCATCATCCAGTGGTATAACTGTAGTTTTGAAAAATGTGCTGCAAAATAATCTTCTTTCACACCATTTTCAACGAACCACTGAGGTGAAATAATAAAGACCATTTTTTTATTCGTCAGTGCTTGTTGACTGTTGTTCATAATCGCGTAATGCATGAGTGATTGTGTACCAGGTGCGCCAATTAGAAATGGCGTATAATCACGATCATATTTGTAAGATAAGACCGATGGGTGGAACGGACTAAATCGGCTCAGCTCAGATGAGCCAAAAAACGGAATATATTCGGATTGTTTAAGCGCAGATTTTGTTAAGTCACTGCCTTGTATAACAGTGTCTGCCATAGAGCTACTTGCTTGCTCCAATACTTTGTTGTTTGTAATAGCTGAGTTAGCAGGTGTTAAAAAGATAATCCCTACAATAATAACAGCGATAATAAGTGGTCCAAAAGCAAAGAAAAGCTTTTTCTTCATGATTATGCTAGGCTTCCGACTGTCGCGATGATTTTATTTGGTGTGCGCCAGTCTTCACGTTCAAAGTCAGAAACAGGTACTTGAATACCTAATTGACCATCAATTTCAACAAGTAATTGTACGGTTCCGAATGAATCTAAAATACCTTCCTCGTATAAATCTAAATCTAAATCGTCTCGTACATCCGCACCTGTAACTTCTTCTAAAATTGCTAATAATGTTTCGTTCATGTGTTATTCTCCTTTAGTTAAAAAATAGTTTGTCCAAAATTCCTGAGAAAATCAGGAAGCTCACGCAGACAATGTGGAATGTCACAACCACTGCCAATGCATGTGTCCACTTGTTAGATGGCCATGTTTTGTGTTTTTTCTTAAGACGTAGCCACCAGTCATTTACGCAAATAGCTGTTGCGTGGAAGACGCCATATAAAATGTAATACCATGTAAAGCCATGCCAGAAGCCCATCAATAGGAATAAACCAAAGTACCCTACATTTGAAGCGACAATACGGCTTTTAAATACTTTTTTCTTGATGAGTAAGAACATTAAACGCATATAGACATAATCTCGGAACCATGTAGAAAGCGAGATATGCCAGCGATTCCAGAACTCTTTAATGTTCCAAGAAGCAAATGGCTTATTAAAGTTCATTGGTGTATGATAACCCATTAAATTACTGACACCTACAGCAAATAGGCTATAACCGGCAAAGTCAAAGAATAAGTAAAGACTGTATGTATACATATAGCCAAGCAGATCCCATGAGAAGAAGCCCGCAGAAAGTGTAGCCTTTTCAAATGATGGCAGTAGTACACTGCCAAGATAGTAGCCAAGAATGAATTTGTATAAGAAGCCCATGAAAATACGTTGAATTCCTAGCTGTAGCATTCCTGCATACTCTTCACGCTGTGGTGCAGTATGCAATTCTTTTTGGAATCGACGGAAACGGTCGATTGGTCCAGATGAAATGGTTGGGAAGAATAGTAGGAAACGGATATAATCCCATACATTGTATGTTTTCAGCACACCGTCTCTAAATTCAATCAGCACTTGCACACTTTTAAATGTTAAATAAGAAATGCCTAAAAATCCGATAAACGATAGATGGATATCAAATAGAGGGAAAAATTTCGTTAAAAATAACGGTAAGATGGCGAGTGCAATACTCGTGTAAAAAATGCTCGTTTGATTATGATTGATACGGTATTTTTGATACGCCGCTACAAGGATGGTTTGCCAAATGACGTACAAAATAAGTGCGACACCCTGTTTCCAGCTCTCGCCACCAAAACTAATGTATAAGAAAAATAATGTGACAAGGCTTTGATACCATGGTAATCGTTTACCCTTCCATAGCATAAACAGCATTAATGGAATTAACGCGATCAGCACGTAAATAAAATACATTGGGTTCGCGTAGGGAATAAGTGAAGGAATGTTCTCTATCATTGATTCACCTCAGCCATTAACGCTTTGCGGTCAATTTTACCGTTTGGTGTAATCGGTAAATTGGCTTTATAAATAAAGCGCTGTGGCATCATATAATCCATCATTTTCTCGGATGCCTCTTGTTTAATGGCACGTGTTAATTTGAAATCTTTATCAAATGGTGATTCATTTGATACGATAATCGCCACGAGCTGATGGACTTTTTTCTCTTTCAATTTTGGCACCACAATGGCTTGTTTGACATATTGGCATTGTGCTAAATGATGGTCTACTTCTTCAAGTTCGATACGATGTCCATGCAGTTTCACTTGGAAATCAATACGTCCTTCATAAAAAAGTAAATCATCTTTTAATGAACCCGCATCACCTGTATGATAGGCGGGCACTCCATCTAATGTGAAAAAGGCTTCAGCTGTTTTTTCAGCATTGTTCAAATAGCCTTTTGAGATAGAAGGACCTGAAAGAATAATTTCGTTTGTTTTTTCATCAATGACGACGCGTGTATCCGCTTTAACATAGCCAATAGGAAGTCGTTCATGGGCAGCTAGAACCTCATCGGTAATCTCAACAGCTGAAACAGCAACGGTTGCCTCTGTAGGGCCGTATGTGTTGAAAACGCGCGCTTGTGGGAAACGTTCGCGTAATGTGATGGCTGTTGAGCGTGCTAGTTCTTCACCACAGAATAAGAATGTAGAAATAGAAGGGTAATGTGCTTCATCGAATTTCTCATCCATCAAGCAAATGTCTATAAATGATGGTGTTGAAATCCAATTGTTTACATGTAATTGCGGTAATCGCGTGAAAAGATCTTTAAAATTAATGACCTCATGTTTATGAAGTGGTGATAGCATACCACCTGAAGCGAGTGCCGGATAAAGCCCCATGACAGATAAATCGAATGAATACGCTGCCTGTGCTAAATAATTTTGACCAGGTTTTAATGAAAAGGCTTCAATCATCCAATCTACGAAGCTACATAAATTGTCATGACTAATTTGCACGCCCTTTGGAACACCAGTCGTGCCTGATGTGAAAATGATGTAATATGTTTCTTTTTGCTGTACACCTGAAAATTCTGTTTGAATGAGCCCATCAAATTTTTTGATTTTTGACCATGCAACAATTGGTGTAGATGAAACGAAACTAGCATCTTCATTAACCATGACAACTAATGAAGGATCTGCTGTTTCTAAAATTAATTGTAGTCTGTCATTTGGTGTATCTGAAGAGATGGGGATATATGCAATCCCTGCTTTTGTGGCGCCTAAAAACATTGCCACCATCTCAAATTGTAAATCACCAAAAATAATAACAGGCTTTTTGCTTTGAATTGTTTGTTGTAAAAAACTTGCGGCAATATTACTGTAATGTTCTAGCTCACCATATGTATAATTTTTCTCACTTGTTTTATACATAATGCGATTCGGATCATCTACAGCCCATTGCTTCATTTTTTCCAACATCGTTTTATTGTCCACACTAAAACTCATTGTAAATAAATGAACCTCCTTGAATATCTTTGTAGTGATATAAATACAACAGCACGATTAAAATGACTGTGTAAAAAACGGTACTACCCGTAAAAATAAGCCAAGAGGTTTTCTTTTCTTTGTCCACAGTGAAGTCCTCCTTTTTATTTCCAAATATGACTTAAAAATAACATGGTTAATATCGTAACATAAAAGTCATGATTGTAAAAATAAATTTACAATTGAAATAAAACTCTTTGTTAGGAGCGCTATACTGTAATGAAAAGTTCCAAATTTAATGGAAATCCCATTCTTTATTACTAAAGACTATTTAAAATGGATGAAAAAGGAATTTAAAATTGGTAATTAGTTATTTGCATTCAATCTTTTTGTACTAATAAGCGAATCTTGTTTTTAAGAATATCTTAAAAAATCTTATTTTAAAAAAAGTATAGAAAGCGATAATAAGTTGTTTTTTGCTGGATATATTCTGACTGGAAATAAGATGAAATTCGATAGTATCGTGGCTATTCGTTATAACTAATTATGATAAAAAGCTGGAATCCATTAACGTAGAATTTCGGCTTTTCTTTATTCAAAAAAATGCATAAAAAGTTATATAGATTTTTCTGTATACATTATAAAAAATTTTAATTTGAAACTAAGCATGTTCTAGAATGGATGTTTAAACGAATTAAAGGATAGGAATGTAATAAAAAGGGAGGCGATTTATTTTGAAAAAATGGATAGTTAGCACAGCAATTGTTTTGGGGTTGAGTGCAGTTTCTGCAGAGGTGATACCAAATGGTTCAGTAGAAGCACAGGCAAAGTCTTATAATATGAGTGAAAAATTTGCGGAAAATCTACGTAAGGGTACGTTACCGCGAACGAAAGGGAAAATTGGTATGACGTATAAAACTCTTGCAAAAAAGGAGAAAGGCAAAGCGATTATTGATGGGGACCCACCAGTATATCGTACAACTATTGGAGATAACTTTCTTTTCAACAAATTTGCGAAAAATAAAATTCCAAAAGATGCAAAAGTAAAAGGGATTTTCCGTGTGTATGATTATAAAATTTCATCTAAATCTGTTAAAAAACACTTTGGAAAATCGTATAAAGCATACAATCAATCAGGAAAAAAAGTGCCTATTCATGTATATAAAACGGGTAAATACTATACGCATATAGAAGTCCATAAAGGAAAAACATATGTTGATGTTGGAACGAAATCTACAATCAAATATGTGACATCAACAGGTACATGGTATAAATAAATAGAAGCTGGAATCCTATTTTAATGGATTTCAGCTTTTTTATTTGAGAAGCTATCTTAATTAATACTTTTGTTTTTTAATAAACAAAAGGAGCTGTCCAAGAAATGATTTTCGGGTAGCTTTTGTCTATTTTTGATCATAGAATTCTATCATTTATCGTCTTTTTGAATGGAAATAGAGAAGTTATTACAATATGAGAGGGCTGTGCTAAAGCCAATTTGGGCTTTTAGTACAGCCCTATTTCATGCTTCACCATAATCACATCTCTTAGGAGAAACAAATTTAGGGAATGTTTGAGCTATTTTTTCATAAGTAGAAAATTGAAGTTGATTTGAGATTATTACAATTGAGTCTCCGTCATAACCAATCCAAAATACACTGCTATTGGCTTCCATTTTAACAATGACTGTTTCTCTAATATCACCTTCAAGATTTCCTATCCATTCCCTTTTATCTAGGCTGAATACATTTTTGTTACTAGACCATACCACTAATTCATTTGAAGCACCTAGACTAAGGTAAAAAGGGAACATCAAACCCTTAAGTTTTTTAAGTCCAAGTTTCATTTTATACTTTCTAAAACGCACAACTTGTTTAGAACCATAATGAGTACAATTGTAGCCATCTTTATTTTTTCGTTCAATTACTTCTTAGAATACGGGTTCATTTACTGATAATGACATAAGAGAGTTCATAATCAGACGATGTTTGAATTTTTACAGGCACCAGATAAAGAAACGTTGATTGATTAATAAATAAAAAAAGCGTAGCACATAAGGCTACGCTTTTTTCTATGAGGCAGTTACTTTCACATGGCGACCATGAACGAAGTAATAAATAACAATTGTAATCAGTACTAAAACAGCCATTGATGCATACATACCACGATAGCCAAAATGCGGTAAAATGGCACCGATAATAATAGGGCCAACGCCAATTCCGGCATCCATTGCAATATAGAAAGTTGAGGTTGCTAGACCAATACGGTGATTGGGTGCTAAATTGACAACCGCTACTTGGCTACAAGAAATCATATTCCCGAAGCCTAGCGCGATTAAGGCACTTGCTACAAGCATCATGCCACTACCATATGATTGACTTAAACAGAAAAGACCAATCGTAATTGAACTACCCCCACTTAGCCGTTCTTCGAACGTTGCTTGAAGTGGGAGATTCCTACGAACAGTGCTTGCTTGTTTCCAGTTGCTTGAAACAGCGGCTTCACTTTTTTAGTAGGCTATCCCCGTCGTTCCTACGGTTGTTGGTTCAAAATTCTTAGCCCTTCGGCTAAAATATTTCGACTTGCATTAATATCTCGATCTAGTGTCGTATCACAAGATGAACAAGTCCACTCACGAATATCCAATGTTTTCTTGCCATCTCGATGACCACAGGCATGACAAAGTTGGCTCGATGGGAAAAATCTGTCGATTTCAACAATTTTTCTACCGAACCATTTCGCCTTATACATCAGTTTTTGTACAAAAGAAGACCATGACACATCACTAATCGCTTTCGCCAACTTATGATTTTTCATCATACCTTTGGTATTTAAGTTTTCGATGCAGATGACATCATATTGACGAATCAATGCCGTTGATAGCTTGTTTAAAAAATCTTCACGTTGAAAAGCAACACGCTCACGCAAACGAGCCACTCTACGACGTTGCTTTTGGTAGTTCATGCACGCACGTAAATCACGACCATCTTTTTTCGCTTGCTCATAGCGACGGGATAATTTGCGCTGCTCACGTTTTAACTTCTGCTCCATTTTGGCTGTAAAGCGTTGGTTATCCATTTTACGTCCATCGGACAGAATCGCAAAATCGGTGATACCTAAATCAATTCCTACAGCTTCCTTTGTTTGAGGCAATGGCTTAAAGTCTGGTACTTCGCATAGGACAGACACGTAAAACGTACCACTCGCATTGTATTTAATCGTTGCTTTTAGAATACGACCTTCAATATCACGCGACTTCGCAAATTTTACGAGTCCTAATTTTGGTAGCTTCATTTGATTACCGACAATCGCAATATTGTTATTCGTATTCTTCGTAGTATAACTTTGGACTGGATTCTTTTTACTTTTAAAGCGAGGATAGTTATTTTGCTTTTGAAAGAAACGTTGAAAAGCGTCTAGTAAATTTTCATAAGAGGCTTGTAATGCCACACTATCTACATTACGTAACCAAGCGGTATCATCTTGTTTCTTCATTTTCGTGAGCATTTTGGACATAATGGAACGATTCAATCCTTTTCCTTCTTCTTTATAAGAAGTATTCCACAACGCAAGAAAATGGTTGTAAACAAAACGACAATGCCCATGGGTTTGATGGATGAGCGCTTGTTGGTCTTTAGTTGGGTAGATACGGAATTTATACGCTTGATGTGGCATGACAGACACCTCCTTTTTTTGAATAGTATAATAGGAACAGATGTTCTTTTCAACAAATTAGTACTGGCAGCATAATTGGGTTCGCATTCATCTCTTCCCTACTCACTACGTTCTTTGAGGGAGGGGGATTCTGCGAAGAAATGATAAAACTATACTTGACTCAATTTAAGGATAGGTTCGCAAAAAAAGATTAGAACAAAACACGTTATTCTCCTTTTTTAGCGGTCGTAACGAAAAACCGGAACTACGCCACTGCGCGATTCCGGTTTTTCTTATGCTTATAAAAGCGGTTATTTTTACACGTATATCAAAGCCGCTTCTTTTGTATACACAGCTTAAACAGTTTTATTGCATCTTATTTTCATTTGGTGCTATGATACCACTAGCTCATGAAGCGTATTTAGGAGGCAAACAGATGTCAATTTTACACATAACAAATCCACAACAAATAAATGAACAAGTTGCGACGAATAAAATGGTCGTATTAAATTTCTGGGCAACTTGGTGCGGACCTTGCCGCATGTTCGCAGAAGTACTTGAACAACTAGATGATAACAACGACGATATTCAAGTATTGAAAGTCAATGTTGACGAACATCCAGAGATTTCCGAAAAGTTTGATGTCATGGGTATTCCTCATACACGTGTCATTTTAAATAATTCGATGTATGAGCCACTTGTTGGTCATATTCCACTTGAGCAACTAGAACCAATGCTCCGTTCAGAAATAGACGGTCAATAAAACATACTAAAGGCGTATCACGGAGTCGTAATTGTCTACTTCATGATACGCCTTTTTAATTATTTACCAATACGACTCATTTTCATAACGCCCCAAATGGATAATCCAATAACTAATGCAATTAATACCCAAAACAGCGGTGAAAGCTGTTCTTGTAGAGTCAGAATTTCATACATAATGAAAGCCATCAGAACCGCGATTGTATTTTTTGTATAGTTTAAAATTTGCGAACTTGCACGGTAAAATTCTTCGGCATTTTCTTCGTTAAAACGTGTTGGATAATTATGTAACTGTGGTTTACGCTCTAAAAATTCTAGGCCTATTTGCGTTGCAATGGCAATAAGAATAAGAGCGATTGTTTCCCATTTCGAGCCGTAACGATCAACTGTAACGCCATTATAATGCATCGGAATTTCTGCGGGTAACGTACTCATTTTTGCGAAGAAAAATATGATTAAAAATAAAATAGCCGCATAGCCAATACTATTCGCAATTTTTTCAGGAATCGATTTTTCAAGCTTTATTTTAGGTCTCATATAGCCCCTCCTGTTCGAGTACTTTTTCGACAACCTCTATCGGAATAATGTCATGCTGGCGTAACGCCTGAAGTGGCATCCACACCGCTTCATATGTATCCTCTGCTCGCATATCAACAAACTCTTCGCCTGTACCCTGACCAAAAATTCCGCTTTGACGCGTGGCATAATAATAATATTGTGTACCATCATAAGGAACGGTAATCAAGCAATTTCCAATCGCAACAACTAAACCAAGCTCTTCAAAGGCCTCTCTTTTTGCTGCGGCTTCAACCGTTTCATCCTCTTCTACCTTTCCTCCAGGAAATGTATAATAGCGACGTCCATTTTTCACACGCTTAATCAACGCGACACAGCCTTGTTCGATTAAAATAATCGCGCTCCGTTTATGCATCTCACACACCCTTTTACCAAATTATACCACAAAAAAAGAGCGTAGACATATTTGTCTACACTCTAATCATGTTATTGTTTTTTCAAAACAAGCGTTTCTTGCTTTCCATCATAAGTAAGTGTCAATGTTTTATCTTCTTCCGTTGCTAATGTACATTCATTACATGAATCCGTTTTTTTAATGGAATTGTTTACTAATAACTCACCTGTTCCGGCAATTTTTTCATCTGCTAACTCATAACCAACTTGTTTTGGTAAATCTCCTGTACCAACATACTTAATGCTTAATTCATATTGTTTTTGACCTACTGATGGCTCTTGAACAACTGAATAGCTCGTATCCCAATCACTGTTTGTAGCTTTAAAATCGTATGTTTGTGTTGGTTCTTCTTGGCTACATGCTGCAAGCACCACAAGTATAAGACTTAATACAAATAATAAGCTAAATTTCTTCATTTCATTTATTCCCCCTATGGTATGGCGCGCCCAACTGTATATCCGGTGAAAATACAGCTACCTAAAAAGGTTCCTTCTAATGAACGGTAGCCATGGATACCTCCGCCACCAAATCCTGCCGCTTCACCTACTGCGTACAAGCCATTGACGACATTCTGGTGTTGATCTAGTACGGCACCGTTTAAATTAGTTTGTAATCCTCCAAGCGTCTTGCGCGTCAAAATATTAAGACGTACCGCAATAAGTTTCCCACTAGCTGGGCTTAATAGTTTATGTGGTTTTGCTACGCGTACTATTTTATCACCGATATAGCGTCTTGCGTGATAAATTATTTGAATTTGTGGGTCTGTCGATTGTTTATTCACAATTTCGTCATCACGACTCAAAATTTTCTCCTTAATTGATAAAAAATCGAGCAATTCATTGCCTACTAAATTATTCATTCCCGCTACTAGCTCTTTGACACCATCCGCTACGACAAAATCCACACCATTGTCGATAAATGACTGCACAGGTTTTGGTGCCCCTTTTTTCACACGCTGTAGTACCTCAAGTAACCGCTTATTCGTCAAGTCCGGGTTTTGCTCTGAGCCGGATAATGCAAATTCTTTTTCGATAATTTCCTCCGTTAAAATAAACCATGAGTAATCATAGCCCGTTTTGCCAATCGCTTCAAGCGTTGACAACGTATCAAAGCCTGGATAATTTGGTGCTTCAAAACGATTCCCCTCTGCATCAAGCCATAATGAGGACGGTCCTGGTAAAATTCGAATGCCATGATTGTCCCAAATCGGTGAAAAATTGCGTAAGCCTTCCGTATAATGCCACATCCGGTCTTTATTAACGATACGCGCACCATGCTTCTCTGCTAGCTCAAGCATTTTACCATCTACATAATTAGGCACACCGGCAATCATTGTTTCAGGCGCTTTTCCAAGTCGATCAGGCCAGTTTTGACGTACAAGCTCCAAATTCGCGCCAATGCCTCCAGATGCAATGACAACCGCATCCGCGTGGTAATGAAATGGCCGTACAACTGCGCGCGAGGTCGCTTTACCACGCTCCGCGGTGTCTTGCACTAAAATATTCCCTCGAACACCGCACACACCCTGCTCCGTCATGATAAGTTCCGTCACCTGGTGCCTCGCTAGATAGGTTAATTGCCCGCGATTTCTCGCTTCAAGCACAGATTTTTTAAATGGCTCGACAAGTCCTGGTCCCGTTCCCCATGTAATATGAAAGCGCGGCACGGAATTTCCATAGCCGCCCGGTAGCATCGCCCCACGTTCAGCCCAGCCGACTACAGGGAAAAAGCGTACACCTTTTTCCTTTAAATACGTATATTTTTTATGTGTCGCAAATTCAACATAGGCATGTGCCCATTGAATTGCCCAACTATCCTCATCTTCAACACGATCAAATCCTGCTGTATGGCGCCAGTCCTTCCAAGCAAGCTCAAAGCTATCTTTTACCCCTAGACGTTTTTGCTCAGGTGAATCAACTAAAAATACGCCACCAAAGGACCAAAAAGCTTGGCCTCCTAAAGACTGTTCGCCTTCTTGGTCCAATAATAAAACTGTTTTTCCTCGTTCAATCAATTCAGTTGCTGTTACTAAACCTGCAAGACCTGCACCAATAATAATGACATCGTATTTCATGTTGTAGCCCCCTTTTCGTATTAAATTCGCTTTTTTACGTAGAAATTCCTTTATATATCTTGAAAAAAGATTAATACTATGCCAGAATGAGATAAGTTACGAAAATGTGAATTTTTTAAAGCGAATTAGTTGATAACGCTTCCAAAAAACGTTAGCGTAATGGTGAGAGAAAAATGCATCCTAAGTACTGTAATAGCTTTTACATAAACAACACGGTTTTTAACAACTAAACGCGTTACACTTAGTATGTGACAATGATAACTACTATGACAAAGAGAGGTGACAGTCAGCGAGTAACTCGCTTGACACACTACTATGGATACACGTAAAGAACATGACTTTTTAGGCGAATTAGAAATTCCAAACACAGCTTACTATGGCGTACAAACAATGCGTGCAAAAGCAAACTTCCCAATTACAGGGTATACGATTCACCCTGAATTAATTCGTGCAATGGCTATCGTGAAAAAATCAGCTGCCCAAGCAAATGCAGCAACCCATCAATTAAAACCATCTACTGCAGACGTAATGATTGAAGCATGTGATGAAATTATTAACGGGCAGTGGCACGAACAATTTGTTGTGGATCCAATCCAAGGCGGTGCCGGTACTTCAATTAATATGAACACAAATGAAGTCATCGCTAACCGTGCTCTTGAAATTTTAGGTTATGATAAAGGTCGCTTCGACATCATTAGCCCAAACAACCATGTAAATATGGCACAATCAACAAATGACGCATTCCCTACAGCAATTCACATTGCAGCTCATTCAATGATTCAAAAATTAGGCAAAACAATGAAAAAAATGAAAGATACATTTGTCGCAAAATCACTAGAATTTGATGATATTGTCAAAATGGGTCGTACACACTTACAAGACGCTGTGCCAATTCGTTTAGGCCAAGAATTTGAAGCCTATGCAGCAGTTGTTGGTCGTGATATTACACGTATTAAAAAAGCACAAGAAAGCTTATTAACAGTCAATCTTGGTGCAACGGCAATCGGTACAGGCTTAAATGCTGATTTAGAATACCGTGAGCTTGCGATTAACTTCCTACGCAAAAATACAGGCTATCCATATGCATTAGCGCAAAACTTAATCGATGGTACACAAAACACCGATGTTTACACAGAAGTATCATCTGTATTAAAAGTGTGTATGCTAAACATGTCAAAAATCTCAAATGATATTCGTATGATGGCTTCTGGCCCTACTGCTGGTCTAGGTGAATTAATTTTACCTGCACGCCAACCAGGGTCTTCAATTATGCCAGGGAAAGTAAACCCTGTAATGCTTGAAGTAATGAACCAAGTAGCATTCCAAGTAGCAGGAAATGATTTAACGATTTCAATGGCTTCTGAAGCGGGTCAATTTGAATTAAACGTGATGGAACCTGTACTTGTTTATAACCTACTACAATCACTACAAATTATGGACAATGTATTTGAAGTATTTACAGAATACTGCCTAAAAGATATCAAAGCAAACAAAGAACGTTTACTTGCTTATGTTGAAAACAGCATTGGTATTATTACAGCTGTATCACCATATATCGGTTACGAATCGTCTTCTCGTATCGCACGTGAAGCACTTGCAACAGGTAAATCTGTACGTGAGCTATGTGTTGAATACGGTCACTTCACACCGGAAGAAATCGACAAAATCCTTAGCCCATACGGTTTAACAACACCTGGGATATCTGGTGACCTTGCGAAATATCGCGCAACACATCAAGAAGGCCTAAAATAAATGCAACTCAAAATACCTCATTCGTCATATTAGACGAATGAGGTATTTTTTTATTCGTATTCATACACCATTCCCTGCCATTCATCGCGCAACATACTGTAAATAAGTGAATCACGCCATCCACCATTTATACGTATATGGTCGCGAATTCGCCCCTCTGATTGAAATCCGACCTTTTCTAGCACGTTAAAAGAAGCAATATTTTCAGGGTCACAAGTGGCAAAAATTCGATGCATATCTAGCTATTCAAAGCCGAATGCTAGTAGCACATTTGCCATTTCAGTCGCAAAGCCTTGTCCCCAATAAGCGGGATGCAATACATAGCCGATTTCTGCGCATTCATTGTACCAGTCCGTAATCCATAGCTCCCCCGCACCGATAAGTTGGCCGTCATATTCTACTGCTAAACAATACCGCAGCCGTTTATGCTCTGCTGCATCCGCTACTACTTCTGCAACAAATTGCGTCGTTTCTTCGAGTGAATTTGGTCCCCATGGCTGATCATGTGACACTTCCTCTCATGACGCGTACTGATGAATTGCTACTGTATCATGAAACGTGATTTCATGTAACCAGAGTCGCGTTGTCGATAATTGCATAGGCTTTCACCTCTTTTTTACTACTTCATACCCTTTTGCAATCAAAAAAAGCCGGAATCCTTTATTCCGGCTTTTTTCGAAAATAAATGATTATTTCATTAACTCTACAAACAAATCATTTGGCTGCGGTTTTGTCGTAATCATATGCTGTTTACTCATCCATTCAATTTGTTTTTGCCAGGCATTTGCATCATCAGATAAGAACTTGTTGCCCTTTTGTTCCATCGTCGCCATCAGTATTTGTAAGCTTTTCTTTTCTACTTTAGATGATAACGGGAAATTTGCTTCATCTTGTTTTGCCATTAAGATTTCTAGCGCTTGTTGTGGATGCTTCTTCATGTAAGCATATCCTTTCTCAGAGGCACGTAGAAACGCCTTTAGTAGTTCAGGATTTTCCTCAATTGTCTTGTCGCCTGATACAAATAACAGTTCATAATAATTTGGCACCCCATAATCCGCGGGGTTAAACGTACGTGTCGGAAACCCTTTCTCTTCCATTACGGGCACTTCATGATTAATCAGCGCGCCACTAAGCGCATCCACTTTATTTGTAATCAGAGCTGGTACGAGGTCAAACCCCACATCTTGCATCGTTACTTTCTTTGGGTCTCCACCATCGGCTTTTACCATCGATTGTACATACGCTTCACTTAAGTCACTTCCCGCATAGCCAATTGTTTTTCCTTCTAAATCTTTAGGTGATTGAATCGTTTTTTCTTTATCAAGAACAATAATATGGTTTAACGGCTCGCGTACAATGGGGCCAATTGACTTTACCGGAATTCCTTCATTTGCACGCGCTCGCACGATATCTTGCTGATAATAAATTCCTACCGTTGCTTTACCAGCAGCAGTCAAGGTAAGTGGATCCGTCACATTTTGAGGATATTGAATATTTAAATGAATTCCCTCTTCCTTAAAATAGCCTTTTTCCTCCGCAGCATAAATAAAGCTATGAACTGCATTAGGATACCAATCCAGTACGAGTGTTACCTCTTGTAGTCCATCAGCCGTTGTTTTTTTATCACTGCTTCCACATGCACTTAATACTGTCATACAAATGCAGCATACATATACTAGCAACATTTTTTTCATTATTCTTTCCTCCAACCCATATATTTTTTCTCCACACCCGCAAGAATGGCCGCAAAAATAACCGCCATTAGCGATAACACAACAATAGGGGCGAATACACCCGCACCATCCATTTGTGTCATCATACGTTTACTAAAATAGCCAAGACCTGCTTGCGCTCCAAGCCACTCACCGATTGCCGCTCCGATTACAGTCAAAGGCACCGCAATTTTAAGACCTGTAAAAAATGATGGTAAGGCAGCCGGGACCTTTAATTTCCAAAACTGTTGCCAACGACTTGCTCCAAATGTTTGTAGAAGCTCAAACTGTCCTTTTTTCACACTGCGTAAACCCTCAAAAGTATTCATTGTAATGGGGAAAAAAGCAATTAAGACCGTCACAAGTACTTTACTCCAAATACTATAACCAAACCACAGCACAAAAATGGGGGCAAGGGCAGTCGTTGGAATCGTTTGTGAGATGACAAGAAGTGGATAAAAAGCCCGCTCGAACCACGTACTGGCATCCATTACTAATGCAAGGGCTACACCTAATACAAGGGAAATCAGCAACCCGATCCCAATGATCGTTAATGTCGCCGGCAAATGAATCGTCAACAGTGGTTCACGAAGTAACCATATTTTCTTAAGAATTTGAAGTGGGGACGGCAAAATATACGGCGATGCAAGAACACGTGCAATTACTTCCCAACTAATGAGCAGTAGCGCCACTAACAAGAAAGGCGGTACTATTTTTTTCATCGCATCGCACCCCCAATTTTTTCATAGATATATGCTTTTGATACTGTCGAGTCCATACATTCAAATGCGGTAAGTGGTTTTTTTGTCGCTACAAAAATACGATCTGATAAAAATAACGCCTCCTCAATATCATGTGTAATAAAAATAACCGTTTTCTGTTCTAAGTGGACAATGTCCTTTAACCATTTCTGTAAATCATTACGGGTAAGAGCATCCAGTGCGCTGAATGGTTCATCTAATAATAATACGTCGGCTCCTGTTAAAAGAGCTCGTATCAAGCTTACGCGTTGTTGCATACCACCTGATAATTCGTATGGCTTCTTATCTTCATAGCCAGCTAATCCAAAGCGTATAAAAAGCTGCTGCGCTTGCTTACGTGCTTTCGCCTTTTTCACGCCTTGACATTCTAACGGTAAAATCGCATTATCAAGTGCTGTTCGCCAGGGCATAAGCTGATGGTGCTGTGGCATATAACCTATTTTTCCATGTTTTTTTATCCTCCCTTGCTGTGGATTTTCAAGTCCTAGCAACAAACGAAATACGGTGCTCTTACCGCAACCACTTGCCCCAACGATACTAACAAATTCACCCGCTTCTACGTGCAGGTTTAAGCCATTTAAAATTACTTTCTGACCATACGAAAAATGCACATGCTCCATCCTAACAACCATTCTTTGCTCCTCCTTTATCACAACAAAAAAGCCATCTCCCGCAGGAAATGGCTCTACATGCATCGCTAAATAGAACCCACTTCCTTGCGTCAGCATTACCTAATACAAGTCATAAGGGTTTCATCTCAGCTTTTTATAGCACCCCTAGTGGTCAAAAATTAAAAAACGTCCCATGCCTAGATTACCGGCATGGGACGTGATCATATGAATCAATCAACGCTTTCCTACGCTAGTACAAACTAGATCAGGTTCAAGGATTAATTCATTACGTGAATTTCTCGGCTGACAACATCAGCACTCCTAGCATCTTTTTGTATGTGATTAAAAAGCAGTATAGCACGATAATGAATAATTGACAACGTTCTCCCTACACCCCTTCAAACGATTTAAGTGCTAGAAAAGTCGTTTGTATAATTTTATATTTCAATAAAAAGCTTTTATCACTTTCTTTAGCTGTTCTTTCTGATAAAAAACTTAAAAAGAAAATATTTATTTTAAACAAAAAAACACGCACCTATTCCTGACGTAGGTGCGTGTTTTTCTATCCATGGCATCCGGGGGTGGAGTCACATGAGTTTATATTATTATCATACTAGCTATTTGTGGAAAAAGTATGAATGGGAAATGACAATCTAAAGGTAGTGCCGATATTTTCCTTACTTTCAACTGTAATAGCGCCATCTAATGCTTCCGTTAACGCTTTAACAATCGCTAGGCCAAGGCCTGTGCCACCCTTATCGCGAACACGTGATTTTTCAACCCGGTGGAAACGATCAAAAATAAAGGGAATATCCTCTGCTGGAATACCAACACCTGTATCAGTTATTTCAATAATTAGTGTAGATTTTTGCTCAAATGCACGTAGTGTAATCGTTCCTTGTGGTGTATAGTTAACCGCGTTTTGCAGTAAATTAATAATGATTTGCTCAAAGCGCATACCGTCTGTTTCTATGTCTTGAAGCGGCCCTTGAATCGTAACCTCTAAGGCTAGATTTTTTTGATGTGCCTTTAAACGAACTTTATCTGCGGCATCTTCTAGTAATTCTTCAATATCAACTGCTTGTTTATAAAATGTCATCATGCCTTCTTCCATTTTTGATAGGTCAAAAACATCTTGAATTAATTTAGATAAACGAATGGATTCTTGATCAATAATATGCGCATATTTTTTCAACTCTTCCTCAGAGCGATACTGTCCATTTTCAATAAGTTGTGCATAGCCTTGTAAGTAAGATACCGGCGTCCGTAGCTCATGTGAGATATTCGCCAGTAGTTCACTTCGGTTTTTTCGGTAGTTATTTAACTCCACACTTAAATCATTAATGGACTCACCGAGAATGCCAAGCTCATCCTTACTCGTAACCGTGACCTTCGTATCCTGCCCTTTGGCAATTTTACGCGTAGCCTCGGTCATATCAACAAGTGGACGTGATAATTTCCACGACACTAAAATCGTATACACAAGCGCTAATAAAATCGCCATTAAAATACCGCGTAGCGTCCAGTAGCGAATCTGGCTCATCGTTTCATACCAGCTTGTGACATTTGACATGACTAGGACCCCACCATTATATTCCCCATCTTTTAGTAAAGGTTTTCCTACATAATGAAAGCGCGCGCCAGTAGCATTTTCGGTACGGCTTCCTGTATAAGATTTTTGTTCGGCTTCAAGCGGTTTTCGCCACTGCGAGTCAATGGTATCTTGCTCAAAAAACTCATAAGCCGAGCGAGATAAAATTTTGCCGTTTTTATCGAATACGATAATGGCATCATCACTTAAGCTGAGCATTAAATTAATGCGTTCCGGCTCTAGCTTATCCTCTTTTTCAAGTTGCATAACAGCTCGTGTCGCCGCTTTCTCAACAGAGGCATCTACATAATCGGTATAAACATTCGCAAAAATACGATCAATTAGCACGGCGAGCGGCACTAAAATAATAAAGAAGAGTGCCATAA
The DNA here is from genome assembly GCF_003991225.1 of Candidatus Kurthia intestinigallinarum. GTDB lineage: Bacteria > Bacillota > Bacilli > Bacillales_A > Planococcaceae > Kurthia > Kurthia populi. The sequence continues at coordinate 21,590 of NZ_JTFC01000019.1, forward strand.
TAAGTGCGCCCCATTTAAAACCGACACGATTAAACATGCGCATCTTCTGGCATATCGAATTGATAGCCAAGACCCCAAACCGTTTTAATTAGCTTTGTGCGCGCACCGATTTTTTTCATTTTATAACGTACATTTTTTACATGCGAATCAATTGCGCGTCCGTCTCGCTCATGTTCCTCATCCCATAATAAATGCAGCAAATCATCACGCGTAAATACTTGATTCGGTGCTAAAGCAAGCTGCTTCAACAATTCAAACTCTTTTACTGTAAAGTCAATTTTTTGACCATCGACCTGTACACTGAAGGACTGAATATCCATTTTAAATGAGCCATATTGGATAATCGATTCATCCTTCTCCTCCTGCATGGTCGCACGGCGGATTAATGCATGAATACGCGCCTTCAATTCTGCAAAATCAAATGGCTTCACTAAATAATCATCTGCACCAAGCTCGAGGCCACGTACGCGGTCCTCTACCTCTGTGCGAGCTGTTAGCATTAAAATCGGTGTCTGCCCCATACGACGTACTTCTGCACATAACGTAAAGCCGTCTACATACGGCAGCATAATATCTAATAAAATTGCATCAAATGTTTCTAAATTAATTTTCTCAAGCGCTTCTGCCCCGTCCTTAGCGATTGTGACATCATACTCTGGGCTTAAATGCAGCGTTAATAGTTCCTGCATTAATACTTCATCTTCTGCAATTAGTAATCGCATGTTAATCACTCCTTCTCACAAGTATAACGTAATTCTTTTCATTATTTTATTTTCTTCTATAAGAAAAAGCCAAAATCACAACGATTTTGGCTTTCATTAAAGAGAATCCTCACGTTTCCATTCTCTACGATTGTGATGATTTTTTCCATTTTGGTTTGATAAAGGCAGTCCACGCGACCAACAACACCATCAGCATGAACCAGACGCCCCAAATCCAAACATTTTCAAAAATAGCAGTTAAATAAACGGCTACAAAGGTCACAATGGCCATAACAAACATTCCGATTAACATTTGTTTCGTAGACATCTTTATCTCTCCATTCATACATTATTACTACTATTATAAATAGCAAGCGATACAAAATCAGCGGTTCATTTAAAATGAATTAAAAAAAGTGTGGTGCTGTCACAAACTCTTTGTAACGGCTCCACACTTTATCCATAAGTTATTAATTTTCTACAACATTGTATGTGTAATCATTTTGCTCAAGCATTTTCTTCCAATCAGCGCGTGATGTTTCCGTAAAGTTATCAAGTTCTGTTACTTGACCATCTACTTTAAATTGAATGGTTTCAAGCTTAGGGAAATTCGCAAATAATGAGGTAATGATTTCTACATAGTTTTCATTTGTATAAACAAAATTATTTTCTAACATTCCTTGACCATTAAAATCAAGAATGATTTTTTTCTCATCTTTTGATACAGCGTAATTATTGAAGTATGTCGTATAATAGCGATCATATAAGGTCATTAAGATTTTTTTCGTTTGAGAACCTTCTGCAGCATATGAATAATCTACACGTGTTGTAATAAATTGTTCATCGTTCATATCGTAAATAACGATTGAATCATCTGTTGCATCTTCGTTTAAGCTTAATGGTTTTGTTAAATCGGCTTTCACTGTTTCTGTAGCTGTTTCACCACTGACAGTTTCGACTTCCTCTTCTTCTTCCGTTGTTGCTGTTTCTTTCGTTTCTTCTTTAGTAGTCTTTTCCTCTTTTGAAGATGTATCCGCTACAGCTTCTTTCTCTGATGCACTACTATCCTTGCTATCGGATGTTGTGGACTCTTCTTGCTTCTCATCCGCTTCAGACTGTGCATCCTCCGATTTTGTAGTAGACGCACTTGAAGATTCCTCGGCTGTTTGAGTCACTGGTGCTTGCTCATTGTCAGCGCTAGAACTATCGGACGTGTTGCCACAAGCTGCTAACATTGCAACGGTTACTGCCGTTAAAAGCATCATTTTTTGCATAAGTTTCACTCCATTTCCTCTTGTAGTATACCTGTAATTTCGTTTTTACACAAAGAACATTCTGTTGCAATAATAAGTATATACCGAAATGAAATGGTATTTTTCTAACAATAACACTACTTTTCAAGCAAGAAATATCATTTATATATCATTATTAACAAGGATATTACAGTCGTTTAACAACTTTTTATAATATACTACAATATTTTTATCGCACGCCATTTGTACGTGATAATCGTACGATATGAGCACCGACAGGCTCTTTTCCTTTAATGAAGGACGTTATCATTTTTGCACCCATCATCGAATAAACAGTGCCATTACCACCATAGCCTAATAAATAATATTGACGTTTTTTCGTTGGATGTTCGCCAATAAACGGTAAGTTATCATACGATTCACCAAATGTAGCACCGTATGCATACGCCGCTTTTAAGTCATATGACGGAAACAATTCCCTTGCCTCTTTTAAAAGCTTTTCAGCATGCTGCTGAATGGCTTTATCTGTCGGAGGCACTGCAATATCCTCATCAAGCCCTCCTATAATTAAGCGGTTATCAACCGTCGTTCGAATATATAAATACGGGTGTGCTGTTTCCCAAATAAGCGCATCGTCCTGCCATAGCTGCTCATTAATAGGCTCCGTCACAACGACATATGAACGATGAATTGCTGCCCCCATCCGTTTTCCAACAACTGGCGTTTCATAGCCTGTCGTGTGAATGACGTGCTTGGCATGAAACGTTCCTTTAGACGTCTCAACACGCACCTGGGTTTCCTCCGAATAAGTAGCAGTTACCTCGCATTCTTCGACGATATCATGCTTGGCATCTGAAAATAATGTCTGTACAAACTTCACTGGGTTTACTTCTGCATCGCCATATGTTTTTAAAGCGGCTTCTTTTTCAAATGGCATCTCGTTAGCGAGCGCCTGTCGATCTAAATAGGCTACCTCAAAACCATGCTTTTTTAATAATGTATAATTTTTTTGCAAACGTGGAACATCTTCAGCCGTTGAAGCGTAATAAATACTAGGGCGTTCAATATAATCTGTGTTACGAGAAAGTGACGTTGCAAGCGTCGTTAAATCTTGCATGGCTTGTTCACATAATCGATAAAACAAAACGGCATCTTCTTCACCAATTTGTTCCGCCAAATCAACTAGCATAATGTCATTGCTATACTGAAGTAATCCTGTATTTGCACTTGTGCTACCTTCTGCTATATGACGTTTATCGATGGATAAGACGTCGTAGCCTTGTTTCGTCAGCTCATAGGCACATAATGCACCACTCATACCAGCGCCGATAATAATGACATCATAGTGTGCTTTTGGTTTTATCTTAGGAACGGTAAGTGGTGCGGTTGTCGTCGGCCAAAATAAATGACCATTTGTTAAATTCATAATTATCACCTCAGTTATTCTATTCCACAAATTCTTTTTGAAAATGCCTAAAAATACATAATTGTTTTTGTTATACTATAGAAGCAAAGCAGAATGGAGGGTCGTATTTTGAAACTAATTTTATACATCACCATGTTTTTCACAGGATTGGCGACCATCTTTGTCTGGGCAAGTATGAACGTATTAACACCAGATTTTGATATTGATTTATATAAAGCGAATGCAGATGGCTTATACAATGGCTTTTACTTTCAATTAGGCTTTATTTTCATTGTCTATTTTGCGGTTGTCGCCGTATTATTACTTCGTGACTTTCATCGCATTTTCAGTCCGCGTACACGTATCATCTTGACTGTACTTTATGGTGTCTTATCAATCGTTGTTTTTTTCCGTACGATAAGAGATGCATTCCAATTAAAAAATGCATTAAATAGCCAACAAAATGAAGTCTTCTTTTCAATGATTAATGCCTATTCAACAAGCATTTACTTTAATATGTTTACGTTTGTAGGATTTATTATCTTCCTTGGCTTAATTTCTCTATTACTTCCAGCGAAATCAACAAGTCGTGAAAAATATGAATTTTAATGAATAAAAAGCAGGAACCGCAAATTAGGCGATTCCTGCTTTTTTTGTATACATTTATTTTTTTAAGAAATCTGGTGCTGCATAAGACGGATTTGGATATTTATAAAATCCTTCTCCTGCATTGATGCCCATTTTACCTTGATCAATGTATTCCGTTTTTAATTTTTCAGCAATTTCCTTTGTACCTGGAATACCTGCTGCAGCTTTTGCTAAGTTTAAATTATAAGGTGTTTCCATGCCTACAACATCTAAAATAGCAAATGGTCCACGTGGTGCACCTGTCGCAATCATCCAGTTTTTATCAATTGTTTCAGGATCTGCTACGCCTTTTGCCCATAACTGCATCCCTGCATCTAAAAATGGCACTAATAATGAATTTAAAATATAGCCTGGTTGTTCTTTATGAAGATGGAATGGAATCATGCCAATTTCACGTGCAAATTCGACTACTTGCTCTGCATATTGTGCATCTGTTCCTGGGTGCCCCATAATTTCAGCCGTGTTATTATGCCAAATTTCATTTGCAAAGTGTAATGCTAAGAATTTTTCAGGACGTCCTGTAAATTCTGCAAATTGACTTGGAAGCATTGTTGATGAATTTGATGCAAAGACTGTTTTTTCTGGTGCTACTTGCGCTAATTGTTCGTAGAAACCTTTTTTAATATCCATACGTTCTGGTACGGCCTCTACGATTAAATCGGCATCTTTTACCGCCTCAGCTAAATCAGTTGAATAGTTTAAGCTTTCAAATGCTTGCTGTGCACGCGCCTCATCTTTGAAATAAGCTGCATATGTTTCTTTATGTTTTGCAAATAATTGTTTTGCATGCTCGATTGCTGCATCATTAATATCATAAACGGTTACATTAAAACCGAAGAAAGCTGTTTGGAATGCAATTTGACTACCTAAAACACCGCTACCTGCTATTGTTACGTTTTTATATGACATAAAAATCGCTCCCTTTAAAAAAAGTTAGTATTTACTTACAACTCTATTTTAAATCGCTCAAAATAAAAAAGCAAGTAATTACTTACCTTGCTTTCATAATTAATAATTAGATTTTTACTTCCTCATACTTTTCGCTAAGAAAGGATAATTTTAAATGATTTTCTTTCACTAAAATATAGTCAAAACGCACAAGTTCACAAAAAATCGTTTCCATTTCATCTGCTGTATTATTAGAATCCAATAACCAATTCTCACAATTAGCATACCGCTCTTCGGGATTAACGAGTAAATACATTAATAAGCCTTTAGCTGCAAGCGATAGACGATTATCTTGTAGGAAAAACAAATCACTTTTTTCAACTTTCGTATTCATATGCTTACATCCTTTTCCCTTTTTATAGTTATATAATAACATTAAATTTTTATAAAATAAAGACTTAAATACCACTAAATAGTTATTTTTTATGATAAATATTCCAAAACTACCCAAAAATAATCATTTCATATTATACTTCTACAAAATTAAACACTACTTTAATCATAATATTATCAAGTTATTTTTTTACCCTTTATGATAATAAATAAAACCTAAAAAAAATATTTTTTTAATTTTTTTTACTACAATTAAGATAAAGATACATTTTTTTCCTATTATGCTATTGTTATAAATAAGTTTATTTAAGGAGTTGTTGACTATGACAAACTATGTAATTGGTGTTGATTATGGTACGGAATCCGGACGTGTACTACTTGTTGATGCCGTCAACGGAAAATTAATAGCGAGCGCTGTCATTCCTTATGCACATCACTTCATTACAGAAGTGGATGAACGAATTCCATATACGTTGCCATCTGGTACAGCTATTCAAGATCCCCAAGATTATGTGGATGTGCTAACGCAAGGTATTCCCCAGGTGCTTCATAAAACGACTATTACAAAATCGCAAATTATCGGTATTGGTTTTGATTTCACTTCATCGACAATTTTACCCGTTGATGCTTGTTATGAACCGCTTTGCTTCCAATCTGAATTTACGAAAAATCATCATGCTTATGTAAAGCTTTGGAAACATCAGCTCTCTCTTCCTATTAAAGATGAGCTCTATACGATTGCACAGCAACAAAACGCACGCTGGTTCCGACAACTTGGCTCTACTATTTCCGAAGAATGGGCTATCCCAAAAATCATTGAAACATTTCGCGCAGCCCCTGAAATTTACGACGCTGCTGCTCATTTTATTGAGGCCGGGGATTGGATTGTTGGGCAACTAACACAAAATTTCACGAAAAATAATTGTGCACTTGGCTTTAAAACATGTTGGACAGAGGAAGATGGCTTCCCGTCTGACTATTTTTCACAAGTAGATGCCCTACTTGGTCAAACAATCGAACAAAAATTAACAGCGCCCGTGAAAAAAATTGGTGACTGTGCAGGAACCTTGACCGCTGATTGGGCAACAAGGCTTGGCTTATCAGCGGGTATTGCGGTTGCTACTTGTATTATTGATGCACATGCGGGTGTTATTGGCGCAGGCGTTCATGAATCCGGCACATTATTAATGGTCATGGGCACCTCTACTTGTCATTTGATGGTGCATGAAGAGCTGCATGAGATTGAAGGCATTTCCGGTGTCGTAAAAGATTCGATTATCCCAGGCCTTTATGGATATGAGGCTGGACAACCTGCTGTTGGGGATTTATTTGCAAGCTTTGTTCAGACATTTGCACCACAAAATACACATGAACAATTGGAGAAGCGCGCAGCGACACTAAAGCTTGGTGAAAGTGGCTTAATGGCACTTGATTGGCATAATGGTACACGCTCTATTTTATCATTTCTTCGCAGAATCCCCCTCCCTCAAGGAACGTAGTGAGTAGGGAGGGGGATTCTGCGAACCCAATGATTCTGCCAGTGCTAATTTGTTGAAAAGAACATCTGTTCCTATTATACTATTCGAAAAAGGAGGTGTCTGTCATGTCACATCAAGCGTATAAATTCCGTATCTACCCAAATAAAGACCAACAAGCGTTTATCCATCAAACCCATGGGCATTGTCGTTTTGTTTACAACCATTTTCTTGCGTTGTGGAATACTTCTTATGAAGAAGAAGGAAAAGGGTTGAATCGTTCCATTATGTCCAAAATGCTCACAAAGCTGAAAAAACAAGAGGATACCGCTTGGCTACGAAATGCAGATAGTGTGGCATTACAAGCCTCTTATGAAAATTTAATCGACGCTTTTCAACGTTTCTTTCAAAAGCAAAATAACTATCCTCGCTTCAAAAGTAAAAAGAATCCAGTTCAAAGTTATACTACGAAGAATACGAATAACAATATTGCGATTGTCGGGAATCAAATGAAGCTACCAAAATTAGGACTCGTAAAATTTGCGAAGTCGCGTGATATTGAAGGTCGTATTCTAAAAGCGACGATTAAATACAATGCGAGTGGTACGTTTTACGTGTCTGTCCAATGCGAAGTACCAGACTTTAAGCCATTGCCTCAAACAAATGAAGCTGTAGGAATTGATTTAGGTATCCCCGATTTTGCGATTCTGTCTACTGGACGTAAAGTGGATAACCAACGCTTTACGAAGAAGATGGAACAGAAGTTAAAACGTGAGCAACGCAAGTTATCCCGTCGCTACGAGCAAGCAAAAAAAGAGGGTCGTAACCTACGTGCGTGCATGAACTACCAAAAGCAACGTCGTAGAGTGGCTCGTTTGCGTGAGCGTGTCGCGTTTCAACGAGAAGATTTTTTAAACAAGCTATCAACGGCATTGATTCGTCACTATGACGTCATCTGCATCGAAAACTTAAATACCAAAGGCATGTTGAAAAATCATAAGTTGGCAAAAGCGATAGCGGATGTGTCATGGTCTGAATTTGTGACCAAGCTAAAATATAAGGCAAAATGGCTCGATCGAAAAATTGTCGAAATCGACAGATTCTTCCCATCGAGCCAACTTTGTCATGCCTGTGGTCATCGAGATGGCAAGAAACCATTAGCTATTCGTGTGTGGACTTGTTCATCTTGTGGTACGACACTAGACCGAGATATTAATGCAAGTAAGAATATCTTAATCGAAGGGTTAAGACTTTTAAAGCAACAACCGTAGGAACTACGGGGATAGCCTACTA
>NZ_JTFC01000190.1 GCF_003991225.1 Candidatus Kurthia intestinigallinarum
GCCTCTGGTCGGGTTCAATCAAACATGACTCTTCAAATTATTAAGGCGAACATGAATGTATTAAATAACTTTAATCATGTTAGAAATACGGAAAGTTATGCTCATGACAATGTAATTTTAAATAAGAATGAGAGTAAATTGATTTGCAATCATGTCATCTCACTTTTGAAATTTGTTGATGAAATTGAAATGGATGCAGAGTATGCTTTTTAGGTCTCTACACAACTGGTAGGAAAAGAGGATTTATACTATGGAAGAAACTCTATTTTCTTTGCAGCAATATAAAATGACCAAACAAAAAGATGAAACGCTGCAGAAAATCCAACAACAAAAGTTGATGCAATATCAATCTGACTTTAAACAGTTCCAGGCGTTTTGCGATGAACATTTATTAAAGTTAGATTTTGAATCGTTAGAACTGTATCTTCATCATTTAATTACACAACAGCAAGTGCGACTGTCGACATTTAACCGACGTTTAGCCGGCGTGAAATACTGGTTAGTGCATGAATATAGATTTCAATTCACCTCAGCGCACGATACGAGCATCAAATTACTGCGAGGCTTATATAATCAAGAGGAATATTTGCGCTTAAAGCCGATGCGTGGGAAAAGAGCTGAAAAGCAAAGTGATGTACTGCGACTCATTGATCGGTACGATACCGATAAGAAAAGTGATATGCGCAAGCGTGCGATTTGTTTAGTGAACCTTATTACGGCGAACCGTCCTTCGGAAATGGTACGGCTCAAAGTGAGTGACTTCGATTTAGAAAATCGCACAGTTCAAGTAATGATGGTCAAGCAGGGTGAGATGAAAGAAAAACGCCTGACGCTAGAGTGCGTGCAGGCGATTCGAAACTATATCGTGGCATGCGAATTAATGCCAGAGGATTATTTCGTCGGAGCTGCCGATAAATGGGGCAACCACACGAGTCGACAAATTAGTGAAGTCAGCTACAATCAAGCCATTCAAAGCTGGCTCGGCTTCGCACCGTACACCTTTCGAAAAACGCAGATTACTGCCATGTACCAAAAGGGTGCGGACATTCCAACGATTGCTAAGCAATCTGGTCATAAGTCACACCAGACAATTATGGAGCATTATATAAAATTGAAGACAGAGGATGTAGATAATTATTTATAGAAAATATTAAGGTACCCTATATTTATAAGTGTTACCTAGATATATTAGGGGACCTTAATTAGTTAATTCATCGGCTTAATTTTATTTTCAATATAGTTAATTTCATCTGATGAAAACTCATACTTGTTGTACAACTGTTGATCAATTTTATCAACCGGGAGTCTCCAATTAATATCTGAACTCGATTTAAAATTTTGTAAAGGAATAAATCGATATGTTTTTGATGCAGCATCTTGACTGCCTTTTGCTAGGCTATGAAGATATCTTGAGAACTTTGTTTGTAAGTATTTGGAAAGGTTCTGAGCAGATTGTTCATCTAAATCTAACTCGGCACCAAAAACAAGGTAAGTCTCAGTACATATAGT
>NZ_JTFC01000191.1 GCF_003991225.1 Candidatus Kurthia intestinigallinarum
GGAACGCAATCATGAAAATAATGAATGCTAATACAACAATGATCGATGCGAATACTGGTAAGGCATCTGATAAACGTTCTGAAATATCAATGTACATCGCTGTATTACCAGTAACATTTAACTTCACGCCATCAAATTTTGCATTACGTAGCTCATGCACAAGTTCAATTGTTTCTTGATCACTTGGTCCATTCGTTGGATTTAATGTAAGTACGGCCATTTCGCCTGATTCTTTTGGAATGACATTCGTAATCAGATCAACATGATCCATTGCTAAAATATCAGCTTGCAGTTGCTCAAGTTTCGATAGCACTTCCCCATCTTTTTCTGTCGCCTCTGCTACGACAACAAGTGAAGCGTGAACCCCTTCACCATAGCCCTCTTTTAATAAATCATACGCATCACGCTGAGGTGTCCCCTCTTCGTAAACACTATCATCTGGTAGGCCAAGTTCCATATGGAAAATTGGAATCGCTGTAATCGCTAAAAAGGCGATGGTAAGTGTTGCGATTAATACTGGAATTTTGTTTAATACTTTTGCCCAGCCTTGTAGTAGCTTTCCTGAGAATTTCACTCGGTCTGTTACTTTTTCGGCTAACGTCTTTTTACGGTCAACTGGTGGTGTAATTTTTTTACCAATTAACATCAACACTGCTGGTGTAACAATCACCGCAATTAAAATGGCAATGAATACCGTTAACGCTGCTGAAATCCCCATCATTGTTAAGAATGGAATTTGTGGAACAGCTAACGCCAGTAATGCAATAATAACCGTAATCCCTGCAAACACTACTGCTGTTCCCGCTGTACCGTTCGCAATGGCAATCGACTGTTGAATCGAATAGCCTTTTGCATACTCTTGACGGAAACGAGAAATAATAAATAACCCATAGTCAATCCCTACTGCAAGTCCAAGCATCGCAGCTAGCGTAATACATACAAATGCAACGGTTGCGTAATTGGAAACAATCATGACTCCGCATAACCCAATTAATAAGCCAATCACCGCTGTAATAACAGGCATCCCTGCTAAAATTAAAGAACCAAATGTAAAGAATAAAATCACAACCGCAACAATGACACCGATCACTTCTGAAGACATATCGCTCGGTTGTGTGTTATAAATTTCTGTTTCTGAAGAATAAAGCTCTGTTTGGATACCAGCATCTTCTGTTATATCGAATGTTTCGCGCAATTCATCTGCTTGCGACAATTTAAATTCTGAAGATGTGACATCATAAATGGCCATTAAGAAGCCGATTGTTTGATTTTCATTATAATTTTGTAGCATATCAGGTGTGACAACTGTTTCGACACCATCAATCGCTGAAACTTCTTCTGCTAATTCTGCTAGTGAGGCTTTTACATCCTCATCGACTAATGTTTTCCCTTCAGGTGCTTTCACAATGATCTGCATTTGAGCACCAGCGTCCCCGACTTCAGGGAATTCCTCTTTTAACATATCAAT
>NZ_JTFC01000192.1 GCF_003991225.1 Candidatus Kurthia intestinigallinarum
AAATCAACAATAAAAGCGTGATAAAAGAATATATTTTTTGTTTGTGTAAATGACCTCTTTTTTTCTGATAAATTAAGAATGAAAAGCCAATTATTCCAAAAATACAACATGCTGTTATAATCCAAGGAAAAAGACCCCTTATTATACTTGTTACGTCCATTGATGCATTCCCCTTATAAGGTGTAAACAAATTATTATATATAACTGTATTTCGCAAGCTAAATTAGGTTCTTACACATAGTCAGTGAATGCTTACATACATCACTACCCGGGTATAGGATCTGAAAAAGACGTGTACCGTATGCTCACATGCTTTTTTATTTCCATTCACGATCCAAATCCGCTTGTTGTCCTAAATGCCAAGAACTCAGCACGCGTCGACATAGTAGCACGAAACGAAAAATTCGCGACTTACCTATTTCAGGAAAAAAAGTCTTTCTGCATCTGCGCTTGCAGAAATGGTTTTGCTTGAATGCTATGTGTAGCACGATTATTTTTACGGAAATAACTGCTGCACCAGCCTATCAGCGTAATAAAAGAAATCGAAAAAAGGTTATAAAGGGAGTTACTCCACTGTTAGAAAAACTGTAGAGCAACTAAAATTAAAAAAGGATACACTGGTTTCTACTACGAAAAAAGTTGGAAATAAAAGAATAATACTTTGTTTTGGCGTTTCTATGAACAGTTAACTGAAAAAGAACATCAAGTTTTACAATCTACTTTAATTGCTTATCAGGGTACACAACCTGTCTATGCATTCGTTCAGCTATTTAGAGCAGCCTTTTCAGAAATCGATCTTCAAACGTTTCTACAACTTACTTAGAGCGTCTTTACCGTGCTTTTCGACATTTACCTGGTGAGAGATGCTTAAATTTAAGTTCTAAACGATA
>NZ_JTFC01000193.1 GCF_003991225.1 Candidatus Kurthia intestinigallinarum
TGATTTAGGCCCAGCACCGCAAATTAAGAGTGCGCACATCATTGACCAAACGACAAGCAACATTGGCTTAACAATCGAATAATTTGAAAGCTAGGCTTGTCCTAGCTTTTTTTGCGAGAAAGGGGGGGAGCGGGATGGCAATGAAGAAAAGTCGGCTCAAGATCGTTTCACTGGCGAATAAGGTTTACAAAAAGTGTGAGTGTTGCGATCGCGTCAAAGATGTCTATTTTACGCTGCTTATCTATGACGCACCGACTGGCGAATACTTGCAAGGCACGATTGCTCTTTGTCGCGTGTGCGGCGAAAATTTGGGTGATGTGCTCAATATTCCGGTGACAACAGATGGAGACACTGGATTTAAGTTTAATTAAAGGGGGACTGACGATGGAGGATCTGTTCCAATACTTTGATTATGGTTTCTCGTTTTTACTGGCGATTTACTTGCTAACGAGAATGGAAAAGAAGATTGAAGCGTTGACGAATAGCATTATGGAGCTTACGCATTCACAAAATAAAGATTAAAAAATCGCGCTATTGCAGTTTGGACATACGACATATATCTAAATATGCGCCAAGGGGGACTTTTGATGCTACAAATTAATAAGTATTTGCAACACCTGGAGTTCGAAGGAAAAGCGATTAATACAATCGAAACATATCGTTATCACCTTTTAGCATTCGATGCATGGCTTTCATACGTCGGAAAAGCGGTGAACGAAGTATCGAGGGCCGACATTTTGGAATTTAAGGAAGCGTTACTGGCTCAAAACAAGTCAGGTCGTACGGTAAACGGCATCCTGTCATGCGTCCGTAACTATTACGACTACTTGATCATGGCGGAAGAAGCGAACTTCAATCCGGTTTCTAAGATGATCAAAATCAAGGTGCAGCCACATTCACAGCGTCGATTGAGCGATGAGGAAATTAACGAGTTTGTCAGTTACATTGACCGACTACCTGCTCATACGCGTGCCGCATTTTACTTGATGCTCGGTACGGGTGCTCGCGTGGCCGAAGTGGCGAAACTGAAAAAAAGTGACTTCCAATACATCGAGGGCGCGCTTTATATCAACATTCATGATGCGAAATGGGGGAGTGATCGGCAAATACCTGTTATGTTCCCACAAGCGGCGCGAGTTGTCGCGGATTATGTCAATCAACTAGATGTGTCGTCTGAATCTGCTTTCCGTTGCAGCGCGCGTACATTACAACGTCACGCGAGTAATTTTTCGAAAAAAACGGGCATCAGCTTCAGCTGTCACGTGTTGCGCCATACATTTGCGACACGTTTGTTAGAAAACGGCGTGCCGATTGAGCAAATCCAGTTGCTACTCGGGCATCGTTCTTTAACGATGAC
>NZ_JTFC01000194.1 GCF_003991225.1 Candidatus Kurthia intestinigallinarum
GAAGAAGATTTTACTGATCGGTGGGACAATCCTGAATTTAGTGATTTAAAATTAGAACAAAATTTTAATAGATGGCTTATTCAAGCTAAGATAGATTTCAAAAAGCTTTTAAATGTAAATGGAGCTAAAGAAGTTAAAGTTATATTAAATGAAGGTTTTTCATTGAATATTAATGAGGATATCTTAGTAGATGAATATGGTTTTAAAGCAGAAAATAAAAAGCCATTACACATAGTAACAAGTCCGCAAGTACAACCTTGGAGAATATAAATGAATTTAAAATTGATTGAAAGTTTTTTATTCGAATATAGTGAATTTCGTATCAAACCTACGACGACTAATAATCTAGTTTTAGAAGGAGATTTTGAAAGAAAATTACAATTTAAAGATTATGCATCGTGTAAAATAGCATATTCATTATCCATTCAAATTCCACCTGATTATCCATTAAAACTCCCGACTATATACGAAAATGAAAATCGAATCGCTAACGTACCATCAAATCATATCAATCCAGATGGATCTTTTTGTTTGGGTGCACCAATAAGATTAAAACTCGTATTAAAAAAGTCACCAGAGTTTAAGGTTTTTTTTGAAAGTTGTGTTCTCCCGTATTTATACGCAGTCACTATTAATCAACTAACTGGAGAAGGTTTTATTTTTGGAGAATTAGAACATGGCGATGAAGGATTAATCTCAGATTTTAAAAATTTATTTCATTTGAAAAGCTCTAAGGATGTTGGTCAAATGTTGAAAATTTTAGGAAGTAGAAAAAAGGCAGGAAATAGAATGATGTGTCCGTGTGGTTGCGATGAAAGAGTAACTAAATGTGACTACTTTAGCCAAGTTATTAAAATGAGAAGATTGTTTTCTCGGATAGAATGGAAAGAACAATTTGAATTGATAGGTGGGATTTAAATGTCGGTTAGTTCTATTCCTCAGGATGTAAAGACAAGATTATGGGGGAAAGCGGCAGGAAGATGTCAGTATAGAGGGTGTAATAAGCCTTTATGGGTTGACGAGTTAACTAAAGCTGAGTTTAATAGCTCATATTTAGCACATATTATTGCGGACAGTCCAAAGGGTCCGAGAGGAGATATTGAGCTATCTAAAAAATTGGCAAAAGAAATTAGTAACATAATGTTACTTTGTGATGTTCATCATAGACTGATTGATAAAAAG
>NZ_JTFC01000195.1 GCF_003991225.1 Candidatus Kurthia intestinigallinarum
AAAATATAATTAGCTTCTATAAAATAAATTGTATTTTTTTAGAGGTAAAGTAAATAAAAAACCATTGAGTCCTATCATTACTAACACTCAATGGTTTTTCACTTTTAATTACTGATTTACTTGTTATATTAGTGCTATTTAATAGCCCATCAAATCTTTTATTTTTTCCGTATTATCTGATGAAGTTAACATTTCTAATAATGTAAAAGCTACTTCCATCGCAGTACTTGGGTTAGCAGATGTAATAATATTGTCATCTACTACAATACGATCTTTACTAATAGCTACACCATAGGTTGCAAGTTGTGCGAGACGCTGACTTGTAGGGTGATTGTATGTCGTTGCGCGTCGCTCTTTTAATACACCGCTATGAGCAACAGCAAGTGCTGCAACACAAATCGAAGCAATCGGCTTATGTTGGTCATTAAAATGACGAATCACTGTACCAAATTGTTCACTAAAGGCATCATCATAAAAGTCTGCTTCTTCAAAACCTCCTGGAATCGCAAGTGCATCAAATTCATCTAAATTTAAATCCATCAATAATTTTTCCGGTGTCACACAGAAATTCCAAGTAGCCTTTAACTCTTTATGTAAGCCAGCTGTCACAACAACCGTTGAACCATCCCCTTCAAGCTGATTCCAACCAAGTACATCCGTAAATACGCTCGCCTCATATGCTTCAAATCCATTGGCTAATAACAACAGTATTTTTTTCATTTCTACTACCTCCTAATTTCTATACATAAAGTGTAGACGACTGAAGCACTTTTCTATATATTTTAAAAAAGGTATTTATCTAATAATTCTTTTTATTCAACGGAAAATTCCTTTATTTACTTTTTAGAAGAAGGCGAAGAAATGGATTCAATTGATTATCAAATTTTACAGCAGATTGAAAAGAATGCAAAAATAACGACGAAAGAATTAGCGAGACATGTACATTTATCAGCTCCAGCAGTAGCTGAACGTATTAAAAAGCTTGAAGAACAGCACGTTATTAAAGGCTATCGCACTGAATTTGATTTATCTCAGCTTGATCGGGGCATCGTAGCAATCGTGTTGTTTAAATCCTCCAATTGCAAAAAGCTAGCAGAGTTTTGTTATAGCCATCCAGATGTATTGTCATGCTATCGTGTTGCTGGCGAAATTAGTTATATCGTGAAAATTGCTACATCATCCATTGAAAAATTAGAGGAATTTATTGATGCAGCCATGCCTTACGGTACACCATCAACAAATATTGTTCTATCAGGACGAGAAAATAATGTGGTATCGTCTAAGCAAACAGCTCATTCCAATTAGTATAGGAATGAGCTGTTTTCATTTATATCATTTTATCTAGATATACTAAAAGGGTTTAACGAACTTTCTCTTTTAATAAAAGTTAGGTGAAACTTTATAGCTTAGTTAAAATCGGCAATTTTTTCTGAGCGATTTCTTGTTTTATTTGCTGAATAAATGTATCAATAGCCATTTTTTCTAATCCCTCTTGTCTATAAGTTCGAACAGATACCGCTTGCGTAGCGACTTCTTCATCCCCTAGCACAAGGATATACGGGATTTTTTGCAACTGGGCATCTCGAATTTTTCGCCCTAATTTTTCATTTCGCTCATCTACTCCAACACGAATCCCTTCCTTACGTAAAGCCTCTTTCACCTTTTTCACATAATCATGATGCACAGTGGAAACACCAATGAGTTGCACTTGCTTTGGTGCAAGCCATAACGGGAACGCACCACCAAAATGCTCAATTAAAATGCCTAAGAAACGATCAATGGAACCAAAGACAGCTCGGTGAATGACAACAGGACGTACCTTTTCGTTGTCCTCGTTGATATATGTTAAATCAAATTTCTCCGGTAGCTGGAAATCTAATTGCACAGTCGCACATTGGTGGCTACGTTTAATGGCATCCTTAATATGAATGTCAATTTTCGGACCGTAAAATGCGCCGTCCCCTTCATTAATTTTGTACGGGAAGCCTAAACGTTTTAATACATTTTCAAGTGCTTGCTCGGCCTGATCCCATAATGTGAGTTCACCCATATAATCATCTGGACGT
>NZ_JTFC01000196.1 GCF_003991225.1 Candidatus Kurthia intestinigallinarum
ATTTGAAAGGGCAAAAAATAAGTGAGAGTGATATCTCACTTAAAGATTAACATTCAACAATTGTGTTAGTCAATGATTAACACTTTTATTTTTTTATAAAATTTTCTAGATCATTATTATGTTGTAAAATAGCAGCGAACAACACTGATTTTACAACAAATGAAAAGAATACTCTTCCTCTTGTTTCTTTAATCAGATTTTCTTGTAGCATTTTCATCTTCTGGAATACCGTTTTATCAATTGCTAAAGTTGTTCTCATGCTTTCAAATTGTGGATCTTTGTTATCTGTAATGCCAGGCACTGAAGTTTTTTTATCATTGAGTAATTCCCAATCTATTTGATTTACTACTGGCTCAATTTTTTTAAAAGCTTCTCCTATGAGAAAACCATCTGATATAGGTATCTCTGAATCGCCATAAAAAATCTTCTTCAATTCTTTTAGGGCAATGACACTCTCTCTGTTAAGCTTTATGCCCAGTCGTTCATTTTTTTCTGACATTGAATTCTCCTTTCTATTCATCTCTGATTAACTATAAAATAACTTTTCTATTTGTTCAATAAGCCATAAATTTTGCACTTAAAAGTTTTATTACATATATCAATTCATTAAGTAAACGTCATAATTTTCTATAATCTTGAGACA
This sequence comes from Candidatus Kurthia intestinigallinarum, assembly GCF_003991225.1. GTDB lineage: Bacteria > Bacillota > Bacilli > Bacillales_A > Planococcaceae > Kurthia > Kurthia populi. Next base: position 644 of record NZ_JTFC01000196.1, read on the forward strand.
ACTATTTTGAAAAGAACCTAAAAATGAAATGGAAAGACGTATCACAGCATACAAAAATGAGTACGTATGTAACTACGTACTCATTGAGGTTTATCTGGATTTGTATAAAATGGTTTTTCTTCATAGTTTGTGACATCATATTGTCCAACTGTCTTATAAGTAGAAGGCTTTTCCTCACTTTGCTTTGTTAGACCAGATGGTTTGTAGAATAATGCATCTGTGATAATCCGATGTAAATAACTAGGCTCTGGCGCTTCATCCACAGCAGCCATAACAAGTGCATTACGTAAATAGCCCGCATTTTGCGAAAGTAGTTCCGCATTAAAATCTAAGTTGTTTTTATCAGCAAATAGCTTCATAAAGATTGATACAGCACGCGTGTTGCCTTCACGATATGGATGGACACGCCATATATCTGTCATGAATTTCGCAAATTGTGAAGGAAGCTGTCGATTTTGAGGAGACCACTCTATTTGAGCAGCCCACTGAAAAATGGCTTTTAACGTATCACTGATACGATTTTTATCACAGTACGTTACAGATAAGCCATTTAACACGCGTTCATTTTTATAAATATTAATTGTTCGAAATTCCCCAGCCCACGTGTAAAGGTCTTCAAATAAGAAATGATGGATGTTTTGTAAAGACGTATAATCTGCAAAATCTAAATCATCGAGAATCGAGTGAATGTCGATAATACCAGCGATTAATAACTGAGCTTCCACATCAATAAGTTCTTTTTCGTCTACAATATTTAGTTTATTGATTAATACGTTTGAATTTGGATACACATAAGGGTCCATTAGTTTGTCGCCTTCGCATATTTCTGTAAAATGGCTTGTTTCAATTGGCTAGATGAAACCTCACCATTCTCATATTGATTTAATAAATTTTGTGTAAAGCTTGTCGGTTTTCCACCATCTAGCGCAGCCATACCTACTGCAAATCGTACTTGCTGTTGTCGTTCTAAGCGTGAATTGGCTTTCATACGGTCCACCTCTTTAAATTTGAATAGTAAGTTCAGTATATCATATTTCTTATATTTTCATGGATGTTGAAGGGCTTGTTGAGATGCACCAAATCAGCATGAAGATATTTAATGCGATGATGAATTTGTTTTAACATTAACAAAATGTTATTTGGGAATGTTTTTTATCAAATCTCATACATACTGACAATAATATCAATACCCGAGTTTTTTAGCCTATTAAGCCTTGACTTAA
>NZ_JTFC01000197.1 GCF_003991225.1 Candidatus Kurthia intestinigallinarum
TAAAACAAGTATACAATGATAAATTCAAAAAGTAAGCGACTTCAAATGTTTTAAATCCACAATAGTTCCTTAGATTTTTCAAATTTTCGCCAAGGAAATCTTTATTAAATGTATGTTGCTCCATGTTGATCACATCCTATTTCGTCGCCTTGCACACAAGGCGACGCGATTTTTCACTTACAATCCCTTACCCTGTCTCATATAAATTGAAAAGAGACGCACAAAGTGTGCGCCTTTTCAATATTACATATATCCTTTTTCTTTTAATGATAGGAAGTTATTTTCGCAGACGATTAAATGGTCGAGAAGTTCCACACCTAAGAGCTCACCTGCCTCCTTTAAACGCTCGGTAACATCAATATCCTCGGGGCTTGGTGTACAATTTCCAGAAGGATGATTATGCCCAACAATTATCGAAGCCGCATTTTGTAAGAATGCTGTTTTAAACACTTCACGTGGTGTTACGATGCTTGCATTTAAAGAACCGATATGACAACGGTGCAAAGATTGAATTTGATTTTTGGTTGATAAACAAGCGACTAAAAAGATTTCTCTATCCTCGTCACCAATAAATTTCATCGCTATATTGGCAAAATCTTGAGGGCTACGAACTGTATAATCTGTAAGGTTTTCCGACAAATATTTCTTTGGCAGTTTACGACGCTCGGCTTTAATTTTTACAATCTCATAAATCGGCTCTAACGACTGGTTAGTAGGGTTTGTCATGGTGTTTCCTCCTTAGATTTTTTTGATTGCTTTAGCCGCAATCCCGAAGTCGGAAGGCTGAATTTTTTCCGATTTCTTGGCTATGCCATGCAGCTATTTGCAGCAATCAAAAAGCAAGGAATCGCCTTAGCGATAGCTCAAAATTTTTTGTAGCGTAAGCATGTTTAAACAAAAAATTTTGACGGTCCTTGCTTTTTGAGGTGAAACTCGGATAGCAGTGTGGTAGGCAGAATCTGCCACGCTGCTTGCCGCAAGTTGAACGCAAATGGCAAAGCCCAAGCAAATGATCTTATTGCTTGGGCGTATGGCGAAAGAAATCGAAAAAATGGGCACAATAAAAGTGACTGCCGTGACAGTCACTTCCGATTTGTCTTTTGTATTAGATGTTGATCTTCGCCTCGTTTGGTATGGCGGCCTAGCCGTAAACGATACAGGAATCTACTCGCTGTTAGGCACTTACAGCGAGTGATTATCGGAGCGTTTAATGCCAAAGCGACACGTACCCCTTCACACAAAGCGTCTTTTGCTTGTGATGAAGAGGTAGTGTGGGCAAAATATAGGTTGATTATTTTCTA
>NZ_JTFC01000198.1 GCF_003991225.1 Candidatus Kurthia intestinigallinarum
CACCAAAGTCCAAATGATTTAACACGCCCTGTAAAGTGTTATGGTAGAGGTGTTGTTGGATACGTAGAATATTCTGATATACCTACTAGAACAGAGTGGGTTAATAAATGGAAAGTTATTGCACCTAAGTCTAATAATATTGGCACTGAATTGAATGATGATAATTTCAATACCATAATCGCTGCACCTAATACTATATGTACTGAGACTTACCTTGTTTTTGGTGCCGAGTTAGATTTAGATGAACAATCTGCTCAGAACCTTTCCAAATACTTACAAACAAAGTTCTCAAGATATCTTCATAGCCTAGCAAAAGGCAGTCAAGATGCTGCATCAAAAACATATCGATTTATTCCTTTACAAAATTTTAAATCGAGTTCAGATATTAATTGGAGACTCCCGGTTGATAAAATTGATCAACAGTTGTACAACAAGTATGAGTTTTCATCAGATGAAATTAACTATATTGAAAATAAAATTAAGCCGATGAATTAACTAATTAAGGTCCCCTAATATATCTAGGTAACACTTATAAATATAGGGTACCTTAATATTTTCTATAAATAATTATCTACATCCTCTGTCTTCAATTTTATATAATGCTCCATAATTGTCTGGTGTGACTTATGACCAGATTGCTTAGCAATCGTTGGAATGTCCGCACCCTTTTGGTACATGGCAGTAATCTGCGTTTTTCGAAAGGTGTACGGTGCGAAGCCGAGCCAGCTTTGAATGGCTTGATTGTAGCTGACTTCACTAATTTGTCGACTCGTGTGGTTGCCCCATTTATCGGCAGCTCCGACGAAATAATCCTCTGGCATTAATTCGCATGCCACGATATAGTTTCGAATCGCCTGCACGCACTCTAGCGTCAGGCGTTTTTCTTTCATCTCACCCTGCTTGACCATCATTACTTGAACTGTGCGATTTTCTAAATCGAAGTCACTCACTTTGAGCCGTACCATTTCCGAAGGACGGTTCGCCGTAATAAGGTTCACTAAACAAATCGCACGCTTGCGCATATCACTTTTCTTATCGGTATCGTACCGATCAATGAGTCGCAGTACATCACTTTGCTTTTCAGCTCTTTTCCCACGCATCGGCTTTAAGCGCAAATATTCCTCTTGATTATATAAGCCTCGCAGTAATTTGATGCTCGTATCGTGCGCTGAGGTGAATTGAAATCTATATTCATGCACTAACCAGTATTTCACGCCGGCTAAACGTCGGTTAAATGTCGACAGTCGCACTTGCTGTTGTGTAATTAAATGATGAAGATACAGTTCTAACGATTCAAAATCTAACTTTAATAAATGTTCATCGCAAAACGCCTGGAACTGTTTAAAGTCAGATTGATATTGCATCAACTTTTGTTGTTGGATTTTCTGCAGCGTTTCATCTTTTTGTTTGGTCATTTTATATTGCTGCAAAGAAAATAGAGTTTCTTCCATAGTATAAATCCTCTTTTCCTACCAGTTGTGTAGAGACCTAAAAAGCATACTCTGCATCCATTTCAATTTCATCAACAAATTTCAAAAGTGAGATGACATGATTGCAAATCAATTTACTCTCATTCTTATTTAAAATTACATTGTCATGAGCATAACTTTCCGTATTTCTAACATGATTAAAGTTATTTAATACATTCATGTTCGCCTTAATAATTTGAAGAGTCATGTTTGATTGAACCCGACCAGAGGCTTCTAAATACTTTTGATATTTAGAAAACAATGTATGTAATGCGTCCTTCTGTTCATAAGCAATTCTATGTTTTTGACACAATGCTCTAAAGTATCTAACACTAAAAGTATGTAATCTATCTAAAGCTAATTCTGGCTGACCACCTAGTAATTTTTCTTTGATTTCAGCAGATAAAATTTGAATAGATTGATAATTTAAAACATCTACACTTATAATTGAATTAAGATCTTCAACTAAATTAGTCCCTTGTAAAATATCTAACGCCTTTTTACATTTTTCGTGTAAAAGTAACTCTTCATCACTAAACTCTTGACCATACGCTTGCTTATTCTCAAACCAATAAGCTAACATATCTGATAATAATTTATGAGTAATGTAGTCATCTTCTTTTTGCCAAAACAGTCGCAATCTCTTCGCTTTCGATAATGGAGCATTATATTGTCCATCAAAAATATCAATACCCGTTGATTCTAAAATAAAATTCTGAAAGGTCCTGTCGCTAAAATTTAATACATAACCTGTTTCCATCCCGAAAAGCTTTTCAAATAAACTAGTTTCTTTAATCTTTAACGAGCTCATTTCTCTCCCCCTACAAGTTGAAATTATACAAACATACGCTCTATTTATTATACCATCATCAACCTTAAACAAGCATTATTTTTTAAGGTCGAGAGAAGGAAAAGACTTCACATATTTTATTAGTCAATCCTCTTTCGTCATTGTAAAATATAGGGAGAAATAAATCGAAAGGTTTGATTTATATTTTATCCTTTTTAGAAAATGAACTGATTGCAATTTTAGCAGTCTTAGGGATTATTGTGCCTGCTTTATTTACGCTTTTCAGTGTAAATAATTATACGTCCTTTGATCGTAAATTAGTCCCTCGTAATAAAAGCTCTATCATTTATGTTAAACAGTTAATCGGAACATTTCTTTATATCATCCCGCTATTTATTGGTTCAGCTTATTATTTTGCTTTTCTCGGCTACAAATTCACTGGATTTATTATTATTTATTCAGTTATCTATCTAATATTCACAATCTATTTAGTGAGCAAAATTATTTCCCTTTGGAA
>NZ_JTFC01000199.1 GCF_003991225.1 Candidatus Kurthia intestinigallinarum
TTCTTTTGATGAAAGTCCACTTGTTTCAATTAAGAATTTTGCACGTTCGTAATCTTCATCGCTTACTTTAAAACCAAATGTTTTATCTGCCATTTGAATTCCTCCAAGTTAACTAAAAGTTATTGATATATTAAAGGTTAACTGGTTAACCTTATTAAATTAGTAATTCTCTAAATTATTCTATTTACCTCTTTATTTCTGAATTTTAGACATTTCTATGTTTCTAGTTTTTCTAGTAGTTCGTAAACAGTATAGTGAGGTGGCTCATTACTGTTAGAATAGCGTATTATACGATATTTTAAATTCTCGGTCTTATAGACAGAGGTGGTTTCATTTAAGTAATATTCCAAAATTAAAGGTTGACTCTCGGTAATTGTTTTTAATGAAGCAGAATCGATTAGTTCATTGTCATAGATTAATTTGTAATCTACAGAATTGCTACGATTGAATAATGGCAATAAGATTACAAGACAAATTATAAAATCAACAACTGAAAATATAAGTGCTTGTATTAAAAATTCAGTTGTCAGAATCGCAACTTCTTTTGTTTTTAAATGGCCTACTGCGAGGGCAGTTAAAATCGCGTATGTAAATAGTATGGTCAAATGTATTTTATATTGTTCATTTAGGTTAAATAATTTTGGCCGTGGTGTAAAAATCGCAATATGTTTTGTACACCATTTCCAAAGGGAAATAATTTTGCTCACTAAATAGATTGTGAATATTAGATAGATAACTGAATAAATAATAATAAATCCAGTGAATTTGTAGCCGAGAAAAGCAAAATAATAAGCTGAACCAATAAATAGCGGGATGATATAAAGAAATGTTCCGATTAACTGTTTAACATAAATGATAGAGCTTTTATTACGAGGGACTAATTTACGATCAAAGGACGTATAATTATTTACACTGAAAAGCGTAAATAAAGCAGGCACAATAATCCCTAAGACTGCTAAAATTGCAATCAGTTCATTTTCTAAAAAGGATAAAATATAAATCAAACCTTTCGATTTATTTCTCCCTATATTTTACAATGACGAAAGAGGATTGACTAATAAAATATGTGAAGTCTTTTCCTTCTCTCGACCTTAAAAAATAATGCTTGTTTAAGGTTGATGATGGTATAATAAATAGAGCGTATGTTTGTATAATTTCAACTTGTAGGGGGAGAGAAATGAGCTCGTTAAAGATTAAAGAAACTAGTTTATTTGAAAAGCTTTTCGGGATGGAAACAGGTTATGTATTAAATTTTAGCGACAGGACCTTTCAGAATTTTATTTTAGAATCAACGGGTATTGATATTTTTGATGGACAATATAATGCTCCATTATCGAAAGCGAAGAGATTGCGACTGTTTTGGCAAAAAGAAGATGACTACATTACTCATAAATTATTATCAGATATGTTAGCTTATTGGTTTGAGAATAAGCAAGCGTATGGTCAAGAGTTTAGTGATGAAGAGTTACTTTTACACGAAAAATGTAAAAAGGCGTTAGATATTTTACAAGGGACTAATTTAGTTGAAGATCTTAATTCAATTATAAGTGTAGATGTTTTAAATTATCAATCTATTCAAATTTTATCTGCTGAAATCAAAGAAAAATTACTAGGTGGTCAGCCAGAATTAGCTTTAGATAGATTACATACTTTTAGTGTTAGATACTTTAGAGCATTGTGTCAAAAACATAGAATTGCTTATGAACAGAAGGACGCATTACATACATTGTTTTCTAAATATCAAAAGTATTTAGAAGCCTCTGGTCGGGTTCAATCAAACATGACTCTTCAAATTATTAAGGCGAACATGAATGTATTAAATAACTTTAATCATGTTAGAAATACGGAAAGTTATGCTCATGACAATGTAATTTTAAATAAGAATGAGAGTAAATTGATTTGCAATCATGTCATCTCACTTTTGAAATTTGTTGATGAAATTGAAATGGATGCAGAGTATGCTTTTTAGGTCTCTACACAACTGGTAGGAAAAGAG
>NZ_JTFC01000002.1 GCF_003991225.1 Candidatus Kurthia intestinigallinarum
CGCTAAATCAGAGAAGCAAGCTTCTCATCATTCGCTCGACTTGCATGTATTAGGCACGCCGCCAGCGTTCGTCCTGAGCCAGGATCAAACTCTCCATAAAAAGTGTTTGAAAGCTCATTTGCTTTGCTAGCGTTATCTTGCTTGATAACATTTTTTTCGATTCAATTGAACCGAATTTATTGTGATTACATCTTGCTTGTTCAGTTTTCAAGGTTCATTTCGTTTGCCGTTATCTTAACGACTCATTTATTATATCATCATAACATTTTGTTGTCAACAACTTTTTTCAAAAGTTTTTAACGACTTCAAATATTCTAAAAGATATTTTGTAAAATGTCAATTGATTTTTTATAAATGTGCTCTCTTTGTCGAGAACTATTATATAATAACATGCATTCTAGATCTTTGCAATACATTTTACGTCTTTTTTATTATTTATTTTAAAATACTTTATATTTCATTATAAAACTGGGCTTTCTTAGCTATCTTCGAAGCATTTCAATGCTGTTTCTTCTTATAGAATATAAAATCAAATATTGCTACTAGTAGTTTCTTAACATAATAAGTATAAAATCCTGAGTTTAGTTCCGATCCTTGTTTACATGGCTTAATATTCGACATCATTTACCACACATCTTTCGTCTGCTCTATGTACTAGTAATTTATCATCTCCAAAAGGCACAAAAAAAGAACCGCATTTTCATGCGATTCTTCCATTATTATTTAATTAACACTTTACGAATACGTGCTTCTTTAAATAAATAGAAATATTTACTTTCAGCAATTTTCTTTTGAGCGATTGTACTAAGCTCAAAATCATCGGCAATGCCTTCTAGATGCTGTATGTCATCGAGGTCTTGCTTTGCTCCTTTAATTAAACCAACAAGTTTTTCGTCATATTCTCGGCGAAGTTTTTGTTTTTTACTAAAAAACATAGATGTGACCTCTCTTTACAGTTCTCTACGTCCTTCAAGTGCTTTTGAAAGCGTCACTTCATCTGCATATTCTAAATCCCCACCAACTGGCAAACCATGCGCAATACGCGTCGTTTTAATACCAGATGGTTTCACGAGACGAGAAATATACATTGCTGTCGCTTCTCCTTCAATTGTAGGATTTGTTGCTAAGATTAATTCCTGCACTTCATCATTGTGTAAACGTTGAATAAGTGCTGGAATATTAATATCTTCTGGTCCAATGCCGTCCATTGGTGAAATCGCACCTTGTAAAACATGATATAACCCATTATAATCACGCATTTTTTCCATTGCAATGACATCTTTCGTATCTTGAACGACACAAATCATTGAACGGTCACGTCTAGGGTCTTGGCAAATATGGCAAGGGTCGACATCCGTAATGTGTCCACAGGTTGAGCAATATGTGAGTTCACGTTTTGCATCAACAAGTGATTTAGCGAAAGTAAGTACGCTATCTTCTTCCATTGTTAGCACGAAAAATGCCAAGCGAGAGGCTGTTTTTGGCCCAATGCCTGGCAATTTCATAAAGCTATCAATTAATCGTGATATTGGTTCAGGATAATGCATACCCATTCCCTCCTATAGCTTTAAATTATAGACCTGGAATGTTTAAGCCTTTTGTGAATTGACCCATTTTAGAAGATGTTTCTTTATCAACAGCTTCCATTGCATTGTTTACAGCAATAATGATCATATCTTGTAATAGCTCAACATCGTCTGGATCTACTACTTCTGGGTTAATTTCAACGTCTGTGATTTCTTTTTTACCTGATACAGTTACTTTTACTAAACCGTTACTAGCTGAACCTTCGAAAGTGCTTTCTTCTAGTTCACCTTGAGCTTCCATCATTTTCTTTTGCATTTTTTGCATTTGTTTCATCATTTGATTCATGTTACCGCCACCGCGCATATTAAATTCCTCCTTGGATATAATGATTTAATCTTCCACTACTTCGACAAAATCTTCGCCGAATAGCTTCATTGCCTCATCCACTACTGGATTAACCGAGGCTTGTTGTTCTTCAACTAACATTGATTGTACATTTTCTTCGGCTTCTTCGCCACTCGTAGACGGATTTTCTTCCGTAGTTTGTTGTAGTTTAGACTTCTGATAATGTGAGAAAAATTCCTCACGAAGTTTAAGCCAGCGTTGTTCTGGGACAAAAACAATATCGTACATGGTACCTGTCATTCCCGCAATAACTTGTGGGAATTGCTGCATAAACTGTGGATTATCCGCCGCGATTTGGCAATAGATATCTTCTTTAAACTGAAGTACGAATGCATCATTTGAAGAAGCAACTGGCTGTGCATCTGTTAAAAGTGCCGCTTGGGATTTTGGAATCTGTGCAACTGCATTTGGCCAAATCTCTTGAATTTTACGCAAGTCGCCTCGTGTTGCCCGCTTCATTACTTCTTGAATACGTCCAACTTGTACTTGGAATTCATTGCTACGCTGACGAGAGCGACGCGGGCTTTTTTCTTTTGGTTCAGATGCCTGTGGTTGTTGAGGCATCATGCCACCTTTTTGCATTTGCAGTACAAGCTGCTGTAATTCATTTACTTGCTGTTGAAGTGCAGCGACTTCTGGCATTCCTGCCGGATTTTCAGCAGTTGTTACACGTGAAACACCACTTTGAACCATTTTTAGGAGCGCTGTTTCTAAATATACCTTCGAATGTAACGAGAAACGCATCTCTTGCTGTGTTTTCGATAAAATGTCGATATACGTATAAAGTGTATCCATCGAGAAGCTATTCGCAAGTTCTTTAAACTTTTCATCTGTAGAAGCAAGCTCTAACAACTCTTCTAGGTCCGGTGCTGTTTGAATAAGTAGCAAATCACGGAAGAATGTAATAAAATCCTCCGATAAGCGAACAGCATCTTTTCCTTCACTCATTAGCTTCTCTAACATCGCTAAGACATTTGCAATATCTTTTTGTGCAAGGCTTTGTGCCAAATCATAAAAGACATCTTGGCCAATAGAGCCTGTCACAAATAGCGCATCCTCTAGTGTTACTTCACTTTCACTAAACGATACAACTTGATCAAGCATACTAAGTGCATCACGCATACCACCAGCAGCAGCTTGTGCGATGACTTTTAATGCACGCTCATCATAATCTAAATCAATATCTTCTAACACGATTTTCATGCGCTCTACTAAATCACTTGAAGATAAGCGTTTAAAGTCGAAGCGTTGTGTACGTGAAATAATGGTTGCGGGAATTTTATGAGGCTCCGTTGTTGCTAACACAAAAACGACATGTGCAGGAGGCTCTTCTAATGTTTTTAATAATGCATTGAAGGCACTTGTAGAAAGCATATGCACTTCATCGATAATGTAAATTTTATAGCGCATGCCGTATGAAGGAGCGCGGTCGATAAATTCGAGCATTTCACGCATATCTTCTACACGAGAGTTTGACGCCGCATCGTATTCAAAAACGTCATTGGATTTACCTTCATTAATTTCTTTACAATGCGCACATTCGTTACATGGCTCGCCTGCTACGGCATGTTCACAGTTGAGTGCTTTCGCAAAAATACGCGCCATACTTGTCTTGCCGGTACCACGAGGGCCTGAGAATAAATAAGCATGCGTTGTTTTATTTGCTTCAAGCGCATTTTGTAATGTACGTTTCACATGCGTCTGGCCCGACACTTCTCGGAAGGTTTGCGGGCGATATACGCGATAAAAAGCTTGATATGCCAACGTTTTTGTCTCCTTTTCTAGTTGAAATCACTTAATTTTATTATACCATTTAGACAAGAAAAAAACTCACCCGATAAATCGGATGAGTTGAATATGCATATTAATGCCATGCACCTTTCTTCGACTGCCGTACACAAGCGTTACTCCTGTCGCCAGCTCAGATCAGGCTACCCCACGGCACATGAGTTAACCTACTTAATGCTGCTTCCTTCCGGACCTGACATGGTTCATAAGCGCTCATTGCGCAGGACCCAATCTTCAACACTACGTGCACGAGGCAGACCAAACATACGGACAGCCTCGAAAAGGACTTCAGTCTCGCTAAAGCGGATTGCGAGTTATAGGGCACCGCTACCTCCCCACCTAGCATAGCAATAACTAGTATATAAATGATTTTATAAAAAATCAACCTAAAACCATACAATTTCAAAAACTTATCGCAATATATTAATTATTTTTCGTAATACCTAGCATCGCAACCCCTGCAATAATTAATAAAATGCCAATTACAATATAGATAAGTTGCTTCTTTGTTTTCTTTTCGCCAAGTAAGAATATCCCGCCTAGCGTAGAAATAATGACCCCGCATTGTGATAGTGAGAAACTAATTGCGACGCCTACTTTTGGCTGCGAAATGAATAAGAATAAATTCCCCGCTGCCCATACAAGACCTGGAATAATATTAAGAAGCGCATATTTATTAAATGGATTGTGACGCATGGTTAAAGCAAGTGCACCAACGCCCATCCCGATCGCCTGCGGTAATACAAGTTCCCAGCTCGTCACTTCAAAGAAACGTGCAATAACTGCATAACCGATAAATCCAGCTGTCGAAATCAGCAGTGTTATCATACCTTTTTTAAAGTTTGCTTTTCCTTCCTCATCATGATCATCTTTTGATGTGAAAATAATACCGACTAAAATACAGGCAATCGCAATGACACCGAGTATAATCGCGGTTGTCGTTTTCCATTCATGAAACACGATGACGCCAAATAATGCTGTCCCCACTAATTGAAGACCGGTTGAAATGGGCATTGCCTTTGATACACCAATATTATTAACTGCAATAAGTTGATTTCCTTGTCCAATTGCCCAAAATAATCCTGATACAAAGCCTACCCCAAAAATAAGCAATGATAGCTCTGGTTGCACTGTAAAATAAATAGCGAGTGAAAATGCAAGTGCACCAATTGCTGTACCTAATGTTTGGCTATAAGCGCCGCCACCGATTTTCATTGTGATTAACACTTGGCTACCCCAGAAAATCGCTGGTAAAATGGCTATCAATAACTCCATACGCAAAACTCCCTTCATTATTTCATTACCATTCAACCTATTTTTAAACAAATTAAAATACCAAGTAAAACAATTTGATTTAAAGTCTTTAAAGGATTATGATAAAGGAAATTCATTTTCTTTAAGAAAGGTTGGTTAGTATGTCAAAGCCTCCATTTATTCCACGCCCATTAGTTCGCGCCAATCAATGGACGATTTTATTATTTACCGTTGCTAGTTGGTTTATTAGTCCATGGCTCTTATTAGTACCACTCGTATGTAATTTAGGTGGGCTGCTTTTCAACTTCAATCCGGTGATTAAAATCGGACGCCGTTTCTTAAAGAAAAGACCGTCTGATTACATCCCTGAAGATGTGACGCAGCAAAAATTTAACTCGACGATTGCGATTACATGTCTTACACTTGGCCTAATCGGATTCACAAGCGGCTTAACTGTAATGGGCTATGTATTTACAATCATGGTGGCACTCGCATCAGGTATTGCCATCTTAGGTTTTTGCATCGGCTGTTTTCTATTTTTCCAAATCAATCAATTACGCTATAAATTGAAAAAAAACGAGGCAAAGGTTTAATCCCTGCCTCGTTTTTTTTATAGACTTTTTTGCTTTGCTTCGATTTTTGCAACTAAGTTTAGTGCATCCTGTGGTGTTTCAAGCATATGTAGTAACTCCAAATGCTCCGTTGGCATAAAGCCTTCCGCTACCATTTTATCGAAGTGCGTGCGTAATGGCTCATAGAAATGATTCACATTATATAAACAAACTGCTTTGTCTTGTTGACCAATCTGCGTTAGTGTAAAGACATCGAAAAATTCATCCATTGTCCCTGCACCACCTGGTAATGCGATAAATAAATCCGATAATTGAATCATCAATGCTTTACGCTCATGCATCGTACTGACGTAGTGTAGCTCGGTTAATCCTAAGTGCGTTACTTCATTCCACTCATCAAATGCTGGTGTGACGCCAATGACTTCACCACCCGCTGCTAATGCGGCATCTGCCACAGCGCCCATGACACCATTATTCGCACCACCATATACAACACCGATGCCATTCTCCGCTAATGTGCGACCTAGCTCGATTGCTTTTTCTATATAAATCGGGTTGTTTCCTTCTCGTGATCCACAGTAAATTGCTACTCTCATGTTGAACACCTTCCTTTGCTGATAAAAAAAGACTACCACAAAATGTGATAGTCTCCTACTAATTAGCGACGGCGTAAATGCGAAGTTTGCTCCATAAAGTGAGCGATACGTTCTAAAATATGCTCAATTGTTTGCGGATCTTTCATTAAATCGTAATCATTGATATCTAAACGAAGCACTGGGCATGAATTGAAATTATCAATCCATGTATCATATCGGTCATGCATTTCATGCCAGTACGCTTTATCTGTTTGTTGCTCCATTGGGCGACCACGTTCTTCAATACGGTCAATAATATTGTCAATTGAACCTTCTAAGTAAATTAATAAATCTGGGTGTGGGAAGTACGGTGTCATCACCATTGCATCAAATAGATTTGTATATGTTTCGTAGTCTGTTGGTGACATTGTCCCTTTATCATAATGCATTTTTGCAAAAATGCCGGTATCTTCATAGATAGAACGGTCTTGGATAAAGCCGCCACCATATTCAAAAATACGCTTCTGTTCTTTAAAGCGTTCTGCTAGGAAGTAAATTTGTAAATGGAAGCTCCATTTTTCAAAGTCATCATAAAATTTATCTAAGTATGGGTTAGTATCTACCTTTTCAAAAGATGTACGAAAGTTAAGTGCCTCAGCAAGTGCTTTTGTCATCGTTGATTTACCAACACCCACTGTTCCCGCAATTGTAATCACCGCATTTGACGGGATACCATATTTTTCTCGTAAATTCATTTATTTAAAGCTCCTTTGTTGTAACGTTTCATCAATCTTGCGTAAAATTCTTTGAAGGTCCGCTGCGTGTTGGACGAAATCTAATTCATCACCATTCACGCGAATAACCGGAATGTCTGGATGGCTTTTTTCGAAGCTTTCAATAAATGTATGATAATCTTCAACAAGCTGCTCCATATAATCACGCGAAATCATTTTTTCGAACTCGCGACCACGCATCGCGATACGTTTCATCAACGTATCTACTGATGCATCTAAGTAAATAACGATATTTGGTTTTGGCATATCTGCTGTTAAAATACGATAAATTTCTTCATACTTATGATATTCAGTTGGCTTCAGTGTACGTTTTGCAAAAATTAAATTTTTGAAAATGTGATAATCTGCGACAACTGGATGATTCTCAGCTAAAATATACTTTTTAATGTCTGTTAATTGTTTGTAACGATTGCACAAGAAAAACATCTCTGTTTGGAAGCTCCATTCATCGATGTCTTCGTAAAACTTATTTAAAAACGGATTTTCGTCTACAATCTCTTTTAATAAGTGAAACTCAAATGTTTCCGATACTATTTTAGAGAGCGACGTTTTCCCGACGCCAATCGGTCCTTCAACCGTAATAAATGGTGTAGGCATCAGAAGTCCCCCTTCGCTTTTTTTCATCAATGTAAAATATTTTATCACAGACCGAAACGTTACGACAGTTATAATGAATTGTCGAAATTCTTCAAACTCAGTAAAGGAGTCTAAAAATGGATCAACAACAGAAAGATGTACGCTTCATGCAAGAAGCGATAAATGAAGCCACAAAAGCCGCGGCGATTGGTGAAGTACCAATTGGAGCCATAGTTGTCTACAACGATGAAATTATTGCACGCGCGCATAATTTACGTGAAACGTCACAAAATGCCATTACCCATGCCGAACTCATGGCCATCCAACAAGCTTGCGAAGTAATCGGTAGTTGGCGCCTTGAGGAAACAACGCTTTATGTCACACTTGAGCCTTGCCCGATGTGTGCAGGTGCTATTTTACAATCGCGTGTACCACGTGTTGTGTACGGCGCACGTGATATAAAGGCGGGCTGTGTCGATTCACTTTATCACTTATTAAATGACGCTCGCTTTAATCATGAATGCGACGTTACAGAAGGCGTGCTTGCAGAAGAAACTGGTGCACTATTAACCGATTTCTTCCGTGAACTACGCGCACGTAAAAAAGAACAAAAACGACTGCGTAAGTTAGCAGAGCAAGCGCATAAAGATCAATAAAAAAGTGGCTGTCACAAAATGTCATGTTCCTTTTTTAGCGTTCGCAACGAAAAACCGGAACCGCGCCACCGCGCGATTCCGGTTTTTCTTATACTCATATGAGAGGCTATTTTTACACGTATGTCAAAGCCTCTTTTTCGTTATCGATTATTTTGCTTTAATTTCAGTTACGCCGCCCATGTATGGTACAAGCGCTTCTGGAATTTTCACAGAACCATCTGCTTGTTGGTAGTTTTCTAAAATAGCCGCGATTGTACGACCTACTGCAAGACCTGAACCGTTTAATGTGTGAACATATTCTGGTTTTGCTGTTTTATCACGACGGAAGCGGATGCCTGCTCGACGTGCTTGGAAATCTTCAAAGTTTGAGCAAGAAGAGATTTCACGGAATTTATCTTGGGCTGGAATCCATACTTCTAAATCGTATTTTTTCGCAGCAGTGAAGCCTAAGTCAGCTGTACACATGCTTAATTTACGGTATGGTAAGCCAAGTAATGTTAATACTTCTTCTGCATGAGAAGTTAATAATTCAAGTTGCTCATAAGATTCTTCTGGTTTTACGAAGCGTACTAATTCTACTTTGTTGAATTGGTGTTGGCGGATTAGGCCACGTGTATCACGGCCAGCAGAACCTGCTTCTGAACGGAAGCAAGCAGAGAAGGCTGTGAATGCTTGTGGTAACATATCTGCTGATAAAATTTCATCACGGTAGAAGTTGGTTACTGGCACTTCAGCTGTTGGAATTAGGAAGTAATCTTCTTTTTCGATTAAGAAGGCATCTTCTTCGAATTTTGGCAGTTGACCTGTACCAGTTAAGCTTGCACGGTTTGCCATATATGGTGGTAGCATTTCTTCATAGCCATGTTTATCTGCATGTAAGTCCATCATGAAATTCCAAAGCGCACGTTCTAAACGAGCACCTAAGCCACGGTAAAAGACGAAACGAGAGCCTGTTACTTTTGCTGCGCGTTCGAAATCGATAATACCTAAATCTGTTGCAATATCCCAGTGAGCTTTTGGTTCGAAATCAAATGTTGGTACGTCGCCACGTGTGTAAACTTCCACGTTATCATCTTCTGTATCCCCTACAGGAGTTGATTCGTGTGGAATATTTGGAAGACGCATCATCATATCTTGGAATTTTTCTTCGATATCATTTAGCTCAACATCTAATGCTTTAATTTCAGCGCTTAGTTCACGCATTTTTAAGATGTCTTCTTGTGCATCTTCTTTCGCACGTTTTTTCACTGCAATGACTTCTGTTGCTTTATTACGTGCTGCTTTTAATTCTTCTGTTTTCGCGATTAAATCACGACGTTTTTGGTCCCATTCTTCAAAGTGATCAAATGTGCCAAGTTCTTCGTTACGGTGCGCTAATTTTTCTTTTACTTCTGCAAGATTTGCGCGTACGCGTTTAATATCTAACATATGTTTTTCCTCCATTCAGATAATCGATGTAAGAGTACAAAAAAATGCTCCCATCCCCTTGGTAAAGGGACGAGAGCATACCCGCGTTGCCACCCTAATTGAACAGACTGATGCCTGTTCCACTTGTTTCATAACGGCTAGGATGCCGGCCCTATCTACTGCTGGTTTCAATAAGGCAACTCCAGGACGGATTCGCGAGCGTTTTTGTCGACTTCCACCAGCCGTCGACTCTCTATAAAAAAACGGATTCGTTACTACTTCCTATCATCGTGTTAAATGTTAAGTTACCCATACTTTACAACACATTTTCATGCGATGCAAGTCTCGCAGATGCACTTTTTTTCACCATTTCGAGAAATAATTCGAAAATATAACGGTCTTCTGTTAGCTCTGGATGAAACGCACAACCAAGTAAATGTCCATCACGTGCAAGGACAATTCGATCACCTACTGTTGCTAATACTTCTACATTGTTTCCTACAGATTGAATATGCGGCGCACGAATAAAAACGGCTGGAATCTTTCTCTCTTGAACAGTGACATCCGTTATAAAACTATCGATTTGGCGACCAAATGAATTGCGTTCTACAACTACATTCATCGTACCAATATGCGCTTCTTCCGCGATTACTTCCTTTGCCAATAAAATAAGTCCTGCACATGTACCAAATACAGGCTTTTCGCGTGAGAATAGCTGTAAATGCTCTCGTAATTGTGCTGCATCCATCAAGCGCCGTATTGCCGTACTTTCACCACCAGGTAGTACTAGTCCATCGAGCTCTCGTAATTGATTAGCTTCTTTCACAGGAATAGCCTCCGCTCCCAATTCAGAAAGAGCTGTCAGATGTTCTGTTACCGCACCTTGTAATGCCACCACACCAATTTTCATTACCAACCACGCTCCTGCATACGCTCTTCAAATGGCATACTCGTAATATCTAGACCTTTCATTGGCGTTCCTAATTCTTTTGATAAATTCGCTATAAGCTCATAATCTTGATAATATGTTGTGGCCTGTACAATAGCTTTTGCAAATTTTTCTGGGTTACTCGATTTAAAAATACCAGAGCCGACAAATACACCATCTGCACCAAGCTCCATCATTAACGCGGCATCTGCTGGAGTTGCAATGCCACCTGCTGCAAAGTTCACAACCGGTAAATGTCCTACCTCTTGAATCTGCAATAATACGTCAAATGGTGCACCGATATTTTTTGCCATTGTCATTAATTCATCTTTTGGTAAATTGACGACTTGGTGTACCTGCGCATTTACCTGACGTAAATGGCGTACTGCTTCGACAATATTACCTGTACCTGGCTCTCCCTTTGTGCGTAGCATAGCCGCTCCTTCACCAATACGACGCGCAGCTTCGCCTAAATCACGACATCCACATACAAACGGCACATTATATGTACTCTTGAGTAAATGATATTCCTCGTCTGCAGGTGTTAGCACTTCACTTTCATCGATATAGTCCACACCCATCGATTCTAATATTCTTGCTTCAACCACATGGCCAATACGTGCTTTTGCCATAACGGGAATCGACACCGCATTCATCACTTCTTCTACGATACGTGGGTCCGCCATACGTGCAACGCCACCCGCTTTACGAATATCAGAAGGTACACGTTCTAATGCCATAACAGCAGTTGCTCCGGCTGCCTCTGCGATTTTTGCTTGCTCCGCGTTAATAACATCCATAATCACGCCACCTTTTTGCATTTGAGCCATTCCTCTTTTTACTGTTTCTACACCTGTCTGAATCATTTCATTTCCTCCTTTATTGCTTTGTGCTATCATGGTAAAAGAGTTTTGACTATTTCTAAATATTCAGATTTATTATTTTTAACCAGGTCAGAGGAGGAATTTCATATGGATATGCTCATGTTTGAATTAGATAAAAATGCCAAAGAGCCTCTATACGAACAGCTTTACGAGGCAATTAAACGTGGCATTATTGACGGCTCTATTCCGGTCGAAAAAAAATTACCATCCAAGCGAAAATTAGCGGATTTTTTAATGCTGAGCCAAACGACTATTGAACTTGCATACGGACAATTACTTGCAGAGGGCTATATCGTTTCAAAACCTCGCATCGGTTTTTTTGTGGAAGATATCGCATCACTTCCCTATATTGATAAACCCGTTTTAGTACCCGAAACAAAGCCTACTGCACCGCGCTATGATATTGACTTTAGCCCTGGTCGCATTGATACCGCTTCCTTCCCCTTTTCAACATGGCGACGTTATGCCAAGGATGCCATTGATGAACAGCAACAAAGCTTGTTATTAGCCGGCTCTGCACAAGGTGAGTATGCCCTGCGCGAGGAAATTGCGAGTTATCTTTATCAATCACGCGGCGTGCATTGTCGCCCAGAGCAAATTGTTATTGGCTCTGGTACCGAACAATTGATTCCAATGATTTTGCAAATTCTCGGGGACTATAATGTCTATGCACTTGAAAATCCCGGCTATCAAATGACACATCATATTATTGAGCAATACGGCCAAAGAAGCCTACCTATTCGCATCGATGCAGATGGTCTTGATGTGTCAGAGCTTGAAATGAGTGATGCCAATATCGTCTATGTGACACCATCACATCAATTCCCAACAGGTGCGATCTTGTCAGCACCACGCAGAGCACAACTTTTACAATGGGCTAGTCATCAAGGGAATCGCTACATTATCGAAGACGACTATGACAGTGAGTTCCGTTATATCGGAAAACCAATTCCATCCCTACAAAGTATGGATCATCAGCAAAAGGTCATTTATTTAAGTACATTTTCTAAATCGCTCATGCCTTCCCTACGCATTGCTTATTTCGTGCTGCCTGAAAAATTGATGCCACGTTATCATGCATTATTTACGTACTATACATGCACTGTCCCACGCTTTGAACAACATATTTTAATGCAGTTTATGCGAGATGGTCATTTTTCAAAGCACTTAAATCGCATGCGTAAAATTTATCGAAAGAAACTGGAAAAATTGACTGCTGTTATTACTAATTATGAGGCTGTGAATATTTCAGGTGAGCAAGCAGGCATGCATATTGCCTTAACTGTCACGCATCCTCAAAATGCTCAGCAATTAAGTAAGCAGGCCAAAGATGCGCATATTCGTATTTCTCCTTTATCACAATATTTACTAAAAGACGATGCACGTTACGCCCAACATTTACTTTTAGGTTTTGGTGGCATTGATGAGGAGAAAATCTCGCAGGCAATCACAACATTATTTGAATTATGGCAATTAAAAAAAGGAGCAAATACATAGTAGTGTATTTGCTCCTTTTACTTTATTAAAATACTTTATTCCAAACATTTTCAAAGAAATCACCAAGGCCAGTAAATCCTTTTGATAACCAGCCACGCTCTGATGCAGATGTTGTTGTCACGACATTTGATTTTAGTTCAGTAGGATTGATATAGCCGTACTTATCACCTGTCACTTTCACATATCCAACAACTGCACCTTTTTTCACTGGTGCTGAAATCGAAGGATATGTTAATACAAGTTCTGTCTTAATGGCTTTTATATTATTTTTGTTCACAACCATTTTAATTGGTTCTGTCGCTTGAATTTTAACTGTTTTTTCTTTACCATTTTTTACTTCAATTGTTTTTTGCTCGCTAAACGTTGCATTTTTAGCTAGAATGGTTTGCTGTTCAAAATTATCAAATGCATAATCAAGCAACACTTTTGTCGCATCAAAACGCGCTTTATATGTGCTATCGCCATTCTTTTCTTTTGCATCCATTACAATTGTAATAACGCGCAAATCGCCTTGTTTCGCCGTTGCAGCAAAACATTGACCAGCATAGTCGGTAGAGCCTGTTTTCAAGCCATCTACACCTTCATACTCGTATTTGCCACCCTTTAGCATGTAATTCCAGTTTTCCATTGGAATCGCATCTTTTGTTCCTTTAGCGAATGTTTTTTTCAAAATACTTGCCGTTTCTAATACTTCTGGATGCTCTTTTAATAATTCATAGGATAATTTCGCTACTTCTTTAGCAGGCATTTTATTTTCACCCTTTTTCGGGGTACCTTTTGGATGCATGCCTTGAAGTTGTGAATTACTTAAGCCAGTCGCATTATAAAATGTATATTTTTTAAGACCTAGTTCTTTTGCTTTCTTATTCATGAGCGGTAAGAATTTTTTCTCAGAGCCTGCCATAACTTCTGTTAATGCAATGGTTGCGGCATTTGCAGAATAGATTGCCATTGCTTCGTATAGCTCACGCACAGTATATACACCATCTTCACGCAGTGCTACATTGCTTAATGCCGTATCATGAGAAATTTTATACGCGTATTTTGATACATTGTATTTATCATCCCATGAAATTTCTCCTGCTTTAATTTTATCGAGCAGAATGAATTCTGTCATCATCTTAGACATACTCGCAATACCAAGTGCTTTATTGGCATTTTTTTCGTATAAAATTTTACCGCTATCTGCATCAATGACAATTGCTGCTTTTGCTAATACAGTTGGTTCATCGTTTTTAGCGCTTGCAGAAGTAAGACTTATTTCTAACATACTTACAACTAAAACGAACGCTAATAGCACTCGTATAGATGCTGCTTTCCACCGTTTTTTCAACGCCATACCCTCCATCAATCTATGTATTTATCTTTCCCATTTTATCATAGATTGAAATACAACATTGTATCAAATCCACATACAAAAAAGCAGGTAGCCTATTTACTACGCTACCTGCTTTTATTTATTTTAATTAAATTGAATAGTTTGGTGCTTCTTTTGTAATTTGTACGTCATGTGGGTGAGACTCACGTAAACCTGCACCTGTCATGCGAACGAATTGTGCTTCATCACGTAGGTGTTGTAAATCAGGAGCGCCGCAGTAACCCATACCAGCACGGATACCACCAACTAGTTGGTAAACTGTATCTGATAAAGGTCCTTTGTATGGAAGACGACCTTCAATACCTTCTGGCACTAATTTTTTAGCATCTTCTTGGAAGTAACGGTCTTTTGAACCTTTTTCCATTGCGCCTAATGAACCCATACCGCGGTAAACTTTAAAACGACGACCTTGGAAGATTTCAGTATCCCCAGGTGATTCAGAAGTACCTGCAAGTAATGAACCTAGCATTACGGCGTTACCACCAGCTGCTAGCGCCTTTACGATATCGCCAGAGTATTTAATACCACCATCCGCGATGATTGCTTTACCACGTTCACGTGCAACTGTAGCACAGTCATAAACTGCTGTAATCTGTGGTACACCAACACCAGCAACGACACGAGTAGTACAAATAGAACCTGGTCCGATACCAACTTTAACAACGTCTACACCAACGTCGAATAGTGCAGCAGCACCTTCAGCAGTTGCTACGTTACCAGCAATGATTGCTACTTCTGGGAAGCGATCGCGAATAGCTTTTACTGAGTTAATTACGCCTTCTGAGTGACCGTGTGCTGTATCGATAACGATAACATCAACTTGTGCCTCTACTAATTTTTCGATACGTTTTACAGCATCTGCAGTAACACCTACAGCTGCACCTACTAAAAGACGACCAAATTCATCTTTAGCTGCATTTGGATATTCAATTACTTTTTCAATATCTTTGATTGTAATTAAACCTTTTAAGATACCATCATTATCAACTAATGGTAGCTTTTCGATTTTGTGTTGTTGAAGAATTTTTTCAGCTTCTTCTAAAGTTGTACCTACAGGAGCTGTGATTAAGTCTTCTTTCGTCATAACATCTGAAATTTGTAATGAGTAATCTGAAATGTAACGTAAGTCACGATTTGTAATGATACCAACTAAAGTTAAATCTTCTTCATTGTTTACGATTGGAACACCTGAGATTTTATATTTGCCCATTAGATGTTCTGCATCAAATACTTGATGTGAAGGTGTTAAGAAAAATGGATTTGTGATAACGCCGTTTTCAGAACGTTTTACGCGTTCAACGTGATCTGCCTGTTCTTCTACTGACATGTTTTTGTGAATGATTCCTAGACCGCCTTGACGTGCCATAGCAATTGCCATTGATGCTTCTGTAACTGTATCCATACCCGCACTGATTAATGGAATGTTTAATTTAATTTTTGGTGTTAGTTCTACTGCTAAGCTTACCTCTTTTGGTAATACCTCTGAGTGTGCTGGCACTAATAATACGTCATCAAATGTTAAGCCTTCTTTGGCAAATTTCGTTTCCCACATGTTTAATAACTCCTCCTGTTTGAAAATATGTTATTTGTAAGGTTATCAATCAGATAGGTAGTGTGTCAAGATATTGAGAAAAGAAAGAGTATTCAAAGTATTCCTAATTATCATGGCTTGTTGATGGTAACGCTTTATTCAAGCATTCTTGTTATAAAACATAGGGAAATAGCTACATGAAAATTATTTAAGTCTTTACATTTAATTATTTTTATATAATGCCTATTGGTATATAATTATGGTTTCTTCACACAAAAAAAGCACTGACTTCTGTCAGTACTTCGGTGTGCCTAGCAACGTCCTACTCTCGCAGGGGGAAACCCCCAACTACCATCGGCGCTAAAGAGCTTAACTTCTGTGTTCGGCATGGGAACAGGTGTGACCTCTTTGCCATCATTACTAGACTATGAAAGATTGTTCTTTCAAAACTGGATAAACTGTGACATGAAAGTATATTTGGTTAAGTCCTCGACCTATTAG
>NZ_JTFC01000020.1 GCF_003991225.1 Candidatus Kurthia intestinigallinarum
TTAAGACACCGCCCTTTCACGGCGGTAACACGGGTTCGAATCCCGTAGGGGTCATTTTCATATGCCGGTGTAGCTCAGTTGGTAGAGCAACTGACTTGTAATCAGTAGGTCGAGGGTTCGACTCCTTTCGCCGGCACCATGAGTCATTAGCTCAGTTGGTAGAGCATCTGACTTTTAATCAGAGGGTCGCTGGTTCGAATCCTGCATGACTCATATTAAGCGAGTGCAAATTGCATTCGCTTTTTTGTTTGTTCTAAAATAGATTAATAAAGATAGAAAAGATGTGCATTGACTGTACATCTTCTTTTTTATATTTTTCGATGAAAAAGTGATTATATATTGGACGTTATTGTATTAACAATCTTTTTTAAAGTATAAGTTAAATAGAGATGACTAGGCTATTGTGTAGTTGGAGACATTTATTTTAATACGTAAGATTACAAATCAAAAGGCATGTAGCTGCTAACAAACAAGGATAAAATAGACTGCTCCATACTCAAAAATATAATAGAGTAGTTTTTATGAGTATTTTTCAGAATGATACGACAAGATGTGCTAGTTAATAAATAAAGACCTGGCTACATGGCATTTTAAAAAACGATGTTCAGATAGATTTAATACATCAATTTAATGGGATTAACAGTAAGATTTAAACAGTAAAGAAATGATTAAAAGTGTATTCAGGTGAACTTGATAAATACGGTATCGCCATTTTTCTCGTCGCTATTCAAAAAACGAATTTTAAGAGAATAGATAGAAGGAATATAAATATCTTTATTGAGGTAGCAATGGATTCAAGATATAGGTAGTTATTCTAATGAAAAGAAATCATTAGTTTGTTACCAGTGAAAGAATTCGATAATAGATTGATTTATAAATGTAAAGCCGCTGAAACCATACTTATAAATGAAAAGAATATTTGTTATGAAGAAGGAGAAGCTACCTACGGATCCTTATTATAATTAAGTAAGTATAGCTTCACTTCAAATACAATAGTAAAGGTTTAAGTGAATGCATGTTTCTATCTTTAAATCCTAAGGTAGCAAGTCTACAGATAAGGTTTTTGGGAAACTACTAATAAATTTTAATAACCAATTATAAATTTTTTTTAATAGTTTAAGCTTTAAGACCGATAAATAATAAGTGATCAAAAAGTATAGTTACTAAAAAGGATAAAAAGCAATTATACAAGGTACAGAATAGCTTTTTCATATAGTCATCCATAGTATAGTTATAAATATAAAATATCCATTTAAAAGAAAAATATCAGTATAATATATATAGTATATAAAGTTTTATAAAAAACGTTTAAAATATCAATAAAAAATACTAAAAAACTATTGCATTATTATATGTACGGTGTATAATATAACTTGTCGTTAAGGAAATGACACATAACTTAATCAAAAATAATAATTTTAAAAAAGTTGTTGACAACTTAAAATTAAAATGTTATTATTATTAAGTCGTCAAGAGAGATAACGACAACGAAATGAACCTTGAAAACTGAACAAGCAAGATGTAATCACAATAAATTCGGTTCAATTGAATCGAAAAAATGTTATCAAGCAAGATAACGCTAGCAAAGCAAATGAGCTTTCAAACACTTTTTATGGAGAGTTTGATCCTGGCTCAGGACGAACGCTGGCGGCGTGCCTAATACATGCAAGTCGAGCGAATGATGAGAAGCTTGCTTCTCTGATTTAGCGGCGGACGGGTGAGTAACA
>NZ_JTFC01000200.1 GCF_003991225.1 Candidatus Kurthia intestinigallinarum
ACTAAAAATAGTAGCAGTAATGTAATTGCCATCGTGCCTGATCCAAATACATCTATAACCATGGAAGATTCAATTGAATTCGTAATAATGTCTGAAGAGCTGCCAGCAATTTCAACAAACATATATTCCATTAATGGGTACAGAATTTCTTTCACCACAAAGTACAAAATAACAGGCAATAAAAACACCATGATACTTGCCTTTAATGCACTGACGATAATTTCAGCAATATTACTTTCATTATTGGTCGCTTCATTTAGCATGGCGTTCAATATTCTAAATAGCACAATCGCCACAAGTAACACACCGCCAAAAACAGCGAAAATACGATATACGTCTAAAAACAAGCCACTGAGCGCCTCATGGTTAAACAGCACCTCTGCTAAAAACTTAAAAACCGCTGTCAGTAAATCATTTAACCATTCATTTAACATATCCATAACTTTATCTTGAATGAAATTCACTACAGCTCACCTCATTTATTAGGCTCACTTCCTGAAATATTTAAGTCACCGTTTAATTCCTCCAACGCACTTTCAAATGTGACCTCCTGCTCCACGACCTCAAAGCCGAAAAAGTCCTTCTCCAACTGTTCCTGCTCGGTTTGCTTGGCTACTGCCTTTTTCGCAATATCTTCCTCAAATGCTTGCTGAGCGAGCGTCAGCTTTTGTAGTTGCTCTGCTGAAGGCTTTGCATGATAATCAAACTGACTGACTTCATATTTTTCTGTTACGCCAGGAAACAATTGAAACTGAAAGGCTTTCTTTACTTGAATGGGTGGCTTATGCTGAAATAAAATGATGCCTATATCAGCTGGCATTTGCATAATTTCGCCCGCTGTCATTAAATCACGGGCTGCAAAGCTTTCATTTTCGCTCATGCTACTCGTCCGGTTCTCCTTACCATATTGCTTCGATTCAGATTCCGTATCTACTTTAACGGTCGTTTTATCAAGCAAGTCCTTAAAATAAGTAGCCGTTGTCCGATTGGCAGCGTTCAAGCATAATTTAATCCCACAGTTCCCTAAAATGGACTCTGCCTTTTTATCGCCGTAACGATCCT
>NZ_JTFC01000201.1 GCF_003991225.1 Candidatus Kurthia intestinigallinarum
TTTTCTAGTAGCTCGTAAACAGTATAGTGAGGTGGCTCATTACTGTTAGAATAGCGTATTATACGATATTTTAAATTCTCGGTCTTATAGACAGAGGTGGTTTCATTTAAGTAATATTCCAAAATTAAAGGTTGACTCTCGGTAATTGTTTTTAATGAAGCAGAATCGATTAGTTCATTGTCATAGATTAATTTGTAATCTACAGAATTGCTACGATTGAATAATGGCAATAAGATTACAAGACAAATTATAAAATCAACAACTGAAAATATAAGTGCTTGTATTAAAAATTCAGTTGTCAGAATCGCAACTTCTTTTGTTTTTAAATGGCCTACTGCGAGGGCAGTTAAAATCGCGTATGTAAATAGTATGGTCAAATGTATTTTATATTGTTCATTTAGGTTAAATAATTTTGGCCGTGGTGTAAAAATCGCAATATGTTTTGTACACCATTTCCAAAGGGAAATAATTTTGCTCACTAAATAGATTGTGAATATTAGATAGATAACTGAATAAATAATAATAAATCCAGTGAATTTGTAGCCGAGAAAAGCAAAATAATAAGCTGAACCAATAAATAGCGGGATGATATAAAGAAATGTTCCGATTAACTGTTTAACATAAATGATAGAGCTTTTATTACGAGGGACTAATTTACGATCAAAGGACGTATAATTATTTACACTGAAAAGCGTAAATAAAGCAGGCACAATAATCCCTAAGACTGCTAAAATTGCAATCAGTTCATTTTCTAAAAAGGATAAAATATAAATCAAACCTTTCGATTTATTTCTCCCTATATTTTACAATGACGAAAGAGGATTGACTAATAAAATATGTGAAGTCTTTTCCTTCTCTCGACCTTAAAAAATAATGCTTGTTTAAGGTTGATGATGGTATAATAAATAGAGCGTATGTTTGTATAATTTCAACTTGTAGGGGGAGAGAAATGAGCTCGTTAAAGATTAAAGAAACTAGTTTATTTGAAAAGCTTTTCGGGATGGAAACAGGTTATGTATTAAATTTTAGCGACAGGACCTTTCAGAATTTTATTTTAGAATCAACGGGTATTGATATTTTTGATGGACAATATAATGCTCCATTATCGAAAGCGAAGAGATTGCGACTGTTTTGGCAAAAAGAAGATGACTACATTACTCATAAATTATTATCAGATATGTTAGCTTATTGGTTTGAGAATAAGCAAGCGTATGGTCAAGAGTTTAGTGATGAAGAGTTACTTTTACACGAAAAATGTAAAAAGGCGTTAGATATTTTACAAGGGACTAATTTAGTTGAAGATCTTAATTCAATTATAAGTGTAGATGTTTTAAATTATCAATCTATTCAAATTTTATCTGCTGAAATCAAAGAAAAATTACTAGGTGGTCAGCCAGAATTAGCTTTAGATAGATTACATACTTTTAGTGTTAGATACTTTAGAGCATTGTGTCAAAAACATAGAATTGCTTATGAACAGAAGGACGCATTACATACATTGTTTTCTAAATATCAAAAGTATTTAGAAGCCTCTGGTCGGGTTCAATCAAACATGACTCTTCAAATTATTAAGGCGAACATGAATGTATTAAATAACTTTAATCATGTTAGAAATACGGAAAGTTATGCTCATGACAATGTAATTTTAAATAAGAATGAGAGTAAATTGATTTGCAATCATGTCATCTCACTTTTGAAATTTGTTGATGAAATTGAAATGGATGCAGAGTATGCTTTTTAGGTCTCTACACAACTGGTAGGAAAAGAGGATTTATACTATGGAAGAAACTCTATTTTCTTTGCAGCAATATAAAATGACCAAACAAAAAGATGAAACGCTGCAGAAAATCCAACAACAAAAGTTGATGCAATATCAATCTGACTTTAAACAGTTCCAGGCGTTTTGCGATGAACATTTATTAAAGTTAGATTTTGAATCGTTAGAACTGTATCTTCATCATTTAATTACACAACAGCAAGTGCGACTGTCGACATTTAACCGACGTTTAGCCGGCGTGAAATACTGGTTAGTGCATGAATATAGATTTCAATTCACCTCAGCGCACGATACGAGCATCAAATTACTGCGAGGCTTATATAATCAAGAGGAATATTTGCGCTTAAAGCCGATGCGTGGGAAAAGAGCTGAAAAGCAAAGTGATGTACTGCGACTCATTGATCGGTACGATACCGATAAGAAAAGTGATATGCGCAAGCGTGCGATTTGTTTAGTGAACCTTATTACGGCGAACCGTCCTTCGGAAATGGTACGGCTCAAAGTGAGTGACTTCGATTTAGAAAATCGCACAGTTCAAGTAATGATGGTCAAGCAGGGTGAGATGAAAGAAAAACGCCTGACGCTAGAGTGCGTGCAGGCGATTCGAAACTATATCGTGGCATGCGAATTAATGCCAGAGGATTATTTCGTCGGAGCTGCCGATAAATGGGGCAACCACACGAGTCGACAAATTAGTGAAGTCAGCTACAATCAAGCCATTCAAAGCTGGCTCGGCTTCGCACCGTACACCTTTCGAAAAACGCAGATTACTGCCATGTACCAAAAGGGTGCGGACATTCCAACGATTGCTAAGCAATCTGGTCATAAGTCACACCAGACAATTATGGAGCATTATATAAAATTGAAGACAGAGGATGTAGATAATTATTTATAGAAAATATTAAGGTACCCTATATTTATAAGTGTTACCTAGATATATTAGGGGACCTTAATTAGTTAATTCATC
>NZ_JTFC01000202.1 GCF_003991225.1 Candidatus Kurthia intestinigallinarum
GCCAGTCAATCGCAAACTCGAACGAGCCGAATTTGAGTTGCATTTATATTCCCCTTTTTACAGTCTGGGATTAGCTGCTAGGCAAGACTGTAAGGCATAGTTTTAATAGATTTCGCTATAAGCTAACTTTAAACTGTGTGGAAAAAAAAGTAAATAATGCATTTTTGATATATAAGGTGTTTTATAGTGAGTAAATATTAATACAAAATTAAAAAGGTTAACAAATAATATTTGGATAACATTTAAAGAAGTCACAATCACTATAAAAACGATTTAAAGTATATTAATTGGAATTCTTAATTTCTGTAATGAAATATTGATTATTACTACCTTCTACCAAGAAAAGCTTTTTATTATCTGAAATAGTGAATGTTATTTTTGTAGAGCGAGTATATAATATTGGTCCATTTTTAAATGGGTAAATTCTAGAAGCGATTTCATCTTTATCTCCGTTTATATCTTTCCCGTTTACGAAAAGCATTCTTTGAACGAATTTGGAATCAATTAAAACATGAGCATAGACAGTAATAGGATTGCTGTGTCCATCAGGATAAAAAGTCATAGGTCCGATACCTACTGTTCTTCTTCCAGTGTTTTTAAAGCTCATAATAAGATAATTTATTGATTTATCATATTCTTCTTCATCCGCCATCACAATTAGTTTCTCAACGACATCATAAGGAATACTAACGTTAATAGGTTTTGAATAACTACTAGATTTTTTCTTACCTTTAGAATCTTTAATAGCCTTAACTTTAAACTTATAATCATAGCCTTCTACTAAATAAATACCCCATTCATCACTGTCAAATTGATTGCTATTTACTTCTTCTATTACTTCTGTCTTCTTAGTTTTTCTATTGTACAAAACAAACTTATAATAACTTGCGCCTTTTACTTTTCCCCATTTGAATTTAACAGAGTAACGGGTGCTGCCTGGACTCTCTAATTTATAAAAGTACTGTGGATCTAAAGGAGAAAATCTAATTGCTCCATCTGCTTTTTTCGATACAAGTTTTAAATTACTAGGTGTCTGTAATTGTGAACTTGCTGCTTTAGCATTTTTAGAATTGATACCTAAAATTAAAATCATACCAACAAGAAATAAATAAAATAGATTAATATTTTTCCTCATAAAAATCTCCTTTTTGATTATTTTTAACTATAAAAAGAATAACATTTATGAGTATTTATTTCTATGGAATTTCCTATAAAATTCGCGTAATGAGTAGTAGGTGTTTGTTTATAAACCCATACTTTAAGGACACCCAATTTTCGGGTGTCTTTTTCGTTTCTAAACCC
>NZ_JTFC01000203.1 GCF_003991225.1 Candidatus Kurthia intestinigallinarum
TAGTTTTAAACGCTTTATCGTCGTTTTTATAGTATCAATAACAATTCTTGAAACGATTCAAATGCTTACACATTTAGGAGCTTTTGATATAAATGATATTATTATAAATTCATTGGGTGCTGCAGTAGGGTTTTCAGCACAGCGAATCGTCACTCATAACCGAGATAATCTAAAAGGAGTTATCAAAATCGTATTACTTTCCATGGTGCTTGCCCTTGGAACAATAATAATTGTTGGCGGTATTAATCAATATTTAGAAAAAGGCGAAGGGAAAATTATTGCCCTGAATGACCTGGTACAAGAAGATGAGTCTATCCAATGGGATGAAAACTTGTCCACTTTTACAATTGGCCAAAACGAAGTAGCCCCACAACTAAATTTAATTGATAGAGAGCATACAAAAACCAATGAATTCGTGTATCTATTAGATAGCAAATATAAATATATGACAGGTTATGTTGCAATACCTGACGATGTTTTGAACGCTACAAGCACAAAGAGTATTGAAATAGAGTTCATCAGCGATGGAGAAGTAATTTATTCGGTAGGGTTAACCACTACAAGGGGAAAAAATGGCATAGAGTCGTTTGAAGTCCCTCTTAATGAAGTGAATAATTTAACAATAAAAATAAATAGTGACAGTGCAGATTCAATAACTCATGCCGTAATATGGGACATGACACTTACAGAAGAGAACGTTGGTCAAAAGGTTATTAACAGTATAAAAGAAAAGATAAAATCACTATTCTAAAAAATCTCATCATATAAAAAAATAGACTTGATTCCAGAGAATTAGGAATTGAGCCTTTAATTGTGGCGGTGACCATTTATGTATGAACCGCTGCTAATTTATCTTCTGCGCTCATTTTCCCCATAGAAAAACCGCACCTCCTTGTTAGTATGTCTAACAAATGAGGTGCAGTTCAATGCCACATAGAGAACGTTCAATCCAGCAGTTAAGACTACTACAAAGTGTTAGCTGTTTTTTATTTAATTAGATTCCC
>NZ_JTFC01000204.1 GCF_003991225.1 Candidatus Kurthia intestinigallinarum
AAAAAGGTGTTTCGAGAACTATTAAACGAAATAAAATATAGACATGGGGAAGAGAATGAGATTAATATCTTTCCAGCTGCACCAGTAGCAATTAATGTGGAAATAGGTCGTGCTTGGATGCCTAAAGCAGATTTACCTTTAAAAGTTTATGATCAGAATCGTAAGACAAACGGATTTCAATATGCTTTAACAATTCAGTAGTTAATTTTGAAGAATTATATAGAAGATAGATTTAACATATTATAGTGAGGGATAGATATGCGTTTTAGTTCAAAATTTTTTAATGACAAAGTAACTTTAAAGAAAGCAAATGGCGAAGTAGTAGAAAATATTAGTGCGGATGTTCAAAAAAATAAGATTTTCATTTCTGATGGTACGTTGCTTATTGAAGAAGGTGATTTTTTATTCCGTACTATGTCTAACGGTGCAACTGAAAAATATGAAGTAATTGATAGAGGGTATTACGAAGCATTTGCTGGATTTGAGTCTCATTATCAATGTGATGTTAGAAAAGCAACAGCTAAAGAAAAAAAATTACCTTTTAATAAAACAGTTAATAATTATTTTAATGCTCCCAACTCTAGATATAATGAAAGTTCGACTGATAATTCCATTAATATTTCATTAAGTGATGCAAATTTGTTTGATGAAATTAAAAATGAATTGAAAAAACAAGACTTCAAAGAAAACGAAATAAGTTTACTTTTAAACCAGGTAGACGATCTTGAACAAAGTATGGGAAAAGAAAGTTTTAGTACAAAATACACGCGTTTTATTCAAAGTTTGGGAGAGCATGTAGCAGTTATATCTCCTTTTCTTCCAGCTTTAAGTCAAGGCTTAATAGGCTAAAAAACTCGGGTATTGATATTATTGTCAGTATGTATGAGATTTGATAAAAAACATTCCCAAATAACATTTTGTTAATGTTAAAACAAATTCATCATCGCATTAAATATCTTCATGCTGATTTGGTGCATCTCAACAAGCCCTTCAACATCCATGAAAATATAAGAAATATGATATACTGAACTTACTATTCAAATTTAAAGAGGTGGACCGTATGAAAGCCAATTCACGCTTAGAACGACAACAGCAAGTACGATTTGCAGTAGGTATGGCTGCGCTAGATGGTGGAAAACCGACAAGCTTTACACAAAATTTATTAAATCAATATGAGAATGGTGAGGTTTCATCTAGCCAATTGAAACAAGCCATTTTACAGAAATATGCGAAGGCGACAAACTAATGGACCCTTATGTGTATCCAAATTCAAACGTATTAATCAATAAACTAAATATTGTAGACGAAAAAGAACTTATTGATGTGGAAGCTCAGTTATTAATCGCTGGTATTATCGACATTCACTCGATTCTCGATGATTTAGATTTTGCAGATTATACGTCTTTACAAAACATCCATCATTTCTTATTTGAAGACCTTTACACGTGGGCTGGGGAATTTCGAACAATTAATATTTATAAAAATGAACGCGTGTTAAATGGCTTATCTGTAACGTACTGTGATAAAAATCGTATCAGTGATACGTTAAAAGCCATTTTTCAGTGGGCTGCTCAAATAGAGTGGTCTCCTCAAAATCGACAGCTTCCTTCACAATTTGCGAAATTCATGACAGATATATGGCGTGTCCATCCATATCGTGAAGGCAACACGCGTGCTGTATCAATCTTTATGAAGCTATTTGCTGATAAAAACAACTTAGATTTTAATGCGGAACTACTTTCGCAAAATGCGGGCTATTTACGTAATGCACTTGTTATGGCTGCTGTGGATGAAGCGCCAGAGCCTAGTTATTTACATCGGATTATCACAGATGCATTATTCTACAAACCATCTGGTCTAACAAAGCAAAGTGAGGAAAAGCCTTCTACTTATAAGACAGTTGGACAATATGATGTCACAAACTATGAAGAAAAACCATTTTATACAAATCCAGATAAACCTCAATGAGTACGTAGTTACATACGTACTCATTTTTGTATGCTGTGATACGTCTTTCCATTTCATTTTTAGGTTCTTTTCAAAATAGTTGTCTCAAGATTATAGAAAATTATGACGTTTACTTAATGAATTGATATATGTAATAAAACTTTTAAGTGCAAAATTTATGGCTTATTGAACAAATAGAAAAGTTATTTTATAGTTAATCAGAGATGAATAGAAAGGAGAATTCAATGTCAGAAAAAAATGAACGACTGGGCATAAAGCTTAACAGAGAGAGTGTCATTGCC
>NZ_JTFC01000205.1 GCF_003991225.1 Candidatus Kurthia intestinigallinarum
TCATCTACTACAATACGATCTTTACTAATAGCTACACCATAGGTTGCAAGTTGTGCGAGACGCTGACTTGTAGGGTGATTGTATGTCGTTGCGCGTCGCTCTTTTAATACACCGCTATGAGCAACAGCAAGTGCTGCAACACAAATCGAAGCAATCGGCTTATGTTGGTCATTAAAATGACGAATCACTGTACCAAATTGTTCACTAAAGGCATCATCATAAAAGTCTGCTTCTTCAAAACCTCCTGGAATCGCAAGTGCATCAAATTCATCTAAATTTAAATCCATCAATAATTTTTCCGGTGTCACACAGAAATTCCAAGTAGCCTTTAACTCTTTATGTAAGCCAGCTGTCACAACAACCGTTGAACCATCCCCTTCAAGCTGATTCCAACCAAGTACATCCGTAAATACGCTCGCCTCATATGCTTCAAATCCATTGGCTAATAACAACAGTATTTTTTTCATTTCTACTACCTCCTAATTTCTATACATAAAGTGTAGACGACTGAAGCACTTTTCTATATATTTTAAAAAAGGTATTTATCTAATAATTCTTTTTATTCAACGGAAAATTCCTTTATTTACTTTTTAGAAGAAGGCGAAGAAATGGATTCAATTGATTATCAAATTTTACAGCAGATTGAAAAGAATGCAAAAATAACGACGAAAGAATTAGCGAGACATGTACATTTATCAGCTCCAGCAGTAGCTGAACGTATTAAAAAGCTTGAAGAACAGCACGTTATTAAAGGCTATCGCACTGAATTTGATTTATCTCAGCTTGATCGGGGCATCGTAGCAATCGTGTTGTTTAAATCCTCCAATTGCAAAAAGCTAGCAGAGTTTTGTTATAGCCATCCAGATGTATTGTCATGCTATCGTGTTGCTGGCGAAATTAGTTATATCGTGAAAATTGCTACATCATCCATTGAAAAATTAGAGGAATTTATTGATGCAGCCATGCCTTACGGTACACCATCAACAAATATTGTTCTATCAGGACGAGAAAATAATGTGGTATCGTCTAAGCAAACAGCTCATTCCAATTAGTATAGGAATGAGCTGTTTTCATTTATATCATTTTATCTAGATATACTAAAAGGGTTTAACGAACTTTCTCTTTTAATAAAAGTTAGGTGAAACTTTATAGCTTAGTTAAAATCGGCAATTTTTTCTGAGCGATTTCTTGTTTTATTTGCTGAATAAATGTATCAATAGCCATTTTTTCTAATCCCTCTTGTCTATAAGTTCGAACAGATACCGCTTGCGTAGCGACTTCTTCATCCCCTAGCACAAGGATATACGGGATTTTTTGCAACTGGGCATCTCGAATTTTTCGCCCTAATTTTTCATTTCGCTCATCTACTCCAACACGAATCCCTTCCTTACGTAAAGCCTCTTTCACCTTTTTCACATAATCATGATGCACAGTGGAAACACCAATGAGTTGCACTTGCTTTGGTGCAAGCCATAACGGGAACGCACCACCAAAATGCTCAATTAAAATGCCTAAGAAACGATCAATGGAACCAAAGACAGCTCGGTGAATGACAACAGGACGTACCTTTTCGTTGTCCTCGTTGATATATGTTAAATCAAATTTCTCCGGTAGCTGGAAATCTAATTGCACAGTCGCACATTGGTGGCTACGTTTAATGGCATCCTTAATATGAATGTCAATTTTCGGACCGTAAAATGCGCCGTCCCCTTCATTAATTTTGTACGGGAAGCCTAAACGTTTTAATACATTTTCAAGTGCTTGCTCGGCCTGATCCCATAATGTGAGTTCACCCATATAATCATCTGGACGTGTCGATAGTTCAATGTCATATTCAAAGCCAAATACCTGATATACGTGGTCGATGATTTTTAATGCAAGTGTAATTTCATCTTCAATTTGTGCAGGTGTCACAAAAATATGAGCATCATCTTGGCAGAACGTACGTACACGTAACAAGCCATTTAACGCCCCAC
>NZ_JTFC01000206.1 GCF_003991225.1 Candidatus Kurthia intestinigallinarum
TACAATAAAGAAAACTGAAATTTATTTTTATAGATTACTAATAAGATAAATAAAATAGATATTCCAACTAACCAACCACCATTAGTACCGTTAACTTGAATATCAAATAGAGAATAAATTAAATTAATTATACCACCGATTATACCACCAATTATTAGAAATAAAAAAAAGTAAATTATATCTAATAATACTTTAAAATAATACATTTATTATCTCCTCTATTTTTATTTAATCTATTTTTCAATACTTTTAAAAATGGTAAAGAAATTATATACCCAATGAAAAATCCAATATTATATAAAAACACATCAGATAAATCAAAAATGCCTATTTTCAAAAGTGCTTGTAAATACTCAATTAAAAATATAAATATTTCAAAAATAATTAATCTAGTCAAAAAATTCTTAAAAATATTAGCATATGCTAATAAAAAATACATTGGAACAAAAATCAAAATATTTATAAACATAATAATTAAAGATAAATCATCATTCTGAATATCAAAAATAAATCCAAAAGGATTCCAAGCATAAATACCTGTTTCACCAAAATTACTTTGATCTGGTCTTAACAACCCTAACAATAAAACTATCAAATAAAGAAATAAAATTACATATCTCTCAATTTTAGTATCTAGATTAAATGTAATAGCTATCAATATATAAATAGTGAAAATTATTATTAAAATAGCTAAAATATTTTTTTCGATATTCTCCATATTAGAAAAAAACATAGGCAAGATATTCATAAAAATAGTTAAATATAATACAAATCCTATTAAGACACTAAACAAAAGTAATAAAATTTTAAGTCCTTTTTTAGACTTCAATAATTCTCTCACATAAAATCTCTTTTCTTAGTTTATTTTTAATTTTAAAATCAAAAAAAATATAACACAATTTTACTTTTTTTCCAATATTTTAAAAATAAAAAAGAGATAACTTT
>NZ_JTFC01000207.1 GCF_003991225.1 Candidatus Kurthia intestinigallinarum
TTGGTGTATTCAATACTCCAGTCTAACTAATATATTTCTAATTCCGTGCTCTTCTAGCCGAGCCCAGCAATCTAGATGTATATAAGATTTACCACCGTATTATTGTTTTCCGAAGCAAGGGAATATAGCGGTCTTTTGTTTTTGACTGGACTGTTTAAAGTAGATTCAGGGGCTCTCTTTTTATTCCATAACATTAGAAAAAATGAAGTTTGTTTTTGTATGTGCGAACGGTATTATTCCGTCAATAAAGGCTTCTGCTTCTTCGAATGTTTTGAAATTGGCTTTTAGCATAAAGCAAGCAGCACCAGCGATTCGATAGCAAAAATCGATATTTTCTTCACTTTTTATATATTCTTTAAAATCATCATATCTTGTATTTTTAATCGTTGCTTCAATAATGGCACTAATGGGGTATCCATAATTTTTTTGATTTAGTTCGATTGTGTATTTCTTAATAATTTGTTTTTCTTCCAACTGTAAAACTCTTTCCTTTACTGCTGGGGAACTTAAATGTATGCGTCTACCTAACTCGCTCATTGATAATCTGCTATCATTGGATAACTCTTTTATGATCTTTTCATCAATTAAATCCATTTTTAAAAATACCTCCAATATTTAAAGTGTATATAGTTTAATACTTTAAATATGGAATGTATATATGATTTTTTAATTGATAAAATAAATAATCATAAAGGGAGGTAATGAAAGAATGACACCATTTCAACAATTATTAAGTTTTGACCTAACTGTTCAATCTTTATGGGGAAAGATGAGCGAAGTCCTTGAAAAAGATAATCATTTGTCTGCAGATCTGAAAGAAGAAGTGCGAAAAACCTTAGCGCAAGAGAATGGCTGCCTCTATTGCAAAGCTAAAGGTAAACCGAATCCACGATTATACGATGAAAAAATGGCAGTGTGTACTGGATATGCAGAAGCTTTTCTCAAATCAAAAGGACAGACACCTCTTGCAGTTACAGAAGTTTTAAATGATTATCTAACGAAAGAAGAAAAGGATGAATTATTAGCATTTATTTGTTTTATAACTGCTTCTCAATATCTTGGTGCTTTACACCAACTTCAACCAATTATCAGCAAATAACAGTATTTTATTAGA
>NZ_JTFC01000208.1 GCF_003991225.1 Candidatus Kurthia intestinigallinarum
GCTTAGAACTTGAGGTAACCAAGCTACAACAGACCGAATCCCGTAAACAACGTAGCCATATACTCATCCAAAAAGGGGCATTACTCGATAAGTACTTGGACGCACACCATTTATCCATTGAAGAAACAGAAGAATTACTGCAACTCTTCTCAAATTTCATAAAAGAAAAACGACCACAACGATTCAATAAATCTACTTAACAAAGGTGGAAATTTCTACTTTTGTTAAGTTTCTAAAGGAGACCAAACATGCAACTATTTTCGAATGCCATTAGAGATCACATCAAAGAACTAATGCAGCAACAAAATTTAAGCGTTTCTGAGCTAGCAAGACGATCCGGATTAACCCAATCAACTATGGATTCTGTACTCCATATACGCGATACAAATCCTCGCATTGATACAATCCACAAGCTCATTAAAGCACTCAATCTCTCTGTTCCAGACTTCTTTAACCATTCTAGATTTAAAGATCTTGAGTAAATTGAATTAAATCCAAAACAAAAGGTCCTCGCCCAGCAAGCTGGCCTGCGGAACGCCTCCCGCTCTGGGCTCTACTCTCCTAAATGAAAACACAACTTATCTAGCCCCATAAAAAGCAACGTTAAGCTCATCTAATACTAAGAAAACCACAACGCTAAACTACCAACTCACCCAAGACAAGAACACGACGTAATTAGAAATATGTAAGGCAGACTGGAGTATTAATTTAACTAGAGCCTCGAATACGATGCACATGGGTAGTTGGTGGACTTTCTTTAAAGTAAAGTGCTTCTAAATAGATCATTAATGACTCATAACCGGCAACTACTTCTAGCTCCTCTGTCCAGTCTTTTACAACCTGAATTAGCTGCTGACGATACGTTGCTTTTGCGGAGTTAACAAGCTCCATTGCATACTGAATAAACAGCTTGACGGTTGTCCAACCTGTTTTCGCGCCTCTGCCTTTCCCTGTTACGGTTTTGACAAGCTGCTTAGAGCGCTTTAGCACTTCGTTTAATGTACTTTGTGCCATGCCGACTGCCTCGCATAACTCTTTTTGTGTACGCCAAATAAACGGCTCTGAAGACGCTTTTTCGGCCGTAATGTATCTTATAATATCTTCTTCCCACTCATCGTAGTGGCTACGTGTACGATCCTCTCGCTCCTTTTTAAACTTATACCAGGCACGGCTGCCAAACGACACCGTAT
>NZ_JTFC01000209.1 GCF_003991225.1 Candidatus Kurthia intestinigallinarum
TCAATGGTAAACGTCCATATTGATGTGTTTTCTCCAAGAACTTTTAAAATTCTATCCTCAGCGATTGAAGCACTCAAGGAAACAATTAACGCTATTTTTTCTTTAAACTCCGAAGGCTTTTTTATTATATATTCAGCTTTTACATCTTCTTCTGGCCATATCCAGGTGGAATCAGGTTCTCTTTGTCTTTGAAATACATCTACAATTGGTATATCTGAAAACATTGTCCCTAACTCTATCAAAAGTGGCTGAGGTGCTATCCCAAACAAAGAAATATGTTTTACATCATGTGATGATAAAAGGGGTACTATCTTTTCTTTAAATTGAATTTGCAGATTACGACTTTCCAATTCCCAAAAAAATTTGTCTTCATCTCTAAATGAACTATTATCTAAATTTAAAGATATAAAAAATTCATTAGCTGGATAGCGGTTTTCTTTTTTTAAAGCTGGATAGATTTCGTCAGGATTTAATGGTGACTTATGACTTCCAATATTTGTACCAAAGAGAACAATATGACTCTTTCGAGAGACATCCATTTTAGTAATTAGAGCTATTCTTTTCTCATGTTCATCTTTCATTTCTTTTAACAACTCTACAGTATGCCCATCTACATCCTTTTTATCAATCAGTCTATGATGAACATCACAAAGTAACATTATGTTACTAATTTCTTTTGCCAATTTTTTAGATAGCTCAATATCTCCTCTCGGACCCTTTGGACTGTCCGCAATAATATGTGCTAAATATGAGCTATTAAACTCAGCTTTAGTTAACTCGTCAACCCATAAAGGCTTATTACACCCTCTATACTGACATCTTCCTGCCGCTTTCCCCCATAATCTTGTCTTTACATCCTGAGGAATAGAACTAACCGACATTTAAATCCCACCTATCAATTCAAATTGTTCTTTCCATTCTATCCGAGAAAACAATCTTCTCATTTTAATAACTTGGCTAAAGTAGTCACATTTAGTTACTCTTTCATCGCAACCACACGGACACATCATTCTATTTCCTGCCTTTTTTCTACTTCCTAAAATTTTCAACATTTGACCAACATCCTTAGAGCTTTTCAAATGAAATAAATTTTTAAAATCTGAGATTAATCCTTCATCGCCATGTTCTAATTCTCCAAAAATAAAACCTTCTCCAGTTAGTTGATTAATAGTGACTGCGTATAAATACGGGAGAACACAACTTTCAAAAAAAACCTTAAACTCTGGTGACTTTTTTAATACGAGTTTTAATCTTATTGGTGCACCCAAACAAAAAGATCCATCTGGATTGATATGATTTGATGGTACGTTAGCGATTCGATTTTCATTTTCGTATATAGTCGGGAGTTTTAATGGATAATCAGGTGGAATTTGAATGGATAATGAATATGCTATTTTACACGATGCATAATCTTTAAATTGTAATTTTCTTTCAAAATCTCCTTCTAAAACTAGATTATTAGTCGTCGTAGGTTTGATACGAAATTCACTATATTCGAATAAAAAACTTTCAATCAATTTTAAATTCATTTATATTCTCCAAGGTTGTACTTGCGGACTTGTTACTATGTGTAATGGCTTTTTATTTTCTGCTTTAAAACCATATTCATCTACTAAGATATCCTCATTAATATTCAATGAAAAACCTTCATTTAATATAACTTTAACTTCTTTAGCTCCATTTACATTTAAAAGCTTTTTGAAATCTATCTTAGCTTGAATAAGCCATCTATTAAAATTTTGTTCTAATTTTAA
>NZ_JTFC01000021.1 GCF_003991225.1 Candidatus Kurthia intestinigallinarum
AATAACCAATTTCGTCAATAATTAAAACATCTGGCTTGCTTAATCTTTTAATCAAATAATTCAGTGTATTTCTGCTATCAGAGATTTTACACTGGGCCATAAAATCATCTGCTGTTATAAAACGTACGGAATATCCTTTTGTTAATGCTTCAACTCCGAAGCCGATGGCTAGATGCGTTTTACCGACACCAGGAGGTCCTAATAATATGCAGTTTTCTCCATTCCCAATATATCGACATGTTAAGATCTCTTTAACACGTTGTTCACTAATACTAGGTTGTAATGAAAAATCAAAATCAGCTAAGTTTTTCACATAAGGAAACTTTGCTTGAGAAACTCGTTTGGCTAGTAATTGTGATTCTTTGTACGTCCACTCAGCTTCTATCACCTGATTTAAGAATTCGAAATATGATATATTATTAGATGAAGCACTTTCAACGAAACCATCTAATTGATGGGCTGTATTTTCCAAACCAAGCGCCTTTAGGCGCTCTTCAAGAAGCGTTTTCATACTTGATCACCTTCTTCGAATAAGGCATATATAGCTAATGAACGTTGTTCTACATCTGGTGCTTGTGAAAGAGTAGAATCTACAGATTTTGGGGTCGCCAAACCATTTGAATCTGTTGTTTTCTGCTCTTTTTTTGTTCCAGGTAATCCCGCATAATGCGATGTTTGTTGAACCATTTGATGTTTCTTTTTACTTAAAGAGTGTGTGGCGATACATTCGATTCCATCATAAATTTGCAGCTTTTCATCTTCTATTCGTAGTTTTACAGTTTGACCTACATAGCGATAAGGAACTGAATATTGATTTCCTTCAAATGAAATTAAACAATCTTTACTAACTTCGCGTTGTTGCCAGCTACTCAAAGAATATAGTGGTTTATGATTCCAAGGTTTTAAAAAAGCTTGTTCCTGAATAAATCTTTCATGTGGCGTTTGTTGTGTTGTCTGATTTTTCTTTGTGTGAACAATATCATTCAGCCATTTATGCAATGATTCATTTAATGCAGTCAGATCGTTAGGTAATTTTCGTGTTAAGAAATTATTTCTTAAGTAATCAATTGCTCGTTCGACTTTTCCTTTTGTTTGGGCTCGATAAGGCTTACAAGCCTTTGCAGTGACATCGTAATAATTTAAAAAGTCTTCGAATCGTTTATTGAAACGTATTTGCTGAATACTATGCTTTGTAACGACTGTGCGCATATTATCGTAAAGAATTTGTTGCGGAACACCATTAAAATAACTGAAGGCGTTTAGATGACATTTAATAAGCGTGTCTTGTTTCATATCTGTCGTAAATTCGATATAACGCTTTCGAGAATAACTGAGAATCATAATAAATGCGTAAAGCTGAATTTCTTCTTCATCAATGATGCATGTTCCTGCGTTTTCAGCCCAGTCAACTTGTGCTTGTTCTCCTGGCTTTGTTTCATATCGCACAGTTGCTTGCTTCTTAGGTGCCGCCCGATAGGGCTGGACAAACTCTCTTAGTATTGTACTTTTACCTTCATATCCTAGCTTTTGTATTTCTTCTAATAGTACTGCGCAGTTAATAGTACCTTCTTTAATTCTTGCTAATATATAAGATTTATAAGGATCTAGTTTGCTGCCACGGCTTTTTCGCTTTGTAGCTTGTGGTAACTTTTCTTGATTTAAATATTTTCGAATCGTTTTTCTATCATAACCTGTTTCTTCTGCGATGGCCGTTAAGGTCCATCCTTTCTGTTTCAGTTCTTTAATCATAAAAATATCCTCCAATACTACCGTCATCTCCACACTTCCAATCTATATTGTCTAATATAGATTATCCGTTATTAGTGGGGAATTTTTAAACGGTATTATCGAGGATTTTAACAGCGATTATGACACCTATTACAGATGAGATGAATGAAGTAGAATTTGCAAAAGAAAATAATACAATTCTTATTGGATATGTACCAAAAAAATTTAATTAAACCGTTAAAGGTGGGATTGGATGAACCTTATTTTAGAATCAGATAATTTGAATGATTACTTAGAAGAAAGAAAAGAAGTGAATTTTTCAGCCGAAGCTATTCAAAATTTAATTAAATCGCTATTTTGTGCGAAGTAAACAGAAATAGAAAAAATACATATAGCCTTCAATTTTGTACGTGACGAAATTGCACATTCATGGGATATTCAAAGTAAAATTGTTACTTGTACAGCTACGGAATTTTTGAAATATAATCAGGGTATATGCTATGCAAAATCTAATCTCTTGGCAGCTTTACTTCGTTCTCAAAAAATCCCTACAGGTTTCTGTTATCAGCGTTTACTATTATTTGATACCCCGGAGAAAGGGTACTGCCTTCATGCTTTAAATGCGGTTTTTATACAAGAAGTAAAAAAGTGGATACGTTTAGATGCAAGGGGAAATAAAAAAGGAATACATGCAGAATTCTCTCTTTTAGAGGAAAAATTGGCCTTTAATGTGAACCCATCTTTTGATGAAAGCTGGTCAGAAGAAGTGCTTCAATATTACAATAGAAATCGACATTTTTTATCTGAATGGGAGCCGCAGCGCACTGAAGAATTTTACACGCTGAATTTCCAAAAAAGTTTTCTTAAAGAAGATGTTAAAGCCAATGAAAGTGGAAAAATACTTAGATTATGGATTACTGGTAAAAATGATAAGAGAAAGATTATAGGGTGTATCACATTTAATTTAATTGTACGAGGAGTTCTACAATCTTGTATCTTAGGTTATAAATTGGATAAAGACGAAATCAATAAAGGGTTAATAACAGAAGGTATACAGAAAGCAATTGATGTAGTATTCAATGAATTAAACTTACATAGAATCGAGGCACCAATTCTACCGATAAATGCAGCCTCTATAAAAGTTGTCAGCAAATTAAGGTTTGAAAATGAAGGACTTTCTAAAAAATATATAAAAGTAAATGGAAAATGGGAAGACCACACGCGATGGGCATTGATTAATACGAACGCGTAATTTTAGATACATCGTTTATTTCAAAAAAATCAAGCTTAATATACGAAAAAACCACGAATCATTAATAATCGTGGTTTTTTTGTTATTAGTTCTCTTTTTCCTTAGTAAAATCTTTTAAAAAGAATACCCCACATAAAATAACAATTATCAGTGATAAAATCCGCAACCATATGGATTCGATGCCTAAAAAAATATTAAAAACAACTACCACAAGCATTAGAGCTAAAATAATGCTTAACAAAACTTTCTTTTTAAAAGGCACTTGAAAATTCCTCCTATAATCAATAAATTAGCTGCTTACGTCAGAGCAAATTAATGCTTGTTCTGAATAAAATTTGTCTCCTTTAAATCTTTAATAGATTGTACCAAATTCAATTTCTTCACTATGATTTTTAAATAGTTCTTCAAGTGTCATTCCATCAATTTTGGCTGTTTGAACAAATTTCTTGTTATCGTGTGTATAATCACATAATGCTTCGGAATCTACTATTAATGAACGACCATCTTGAAAGTTTGAAATAAAGTATTCTTTATCTTTGTAGATGAATTCAATTTCATGACCAATTTCAAGAAGTTGCATAAGTGTTTCAATTGTTGAGCTTTCTAAATTATATTCTGATGCCATTATTTCACCATCTTATTGAGTGCCCTGAATTTTTTGCATAAAAATACATCATTCGCAATTTGAATTCAAAGGTAAATGAAGGTCTATTATTAGTTTACGAGCTTCTATAACTTAGTATAGCCTGCATCCGTCTGATTTTGTTTATTTGATACTCCCATACCTAAAAATTGAAAATAAGGAAACATATTGTATAAATAACCGTTTCTATTAAAGAAAAAGAGAAGGAGGGTTAGAAATCTAGTGGAAAATTAAATTTTAAAATTCTATGTAAAGGATTAAACCATTGTATAAAAAATCTATTTATCTATTTATTATACGGTCTTATTTATTTTAGTTTCGCAGAATACCCCTCCCTCAAGGAACGTAGTGAGTAGGGAGGGGTATTCTGCGAACCC
This sequence comes from Candidatus Kurthia intestinigallinarum, assembly GCF_003991225.1. Lineage (GTDB taxonomy): Bacteria > Bacillota > Bacilli > Bacillales_A > Planococcaceae > Kurthia > Kurthia populi. The sequence continues at coordinate 4,001 of NZ_JTFC01000021.1, forward strand.
AATTATTCTGCCAGTACTAATTTGTTGAAAAGAACATCTGTTCCTATTATACTATTCGAAAAAGGAGGTGTCTGTCATGCCACATAAAGCGTATAAATTCCGTATCTACCCAAATAAAGACCAACAAGCGTTCATACATCAAACCCATGGGCATTGTCGTTTTGTTTACAACCATTTTCTTGCGTTGTGGAATACTTCTTATAAAGAAGAAGGAAAAGGGTTGAATCGTTCCATTATGTCCAAAATGCTCACAAAGCTGAAAAAACAAGATGATACGGCATGGCTACGCAACGTAGATAGTGTGGCATTACAAGCCTCTTATGAACATTTAATCGACGCTTTTAACCGTTTCTTTCAAAAGCAAAATAACTATCCTCGCTTCAAAAGTAAAAAGAATCCCGTTCAAAGCTATACAACGAAAAATACAAATAACAATATCGCCATTGTCGGTAACCACATCAAACTGCCGAAGCTTGGGCTTGTGAAGTTTGCGAAGTCTTGTGAGGTAGAAGGACGTATACTGCGCGCAACCATTAAATACAATGCGAGTGGCCATTTTTACGTATCGATTGCATGTGAAGTACCGGATTTTAAGACGTTACCGAAAACCAATAAGACGATTGGGATTGATTTAGGCATCACCGATTTTGCGATGCTGTCTGATGGACGTAAAGTGGAGAACCAACGCTTTACGGCGAAGATGGAACAGAAACTAAAGCGGGAACAACGCAAGTTATCACGTCGCTACGAACAAGCAAAAAAAGAAAAACGCGATTTGCGTGACTGTATGAACTACCAAAAGCAACGTCGTAAAGTCGCGCGCTTACGTGAGCGTGTTGCGTTTCAACGGGAAGACTTTTTGAATAAGTTATCAACGGAACTCATTCGCCAGTATGACGTTATTTGTCTAGAAGACTTGAATACAAAAGGATTACTAAAGAATCATAAATTAGCAAAAGCGATTAGTGATGTTTCTTGGTCTTCGTTTGTGCAAAAACTGATGTATAAGGCGACATGGTATGGCCGAAAAATCGGAAAGATTTCACGCTTCTATCCATCGAGCCAACTTTGTCATGTCTGTGGGCATCAAGATGGCAAGAAGTCCCTCGATATTCGCGAGTGGGTTTGCCCATCTTGCGGCACAGTACTAGACCGAGATCTCAACGCAAGTCGGAACATTTTAGCCGAAGGACTCACGCTGTTAACCCAACAACCGTAGGGACTACGGGGCTCGCCTACTCAAGAAGTGAAGCCGCTGTTCGAGCTGTCGGAACAAGCAAGCACTGTTCGTAGGAATCCCCCACTGCAAGCGCATTCGTAAGAATGGCTAAGTGGGGGTAGTTCAATAGAAATTGAGCATATGACAAAGACTTATAATCTTGCATCAAAAGAGCCTGTTTATGCATTGAAAAATATAAATATGACGCTAAATCCCGGAGAACTTGTAGCAATTATTGGTACATCTGGTTCGGGGAAATCAACATTATTACGTATGTTAGGATGTATTGATAGTCCTTCAAGTGGTACATATACATTAAACGGAAAAGATATGGCGACGATGAATGATCAATCATTAGCAAACTATCGCAATCAAGAAATCGGATTTATTATGCAGGATTTCGCATTGATTGATTATTATTCGGTTAAGAAAAATATTCTTTTACCGCTTATGTATGAAAAAAAGAAAGAATTGAAAAAACAACGAAAAAAAGAGCTTTTGCCATTACTAGAAAAACTCAGCATTGCTGAAAAAATAAATTCAAAAGTAACGGATTTATCAGGTGGTCAAAAACAACGTGTAGCGATTGCGCGCGCACTTATTAATGACCCTGAAATTTTACTGGCAGATGAGCCAACAGGTGCTCTTGATGAACAAACAACTGCTGAAATCATGGCTATATTCAAGCAATTGAATAAAGAAGGTAAAACGATTATTATCGTCACACATGATATGCAAGTGGCCAATCAATGTAATAGAATATTACGTATGCAAGATGGTCATTTAGCCGAAGCGGAATAGGTAGAGTTGAACCCAGGACAAGGCATTTTAGTGCCTTATTCTGGGTTTTTTAATGGTAGTGGATGAGCTATACTACTTTTAAGAGATAAATAAGAACAGGAGCCATGCAATGACTACTAGATTTAAACGATTATTAAAATTACGTGATATCGAGTTCTTTAATATCATCGTAAATGATGATGACAGAACGGCATTTTTATTAATTTATGATGAAAGACGGCCACAAAAAAAGGCTGAGGATGGCAATCATATCAAATTATTTTTAATTTCCACGTTCGAGTTATCTGAAGCGGCGTATGAAGATGTTTTAAGGTTCAATGATGATCTTTTAGACATGAAATATAATTGTTCCTATTTTATGGAGAGTGTCAAGGTAGCCGAGGAATTTGAATTTGATTTTCCTTTTGAAATGCGCGCCATTCGTACCTATGTAGAGGAATTAGTGCATGTATTAAAGCTTGATGTCACACTTCCAGAGCTGAGTGAAAAAGATTTCAATTATTTATCCCAAGATTAATTAGAGCCGTGCATTTGCGCGGTTCTTTTTTTCTAAAATCGGGAACAGATTGCAAAGGGGTGATGTCATGAAGCGATGGGTAGGTCTTAGTGTAGCGCTACTCATACTGACAGGTTGTTCTTCAAATGACGCGGCGCCAGTTAAAGAGCCTAAGGAGCAAATGGTGGCGAAGGAGTTAAATACACCGTGGGCAATGGAGTGTGTGGATGATACATTTTACATTACTGAACGACCGGGTCATATTGTAAAAATCGAGGATGGCAAGGTAACACGGCAAAACATAACGCTTAGTGAGCCACTTGCAACGGCATCGGAAGCGGGATTACTTGGCTTTGTGCTGGCACCAGATTTTGCGACGTCCAATACAGCCTATGCGTATTACACGTATGAAAGCACCGAGGGTCAGTTTAATCGCATTGTCGCACTGTCCTATAATCAAAAAGCATGGCGCGAAAAAAAGATTTTACTCGATAAGATTCCAAGCGGGACCTATCATCATGGTGGGCGATTAAAAATCGGGCCTGATAATAAATTATACGCTACTGCTGGCGATGCCTCCGAGCCAGATAATGCACAGGACAAAAAGCAGCTAGCGGGGAAGATTTTACGACTTAATTTAGATGGCTCAGTGCCAGCGGATAATCCAGAGACTGATTCCTATGTGTATAGCTACGGCCACCGTAATCCACAGGGGCTCGTATGGCTTGGTAAGACATTGTATGCGAGTGAGCATGGCAATAGCGCACATGATGAGATTAATCGCATTGAAGCAGGGAAAAACTACGGCTGGCCGGTCATTGAAGGGACCGAGGAGAAGCAGGGCATGGAGACGCCACTTTTCACCTCTGGAAATGACACAACGTGGGCGCCGTCTGGTATGGCCGCTTCGGGTGATAAACTATATGTCGCCGCATTACGCGGTACAGCCATTATCGAATTTGATTTAAAAACGAAAAAACAGCGTAAAATTGTCAGTGATGTCGGACGTATTCGCGATGTGATGCTTGTCGATCACACACTGTATTTTATAACAAATAATCGTGATGGTCGCGGGACACCGCAGGAAGATGATGACCGTTTGATGAAAACAACGATAGCAGACTAAAAAAAGTAGCATCCGCCATAAAAAGGGATGCTACTTTTTCGTTACACATTAAATTTTGATAAAGAAAGCTTCAGCTCATCTGCCATATCTGATAAATTCATCGCAGAATGCGTAATTTCTTCAATACTTGCAGATTGCTCCTCAGAAGCCGCTGCCACATTTTGAGTATTGGCCGCACTTGTCGCAATTGAGTCATTCACTTGTTGCATCGTATGAGACATTTCAGAAAGTGCAGTTGTTAATTGCTCAATGGACTGCTGCGTCCCATCAAATTTCGTTGATAAACTTGAGACATCGGTGTAAATTTCTTGGAAGGATGCACCAGCTGCTTTAAACATGACCGAACTTTCCTGTAAGTTTTGTGTGCTGATAGCCATGGCCTCAACTGCTTGGAGAGATTCTTCCTTCACGCCATTAATTCGCGCTTGAATGTCACTTGCGGCATTTTGAGATTGGTCGGCGAGTTTACGCACCTCCTCGGCAACAACCGCAAAGCCCTTACCATGCTCACCAGCACGAGCTGCTTCGATGGATGCATTAAGTGCGAGTAAATTTGTTTGGTCGGTAATAGCCGAAATCAAGTTGACGATTTGACCAATTTCGTTCGAATAATCATTTAAGCGCTGAATAATAAACGCGGTATGTTCGATTTTATCTGATGTAATGGCTAATTGCGCCACAGCTTTTTGCACCGTTTCATTGCCTGCATACGCTGTAGAGGTTGCGACATTGGCATTTTGTGCGACTTCTTTTGTGAAAACAGAAATCTCCGTTAAATCATGCGAGATGGCCGTTACAGTATCATTCATATGATTCACCGCTTCTGACTGCGTTTCTGTGCGCATCGCCACTTCCTGTACAGAGGACGTAATTTCTTCAATGGTCGCACTGCTTTGCTGTACATTCGCAGAAAGCTCAACAGAAGTAGCGGCTACTTGTTCACTGTTCAGACTGACATCGCCAATAAGACCACGTAAGTCATGTACCATTTTGAATACCCCTGTTGTGAGCTGTGCAATTTCATCATTCGTTTTAAGCGCAAATGGCGCCACTGTCAAATCCCCATTTGCGGCGGTTTGAACAAATTCTAATGTCTCGTGAATCGGTTTTAATGTACGACGTGTAATGAACCATGCTGTGACAATGCTTAATAAAATCGCGATAACAAGCACCGCTACTGAAACCCAAATCACAAGAGACGTTAAATGCTTAATAAAAGATGCATCCATATCGAGCCCTAAAATAATGTCCGTATTGTCAAACGGAATGAAAATCGATTTGTGTACACCATACTCATCCGTATAAATGTCACTAATTTGCGTTGAGCTATTGTCTAGCGCTGTATGCATCTTTGGATCAAAGCTGTAGCTATTATTATGATTGTCAGTTTGACTAAGCGCCACAATATGCTCGCTTCCTGTACGTGATAACACATAAACATTTTCGACACCGAAGTTTTGTTGAGCCTTATTAAGTAGATTAAGGAGCTCCTCATATGCCTTGTTATCATTCGTATCTGCTTGCTCGACTAAATTCGACGGGATGTCTGCTTTAATTTCCTTTGATACGATATTCAGCTTATCCTCGAATTCCGGCAGCATATAATTATTAATAATATGCATCGTTGTCATATATAAAATGGTACTAAAAACCAGCGCGACAATGGTAACGGGAAGTGTGAAGCTCATCATAAACTTCATAAACAATGAATTTTTATAATTACGCATGAACTTCATGTTGTACCTCTAGCTGTGCAATTGTTTGTTGTAAGACCTCGATAAAGTGTGGAATATGCGTCACTTCTGTATAAGGTGAAATCGTAAATAATTTTGCTGCTGCCACTGGAATAAATTGCTTCGTATCCTGTGCAAGTACGGTGCAAACACGCGTCGTATCGCCGAAGAATACATCCTCACGCTGTGCACCAAGTAATTCAAACCAAGCGCTATTTGTCGCATTCACTGCTTCAATTTGTGCAGCTGTTGCTTGTCCAGCAACCTCTTGTGCCCACGTAGTATTATTACCATAATAACGAATGGCGGTTACTGGTCCAATATTTAACGGATTGACGACTTCAACAGCTGGAACCTGCGCAGCTAATTGCTCACGGAACTGTAAATTCACACGCACATAATTTGCGAGTAGTGCCTGGTAATTTTCCTTACCGAATGCACGTAATGCCGCATAAATCGCAATGGAGCTACCCATGCGTGAGCATTCTAATGTATAGCCTGTATGATAGGAGCCATAGCCGCGATTTCCTACATAGGGTGTATCAAAATCTTCTAAATCAAGCAAGCCAAGTGAGCTACCATCTTTCACGAGGAAAAGACTTGTTAAATAAGGTGTTTGACCGAGCTTTTGGAAGTCAAAGCATAATGAGTCAGCAAGGTGAATATGCTGCATACGCTCACGAATTTGTAATAAAGCTGCTGTCACAGGTGCTTCAAAATCTAATGGATTAGTATCAAAATCGTAATCATTAAAGAAACTATAGAACCCGCCAAGCGCAGAGTCGGCATGAATATGAATCGGTTTTAACGTAAATTCTTTCTCAAGTGCGGTTGTAATGGCTTTAACACCCGCTACATCATCAATGCCGAAGCTATCTGTCGTACCTGTTGTCGCGACAACATAGACCGGAATCCCGCCTTGACGAATTACCGCGCGCATTTGCATGTTTAAATCTTCTAAATCCATTGAATGATCCGCGCATGCTTTAACGCGCACAAGATGATTGCTACCAATGCCAACCGCTTCAATCGATTTCAGTAGGCTATAGTGCGCATTTTCAGAGGCGAAGCAATATAAGTTATTAGGCACGCCCTCTTCCTTCGCATTCGGGAATTGTTTGGCGATGGCTAAGCGCAGACCGCTAAATACGGCACCTTGCCCACCCCATGTTGTGTAACCAAAGCTTTTCGTTTCATCATAGCCAACTAATTTTGACATCATCGAAATGACTTTTACTTCACTCTCTGCTGCTGCAGGGCCATAGACATCCCATAGGTTATTACCGTTGATTAGCATATTTGTCAGCATACCAAGTAAGCCAGGAATGCTTGCCATTGGTAAAACATTCGTCACATAGTTATGCGTATGATAAGGATGCCCATCTAATAGTTGAATTAATTCATCCACCACATTGTCCAGTGCCTGTCCTTTTTCTTCTACCTGAGCCGTTTCCATTAAATGCTGATAAAAAGCAGGGGACTTCTCCGCACTTTCACCTAAAATCGTTTGATTAGGATTTTTTAAATCATCCATTGCCTGTAGAATTTTTTGAATTTGCGCTGAAAATTTTTGGCGCTGTTCGACATTCCCATCCTCACTCTGGAATAACTCTTTGTAGTTCATTATAGATTCATCCTCCTAAAGTAATGTGCTTATTGAATTACTAAAATTATAATTGAATAACAAAACATATACTATATTACCCTTTGTTAACAAATTAATAAAGGACTTTAGTCTCTTTTGGTGAAAATAAAGCATAGAAATCCTTTTAAATTCAATAAAATTCCACTTTTAGGACATGAATTGTATTCTTTATATGAATGATCGTGTATAATGTTTGACCTCTGTATCCTCCGTCATCATTTTTTTATACAAAGCTTGTGCAACGTTATTATCTTTCGCTGTTTCCAACGTAATATAGCGCGCATTTTGCTCCTGTGCATATTGAAAAGCAACGGCCATCAATTGTTTAGCAACGCCTTGTGATCGTGCTTGTTGAGCGACGTATAAGTCATTCAAAATATAGGCAGGTTTTAAACCAACGGAAGAAAAAGTCGGATACAGTTGTGTAAAACCAACATAGTCATCATCTTGCTGTGCCACAAAAATCACAGATTGCTTTTTTTCTAGTCGCGCTTTTAAAAATACTCTAGCAGCATCCCTGTCACTTTCTTGTTCATAAAACTGACGGTATGAATCAAATAATGGTACTATTTTTTCTAACTGATAAATTGTGAGCTGTTCAATGTTCATTTTTATTCCTCTTTTCTTCTATAGTGGGTATAATTGTAAAATAGAAAATGACATGCTAAAAGGTACAAAAATAAAATAAATAACATGTCAGATGGGGGCAGCATGATTTTTACATTCCATTCAAAAACAGCTAAATACATTCAAATTTACGAAAAAATTGCGGCATTAATACGGACAAAACAGCTTCGCGAAAATGAAAAATTACCCTCAATTCGTGTGCTAGCAGAGCATTTACAAGTAAGTCGTAATACAACATTAGAAGCTTATGAGATACTACTGGCAGAGGGCTACATTCGAGCCGAACAGAAAAAAGGCTATTATGTTAATCCGTTAGAATCTATTTACATACAAAAAGCTGAAGTTTTCACACAACCGTATATAGAGGAATCATCTATAGGCATTGATTTTCGAGCGGGAGCGGTTGATCAGCGTCATTTCCCATATACCGTGTGGCAAAAATATTCAAAAGAAGTATTAAAACATTCAAAAAGTTACACTTATGGAGAGGTTTTTGGTGAACGAGAACTTATAGTGCAGTTGCGACAATATCTATTTCAAGCACGTGGTATTCAAACAACCGAACAGGCAATTGTGATTGGTAGCAGTACACAGCAATTGCTACTGCAGCTTAGTTTTTTATTGAAAAAGCGTTTTAACCGTATATTACTAGAAGATCCTGGTTATGAAGGTGTGCGCCATGTTTTTGAACTTCAGGGATTTCAATTCGATACAGTAGATGCTACAAAGGATGGTTTGGCATTACAGCAGTTAGCTACTAAAATAGCAAAATTAATGTATGTAACACCTTCTCATCAATACCCCTTTGGTAGTGCTTTATCAATACAGCAGCGTTTGACACTTATTGAATGGGCTTGTAACAATAAAGGCTATATTATTGAAGATGATTATGATGGAGAATTTCGATATGAGCAGAAGCCTTTTCCAGCGCTTGCATCGCTTAATCCACAGTGTACGATTTATATGGCGACATTTTCTAAATCATTTTTGCCAGGCATTCGACTTGCCTATATGGTATTACCCCCAGATTTAATCGATTTATATAAGGAAATATTTCAACATTTTGAAAATACCGCTTCAAAAATTCACCAATTAACGATGGCAAAATTAATGGCAGGGGGCGAATGGTCAAAGCATATTAGACGAATGCGTAAAATTTATCGTGAAAAAATGGCTGTTCTAAAGGAGTGCCTCATATCTGAGTTACCACATAGTATAGTTTATGGAGAGCAAGCAGGGCTATATGTATTAATTAAAATGCCCTCTAATATGAAAAATTTAATTGAGAAAGCGCATGAAAAGGGTGTTAATGTACAATGTGTGGATAATTTATTCCAGCAAAAGAATGAGAAAAATTACTTTTTAGTTGGCTTTGCGAATTGTACACTAGAAGAAATACGACAAGGCGTGCAACGTCTAGCAATTGCATGGGAGGAATCTTAATTGAACAAACTCGCGGCAGGGAGCAGGCATACAGTCGGCAGATGGTAAAATCGTAGCCGTGGGCGATAATCATTATAATCAATGCACATTAAAAGAGGCTGGGACATATGTGTAAAATAACCGCATCTATGAACATAAGAAAACCGGAATCGCGCTGTAGCACGGTTCCGGTTTTTCGTTGCGAACACTAACAAAGGAACATGACATGTTTTGGCCAATCCTCTTTTTTAATGATTTACGACTTGTTCAAAGGCAGCTTTTGATTCATAGGTGTTATCTTTCCAGAACCATAGACCCTTTTCCGAATCAAAGTGATTGTCTACCACAATAGTACGATAATTTTGTGTAAAAAAATTCGCAATGTAGATCGTCGACTCGCTTGCGATAAAGTCATTCTCTTCTATACGATTGTCCTTGGTATTGTATTGAATCAATAGCTGTCCACCATCAAGCCCTTCCGTATCATTATGCGCGAGCTTATTTTTTTCAATGACCGAATTTTTCGTACCACCGCGTTGTTCATCATAACCACCAATGGAAATCCCGGTATAGTAATTATTGCGAACCGTATTATTTTTAATAATAATTTCATCCGCATACTTACCCGCATGTTCAGATGTTGCCTCGATGCCAATATCACTAAATGAAATATCATTGCCTTCAATTGTTATATTTTTCGCACCATCAACATAAATACCACCCGCACTATAATCCTCACCGTACGCTGGATTACCATATGACGAGACTTGTGAAATCGTATTGTTTTTAATCGTGCCATTGCGCACATAATCCGCTTCTTTTTTAATAGCAACCCCCTCATAGCCAATGACATCAATGCCAATATTATCACTACGACGAATTGTATTATCTGTAATCGAAAAATCCTCGATATTGCCATTTAAAACGAGCGCCTCACTTGAGCCAAGGGTCAAATCCTCTAAGGTGTTATGTGTGATTTGAATATGCTTCATCGCGCTAGTGCCATAAAAGGCAATGCCATGCCCGTTCCCTTCACCATCTACAGCACGCGTCGTAATTTTGCGTATATGATTATTTTCGAGCGTAATATGATGACTATTACCGCTCACATAAATGCCCATCACCGTATCAGTTGCCGATTTCGTCGTAACGTTCTCAATTGTCAGGCCATCTAGTGTAATATCATGTTGATTGTGAATGGTCACCATCGCGCGATTGCCGTCCATACTTTTTAGCTCACGTCCATTTAAACGAACCTTCTCACCTTCATAGGCTTGAATTTGTAGCTCGCTTTTTGTGATGGATAGTGGCTCTTTATAGGTGCCACCGCGAATAATAATTGTTGTACCGGGTTGTGCCTGTGCTATTGCCTCTTTAAATGTGCGAAGCGGCGCATTCTTCGAGCCTCTTGCTGTATCATCACCAGTTGATGCAACATAAAGTGTAGCAGAAGGTGAAGGTAAAGGCTTCCATAAGAAATAGATGGCTAACAGTGCCACAAGGATGCCGCCAGCTAATAATAATTTCTTCATAAATTACCAACTTCCATATAGTGTATGCTATTCTTTGATTTGGTATAATTATAGCATGTAATCGCTTATTAAAAAGATTTCTATCCTATTTGAAAGGAGCTTAAAAAATGCCCTCACCACGCGCATTACTCATTATGCTGGCCATCATTCTTTTGATTGTGTCACCTTTTGTTGTGTTTTTCTTGCCACTTATTTATATTTTGACCTTTTTTGATACACCTGAACAAATTGTGGCCCATCCGAATACAAAGAATTATATCTATGCTTTTAGCGCCTGTGCCATCATCATTGTTGCGATTATTTTAGCCGCAATCCGCCAGAATAAAAGTATGATTGCACTTTCTGTGACACTTGGTTTAGCAGGCTGTGCGTTATTTTTTACCTCTATTTTCGGTTATACATATATCGGAACCGTTGAACTACCCCCACTTAGCCGTTCTTACGAATGCGCTTGAAGTGGGGGATTCCTACGAACAGTGCTTGCTTGTTCCGACAGCTCGAACAGTGGCTTCACTTCTTGAGTAGGCGAGCCCCGTAGTCCCTACGGTTGTTGGGTTAACAGCGTGAGTCCTTCAGCTAAAATATTCCGGCTGGCGTTAAGGTCTCGGTCTAGCGTTTCACCGCAAGATGGGCAAACCCACTCGCGAATGTCGAGGGACTTCTTGCCATCTCGATGCCCACAGACATGACAAAGTTGGCTCGATGGATAGAAGCGTGAAATCTTTCCAATTTTTCGGCCATACCACTTCGCCTTATACATCAGTTTTTGCACAAAAGAAGACCAAGAAACGTCACTAATTGCTTTTGCTAGTTTATGATTCTTTAGTAATCCTTTTGTATTCAAGTCTTCTAGACAAATAACGTCATATTGGCGTATTAACTCTGTCGATAACTTATTCAAAAAATCTTCCCGCTGAAACGCAACACGTTCACGCAAACGCGCAACTTTCATGCGTTGCTTTTGGTAGTTCATGCAGTCACGTAAATCACGTTTCTCTTTTTTTGCTTGTTCGTAGCGACGCGATAACTTGCGTTGTTCCCGCTTGAGCTGCTTCTCCATCTTCGCCGTAAAGCGTTGGTTCTCCACTTTACGTCCATCAGACAGCATCGCAAAATCGGTGATGCCTAAATCAATCCCAATCGTCTTATTGGTTTTCGGTAACTTCTTAAAATCAGGCACTTCACATGCAATCGATACGTAAAAATGGCCACTTGCATGATAGTTGATCGTTGCGCGCATAATGCGTCCTTCTACTACACAAGTTTGTTTGAACTTCACAAGCCCAAGCTTCGGCAGTTTGATTCGTTTGCCAACAATCGCGATATTGTTATTTGTATTTTTGGTTGTATAGCTTTGTACGGGATTCTTTTTACTTTTGAAACGAGGGTATTTATTTTGTTTCTTAAAGAAACGATCAAAAGCAGCTAATACGTGTTCGTAGGAGGCTTGTAATGCCACACTGTCTACATTTCTCAGCCAAGCCGTTTCATCTTGTTTTTTCATTTTGGTGAGGATTTTAGACATCAATGAGCGATTGAGCCCTTTGCCATCTTCTTTGTAGGAAGTGTTCCAAAGTGCAAGAAAATGGTTATAGACAAAACGACAATGACCGTGCGTTTGATGGATGCGTGCTTGCTGGTCCTTATTTGGATATAACCTAAATTTGTAGGCTTTATTTTGTGACATGACATTCACCTCTTCCGCTCGTTCGTTTTTAATCGTTTCGATTGAAGCACCGCTAGTCTCATTTTATTCACCTAGAATTTGCCGATTAATAGGCATAAATGAATTTTGACATTCCCGTGTTAGGAGGCGCTTTGAATAGGATATTTAGCGCCTATTCTTTCGAAAATATCCTTTGCGTAAGTGGATTTCTAGTCTTTCCATACCCTTTTTCGATTTGTAACAGTCCGGATTGAATGGTATTTTAACGAAAATACGGACTGGTTATTACTATCTAATTTCATTGCCACATCAATCTTTCATACTTATCATA
>NZ_JTFC01000210.1 GCF_003991225.1 Candidatus Kurthia intestinigallinarum
TGTCTAAAATTCAGAAATAAAGAGGTAAATAGAATAATTTAGAGAATTACTAATTTAATAAGGTTAACCAGTTAACCTTTAATATATCAATAACTTTTAGTTAACTTGGAGGAATTCAAATGGCAGATAAAACATTTGGTTTTAAAGTAAGCGATGAAGATTACGAACGTGCAAAATTCTTAATTGAAACAAGTGGACTTTCATCAAAAGAATGGTTTCAAAACGCTCTAGCTAATTACGAGGTCAAAGCACTACAAACAAACGCCCCTGAATACTCACGTAACTTAACAGAGCTTGAACTTCATACGACACGTATTTATGAATTAGTAGTGGGAATGGTGCAACAGTCTATTTATTTTAAAGATCATGCTGTACGTGAAGTATCAGAGCAACTTGAAAAGAAAGAACAACTAATGCTAGAGCTACAAGAAAAATTACATCAAACAAAACAAACTGTTCAGACCCTTCAAGCGGAAAAACAAGAACTTACGGCAGTTCAAGTAGAGCAAGCAAAACAGCTAGAGGAAGGTCGCCTTTCGACTGAAAACAGCCAACTCCTTATCGCAGAGTATAAGGAGAAAAATGATTCATTAACAGGACTGGTAACGAAGTATCAAGGCTATGCAGAGGAAAATGAACAACTGAAGGTGGCATTTGCCGAAGAAAAAGAGGCACTACTCACAGCTGCTGCTACTGAAAAGCAACAACTTGAACAGGCATTAACGACTGCTACAAATGAAGCAAAAGCGAATGAAGCGAAAGCCACTGAACTTGAAAAAGCATTAGCAGAGGAAAAAGCGAAGGCTGAACAAGCAACTGCCCTTCTACAAGAACGCCATGAGCTTGCATTAGAGCGTGCTATCGTAAAGGCTGAACGTGAATACCAGGAGAAATTACAGGCTCAGCTTGATACATACAATGCTCGTATCACAGAGCTTCAGGCTGAAAACGATCGTATTCGTGCATCTTATGAAAATCGTTTAGAAGAGCTTTTGAAATCG
>NZ_JTFC01000211.1 GCF_003991225.1 Candidatus Kurthia intestinigallinarum
GTAAAAGTAGAAATTTCTACTTTTGTTAAGTAGTTTTTTCCACTTATTAAATATCTACTTATGTGAATAATGAATATAACCACGGCAATAACCAAATAATCGCTGCTGCTAAAGCAACGAGTGCACATACACGCCCAACACTTTTAAACACTTCATTCTTCTCATGCGGATCATCTGCTGACGGCATGCGCTTAATAATAATAAATAAAGCTGCACAAATTCCGACTAAGACCACAAGCGCTGTTAAAATGCCTTTCACGACATTGGCTGCATTTGTGAGCTTAGCTTGGACTTGTCCAGCTGAGGCAAAAACGATTTCGGGTGTTATGAAATAACAAACGACAATGGCCAAAGCTGTTCCCATTACTAAGCTTGTTGCTTTCGTGTTATTTGTCATACGCAAACCTACTTTCACTATTCATTTCTCTATGATTCATCACGCTCCACCTCTAAAGATGGCGCTAGTGCACGCTCCTTTTCTACTTGCTTCATTGTTTCTAGCTCTATTTTGGCTTGCTGCTCAGTTTCAAATGAAGGGGACAACTGCTCTAGTTCTCCGTGCTTCAATCGCCCAATAAAAACGGCTCGCTGCTTTCGTTCTTGATCTAGCGTTTCAAATAGCTGAAGCTTTTCCTCATAGCGCCGAACAGCTCGCTCTAATTCAATCCCGTACACGCTCAAGAATCCTTCTAAAAAACTAGCTCCGGCAAAGGACACTTCATTCACAATACGCCCGCCTTTCACACGAATTGCCATTACATCTACTTGGTCGACAAGGTTAGCATCCGCTACATTGCCTTGCTGTAAAAAATGCTGCCGTAAAACAAGTGGCTTCACCTCAATAGAAGAACTCACTTCTTCTTCGGCAAGTTGCTGTCGAATCTGTGAAAGTGGCTGCCCCTTCCCTGGCTCACTCACCCCTACGTGCCCATCATGTACAAATTCAGTCGCTCGCTTACTACTTAACCAACGTTCAGTAATCAGCACTATCACCTACTTTCGTACCTTTGATAACCGTATTTTCCCGTTCGCCAAGACAATAAGCGGATATGTAGTGTAATTTAAAGAAACACACGTTCTTGTTACAGTTGTAACAGAGTTGTCATTAAAATATTTGATTTTTCTGTAAATATAAAGGTGAAAAGGTATA
>NZ_JTFC01000212.1 GCF_003991225.1 Candidatus Kurthia intestinigallinarum
GCCGTATTCTAAAACGGCTTGGTAGATAAAGATGGATGGGAATTGTAAACTTCTTTCGATTAAAGCTTCTTTAATATCTAAAATGATTTTTCTTGATGAATTGGTTAAAAGCCTTTTCATTAAGGGCACCATATCTCTTGATAAAGCACCTTCTTTATTTGTAGAAAATAGCCACATATCGATTGTCCATTCGGTGTCTTGTTCTTTATAAACAAGCTTGAAATAATGACCGTTAAAATCCGTTTTTGAATAATCATGATACTTTAATTCCATTACATTTGGATTTGCTACAAGCGGTGCTAGTTCTTGCATAATGCGATCAGGATGAATTTCGTCACAGAATGTTTCAAAGTCAATATCTGGCGAAACAATAAGATCATAGGCTGCGGCACCGACAAGATGACAGGTACCGATTTTACTCCATTTCTCGATAAGTTGTAACTCTTGAATAATTTTTTTAGCTTGCTGCTTTTTGTGAAGAGCTCTTTGTAAACTGCTCATTTGTGTCCTTCTCTCTAATTTTAAGTGACATTATAGAATACTAAAAATTTAGAAAATAATCAACCTATATTTTGCCCACACTACCTCTTCATCACAAGCAAAAGACGCTTTGTGTGAAGGGGTACGTGTCGCTTTGGCATTAAACGCTCCGATAATCACTCGCTGTAAGTGCCTAACAGCGAGTAGATTCCTGTATCGTTTACGGCTAGGCCGCCATACCAAACGAGGCGAAGATCAACATCTAATACAAAAGACAAATCGGAAGTGACTGTCACGGCAGTCACTTTTATTGTGCCCATTTTTTCGATTTCTTTCGCCATACGCCCAAGCAATAAGATCATTTGCTTGGGCTTTGCCATTTGCGTTCAACTTGCGGCAAGCAGCGTGGCAGATTCTGCCTACCACACTGCTATCCGAGTTTCACCTCAAAAAGCAAGGACCGTCAAAATTTTTTGTTTAAACATGCTTACGCTACAAAAAATTTTGAGCTATCGCTAAGGCGATTCCTTGCTTTTTGATTGCTGCAAATAGCTGCATGGCATAGCCAAGAAATCGGAAAAAATTCAGCCTTCCGACTTCGGGATTGCGGCTAAAGCAATCAAAAAAATCTAAGGAGGAAACACCATGACAAACCCTACTAACCAGTCGTTAGAGCCGATTTATGAGATTGTAAAAATTAAAGCCGAGCGTCGTAAACTGCCAAAGAAATATTTGTCGGAAAACCTTACAGATTATACAGTTCGTAGCCCTCAAGATTTTGCCAATATAGCGATGAAATTTATTGGTGACGAGGATAGAGAAATCTTTTTAGTCGCTTGTTTATCAACCAAAAATCAAATTCAATCTTTGCACCGTTGTCATATCGGTTCTTTAAATGCAAGCATCGTAACACCACGTGAAGTGTTTAAAACAGCATTCTTACAAAATGCGGCTTCGATAATTGTTGGGCATAATCATCCTTCTGGAAATTGTACACCAAGCCCCGAGGATATTGATGTTACCGAGCGTTTAAAGGAGGCAGGTGAGCTCTTAGGTGTGGAACTTCTCGACCATTTAATCGTCTGCGAAAATAACTTCCTATCATTAAAAGAAAAAGGATATATGTAATATTGAAAAGGCGCACACTTTGTGCGTCTCTTTTCAATTTATATGAGACAGGGTAAGGGATTGTAAGTGAAAAATCGCGTCGCCTTGTGTGCAAGGCGACGAAATAGGATGTGATCAACATGGAGCAACATACATTTAATAAAGATTTCCT
>NZ_JTFC01000213.1 GCF_003991225.1 Candidatus Kurthia intestinigallinarum
ATCAACCTATATTTTGCCCACACTACCTCTTCATCACAAGCAAAAGACGCTTTGTGTGAAGGGGTACGTGTCGCTTTGGCATTAAACGCTCCGATAATCACTCGCTGTAAGTGCCTAACAGCGAGTAGATTCCTGTATCGTTTACGGCTAGGCCGCCATACCAAACGAGGCGAAGATCAACATCTAATACAAAAGACAAATCGGAAGTGACTGTCACGGCAGTCACTTTTATTGTGCCCATTTTTTCGATTTCTTTCGCCATACGCCCAAGCAATAAGATCATTTGCTTGGGCTTTGCCATTTGCGTTCAACTTGCGGCAAGCAGCGTGGCAGATTCTGCCTACCACACTGCTATCCGAGTTTCACCTCAAAAAGCAAGGACCGTCAAAATTTTTTGTTTAAACATGCTTACGCTACAAAAAATTTTGAGCTATCGCTAAGGCGATTCCTTGCTTTTTGATTGCTGCAAATAGCTGCATGGCATAGCCAAGAAATCGGAAAAAATTCAGCCTTCCGACTTCGGGATTGCGGCTAAAGCAATCAAAAAAATCTAAGGAGGAAACACCATGACAAACCCTACTAACCAGTCGTTAGAGCCGATTTATGAGATTGTAAAAATTAAAGCCGAGCGTCGTAAACTGCCAAAGAAATATTTGTCGGAAAACCTTACAGATTATACAGTTCGTAGCCCTCAAGATTTTGCCAATATAGCGATGAAATTTATTGGTGACGAGGATAGAGAAATCTTTTTAGTCGCTTGTTTATCAACCAAAAATCAAATTCAATCTTTGCACCGTTGTCATATCGGTTCTTTAAATGCAAGCATCGTAACACCACGTGAAGTGTTTAAAACAGCATTCTTACAAAATGCGGCTTCGATAATTGTTGGGCATAATCATCCTTCTGGAAATTGTACACCAAGCCCCGAGGATATTGATGTTACCGAGCGTTTAAAGGAGGCAGGTGAGCTCTTAGGTGTGGAACTTCTCGACCATTTAATCGTCTGCGAAAATAACTTCCTATCATTAAAAGAAAAAGGATATATGTAATATTGAAAAGGCGCACACTTTGTGCGTCTCTTTTCAATTTATATGAGACAGGGTAAGGGATTGTAAGTGAAAAATCGCGTCGCCTTGTGTGCAAGGCGACGAAATAGGATGTGATCAACATGGAGCAACATACATTTAATAAAGATTTCCTTGGCGAAAATTTGAAAAATCTAAGGAACTATTGTGGATTTAAAACATTTGAAGTCGCTTACTTTTTGAATTTATCATTGTATACTTGTTTTAGGGTGGAATTAATTGTAATATGAAAAACATTGATACAACAATTACATTTATACCCATAAGAAATTTTGATTTTGGGTGAATTAAGGAGAGAGCTATGCGATTTGTTGTTAAAGAATTCGAAGTTTCATTAGTAGGGGATCATTCCGAAAGAACAATTGCTATAGGGATAGAAGATGAGTTTGGGATGGTATTCCCCTCTCCGCTTACCAATTTTATTAAAAGTGAATACTATATGAAAGGAAAATCATTAAGTTCTCAAAAGAATGTTGCTTATGCTATTACAAGATTTTTTAACTATGTTTATAAAAATATTAGTATGCCCTTTTATACTAGCTTGAAGGTGAAGGGACTAAAAGGTATAAAGTTGGAGCATGCTGCAGCATATATAACGGAACTGTCTCTGCAAACTAGAGCGAAGATAAAATCTAGCCATTATGTAAAAACAGATTTAGATTATATTAACAATTTTTTTCATTGACTAAAAAACAAGCCATACCAGAAGAAGACTATAGGATAAAGGCAAGAGAAAGTAAACATAGTAAATACAATAAATCGAAAAAATTAGTTCTGGAAGATATATTTTCTATAAATGATATCGATATGGTTTATCCAACTGATAATTCCATTAATAGAGGTCAGATAAAAACATTTGGAAAGAATAGAGATAAACTAATATCTAAGTTTATAAATATAGCACGAGAAACTGATTCTGAAATCGCCTTAGGGGTAGCTTTGCAAATATTGGGTGGTTTAAGGAGGTCAGAAGTAATTAACCTTATGGATTCTAGTTTTAATTGGACAAATAAAGGTCTTATTTTGGAAATAAGGGACAATCAAAAATTACTATTTCCCGATGCTTTAAACACTTCTGATAATCAAGTGAAAACCCAAAGAGATCAAGTAGTATTATGTCCAAGTTTAATAAAAAAGTTATATGAAGAACATAAAAAAGTTACTTCGAAAATCAAAGGGGCTAACACTCCAGCTCTATTTATCTCTTCTGGAACGAAAGGCTCAATCACTGGTAAGACATATTCTCGACGTTTTGAAAAGGTTAAAGATGCTTTCTTAGAATCAGTTCTCAAAAGTGGCAATCAACAAGATTATTTACTTTTAACTTCTAATACTTGGTCCACGCACATTGGTAGAGGCATATTTACAAATATACTACTAGATTTAGGCCTGAGCGCGACTCAAG
>NZ_JTFC01000214.1 GCF_003991225.1 Candidatus Kurthia intestinigallinarum
TTACCATTTTAAGTATGAAGTTTCAATAGGTCTTCCACTCTCCAGCAAACCTTATGGATTCCTTGCCTTGCATAAAAAATCGTTGGCATGATACTTAACAGTAAATAAGAGAAAGAATTTCTAGTAATGAAATTCGTTCTCAATTTTAAAATCTATATGATGAAACGCATAAAAAGTTTAACTAATTTTTTTGATTTTTTAAACCCCATTCACATAACTGTTCCAAAGCCGGTAATAGGGATTGTGCTTTTTGTGTAAGACTGTACTCTACTTTAGGTGGGACTTGCGGATATTCTTTTCGTACAATCATGCCGTCTGCTTCCAACTCTTTAAGCTGTGAACTTAATATTTTGAAGGTAATGGTCCCCAATTTTCTTTGCAATTCATTAAAGCGGACTGTTTCGTTTTCTGCCAAAATATAAATAATTAGCATTTTCCACTTACCACCAATAATTGATAATGTATAGCCAAAAGGTGTCTCTCGAACGTTGCCCTTCTCTACATAGTCAGACATCCCCATCTTTTTACACTATCCTTTCTAATAGTACCTATCAAAAAAGTGCGTACTATTTTTTTATTTATGACTATTTTATATTTAACCTATTCTCAAGTAAAGGAATGGTAAAAATGAAAAAAATTAAAACAGTCAACCACGATCTTTGGGATCACGGCATTTCCCAGGGGTTCAGCGTAGATGGAACAGTCTATATTTCCGGGCAGTTTTCTCATGATTCGGAAGGAGTCTTTGTCGGTGAAGGAGATATTGAAGCGCAAACTCGACAAACACTGGCAAATCTAGACCGTGTATTAGAAGGGTTTAATATTACAAAATCGAACCTTGCCTATTTGGAAATTTATTTAACGAATGCACAAGAGGATACAGGGCCAGCTATCCAAATTTTTAAAGAATATATGGGACAGCATCGCCCAGCCGGCAGCCTGATCGGTGTAAACCACTTGGCTTCTCC
This sequence comes from Candidatus Kurthia intestinigallinarum, assembly GCF_003991225.1. GTDB lineage: Bacteria > Bacillota > Bacilli > Bacillales_A > Planococcaceae > Kurthia > Kurthia populi. Next base: position 969 of record NZ_JTFC01000214.1, read on the forward strand.
TGAGCAATTAATTGAAATTAGCGCTATTGCGTACACGGATTAGTTGAGTGTGAATTCACTACTTTTGTAAGTACCTTAATTTATAAACGGAGAACAAAAACACCTCAAAAGAAAACCTTGATACAGCAAGCATTTCCTCTGTATCAAGGAAATAAATGATGTCAATGGGAGTTGTGAAAGTAATTAAAGTTAAAAAGAAGTTTAGATTTTGGAAGGTTATCAAGACTATTTTATTAGCTACAGTAGCAGTGGTTATTATTTGGGTCATTTACAGCAATATAATGGCTGTGTATGAACAAAGAAAATATCCAGCAATAGGGGAATTAGTCGAAGTAAATGGCAAAAATATGCACATTTATACAAAGGGCCAAGGAGACAATACAATTGTTTTATTAAGCGGTCTTGCAACCCCAGCACCAGCACTGGATTTTGAGCCATTGATAAATGAATTGTCAAAGACTAATAAAGTAGTAGTCGTAGAACCCTTCGGATATGGTTGGAGTGATCTAACAGACAAAGAACGAACAGTTGAGAACATAGTAGAGGAAACAAGGGCTGCACTAAAAAAGTCGAACATAAAAGGTCCATATATATTGATGCCTCACTCAATTTCCGGTATATATAGTTTGTATTATGCGAATAACTATTCCGAGGAAGTTAAAGCCATCATAGGAATAGATCCAACCTTACCACAGATGTCGGAATATTTTGGTGATGACGTTTTTCCTACTATGCCTAAATATACGGAATATATGGCACCAATAGGTATTGCTCGATTATTGGCATATGTAACGCCAGATAATATTCTGCCATTATCTGAAAAGGGCACATATACAGAGGTAAACTTAAAAATGGCAAAATCTATAGTTGCTGCGAAA
>NZ_JTFC01000215.1 GCF_003991225.1 Candidatus Kurthia intestinigallinarum
ACACTCGCTAGAAGGCGCAAAAAAGATGTTCAGTTATTTAGAAACATCTATTGAAAAATTAAATACGGACATTGCTGTACTAGGGATTTTACCAGTAATGCTTAAAACCAATGCACTTATAGACAACGATATATTAAAAGATATTGAGAAAGATTTTGATGAAAATCTTCTGCTACCTGATTGTGTGAAACAGACAGAGCGTATAAAACAGTACGGTACTTCAGGCATAACATCCCTCCAACAAAATACGCAAGATCAGGATATACACGCTACATATATACGTATTGCGGAGGAACTATTAAGTAGAATGGAAATCATGAATGAAAAAGAAAAACAGATAAAAGGGAATGAACAAAAATTGGATACATTTCGAAATTATAAAAAAGTAGAGCTTAGCAGTTCATCTTCAATTAGAATGTCAACCGAAGTAATTGATATCTTAAGATATTTGAAAATGTCTAGAGATTGTAAAAGCATAGATGATTTAATTCGTTCGTTGTTGGACCGTGAATTAGATTATTTATCTGAAGCAGAACTACAATATTGTATAGAGAAGCTACACGCATAAATAAATTATTGACTGAAAGGGCAGCTTATTTTTTAGCTGCTCTTTCTTTATATAGAAATCTGATATCAATTATATGAGTTTGAGAAATTTAGCAAAATACGTATGCAAGTACGCGTAACGGGTTATTATGAGAGTTTACAAAAACAGAGCATACGTTCTCGTTTTGTGATATCTTTAAATATGGATAAAATTTGAATTTATAATGTCTTAAAACTAATTTATCTATAATTCAGATAAATGACGTCATTTAAGAAAGGCAAAACTTTTAGAATATATAAATGATGTTACGCAGTAAAGGAAGGAATCTAATGGATAATCAATCAAAAGAAACTATTATTAAAAACCTGCAGCAATTTATTAATTTTACACAACGCTCAAATAGTTGGTTCATTGAAAAAACAAATATTTCAAAAGAAGATTTCGAAAATCTGTTAAATGGTGAAGGAGATATTTTGAACAACATTGAAAAAATCCTGCAGCTTTATGGCATTGAGAATAAGTTCTATTTTCATCAGAAAGATTTTAAATTACCAGAACGTCCGCGTAATCGATTAATAACAGATCTTCCTTCGATTCATCGAGAAGAAGTTAAAAATGAAGAAACAGATTTTAAATTGACGATGGAAATGTTAGATGATTTTGTAAATATATTTGAACTTTTGAAGGCCAATCAAGTAAATAAAGTTAACTATAAATAAGAGTAGACAAAATCGGCTACTCGGTACGATAAATGTATCAATCAAACGAGATGCTATTTCTATGCCTACAAATAAATTAACCATTGTCTTAGTTAAACTATATCTCTTTCCAGCTGAAGCTGAAACGCTCCATTCCGCTCATGATGCAGCTGGATCAAGTTATAT
>NZ_JTFC01000216.1 GCF_003991225.1 Candidatus Kurthia intestinigallinarum
ACGTATATGAAAAAAATCAATAAGGAATCATGTGAAATTGCTGTTACGGGTGAAAATGTAGAAGATACTATTGTTGTTATGTCTAAAAGGGATTATGACGCTATGCAAGAGACATTAAGTGTCCTTTCAAATAAATATGTAATAGATAAAATTAATCGTGGAGATAATCAATTTAATTCTTATAAAGGTGGGTTTGGGAATGAAAATGATTATTAGAAAAAGCCTTGAACTCCAAAAAGTACTCAATCCCAATGCTATATTGTATATCTATCATTCAAAATTGGAGACGTCTATAAAAAAATAGGTAAATAATATAAACAAACGAAAAGATAGCAGAAATGCGGAGAAAGCTATACTTGTTTAGCTACTCAATTGGGTGTAAGTAAATCACTTGTAGAACATATGCTATCTGGTGAACTTGTCACAAAACTTACTGAAATATTCCAAGTGTCGGTTGGAGGTTTAACAAAAAGTTCTACTGAAAATGACACACCATTTCAACTGGAAATAAGGGAACGATTAACAAATCGGAAATCTAAGCGTACATTTGAGGCTACATTATTTGTTATAAGGATAGCGTCATAAAAATGCAGATTTACAACGTTAAGCACGATGTAGTATTATCAAACAATTTATATAACAACGATAAGGAATAGCTATCTTATAACCGACGGATTTTGGTACAACATCTTTACGCTGCTAAAAGTAGCTATATTTTGAGCATAATTCATTTCAAAATACTGTTCAAAAAAAACATCTTAATAACTAGCGTTAAGAAGATTCTTTATCGTTGTAAATCTGCGAAAATCTGACGGTACCCCTAGAAGTAAACATTAATCGAATTTCATATAATAAAACCTCATATCTTTAAAATTTCTCCTTACAAAGTTATATATGCTGATAAAATATATAACTTTTCAATCGCTCATCGTCATACGCCTAACACAAATTACTTTGCATTTGTGTGCTGCGATGATGATTCGCTCGTTAGAAAAATATGAAAATCTCAGTCATAAATTATTTAAAGATGCAGCAGCACTGAAATAAAAATTTGTGAAAATAAATTAAAAGTATAGAAATAAATCTAGCTCATTTAAAAAGTCGTTGGATCAAATGTCAATGAAATAAGTTGATGTGGTTATCGCTCGCTGTCACACGAAATCACAAAAACTACTTTGTGTTTTTGCACTTCGGTGATTACTCGCTTAATGAAAAAACGGAAAAATTGATTCATCTTTTTCAATAAAAATAAGTCAATGTTGCCTAGAAAATGAATCACAAATTCAAATCAATTAAAGTGAAAACTGAATCATCTTCTATTTAAAATTCGCCCCATCAACCATAAAAATATCGGGTGGAACTTCTCACTTTTTCATGCTCTGACTTCGCCATGCGCGTGAAAAACTTTGAAGTGTTCAGCTCAAATTTGAAATCAATTTGATGTGATTTTTGTTTCATAAAACGAACCAAAAACAATCAATTTCAACTCAAATTTTTACGCATTTCCATTTCAAGTTTTCGGATTTTTCTACATCATTCTTGCGATAATATCACCGCAATTCTGTGCAAAAAAATAATGAAATCTTTTCATATGGACA
>NZ_JTFC01000217.1 GCF_003991225.1 Candidatus Kurthia intestinigallinarum
TATCATGCCCATTGCTCCACGYAAAGCTCTTCTCCGTTGATAGACTTAGAATTTGCCCTCTATACTCTATAAAGTGTGTCCAACTAAATGTAGCCTATCCATTTCTACATTATGAAGAGTTCAATTATTTCTGTTTCAGTTGATTTAGCAACACTTCAGCCCCTTTAGGAGAAAGGGTGATGTGATTAAATAATGTGAAGTTATCTGGCGTAATTTCTCCTGTTACTATGCAAGCAGCTTGTGGCGCATACTTTCGTAAAATAATTTCCTCGCCATCAATGAAAATTTCAACAGGGTCTTTTTCGTTGATTTCAAGCGTTCTGCGTAGCTCCATTGGGATAACGATACGCCCTAATTCATCGACTTTGCGTACGATGCCAGTTGATTTCATGGTCGTGTCCTCCTAAAACTTACTTCTTTTTCTCATTCGATTTCAAAAGCTCTTCTAAACGATTTTCATAAGATGCACGAATACGATCGTTTTCAGCCTGAAGCTCTGTGATACGAGCATTGTATGTATCAAGCTGAGCCTGTAATTTCTCCTGGTATTCACGTTCAGCCTTTACGATAGCACGCTCTAATGCAAGCTCATGGCGTTCTTGTAGAAGGGCAGTTGCTTGTTCAGCCTTCGCTTTTTCCTCTGCTAATGCTTTTTCAAGTTCAGTGGCTTTCGCTTCATTCGCTTTTGCTTCATTTGTAGCAGTCGTTAATGCCTGTTCAAGTTGTTGCTTTTCAGTAGCAGCAGCTGTGAGTAGTGCCTCTTTTTCTTCGGCAAATGCCACCTTCAGTTGTTCATTTTCCTCTGCATAGCCTTGATACTTCGTTACCAGTCCTGTTAATGAATCATTTTTCTC
>NZ_JTFC01000218.1 GCF_003991225.1 Candidatus Kurthia intestinigallinarum
TCATATTTCTTATATTTTCATGGATGTTGAAGGGCTTGTTGAGATGCACCAAATCAGCATGAAGATATTTAATGCGATGATGAATTTGTTTTAACATTAACAAAATGTTATTTGGGAATGTTTTTTATCAAATCTCATACATACTGACAATAATATCAATACCCGAGTTTTTTAGCCTATTAAGCCTTGACTTAAAGCTGGAAGAAAAGGAGATATAACTGCTACATGCTCTCCCAAACTTTGAATAAAACGCGTGTATTTTGTACTAAAACTTTCTTTTCCCATACTTTGTTCAAGATCGTCTACCTGGTTTAAAAGTAAACTTATTTCGTTTTCTTTGAAGTCTTGTTTTTTCAATTCATTTTTAATTTCATCAAACAAATTTGCATCACTTAATGAAATATTAATGGAATTATCAGTCGAACTTTCATTATATCTAGAGTTGGGAGCATTAAAATAATTATTAACTGTTTTATTAAAAGGTAATTTTTTTTCTTTAGCTGTTGCTTTTCTAACATCACATTGATAATGAGACTCAAATCCAGCAAATGCTTCGTAATACCCTCTATCAATTACTTCATATTTTTCAGTTGCACCGTTAGACATAGTACGGAATAAAAAATCACCTTCTTCAATAAGCAACGTACCATCAGAAATGAAAATCTTATTTTTTTGAACATCCGCACTAATATTTTCTACTACTTCGCCATTTGCTTTCTTTAAAGTTACTTTGTCATTAAAAAATTTTGAACTAAAACGCATATCTATCCCTCACTATAATATGTTAAATCTATCTTCTATATAATTCTTCAAAATTAACTACTGAATTGTTAAAGCATATTGAAATCCGTTTGTCTTACGATTCTGATCATAAACTTTTAAAGGTAAATCTGCTTTAGGCATCCAAGCACGACCTATTTCCACATTAATTGCTACTGGTGCAGCTGGAAAGATATTAATCTCATTCTCTTCCCCATGTCTATATTTTATTTCGTTTAATAGTTCTCGAAACACCTTTTTGAAATCACTTAATTGCTTTTTAGATTTCAGAAAATCATTTGATGGAGCATCAATGGTAAACGTCCATATTGATGTGTTTTCTCCAAGAACTTTTAAAATTCTATCCTCAGCGATTGAAGCACTCAAGGAAACAATTAACGCTATTTTTTCTTTAAACTCCGAAGGCTTTTTTATTATATATTCAGCTTTTACATCTTCTTCTGGCCATATCCAGGTGGAATCAGGTTCTCTTTGTCTTTGAAATACATCTACAATTGGTATATCTGAAAACATTGTCCCTAACTCTATCAAAAGTGGCTGAGGTGCTATCCCAAACAAAGAAATATGTTTTACATCATGTGATGATAAAAGGGGTACTATCTTTTCTTTAAATTGAATTTGCAGATTACGACTTTCCAATTCCCAAAAAAATTTGTCTTCATCTCTAAATGAACTATTATCTAAATTTAAAGATATAAAAAATTCATTAGCTGGATAGCGGTTTTCTTTTW
>NZ_JTFC01000219.1 GCF_003991225.1 Candidatus Kurthia intestinigallinarum
TATTCCATATAGATTCGTTAAACCAATGATTGTATAAAATTCTAACTCTTCCGGAGTATCATACGTTTCAAAAACAATATCTAACTTTCTTTTTAATATTCCAAGAAGGAAAGCACCTTCACCAGAACTATTTTCTAAATATCGACTACTAATTTTAGATGCGTCTAATGGAATTAAATCCAACATATCATCAACTAACCAATCAGGTGTTAAAACTTCGCCATGATCGACCACACGATTTTTTGATTTTATTTGTTTATTTTCCATAATTAAGCACCTTATTCTTATTATAATTTGAGAAGGATCTAAAATAGTTGGGTTTTACGAATTATTTTAAAACAGTGTCTAAAGTGAGATGAATTCTTCGTAATTTTTAGCAATGAAAAGTTTAATACTTGCCTCTACATTTGCTTCGATTAATTGATTGAATTGTTGCAGCTCGAATAAACGTAAGTTTTTAAGAAATGGCTGTAACTTATTCTGTTTTAATAATTTTAAGACCAATTCAACCTTTGCTTGTTTTTTACCGGATATTTCCTTGTATGAAGGACATGTCAGGATAATCCCAACTATACCTAAAAAGATATCGATAAATTCAATGCCTATCTCTTCACCTTTGCTACGATAACCACACTCTGTAATGACAAAGTTTTCTCCACGATATAATGAATGTATATTTAAAGCTTCTTTTAACATTGAATCCAGATTTCGTGAATGATATTCAGAAGATTCCTCAATCAAAATTTTTGCCTGTACATCATTGTGTACACCATAACCTCTAACTAAACCATAGCAAATACGCTCAGGGAGTTTTGTATAAATAGTTTTATCTACAATAGTTTTTTTAGGTTTATATATGTCTTTAAAAACATTTTGAGCTTGCGAATTTAGAACAGAACTAGCATATCGAATCATATTGAAGTTCATGTATTCAGCTAAAGGAAGTGCTTGTTCAAATAACTGTTCAATGCCTTTAGCAATTTTTGAATCTCCACCATATTTCGTCCAATGAAATGAAAATTCTTGATTTAATGCATGGAAAGTATTAAAGTTTGGATGCATATATATGTTAAGTGGAATTGAAAGTGCACCCATTAATTGAATGGGATCGCTACTGTTTTTACCGCTTTCATCAAAGCAAATAAGTAAATTTGTAGTTGCTTGTTCATGTATAGGTTGCATTGAATTACACCTCCGTTCTTGACAAAATGTATATTTTTTTGACATAATGGGAATATAAATTAATAAAGAAACGTTTAACTCGTGTCGCTTGGTACACGCGTTAGCGTATCAGATAAAGAGAGCTCGTGTCGCTTGGTACACGCGTTCTCTTTTTTGTTTTATTATTTCTCCTCATGAAACGCTTCAACCATAAATTCAAACTGACGCTGCTGGCGATCCGTTAGCTCGTTCTTCACATAACTATCAATCAGTTTCTGCAAAATCACATACGTTTTCCCCTCATCCATGAAAGAGCCTAGCAAGTTGATTTCACTGTGAATGACAGTTGGTACTTTTAAGCTTTTTGTGCTGTTGGCTTTCCCAACGCCAAGCTTTTTACGTGGCTGAGCTGGTTCAATTTTTGTTACCTCTTTTTCAACGACCACAGGAGTAGGTGCTTCAACAGCTACTATCTGCTCGTCCTGTTTTGTAGGAGCTGAGTAACCGAAGTCCATAT
>NZ_JTFC01000022.1 GCF_003991225.1 Candidatus Kurthia intestinigallinarum
TACCTAACGCACTTGTTCTTCCCTTACAACAGAGTTTTACGATCCGAAAACCTTCATCACTCACGCGGCGTTGCTCCATCAGACTTTCGTCCATTGTGGAAGATTCCCTACTGCTGCCTCCCGTAGGAGTTTGGGCCGTGTCTCAGTCCCAATGTGGCCGATCACCCTCTCAGGTCGGCTATGCATCGTTGCCTTGGTAGGCCGTTACCCCACCAACTAGCTAATGCACCGCGGGCCCATCCTGTAGTGACGCCGAAGCGCCTTTTAGCTTAAAGCCATGAGGCTAAAAGAATTATCCGGTATTAGCTCCGGTTTCCCGAAGTTATCCCAGTCTACAGGGCAGGTTGCCCACGTGTTACTCACCCGTCCGCCGCTAAATCAGAGAAGCAAGCTTCTCATCATTCGCTCGACTTGCATGTATTAGGCACGCCGCCAGCGTTCGTCCTGAGCCAGGATCAAACTCTCCATAAAAAGTGTTTGAAAGCTCATTTGCTTTGCTAGCGTTATCTTGCTTGATAACATTTTTTTCGATTCAATTGAACCGAATTTATTGTGATTACATCTTGCTTGTTCAGTTTTCAAGGTTCATTTTGTTTGCCGTTATCTTAACGACTTATATATAATAACACATCTTTTTAAAGTTGTCAACAACTTTTTCAAAAGAAATTTTATTATGTTTTTGTCGGTCACGCTCTTGGCGACTCAACATAATTTATTATATAGAGATTCCCCATTGAAGTCAACAACTTTTGTGAAATAATTTTAAAGAAAACTATTTGAATGAAAATAACGTATGAAAGCGTATTACGTACGCATTATATACAATACAAAGCCCCTATAAGTTCATTCTTCTATTATTAATCTTTCACTAAAACTTTCTCTATATATAAATCTTTGCTTTTTGAAAGATCAATCGTTTCATCAAAACCTACAATCTTTACAACTGGACGTGTTGGATTATTCTTATTCGTAAAAACAATTTGTCCTATTGAATGATTGGATAACATAACACTCGTTCCTAAGCCAACATCTGTCACACAATCTAATAACGCTTGCACAGGTTCAATATGGAATTTACCGAACTCTTCTTTTTGAATCATTTCAATTACATTAAAGGAAGACGTTGCTTTCTTATATATACGCTCACAAGTCATGGCATGAAATACATCTGCAACAGCTAAAATATGTGCGCACACAGTAATCGTATTACCAACAGAGTTACATGGATAGCCACTACCATCTAAACGTTCATGATGCTGAAAAATCGCAATCTTCATTTCTGTTTTAACTAATGGAAGTTCTTTTACCATAAGAAGACTGTCGCGAGGATGCTCTTTAATCATCTGAAATTCATACTGTGAAAGAGGACCAGCCTTTTCACGAATTTTTTTCGGTATTTTAGCCATTCCACTGTCTGCAATCATAGAAGCAAGTGCCAACTGAATCACCTCACCTTTCGTGTAATTCATTTTTTGCGCGATTACCGCTGTAATAAGTGCTGTTGAAATGGCATGATTGTAAATATAGTCACGTGGATTTGAATATTCGTTCAGTGTAAAAATCCGTAGACGGTAGCGCAGCGTATCATTAATAAGAGGTAGAATGATTTCTCGTACATTTGGAATTGAAATCTTCGCACCTGACTCCCAGCTTAAAAATTCATTTTTAAATTTTTCAACGGCATTACGATAGCGCTTCTTAAATGGTGTTAATGGTTCATCAAAATTGAGCGGTGTTGTAATCATGGTCTGCTGCTCAATAACATCCGTAGACATAACAGGTCCCGTAACATATGCCGTCTTCACCTGAAAGGCATTAAATACTTGAATCACTTCACGCGTTACCTTTGTCCCTTTTTTAATAATTGGTGACTGAGTACTTCCCATAATATCTTCACACACAATACTTCCTAAGCGAACTTCTGGTATTTTCGTTAATACACCTTCCATATGAACACCTCTTCTTTTAATTTGATTCAAATGCTTCATTAAATTTACTTTTATATAGCATTAGTATTATTTTTTTACTCCAATAATAGGTCAATAGTATCTTATCATATTTTAAATATGATTAACATTATTTAATTTACATAAAAAAGAGACCAGGAATAAATCCTAGTCTCTTATAGTTATAAATTATTCTTCTGATTCAGACGCTTCATCGCCATCGATATCATCTTCAGGTACTTCTTTTTCTACTTTTGCAACAGTCGCAACATGTTCGCCATCTGATAAACGGATTAAACGAACACCTTGTGTACTACGTCCAATTACAGAAATATCTTCAACGTCCATACGGATCAACATACCATTATCCGTAATCAGCATAATATCTTCTTCACCAGTTACTGTTTTCACAGCAGCCATTGGACCATTTTTATCTGTTACTTGGATGGTTTTAATACCGACACCACCACGAGTTTGTAGACGATACTCATCTTCTGACGTACGTTTACCGTAACCATTCGCTGTAACAACTAATACTTCTTGACCCGGCTCTAGAATTTCCATGCCGACTACGAAGTCATCATTTTTCAAACGAACACCACGGACACCGCCGGCAGTACGTCCCATTGGGCGAATGTCTTCTTCTTTGAAGCGGACAAGCATCCCGTTATGTGTACCGATAACGATTTCTTTCGTGCCATCTGTTAGACGTACTGAAATTAACTCATCGTCCTCACGTAATGAAATAGCGATTAAGCCGTTCGTACGAATGTTGGCGAATTGCGATAATGAAGTACGTTTTGTTACACCTGTACGTGTTGTAAAGATAAAGTACGCATCTTCTTCGTATGAAGGAACACGAATCATCGCAGTGACATGCTCACCCTTATCAACGTTTAATAAGTTGACGATTGGCAAGCCTTTCGCAGTACGACCGTATTCAGGGATTTCATAGCCTTTTGCTTTGAATACTTTACCTTTTGATGTGAAGAATAAAATCGTATCATGCGTTGATGTATACAATAGATGTTCTACAAAGTCATCTTCATGCGTATTCATACCTTGTACACCACGACCACCACGTCGCTGACTACGGTAAGTGTTAGCAGGTAGACGTTTGATATAACCATTATGCGTTAATGTAAGTACTGAGTTTTCACGAGGGATTAAATCTTCATCCTCGATCATACCAGCGCCACCTGCGATAATTTCTGTACGACGAGCATCATTGAATTTTTCACGAATTTCGTTTAATTCGGTATGAATGATTTCAATAATTTTTTCCTCATTCGCTAAGATATCACGTAATCGGTGGATTAACGCTTGAAGCTCATTGTATTCTGCTTCAATTTTATCGCGCTCTAAACCTGTTAAACGTTGTAGACGCATATCTAAAATTGCTTGTGCTTGGCGTTCAGATAATTTGAATTCCTCAATTAAACCACGTTTCGCAACATCTGATGTTTGTGAACCACGAATTAGCGCGATGATTGCATCGATATGATCAAGTGCAATACGTAAACCTTCCAAGATATGTGCGCGGTCTTCTGCTTTTTTAAGTTCAAACTCTGTACGACGACGAATGACTTCTTTTTGGTGCTCTAAGTAATGGTATAAACATTCTTTTAGGCTTAATGTTTTTGGTTGGCCATTGACTAAAGCTAATGTATTAATACCGAAACTTGATTGCATCGCTGTTTGTTTGTAAAGGTTGTTTAATACGACATTCGCATTCGAATCTTTACGCACATCGATTGTGACACGCATACCAGTACGGTCAGATTCATCACGTAAACTTGTGATACCATCGATTTTTTTATCACGTACAAGCTCTGCAATTTTTTCGATTAATTTTGCTTTATTGACTTGGTAAGGAAGTTCATGAATGACGATTACTTCTTTGCCACTCGCTTTTTCTTCGATTTCAACTTTTGCACGAATCATAATTGAGCCTCGACCTGTTTCGTACGCTTGACGAATACCGCTGCGGCCTAAAATAATACCGCCAGTTGGGAAATCGGGTCCTGGAATAATTTCCATTAGTTCTTCGGTTGTAATCGCTGGATTTTCAGAAAGCGCTAATACACCGTTGATGATTTCACCTAATTGGTGAGGTGGAATATTTGTTGCCATACCTACTGCGATACCAGAAGCACCATTTACTAAAAGGTTCGGGTAACGCGCTGGTAATACAGCTGGCTCTTTTTCATTGCCATCGTAGTTGTCTTTATAATCGATTGTGTTTTTGTTAATATCACGTAGCATTTCCATTGCGATTTTTGACATACGAGATTCCGTATAACGCATCGCAGCGGCGCCGTCACCATCAACAGAACCGAAGTTACCATGACCATCAACGAGCATATAGCGGTAGCTGAAATCTTGAGCCATGCGGACCATCGCTTCGTAAATAGAAGAGTCACCATGAGGGTGATACTTACCCATTACATCCCCGACGATACGTGCTGACTTTTTGTATGGTTTATCAGATGTACTACCTAGTTCTTGCATTCCGTATAAAATACGACGTTGTACTGGCTTTAAGCCGTCACGTACGTCTGGTAGAGCACGTGATACGATAACACTCATCGCATAATCTAAGAATGCCGTTTTAATTGTCTTTGTAATATTTACTCCCTTTACACCGGAGTTATTTGCTTCAGTCAACGTATGTGACCTCCCTTCGCTCACCTAAATATCTAAGTTTTCAACATATACTGCGTTTTCGTGAATGAATTGACGACGTGGTTCTACGTCATCACCCATTAAATCTTCAAATGCGCGGTCTGCTTCAAGCGCATCATCTAACTCTACTTGTAATAGTACGCGGTGCGCAGGGTCCATTGTTGTATCCCATAATTGGTCAGCGTTCATTTCCCCTAAACCTTTGTAGCGTTGTACAAGTGGTTTTGGTTGTTGTGGAAGACGCGTTAAAATTTCTTGTAGCTCTGCATCTGAGTAGCAATATTCAACGTGCTTGCCTTGTTTCACTTGATAAAGTGGTGGCTGTGCAATGTACACGTAGCCTGCTTCGATTAACGGACGCATGAAGCGGAAGAAGAATGTTAATAGTAGGGTACGAATATGCGCGCCATCGACATCGGCATCGGTCATGATAACGATTTTGTGATAACGTGCTTTTTCTAAATTAAATTCTTCACCAATACCTGTACCGATTGCGGTAATCATCATACGGATCTCTGCATTCGATAAAATACGATCTAAACGTGCTTTTTCAACGTTTAAGATTTTACCGCGTAGTGGCAAGATAGCTTGGAAGTGACGGTCACGACCAGATTTTGCTGAACCACCTGCAGAGTCCCCTTCTACAATGTAGATTTCACATTCTTCAGGATGACGAGAAGAACAGTCTGCTAGTTTACCAGGTAAGCTTGAAACTTCAAGCGCCGATTTACGACGTGTCATTTCACGTGCCTTCTTCGCTGCAACACGTGCGCGAGAAGCGACTAACCCTTTATCAACGATTGTACGAGCAACCGTTGGATTCTCTAATAAGAAACGTTCAAAGTGCTCAGAGAACAATGAGTTTGTAATCGTGCTCACTTCTGAGTTTCCTAGTTTTGTTTTCGTTTGACCTTCAAATTGAGGGTCTGGGTGCTTAATTGACACAATCGCTACTAAGCCTTCACGAACATCTTCACCTGAAAGATTCGCATCCGCAGCTTTTAATAGATTGTTTTTACGTGCGTAATCGTTGATAACACGTGTAAGTGCTGTTTTGAAACCAGACTCATGTGTACCACCTTCATACGTATTAATGTTGTTCGCAAATGAGAAGATGTTTGATGCGAAGCCTGAATTGTATTGCATCGCAATTTCAATTGAGATTCCATCTTTTTCACCTTTTAAGTCAATTGCTTCATGAAGCGGTTCTTTTTTCTCGTTGATATGTTCAACATAAGATTTAATCCCGCCTTCGTAATGATAATCATTACGACGTTCTTGTCCTTCACGCTCATCAACGATTGAAATGCGAATACCACGGTTTAAGTAAGCAAGCTCACGTACGCGGTGCGCTAAAATATCGTATTCATAAACAGTTGTTTCTTTAAAGATTTCAGGGTCCGCTTTAAAGCGAGTTGTCGTACCATTATGGTCTGTATCCCCGATTACTTTAAGAGGCTGTACTGTTTGACCACGTTCAAAAATAATTTCGTGGATATGACCGTCGCGGTGTACTTGAACGATTGTGGTTGTTGATAACGCATTTACAACCGATGCCCCTACACCATGCAGACCGCCTGATACTTTATATCCGCCGCCGCCGAATTTACCGCCGGCATGTAACACAGTCATAATAACTTCTACGGCTGGTTTCCCCATTTTTTCTTGTGTATCAACAGGAATCCCACGACCGTTATCCTCAACGCGAATCCAGTTGTCTTTCTCGATGGCTACAACGATATCAGTCGCATAACCTGCTAATGCTTCATCGATACTGTTATCGACGATTTCCCATACTAAATGGTGAAGACCTTTAGAGCTTGTTGAACCGATGTACATCCCTGGACGTTTTCGGACAGCTTCTAGACCTTCTAATACTTGTATCTGATCGGCATCATATGCAGCCGGCTTTGTTTCTTCTGCCATTATTACTCCACCTACTCTTTCATGGCGTTCCATTTTTGTTATCGAACCTGACAAGGCTCTGAAAACGCGATGTATTACACGTCTACAGAACCTTGTTTCACATGAAACATCTTCGCTTCACGTATTGTTTCGTGCTCAATTCCATCAACACTTGTCGTTGTCACAAACGTCTGCACTTTCCCACGTATTGTGTTTAATAAATGCGATTGGCGATAGTCGTCTAGCTCAGACAAAACATCATCGAGCAGTAAAATCGGCGCTTCGCCAGTCTCTTGCTGAATTAATTCAATCTCCGCAAGCTTTAATGATAAAGCGGTTGTACGCTGTTGCCCTTGTGAGCCGTATGTTTGTACATCATAGCCATTTACAAAAAATGCTAAGTCATCACGGTGGGGACCAACGAGCGTCACACCGCGCTCAAGTTCTCGTTGTTTTTGTTCGTCTAACTTTTGCAATAAATGTTCGCACATTTGCTGCTCTGTAAAATCTCGCTCCAATCCGCTAACAGGACGATATTTAATCTCGAGCTTTTCAAGTTCTCGTGATATACCGAAATGAATCGGATCTGCCCATTGTTGCAAAAGCTCCATAAATTCAAAGCGTTTACGAATCACTTTCACAGCCGCTGCTACATACTGCTCCGTATAAATCGAGAACAGTGTTTCATCCAACTTTTTACCGCGACTATCTTTTAATAAATGATTACGCTGCTTTAATATTTTTTGAAACGTCACAAGATCGTGTAAATAGACCGGAGAAATTTGCCCAATCTCCATATCTAAAAAACGTCTTCTAACTTGTGGACTGCCTTTTACGACCGTTAAATCTTCAGGTGCAAACATGACAACATTCATTTGTCCGATATAGTCGCTTAGACGACTTTGTTCTAAGTGATTGACCTTCGCTTTTTTACCTTTTTTCGAGATGATAAATTCAAGCGGAAGGCGACCATATTTCTTTTGAATGTCACCTTCTATTTTACCATAGTCTGTGTCCCATCGTATCAATTCTTTCTCGTTTGATGTTCGATGAGATTTTGCCATCGCAAGCACATAGATGGCTTCCATGACATTCGTTTTACCTTGCGCATTTTGCCCGATGAAAACATTGATTTCTTTAGAAAATGTCAGTTCTTCTGTATCGTAATTTCGATAATTTGTTAACTTCAGACGTTCAATGTACATTGGCTACTCTCCAGTAACAATTTCGAAGCGGCCTTCTCCAGGAATATCAACTTCATCGCCAATATACAATTTACGTCCTCGACGGTCTTCTAATTCCTCGTTGACATACACTTCATATTCTTGTAAAAACCATTTTGCTTGACCGCCTGAACTAATAATATCTGCTAATTTTAAAAATTGTCCTAGCGTAATAAACTCATCTTTGATTTTAATTTGATTCAAATTTTTCATCCTCTTCAATTTTGCTCATTATTACTATATTGTACCGAAATTTTGGCTAGAAGTAAAAGAAGCTGAAGTTATTCACAGCGTGCCTTTTTCTCTATTGAAAAAACGAGGACTCAGACTCCCATCCATTCTTGTCGGAGGGGGAGTAGAGTCCTCGTTTTTGTTAAAGTTATCCACATATTGTGGATAAGGCTGTTAATAAGTTCGAACTGGTAAGATTAATTGTAAAATAGCATCGTCATGGACAGAACGTAAAATGAACGGACGCATTGCACCTGTGAATTGAATCACTACTTCTTGGCCATCAATGGCTTTTAGCGCGTCCATCATAAATTTCGCACTAAATGAAATGCGTAAATCATCGCCTTCAAATACTTCAACTGGAATTTGTTCTTCTACTTTACCCACTTCAGGTGAGTTAGAAGAAATTTCGATTGTTTGGTTATCCACAATTGATAAACGGACCACATTGTTACGGTCGCCACGTGCAAGTAATGACGCACGGTCGATTGCTTGTAATAATTCTTTACCGTTTAGTTTAATTGTTGTTTGGTATTCTTCTGGAATTAAACGAGATGTGTCAGGGTAGTTGCCTTCTAATAAACGAGAATAGAACACAACATCATTTGTTTTAAAGACAACTTGCTGTGCATTTAAATAAATATCCACAGATGTTTGATCATCTGGTAGGACTTTACTTAGTTCATTTAAGCTTTTCCCTGGAATTGCAACACCTGTCATATTCGTTGGTAAATTATCTAAAGCTACTTTACGACGAGCAAGACGGTGACTATCTGTTGCAACGCAAACTAAGTCTTTGTCTTTTACTTGCCAGTTTACGCCTGTTAATACGGGACGAGATTCACTTGCTGATACCGCAAATACAGTTTCACGAATAATTTGTTTTAATAAATCCGCTGCTAAAGTGAATTGGCTATCATTCGTTACATCTGGTGTCATTGGATATTCAGAAGCATCTAAGCCGATTAAATGGAAATCTGATTTTCCTGAACGAATACGTGTTTCATAGCTATCTGCTACTTCAATCTCAACATCGTTTGTAGGAAGCTTACGAACGATTTCATTAAACATGCGTGCCTGTAACACGATTGAACCTGGTTCTGTTACATGGATTAACTCTTCACCATCTTTTTCAGCTGGAATGAATGCTTGGATTGTAATATCTGCATCACTCCCTGTTAAAGCTAGTCCATCTTTAGTGGCATCTAATTTAATCCCAGTCAAAATAGGAATCGTTGTTTTTGAACTTACAGCTTTTAAAACGTCATTTACACCATTTAATAAATGGTCACGTTGGATATCAAATTTCATGTAATAAGACCTCTCTTATATTATATATATATTTAGTATTTAAAAAAGAAATAATAGTAGGGCCTGTGGATACTGTGGATAAGTGCCTTCAAGCACTGGTATATCAACAATCCACCTGTGGATAAACTGTGGATAACTCTGTGGATAACTTAGTGACTTATCCACAGGTTAAAAACAGCTTATGACTGGCCTAATGTAATCTTAATCTGTTTCACATCTTCTTGTAAAAGAATATCTTCTTTTAAGAGTGAACTGATTTTTTCATGTGCGTGTAAAACTGTCGTGTGATCTCGACCACCAAATTCATCACCAATTTTCGGCAGTGAATTATCGGTCAATTCACGCGATAAATACATCGCAACTTGACGAGGAAATGCGATAGTTTTCGTACGTTTTTTAGACGCAAATTCATCGATTTCAATATGATAATGTTCGCCAACAGAGCGTTTAATATCGCCAATATTAAGTGAGCTTGGTGCCCCCTCCTGAATGATACTTTTCAGCGCACGTGCCGCCACATCGGGTGTGATGGTCTCCCCTACTAATGAAGAGTAGGCGACAACACGCGTTAAAGCACCTTCAAGTTCACGAATATTTGAATCAATTTGATTCGCAATATATAGCATGACCTCATTTGGCACTGTTAGTTTATCTGCAATGGCTTTTTTGCGTAAAATCGCAATACGCGTCTCTAAATCAGGAGGCGCAATATCCGTAATCAAACCCCATTCAAAGCGTGAGCGTAAGCGGTCTTCTAATGTAGGAATTTCCTTTGGTTGTCGATCACTTGAAATAACGATTTGTTTTGATTCTTCGTGAAGGGTATTAAAGGTGTGGAAAAACTCTTCCTGTGTAGATTCTTTCCCCGCTAGGAACTGAATATCATCAATTAATAGCACATCTACTTTGCGGTATTTGTTGCGGAATTCTTCGGTTTTATTGTCACGAATCGAGTTAATAAACTCGTTTGTGAATTTCTCAGAAGATAAGTAAACGACCTTTGCACTTGGGTTATGCTCTAATACGTAATGCCCGATAGCATGCATTAAATGCGTTTTCCCAAGTCCAACGCCGCCGTAAATAAATAGGGGGTTGTAGGCCTTTGCAGGTGCTTCAGCTACAGCAAGTGATGCTGCATGCGCAAAGCGATTACCCGAACCAATAACGAATGTATCGAATGTATTTTTCGTATTTAACATCGTTGCCTGGTCAAATATCGGCTCTTCTTCCTCTTTTTTCTCTTTAGGTTTAGGTTTCATTGGTTTCGATTCAAAATCCTCTAGGTCGGCATCTTGCTGCACGATAAAGCGAATTTGTAATGATTCGCCCGTTAATTCCTCTAATATAGATGAAATCAACGTTACATAGTGATTCTCTAACCATTCACGACCGAATGAGTTCGGTGCAACAACGGTTACAGCATCACCAGTATAAGCAAGAAGCTTTGTAGATTTAAGCCAAGTTTCAAAGCTTGGTTTAGAGATTTTTTCTTTCGCTTCAGATAAAACCTTTTCCCATAGTTCATCTAAGTGATCCAAGCTGGCTTCTCCCTTTCTTAAAAAAATATTGTGTGAGAAAATACCACACAATATAGTTCAGTGCATGTATGTTATCCACACTATCCACAAGCAAAAAAAAAACTATCCACACCCTGTGGATGAAAGTTATCCACAGCCTGTGGATAGTGTGGATAAGTTTTGTATATAAAAAGTTATCCACAAGGTTATGCACAGATAGCATACCAATAAATCGTTATTAAATCAATAGTTTGAAGTACTTATCCACAGAATGTATATTTATACACAGGCAAGTTATGCACACCCTGTGGATTTGTGGATAACCTGTGGATAAGTGCTGTGTATAACTTTTTTACTGAAAAATATTATCCACAGAGTTATCCACTGTTCTTGTGGAAAAGTGAGACGGAATGTGACTAACTTTACCACAGAAAATAATGCATTGCACTCCCCTATTTTCAGAAACATTTTAATAAACAAACTTGACAATAGATAGGAGAAACCACTATAATAGCAAGGACTGTCTGTAATGAATTTTTTTTAATAGACTTTCATGTAGTAGGAGGTGTATATAATGAAACGCACATACCAACCAAAAAAACGTAAACACAGCAAAGTGCACGGATTCCGCGCACGTATGTCTACTAAAAACGGTCGCCGCGTATTAGCAGCTCGCCGTCGTAAAGGCCGTAAAGTTTTATCAGCATAAGTCCACTGACCAATTCAGTGGTCTTTTTTCTTTAAAGAGCTTGATCGAACAAGTTAAAAAGAGGAAGAAGATGAAAGGCGTTCCCAGTGGTCTGAATGGGAACGTCTTTCCGTACTATTACGACAAATTTCTTCTATATACAATAGAGGATAAAGCAGGTGCAAGAATGAAAAAAGAACGCAGAGTGAAGAAAAACGGCGATTTCCAAAAGGTGTTTAAAAAAGGGAAATCATTCGCTAACCGTCAATTTGTTGTTTACTGTTTGGAAAAGCCACAGCAAACAGAATTTCGCATCGGGCTGTCAGTGAATAAAAAGCTAGGCAATGCCGTAGTGCGTAACCAAATCAAACGCCATATCCGTCAAGCGTTCCATGAACTGGATCAAGAATTGGCCCAGTCCATGGATTATGTCATTATCGCCAGAAAACCGGCGGCCACTATGGACTTTTTCGACACAAAGAAAAGTCTGGAACATGTATTAAAAGTTGCGAAAGTTTTAAAAAGAACGGGTAGAGCAAAACACGTAAACCATGCTAAAATAAATTAAGATTTTCCCACAAAGTGGATAACTTTGTGGATAACTGGATGATGACCTGGAATTTAGGGGGGCTTTAACATGAAACAAGCAACTCAAATCGGCAAGACTGTGGATGAGGCAATCGACTTGGCGCTTAAAGAATTAAATTTAAGTTATGCACAGGTGGATATCTCAATCCTGCAACAACCGAAAAAAGGTTTTTTAGGACTTGGCGCGAAAAAAGCGCGTGTACTTGTCACTGAAAAAGAGTTATCCCCTACCCCAACTGTGGACAAACCACAGGATGTTGTGGAGAGTGTGGATAACCAGGCCGACATATCCACAGATATTGTGGATACAGTGGATAACTCAGTGGATAATGTGGATAACACTTCAGAAAAGTCTGAAAGTTTTCCACAACCAGTGGATAACTCGGTGGATAACTCACAACCAGCGCCAGAAATTATCGAAAAAACGCCAAAGCGCCGCGATAATTCTAAAACAATTGCTGCAGTACAAGAGTACTTATACACAGTAGCTGCTGGTATGGGCATCGATGATTTGACGATGGATGTGGAAGAAAAAAAAGGCAAACTGTTGTTAATTAATTTGAAAAGCGAAAAAGCAGCTCTATTAATTGGCAAGCGTGGACAAACATTAAATTCTTTACAACAATTAACGCAATTAGTCATTTATAAACACACAAATCATTTTCTTATGGTAGAATTGGATGTGGAAAATTATCGTAATCGCCGCGAAGAATCACTTGTTGATTTTGCGAATAATATGGCGGATAAAGCAGTGCGTACGCGCAAGGCAGTCGTGCTTGAACCTATGCCATCGGCGGAGCGAAAAGTCGTCCATCATGCGTTGTCAAAACGTTTGGACGTTGATACATTTTCAGAAGGCGAAAATAATCGCCGTCACTTAGTGATCGAACCAGTTTTATAACGTTTAATAAGGATTGTGAAAGAGTCCTTCTCATATTTTTGAGAAGGGCTTTTATTATTGTATGGAGGAAAATTTTTCCTTCAAACAGCTCGCTATAACGTGAGCGTAGAATATGTTAGAATCAACAGTTAGGAAATTACTTATTCACATGTGGATAACTATTTAGGAGGGAATCTTTTATGGAGTTTGATACAATTGCTGCGATTTCAACCCCTATGGGTGAAGGTGCGATTGCTATCGTACGCTTAAGTGGTGATGAGGCAGTTGCAATTGCCGATAAAATCTTTCATTCACCAAGTGGCAAAAAATTAGTGGACCAAGCGTCGCATACAATTCATTATGGCCATTTAAAGGAAGTCGACACAGGAGAAATCGTCGAGGAAGTGATGTTGTCATTAATGAAGGGTCCTAAAACATTTACGCGTGAAGATGTTGTCGAAATTAACTGTCACGGTGGGCTTGTAACAGTCAATCGCGTACTACAGTTAGTCCTTCGTAATGGTGCGCGCATGGCAGATCCAGGAGAATTTACGAAACGTGCCTTTTTAAATGGCCGTATTGACCTTTCTCAAGCAGAAGCTGTAATGGATTTAATTCGTGCAAAAACAGACCGCGCGATGAATGTCGCACTTGGTCAAATGGACGGTAAATTATCACGCTTAGTGAAATCACTCCGCCAAAAGATTTTAGAAGTTTTAGCTCAAGTTGAGGTAAATATCGACTACCCAGAGTATGACGACGTCGAAGAAGTGACGATTCCGTTAATGCTTGAAAACTGCGGTTGGGTAGAATCGGAAATTACGAAACTTTTAAATACATCCTCACAAGGTAAAATTTTACGTGAAGGTTTATCAACGGTCATTTTAGGCCGTCCAAATGTCGGTAAATCATCCCTTTTAAATAATTTAGTGCAAGAAAATAAAGCAATCGTGACAGATGTTGCGGGGACAACTCGTGATATTATTGAGGAATACGTCAATGTTCGCGGCGTACCACTTCGTCTTGTCGATACGGCTGGTATTCGTGAAACGGAAGATATCGTTGAACGAATCGGTGTAGAGCGTTCGCGTGAAGCACTGCGCGACGCCGATTTAACTTTATTGTTAATGAACTATAATGAAGTGCTATCTCCAGAGGATGAGCGCCTGTTTGAAACGGTACAAGATATGAACTATATCGTCGTCGTGAATAAAACAGACCTTGAACAAAATATTGATTTAGACCGTATTAAAGAACTCGCGGCCGGTCATGAAGTAATTACGACGTCGATTTTACAAGACGAGGGCATCGAGCAACTCGAGGAAGCCATCGCGCGTCTATTCTTCTCTGGTCAAGTGGAAGCGGAAGACCCAACTTATGTGTCAAATGCGCGCCACATCGCCCTACTTCACCAAGCGAAGGACCGCATTCGCGATGCCATCGATGCTGCTGAAGCAGGTGTTCCTGTGGATATGATTCAAATGGATTTAACACGCTCTTGGGAAATTCTCGGTGAAATTATTGGGGAAACAGTACAAGATGAATTAATCAATCAGCTGTTCTCTCAATTCTGTTTAGGTAAATAATAAATTCGAAAATAGAGAGGAAGTATATGAGTCATGCAAACTCATGAAGCAGGAACGTTTGATGTTATCGTCGTCGGTGCTGGTCACGCAGGTGTAGAATCTGCATACGCTTCAGCACGTATGGGCGCAAAAACATTAATGCTAACAATTAATTTAGATATGATCGCCTTTATGCCATGTAATCCATCTGTCGGGGGTCCTGCAAAAGGGATTGTCGTACGTGAAATCGATGCGATGGGCGGTGCGATGGGTAAAATCATCGATAAAACGCACATTCAAATGCGTATGCTAAACACTGGTAAAGGCCCTGCTGTGCGTGCATTACGTGCGCAAGCAGATAAATTCCAATACCAACACGCAATGAAACAGCTACTTGAACAACAAGATGATTTAATGATTCGCCAAGGTATGGTTGAGGAGTTAATGGTTGAAGATGGAAAAGTAGTCGGTGTCATTACGCAAACAGGTGACATTTACCGTGCGAAAACCGTCGTGATTACAACGGGTACATTCCTACGTGGTGAAATCATTATTGGGGATTTAAAATATTCTTCAGGTCCAAACAACCAACAACCATCAATCAAATTAGCCGACAACTTAAAAGAATTAGGCTTTGACTTAGTGCGCTTTAAAACAGGTACACCACCTCGCGTCAATAGTAAAACGATTGATTACTCAAAAACAGAAATTCAACCAGGGGATCCAGAACCACGTGCATTCAGCTTTGAAACAACTGAATTCATTACAGACCAAATCCCTTGCTGGTTAACTTATACTAGCGAAGAAACACATAAAATCATTAACGATAACCTAGATCAATCACCAATGTATACAGGTGTGATTGTAGGTACAGGTCCTCGTTATTGCCCATCAATTGAAACAAAAATCGTTCGTTTTGCTGACAAACCTCGTCACCAACTATTCCTAGAGCCAGAAGGTCGTAATACGGAAGAAGTTTATGTACAAGGGTTATCAACAAGCCTACCAGAGCACGTACAACGTAAAATGCTTGAATCAATTCCTGGCTTAGAAAAAGCAGAAATGATGCGTGCTGGTTACGCAATCGAGTACGATGCGATTGTACCGACTCAATTATGGCCAACACTTGAAACAAAACGTATCCAAAACTTATACACAGCTGGACAAATTAATGGTACTTCAGGTTATGAAGAAGCGGCTGGTCAAGGGATGATGGCTGGTATCAACGCAGCAGCTCGCGCCCTAGGTAAAGAGGAAATCATTTTAAACCGTTCAGAAGCATACATCGGTGTATTAATCGATGACCTTGTGACAAAAGGAACAAATGAACCTTACCGCCTACTAACTTCTCGCGCCGAGTACCGCCTATTATTACGTCATGATAATGCGGATATGCGTCTAACTGAAAAAGCGTATAAAGCGGGTCTTGTATCAGCAGAGCGCTTCGAAAAATTTGAAGCGAAAAAAGCGCTAGTAGATGCCGAAATAAAACGTTTACGCGAGTTTGGTATTAAACCACGTCTTGTAAACGAACAACTGACAGCACTAGGTAGTAGCCCATTAAAAGATGGTATTCACGGTACGGATTTATTAAAACGTCCTGAGCTTGATTATAGCTTCGTTGCAGAAGTAACAGATGCGCCAGAGCTTGATGAAGAAGTAACTGAACAAGTTGAAATTCAAGTGAAATATGAAGGCTATATCGAAAAAGCAATGCAACAAGTAGAGAAAATGAAAAAAATGGAAACAAAACGTATTCCAGAAAACATTGACTACGATGCCATCAGCGGTATTGCTTCAGAAGCAAAAGAAAAATTAAAAGAAGTTCGCCCATTATCGGTTGCACAAGCATCTCGTATTTCAGGTGTAAACCCTGCCGATATTTCAATTTTACTTGTGTATATTGAACAAGGTAAAATCGCGAAAATTCATTAATCAACCAAAATAATCCACAGCCTGTGGATTATTTTGTGGATAAAAGGAGAAAACGATGAACGAACAGCAATTTTTCGATGCATTAAAAGAAAAAGGCATTGAGTTATCCACAGAACAACTTCAGCAGTTTAAAACATATTTCGAAACATTAGTAGAATGGAACGAAAAAATGAATCTAACTGCTATCACTGATTTAGAATCGGTTTATTTAAAACACTTTTATGATTCAATCAGCGCAGCATTCTACGTTGATTTCGCAAAAGTAACGACTCTTTGTGACGTTGGCGCTGGCGCTGGCTTCCCAAGTATCCCAATTAAAATTTGTTTCCCACATCTTCACATCACGATTGTGGATTCATTAAATAAACGTATCCAGTTCCTCAATCACCTAAGCAAAGAGCTAGGCTTATCTCATGTGAATTTTGTGCATTCACGCGCTGAAGATTTCGGACGTAATCCACAATACCGCGAGCAATTTGACTTAGTGACAGCACGTGCCGTTGCGCGTATGTCTGTGCTATCAGAGCTTTGTGTACCACTTGTCAAAGAAGGCGGCCAATTTGTCGCAATGAAAGCTGCTAGTGGCGAAGATGAAGTGAAGGATGCGAAAAAAGCATTAACAACACTTGGTGTAAAACTTGATGAAGAGCATCATTTCTTATTACCAGTAGAAGAAAGTGATCGTGTGATTTTCACGTTTAATAAAGTGAAAGCGACACCGAAAAAGTACCCTCGTAAACCGGGTGTACCGAATAAATCACCTATTCAATAAGCCTTAAAAAGAATCGTACAATGGTGCGATTCTTTTTTTGTGTGTTACGTCATGAAAACGAGCAAATGGGAGTCGGACTTTCTTTTTTCCACACTTAGTCATGTATTTTTGAGGGAAATTCACTATAATGGTAAGTAGCAAATATCGAAAAAGGTGGTGCTCGTAAATGAGAAGTGCTTTTTCACGATTTTTTGGTAGTAGCGACCAGACGCCAACTAAAAATCATGAATCAGTAGTACAGCTTCCAATGGATAAAATTCAACCGAATCGCTATCAACCGCGAACGATTTTTGATAGTGGCAAATTAGCAGAGCTTGCGCAAACAATTGAGTCCCATGGCGTGATTCAGCCGATTGTTGTGCGTGAGGTAGAGGACGGGATTTTTGAAATTATCGCAGGAGAGCGTCGTTATCGTGCGATGCAATCCTTAAATTGGACAGAGGCACCTGCAATTATTCGTGAAATGAGCGAACGTGAAACGGCATCGATTGCGTTGATTGAAAACTTACAGCGCGAAGAATTGACGGCGATTGAGGAGGCCCATGCGTATCAGGCATTACTTGAAATGCATGAGCTGACACAAGGTGCGCTTGCAGAAAAATTAGGGAAAGGTCAATCAACGATTGCGAATAAACTGCGCCTGTTGAAGTTGCCGCAGGAAATCCAAGACGCGATTTTAAATCGCCAAATTTCTGAGCGTCATGCACGCGCCCTTATTCCGTTGAAAGATGAAGCGCAGCGTCTACTACTTTTCAATGAAACATTAGAAAAAGATTATAATGTGCGTCAGTTGGAGCAACGTATTGAACAACTGACCGAAGCAGATAAAAAGCCGAAGAAAAAACGTGTGCGTCGTATCGTTAATAAAGACGTACGCATCGCGCTTAATACGATTCGTGAATCGGTGTCGGTTATTCATGATAATGGCATTGCGATTGATACGCAGGAAGAAGAGAACGATGATTACTTCCAAGTAACGGTACGCATCGCGAAAAAGAAATCAAAATAACAACGTAGCGATGATGCCAGAAATGGTTTTGTCATCGCTATTTTTTTTTGCGCATTTTTCTCCTGCATTCACGATAACCTCAGGAAGCGGGTTTTAGATACGACATATTTTTGGATATGCGTCAGAGCTATGTATATAGGGCTGTAAATCTAGTGATTATTTCGCCAAAACGCCCTTTTTCAAAGATATTTATTAATTCTGTGGTGATAGTTACGATAACTTTGTACAGATGATGAATAAAAACGGGCAAAAAACACCCCATACGGGCCGATTTTGAGCCCGTTTTGCGTTATTTCGGGAACCTTTTTGCCTTTGTAACATCAAATCGGAGTTTGTATTTGTCGCTTTTTATGAAAACTAAATAAATGACAGTGCAGCGCGATTGTATAAACTATTTGTGCAAAAAACACCCCTCGGAGAAGCCGAAAGGGCGATTTTTCACTTATTTTGGGGTAGTTGAGGACATATTTAATAATTAAAAATAGTAACGATATGAGGAAAAATAGTGAATAAAAATTTTCATTGACAGACTTTTGCGGGATACTTATTAATCTGTCCTTTTTTCGTAAGTGAAATGGCTTGCTTTGGCACTTATTTTAAACTATGTTGTAGTCAAAACACGCTTTCTAAGGTGAGGGGCTATTTCTGATAAACGATTTCGTGACATTTTTTATGTTCTGAAATAAGAAATTTTAGGATATCTGTTACACTAAAGGAAATGCATGAAAGGGGGAATCATTGTGGAGGAGACATTTATTGATGTAGCAGATGGCGATATTGTGGAAAATATAGCGGTGCGAAAAATCCGACCAAATCCGTTTCAGCCTCGTCGTATTTTTAATGAGGAGGCGCTTGAAGAATTATCACAATCGATTAAAGAGCACGGGATTTTGCAGCCGATTATCTTGCGAAAAACCGGTAACTTCTATGAGATTGTTGCAGGGGAACGACGCTTTCGTGCAACGAAAAAAGCTTTGATTCCTGAAATTCCAGCGGTTGTGCGTAACTACAATGACCGCGAAATGATGGAGCTTGCGACGCTTGAAAATTTACAGCGTGAAGATTTGACGCCGATTGAAGAGGCGGAATCGTATCGTAAGCTGATGGATGCGCTAAATATGACGCAGGAAGTACTTGCAGAGAGACTCGGTAAGAGTCGTTCATACATTGCTAATCATGTGCGCCTATTAACGCTACCAGAGGATATTCAAAAGATGGTAGATCGCGGCGAATTGTCGATGGGGCATGGTCGCGCATTAATCGGTATTAAGCGAAAAAATATTATTCCGATTGTGGCGAAAAAAGTTATCGACCAGCAGATGAATGTCCGTCAGCTAGAGAGTTATGTACATGCGCTAAATAAAGATGTTTCACGTGTAACTAAAAAGAAATCGGTTAAAAACTTGTACCTGGACGAGGCGGCGGCAGAACTGCGCGATTATCTAGGTACAAGCGTATCGATTAAGTCATCAAAAAATAAAGGGAAAATTGAAATCGACTTTTTCTCAGACGAAGATTTGGAGCGTATTATCAATTTATTAAAAGAACGCGGGGAATAGAGAGTGATTTTACTAGGTTCATTAATTAATGGCGCACTCATTTTACTTGGAGGGTTTATTGGTCGTCTGCTGCAAAATATTCCAGATCGCGTCAAAGAGACGGTCATGCTTGTCATTGCACTAGCAATTGTTGTGCTTGGTGTGCAAATGGGGATTCAGAGCGATAATTTTATTATTGTCATGGTAAGTCTCGTGTTTGGGACCATTATCGGTGAGTTAATTGACATTGATGGAATGTTGAACCGACTTGGTCAATGGATGGAAGGCAAGCTCGATGGGGGTAAGCTATCGAATAAAGAGGCGAATAAGGGAAGTCTTGCGCAGGGCTTTGTGACAGGAACCTTGATTTTTGTTATTGGCTCGATGAGTATTATTGGAGCGCTTGATGGGGGTTTACGTAACGACCATTCAGTATTAATTACAAAGGGAATCATCGATGGTTTTACAGCGATGATATTAGCGTCAACAATGGGTGTTGGTGTGTTGATAGCGGCAATACCAACTGTGCTATATGAAGGGCTTATTGCGATTTTTGCAGGCTTCATTAGTGCATTTATTCCGCAGGAGGCACTTGATTTATTTTTAAAGCAATTAACAGCGACAGGTGGGATTATGATTGCGGCCATTGGATTGAATATGCTTGGCTTAACGAAAATACGCGTAGCGAATACGTTGCCGGCGATTCCAGTTGTGGCAATTATTGTCGCAATTATGTACGTTCTCTAAATTCCGCATAAAATCAATCGAAATTGCGACGTATTTTGACTATAATGAATGATAGACAAAACAGCTATTTACGTTTCGTAGATGGCTGTTTTCAATATGAAGAAGAGGAGACGACTTATGTTACAGAATGCATATGATACGGTGATGAATTATATCATCGATGAAAAAATGTGGATTACACTTGGCGTAAACTCGTTGAAAATTATTAGCATTATTCTTGGTGCGATGATTATCGTCCGTATTGCACGCGCTGCGATTACAAAAACGTTTACGATGCGTGTGAGTCTAACTGACAAGCTACAAGCTGGCGGTTATAAAACGTATAATGCAGATCGTCGTTATCGAACGGTACTTCGTCTATTGAAGAGTATTGTTGGGTATGTCGTGTACTTTATCGCGGGCGTGGCCTGTTTATCGGTTGTTGGCATTAACATCACCGGTTTAATTGCCGGTGCTGGGGTTGTTGGTTTAGCAATCGGTTTTGGTGCGCAAAGCTTAGTGAAAGATGTCATTACAGGATTTTTTATTATTTTCGAGGATCAATTTGGTGTAGGAGATTATATTCGTTTAACGAATATTGAAGGAACCGTACTTGAAATTGGTCTGCGTACGACGAAAATTAAAGGAGCGGGTGGCGAAATTAATATTGTGCCAAACGGTTCAATTACTGAAGTTATCAACTATTCGATTAATAACTCAACAGCAATTATCGATGTCAGTGTGGCGTATAGCTCAGACATTAATAAAGCTGAGGAGCTCATTATAGATTATTTACGTACATTACCTCAAAAGGATGAAAATATCGTTGGAGAACCGACACTTCTAGGTGTGCAAAGTGTCGTTGGCGCAGAAGTGGTTTTACGAATTTCTGTTGAAACATTGCCGATGCAGCATTTTGGTATCTCACGTATGATTCGCCGCGATGTGAAGGAGATGTTTGATGCAAATGGTATTGACATTCCGTATCCGAAAATGATGGTTTATGAGCGTGAAGCAACACCGATTTCAGAGGAGGGCGAAGAGTAGTGGAAGCGAAAACGTATAAGTTAAATGATGTCGTCGAAATGAAAAAGCAACATCCATGTGGCACAAATGCATGGAAAATTATTCGCTTAGGTGCAGATATCCGCATTAAATGTACAGGTTGCCAGCATAGTGTGCTGATTCCTCGTCGTGAGTTTGAGAAGAAATTAAAAAAAGTGCTTATTGAGGCACCAGAACAATAATAGACTTTTACGTGCTGAAAAATTATAATAGACAGGTTAAACACGTAGGAACAATTTGAAAGGTTGTGGATGAACATGGCTTTAACAGCCGGTATCGTAGGTTTACCTAACGTAGGGAAATCAACATTATTTAACGCAATTACAAAAGCAGGCGCGCTTGCAGCGAACTATCCGTTTGCAACAATCGACCCAAACGTAGGAATCGTAGAAGTGCCAGATGCTCGTTTAGATAAATTAACTGAATTAGTAGAACCAAAGAAAACAGTGGCAACTTCATTTGAATTCACTGACATTGCTGGTATTGTACAAGGTGCTAGCCAAGGTGAAGGTTTAGGGAATAAATTCTTATCTCATATTCGTGAAGTAGATGCGATTACACAAGTTGTACGTTGCTTCGAAGATGAAAACATCACACATGTTGCAGGTAAAGTAGACCCACTTAGTGACATCGAAGTAATCAACTTAGAATTAATTCTTGCCGATTTAGAATC
Organism: Candidatus Kurthia intestinigallinarum; assembly: GCF_003991225.1. Lineage (GTDB taxonomy): Bacteria > Bacillota > Bacilli > Bacillales_A > Planococcaceae > Kurthia > Kurthia populi. Next base: position 22,258 of record NZ_JTFC01000022.1, read on the forward strand.
AGTTGACAAACGCTATGCGAAAGTAAGTAAATTAGCGAAACAAAAAGATAAAGAATCAATGGAAGAAGCAGCTGTGCTTGAAAAAGTAAAAGAAGCATTCGCAAACGAAATGCCAGCTCGCTCAGTTGACCTAAGTGATGAAGAGAAAAAAATCATCAAGGGCTTAAGTCTATTAACGCTAAAACCAGCATTATACGTAGCAAATGTTGCAGAAGATGAAGTAGCAGACGCTGACAACAATAAGTACGTGCAACAAGTACGTGACTACGCTGCAAAAGAAGGCGCTGAAGTAATCGTTGTTTGTGCGAAGATTGAAGAAGAAATCGCGCAATTAGATGACGATGAAAAAGCAATGTTCTTAGAAGAGCTTGGTATCGAAGAATCAGGTTTAGATAAATTAATCAAAGCGGCATACAGCCTACTTGGTTTAGCTACTTACTTCACTGCAGGTGTACAAGAAGTACGCGCATGGACATTCCGTAAAGGCATGAAAGCACCACAATGTGCCGGCGTTATCCACTCTGATTTCGAACGCGGGTTCATCCGTGCCGAAACGATTTCATTTGAGGACCTAGTTGCTTACGGTTCAAAACCAGCCGCAAAAGAAGCGGGTCGCCTTCGTCTTGAAGGGAAAGAATACGTTGTACAAGATGGCGACGTAATGGAATTCTTATTTAACGTTTAATCAAAAAAGGACACGGCCTTAGCTGGCGGTGTCCTCTTTTTTTTCGACTGGATGAAGTGTATATAGATGGAGCCGTGGAAATTTCTCATCATCTTTTACAAGGCAGTTTTTCGGATATTTTAACAGTCCGGCATACATCGCAAAGTCACCCACTGCGCCAGCGATTAGCCAAGCACCTGCTAGCACGAGCATCTGACTTTGAAGCCAGAAGCCTAAAATGACGGGTACGACCCCCGTTAGCCAAAACGGGAGTAACAGCGCCTTTCGCATCACAGCGTTTGGAAGTAACTCCGTCGTTGTGGCATAGGCAATGCCCATTTTTAAATTAACGCCGTATTTAAGCGATGATAAGGGCACACGTCCAAAGAGTACAAAGCCGATGAGATGGCAGATCTCATGGAGCACAATTAAGAGCATATAGAGCCCAGCAAATAATAAAAGATCGACTAAAAAGCGCCATGATTCAAAATGATTAGTAAAACCAAAAAAGTAGGCATAGATGCCAACTAAAATGACCGATGCACCGATTGTGACCCATAAATTTTGCTTGCCTACTTCGTGCATATCTAGCTCGATCACAGCGAATTTTACTGGTTCTCGCATGACCCCACCTCCTAACCTTTAGTATTGCAAAACGTTCATAAAATAGCGAATAATAATCGTTGCGAACAAAAGTCGAATATGGTAATATTTAAAGATGTGAGTAGTACACGTTACTAACTCTCCTTGCCTATCTACGGTAGGTAGGCCAAAGACCATGAGGAGGTGCAAATACAAATGCGCAAATACGAATTAATGTACATCATTCGTCCAAACATCGAAGAAGAAGCTAAAAAAGCTCTAGTTGAACGTTTCAACGAAATCTTAACTTCTAACGGTGCTGAATTAGTTGAATCTAAAGATTGGGGCAAACGTCGTCTTGCTTACGAAATCAATGACTTCCGTGAAGGTTTCTACCAAATCATGAAAGTTAATGCTCCAACTGAAGCTATCAACGAATACACTCGTCTAGCTAACATCAGCGAAGACATCATCCGTCACATCGCTGTACGCGAAGAAGAAAAATAATCAGTTATAATATATAAAGTAAGGAGGTTGTATTCTGATGATTAACAATGTCGTATTAGTCGGTCGCTTAACAAAAGACCCTGAACTTCGCCAGACACAATCTGGTGTTGCTGTAGCTCGTTTCACACTTGCTGTAAACCGTCCTTTTTCTAGCCAAAATGGTGAAAAACAAGCGGACTTCATTAGCATCGTTGTTTGGCGCAAACAAGCGGAAAACTGTGCACAATTCCTGCACAAAGGAAGCTTAGCGGGCGTTCAAGGACGTATCCAAACAGGTAGCTATGAAGGCCAAGACGGTAAACGTGTCTACACGACAGAGGTGATCGCTGATAACGTTCAGTTCCTAGAACCGAAAAACGCTAACAGCAATTATCAACAAGGTCAAGGCGGTTTCCAACAACAAGGTGGATACCAACAACAGCCTTATAATGGCGGCAATCAAAACCAATTTGGTGGCAACCAGTTCGGTAATTCTCAACAAGGCGGTTATCAACAACCATCTTATCAACAGAATCAGCCAACTAATCAAAACTACACAAACATGAATGAGGATCCTTTTGCAACACCAACTGACAACAAAAAAGTTGATGTGTCTGAAGACGATCTTCCATTCTAATTTTAAGAAGGAGGGAAATTGAACATGGCACCACGTCGAGGAGGCCGCAAACGCCGTAAAGTTTGTTATTTCACATCTAATAACATCAAACACATCGATTATAAAGATGTTGATTTATTAAAAAAATTCATCTCAGAACGAGGCAAAATCTTACCACGTCGCGTAACTGGTACTAGCGCTAAATACCAACGTAAATTAACTCTAGCTATCAAAACTGCACGTGTAATGGCTTTACTTCCATTCGTAGCTGAAGAAAAATAAGACACTGTTCTTAGAGAGACTAGGCATTCGCTTGGTCTCTTTTCTTATGCTCTTTTTTAAAGAAATAAGGTGTAATTTTACTTCCTATCGTACGATTTTAGGGACCAATGACCTCTGTCGTTTTTTTGTTAGGTACTATGAAACATGGTACAATGGGAAGATGAAATATTAAAAGTTTCTCTTAAAAAAGGAAGGTACAACATGCCAGAAAATCGTACGCGTCGCCTTACACATGGCGCGATGATGGTCGCTATTTTTACGGTGCTTCTTGCGGTATCTACATATATTCCGCTTACATCGATATTGATTACTTGGGTGCTACCATTACCAATTGCTTGGTATAGCGCAAAGTATAATATGAGCTCATCAGTTGCTGTAACAATTGCTGGGATTATGTTGTCATTTATCGTTGGAGGCGGCTTTTTAGCGCTACCAGTAGCCTTTATGTATGCTGTGATTGGCCTCGTGCTTGGGACGATGCTTCGTCTAAAGAAAAACAAGGCGACTATCTTTTTAGCAACCAGTGGCGCGATTCTTGCAACATTCGCCATCGTTTATTTTGCTTTTGTAAAAATCTTAAATATTAATATTATCCAGCAAACACTCGACCTCTCGATGCAATCATTTGATACATCACGTAAAATGATGGAGGCGTCAAATGTGCCTGCTGACCAGTTGGCAAGCTTTGAAAAACAGCTTGAGTTAATGGAGAAGACAGCTACGTATTTAGTACCTTCTCTACTCGTATTTGCGGTCCTTGGCATCGCATTTATTATTCTTGCAGTGAATTTGCCGCTGTTAAAACGTTTAAAACTAGAGGTGCCAAAATTTAAACCGTTTCGTTATATGCAGTTACCACGTTCCATTCTTTGGTATTACTTCATCGTTCTTATTATTTCGTTGTTTGTAAGACCAGAAGAGGGTACATATCTTTATGTGGCAATCTTAAACTTATCCTCTATTTTGACAATGCTATTGGCACTACAAGGCTTGTCACTGATTCACTTTTTCATTTTGGAAAAGGGAATGCCAAAAGGTGTGGTAGTGATCGCAACAATTATTGCGCTGCCGTTTTTACAGTTTGTTTCACTAATTGGCTTAGTGGATTTAGGATTTAATATTCGTGGATTTATCACTGGTGAGACAAAGAAATAGGAGTTGATTTTTTGGATACTCTATTTAGAAAAAGGCCGGTTCGATATCCGCTCATCATCTTGTCATTGCTTGCGGTCATTAGCATCGTTGTTATCGTCATGAAATTCCCGATAATAGGTGCCATTTATGGAGTCGTTATTATTGTCGTACTAGCGATTGCATTTAAAGCTGAAAGTGAAGCATATGAGCAAACAGAGAAGCATATCGAACTCTTATCCTACAGACTAAAGGAAGTCGGGGAAGAGGCATTATTAGAAATGCCACTTGGGGTGTTATTAATAAATGATAATTTCCAGGTGGAATGGGCAAACCCATTTATGAAGCGTGTCATGCAGGTAGATACACTTGTAGGAATCGATTTACTAGAGATTTCTGAGGAACTACAGGCACTTGTAAAGCATGCGGATTTAAATGAAACGACGGTTACAATTAAAAATCGTCAGTATCAAACACTTTATAAACGCAATGAAAAGCTCTTATACTTCTTTGATATTACAGAGCAAGTTGAAATTGAAGAACTGTATTATGATGATCGGACGGTTATCGGGATTTTATTTATTGATAACTACGATGATATTACTGAAAATATGGACGATCAGCATAAGAGTCAAACGAATGCGCTTGTGACATCGCTTGTGAATCGCTGGGGAAATGCACATGATATTTACATTAAACGTATTTCCACAGACCGCTTTATTGCGATTATGAATGAGTCGATTTTACAACAGCTTGAGAAAAAGAAATTTGCGATTTTGGATGACATTCGCGAAGAAACAGCGCAGCAAAGTCTACCACTAACGCTAAGTATTGGTATCGGTGCGGGTTCGCCCTCTCTATCAGAGCTTGGTGAGCTTGCGCAGTCGAGTCTTGATTTAGTACTTGGGCGAGGTGGGGACCAGGTGGCGATTAAGCAGCCTGATGGTAAGGTGAAATTTTACGGCGGGAAAACAAACCCGGTTGAAAAACGTACGCGTGTGCGTGCACGTGTCATTTCCCATGCGCTACGTGATTTAATCCAAGATAGTGACCAAGTGTTTGTTATGGGACATAAAATGCCGGATATGGACGCGATTGGTGCGGCCATTGGTGTGCGTAAAATGGCCGATATGAATAATATAAACGGCTATGTGGTCATTGATTTTGATAATATCGACAACAGTACAACACGTCTGATGCGTGTCATTAAGGAAAAATCGGATTTATTCGATAAATTCTTAACGCCAGAGCAGGCGATGGAGCGTATGACGGAGAAATCATTATTAGTCATTGTCGATACGCATAAGCCGTCGATGACGATTGATGAGCGTTTATTAGAGCGTACCGATAAAGTCGTCGTTATCGACCATCACCGACGTGGTGAGGAGTTCGTTAATAGACCGATGCTTGTTTATATGGAGCCTTATGCTTCATCAACAGCGGAACTTGTGACCGAATTACTCGAATATCAGCCAAAAAATGATAAACTAACTATGTTGGAAGCAACATCTCTTCTTGCGGGAATCATCGTTGATACGAAAAGCTTTACGCTTCGTACAGGGGCGCGTACATTTGAGGCTGCATCTTACCTTCGTACAAACGGCGCAGACACTGTGCTCGTGCAGAACTTACTGAAGGAAGATATGGATACGTATATTATGCGTTCAAAAATTGTCGAAACGGCAGAGATTTATCACAAGACGATTGCTATTGCTCGTGGGCAAGGGACAAAAGTATATAACTCAGTATTGATTGCACAAACAGCGGATATTTTATTGTCGATGCAAGGCATTTCCGCATCCTTTGTTGTCGCGCATCGTGCAGATGGCCGTATCGGTATTTCTGCACGTTCATTAGGGGATATTAATGTACAACTCGTAATGGAAGAGCTTGGCGGCGGTGGGCATTTAACGAACGCCGCAAGTCAGCTTGAAGCGGATACAATTGAAGAGGCAATGACACGCTTAAAAACAGCAATCGATCATGTAATAGAAGGGAGCTCGGAATAATGAAAGTTATTTTCTTAGAAGACGTAAAAGGTAAAGGTAAAAAAGGTGAAGTGAAAGAAGTATCGGATGGATACGCACGTAACGTTTTACTAAAACAAAAAAAAGCAGTTGAAGCAACAAGTGCTGAAATGGCGAAATTACGCGCTAACAATAAACGCGCTGAAGAAAACGCTGCACAAGAGCTTGAAGATGCAAAACAATTAAAAGAAACATTAGAAAAATTAACAATTGAATTAACAGCGAAACCAGGGAAAGATGGTCGCTTATTCGGTTCAATTACATCAAAACAAATTGCTGAACAACTGCAAAAAGATCACGGCATCAAAATCGATAAACGTAAAATGGATTTAAAAGATGCTATCCGTACATTAGGTGTAACGAATGTGAACGTAAAATTACACCATGAAGTAACGGCTGTTCTTAAAGTACATGTTGCAGAAGAAGCGTAAGAAAGGGAGACGCGTATGAACGAAATGGACCGCGTCATGCCTCACAATGAGGAGGCGGAGCAATCTGTTATCGGTGCTATTTTCTTAGAGCCACAAGCACTTGTGACTGCATCGGAGGTATTGGTGCCAGAGGATTTCTATAATGCTGCACATAAGCTCATCTTTGAAACGATGCTCACATTGAACGACCAACGTACAGCGATTGATACAGTGACGGTAGCAGAAGAGCTATCGAACAAAAATATGCTGGATGATGTCGGTGGTATCATGTACATTACGGAAATTGCGAGTGCGGTACCAACTGCAGCAAACGTCGCGTTTTACGCAAGCATTGTTGCGGAAAAATCGGTACTACGTCGCTTAATTCGTACCGCTACAAAAATCGTTGAAGATGGCTATACGCGTGAGGATGAAGTCACTGAGCTTTTAGGCGAAGCGGAGAAGCAAATCATGGAAGTGGCGAGCCGTAAAAACTCGTCTGACTTCAAGCACATCAAGGGTGTTCTTGTAGAAACGTATGACCATGTGGAGCAACTTCAAAATCGCCAAGGAGATATCACAGGGATTCCAACAGGCTTCCGAGATTTAGATAAGTTAACGGCAGGATTTCAGCGTGGCGATTTAATTATCGTTGCGGCACGTCCATCGGTAGGTAAAACGGCGTTTGCGCTAAATGTAGCACAGGCGGTTGGTACAAAAACCGATGAAAATGTCGCCATCTTCTCACTAGAGATGGGTGCAGAACAACTTGTTATGCGTATGCTTTGTGCAGAAGGAAATATTGATGCACAGGTGCTGCGTACGGGTGCACTAACGACAGAAGACTGGGGTAAATTGACGCTTGCGATGGGTGCACTATCGCGTGCGGGCATTTACATTGATGATGCGGCTGGCATTCGTATAAATGATATACGAGCAAAATGTCGTCGTCTGAAACAAGAGCATGGCCTTGGCATGATTTTGATTGATTATCTTCAATTGATTCAAGGACCCGGAAAAGCCGGTCAAAACCGTCAACAAGAAGTATCGGATATTTCACGTTCATTAAAAGGGCTTGCCCGTGAATTAGAAGTTCCTGTAATCGCGTTATCTCAGTTATCTCGTGGTGTTGAGCAACGTCAAGACAAGCGCCCGATGATGAGTGATTTACGTGAATCAGGTTCGATCGAGCAAGATGCCGATATCGTAGCCTTCCTATATCGTGAAGACTACTATGATAAAGAAACTGAAGATGCTAATACAATTGAAATTATTGTAGCAAAACAACGTAACGGTCCAACCGATACGGTAAAACTGGCATTTAAAAAAGAATATAATAAGTTTGTCAGTGTGGATTGGTCTCAACAGATGCCACCGTCAAGCTATTAATTTTCTCAAAACACGAACAATGATGTCTGACCTTGGCATCACGTTCGTGTTTTTTCGCATTTTTGGTTGACTATTATCGATTTGGTTGATACAATAAGTCTGTTTGAATCAGGGCATACATAATTTGCCTGACGGAGGTGCTGATTAAATGACATCAGTTGTAGTAGTAGGAACACAATGGGGAGACGAAGGTAAAGGTAAAATTACTGACTTCCTATCTAAACAAGCAGACGCGATTGCCCGTTACTCAGGTGGCGACAACGCAGGACACACAATTCAATTCGAAGGCGAAACGTATAAATTACACTTGATTCCATCAGGTATTTTCTATAGCGACAAAACGTCAGTAATGGGTAACGGTATGGTTATCAACCCACAATCTTTAGTTAAAGAATTGACTGGTCTTCAAGACCGCGGTATCGATACTTCTAACTTACGTATCTCTAACCGTGCTCACGTAATTCTTCCTTACCACGTGTACCAAGATAAAGTGGATGAAGAATCACGCGGCGACGCTAAAATTGGTACGACTTGTAAAGGTATCGGACCATGTTACACAGACAAAGTACAACGTATGGGTATCCGTGTAGCTGATCTTTTAGATAAAGAAGTATTTGAACAAAAACTTCGCTCTAACCTAGAAATGAAAAACCGTCTATTCACGAAATTCTATGAAGTAGAACCTTTAAACTTCGATGATATGTTCGAACAGTTCTACGAATATGGCCAACAAATCGCGAAATACGTAACGGATACTTCTAAAGTATTAAACGACGTAATCGATTCAGAAGGCAAAGTATTATTTGAAGGCGCTCAAGGCGTATTATTAGACGTTGACCATGGTACGTACCCATACGTAACATCTTCTAACCCTGTAGCGGGTGGTGTTACAACTGGTACTGGTATCGGACCTTCTGCTGTAACACGCGTAATCGGCGTTTCAAAAGCGTACACTTCTCGTGTAGGTGATGGTCCATTCCCTACTGAATTATTTGACGAAGTAGGTCACCAAATCCGTGAAGTAGGCCGTGAATACGGTACAACTACAGGCCGTCCACGTCGTGTAGGTTGGTTTGACTCAGTAGTCGTACGTCACTCTCGTCGTGTATCTGGTATTACAGACTTAGCACTTAACTCAATTGACGTATTAACAGGTTTAGATACAGTTAAAATCTGTGTAGCATATGATTACAATGGTGAACGCATCACTGAATATCCTGCAAACAACCACATCATCGAAGATTGTAAACCAATCTACGAAGAACTTCCTGGTTGGGAAGAGGATATCACAGGCGTACGCCGTCTAGAAGACCTTCCAGAAAACGCACAAAACTATGTGAAACGTGTAAGCGAATTAACTGGTATTAGCATTGCGACTTTCTCTGTAGGTCCAGACCGTGACCAAACAAATGTATTAGTAGACGTTTGGGATAACTAATCCATTTAAGCATTGCAATTGTTTAAATTTTCCTCTATCATCGATAATAGAAGTAAGAAATGAAATACGGTACTATTGCTCCCTATCTTTTAGATAGTGAAGCGTTTCAATAACGTACAAAATAATTGCAGAAAAGGCATCCGCTCGGCAAAGGCGGGTGTCTTTTTATTTCATCAAAAAAGAGGTCAGGAGTAATCCCTGGCCTCTTGCATTTTAGTGAATGTTTTTCTTTTTAAAGCGACCGCCGCGCACTTCGGCGATATTGCCAATTGCAAGGAAGGCAGTCGGATCCTTCTCTTCAACAATCGAGATGAGCTTTGACTCCTCAAGACGTGTGACAACGGTGAAGATGACATTTTTCGGGTCTCCCGTATAGCCACCAGCACCATTTAAAAACGTTACACCACGTCCTAGACGATTCATAATAGCAGAGCCGATTTCCTCGTATTCGTCGCTAATAATGTAAATCGCCTTAGACTCTTCAAGCCCTTCAATGACAATATCAATCGTCTTATAGGCGATAAAATAAGCGAGCATTGAATACATCGTTTGCTCCCAATTAAAAACAAAGCCGGCGACGATGAAAATGAGAATATTAAAGAACATAATGATTTCTCCAACAGAAAAAGGCAACTTTCGGTTGAATAAAATCGCCATAATCTCTGTACCGTCGAGTGAGCCACCGTAGCGAATGACGATACCGACACCTGTACCGAGAATGACGCCACCAAAGACGGTGCTAAGCAGCAGGTCATCTGTAAAGGCGGCAACAGGGTGCAGCATGATTGTCGCAAACGATAGCACCGTAATACCGAGTGCTGTCGATAATGCGAATGTTTTACCGATTTGCTTGTAGCCAATAAAGAAAAAAGGAATATTCAAAATAAAAATAAAGACGCCTAATGGAATGCCAAAAAGATGTGAGGCAATGATTGAAATGCCGACAATACCACCATCTAAAATTTTATTCGGTACGAGAAATTGTTCGAGGCCAAGTGCCATAATAATGGCACCGATAATGACCATGATAATGCGCATGAAGACTCGAGACTTTGGTACGGGTTTCGAGAGAGGCTGCGCATGCTTAAGCGGATTGTCCATAAGTACCTCCTCATCTTTAATAACTACCTGTCTTTATTTTATTATAAAATTGTCATGTTTGTCTTTAATTGGAAGGTTATTTTTCAAGTTCGTTACAAGTGTGTAAAATCAGTAAACTAGCTAGTTCTTTTATGATACGTTAAAATAAGGGAATGGGAATCTTTAGATATTCCTAGTAAATAACGTCAAAAATATATTGATATAGATTATATTTCGAAAGGAAGAAACAGTTTGGAAAAAACAATTTTAGTTGTAGATGATGAAAAACCGATTGCAGATATTCTGCAGTTTAACTTAATTAAAGAGGGCTACAAAGTAGTTTGTGCATATGATGGTGAGGAAGCACTCGAGAAGGTAGAGGAAGTTCAACCGGATTTAATGCTGTTAGATATTATGCTACCAAAGCGCGATGGGATGGAAGTATGTCGTGAAGTACGTAAAAAATACGATATTCCAATCATTATGCTAACAGCGAAGGATTCAGAAATCGATAAAGTATTAGGCCTTGAATTAGGTGCAGATGACTATGTCACAAAACCATTTAGTACACGTGAATTAATCGCGCGTGTAAAAGCCAATATGCGTCGTCACCAAGCCGTGGCGCAGCCAGAGGAAGAAGTTGAAGAAAACAATGACATTGTTGTTGGTTCATTAACCATTCAACCAGATGCCTACTTAGTGCTAAAACGCGACCAAACAATTGAATTAACACACCGTGAATTTGAATTACTGCATTACTTAGCGCGTCATATTGGTCAAGTGATGACACGTGAGCATTTACTACAAACTGTGTGGGGCTATGATTACTTCGGTGATGTCCGTACAGTCGACGTAACGATTCGTCGTCTACGTGAAAAAATCGAGGACAACCCAAGTCATCCTGCATGGATTGTGACACGTCGTGGTGTCGGTTACTATTTAAGAAACCCTGAACAGGAGTAGGAGCCAATGCAAAAAGTGAGATTCTATAAATCAGTACAAATGAAAATTGTACTGATTTATATGCTTTTAATCATCATTGCGATGCAAATTATGGGTCTCTACTTTGCCAATAAACTAGAAGCTACGTTGAAGACGAATTTTGAAACATCAATTTTAGAGCGCCTGAAAATTGTAGAGTTTAGCGTCAAGGAAGAGATGAATAAAACGCAAAATGAAGATGGTACCCAGCTTGAAGACAATCTATCATCGATTATTAATGGGCTATCATCGGGTGATATTACAGAAGTACAAATTATCAGTACACATTCGCGTATTTTAGCGACAAGTGATGAGAATAACCAAAAGAGCATAGGCCAGCGCTCAAGTGAGGCTATTGTCCAGTCAGCGCTCAATTCTGCGACACAAATGGAAAACATCGCACTTGATGATTCCTCTAAGCGTATTTGGGTTGTGGCGAAGCCGATTCAGTCCGGTGGCAAGGTCATTGGCGCGTTATATGTGAAGGCAAATATCGAATCGGTATTTGACCAGATGAATACAATTAACAAAATTCTTGCTGGTGGTACTGCACTCGCACTATTAATTACGATGGTGCTCGGAATCTTCATTTCAAAAACGATTACGAAGCCAATTTCAGACATGCGTCGCCAAGCACAGGCAATGGCGAAGGGAAACTATTCGCGTAAAGTAAAAGTGTATGGTGATGACGAGATTGGTCAGCTTGCGGTAGCGTTTAACCATTTAACGAACCGACTGCAAGAGGCACAATCGACGACGGAAGGGGAAAAGCGTAAGCTCGCATCTGTATTAACAAATATGACAGATGGTGTGATTGCGACTGACCGTAAAGGGAAAATTATGTTGATTAATGCCCCAGCGCAAAAGCTATTAAAGAGTGAGCAAAACGAGTTAATGGGTCGTTCACTTACAGCAGTGCTTGGGCTAGATGAGGAATATACATTTGAGGATTTAATTCATATGCAAGAATCGATTAACCTCAACTTTAGCACATTAGAACAGCCGTATATTTGGCGTGCAACATTTTCAGTTATTCAAAAGGAAACAGGCTTTGTTAACGGTCTGATTACGGTGCTGCATGATATTACAGAGCAAGAAAAAATCGAAATGGAGCGCCGCGATTTCGTATCGAATGTATCGCATGAGCTGCGTACGCCGCTAACGACGATGCGTAGTTACTTAGAGGCATTATCTGACGGTGCAATCAATGAGCCAGAGCTTGGGAAGCAATTCCTTAGCGTGGCACAGACGGAGACAGAGCGTATGATTCGTCTTGTGACGGATTTACTGCAGCTGTCACGTATGGATAGCCGCGAATATGAGCTGAATACTGATTTTGTGGATTTTGTGAAATTCTTTAATCGGATTATCGACCGCTTTGAAATGGCGAAATCAAAGGAAATCACGTTTATTCGTGAACTTCCGGTGACGCCATTATATGTGGAGATTGATACGGATAAGGTGACGCAAGTAATCGACAATATTATTTCGAATGCGCAAAAATATTCACCAGATGGTGGGAGCATTCGCTTTACGGTAACAGCAAATGACGGCGAGCTTCTTGTCGAAATCAAAGATACAGGAATGGGGATTCCAAAAGAACAAGTGGACCGCATCTTTGACCGTTTCTACCGTGTTGACCGTGCGCGTGCTCGTTCGATGGGTGGTACAGGTCTTGGCCTGGCCATCTCACGCGAAATGATTATTGCCCATAACGGGAAGATTTGGGCGGAAAGTATCGAAGGAAAAGGGACATCCATCTTCTTTACACTGCCATATGGTCTTGTAGATGAGGAGGATGAATGGGATTGATGAAATATATTGAGCCAATCAAAACATTTGTGTTAATCATCCTTGTGCTACTAAGTATTACGTTAACGTTTTCAATTTGGTCATACAGCCCAAATTACCAAACAATCGAAAAAACAGTCCCACAAAATGTGGTAATTGATAAAAAGAAAACTATCTCACAAGTCGTGAAACCATATAAACTCATTGCCCAGCACGACGATGAATTTTCAGGTACGGTGAAGACAAGTGATATCGATGCATTATACGATGTGCTTAAAAACTCACAGCTATCGGATTTATCAATGATTAGTGAAAAGCTATCACACGAAAAAATGTATGAGCTAATGAAGGCGAATGATACGGTATCTCTTATGTTTTCAGATGAAGTACCGATGTCGATTTTCCAAAGTATTTTACCGACTGTGAATAAAAAAGTGTCAGGCATTGAGTTTTCACAAATGATAATTTCATTAAAGAAACCAAATAATGAAAGCATTAATGATAATGAGCTAGACGTTTATTTTGCATCACCAGAAACACATGAACTCTATAGCGCGAAGCTGCATCTTAAAAAATCAGAAGCATTCATTGCGAAACAGTTAAAAATGACGAAGAAATATGATGAATATACCGTCATTGAAACATCTAGTGGCCGTATCATGTATGTGCTTGCTGATAAGCCAAAATTTGCGAAGCAGCAATACTTTGCGCGTAATGTTAGTGCGAAGGTCGATCAATTTAAAAATGCCTTGTTCACGAATCCTAAAATCGTAAAAACGAGTCAGGACTCCATGACGAATATTGATAAATACTCTGATGACCGCTCTGTTATGACGATTTACAATAACCAGTACACATTGAACTTTGCGAATATGTCTGCTGAAAGCGATGAACGAATTTCAAAATCACATTTAATTGATCATACGATGAGCTTCGTCAATGAGCATGGTGGCTTCACGAATGACTATCGCTATGAAAGCGTCAATTACGGCGAGCAGAAGGTACTGTATCAGCTCTTTATGTCTGATTTACCGGTAGAGCCAGCGACGCAAACGACATCAACGGAAATCGAAGTGAAAATTAATAATGGCACAGTCGCGCGTTATGCACGTCCTTATTATCAGCTTGAAACGATTCCAGATGATGAAAGCAATAACTTAACGATGCTCAAAACAGCGCGTCAAGTGTATCGTATGCTTGTGACAGAACAGGTTGTAAAAAGAAATCAAATTGAAGATTTACGCCTTGGGTACAGTATGTCGTTTAAAGAACGCGATAACGGTGCCGTCGTCTTTACGCTTGAGCCAACATGGTTTTATAAAGTAAAAGAGGACTGGATTACGGTCGCGCCAGAACAAGCAACTGTTGGAGGTGACCAATATGGATTGGAATAAGACGAAAACGATTTTTATTATCGTCTTTTCGATTTTAAATGTCTTTCTTTATTCGATGTATGTCAACAGCTACAATGAGGCAAAAAAACTCGAAACACTTGGCCAAATCAATGTGGATGATGAGCTAAAAGCATCGCATATTACAATTGACCAACTTCCAACAGATGTCAAAAAAATCTCGTATATTTCCGGTAAAACAAGACCGTTTGAAGAAGCGGATTTAGCATCTTATAAAGAGAATCAAAAGTTTGTGATTAGCACCTCGGGGTTAATTCTTCGAAGCGCGCTGATTACACCTTATCCAGTGAAGGAATTTAATGAGCAGTCATTAAGTGCATTTGTTGCGAGCTATGCGCCACTAGGTGAGGAGTATAAGCTATTTTCAATTGATAATGAAAAACGAATCGCTATCTTCTTCCAAACGATTCAAAACCATACGATTTTCTATAATGAAAGTGCGTATATTAAAGTTACCTGGAATGAAGACAATGCGATTACCGGTTATGAACAAACGGCCTTTCAAAATTTAAAAACATTCGGTGAGAAAAATACGCTGATTGGTGCGAATCAGGCTGTGAAAACTTTATTTGAAAAAGGCTATTTACCAGAGTATGCACATGTAAAATCTGCAGAGCTTGGCTACTCAACGCTTGTGCCACTAACAGAAACGCGTGTATTGTCGCCAACTTGGCGCATCCATGTGGAACTAAAAGAGAAAGATGATACAATAAGAGAAGCCGATTTCTTCGTGAACGCCAATGCAGTCGATGGACAAGTGATCGATATGCAGGAAAACAAGGAATCAATTGAATCAAATTAAGGGGTTTTAGCGATGAAGTTTAGTGTTTTAGCAAGTGGGAGTACAGGAAACTCCATTTATGTTGAGAATGGTCAGCACGCGTTTATCGTCGATGCGGGTTTAACCGGTAAAAAGATGGAAGCGCTACTTGCACAAATCGACCGTGAGGCAAAACAGCTAAGCGGCATTCTTGTGACGCATGAGCATTCAGATCATATTAAAGGAGTTGGCGTGCTTGCACGTAAGCATAACATCCCTGTATTCGCGAATGCTAAAACATGGGAAGCGATGAACTCATCGATTGGGAATATCCCCCTTGACCAACGCTTTGAATGGAAGACCGACGAAGTGAAAACATTCGGTGGACTCGATATCCAGTCGTTTGCGGTGTCTCACGATGCGGCAGAGCCGATGTTCTACACATTCCAAGAAGATGGCCGTAAACTCGTTGTGATGACGGATACGGGCTATGTGAGCGACCGTATGAAAGGGTTCATTTCAACAGCTGATGCGTATGTGTTTGAAAGCAACCATGACGTGAGCATGCTGCAGATGGGGCCATACCCGTGGAAAATCAAACGTCGTATTTTAAGCGATGTGGGCCATGTGAGTAATGAGGATGCAGCGGTTGCGATGAGTGAAGTCGTTGCTGAAAAAGAAACACAAATTTACTTAGCCCATTTAAGTAAAGATAATAATATGAAAGAGCTCGCACGTATGAGTGTCTCTCAAACGCTTGAATCATGTGGTATTCGTGCTGGTGAATTTCTGCACTTACATGATACAGACGCTGAGAAGCCGACACCACTTGTGCTTGTTTAGACAAAAAACCTCCAGAGATGGAGGTTTTTTTTAATGGAAAGCGGGCACATTAATTTTGAACAAATTTTTAAGTGATTTTAATCTAATTTTCATGTTCGGCTATTAAACTATAACTAACAACAAAATACGTAGGAGGTAACAATTATGGGGTATTACGACCAAGATCCAAATCAAGCGCCAAGACGCAGTAAAGGAGGCAGTAAGGCAGGCTATTTCTTTACAGGGCTTATTGGTGTACTCATCGGCGCATTACTTGTGTGGCTGATTATTCCAAATGTGATGAATACGACAAATAATGTAGCGAGCAATTCAGAAACACAAGTTCAAACAACAGAGCCCGTTCAACTTTCAACGGACGTTTCAACGGATACAACGAAGGTTGTCGAAAAGGTTGATAGCGCGGTTGTTGGCGTTGTAAATATGCAAAAAACACAGCAGGACCTATGGGGCTCATCACCATTCGGTGGTAGCCAACAAGGTGGTACAACACAGGATAATAACGAATCATCCATTACAGAAGAAGCGGGCACAGGCTCAGGCGTTATCTATAAAAAAGATGGCGATAAAGCATATGTTGTTACAAATAATCACGTTGTCGAAGACGCAGATGAATTAGAAGTAAAATTAGCAGACGGCACAAAGGTCAAGGCTAAATTAGTCGGTACTGATATTTGGACAGACTTAGCTGTTATTTCGATTCCAAGTAAGGATGTAAAAGCTGTCGCAACATTTGGTGACTCATCAAAACTGAAAAAAGGTGAATCGGTTATCGCGATTGGGAACCCACTTGGCCTTGATTACTACGGCTCTGTGACAACAGGTGTTATCTCAGGCTTAAACCGTTCTGTACCGGTTGATTTAAATTCTGACGGCACAGCAGACTGGAATGCCGATGTTCTTCAAACAGATGCGGCCATTAACCCAGGGAACTCAGGCGGCGCGCTAATTAATATGGCAGGCCAAGTCATCGGTATTAACTCAATGAAAATCTCAAATACACAAGAATCTGTAGAAGGTATCGGCTTTGCGATTCCAAGTGATACAGCCGTACCAATTATCAATGAGCTTGAGAAAAATGGTAAAGTGGAACGTCCATCGATGGGGATCACATTAGCAGATCTAACAGATGTCCCTTCTTACTACCAACAAGGACAATTAAAATTACCATCAGATATTACAAAAGGTGTCGTTATTTCAGGTGTTCAAAGTGGCACAGCTGCCGCAAAAGCGGGTCTTGAAAAATATGATGTCATCGTCGAAATTGATGGTCAAAAAATAGACGATGCGATTGGTCTTCGCAAAATTTTATACAACGATAAAAAAGTCGGCGATGAAATGAAAGTGAAGGCATATCGTAACGGGGAAATAATTAATAAAACATTAACACTCACTGGCTCATTGAGCGAAAGTAAGTAATCCACAAGATGTGGATAACTCAGTGGATAGAAAAGTCGTACAATGCTTTTCTATCCACTTTTTGTTTGTTAAAATGGACATAACAACGGATAGACGTGAAAGGACGTAATTAAATGAAAACATATAGCTGTGAGGACCACGTAGGCCACGCGCTTGACATGTTTGTAGCGAATGAGAAAGATTTTCCAATTATGGATAAACTCGAAGAAAACGACGAAGAAACGCAAAAATGCGCGTATTGTGACGCGAAAGCAACATATATTGTGGCGAACAAATGAGCCCCTACAATATCTAGTGTAGCCTGTGGATAACTTTCAGAATTCTGTGGATAACTCAGATAATTGCTTTGTAAATTTAAGGAGGAACTCGCATTGAGCGTGACCATTATTTCGGTTGGGAAATTAAAAGAGAAATATTTAAAGATGGGCATTGAAGAGTATGTGAAGCGTCTAAATGGCTACACAAAAATCGATTTAGTTGAGGTGCCAGACGAAAAAGCACCCGAGCAATTAAGCGATGCCGAGATGGAGATTGTGAAGAAAAAAGAAGGCGAGCGCATCCTAGCGAAAATTCCACAAGATGCCTACGTTTTTGCACTCGCAATCAACGGCAAAATGCGCTCATCTGAACAGCTCTCAAAAGACATCGAAAACTGCATGACATACGGCCATAGTAAAATCGTCTTCGTCATCGGCGGCTCACTCGGACTACATGATGATGTTCTAGGCCGCGCAAATGACCTGTTATCATTCGGTAAAATGACGCTGCCTCATCAGTTAATGAAGCTTGTGTTAGTTGAGCAGGTGTATCGTAGTTTTAGAATTATGAAAAATGAACCGTATCATAAGTAAGTGCGGTTTTTATATAACACTATAAAAAGAAGAGGCTGGGACATAAGTAAAAATTCCAGTCTTTAATAGAGAAGGTGATGTCGAATTTGACATCACCTTCTCTATTTTTATGCGCAAATTGGGAATTACCATTCCCTTATTGCGTATTTTCTTAAGTTTGTCGCCATTAATGCGAGGCCAATTTCATTTTTTACTTTCGATTTTCCTCGGACGGAGAATCGAGTGAAACCTAAATTAGCCTTCAGAAATCCAAAAACTGGTTCTACGTCAATT
>NZ_JTFC01000220.1 GCF_003991225.1 Candidatus Kurthia intestinigallinarum
AAGTCAGTGATGCCTAGATCTATGCCTACAGCTTGGTTTGTTTGAGGTAATAGTTCGAAATCTGGTACTTCACATAGGACTGACACGTAAAATTTACCACTCGCATTATATTTAATGGTCGCTTTTAAAATGCGGCCTTCAATGTCACGAGATTTCGCAAACTTTACAAGTCCTAATTTTGGTAGTTTCATTTGATTACCGACAATCGCAATATTGTTATTCGTATTCTTCGTAGTATAACTTTGAACTGGATTCTTTTTACTTTTGAAGCGAGGATATTTATTTTGCTTTTGAAAGAAACGTTTAAAAGCGTCTATTAAATTTTCATAAGAGGCTTGTAATGCCACACTATCTACATTACGTAACCAAGCGGTATCATCTTGTTTTTTCAGCTTTGTGAGCATTTTAGACATAATGGAACGATTCAACCCTTTTCCTTCTTCTTCATAAGAAGTATTCCAACGTTCAAGGAAATAGTTGTACACAAAACGGCAATGACCATGCGTTTGATGAATTAATGCTTGTTGGTCTTTATTTGGGTAGATACGGAATTTATACGCTTTATGTGACATGACAGACACCTCCTTTTTTTCGAATATTATAATAGGAACGGATGTTCTTTTCAACAAACTAGTACTGGCAGAATAATTGGGTTCGCATTCATCCCCTCCCTACTCACTACGTTCCTTGAGGGAGGGGTATTCTGCGAAGAAATGATAAAAAGACGTTAGTTCCGTTTGGAATCAACGTCTTTTTATCGTTTTACAGCATCATACGAAAGAGTCGATATAGTGTATCGATAAAACGGAATAGATCCGCTGTGTATCGAAAGATGGTCAGTCCTTCGCTACGCTTCTTCTCTCGCTCAGCCTTCATTCTTTCTTGTCGCGAAAATTTAGGCATGTAGTGCACCTCCCTTCGAAAAAGGAGTCAGCTGAAAATGCTGCGTATATATTGTAGCATGAAAGGCAATTATGTTGAGTAGTATGAGAAATAGCATGAACTTTATGCTACGTGTCTACTTTAAAACGAATATGATTCCCATATACGGCTACCTTTTAATGCCCTTACATTATCTGTGATAAAATAGGATATATTGTATCTTTTTTATTTGGGGGATGGGAATTGAAAATAAAGATGTGGCTTATAAGATTAATATTTAATATTCAACTATATGTAGGGAAAATACGTTTGCTAGGTTATGCTGTGTTATTAGAGATCATTTTAGGGATAGGCGATTTCGCTTTCTTTTTAGTATATCCAGAAGTGTTTATTATTTTGTTCGTAATAACATTAGGCGTGATTATGTGGAAGAAATTACGCCCCCTTTTAACGCAAATGATTTTAAAAAGACGAATGTTACTTACACCAATTTTATGTATGTTTTCTTGTCTTATTTTCATGAATTACTGTGTTTGGTTTCAACCATATTAATATCTTAAATCAAGCAGCTAGGACAAGTTGAAACCCTAGCTGCTTTTTGTTTACCAAGCCGGGCTTTGGGAATGTTATGATTGAATAAAGTAAAATATTGGTTTTACTAATACATAATCTTATTAAAGGGTGTTTATAAATGGAGAATATTCATCAGTTTTGGAATGATTTTTGTGTCGTAACTCAGCAAGAAGATATTAAATATAAAGATGCGTTTCAATTTGGCGCTTCAGCTGATTGGTTAGCGGATTTAGTTGTTAAAGGAAAGAAAACAGCAACAACCTCTGGCTATGTATTTTATGAATTAGAAAAAGAAGCATTACCACAAGCAGGGGAATATTACATTGTTTTGAATGTGACGGACGCACCTGTTGCGATTATTCAAATTGAATCAGTTGAAGTAATGCCGATGAACGATGTATCCGAAGAATTTGCTTTAGCTGAAGGCGAAGGGGATTATCAATTTTGGTGGGATGCACACGAGAATTTTTTTAGTAATTTATTAAAAGAGTACGATAAAGAATTCTCACCAGATATGTTAGTTGTTTGCGAACGATTTAAGAAGGTCTATCCGAAATAAATCACTTTAAATAAATTTATAAACTATACAAAGTAAACCTAAATAACGTTCCCAAACGCAACATTGGGAACAAAAAAACCTTCGGAGTGTTGGTGTTGGTACATCAACACTCCGAAGGTTTTTTTGAATGTAGCATTTTTACAGATTTTTATGCTGCTGTTTTAGAGATAGATTTCCTTACACCAAAAATAATTGTAGCAATTACTAATAGTGAAAAAGGTAAAGCCCAAACACTACCTTCCCCAAATAAATAAACTAATACGACATCAAATGAGAGACCCATTGTTCTTAAAAACGGAAATATGAAAAGAGCTGCAAGAAGTCCTAATACAAAGGTTAATAACAATTTATTATTCCGTTTATTCAAGATAATCGCCTCCTTATATACATAATACCACAATTAACTGATTATTAAGAAAAAATGATTGTTAATGGCAGGAAACACTGACTTAAAAGCATACAATTCCATACAAATAACGTTCCCAAATCAAAGTTTGGGATCATGCTAAAAAGCCGAGAATGTTGATTTAATAGCATTATCGGTTTTCGTTTTGTATTCGGCTGTATACACGTTTTTATATATTTTGCTGAAAACCCAATCATATCAAGCATTTGAGAGATTTTTCATTTATGCAGCTAGCTTATCGATTTTGCATATTTAATTATTCATTTTGAGTACAGATCTGTCCTATAAACATATTCATTACTATATAGTGATATAAGATTTATGCTAGTAATTAGTACAATCAAGTTATGGTATAGAAAAGGAGGATTGCTATGGAATTTGTAGCACATTCGAAGTTTCAAAAGAACCTTCATACGTATATGAAAAAAATCAATAAGGAATCATGTGAAATTGCTGTTACGGGTGAAAATGTAGAAGATACTATTGTTGTTATGTCTAAAAGGGATTATGACGCTATGCAAGAGACATTAAGTGTCCTTTCAAATAAATATGTAATAGATAAAATTAATCGTGGAGATAATCAATTTAATTCTTATAAAGGTGGGTTTGGGAATGAAAATGATTATTAGAAAAAGCCTTGAACTCCAAAAAGTACTCAATCCCAATGCTATATTGTATATCTATCATTCAAAATTGGAGACGTCTATAAAAAAATAGGTAAATAATATAAACAAACGAAAAGATAGCAGAAATGCGGAGAAAGCTATACTTGTTTAGCTACTCAATTGGGTGTAAGTAAATCACTTGTAGAACATATGCTATCTGGTGAACTTGTCACAAAACTTACTGAAATATTCCAAGTGTCGGTTGGAGGTTTAACAAAAAGTTCTACTGAAAATGACACACCATTTCAACTGGAAATAAGGGAACGATTAACAAATCGGAAATCTAAGCGTACATTTGAGGCTACATTATTTGTTATAAGGATAGCGTCATAAAAATGCAGATTTACAACGTTAAGCACGATGTAGTATTATCAAACAATTTATATAACAACGATAAGGAATAGCTATCTTATAACCGACGGATTTTGGTACAACATCTTTACGCTGCTAAAAGTAGCTATATTTTGAGCATAATTCATTTCAAAATACTGTTCAAAAAAAACATCTTAATAACTAGCGTTAAGAAGATTCTTTATCGTTGTAAATCTGCGAAAATCTGACGGTACCCCTAGAAGTAAACATTAATCGAATTTCATATAATAAAACCTCATATCTTTAAAATTTCTCCTTACAAAGTTATATA
>NZ_JTFC01000221.1 GCF_003991225.1 Candidatus Kurthia intestinigallinarum
AATTTTAACGGACTTTCTAAATATCGTAAACTTATTATTTTAAAAAATCAGAAAATTATGTTAGAAAATTAGATGGCATCTTTTAATGATGATTCATTTTAGTAGCATCTCTTTTAGACAAAAATAACAGTTCCTTTTTTTGCTTCGCATAATATTGAAAAGAGACGTACTAGGTGTCTGTCTCTCTAATATTCCATATAACCTTTCTCTTTAAAAAAATCATTTCCGCAAATTATCAAATAGCCAAGATTGAAAAGATTTTAACCTTGTTTAATATTAAAGATCCAGATTACTTTTCCCAGAAAATCTTCGAACTACCACAGCATGTTAATAAAAGAGATATCAAAGATTATGCAAAGTTATATGCGGAAAAAGTGCCTAGTGAAGAGCAAGATTTTGAACAGAGTATGTGTATGATAAGTGATTTTGTAAGCTTGATTGAACTGATGAATAAGGTCAATAACATAAACGATATCTGATAAAATTTCGTTCATTTATTTTGATTTAACTATTAAAAAAGAATAGCGCAAATACAAAATAAGAGTAGACAAAATCGGCTACTCTTATTTGTTTATACAATTTTTTTGCGTGCTTTAAAATTGTAATTAACTTAATACGCGACACATATTTCTTTTGAAATACGTCCAGGAATTTTCAATGTTGATGCTTTTTATAATTAAAATTTCATTCACTTTTCTCGCAAATAACATTACTTTTTGGATTTTTTATGCTTAAGAAAAGTGAAAAAAACATCTGAAATTTTATGATATTCTACTCGGATTTTTACTCAAAAAAATGAATCGTTTTTTGAAATCCTAGAAATTTCGCAGCAGTTTTTTTTCAAAAATACATTCAATTTTTTTTCGAAAACGAAATTACTTTTTTTATTTTTTTGTCCAATATTTTAAAAAAAGTGATTCGATTTTTTCTGGTTTTACAGATTTTTTATATCGATTTTTTTCAAAAATATGCTCCGATTTTCTCCAAAAATGATTTCACTTTTTTTGATTTTTGTTCGATATTTCCCCCGAAAATGAAATCATTTTTTAGATTTTTTATGCTTCAAAAAATACAATATTGATTATTTTTTCGCTTTATTTTTTTATGGTTGATTCATTTATATAGATAGTTTTTGTTCATTATCTATTAGAAAAATAGCCATTAAACCTCGTGGCCACATGTGGATAAAATCCCTTCATTTGTGGCCACGTGACCACAAACAGCCCTATATTGGCCCAAAACAC
>NZ_JTFC01000222.1 GCF_003991225.1 Candidatus Kurthia intestinigallinarum
ATATCCGAAATTGTTGGTGGCACATCGATGAAAATAAAATCAAAATCACTACGCAATGGCTCCAGTAATTGTGAAAAATATTGAACACGATCTTTTAATGACGTTCCAAATTTACGTTCCAGGAATCGAGGGTAAAGAGCAAAGTCACTAAAACTTGGTAGCAAATACAAATTTTCTTTAATTTCAGTTACAATCTGCTTCAAATCTTCTTCTTTGATGGCTGTCATCAATGTTTTGTTGAACGAATGAATATCGCCACTAACGACCTCTTTCGTTTTTAAATAAAGGGATGTGGCATTCGCCTGCGGATCTTGGTCACATAATAATACTTTGTAACCTTGATCAGCCAATTCATAAGCCAACATCGTAGAATTAGTCGTTTTACCTGTTCCACCTTTAAAATTACCAAAAGTCACTACTACTGCATTTCTCTCATCCATATTAACCCTCCTACAAACTTTTCTGTTAAAATATATGCATATATTTTAACATAGAATGTATTTTATATACCATTAATATATAGGGTCTAATCACTAGATTAAAAGAGTTGTAAATGTGAATATATGCATATACGTATATATTGATATATGCATATACGTATATATTGATATATGCATATATTAAAAAGTGGCACTGTCAATAATTTTATGTAAAGGATGCAATCTAAACTTTGCAGATTGTCATATTTAGCGTTCATATATCGCTTCTAAATCCTCACGTGCTTACTCAAAAACAATATAACAACGCGCAAGGAATCGTATATTGTAGTCATTTATGACACTAAGCTGTATAAATCGCCCATCTGTTCTTTAATCGCATCTTCATCATCAAAGATTTTTTTAAGTACATTGTATTTTGCTTGTGCTTGCTGTTGCTCATTGAATGTGTTGCTATCATCATGTTTTTGCTTATGTACGCCGTCTTTAAACCATTGTGGCGTGTCTACTTTAATAATTGGTTTAGATGGCTGAGAAACATTCGCTGACGGTTTCATGAAGTTATTAATAACCTTACGTGCGTACGCTGCTACATTGTTCGCTTTATTAGTTATTGCTTCACGTACTGCGTGTAATGCAATTTCATCTGTTAGGCCGTCAATTTCATTTTTTGTTTTCTCGATCATACGCATTACTTGTGTAACTGATTCATCTTGTCCAACGATATTCATTTCTTTACAAACCTTACCGTA
>NZ_JTFC01000223.1 GCF_003991225.1 Candidatus Kurthia intestinigallinarum
AAAGATAGCAGAAATGCGGAGAAAGCTATACTTGTTTAGCTACTCAATTGGGTGTAAGTAAATCACTTGTAGAACATATGCTATCTGGTGAACTTGTCACAAAACTTACTGAAATATTCCAAGTGTCGGTTGGAGGTTTAACAAAAAGTTCTACTGAAAATGACACACCATTTCAACTGGAAATAAGGGAACGATTAACAAATCGGAAATCTAAGCGTACATTTGAGGCTACATTATTTGTTATAAGGATAGCGTCATAAAAATGCAGATTTACAACGTTAAGCACGATGTAGTATTATCAAACAATTTATATAACAACGATAAGGAATAGCTATCTTATAACCGACGGATTTTGGTACAACATCTTTACGCTGCTAAAAGTAGCTATATTTTGAGCATAATTCATTTCAAAATACTGTTCAAAAAAAACATCTTAATAACTAGCGTTAAGAAGATTCTTTATCGTTGTAAATCTGCGAAAATCTGACGGTACCCCTAGAAGTAAACATTAATCGAATTTCATATAATAAAACCTCATATCTTTAAAATTTCTCCTTACAAAGTTATATATGCTGATAAAATATATAACTTTTCAATCGCTCATCGTCATACGCCTAACACAAATTACTTTGCATTTGTGTGCTGCGATGATGATTCGCTCGTTAGAAAAATATGAAAATCTCAGTCATAAATTATTTAAAGATGCAGCAGCACTGAAATAAAAATTTGTGAAAATAAATTAAAAGTATAGAAATAAATCTAGCTCATTTAAAAAGTCGTTGGATCAAATGTCAATGAAATAAGTTGATGTGGTTATCGCTCGCTGTCACACGAAATCACAAAAACTACTTTGTGTTTTTGCACTTCGGTGATTACTCGCTTAATGAAAAAACGGAAAAATTGATTCATCTTTTTCAATAAAAATAAGTCAATGTTGCCTAGAAAATGAATCACAAATTCAAATCAATTAAAGTGAAAACTGAATCATCTTCTATTTAAAATTCGCCCCATCAACCATAAAAATATCGGGTGGAACTTCTCACTTTTTCATGCTCTGACTTC
>NZ_JTFC01000224.1 GCF_003991225.1 Candidatus Kurthia intestinigallinarum
TTTTAATAATTTTAAGACCAATTCAACCTTTGCTTGTTTTTTACCGGATATTTCCTTGTATGAAGGACATGTCAGGATAATCCCAACTATACCTAAAAAGATATCGATAAATTCAATGCCTATCTCTTCACCTTTGCTACGATAACCACACTCTGTAATGACAAAGTTTTCTCCACGATATAATGAATGTATATTTAAAGCTTCTTTTAACATTGAATCCAGATTTCGTGAATGATATTCAGAAGATTCCTCAATCAAAATTTTTGCCTGTACATCATTGTGTACACCATAACCTCTAACTAAACCATAGCAAATACGCTCAGGGAGTTTTGTATAAATAGTTTTATCTACAATAGTTTTTTTAGGTTTATATATGTCTTTAAAAACATTTTGAGCTTGCGAATTTAGAACAGAACTAGCATATCGAATCATATTGAAGTTCATGTATTCAGCTAAAGGAAGTGCTTGTTCAAATAACTGTTCAATGCCTTTAGCAATTTTTGAATCTCCACCATATTTCGTCCAATGAAATGAAAATTCTTGATTTAATGCATGGAAAGTATTAAAGTTTGGATGCATATATATGTTAAGTGGAATTGAAAGTGCACCCATTAATTGAATGGGATCGCTACTGTTTTTACCGCTTTCATCAAAGCAAATAAGTAAATTTGTAGTTGCTTGTTCATGTATAGGTTGCATTGAATTACACCTCCGTTCTTGACAAAATGTATATTTTTTTGACATAATGGGAATATAAATTAATAAAGAAACGTTTAACTCGTGTCGC
Organism: Candidatus Kurthia intestinigallinarum; assembly: GCF_003991225.1. Classification (GTDB taxonomy): domain Bacteria; phylum Bacillota; class Bacilli; order Bacillales_A; family Planococcaceae; genus Kurthia; species Kurthia populi. Next base: position 788 of record NZ_JTFC01000224.1, read on the forward strand.
TTGGTACACGCGTTAGCGTATCAGATAAAGAGAGCTCGTGTCGCTTGGTACACGCGTTCTCTTTTTTGTTTTATTATTTCTCCTCATGAAACGCTTCAACCATAAATTCAAACTGACGCTGCTGGCGATCCGTTAGCTCGTTCTTCACATAACTATCAATCAGTTTCTGCAAAATCACATACGTTTTCCCCTCATCCATGAAAGAGCCTAGCAAGTTGATTTCACTGTGAATGACAGTTGGTACTTTTAAGCTTTTTGTGCTGTTGGCTTTCCCAACGCCAAGCTTTTTACGTGGCTGAGCTGGTTCAATTTTTGTTACCTCTTTTTCAACGACCACAGGAGTAGGTGCTTCAACAGCTACTATCTGCTCGTCCTGTTTTGTAGGAGCTGAGTAACCGAAGTCCATATCATTTTTCTTCACGGGAATAGAAGGCTGCATGATTGTCGGCTTTTTCTTTTTCTTAATTAAACCGCCTTTTTCATTACTCATACTTACCAGCCTCCTCGAATTGAGCTAATTTTTCCTCAAGCTCATCAATTACATCTAAAAATACTTGGTGTGCTTTACGGTCGTGCATATCGTTGTCTGTGATACCTGTTACGTCCCAAGCTTTTAAGCGTTCTAAGTGCTTGATAACACTTTCCATTACATTGTCTTCACCAAACATTTCTTTCGCACGTTCAATAGTAGACATGTCCACGCGACCACCTGGACGAAGCAGTACCGGTAATACGCCAGCCACTTGAATGTCCGCATCATAGTTGTCTGCCATGAATTGTAGGTATTTTATATACGTTTCGGCGCCTTCAAGCGATAGTTCTTGAGCTTGTAGGATAATTAATACATAA
>NZ_JTFC01000225.1 GCF_003991225.1 Candidatus Kurthia intestinigallinarum
TTGAAAATTCCTGGACGTATTTCAAAAGAAATATGTGTCGCGTATTAAGTTAATTACAATTTTAAAGCACGCAAAAAAATTGTATAAACAAATAAGAGTAGCCGATTTTGTCTACTCTTATTTTGTATTTGCGCTATTCTTTTTTAATAGTTAAATCAAAATAAATGAACGAAATTTTATCAGATATCGTTTATGTTATTGACCTTATTCATCAGTTCAATCAAGCTTACAAAATCACTTATCATACACATACTCTGTTCAAAATCTTGCTCTTCACTAGGCACTTTTTCCGCATATAACTTTGCATAATCTTTGATATCTCTTTTATTAACATGCTGTGGTAGTTCGAAGATTTTCTGGGAAAAGTAATCTGGATCTTTAATATTAAACAAGGTTAAAATCTTTTCAATCTTGGCTATTTGATAATTTGCGGAAATGATTTTTTTAAAGAGAAAGGTTATATGGAATATTAGAGAGACAGACACCTAGTACGTCTCTTTTCAATATTATGCGAAGCAAAAAAAGGAACTGTTATTTTTGTCTAAAAGAGATGCTACTAAAATGAATCATCATTAAAAGATGCCATCTAATTTTCTAACATAATTTTCTGATTTTTTAAAATAATAAGTTTACAATATTTAGAAAGTCCGTTAAAATTATATGTAATTTCAATTTTAAAAAGCAATGACGAGGATATGAATCGTTTAAGAGAAGGTCAAAAGAGAGGGAAATCACCGGCTGAAAGTTTCCTGATTGGACTATTCGATTTACTCCCTTTGAGCTGTGCTAGGAAACTAGCAACGTGTACAGGCGTTATCTGTATCAATGAGCTACTGGTCATCTAACAGTAGGAATTTGGGTGGAACCACGGGTATACAAGCATGTATTCGTCCCTTTACGGGATGAGTATATGCTTTTTATTTTGGCAAAGCAAATGAAATATTTGCTTTGCCAAAATAGTATATGTCACAGATTTTTAGAGGAATTTTCGAGTAAACTCGAAAAAATCTGGACGCAAATATGCATTTGCATATTTGATTAACCAAAAACGAAAAGGAGAGATAGTATGTCAAATCAAGAAGTAACAATTCAATTTCCAAATGGCGAAGAGAAGTGCTTTGCCAAAGGTGTTACGCTAACCGAAATTGCCAAGTCGATTAGTCCGAGCTTAGCGAAAAAATCAATTGTGGGAAGTGTAAATACGACGACAACTGATTTGACTCGACCAATTCTAGTGGACGCTGAAATTTCGCTGTATGACACTTCGTCAAAAGAGGGTTTAGAGGTACTTCGCCATTCGGCAGCTCACTTAACTGCACAGGCGGTCAAACGTTTATATCCTGATGCAAAGTTTGGGGTTGGGCCTGTCATTGAAAAT
>NZ_JTFC01000226.1 GCF_003991225.1 Candidatus Kurthia intestinigallinarum
CTTGTAGAGCGTGAATGGCTTGTAACAGCCATGGATTATTACGGAGAGGCATTTACAAAGGAGCAGCTAGATGATTTTCCTCGGACGCCACCGAAAAAGTACGAAAAAGAGCAGCTGCAAATGGTGGATCGTTATTTAACAACTAAGCAACAATATGATATTGCGATTTTAAAAGGTGAACAGGCGTCGCCTTACGAGTTATTAGCATTGCAAAAGCAGTTAGAAGAAAGGCTAGTGAAGGACCTCAATCACCCTCGTTACCGAGCATTTGTATTAAGTGATTGCATCGGGGAAGGTATTTTATCAGAAGAAGAGGCCAATCGTCATTTAGCCATTACGGTTGTACAGACAAAGGACGGGGTTGTTCGTTACAATGATACGTTCGGCGGGAAGCAGTTAAAAGTGTACGGTGCACCATTTTTATTTGAGCAGTTCTTTAAAGGAAAAGCGATTGATCGGATTTTGGATGAGCTCGAATATGAAGAGTATGAAAAGTTGCAGGCGCAGCGTCAGCGAATGAAACAGCAGCCTGAATCGAATCAGAAGCGAAAACGTTCCTAGTCCTGCCGACAAAACGCGCAAAACATACGCTAAGGATATGCAGGATTTTATGCAAGATTGTAAGAAGTGCGATCATCACGAAGATACGCTTAAACGATTGTCAGGAAAGGCTTTTTAAAAACGTGCATAAAATCACGCATAAACAATGTTCCATAAGAAAGGGCAGAAACGTTGATTTAACAACATTCCTGCCTTTTTAGTATGCCCCCAAACTTTGATTTGGGAACGTTAAGTTTATTTTGTATGCTTTATAAAGTTAAAAGGTACATTATTTCATTGAAAATTAAATATAAAAACAAACAACTTGAAATTTAAAAATTCATCAGTTAAACTGATTATATAT
>NZ_JTFC01000227.1 GCF_003991225.1 Candidatus Kurthia intestinigallinarum
ATTGTGTACACCATAACCTCTAACTAAACCATAGCAAATACGCTCAGGGAGTTTTGTATAAATAGTTTTATCTACAATAGTTTTTTTAGGTTTATATATGTCTTTAAAAACATTTTGAGCTTGCGAATTTAGAACAGAACTAGCATATCGAATCATATTGAAGTTCATGTATTCAGCTAAAGGAAGTGCTTGTTCAAATAACTGTTCAATGCCTTTAGCAATTTTTGAATCTCCACCATATTTCGTCCAATGAAATGAAAATTCTTGATTTAATGCATGGAAAGTATTAAAGTTTGGATGCATATATATGTTAAGTGGAATTGAAAGTGCACCCATTAATTGAATGGGATCGCTACTGTTTTTACCGCTTTCATCAAAGCAAATAAGTAAATTTGTAGTTGCTTGTTCATGTATAGGTTGCATTGAATTACACCTCCGTTCTTGACAAAATGTATATTTTTTTGACATAATGGGAATATAAATTAATAAAGAAACGTTTAACTCGTGTCGCTTGGTACACGCGTTAGCGTATCAGATAAAGAGAGCTCGTGTCGCTTGGTACACGCGTTCTCTTTTTTGTTTTATTATTTCTCCTCATGAAACGCTTCAACCATAAATTCAAACTGACGCTGCTGGCGATCCGTTAGCTCGTTCTTCACATAACTATCAATCAGTTTCTGCAAAATCACATACGTTTTCCCCTCATCCATGAAAGAGCCTAGCAAGTTGATTTCACTGTGAATGACAGTTGGTACTTTTAAGCTTTTTGTGCTGTTGGCTTTCCCAACGCCAAGCTTTTTACGTGGCTGAGCTGGTTCAATTTTTGTTACCTCTTTTTCAACGACCACAGGAGTAGGTGCTTCAACAGCTACTATCTGCTCGTCCTGTTTTGTAGGAGCTGAGTAACCGAAGTCCATATCATTTTTCTTCACGGGAATAGAAGGCTGCATGATTGTCGGCTTTTTCTTTTTCTTAATTAAACCGCCTTTTTCATTACTCATACTTACCAGCCTCCTCGAATTGAGCTAATTTTTCCTCAAGCTCATCAATTACATCTAAAAATACTTGGTGTGCTTTACGGTCGTGCATATCGTTGTCTGTGATACCTGTTACGTCCCAAGCTTTTAAGCGTTCTAAGTGCTTGATAACACTTTCCATTACATTGTCTTCACCAAACATTTCTTTCGCACGTTCAATAGTAGACATGTCCA
>NZ_JTFC01000228.1 GCF_003991225.1 Candidatus Kurthia intestinigallinarum
GCCATTATGATGCAGGAAAGCGGCGGTACAGCTTCACTAGATGGGATGCAGGCCAGAGAGTCCATTGGGGTGCCACCAAATACGATTACAGAACCCGTATATTCCATTGAAGGCGGTGATGCCCATTTTGAAAAGGTACTCGCGAAACGAGAGCGCTTAGGCGTCGATTTTGACACAGCCATTCCGAGCTATAATTACGGTTCGGGTTATATGGATTTTGTTGCAGCAAATGGTGGTAAGCATTCAGCAGCATTAGCCCAAGCATTTTCAGAGCAGCAAGTAGCGAAACTTGGTTGGCAAAGTTACGGGGATCCCGAATATGTAGCCCATGTAAAGCGTTATATAGGGACGATGCGTGACGGTGAGGTTCTTGATTTAGCAAATGCCACAGCAGATTTTCAAGTGGTGTATGAAACGATGCTTCAGTTTGACGGTTATCCGTACACGTTTGGTGGGATGAGCCCGACGACTTCCTTTGATTGTTCAGGCTTGATGATGTGGGCTTTTCGGAAAATCGGTGTGAATTTACCTCGAACAGCCCAAGAGCAGTATAATGCGTCACAAAAAATAACAGCGGAGGAACTGCAACCAGGGGATTTTATCTTTTTCACAGGTACGTATAATGCCGGTAGACCTGTCACTCATATTGGCATGTATGTAGGGAACGGCAAAATGTTTGATGCAAATGGTGGAGGGATTGGCTTTACTGATTTAAATAATCGTTATTGGCAAGAGCATTTATATGGGTACGGTCGCATTGTTGACTTTTCAGGAGGTGAGGGAGGATGAAGCAAGGGATTGTCGTAGGTGTATTTGTATTCATTGTTCTCGTTTTAGCAGGTTCAATTTTTGTGCTGTCTAATGATAAGAAGGCTTTAAAGGAAACGATTGAACGAAAGAATGGGGAACTCGAGGCACTCACGCTAAAGAATGAAGAACTTTCGGCTGTTACCGGCTTACAAGTAACCGGTGAGGAAGTTGCTTTTGTAGAGCAAGCTTTTCGGGTTTATTTGAACTATGACAATGATTCCTATGTTACTCGCTTTAATGAATTGTCGAATTTTGTTGAATTAGATGTACTGAACAAATTAAAAGGTGCCTCCTCTCTTTCACCACCTGTTGTCGCAATGAAAAATGAAGTAGAAGATGTACAAATTTATTTGAATCCTAAGGAGCCCCACACGTTTTTAGTGTACACCACGACCAACTATTTTTTAGATGGGGCACTGGTCAATCACGGTAGTCAGTTGTATGAGGTGAGCGTTTTAAAGAGTGAGGAGCAGTTTATCCTTGGGGAATTTAAGGTCATTGGTAATATGACGGAGGTGGACGGTGTATGAAAAAGCTTCTCTGGTTTATCGTCAGCTTTCTAGCCTTTGAAGTCGTCATACTCGTGCTCATTGATTTCATTTTACTGCTTGGTGAACTGAAGCTTGCCATTACGACAGATGCAATGCTTGGGAGTGTAAAGGAGCTGTTTCTACATCCTGTACAGGCGATAGAAGGCTACGTGGCATCTAAAAATCCATTGTTTTTCATTTTGACGGTGCTTAATTTGTTTTATAGTGCGTTACTGCAATTAAAGCGCAAAACGAAAAAGGACGGGTGGGACATTCACGAAAAGAATGCATATCACGGCTCGGCACGTTGGGCGAAGGAAAAGGAAATATTAGATGGAAATTTTATCGCAAAATCAGAAAAGGATGTGCGTGAAACATTTTTACAGTCACTTAAAGGGCGTGATGTAGAATGAACGGTACTATTTTAGGCATCTACAATAAAAAAGTGTTAATCCAGCCAAATGAATCAAAGCCGAACCGTAATATTATGGTTGTTGGTGGACCTGGGAGCTATAAAACGCAGTCCTTTGTTATGACGAATGTTTTATATGAAACCGAGAACAGCATTGTCATAACAGATCCAAAGGCTGAGGTGTACGAGAAAACGGCAGCGATTAAAGAGGCACAAGGCTACGA
>NZ_JTFC01000229.1 GCF_003991225.1 Candidatus Kurthia intestinigallinarum
CACGGAAGTTTTCTTTATTCGAAATAAACAGTGGTGATTCCAGTACAAAATACAGCTGATAACCACGATCCGATGCAACAATAAACGTCGGTAAACCAATTGAAGCGTCCATGCAGACAAGTAGCAGCTCGTTCACGCTATATTTTTTCGTATCAATGTCGACGACGAACGTATTAATCTGCTGAAGATTACGCTCCTCAAAGCCGTGGATATAACGACGCGTGTCATCCGTATAACCAAACGTACGGTACACGTTCGGTGTGAAGTGTGTAAGCGTGTGCGCATCCTCTAATAACGTTTCCTTCGACGTCACGATATACCCCTTTACGCCATTTGCTGTAAAGTCTGCTTTTTGACGCACCACAAAGACAGCCCCTTGACGTGTCGATTTTTCTTTCTTCTCTGCCTCAACACGTGCTGGCAAGCTCGCTTTAGAATGCTTCTTTTTATATGTGTGGATTCCTGTATGTAGCAGCGTATCAAACAGCTGCCCCATCTCCTGCTTTTCTAACGCAAAAATAGCCATGGACATAGCTCTCCTTTCCTCTAGGTGAGCGTCCACAGCTATCTCGTTCAAAAGCACACTTAAAAAAGGGTGCATGAAGCCAATTTTCAATCAGAAATATTGAAAATGTCGTCTACAGTTGCTATAATTAGCGTAATATTGTTTTACTAATGGCGTGTTACCAGCACACCATTTATTTAATCTAATTATAACAACAAATAAGCTTCGACCAAAAAGCTCATTTTGTTGTAGATCAACGACCATAAGTTAGTTACCAGCTAACCGCTCGGACGCTCACTTATTTAGTTGTTCTTTGTTTGAGTCATTCCTTGTCCTGCCAAAGACAAATGAGGAATGGCTTTTTATTTTGCCTAAAATCTTTATTACTACTAAATAAAACATAAAATACGAGGGTTGTAAACTCATAAAAAGCATTGATACCCTTATGTTTTCTCGCACTTTTCTACTTTTCCACTTTTGCGAGAAAGTTGACTTTGAGTAGAAATTGCAAATTTCCACTTTTCCACCTTTGCAAAGTAGAAATGATTTTTTGCGTTTTAAAATGGACATAAAAATCCCCTCTCATGCCTTACTACATAAGGATTTTCATGAAAGGGGGCGAATAACAACTTTATTTCAAAAGTAGAAATTTCTACTTTTGTTAAGTAGATATGTTTCTCGCATAGGTGGAAATTTCTACTTTTCCACTTTTGTGAGGGAAAGGGCGTTATATTACATTTTTGTTACAAGCGTTTTTTTATTCTTTCTTTTCTATATGGTAGTTTTTTGTATCTTCTGATTTGGTAAACATGCTATAATATTCTGTACATCTATTTATGTTTTTTCAACTGTACATGGAATATAAGCTTTCAAATTTATATTCTGCGTACAAGAATAAGAAAAGGAGGGGCTTTTTTTTTATGGTAAAAAAGGAAATCGATATGTTAACAGAGAATTATATTAGTAATATCCAAAATCTAAATCGTATCAATATTTTGGATGAAATCTTACTTCAATATATTCATAAGGCAAATATACAACCAGAAGGCCAACAAAAAATC
>NZ_JTFC01000023.1 GCF_003991225.1 Candidatus Kurthia intestinigallinarum
TTACGGTTATTATTGCATTACTGGCGTTAGCTGTTCCACAAATTCCATTCTTAACAATGATGGGGATTTCAGCAGCGTTAACGGTATTCATTGCCATTTTAATTGCGGTGATTGTTACACCAGCAGTGTTGATGTTAATTGGTAAAAAAATTACACCACCAGTTGACCGTAAAAAGACGTTAGCCGAAAAAGTAACAGACCGAGTGAAATTCTCAGGAAAGCTACTACAAGGCTGGGCAAAAGTATTAAACAAAATTCCAGTATTAATCGCAACACTTACCATCGCCTTTTTAGCGATTACAGCGATTCCAATTTTCCATATGGAACTTGGCCTACCAGATGATAGTGTTTACGAAGAGGGGACACCTCAGCGTGATGCGTATGATTTATTAAAAGAGGGCTATGGTGAAGGGGTTCACGCTTCACTTGTTGTCGTAGCAGAGGCGACAGAAAAAGATGGGGAAGTGCTATCGAAACTTGAGCAACTGCAAGCTGATATTTTAGCAATGGATCATGTTGATCTGATTACGAATGTCATTCCAAAAGAATCAGGCGAAATGGCCGTACTTACATTAAATCCAACGAATGGACCAAGTGATCAAGAAACAATTGAACTTGTGCATGAGCTACGTAATGCAAAATTTGATGGCGTGAAGTTAAATGTTACTGGTAATACAGCGATGTACATTGATATTTCAGAACGTTTATCAGATGCCTTACCAGTATTCGCATCGATCATTGTTGTATTAGCATTCATTATTTTCATGATTGCGTTCCGCTCAATCTTAGTGCCACTTAAAGCGGTGCTTGGTTTCGTCTTATCCTTAGGTGCAACTTTAGGGTTTGTCACATGGGTTGTACAGGACGGTAACTTCTATGAACTGTTTGGATTCGTTACAACGAGTCCAGTATTAAGTTTCTTACCGATTATTGCAACAGGTATTCTATTTGGTTTAGCGATGGACTACGAAGTGTTCTTAGTAAGTCGTATGCGTGAAGAGTTTGCACATTCTGGAAACGCACGTAAAGCAGTGATGGCGGGTGTACGTGATAGTGGTGGCGTTGTTGTAGCCGCTGCACTAATCATGGTTGCTGTGTTTGGAGGATTTATGTTCTCATCAGATCCAATGACAAAAATTATCGGGTTAACGTTAACATTTGGTGTTATTTTCGATGCGTTCGTTGTCCGAATGATGATGGTACCAGCTGTTATGATGTTACTTGGTAAATCAGCATGGTATATGCCAAAATGGTTAGACCGCATTTTACCGAACGTCGATATGGAAGGCGAAGAAGTACTGAAAATGGTTGAAAAAGAGAAAGTGAAAAAGAACAAGTAGTAGCTGAAGTATAGGAGGGAAGCATGAGTAAAGTAACGATGATTTTCGGGATTTCTCTTGTGCTACTCGTTTACGGCGGGGCCAATGTATATATTGGTCACCGCTTATATCGTTGGGGCACACTATTATTGCCATCGATGAATGCTTGGGTGTTCGCGTATATATACGGCATCATCGCCTTAACATTTTTACTTGCATTTGCCCCTTTACCAAAAGGGATTAATGACGTTGCAACAACGTTCGGTTCCTATTGGATGGGGATCTTTATTTATCTATTCTTATGTATTGCCGTAGTTGATATTTTAGTAGGAATCGGAGCACTTACAGGTATCATTCCAAAACCAGTACCAGACATCGTGCGTTTTTGGGCAGGGCTAAGCTCGATTTTAATGACAATTAGTTTTGTGACATATGGGATTTACAATGCCACGATTATTAAAGAAGTACGGTATGACATTCAATTAAAAGAGGGTGTCACGTCTCCAAATTTGAAAATGGTGATGTTGAGTGACCTTCATTTAGGTGCTGTACGTTCAGAAACACGATTAGAGGAAATTGTGGAGCGAGTGAATACGATGGAGCCAGATATCATTGTCATTCCAGGCGATATTTTTAATGATGATTTTACCGCCATTCAAGATCCGAAACGTGTAAGTGACTTATTCAAGCAGTTGAAAGCAACATACGGTGTGTATGGTACATTAGGCAATCACGATGGCGGAAAGACATTCTCCCAAATGGTACAGTTGCTTGAAGAAAGCAATATTACACTATTAAACGATGAATATGTCGTCATTGATGATAAATTGGCGTTAGTAGGACGTGTGGACCCTTCTCCCATTGGTGGTTTTAATGGACTGAAGCGTCAAGATGTGAGCCATTTACTGAAAGAAATCGATTCAAGCATGCCTACAAT
>NZ_JTFC01000230.1 GCF_003991225.1 Candidatus Kurthia intestinigallinarum
CATGATACTTGCCTTTAATGCACTGACGATAATTTCAGCAATATTACTTTCATTATTGGTCGCTTCATTTAGCATGGCGTTCAATATTCTAAATAGCACAATCGCCACAAGTAACACACCGCCAAAAACAGCGAAAATACGATATACGTCTAAAAACAAGCCACTGAGCGCCTCATGGTTAAACAGCACCTCTGCTAAAAACTTAAAAACCGCTGTCAGTAAATCATTTAACCATTCATTTAACATATCCATAACTTTATCTTGAATGAAATTCACTACAGCTCACCTCATTTATTAGGCTCACTTCCTGAAATATTTAAGTCACCGTTTAATTCCTCCAACGCACTTTCAAATGTGACCTCCTGCTCCACGACCTCAAAGCCGAAAAAGTCCTTCTCCAACTGTTCCTGCTCGGTTTGCTTGGCTACTGCCTTTTTCGCAATATCTTCCTCAAATGCTTGCTGAGCGAGCGTCAGCTTTTGTAGTTGCTCTGCTGAAGGCTTTGCATGATAATCAAACTGACTGACTTCATATTTTTCTGTTACGCCAGGAAACAATTGAAACTGAAAGGCTTTCTTTACTTGAATGGGTGGCTTATGCTGAAATAAAATGATGCCTATATCAGCTGGCATTTGCATAATTTCGCCCGCTGTCATTAAATCACGGGCTGCAAAGCTTTCATTTTCGCTCATGCTACTCGTCCGGTTCTCCTTACCATATTGCTTCGATTCAGATTCCGTATCTACTTTAACGGTCGTTTTATCAAGCAAGTCCTTAAAATAAGTAGCCGTTGTCCGATTGGCAGCGTTCAAGCATAATTTAATCCCACAGTTCCCTAAAATGGACTCTGCCTTTTTATCGCCGTAACGATCCTGAAGCTGCGAAATCGTTTGAATAATCGTCGCAACACTAATGCCGTAACCACGACACGTTGCTAAAAATTCCTCGTAATTATCAAACTTCCCGAGATTGACAAACTCATCTAAAATAAAGTTCACATTCCGTGGTAACCTCGCATGGTGTAGTGCTGCTAACTCGTACAATTCATTAAATAACTGACTAAAGAACAAGTTCACTAAGCTCTGCCATGACTGGTCCATCAACGGAATTATTACATACAGCATCATTTTCTTTTGCCCAATATCCATTAAATGAAAATCGCTGAAACTCGTAAATTCAGCCACTTCGCTATCAATGTAGTCAGAAAT
>NZ_JTFC01000231.1 GCF_003991225.1 Candidatus Kurthia intestinigallinarum
ACGTATATGCATATATTCACATTTACAACTCTTTTAATCTAGTGATTAGACCCTATATATTAATGGTATATAAAATACATTCTATGTTAAAATATATGCATATATTTTAACAGAAAAGTTTGTAGGAGGGTTAATATGGATGAGAGAAATGCAGTAGTAGTGACTTTTGGTAATTTTAAAGGTGGAACAGGTAAAACGACTAATTCTACGATGTTGGCTTATGAATTGGCTGATCAAGGTTACAAAGTATTATTATGTGACCAAGATCCGCAGGCGAATGCCACATCCCTTTATTTAAAAACGAAAGAGGTCGTTAGTGGCGATATTCATTCGTTCAACAAAACATTGATGACAGCCATCAAAGAAGAAGATTTGAAGCAGATTGTAACTGAAATTAAAGAAAATTTGTATTTGCTACCAAGTTTTAGTGACTTTGCTCTTTACCCTCGATTCCTGGAACGTAAATTTGGAACGTCATTAAAAGATCGTGTTCAATATTTTTCACAATTACTGGAGCCATTGCGTAGTGATTTTGATTTTATTTTCATCGATGTGCCACCAACAATTTCGGATATTACGGATTCGGCACTATACGCTTCTGATTTCGTAGTCGTTGTACTTCAAACACATGAGCGCAGCTTACAAGGTGCAGAAGGTTTTACAGCGTATTTACAATCATTGATTGATGATTACGATGCACATTTAGACATTATCGGTATTTTACCTGTTCTCTTGAAAAATGGTGCGCCAGTTGATATGGCGACTTTAGAAAGTGCAAAAGACATCTTTGGTGAAGAAAACTTATTCGAAAATGTCGTGCATAATATGGAACGTCTAAAACGATTCGATATTACGGGCATTACTTATGATGACATGCATGATCGACGCGTACACCATACGTATAAAAAAATTGCTAAAGAGTTCGTTGAACGTTTAAATGCTGAATTAGCATTACAGGAGGAAGCATAATGAGTAATTTATTAAATAAGAATAAAAAGAAGATTTTGCAACGTTCGCCTCGTATTGAACCAGAACAAACTTTCACGTTAGAAGAAGTAGAAAACGAAACAGATACTGTAGAAAATACTGATGCTGTAGAAGTTGTAAAAGAGAAAGCAAAAGCAGCACCTAAAAAAGAACAAACAAAATCAAAG
>NZ_JTFC01000232.1 GCF_003991225.1 Candidatus Kurthia intestinigallinarum
TCTTTATCAATTCATTAAATTATAAATTTGCTTTTATATAACATTAATTAACTAATAAGGGAATAAAAGTTATTTTTGGTGTTAAATTAGCGTCACGTAGTGTCACAGTAGTGTCAATGTAGTGTCACAGTAGTGTCAAAATGGTGTTACAGTAGTGTCAATGTAGTGTTAAATTAACTCCACTATAAAACTCTCCAAATGCCTTAGTGACGCGGTTTGCGGCGTATACACCTGTTGACATACATTTCGTAGTAACTTATAATTTAATCAATAAATTAAACAATTGAAAAAAGCTATCTACAAAGACTGATAAGTGTCGGATTGGCGTCCTTCACATATCACTAACGTCCGTATTCCTACTACGGTGTCAGCTTGTCATTCATAAATAGCTAATTTCAAAACTATGAACAGGTATTCGTCGTACCTGTTATATGTCATTTATTTTATAATGAAAATTGGCGTATTGCAATAGTTTTGTATTAGTTACTTAGGACACGTTACACCTATTTTATACGGTGTAGCGTGTTTTTTTCATTCCAAAGGAGAATGAATCATTATGAAAACAGTATTAACAGCATATAACTCACAAGTACAAAAATGGACAGCACAACCAATTAAATCTAAAAAAACGATTCGCTTTGAAACTTTCAAGGCAAAATTTATCGGCACCTTTGAAGCTGTGTTTACCAAAGCGAAAGAAAAAGTACTAGATCACATTATTTATTTAGCGAGTGCTAATGGTATCTGCACGATCCTGGGTAAAACATTAGCTGAAAAAGCCGGTGTAAATATCCGTACAGTACGTAATGCAGTTAAAGCATTAAAAGAATCAGAACAATTCGTAGTAGCGCAAACAGCTAATGGTCGTGCTGGGGCATATATCTTTATCGATAAAGAACACGAAAATTATCCGTTAATCATGAAAGATTTATTCGATGTAGACGTAACACCAGTTGTTATTGAAACTACTCATGCACATCAAGATGCACTACTTGATGCACCACTTCGTGCACATCTTCAAAATGCTGAAACGCCTGCTATTACTGAGCTTGTGGATGAAAAAGAGCAACCTATCTCTTTTAGCTCTTTTAACGTTATTAAAAAAGATTTAAAACCAAAACAAGAGCTGGTTCATAATCTGTACGGTAAGGTTTGTAAAGAAATGAATATCGTTGGACAAGATGAATCAGTTACACAAGTAATGCGTATGATCGAGAAAACAAAAAATGAAATTGACGGCCTAACAGATGAAATTGCATTACACGCAGTACGTGAAGCAATAACTAATAAAGCGAACAATGTAGCAGCGTACGCACGTAAGGTTATTAATAACTTCATGAAACCGTCAGCGAATGTTTCTCAGCCATCTAAACCAATTATTAAAGTAGACACGCCACAATGGTTTAAAGACGGCGTACATAAGCAAAAACATGATGATAGCAACACATTCAATGAGCAACAGCAAGCACAAGCAAAATACAATGTACTTAAAAAAATCTTTGATGATGAAGATGCGATTAAAGAACAGATGGGCGATTTATACAGCTTAGTGTCATAAATGACTACAATATACGATTCCTTGCGCGTTGTTATATTGTTTTTGAGTAAGCACGTGAGGATTTAGAAGCGATATATGAACGCTAAATATG
>NZ_JTFC01000233.1 GCF_003991225.1 Candidatus Kurthia intestinigallinarum
GAGGCTCTAGTTAAATTAATACTCCAGTCTGCCTTACATATTTCTAATTACGTCGTGTTCTTGTCTTGGGTGAGTTGGTAGTTTAGCGTTGTGGTTTTCTTAGTATTAGATGAGCTTAACGTTGCTTTTTATGGGGCTAGATAAGTTGTGTTTTCATTTAGGAGAGTAGAGCCCAGAGCGGGAGGCGTTCCGCAGGCCAGCTTGCTGGGCGAGGACCTTTTGTTTTGGATTTAATTCAATTTACTCAAGATCTTTAAATCTAGAATGGTTAAAGAAGTCTGGAACAGAGAGATTGAGTGCTTTAATGAGCTTGTGGATTGTATCAATGCGAGGATTTGTATCGCGTATATGGAGTACAGAATCCATAGTTGATTGGGTTAATCCGGATCGTCTTGCTAGCTCAGAAACGCTTAAATTTTGTTGCTGCATTAGTTCTTTGATGTGATCTCTAATGGCATTCGAAAATAGTTGCATGTTTGGTCTCCTTTAGAAACTTAACAAAAGTAGAAATTTCCACCTTTGTTAAGTAGATTTATTGAATCGTTGTGGTCGTTTTTCTTTTATGAAATTTGAGAAGAGTTGCAGTAATTCTTCTGTTTCTTCAATGGATAAATGGTGTGCGTCCAAGTACTTATCGAGTAATGCCCCTTTTTGGATGAGTATATGGCTACGTTGTTTACGGGATTCGGTCTGTTGTAGCTTGGTTACCTCAAGTTCTAAGCGATTTTTTTCAGCGATTAGTTTTTGTAAGTGATTAGCTGTCATGGCTTTGATCAGGTGCTGCTTTTGGTGTGTTGTAGTCTTGATAAAGTGTAGCGAGCGTATCAACTAAGTCGTCCAGTTGTTTTTTAGAAAGTTCTTCATGTTGAATATTTAATTTGGCTAAGAGTTGGCGTCCAATATGAGCGTTCATCTTTTCTTTTTCTTGACGGATTTGTTCTTTCATTTCTTCAAGCTTATCGAGTTTTTTACGAATCTCATTCATGATTGTTGCTCCTCTCATTCTTGAATATTATTTTAACAATATTAGAGCATAAAAGAGAAAATAATTCAAATAATAAGAGATTTGTGATAATATCGCTAATAACAAGGGCGCTAATAACAAGGGCGCACTTATACACCATCTGTACGCTACGCTTCCATTTGGTGTATGTGCGAAAACATGGTCACGCTTCACGTGAAAAACTCGCTAGCGCTCCTGTGGAAAGAGGGATGCTTGATGGCAATTTATCATTTTAGTATGCAAGTCATTTCTAGAGGTAAAGGACAATCAGCAATTGCCAGTGCAGCTTATCGAAGTGGAGAACAATTATATAGT
>NZ_JTFC01000234.1 GCF_003991225.1 Candidatus Kurthia intestinigallinarum
ATGAATTTGATGCACTTGCGATTCCAGGAGGTTTTGAAGAAGCAGACTTTTATGATGATGCCTTTAGTGAACAATTTGGTACAGTGATTCGTCATTTTAATGACCAACATAAGCCGATTGCTTCGATTTGTGTTGCAGCACTTGCTGTTGCTCATAGCGGTGTATTAAAAGAGCGACGCGCAACGACATACAATCACCCTACAAGTCAGCGTCTCGCACAACTTGCAACCTATGGTGTAGCTATTAGTAAAGATCGTATTGTAGTAGATGACAATATTATTACATCTGCTAACCCAAGTACTGCGATGGAAGTAGCTTTTACATTATTAGAAATGTTAACTTCATCAGATAATACGGAAAAAATAAAAGATTTGATGGGCTATTAAATAGCACTAATATAACAAGTAAATCAGTAATTAAAAGTGAAAAACCATTGAGTGTTAGTAATGATAGGACTCAATGGTTTTTTATTTACTTTACCTCTAAAAAAATACAATTTATTTTATAGAAGCTAATTATATTTTGTATGATTTTTCCATTAGAAAGATTAATTGCAGAAATATGCTTATTTTTAGATTCACTAATTATTTTTCTTTGAGTAGGAATACAAATGGTTAAGATTGACAATAGTAGATGATGCACTGATTTACGTCATTGAAGAGGGAAATTTCGGTTTCAGCGGTTTCGATGATATAACTTGATCCAGCTGCATCATGAGCGGAATGGAGCGTTTCAGCTTCAGCTGGAAAGAGATATAGTTTAACTAAGACAATGGTTAATTTATTTGTAGGCATAGAAATAGCATCTCGTTTGATTGATACATTTATCGTACCGAGTAGCCGATTTTGTCTACTCTTATTTATAGTTAACTTTATTTACTTGATTGGCCTTCAAAAGTTCAAATATATTTACAAAATCATCTAACATTTCCATCGTCAATTTAAAATCTGTTTCTTCATTTTTAACTTCTTCTCGATGAATCGAAGGAAGATCTGTTATTAATCGATTACGCGGACGTTCTGGTAATTTAAAATCTTTCTGATGAAAATAGAACTTATTCTCAATGCCATAAAGCTGCAGGATTTTTTCAATGTTGTTCAAAATATCTCCTTCACCATTTAACAGATTTTCGAAATCTTCTTTTGAAATATTTGTTTTTTCAATGAACCAACTATTTGAGCGTTGTGTAAAATTAATAAATTGCTGCAGGTTTTTAATAATAGTTTCTTTTGATTGATTATCCATTAGATTCCTTCCTTTACTGCGTAACATCATTTATATATTCTAAAAGTTTTGCCTTTCTTAAATGACGTCATTTATCTGAATTATAGATAAATTAGTTTTAAGACATTATAAATTCAAATTTTATCCATATTTAAAGATATCACAAAACG
>NZ_JTFC01000235.1 GCF_003991225.1 Candidatus Kurthia intestinigallinarum
TGAAAGAACATGATGTATTTAGCCAATTTGATATTATTAACGTTGCTGGTTCAGGAGATAATGATTCAGAAAATATAGAAGCTTTAGAGAAAGTAAAGAAAGCTATTGGAGACGATCCAGAGAACGCTTATACAATCACTATTACATGCGGCAAACTAACAACTGGTGTAAGTGTACCAGCTTGGACTGGTGTGATGATGCTGTCTAACACAACATCGCCATCTACTTATCTACAAACAGCTTTCCGTGTACAAACACCTGCTAATATTGGTGGACAAATTAAAACAGAATGCTATGTCTTCGACTTCGCACCTGATAGAACCTTAAAAATGGTGGCTCAAGCTGCACAGTTAAATACAAAGGCCGGTAGTTTAAATTCGCCGGATCAAAAGGCTGCCATGGCTACGTTCTTAAACTATTGTTCTGTTATCAGCAACGATAATAGCAAAATGAATGCTATTGATGTTGAACACATGTTACGCCAACTGAAGAGAGCTGCGGTCGATAAAGTTGTTTCAACGGGCTTTGATGATACTAATCTTTATACAGACGAGTTACTACGTCTTAACGAAGCTGATATTCAAGACTTCAATGACTTGAAAGCAATTATTGGTACATCCAAACAAGAAAAGAAACCTTTAGATGTGACGATTAATAATCAAGGATTTGATGATGAAGAGTGGCAAAAAGCTTTAGATGCTGAAAAAAAGAAACCAAAACAACGCACACCTGAAGAACAAGAGGCAATTGATAAATTAAATGAACTAAAAAAGCAGAAGAAAACAATGATTAGTATCTTACGAGGTATCAGTATTCGTATCCCGATGATGATTTTTGGTGCAAATATTGATGCCGATAAAGAAATCACATTGCGTAATTTTGTGAATTTAGTTGATGAAAAATCATGGAATGAATTTATGCCTCCTGGTGTGACAAAAGAGTTATTTAAAAAATTCAGCAAATATTACGATGCTGAAGTATTTGTAGAAGCGGGTTTAAAAATTCGTCGTAAAGCAAAAGCAGCGGATAAGAGCAGTTCCGTAAAAGAACGTGTAATGAAAATTGCAGATATTTTCGCTACCTTTAAAAACCCTGATAAAGAGACTGTTTTAACACCATGGAAAGTTGTCAACCGTCATTTAATCGAGACACTCGGTGGTGAATCATTTTTTGATGAAAAATTTGAATATGCCCTTCACGATGGAGAAAACACAAGACTCTATACTAAGCCAAACATTACTAAAAACTCTTTAATGAATAGTGATAGCAAGGTTTTAGAAATCAATTCAAAATCCGGTTTATATCCATTATTAGCTTGTTACAACATCTATCGTCAACGAGTAAATGAATTTAGAGCCAGTGTATCCAAT
>NZ_JTFC01000236.1 GCF_003991225.1 Candidatus Kurthia intestinigallinarum
CTTCCGATCTAATAGTTAAATCAAAATAAATGAACGAAATTTTATCAGATATCGTTTATGTTATTGACCTTATTCATCAGTTCAATCAAGCTTACAAAATCACTTATCATACACATACTCTGTTCAAAATCTTGCTCTTCACTAGGCACTTTTTCCGCATATAACTTTGCATAATCTTTGATATCTCTTTTATTAACATGCTGTGGTAGTTCGAAGATTTTCTGGGAAAAGTAATCTGGATCTTTAATATTAAACAAGGTTAAAATCTTTTCAATCTTGGCTATTTGATAATTTGCGGAAATGATTTTTTTAAAGAGAAAGGTTATATGGAATATTAGAGAGACAGACACCTAGTACGTCTCTTTTCAATATTATGCGAAGCAAAAAAAGGAACTGTTATTTTTGTCTAAAAGAGATGCTACTAAAATGAATCATCATTAAAAGATGCCATCTAATTTTCTAACATAATTTTCTGATTTTTTAAAATAATAAGTTTACAATATTTAGAAAGTCCGTTAAAATTATATGTAATTTCAATTTTAAAAAGCAATGACGAGGATATGAATCGTTTAAGAGAAGGTCAAAAGAGAGGGAAATCACCGGCTGAAAGTTTCCTGATTGGACTATTCGATTTACTCCCTTTGAGCTGTGCTAGGAAACTAGCAACGTGTACAGGCGTTATCTGTATCAATGAGCTACTGGTCATCTAACAGTAGGAATTTGGGTGGAACCACGGGTATACAAGCATGTATTCGTCCCTTTACGGGATGAGTATATGCTTTTTATTTTGGCAAAGCAAATGAAATATTTGCTTTGCCAAAATAGTATATGTCACAGATTTTTAGAGGAATTTTCGAGTAAACTCGAAAAAATCTGGACGCAAATATGCATTTGCATATTTGATTAACCAAAAACGAAAAGGAGAGATAGTATGTCAAATCAAGAAGTAACAATTCAATTTCCAAATGGCGAAGAGAAGTGCTTTGCCAAAGGTGTTACGCTAACCGAAATTGCCAAGTCGATTAGTCCGAGCTTAGCGAAAAAATCAATTGTGGGAAGTGTAAATACGACGACAACTGATTTGACTCGACCAATTCTAGTGGACGCTGAAATTTCGCTGTATGACACTTCGTCAAAAGAGGGTTTAGAGGTACTTCGCCATTCGGCAGCTCACTTAACTGCACAGGCGGTCAAACGTTTATATCCTGATGCAAAGTTTGGGGTTGGGCCTGTCATTGAAAATGGCTTTTATTACGATATCGACATGAATCATACACTTGTACCAGAGGATTTACAGGTCATTGAACGAGAAATGAAGAAAATTGCGAGTGAAAACCATATCGTTGTACGAAAGGAAGTAACGCGCGAAGAAGCAGCACAAATTTTTGCACAGGATCATTTGAAGCTCGAACTACTTGAAATCATTCCAGAGGATGAACTTGTGACAGTTTACGAGCAGGGAGAGTTTGTTGATTTATGTAGA
>NZ_JTFC01000237.1 GCF_003991225.1 Candidatus Kurthia intestinigallinarum
GTTGCCTCACAATGACCAAATTATAGATTGGGCAGATACGTTGCCTTTACAAAATAAAAGTGAGGAACTCTGGTACTTTTCTGAGCTCCTACAAAAGATTAAATTTAAATACGATATTATCGTCATTGATATCCCTCCAACAATTTCTATTGTCACAGATGTTGCGCTGTGTGCCTCAGATTACGCTGTTTTTGTTGTACAGACGCAAAAACACTCGCTAGAAGGCGCAAAAAAGATGTTCAGTTATTTAGAAACATCTATTGAAAAATTAAATACGGACATTGCTGTACTAGGGATTTTACCAGTAATGCTTAAAACCAATGCACTTATAGACAACGATATATTAAAAGATATTGAGAAAGATTTTGATGAAAATCTTCTGCTACCTGATTGTGTGAAACAGACAGAGCGTATAAAACAGTACGGTACTTCAGGCATAACATCCCTCCAACAAAATACGCAAGATCAGGATATACACGCTACATATATACGTATTGCGGAGGAACTATTAAGTAGAATGGAAATCATGAATGAAAAAGAAAAACAGATAAAAGGGAATGAACAAAAATTGGATACATTTCGAAATTATAAAAAAGTAGAGCTTAGCAGTTCATCTTCAATTAGAATGTCAACCGAAGTAATTGATATCTTAAGATATTTGAAAATGTCTAGAGATTGTAAAAGCATAGATGATTTAATTCGTTCGTTGTTGGACCGTGAATTAGATTATTTATCTGAAGCAGAACTACAATATTGTATAGAGAAGCTACACGCATAAATAAATTATTGACTGAAAGGGCAGCTTATTTTTTAGCTGCTCTTTCTTTATATAGAAATCTGATATCAATTATATGAGTTTGAGAAATTTAGCAAAATACGTATGCAAGTACGCGTAACGGGTTATTATGAGAGTTTACAAAAACAGAGCATACGTTCTCGTTTTGTGATATCTTTAAATATGGATAAAATTTGAATTTATAATGTCTTAAAACTAATTTATCTATAATTCAGATAAATGACGTCATTTAAGAAAGGCAAAACTTTTAGAATATATAAATGATGTTACGCAGTAAAGGAAGGAATCTAATGGATAATCAATCAAAAGAAACTATTATTAAAAACCTGCAGCAATTTATTAATTTTACACAACGCTCAAATAGTTGGTTCATTGAAAAAACAAATATTTCAAAAGAAGATTTCGAAAATCTGTTAAATGGTGAAGGAGATATTTTGAACAACATTGAAAAAATCCTGCAGCTTTATGGCATTGAGAATAAGTTCTATTTTCATCAGAAAGATTTTAAATTACCAGAACGTCCGCGTAATCGATTAATAACAGATCTTCCTTCGATTCATCGAGAAGAAGTTAAAAATGAAGAAACAGATTTTAAATTGACGATGGAAATGTTAGATGATTTTGTAAATATATTTGAACTTTTGAAGGCCAATCAAGTAAATAAAGTTAACTATAAATAAGAGTAGACAAAATCGGCTACTCGGTACGATAAATGTATCAATCAAACGAGATGCTATTTCTATGCCTACAAATAAATTAACCATTGTCTTAGTTAAACTATATCTCTTTCCAGCTGAAGCTGAAACGCTCCATTCCGCTCATGATGCAGCTGGATCAAGTTATATCATCGAAACCGCTGAAACCGAAATTTCCCTCTTCAATGACGTAAATCAGTGCATCATCTACTATTGTCAATCTTAACCATTTGTATTCCTACTCAAAGAAAAATAAT
>NZ_JTFC01000238.1 GCF_003991225.1 Candidatus Kurthia intestinigallinarum
CATATTCTTCTTCATCCGCCATCACAATTAGTTTCTCAACGACATCATAAGGAATACTAACGTTAATAGGTTTTGAATAACTACTAGATTTTTTCTTACCTTTAGAATCTTTAATAGCCTTAACTTTAAACTTATAATCATAGCCTTCTACTAAATAAATACCCCATTCATCACTGTCAAATTGATTGCTATTTACTTCTTCTATTACTTCTGTCTTCTTAGTTTTTCTATTGTACAAAACAAACTTATAATAACTTGCGCCTTTTACTTTTCCCCATTTGAATTTAACAGAGTAACGGGTGCTGCCTGGACTCTCTAATTTATAAAAGTACTGTGGATCTAAAGGAGAAAATCTAATTGCTCCATCTGCTTTTTTCGATACAAGTTTTAAATTACTAGGTGTCTGTAATTGTGAACTTGCTGCTTTAGCATTTTTAGAATTGATACCTAAAATTAAAATCATACCAACAAGAAATAAATAAAATAGATTAATATTTTTCCTCATAAAAATCTCCTTTTTGATTATTTTTAACTATAAAAAGAATAACATTTATGAGTATTTATTTCTATGGAATTTCCTATAAAATTCGCGTAATGAGTAGTAGGTGTTTGTTTATAAACCCATACTTTAAGGACACCCAATTTTCGGGTGTCTTTTTCGTTTCTAAACCCTTTAAAAACACTTTATAAACGTTTAAAATGAATCATATACATTTACAAACGTTTTTAAAGGAGAAATGATTATGACCACAAAAACATTCGGTTACATCCGCGTTTCAACCGTAGATCAAAACACCGCTCGCCAGGAAGCAAAGATGAAAGCGCTTGGCATTGATGACCGCGACATTTACATCGATCACGCCAGTGGAAAAGACTTCAACCGCCCGCAGTATCAAAATATGAAAAGCCGTCTCCGCTCCGGGGATCTCGTTTACGTCGATGCACTCGACAGACTGGGCCGCAACTATGAAGCCATTATTTCAGAGTGGAAGGAAATTACGCGCAAAATCAACGCTGATATTGTCGTTCTCGAAAATGAGACACTTTTCGACAGCCGTAAATTTAAAGCAATGAATACTGAGGACAGCCAGCTCGGTTCATTGATGGAAGATCAATTCCTTTCGCTACTTTCATATGTCGCCGATCAAGAGCGTAAAAAGATCCTGAAGCGCCAGAAGGAAGGTATTGAAGCTGCACGCAAAGCTGGCAAGCATTTAGGCCGTCCAGCAATCAATTTAGAGACATTATCAAAAGAACAGCGCGAGATTTTGGAAGCAAATTTTGAAAAGTGGCAGGCGAAGGAAATTAAGGGTGTAGAGTTTATGAAGCTTCTTGGACTAAAAAAGAA
>NZ_JTFC01000239.1 GCF_003991225.1 Candidatus Kurthia intestinigallinarum
TAAAGCTAATATACAATCAGACAGTCAACAAAAAGTCTCTTTCTTTTTAGGCGGTGGCAGTAACGCTGGCAAAAGCACTTTTAGAAAAAGATTAAAAGAAAGTGTTGGGAATATTCTTATTATTGATTCCGATGAATTAAAAAAAGAAATCCCCGAATATCAAAAGATGCTTGATGCAAACCCTGAAATAGCTGCATCAATCGTTCATAAAGAAAGCTCATTAATGGCTTCTAAACTTTTAGAAAAAGCTATTGAAAGGGAAATTTCCCATATTTTTGATGGGACTCTTAAAGATACTCAAAAGTATATCAATTTCATACATTTACTTAAACAAGCAAAGTTTGAAGTAACATTGACAATTATTGATGTACCGGTAAAGATAGCTTTGAAGCGTAATCGTATTCGCTATGAAGAAGCAAAAGCAAATGGTGATTTCCCTCGATTAGTACCAGATGAAATTGTTATCCAGAGTCATTCTATGATTGCGAAATCATTTGTTGCATTAAAAGATTTAGTGGATCATTGGGCAATAGTTGATACTCAAGACAATTCAGATGAGGTTATTGCTACAGGGAGTTTGGGTAAAGAAACTATACTTAATAATAAGAAGTATCAAGAATTTTTAAGTAAATAATTTTTTTATTTTACTTTACTTATTAATTAATGTAGTATTATTAAGTTAAAGGAGAGGTTTATATGATGAACGCTTTAGAAATGATTAATGCTACTGTTGCTAAA
>NZ_JTFC01000024.1 GCF_003991225.1 Candidatus Kurthia intestinigallinarum
AAAAAGGAAAAAWAAAAAAAACCAAAAAATACCGCCATTACAGCATTAATGATCATCATAAAGGACAGCCACATATACACGAGACCATTCGTTAATACCGATGCAAAATATGTACAAATTAAAAACGTAAATAAGATGGCAATCGTAATGCTTAACGTAGACGCCTCTGAATTATGAAAAATCCAGGCAAATGGAATGAAACATCCTACAAACCAAATACTAAAGCTTAAAAAAGGGCGATTTGAAATGATTTCAAAAGCCTTTGCTTGCATATAATCGCTCCTTTCAACTTTTTCTATTATAGCCGAAATCACATAAAAAAAGCACCCTTCATGGATGCTTTTCATACTGCTAGCCTTCTGAAATTGAAACAATATGTGCTGTAAAAATGACGCTATGTTTGCCGCCATCTTCCTGTCGGATAGAAGCTACCTCAAATGTACCTTCTGCATTTAAAAATTTCTCGTCGAACTCTGAAAAAGGCAATGCATAGGTGATTTCTTTACCACTTGATAATTGAAGAATCGTATTTGACATATTCACACCTGCTTTCAATAAATTTCACAGACGGTCTAACATAATCTTATATGATTGTTCTATACCCTAATACACGCTATAAACATTAATGATTTAAACGAATTTCATAATCATGGCTACTACCATAATGTGATTCTTCATATTTGTACGTATACATACCACCCATCAGTGAATCCTTTGGAATGCGTACATACCCGATTTGTTCTAATTTCGTTATCATTTTTTTCGCACGCGCCTTTGAATGGTATACATACATATCATTGTATCCACCCTCATATTCATAATCTTGACCAGCTTTTATTTTCTTATGATATGCGCGATATTTTGACACAATTGGTTTAATCGTTACATTAATATCATACATATAATACGTCTTATTATTAAATGAAATTTTCAATAAATCTTCACCATTTAATGTCGTATCATAGCCTGTTGGTTTTGTATGGCTGACGAATTTATAGTTTCGTTTTTTATTATCCAATTGTACATATGTTGTTTTTTTACGATTAGTATAGGCACCTGATCTATCGGAATAAGCATAGTAATACCAAGTAGGTTTTGTATTAGTTTTAGATTTTAAAATATAGCCCGTTATTGAACCAACCTTCACTTTATAATACTTCGATGATGCTTTTGTTGTAGTAGTGACTTTTTGATTTTGCTTCAGTAATTTAAGCTTTTTCGTTTTTTTATTCGCAGATTTATAAATATACGCACCTGATTCTGTATAGTACGTTTTCTTTGTTGCTGCCTCTACGTTTAACGGTTTTGAAGTTGCTGTGAAAACTGTCGTAGCGCCCATCAGAATAGCTAGAGAGACACTTATAATCTTTTTATTCATATGTAAATCCTCCTTTTTTATTTATTATAAAAGCACAATGTATACATGAATATGCATCTTTATACCAACATGTTAATTCCATAAAAACACATCTCTCATTACAAATAACATCAATATATTTTATTCATTCAAAAAAATCATTTTAATATTATTAATAAACACAACATCAATATTTCGGCTCAAACAAATTCCCTTTATCCTTATATTTATACATACCTAAAATTATATCTAAACACATAAAATAATTTTTACATTAAATTAACATACTTTTAAATAAAATAATTGAATAAAGTAGAAAAAAATGTTTTTTTAGAGAAAATAATTGAATATTTTAAATAACCGTCATATAATGAAAGAAAAATCCGAAAGGAATGATAGTATGCATTTTTCATCTCTGTTTTTTAAAGAACATTTATTTGAAAGTAGCATTTTCGTCGCTTTACTTATTATTCTTTTCAAATTTATGGGCTTCTACTAAATGGACATAATAAACGGAAGAATGGTTTTCAATTCTTCCGTTTATTTACGAAAAAAACAATTAGATGTAAATAATTTCTCTAAAAAGAAGGAATTTACTTCAATAGAAACGAATTAAGTAGCAGGAGGTGGAGAGAATATGCAAAAGCAGCAAGAATATAATGTCTATTTATTTTTGAAAGATTTTGAAACGGCTGGTGAAGATACAGCAAATTGGTCAGGCGTGAAAGATCAACATGCATTACATACCGCCATTCATGATGCAAAGGCACATGGTTTAGCAAGTGGTATTTCTAGCACCCTTGAACAAGGAAATACGACAATTCAGTTCAACAATCCTCAAATAACAACCTTAGGCGAAAAATTTTTACGTGCACATGAATAAACATCGTAACATCTACACAGTCAGAGAATTTGCAACGTATCGCAAATTCTCTGTTTTTTCGTTTAAAAAGCGTACAACGTCACTCGCTTTTTCAAGCTGACAATGATAGCATGAAACGTAATTGGAGGTTTCATGATGGGACGAGATAAAAAATTTTCTACACACGATTTATGGCAAGCTACACATGAGCTGATTGTTGAAACAGGCTACCAGGGATTTACGATGAGTCTGCTCGCAGCAAAGCTTCATGTATCTCGCGCAGCCATTTACAAACATTACCCAAATAAAGAAGAACTACTTATTGACTTTATGGTTGAAAAAATGCGCTATAGTGTCACGCTATTAAGTGAAATAGATTTTACACAAAGCTTTGAGCATCAATTACGCGACTTATTAGAAAGAATGTTTCAACTTAAAGATTTGCATCAAATTTTAGGAATGGCTTCGACGATAGAAGATGTTTCACCAGTTATCACCGAAAAAAAACAGGTTTTATCAGCGATGCACCATGAACTGTATACCCCCCTTAATCAATTAATCACTAAAGGCAAAGAACAAGGTTTTATCGACCCTGCTCGTAATAATTTTTTATTACTAGGCTTTATCTTTCAAACGATTGACATACCAAACCATGCTGGACTGCCATTAGATACATTTATCGCAGAAATCCAGGCTCTTATTTTACATGGCATATCAAATAAGTAACACATTTGTCACTTTTATTAGTTACACACGTGTTACTTTGGTGTATACTTTAGTTGGCCTTTTAAGAGGTCAACTTTTTTTATGGAGGGAAAAATTTTGTTTTTAGCATTTAAAGAACTGAAGCACGCCAAGCTCCGTTATGCGATGATGACAGCAATTATTGTCTTAATTGCTTGGCTCGTATTCATTTTATCTGGACTTGGAAACGGATTATCAACACTAAGTGCCGCGACATTAAAAAACATTAACGCTGAGTACGTTGTGTATGAAGAAACAGCGGGCGCGACATTTGCAAAATCAATTTTATCAGAAGATATAATGGAGGATTTAAAGAAACAAAAAGATATTGAGGACGTAGCGGCATTTGGCGCTTCTACAATTTCTGTCGGCAAAACGACATCTAAGGATGCCGATGATAAAGAAGATGTGGCATTAATCGGCTTAGAACCGGATGCCTTTGTTATGCCAACTGTTATTGAAGGAGAAAAATTATCACTTTCAAATAAAAAAGGCGTTGTCATTAACGATACGCTGAAAAAAGCCGGCTATAAAATCGGTGACAAGCTACATGTATCCAATTCAAATTTAAAAGTTGAAGTCATTGGTTTTGTAAAAGGCGAAACATTTAATCATTTACCGGCCATGTTTGCAGTACCAGAAACATGGCGTAGCTATCAATATGCTGCGCCTGGCTCTGATAATGGTCTGAAAAAACCCGTACAAGCCTTTTTCTTAAA
Source organism: Candidatus Kurthia intestinigallinarum (assembly GCF_003991225.1). Classification (GTDB taxonomy): domain Bacteria; phylum Bacillota; class Bacilli; order Bacillales_A; family Planococcaceae; genus Kurthia; species Kurthia populi. Next base: position 3,683 of record NZ_JTFC01000024.1, read on the forward strand.
AGCACCTAATCTAGAGCCTGAAAAACTTGATAAATCAATTGATGATATCGAAACGGTGACGAAAAGCAAAGCTGTTAACGGCATGCCTGGTTATACAGCAGAAAATGGTACGATTATGATGATGTTAGCATTTTGTATTGTTATTTCAGCATTTATTATCGCGGTCTTCTTCTACGTTATTACAATGCAAAAAACACAACAATTCGGTGTCATGAAGGCAATTGGTGCAAGCAATGGCTTTATTGCACGCGCTATCGTCGCTCAAGTGGCGATTCTTTCAGTTGTCGGTATTTTAATTGGTATTTTATTAACATACGCTACTGCGCTCGTCTTCCCAGAAGGTATGCCATTTAATTTAGACCCTGTATTAGTCACTACATATGCAATTGTCTTATTAATTATTGCATTACTTAGCTCGATTATTTCAGTTCGTCAAATTGTCAAGATTGATCCATTAACAGCATTAGGGAGAGTGGAATAAATGGCCCTATTATCACTACAAAACATTTCAAAAAGTTATACAGAAGGTTCTACTACCGTTCAAGCATTAAAACAAGCTTCACTTGAAGTAGCTGCTGGCGAATTAGTAGCCATCATCGGCCCATCCGGTTCTGGTAAAAGTACATTGCTTTCTATTGCAGGTGCTCTATTACAACCAACAGAAGGTACTGTTACAATTAACGGGCAAGACCTAGGCAATTTATCACCAAAAAAATTAGCTAGCTTCCGTTTACATGAACTTGGCTTTATTTTACAAACATCAAATTTAATTCCGTATTTAAACGTGCTTGACCAATTATTACTTGTCAAAAAAATGGACAGCCGTGTAACAAAAGCGGACAAAGCACATGCTAAACAATTGTTAACAGAGCTAGGCCTTAGCGACAAATTCAAAAAAATGCCGAATGAATTATCTGGTGGCGAACGTCAACGTGTTGCCATTGCTCGTGCATTTATGAATAACTCAACCGTCATCCTAGCAGATGAACCAACAGCAAGCCTTGATTCAAAACGCGCATTCGAAGTCGTACAACTACTAGCAAAAGAAGCAAAAGAACGTCAAAAAGCGGCTATTATGGTGACTCATGATGAACGTATGCTACCACTTTGCGACCATGTTTATCGTATGGAAGACGGCGTGCTAACAAAAGAAGCTTAATTTATTATTTTTAAAAAGGATGACGTCTATGTCATTCTTTTTTTATATTCTTAAGCATATATATATGCCTGAAAATTTTATTTTTGAATTACTTAATCTGCTTAAAGACGCGCTAGAATTCGAAAAAAATAAGAATAACTGAATAGACCATCTTTATTACCCGTATCTCTTATTGTAAATTTTCTTTAAAATATCATTTTTTAACTCATTAAACAATGAATTTCAATCATTTACAATAAATTATTGATTTTATCTCATTAAACATTAAAATTTATATAGACTATTTAAGTATTTAGGAGGAATTAATTTTGAAAAAATTAACTCAATTAGCTTTATCAACTACTCTATTAACGGCCACTTTTTTTGGTACAACATTCGTTGCCAATGACCAACAAGCAGAAGCTTCAAGCGTTTATAAAAACTGCAAATCATTTAATGCAAAATATACACATGGTGTGCGTAAATCTGCCAAAACAAAAAATAAAATCATTAAAAGTTCTGGCAAAGTTGTTTATGAAACAAGCAAAGCCAAAGTATCAGCTTCTCTTTATAAAAAGGCCATTCAGAATAACAAACAATTAGACCGAGATAAAGATGGTATCGCTTGCGAAAAATAAGCCACATACAAAAAGCCGGTAAACACAAACTTGTGTTTACCGGCTTTTTCTAAATTTTATGATGCTTTGTAATTGAACAAAGATATGCCTTCTGGGAGAATCGAACTCTCATCTACGGATTACGAGACCGTTGTTCTACCATTAAACTAAGTAGGCAAATAGGTAAATTAGTGATGTAACTTACAACTATTATTATACTCTTTTTTGTACTTTATACAATATTCCTGTCAGAAAAACACGCTTCTTGTTTATTTAACTTTTTTCTACTTTAACGCTTTTACTGCTGTTCTATTAAGAAAATTACTTTGTGCACCCTTAATGATGATGAACATACTCATTTTCTTTCACGTATTCACGGAAATTCGCTAAATCTTGCATGCCTGTTGACGTGCCATCGATTGCTTGCTGCAAGCGCTCTAATAATACCGTTTGTAAATTTGGATGATACCCAAAATAAGAGGCTAACTCAATTGAAACGCTTGGATTTGTATCAGAAAATTGCTGCGCCATTAAGGCCATTCGTTCCATTAAGATGCCTGTAAATAAGAAATATGGTAACATAATGACTTGTTTTGCACCTTGCTCTAGACAGATTTGCATGCCTTGCTCCACAGTTGGTGTTGTTACACCCATAAAAGCACATTCTACAGTTGAAACAGTCAGCTGTGCTTGTAAAATCGATGCGATGTTATAGAAATCCATTTTAGCATCTTCGTCACTGCTACCACGACCGATCAATAAAATTGCCGTATCTTTATGAGGAATCGACACATCAAATTGAATTTCTTCTAAACGAGCCTTTAAAATATCAATAATTGCTTGGTGAATACCGATTGTTTGGCCATACGTAAAACGAATTTCTGGGAACTGTGCCTTTGCCTCTTCAATTTCTGCTGGGATATGTAATTTAGAATGCCCGGCATGTAATAAAATAATTGGAATCACATGGATTTCAACCGCTCCCTGTTCAATACACGCTTGAATACCGTCCTCAATATTAGGATTCGCAAATTCTAAAAAGCATGTCTCTACTAATAAATTGGCATCAATCGCTGGCTTCATTTGACGAATAAATGAACGCACTTCTTCATTCCCCGCTTCTAGTCTGCTACCATGCCCAACAAATAATACCGCTGTCTTTTTTGTGGCGCGCTTTTTACGATATTTTTCAATGCCTTTAATATGCCCTTCTTGACGCACGCGTTCGCCATTTACCATTTCATAAATAATCGCCTCACGCGCTACATTACCTTGCACAATACTACGCGCCGTTTGCTCCTGCTGCACAGAATACCAAGTACCTTTTGGATAATCAATTACGACACATTTATCTTTACAACGTCCATTACAGCGTGTCCGTGACGTATGAATAACCTCATCTAATTTTAGTGTACGAATTTCATCACGAATTTGTTGCGTGACATCTTCTGCGCCAGCTCCCATACAAGTAGCTCCGTTACAAATCATTAAATGACGCTCCATTTTCGTTAAATTCCACGTTGTCATGCTAACTCCCCCTCATGTTGTTGATTCCCACACAGAGGATAGAAAGCATAAAAAAAAGACACTTTCCCCTATAAAAAGTGCACTAAAAAAACGCAAATAACCTTTGCTTATTCCGCACCTATCCTCGTAGGGTGAATCATCGAAGATTAAATGGTAGGTCTCCTGGCTTCTCTTCAACGTACTTTACACCTTCCCGTTTACACAGTGGTTTTTGTAAAGCACTCCAAGTTACAGTTGCGGGACAGCATCGGTTTTTCACCGATTTCCCTATTAAGCTAAGAATTAGCGCCATTCATCATATTGAATTGCTTTCATTTTAGCATTAAATTTTGAAAAATCAAATAGCTCTATAAAAAAAGAGAGGCTATTCGCCTCCCTCCTGCTGTGCTAATTCAATAGTATGTCGCTTGAAAAAACCGATGCCAAATGCGATAGCTTGCAGGCTAAAGAAAATCATTTCATTGACGAACCAGCCATTTGTATAGCTATTCCATATAGGAAAATTAAAAATAAGCGAACCCTTATCAGCGATACCACCACCAAAGGCAGTCAAATCCGCCTGTACTTGTGTGTATTCTAGATATGTACTAAGTGCCAAAATAACGCATAACACGACGATATAGCTTACAATTTGTTGTCCCTTCGCTTGCACAAAATAACGGGCGCCAATGACAAAGCTAATGAATAAACTAATCAGTAAAAATGGAATAACAAAGACAAGCGGAATAAATGCTGGATTTATATTTTTTAATGACTCATCCGGCGCTAATGTAAAATAATAGCGCACAACAAAGACACCAAATAATGAGATTGCTAATGAAATATACCACGCTAATTTACTCAAAAAATCACCCTCCATTGTTCATTATAAAAGAACTAGCTGAAAAAAAATAGCGCAAGCACGGCTTTCCTCCGCACTTGCGCTATCATTACATTGTTAATTGCTGCAATGTTTGTAATTGCACAGTTAATCGTATAAAAAATTCATTTTGCTCGATGGCTTCATTGCGCTCCTTTAGTAGCTTTAAGTAGCTACATAATGCATACGTAAATGCATCGATAAACGCTAACTTCGGCAGCATCGTACGCTTTAACGTTTTTAATGTATCCGGATCAAAATTACGAAACTCCAGGACGCGCCCTAAAAAAATCACATCATAGGATTTTGATGTACTATACGTATGAAAGGTTTGTGGGTCATCTGTATGCAAAGCATTTATTAAAGACTTTGCAATATCCTCTATTAGAATACCATGATTAACATTTGACTCAATCGATAGTTTTCGATTGCCTTCTAGTAGGACATCAAATTGACCACCTCGCCAAAAAAACTGATTAAACTCACCCTTTTCAATAAGTTCATCATCGTGAAACACCGTCCAGATAATACGCATTGTATCCCTCCTATGCTTCATATACGAGCAATGAAGCCGTGAATAATGTTAAAAAGATTAGCTCTACAAACAGCGTAATAAAATCCCATTTCGTTGTACGTAGTTTTCCCATTGGCATCCATAGCACGTACAGACGCCCGATTATAAGCAATGCACATAATGCTAGCATCCAACTGTAGGGATATAGCAAATAGGCATAAAAATAAATACCAAATTTCAAACAAAATTCAACCACAATACGGAGAAAGTGATGTTGTCGTAAAGAGGTGTAAAGTATCCCAAGGAGGGGCTGTTTCACCTGCTCCCCATATAATACCGCCTTGTACCGTTTATACTGAAGCAATCCATCAATGCTTACAATGATGAGCATGATACAATACAAAAATACAAAAAATACCGGTTGTGTCATTGTCATGTAAATCATTCCCATCTATCATTGATTGCATTTATTATACCGAATTTCGCCAAATTTACTATAGCTTCAAATAATGTTCGATTTTTCGTTTTCTTGAAGTCTTGTAGTATACTGAAAAAAAGGAATGAATTTGTAGAGGAGCTGTTAAAATGAACTACGTTGTCAATGCCGTTACACAAGATATTCATACCATTACACTCAATGCAAAGGACGGCGCTAATATTGTGCTTACAAACGCTGGAGCTGCTATCGTTGCGCTATGGGTGCCTGATAAAGAGCGCCAATTAGGTAATGTCGTGCTTGGTTATGAAAACATTGAGCAGTATTTAAATAATGATATGGCACTCGGCGCTACAATCGGTCGTCATGCAGGGCGTATTGAGCAAGCACAGATTTGTATAAATGGGGCACAAATTCAGCTACCGGCAAATGAAGGCCCTCACCTACTCCATGGTAATTTCAGCTCACTGCTATGGAATTACGAAATTATTGAGCGCGCTGATGATATTTCTGTTGTCTTTACGTTACACTCAGATGCTGGCTCTGATGGCTTCCCTGGAAATGTCGACGTCAATGTGACGATGACATTTAACGAAGCGCATGAACTTCGTATTGACTATGACGCATTAAGCGATGCAAAAACGGTCTTAAATTTAACGAATCATAGCTATTTCAATTTAAGTGGTCATCCTTCTCAACCAATTGGTGACCACTTATTAGAAGTAAAAAGCGATTATTATTTGGAACTCGCCGAAGATTCGATTCCAAGCTATGCAAAGGCCACACGTAATTCTTCCTTCGACTTTAGCGAGCCACAACTGCTCGCTCACCTTTTCGATAAAGATGACGTGCAGCTTACACGTGCAGGTGGCTTAGACCATCCCTTTCATTTATTACCGCAGCAGCCACAAATCCGCTTGGTTGAGCCACATGTTGGACGCGTTTTAACTGTTGAAACAAGCTATCCATTTGCGGTTATTTATAGTGGTAATAATATTGATGAAACGGCGATTCTCACAGAGCATTTACAAGCTAAAAAACAAAGTGCGATTTGCTTTGAAACACAGCTCGCTCCCTATTCTCATTTCAAAAAACGCTTTGACGCTGAGCTTGCAGCCAATCAACGCTATCACTACACAACAATTTTCCGCTTCACTACGCTTTAGGAGGCTTATTTATGGATGTTCGTCAACTCACCTATTTTACCGAAGTCGCAAAACAACAAAGTTTTACAAAAGCAGCACATAAACTGCATGTTACACAACCGACGATTTCAAAAATGGTTCGTCAGCTCGAATCTGAACTCGGCACAACATTACTCGATCGTTCGAGTAAACATGTTCAATTAACCGATGCAGGAGATGTTGTATTTGAGCGCGCTATTCAAATTATTCAAATGGTGGATGAAGTCCATTTAGCATTAGAAGATATGGAGCATTTAAAAACGGGTCATTTAACATTAGGCATGCCGCCGCTTATCGGTATTTTATTTTTTCCTCAAATCATGAAGGGCTTCCAACAACTCTTCCCAGATATTTCATTTCAATTAGATGAAATCGGCGCTAACATCGTCAAAGAACGTGTCTTATCTGGTGATTTAGATGGTGGTTTTGTGATGCTACCTGCTCACGATGAAGACTATGATTGTATTCCTTTTGTAAAAAAAGATGTGTACGTCATTGTTCATAATGACCATCCATTAGCAACAAAATCTACTATTTCAATGCGTGATTTAGAAAATGAGCCCCTGCTGCTATTTTCAGAAGACTTTACCTTGCATGACCGTATCATTCAAGAATGTGAAGATTTTGGCTTTGAACCAACGATTGCTTTTGAAAGCTCACAGTGGGAATTTATTAGCCAAATGATTGAACATAATTTAGGTATCGCCTTATTCCCTGAACCATTTGCGCATAAAACCAATCCCAATGTGGTGAAAATGATTCCATTAGAGAAGCCAATTTTATGGGAAATTGCTTTCATTTTAAAAAAAGATCGCTACCGTTCACAGGCAATGCGTGCATTTCTTGACTACGTGAAAAAGAATTCCAATTTGGAATAATGATAATAATAATTATGTATTTTACGAATGTAGCTTTTTGTTATACACTGAATAACGAATTAACAAAGCGCTAGCATATTATTTAAAAAAAGCGCGTTTAGACGCGCCTTTTTTTATTTAAACTAGCGCATTATATAAAGGTCGTGATTTTGTTGAAAGTCCTTCAAAAAGCACTTCAGATTATCGTTCAAATTATTTTCATTTGGGGATTTTTGCTTATTGGCACATGGCTTAGCGCAGCTCTCCATATCCAGATTCCAGGTAGTATTATTGGTCTCTTATTATTATTTATTTGTTTAAAAGCACATATTATTAAACTGGCCTGGGTGGATGCTGGTGCAAGTTTTTTAACTGGCGAATTATTATTATTTTTCGTCCCTGCCGCAGTTGGTGTTATTCAATATGATGAAATTTTTGGTATCATCGGCATTAAACTAATTGTCGTCATTGTATTAGGGACTGTTGTGGTCATGGCAAGTACCGGTGTCGTTGCAGAACGTTTTGCGAAAGGAGATGTCGCCAAATGATGATTGCAGCTAGTTTAGTCGGTACAATTTTAATTTTTTACGCAAGTAAATGGGTCTATGCCCACTACCAAAAAATATGGCTCTCTCCTCTTCTAATTTGTCCGCTTATTTTAGTAGTCGTTTTGTTAGCAACGCATACTTCCTATGCACAATACAATAGCGGAGCGGATTTATTATCTAAGCTACTAGGTCCTGCTACCGTCGCATTCGCTGTTCCAATGTATAAAAACTATGACTTATTAAAGAAAAATGCACTCGCTATTTTCGCAAGTCTACTCATTGGCTGTGCTGTTGCGATTATATCTTCACTTGTTTTTGCATTATTAGCAGGTTTAAACAATGAAATGGTCAACAGCCTCGTGCCTCGCTCGATTACAACACCTATCGCGATGGATATTTCCAATCTTATCGGTGGTGAGCCAACAATGACCGCTGTCTTTGTTATTGTAACTGGCTTAACAGGAAGCATTGTCGGACCACTCGTCATTCGAATCTTCCGCTTCCGACGTGCCGCATCAAAGGGCTTACTTCTTGGCATGGGAGCCCATGGTTGTGGTACATCTAAGGCATTTGAATTTGGTGAATTAGAAGGAACCTTTTCATCTCTTGCGATGATTGTGGCTGCACTCGTTAGTATCGTGCTTTCCGAAACCTTTTTCCCGTATTTATCAAAAATTTTATTATCATAATAAAAAGAAGCAGTCGTTTATTTGAAGCTACTGCTTCTTTTTTATTTGTTATAGACGATTATTATGAACTTTCTAAAAATTTAAAATAATGTTACGATAGGGACATATTTAATTGAAGGGAGTTTTTTCACATGTCAGTACCTGTAACACTTACAACTTCACCAAAGCAAAAACCCGCAGCAGATAGTCTTGGTTTCGGTAAATTTTTTACAGACCATATGTTTGTGCTTGATTACTCATCAGCAAAGGGGTGGCATGATGGTCGCATTATTCCATATGAACCCATTTCATTAGATCCTGCAAGTAAAGTCTTCCATTACGGTCAAGCCATTTTTGAAGGGCTAAAAGCATACATAACAGTAGATGGCGAGGCGCTCTTATTCCGTCCAGATCGTAACTTTGCTCGTTTAAACCACTCAGCTGAGCGTCTATGCATCCCTGCAATCGATGAACAACAAGCGCTAGAAGCTCTAAAGCAATTAGTCGAAGTAGACCGCGCGTGGATTCCAGCTGAAGCCGGTACCTCTCTTTATATCCGCCCATTTATCATCGCAACTGAAGCCGATTTAGGTGTAGATGAATCAACTGAATACAAATTTATCATTATTATGTCACCATCAGGCTCTTATTACGCAGAAGGTATTAATCCTGTTAAAATCATGGTAGAGAAAAAATATGTCCGTGCGGTTGTTGGCGGTACAGGAGAAGCAAAAACAAGCGGCAACTACGCTTCAAGCTTAATTTCATCAAAAGAAGCACATGAACAAGGCTATTCTCAAACACTTTGGCTAGACGGTAAAGAAAATAAATACGTTGAAGAAGTTGGTAGTATGAATATCTTTTTCAAAATCAATGGCACAGTTGTGACACCCGAATTAACAGGCAGTATTTTACCTGGAATTACGCGTGACTCAATGATTCAAGTATTAAAACATAAAAATATTCCAATTGAAGAACGCCACATTGCGATTGATGAAGTTATTGATGCGCATACAAATGGCACATTAGAAGAAGTTTTCGGCACAGGTACAGCTGCTGTTATTTCGCCTGTTGGTCGCTTATTATGGGAAGGTGAAGAGTTAGTTATCAATAATGAAGAAATTGGTGACGTCTCACAATTACTGTACGATACATTAACAGGGATTCAATCTGGTAAAATCAATGATGACTTCAACTGGACAATTCGTTTAACATAATTTGCATACACAAAAGAGGCTGGGACAAAACCCTAGCTAAAGAAAGGACTTCGGCAAATGAAGATGCCGAAGTCCTTTTTATCTGTAATTTTTTTGTTTTTGTATAGAATAAAAAGAGCCCCTTTTGATAAAATTAAGTTACCACACCAAACCAACCAAAAGGAGACTCTTTATGTATAAAAATTATAACATGAATCAACTCATATTACCGCTAGATTTAGAAGTGAAATTACAAAAAAATGATATT
>NZ_JTFC01000240.1 GCF_003991225.1 Candidatus Kurthia intestinigallinarum
AAGTAGATGTAATGGCAATTCGTGTGAAAGGCGGGCGTATTGTGAATGAAGTGTCCTTTGCCGGAGCTAGTTTTTTAGAAGGATTCTTGAGCGTGTACGGGATTGAATTAGAGCGAGCTGTTCGGCGCTATGAGGAAAAGCTTCAGCTATTTGAAACGCTAGATCAAGAACGAAAGCAGCGAGCCGTTTTTATTGGGCGATTGAAGCACGGAGAACTAGAGCAGTTGTCCCCTTCATTTGAAACTGAGCAGCAAGCCAAAATAGAGCTAGAAACAATGAAGCAAGTAGAAAAGGAGCGTGCACTAGCGCCATCTTTAGAGGTGGAGCGTGATGAATCATAGAGAAATGAATAGTGAAAGTAGGTTTGCGTATGACAAATAACACGAAAGCAACAAGCTTAGTAATGGGAACAGCTTTGGCCATTGTCGTTTGTTATTTCATAACACCCGAAATCGTTTTTGCCTCAGCTGGACAAGTCCAAGCTAAGCTCACAAATGCAGCCAATGTCGTGAAAGGCATTTTAACAGCGCTTGTGGTCTTAGTCGGAATTTGTGCAGCTTTATTTATTATTATTAAGCGCATGCCGTCAGCAGATGATCCGCATGAGAAGAATGAAGTGTTTAAAAGTGTTGGGCGTGTATGTGCACTCGTTGCTTTAGCAGCAGCGATTATTTGGTTATTGCCGTGGTTATATTCATTATTCACATAAGTAGATATTTAATAAGTGGAAAAAACTACTTAACAAAAGTAGAAATTTCTACTTTTACGAGGTGTATAAAATGGCAGAACATAAAGGCAAAAAGTTTGTGTTCCCTGAGAATGTAGAGTCGGGTTACGGGATTTTTCTAGGGATTACACTGAAGGAATTACTGCTATATCTAGTGCCACCGATTGTCATTGGACTAATCATTGTCGCTTTGCCACCACATAACGTGTGGCTCATGCTGTTTAAGTTCATGCTTTTACTAATTGTGCTCATTATCATTTTAGCTTTCTTGTCTTCTCGACCAATTCGCCATCGACCGAATATTCGTTTTCAGGATTATGTAAAGTTACGCAATCAATTTACGAGTAGACAAAAGCTCTTTTATATACGGAAGAAACAGAATCGCTTTTTAAAGTAAGGCGGTGATTAGTTTGTGGGAAAAGTTGTTCGGTCCTAAGAAAAAGCCAATAGACGATTATGTATTTGATGATGAGCCGAAAACGCTCGATAAAGGTAAGCAGAGCCTACAGGATATGTCGCTCATTGAAGCACAGTACWATGATTTTCTCGTGACAAAAC
>NZ_JTFC01000241.1 GCF_003991225.1 Candidatus Kurthia intestinigallinarum
CATAACATCCCTCCAACAAAATACGCAAGATCAGGATATACACGCTACATATATACGTATTGCGGAGGAACTATTAAGTAGAATGGAAATCATGAATGAAAAAGAAAAACAGATAAAAGGGAATGAACAAAAATTGGATACATTTCGAAATTATAAAAAAGTAGAGCTTAGCAGTTCATCTTCAATTAGAATGTCAACCGAAGTAATTGATATCTTAAGATATTTGAAAATGTCTAGAGATTGTAAAAGCATAGATGATTTAATTCGTTCGTTGTTGGACCGTGAATTAGATTATTTATCTGAAGCAGAACTACAATATTGTATAGAGAAGCTACACGCATAAATAAATTATTGACTGAAAGGGCAGCTTATTTTTTAGCTGCTCTTTCTTTATATAGAAATCTGATATCAATTATATGAGTTTGAGAAATTTAGCAAAATACGTATGCAAGTACGCGTAACGGGTTATTATGAGAGTTTACAAAAACAGAGCATACGTTCTCGTTTTGTGATATCTTTAAATATGGATAAAATTTGAATTTATAATGTCTTAAAACTAATTTATCTATAATTCAGATAAATGACGTCATTTAAGAAAGGCAAAACTTTTAGAATATATAAATGATGTTACGCAGTAAAGGAAGGAATCTAATGGATAATCAATCAAAAGAAACTATTATTAAAAACCTGCAGCAATTTATTAATTTTACACAACGCTCAAATAGTTGGTTCATTGAAAAAACAAATATTTCAAAAGAAGATTTCGAAAATCTGTTAAATGGTGAAGGAGATATTTTGAACAACATTGAAAAAATCCTGCAGCTTTATGGCATTGAGAATAAGTTCTATTTTCATCAGAAAGATTTTAAATTACCAGAACGTCCGCGTAATCGATTAATAACAGATCTTCCTTCGATTCATCGAGAAGAAGTTAAAAATGAAGAAACAGATTTTAAATTGACGATGGAAATGTTAGATGATTTTGTAAATATATTTGAACTTTTGAAGGCCAATCAAGTAAATAAAGTTAACTATAAATAAGAGTAGACAAAATCGGCTACTCGGTACGATAAATGTATCAATCAAACGAGATGCTATTTCTATGCCTACAAATAAATTAACCATTGTCTTAGTTAAACTATATCTCTTTCCAGCTGAAGCTGAAACGCTCCATTCCGCTCATGATGCAGCTGGATCAAGTTATATCATCGAAACCGCTGAAACCGAAATTTCCCTCTTCAATGACGTAAATCAGTGCATCATCTACTATTGTCAATCTTAACCATTTGTATTCCTACTCAAAGAAAAATAATTAGTGAATCTAAAAATAAGCATATTTCTGCAATTAATCTTTCTAATGGAAAAATCATACAAAATATAATTAGCTTCTA
>NZ_JTFC01000242.1 GCF_003991225.1 Candidatus Kurthia intestinigallinarum
CCTAAATGAACAATATAAAATACATTTGACCATACTATTTACATACGCGATTTTAACTGCCCTCGCAGTAGGCCATTTAAAAACAAAAGAAGTTGCGATTCTGACAACTGAATTTTTAATACAAGCACTTATATTTTCAGTTGTTGATTTTATAATTTGTCTTGTAATCTTATTGCCATTATTCAATCGTAGCAATTCTGTAGATTACAAATTAATCTATGACAATGAACTAATCGATTCTGCTTCATTAAAAACAATTACCGAGAGTCAACCTTTAATTTTGGAATATTACTTAAATGAAACCACCTCTGTCTATAAGACCGAGAATTTAAAATATCGTATAATACGCTATTCTAACAGTAATGAGCCACCTCACTATACTGTTTACGAACTACTAGAAAAACTAGAAACATAGAAATGTCTAAAATTCAGAAATAAAGAGGTAAATAGAATAATTTAGAGAATTACTAATTTAATAAGGTTAACCAGTTAACCTTTAATATATCAATAACTTTTAGTTAACTTGGAGGAATTCAAATGGCAGATAAAACATTTGGTTTTAAAGTAAGCGATGAAGATTACGAACGTGCAAAATTCTTAATTGAAACAAGTGGACTTTCATCAAAAGAATGGTTTCAAAACGCTCTAGCTAATTACGAGGTCAAAGCACTACAAACAAACGCCCCTGAATACTCACGTAACTTAACAGAGCTTGAACTTCATACGACACGTATTTATGAATTAGTAGTGGGAATGGTGCAACAGTCTATTTATTTTAAAGATCATGCTGTACGTGAAGTATCAGAGCAACTTGAAAAGAAAGAACAACTAATGCTAGAGCTACAAGAAAAATTACATCAAACAAAACAAACTGTTCAGACCCTTCAAGCGGAAAAACAAGAACTTACGGCAGTTCAAGTAGAGCAAGCAAAACAGCTAGAGGAAGGTCGCCTTTCGACTGAAAACAGCCAACTCCTTATCGCAGAGTATAAGGAGAAAAATGATTCATTAACAGGACTGGTAACGAAGTATCAAGGCTATGCAGAGGAAAATGAACAACTGAAGGTGGCATTTGCCGAAGAAAAAGAGGCACTACTCACAGCTGCTGCTACTGAAAAGCAACAACTTGAACAGGCATTAACGACTGCTACAAATGAAGCAAAAGCGAATGAAGCGAAAGCCACTGAACTTGAAAAAGCATTAGCAGAGGAAAAAGCGAAGGCTGAACAAGCAACTGCCCTTCTACAAGAACGCCATGAGCTTGCATTAGAGCGTGCTATCGTAAAGGCTGAACGTGAATACCAGGAGAAATTACAGGCTCAGCTTGATACATACAATGCTCGTATCACAGAGCTTCAGGCTGAAAACGATCGTATTCGTGCATCTTATGAAAATCGTTTAGAAGAGCTTTTGAAATCGAATGAGAAAAAGAAGTAAGTTTTAGGAGGACACGACCATGAAATCAACTGGCATCGTACGCAAAGTCGATGAATTAGGGCGTATCGTTATCCCAATGGAGCTACGCAGAACGCTTGAAATCAACGAAAAAGACCCTGTTGAAATTTTCATTGATGGCGAGGAAATTATTTTACGAAAGTATGCGCCACAAGCTGCTTGCATAGTAACAGGAGAAATTACGCCAGATAACTTCACATTATTTAATCACATCACCCTTTCTCCTAAAGGGGCTGAAGTGTTGCTAAATCAACTGAAACAGAAATAATTGAACTCTTCATAATGTAGAAATGGATAGGCTACATTTAGTTGGACACACTTTATAGAGTATAGAGGGCAAATTCTAAGTCTA
>NZ_JTFC01000243.1 GCF_003991225.1 Candidatus Kurthia intestinigallinarum
TACACCATAAATACGTTGGAGCATTTGATTATTACTATCACCACGCCAGTACGCACCTGAAATATTCATTAGCTTAAAGTGCTGTATTTTATTTGTCGATGGTACGTGTGGTCCTCTACATAAATCAACAAACTCTCCCTGCTCGTAAACTGTCACAAGTTCATCCTCTGGAATGATTTCAAGTAGTTCGAGCTTCAAATGATCCTGTGCAAAAATTTGTGCTGCTTCTTCGCGCGTTACTTCCTTTCGTACAACGATATGGTTTTCACTCGCAATTTTCTTCATTTCTCGTTCAATGACCTGTAAATCCTCTGGTACAAGTGTATGATTCATGTCGATATCGTAATAAAAGCCATTTTCAATGACAGGCCCAACCCCAAACTTTGCATCAGGATATAAACGTTTGACCGCCTGTGCAGTTAAGTGAGCTGCCGAATGGCGAAGTACCTCTAAACCCTCTTTTGACGAAGTGTCATACAGCGAAATTTCAGCGTCCACTAGAATTGGTCGAGTCAAATCAGTTGTCGTCGTATTTACACTTCCCACAATTGATTTTTTCGCTAAGCTCGGACTAATCGACTTGGCAATTTCGGTTAGCGTAACACCTTTGGCAAAGCACTTCTCTTCGCCATTTGGAAATTGAATTGTTACTTCTTGATTTGACATACTATCTCTCCTTTTCGTTTTTGGTTAATCAAATATGCAAATGCATATTTGCGTCCAGATTTTTTCGAGTTTACTCGAAAATTCCTCTAAAAATCTGTGACATATACTATTTTGGCAAAGCAAATATTTCATTTGCTTTGCCAAAATAAAAAGCATATACTCATCCCGTAAAGGGACGAATACATGCTTGTATACCCGTGGTTCCACCCAAATTCCTACTGTTAGATGACCAGTAGCTCATTGATACAGATAACGCCTGTACACGTTGCTAGTTTCCTAGCACAGCTCAAAGGGAGTAAATCGAATAGTCCAATCAGGAAACTTTCAGCCGGTGATTTCCCTCTCTTTTGACCTTCTCTTAAACGATTCATATCCTCGTCATTGCTTTTTAAAATTGAAATTACATATAATTTTAACGGACTTTCTAAATATTGTAAACTTATTATTTTAAAAAATCAGAAAATTATGTTAGAAAATTAGATGGCATCTTTTAATGATGATTCATTTTAGTAGCATCTCTTTTAGA
>NZ_JTFC01000244.1 GCF_003991225.1 Candidatus Kurthia intestinigallinarum
AGAAGATTTCGAAAATCTGTTAAATGGTGAAGGAGATATTTTGAACAACATTGAAAAAATCCTGCAGCTTTATGGCATTGAGAATAAGTTCTATTTTCATCAGAAAGATTTTAAATTACCAGAACGTCCGCGTAATCGATTAATAACAGATCTTCCTTCGATTCATCGAGAAGAAGTTAAAAATGAAGAAACAGATTTTAAATTGACGATGGAAATGTTAGATGATTTTGTAAATATATTTGAACTTTTGAAGGCCAATCAAGTAAATAAAGTTAACTATAAATAAGAGTAGACAAAATCGGCTACTCGGTACGATAAATGTATCAATCAAACGAGATGCTATTTCTATGCCTACAAATAAATTAACCATTGTCTTAGTTAAACTATATCTCTTTCCAGCTGAAGCTGAAACGCTCCATTCCGCTCATGATGCAGCTGGATCAAGTTATATCATCGAAACCGCTGAAACCGAAATTTCCCTCTTCAATGACGTAAATCAGTGCATCATCTACTATTGTCAATCTTAACCATTTGTATTCCTACTCAAAGAAAAATAATTAGTGAATCTAAAAATAAGCATATTTCTGCAATTAATCTTTCTAATGGAAAAATCATACAAAATATAATTAGCTTCTATAAAATAAATTGTATTTTTTTAGAGGTAAAGTAAATAAAAAACCATTGAGTCCTATCATTACTAACACTCAATGGTTTTTCACTTTTAATTACTGATTTACTTGTTATATTAGTGCTATTTAATAGCCCATCAAATCTTTTATTTTTTCCGTATTATCTGATGAAGTTAACATTTCTAATAATGTAAAAGCTACTTCCATCGCAGTACTTGGGTTAGCAGATGTAATAATATTGTCATCTACTACAATACGATCTTTACTAATAGCTACACCATAGGTTGCAAGTTGTGCGAGACGCTGACTTGTAGGGTGATTGTATGTCGTTGCGCGTCGCTCTTTTAATACACCGCTATGAGCAACAGCAAGTGCTGCAACACAAATCGAAGCAATCGGCTTATGTTGGTCATTAAAATGACGAATCACTGTACCAAATTGTTCACTAAAGGCATCATCATAAAAGTCTGCTTCTTCAAAACCTCCTGGAATCGCAAGTGCATCAAATTCATCTAAATTTAAATCCATCAATAATTTTTCCGGTGTCACACAGAAATTCCAAGTAGCCTTTAACTCTTTATGTAAGCCAGCTGTCACAACAACCGTTGAACCATCCCCTTCAAGCTGATTCCAACCAAGTACATCC
>NZ_JTFC01000245.1 GCF_003991225.1 Candidatus Kurthia intestinigallinarum
TAGTGTCACAGTAGTGTCAAAATGGTGTTACAGTAGTGTCAATGTAGTGTTAAATTAACTCCACTATAAAACTCTCCAAATGCCTTAGTGACGCGGTTTGCGGCGTATACACCTGTTGACATACATTTCGTAGTAACTTATAATTTAATCAATAAATTAAACAATTGAAAAAAGCTATCTACAAAGACTGATAAGTGTCGGATTGGCGTCCTTCACATATCACTAACGTCCGTATTCCTACTACGGTGTCAGCTTGTCATTCATAAATAGCTAATTTCAAAACTATGAACAGGTATTCGTCGTACCTGTTATATGTCATTTATTTTATAATGAAAATTGGCGTATTGCAATAGTTTTGTATTAGTTACTTAGGACACGTTACACCTATTTTATACGGTGTAGCGTGTTTTTTTCATTCCAAAGGAGAATGAATCATTATGAAAACAGTATTAACAGCATATAACTCACAAGTACAAAAATGGACAGCACAACCAATTAAATCTAAAAAAACGATTCGCTTTGAAACTTTCAAGGCAAAATTTATCGGCACCTTTGAAGCTGTGTTTACCAAAGCGAAAGAAAAAGTACTAGATCACATTATTTATTTAGCGAGTGCTAATGGTATCTGCACGATCCTGGGTAAAACATTAGCTGAAAAAGCCGGTGTAAATATCCGTACAGTACGTAATGCAGTTAAAGCATTAAAAGAATCAGAACAATTCGTAGTAGCGCAAACAGCTAATGGTCGTGCTGGGGCATATATCTTTATCGATAAAGAACACGAAAATTATCCGTTAATCATGAAAGATTTATTCGATGTAGACGTAACACCAGTTGTTATTGAAACTACTCATGCACATCAAGATGCACTACTTGATGCACCACTTCGTGCACATCTTCAAAATGCTGAAACGCCTGCTATTACTGAGCTTGTGGATGAAAAAGAGCAACCTATCTCTTTTAGCTCTTTTAACGTTATTAAAAAAGATTTAAAACCAAAACAAGAGCTGGTTCATAATCTGTACGGTAAGGTTTGTAAAGAAATGAATATCGTTGGACAAGATGAATCAGTTACACAAGTAATGCGTATGATCGAGAAAACAAAAAATGAAATTGACGGCCTAACAGATGAAATTGCATTACACGCAGTACGTGAAGCAATAACTAATAAAGCGAACAATGTAGCAGCGTACGCACGTAAGGTTATTAATAACTTCATGAAACCGTCAGCGAATGTTTCTCAGCCATCTAAACCAATTATTAAAG
>NZ_JTFC01000246.1 GCF_003991225.1 Candidatus Kurthia intestinigallinarum
TTAGATGCTGAAAAAAAGAAACCAAAACAACGCACACCTGAAGAACAAGAGGCAATTGATAAATTAAATGAACTAAAAAAGCAGAAGAAAACAATGATTAGTATCTTACGAGGTATCAGTATTCGTATCCCGATGATGATTTTTGGTGCAAATATTGATGCCGATAAAGAAATCACATTGCGTAATTTTGTGAATTTAGTTGATGAAAAATCATGGAATGAATTTATGCCTCCTGGTGTGACAAAAGAGTTATTTAAAAAATTCAGCAAATATTACGATGCTGAAGTATTTGTAGAAGCGGGTTTAAAAATTCGTCGTAAAGCAAAAGCAGCGGATAAGAGCAGTTCCGTAAAAGAACGTGTAATGAAAATTGCAGATATTTTCGCTACCTTTAAAAACCCTGATAAAGAGACTGTTTTAACACCATGGAAAGTTGTCAACCGTCATTTAATCGAGACACTCGGTGGTGAATCATTTTTTGATGAAAAATTTGAATATGCCCTTCACGATGGAGAAAACACAAGACTCTATACTAAGCCAAACATTACTAAAAACTCTTTAATGAATAGTGATAGCAAGGTTTTAGAAATCAATTCAAAATCCGGTTTATATCCATTATTAGCTTGTTACAACATCTATCGTCAACGAGTAAATGAATTTAGAGCCAGTGTATCCAATGAAGTGTTATCCCGTGAGAAACACTTTGAACTTTGGGAACAAACGCTCAGAGAAAACATTTTTGTTATCGCAAAGACACCTATGGCCAAAACAATTTCAGAAAGAACGCTTAGAGGTTATAATGATTACGATACAAATGTAGTTTATTATGAAAACATTATGACCGATGTAAAAACTCAACGAGAAAACATCCTAGACAAAATTCAAACTATGTTTAATAAAGGGGGAGAAAAATTGAAATTTGATGTTGTTATTGGTAATCCTCCCTATCAAGAAATGGACGGCGGCGCTCAAGCAAGTGCAGGACCAATTTATCAAAACTTTGTTCGTGCAGCTAAAGCAATGAATCCTAAATATATTTCAATGATTATGCCTAGTCGTTGGTATGTAGGTGGAAAAGGGCTTGATGATTTCCGTGAAGAAATGCTAAACGATCTGCACTTACGTGAACTGCATGATTGGCTTACACCTGAAGATATTTTTCCAAATACCAACATTCGTGGTGGTGTATGTTATTTTTTATGGGATGCAAATTATGATAACTCACGTAATTTGACTCGTGTTATTACACACGAAAAAAATAAAATTATTGCCGATTTAATGCGTCCAATGAAAGTAAACGGTTTAGAAATTTTTGTACG
>NZ_JTFC01000247.1 GCF_003991225.1 Candidatus Kurthia intestinigallinarum
AATTAAATTAATTATACCACCGATTATACCACCAATTATTAGAAATAAAAAAAAGTAAATTATATCTAATAATACTTTAAAATAATACATTTATTATCTCCTCTATTTTTATTTAATCTATTTTTCAATACTTTTAAAAATGGTAAAGAAATTATATACCCAATGAAAAATCCAATATTATATAAAAACACATCAGATAAATCAAAAATGCCTATTTTCAAAAGTGCTTGTAAATACTCAATTAAAAATATAAATATTTCAAAAATAATTAATCTAGTCAAAAAATTCTTAAAAATATTAGCATATGCTAATAAAAAATACATTGGAACAAAAATCAAAATATTTATAAACATAATAATTAAAGATAAATCATCATTCTGAATATCAAAAATAAATCCAAAAGGATTCCAAGCATAAATACCTGTTTCACCAAAATTACTTTGATCTGGTCTTAACAACCCTAACAATAAAACTATCAAATAAAGAAATAAAATTACATATCTCTCAATTTTAGTATCTAGATTAAATGTAATAGCTATCAATATATAAATAGTGAAAATTATTATTAAAATAGCTAAAATATTTTTTTCGATATTCTCCATATTAGAAAAAAACATAGGCAAGATATTCATAAAAATAGTTAAATATAATACAAATCCTATTAAGACACTAAACAAAAGTAATAAAATTTTAAGTCCTTTTTTAGACTTCAATAATTCTCTCACATAAAATCTCTTTTCTTAGTTTATTTTTAATTTTAAAATCAAAAAAAATATAACACAATTTTACTTTTTTTCCAATATTTTAAAAATAAAAAAGAGATAACTTTTTCAGCTACCTCTCCCAAAATCAATTTTTAATCACATAATTTTTTAATCCAAGATGCCAATATACCATGACATCTGTCGCACCATTTGCGATTTCGTCTACTTCATCATCAATATGAATTAAATCTCCATCTTCTGCATCACTCAAATTTAATTCTTTATGTATCCCTTTCAAGATTCCACCATACAAAATTAATCTTTTATAAGCTAACGCTTTATCCAAATCAATAACCGTTTCAATATTTGCTGGTGTCACTTTGTCACCTTTGATAATATCTGAATCTTTCACAGGATATTTTGAAACCTCAAAGACTGCTTTTTCTTCTGCAATCATCTTTTTTATTATTTTTATATTTTTATTGCCTGAGGCTGGAATTGACCCTGGCATTAAAATTTAAAAATAATCTCCATGAATAAATATTAAGCCGAAATAAAATAACGTTCCCAAATTAAAGTCAGGGAATATCAAAAAAGCCACGAGTCATTGATTTAATAATGATTCGTGGCTTTTATTATTGCAAAGGATTTATGCACGATTTTATACATTTTGCTGAAAATACAGTCATACCAAGCATTTGAGCGATTTTTCACTCACGTAGCTAGTTCAGTGATTTTGT
>NZ_JTFC01000248.1 GCF_003991225.1 Candidatus Kurthia intestinigallinarum
GCAAAGTGAGGAAAAGCCTTCTACTTATAAGACAGTTGGACAATATGATGTCACAAACTATGAAGAAAAACCATTTTATACAAATCCAGATAAACCTCAATGAGTACGTAGTTACATACGTACTCATTTTTGTATGCTGTGATACGTCTTTCCATTTCATTTTTAGGTTCTTTTCAAAATAGTTGTCTCAAGATTATAGAAAATTATGACGTTTACTTAATGAATTGATATATGTAATAAAACTTTTAAGTGCAAAATTTATGGCTTATTGAACAAATAGAAAAGTTATTTTATAGTTAATCAGAGATGAATAGAAAGGAGAATTCAATGTCAGAAAAAAATGAACGACTGGGCATAAAGCTTAACAGAGAGAGTGTCATTGCCCTAAAAGAATTGAAGAAGATTTTTTATGGCGATTCAGAGATACCTATATCAGATGGTTTTCTCATAGGAGAAGCTTTTAAAAAAATTGAGCCAGTAGTAAATCAAATAGATTGGGAATTACTCAATGATAAAAAAACTTCAGTGCCTGGCATTACAGATAACAAAGATCCACAATTTGAAAGCATGAGAACAACTTTAGCAATTGATAAAACGGTATTCCAGAAGATGAAAATGCTACAAGAAAATCTGATTAAAGAAACAAGAGGAAGAGTATTCTTTTCATTTGTTGTAAAATCAGTGTTGTTCGCTGCTATTTTACAACATAATAATGATCTAGAAAATTTTATAAAAAAATAAAAGTGTTAATCATTGACTAACACAATTGTTGAATGTTAATCTTTAAGTGAGATATCACTCTCACTTATTTTTTGCCCTTTCAAATGTTAGTCAATGATTAACACCTGGATATTACTGATATATCCTATAAGGATGCACCTTATGTAACGAAGTCGAAAATAAGTACAATCAAATGATTCAGAAAGGATGGAAATATGGGTAAGTTAAAGACATTTTCTACTTCTAAAGACGAAGAATACGAAGAATTGAATGATGGGCAAGTGATTATGTTTTGTAATTCGAAAGGAGGATCTGGTAAAACGACGAACGCATGCATGGCTGCTTACGAATTTGCTACATTAGGAAAGCGTACTTTATTAATAGACTTGGATTCACAAGCCAATGCCACAGATATCATGATGCAAACCCATAGACAAGCGCATGCCACGGACATTATCATTCAAAAAAGCTTCATGGATGCCATAAAAACTGGGGATTTAGAGGATTCTATCTACCATATTATCGAGAACTTAGATTTGTTGCCTCACAATGACCAAATTATAGATTGGGCAGATACGTTGCCTTTACAAAATAAAAGTGAGGAACTCTGGTACTTTTCTGAGCTCCTACAAAAGATTAAATTTAAATACGATATTATCGTCATTGATATCCCTCCAACAATTTCTATTGTCACAGATGTTGCGCTGTGTGCCTCAGATTACGCTGTTTTTGTTGTACAGACGCAAAAACACTCGCTAGAAGGCGCAAAAAAGATGT
>NZ_JTFC01000249.1 GCF_003991225.1 Candidatus Kurthia intestinigallinarum
TTTAATATATCGTTGTCTATAAGTGCATTGGTTTTAAGCATTACTGGTAAAATCCCTAGTACAGCAATGTCCGTATTTAATTTTTCAATAGATGTTTCTAAATAACTGAACATCTTTTTTGCGCCTTCTAGCGAGTGTTTTTGCGTCTGTACAACAAAAACAGCGTAATCTGAGGCACACAGCGCAACATCTGTGACAATAGAAATTGTTGGAGGGATATCAATGACGATAATATCGTATTTAAATTTAATCTTTTGTAGGAGCTCAGAAAAGTACCAGAGTTCCTCACTTTTATTTTGTAAAGGCAACGTATCTGCCCAATCTATAATTTGGTCATTGTGAGGCAACAAATCTAAGTTCTCGATAATATGGTAGATAGAATCCTCTAAATCCCCAGTTTTTATGGCATCCATGAAGCTTTTTTGAATGATAATGTCCGTGGCATGCGCTTGTCTATGGGTTTGCATCATGATATCTGTGGCATTGGCTTGTGAATCCAAGTCTATTAATAAAGTACGCTTTCCTAATGTAGCAAATTCGTAAGCAGCCATGCATGCGTTCGTCGTTTTACCAGATCCTCCTTTCGAATTACAAAACATAATCACTTGCCCATCATTCAATTCTTCGTATTCTTCGTCTTTAGAAGTAGAAAATGTCTTTAACTTACCCATATTTCCATCCTTTCTGAATCATTTGATTGTACTTATTTTCGACTTCGTTACATAAGGTGCATCCTTATAGGATATATCAGTAATATCCAGGTGTTAATCATTGACTAACATTTGAAAGGGCAAAAAATAAGTGAGAGTGATATCTCACTTAAAGATTAACATTCAACAATTGTGTTAGTCAATGATTAACACTTTTATTTTTTTATAAAATTTTCTAGATCATTATTATGTTGTAAAATAGCAGCGAACAACACTGATTTTACAACAAATGAAAAGAATACTCTTCCTCTTGTTTCTTTAATCAGATTTTCTTGTAGCATTTTCATCTTCTGGAATACCGTTTTATCAATTGCTAAAGTTGTTCTCATGCTTTCAAATTGTGGATCTTTGTTATCTGTAATGCCAGGCACTGAAGTTTTTTTATCATTGAGTAATTCCCAATCTATTTGATTTACTACTGGCTCAATTTTTTTAAAAGCTTCTCCTATGAGAAAACCATCTGATATAGGTATCTCTGAATCGCCATAAAAAATCTTCTTCAATTCTTTTAGGGCAATGACACTCTCTCTGTTAAGCTTTATGCCCAGTCGTTCATTTTTTTCTGACATTGAATTCTCCTTTCTATTCATCTCTGATTAACTATAAAATAACTTTTCTATTTGTTCAATAAGCCATAAATTTTGCACTTAAAAGTTTTATTACATATATCAATTCATTAAGTAAACGTCATAATTTTCTATAATCTTGAGACAACTATTTTGAAAAGAACCTAAAAATGAAATGGAAAGACGTATCACAGCATACAAAAATGAGTACGTATGTAACTACGTACTCATTGAGGTTTATCTGGATTTGTATAAAATGGTTTTTCTTCATAGTTTGTGACATCATATTGTCCAACTGTCTTATAAGTAGAAGGCTTTTCCTCACTTTGCTTTGTTAGACCAGATGGTTTGTAGAATAATGCATCTGTGATAATCCGATGTAAATAACTAGGCTCTGGCGCTTCATCCACAGCAGCCATAACAAGTGCATTACGTAAATAGCCCGCATTTTGCGAAAGTAGTTCCGCATTAAAATCTAAGTTGTTTTTATCAGCAAATAGCTTCATAAAGATTGATACAGCACGCGTGTTGCCTTCACGATATGGATGGACACGCCATATATCTGTCATGAATTTCGCAAATTGTGAAGGAAGCTGTCGATTTTGAGGAGACCACTCTATTTGAGCAGCCCACTGAAAAATGGCTTTTAACGTATCACTGATACGATTTTTATCACAGTACGTTACAGATAAGCCATTTAACACGCGTTCATTTTTATAAATATTAATTGTTCGAAATTCCCCAGCCCACGTGTAAAGGTCTTCAAATAAGAAATGATGGATGTTTTGTAAAGACGTATAATCTGCAAAATCTAAATCATCGAGAATCGAGTGAATGT
>NZ_JTFC01000025.1 GCF_003991225.1 Candidatus Kurthia intestinigallinarum
TGGCCGCATTTAATTTGAGATTTTTTCAAAGAATCATTTTTACATGCTCGACACTCATAGACATGCTCAAAGTACTGTACACGTTTTAGTGTAGCTGGTATAAATTTTGCTTCTTCTCTAACTAAGACAGAGCTAAATTCGACCATTGGTTCATGACAACAATCGCAAGATGAATCATTTGGATGATAATGAACTTCTTCAATTTCTATATGCTCTCCAAATGAATCATTACGTTTTTTATTTGTCTTTTTACAATTAACCGTATAACTAATTGTTTCGGTGTTTTTTTCTTCTGTCTGCTCAGATTCGTTAAAAGACGGAACATCCTCAAATAAAGAACCTTGCCCATCGGGCACTTGATACTTTGATTTTTCTGATTTAGAACCGTATAAAGCTTTTGTTAATTGGCGTACTTGTTCAGTTAACGCCTCAATTTGTTTATTTGATTCCGCTAATTGTGTCTCTAAAATTTGTATGATTCGTTCATTATTCATATAGGCGTTTCCCAAACCATTCACCACATTTCGTTCAGTATTGTTGTGGTTAATTATACCATTTTATATAAGTGAATTAAAAGATGCCTTTTAAAGATTTCGTAATCGCCTTTGGCTGCTGTATAGATAACCCCTCTAATAACCAGCGCAATTCTTGCTGCGAAAGGTTACGGACTTGTTGCTCATTTTTTGGCCATTGAAGACGACCTTGATCTAACCGCTTATACAGTAAAGCGAAACCATCGCCATCAAAATAAAGACATTTATAGCGATCTCTGCTCGTACCTGAAAATAAAAAATAGCATCGCTATATGGATCCAGTTCGAATGAATCCTGAACTAAGGCCGCCAGGCCATCAATTCCTTTCCACATATCCGTTCTGCCACAGACAATATAAATATTTTTTACCTTTGTGAAATCTGTTTTCATTTCAACACCAATCCTTTCAATACGGTTTGGACAAGGTGTACATCTACGCCATTGAAGAAAGAGATTTCAACTGCTGCTGTTTTAATCACACAGGTTGGCTCGATTTTTTGTTGAGGCGAGGATCCCAGAGGGAGTTCCAATGGGAGAAGATCTAAATGAACGGGGACGATAATTGGTTTGTTCGTAGACATAATAAAAGCACCTCCATTGATTGATACATTTATCGTATCGGAGATGCCTACAAGATTATATGCGTTATTTGATTACTGGCTTACGTTAACTACAACTTCTTTTTTATTTCCCTAAATTTTCTGAATATACTATACAAAACCCCTTCAATTAGTTTTATACTATAGCTATAGAAAGAGGGTATTTTGATGAAAACAGTTCATGTACATGCAGCACCGAGCGAATACATCTTAGAAGAAGGTATATTGAAAAAGCTAGAAGGTTTATTAGTGGCGCGCGGGATTTTACGTGCTTTAATCGTCACAGGGACGAAATCATGGGCGGCAATTGATGATTTTTGGCCGGCAATGGTCGAGGTGCAAACGGAGCTTTATACATATGGTGGCGAGTGTTCATTTTCAGAGATTGACCGTGTCACAGCGATGATGGAGGATTATGACGCGATTATTGGGGTTGGTGGCGGAAAGGTCATTGATTTAGCGAAGGCGGTCGCGAATGAAGTGCATAAGCAGGTCATTGTCGTGCCAACGCTCGCATCCAACTGTGCGCCGTGGACACCACTTAGTGTGCTTTATGATGATACGGGGGCCTTTGTACGCTATGATGTCTACCCGGTTGCGTCGAGTTTACTCGTTGTGGAGCCGGCGTTATTATTACAGGCACCGCGCGATTTATTTGTGGCGGGCATTGGGGATACGATTGCGAAATGGTATGAGGCGGATGTGCAACTAGGTAGCATCGCGGCTAAAACAGTCCCGATGATGATTTCATACGAAGCGGCTCGTCAATGTAAGGACATTTTACTTGCACAATCAGAGGCAGCGCTTGCGGCAGTAGATGCGGGCGTTGTTAATGATGCCTTTATTCAAGTAATTGAAACGATGTTTATGTATGCGGGCATGGTAGGCGGTTATGGCGATCATTATGGTCGTACAGCGGGCGCGCATTCGATTCATAACGGGCTAACGGCACTTGAAGCGGCACATACGAAGCTTCATGGAATCAAGGTGGCATACGGGATTTGCGTGCAGCTAATGCTAGAGGGGCGCCAATCAGAAATTGCCGCACTACGTCCATTTTACAAGGCGCTAGGTCTGCCACAATCACTGAAGGAACTCGGAATTGACGCTACAGATGCGGAACTCCTAGCGGTGGCACAAAAAGCAACCATTCCCGAGGAGTCGATTCATTTGATGCCAAATGGCGAAATGACGGCTACACGTGTGTTTGACGCGATGAAAGCGCTTGAAAATCATGCGTTCGTGTCGTTATAATTAAGCGTTCGTTAACTTAAGTTAATGTCGATTAAAGTAGAAAAAATACGGTGTGAAATAGCGCGTACATAAAAAATTTATGTCGTAAAAAACGAGAATCTCCTATTTAACAGGCGGTTCTCGTTTTGATTATTGCTCGATTGGCGTGATTTCTTTCACATAATCTTTAAATTCTTTCTTTAGCTCATACGCAAATTCTTTCATAAGCTGTGTTTCATGGCGATTGGCTTTTGTGACGATGCCAAATGTATGCTCGACTGGAATCGTCGTTAAAAAATCAATTTTCGCAAAGTTCATATTTTGCATAAAGCTTTTAGAATGCGTAAACGTCAAATCAAGTCCGACTGTATACGCTTTATTTTCCTCGACATATTGCTGGACGATATGCGGGTTATTTACCGAAATGACAATATCATTTCGACCGAAGGCATATTTGATTTCATTCATTGTTGCAATGACCATCTTATCATCGAAAATAATAACGGGCTGCTTAATCAATTCATCGGTTACGGTATGGTTATTTTGAATGACAGGTGAGTCCTGATGCGCGACAATAAGCATCTTACAGCTTGTAATCTTTGTGAACGTTAAATCGGGATTTTTTTGAATATCTTCGTCATTATAGACAGCGAGTGCGACGTCTACCTTTTCACTTTGCAGCTCCTCAATCATCGTCTGTGAGTTTTGTTCACGAATTTGAATATTGATTTCTGGATAGATGGATTTCATTTGCTGGACAATCGTAAAGAGCTTAAAGAATGGCCCAGGAATGGAGGCCACCTTTAATGTACCGGTCAGGCGATTTTGCATCACCTGTGCGACTTCTGTTAGGTCATCAAGTGAATCAAGCACTTTTTTCGCGTGATTGACGATGACTTTTCCTTCCTTTGTAATGCTTGAACCCGTACGATTCCGGGTAAAGAGCGTCAGGCCGAGTTCTTTTTCTAAACGATTTAGACCTTGGCTAAGCGCCGATAATGTCACATGTAAATCTTCCGATGCGTCTTTTAACGTACCGTATTTTGCAATCGCTACGATGTATTTTAGTTGTTCAATCGTCAAAGCGATTCACCCCTTATACAATTAGTTTAGCTTACGTTAAGTAAAGTTTACTATAATGAACTTTACTTAAACTATAAAGTTCAATAAACTAATACTATAAAATTGCTCATGAATTAGCAACGAGAAACTTTACATAGGAATGGATTCGTGCGTTCAACTATTGAGAAAGAGGTGTTTGATCATGAAAGATAAGCGATATCGAATCGCCAATCGTGAAGCACTTATTGGCGTCGCACTCGTCGTCGTCAACTTTGCGCTGTGGTATGGATTCGCTTATGGAATGGGTGGAGGGGACCCAAAAGACTATACATATATTATGGGTTTCCCAACTTGGTTCTTCTATAGCTGTATGGTAACGACTGTTTTAATGATTGTCGTTATTGCCGTCCTTCTAAAATTTGTGTTTAAAGAAGTAGAACTCGAGGATAAGGAGGAGGACAACTAGTGCATTGGCAAGTAATTATCCCGCTATTTATTTTTGTTGTCATTATTTTTGGAATTGGTTTCTGGTCGAATAAGCTTGTACGTTCATCAGATTCCTTCCTATCTGAATACTTCCTTGGCGGGCGAGAAATGGGTGGCTTCCTATTAGCGATGACGATGATGGCAACGTATGGTAGTGCCTCAAGCTTCATCTCTGGTCCAGGGGTTGCTTATAATACAGGGCTTGGCTGGGTACTTTTATCGCTTGCTCAGCTGCCTGCAGGTTATTTCGTGTTAATGGTATTAGGAAAAAAATTCGCCATTGTAACACGTAAACTTAAAGCGATTACATTAATTGATTTCTTACGTGAGCGCTATAAGAGCAACGTCGTTGTGTTTGTTTCTGCAATTAGTATTATTATCTTCTTATTTGCATCGATGGTTGCACAGTGGATTGGCGGCGCGCGGTTAATTGAATCCTTAACGGGCATGAATTATACGACCGCATTATTTATTTTTGCAGCAGTTGTGTTAATTTATGTCGTTATCGGTGGCTTCCGAGCTGTTGCGCTAACAGACGCGCTGCAAGGAACGATTATGGTCATCGGGACAATTGTTTTACTAATTGGTACAGTCATCGCAGGTGGCGGTATCACGAATATTATGAATGATTTAGTCACTATTAATCCAAATCTTGTGTCGCCATTTGGTGATGAAAGACAGTATACATCTGCCTACGTATCTTCCTTCTGGATTCTTGTAGGGGTTGGGGTTATCGGGCTTCCGCAAATTGCGGTACGTGCGATGAGCTATAAATCATCAAGTGGCATGCACCGCGCCATTTTAATCGGTACAATCGGTATTGCGACGATTATGTTCGGCATGCATTTAATCGGTGTCTTCGGTCGCGCTGTATTACCGGGCATTGAAATTGGTGACAAGGTGATGCCAACATTAACGATGAATGTCTTGCCGCCGCTTCTAGCAGGGATTGTATTAGCGGCTCCAATGGCGGCCATTATGTCGACCGTAAATGCACTGTTGATGATGGTCAGCTCGACAATCGTTAAAGATATTTACCTGCATTATATTAAGCCGGATGCGAGCGAGGACCGTATTAAGAAAACGAGCTTCGCGGTGACAACGATTGTTGGTATTTTAGTCGTACTGATGTCGTTCAACCCACCAGACTTAATTGTATGGTTAAATCTCTTTGCCTTCGGGGGCTTAGAGGCTGTATTCGTTTGGCCAATCGTGCTAGGCTTATACTGGAAAAAAGCGAATAAATACGGTGCGATTTGTGCGATGATTGTTGGTCTTGCGACATATATCTCAATCGACCGCTTATCGCCAAATCTCTTCGGTGTGCATACGGTGACCTTCCCGATTCTCCTGTCACTTGTGTTCTTTGTTATTGTGAGTATCGCAACACATAAAAAGATTACCGAAGCACCAAAATATATTTAATGAACAAAGACTTAAGCAATTGCTTGAGTCTTTTTTTGATTGCATTGACGGAATTTCTTGCTATTTTGACCCAAAACACAATGAATTCAACGAGCAAAAGCCTATTTTTTCTTCTAGCAGAATGTGAGAAAATAGAAGATAGAGAGTTTCTAGGGAGGTAGCTATGGGGAATTTTGAATTTTTTGATGGGCCATGGACGCCTTATCGTGAAATAGCAGAAGCGGCTGAGCGTATGGTCTACAGTGATCCAAATGCATCGATGTCAAAGATGCGCTCATTTGGAGAAATGATGGCACAGGAATTATGGGTCCGTAATAAATTCCCAGAAGCAGAGGGGATTTCACAGTTTGAGCGTATTCGGGAGCTAGAGGGCAATGACATGATTGACCGTCAGACAACCTTTTATTTGCATGAGCTACGTGTCAAAGGGAATAAAGCGGCACATAATGCTATGTACGGAACGTCTGATGAGGCGATTGCGTTATTAAGCATTGCCTATCAGCTATCAGTATGGTTTATGCGTATTGAGCTAGACAATCCGACATTCCATGCAAGGCCATTTAAAAAGCCGATGGAGCACGGGGAGCCGTCGTATGCGCTACGCAAGGAGGTACCGGCTGAAAGGAAAGAGAAGCCAGTGCCAAAGCGTGCCGTAAAAAAAGCGCCAGAAAAACAAGCACCGGTAGAACCAATACCTGTAGAACAAGCGCCAAAACCACAAGAGCCAGCGCCTGTTAGACCAAAGCAAACACCGAAGCAAGAACAACCGTCACCGCTTCGTCGTAAATTAAGTGATGTTGCCAGGGCACAGGAGGCAGAAAAGCCGGAGTCAGTGACAACGGTGAAACGCGCGAAATCGAAGCCGAAATCAAAACCAACGTCGCAAGAGCCAGCTGGCTATACAGAATGGCAGTTTCCGACGAAATGGATTGTTATAGGAATGTTTGTGATTGGCGCAATCATGGCAAGTGTATCTGCCAGTTCAGAGCGCACGAGTGATGCACGTGTTTTATTAGGGGAGCCAAAAGCAGCAGAAAAAACAGTGCAGAAAGAACAAAAGAGACCAGCTGTGCTGCTTGCAGGAGATGCTTCGTTTGAAACAAATGCTTTACGCATACTTCGTGGTGATACAGAAAGTAAACAAAAAATTCATACGTATTCGGATTTAGCGCTAACAAAAAAAGCCGATAAATTGCAGGTGCGTGAAACCTATGCCATCTATAAAGTACGGGGTGATTCGTATCAATTAGCGAATGGCCAGTATGTATCGAAGAAGAAAGTGGCGACAACCTCGATGCAGGATGTACCGGTGTATCATGCAAGCTATAGCGCGGATACGAGCTATGGAACGGTTGAGGTACAATTAGTCGAGCCACTAAATGTGCGCTATAGTCCGTCCACCGATAGTGAAATTGTTGGCGTGACCTATAAGGGACATCGCTATCAAGTGTATGGTCAGCAAGGCTCTTGGTATCGTATTGGTTTGGATGCATGGATTTCAGCAAATCCTGAATATGTCACATTTGAGAAAGGGAGCGGACAGTAGATGTTGGAAACAATTGAAGAAAAATGGCCACAAGCGCGGCATAGCTTACTAGTAGTAGCACTTTTACTGTATGTTGTTATTCCAAGTCTTGCCTTTCGCTACCATGAAACATTAACGAAAAGTCTTGTGCTGTTTATGTTGGCAACACTCTTTGCAGCTGGCTGGATTTATTGGCAGACCGTGCAACCAGAAGTGCTTAGTCAGCGCTTTGTGGAAATCATTCGGGTGCTACTTGCGGTGATTATTAGTTTAGTAACGATGATGCTGGCACTTTTTGCACTATCATATAAACAATCCGGTGAGCCGATATTTAGTAGCTTTGCGACACTAGCCATGATTATGCTCATTGCGACACTGGCGTTTGCGGTGTATATACATACGTTTAGCCGCCGCAAAAACATTAAGCTAGAATGGTTAATTATTGCGAGTGTCAGTGCTTTTTCACTTGGCTATGTACTCGTGCGGCACTATGATTATTGGACACTTCGCACAGTCGGCCTATTATTTTTAGTTGTGGCTATTATGGCAGGCATTTTCATTGCACAGCAAACGATGAACCTCGTCATTGATGGCTCCAATTATCCATTACTGACAACCGCGCTTGCCGCATTATTCGTCGGTAGTATGCTACTGATAAGCATTTGCCTTGTGCTTGATTTCTTTGTCAAAGCCTCGCTCTTATGGCTCGTCATTGCACTGTTAATCATCGCAGTCATTGGGATGATTGCCCTTAGCACCTGGCAGATTACACTTACATATGCAGGCCGTCCGTATTTAGAGCTTTTATACGGGTTGTCACTTGTGACGTTGGCGCTAATGCTATGGCTGCTTTGTTATGATTTATCCGTTATTCATTTAATTGTTGGCTGTATGAGCATTGTCTATGTTCGTTTCTTTTTAAAAGAATGGTAAAGAAAAACCCGAAACTGTTTGGAAGCAGTTTCGGGTTTTTGGTTATTTCACCAAATAATATCCCACAATCGCTAAAAACATTTCGCCCATTTGAAGCAGGGCGCGTTCATCAAAGTCAAAGCGTGGATGATGATGTGGATATTGGGTAGCGGGGTCATCATTGTTGCTCCCAACGAAGAAGTAGCTACCTGGGCGCTGCTCTAGGAAGTAGGCAAAATCATCTGCGCCAAGTGCAATATCTTTCGTGATAGAAGCATCTTCTGAAAATGTTTGTGCGGCTAACGAAGCAACGAGCGCTGTTTCGGCTTCTGTATTAATAAGCACCGGATAGCCATGTGTAAATTCTAATGTATAGTCGATGTGATCGGCGTGCTTCATGCCTTCTAAAATGGCGCGAATTTCCTGCTGGAGCTGGATGCGCACATCATGGCTCATTGCGCGAACGGTGCCTTCAATCTCCGCAGTATCAGCAATAATATTAAAGGCGTGTCCAGCGTGGAAGCGCCCAATCGTTACAACAGCGGGCTCTACGGGATTGATGCGACGGCTAACGATTTGTTGTAAATGCGTCACAAGGCGACTCCCAACAGCGATTGAATCGACGGTCTGATGTGGGCGAGCGCCGTGGCCACCGCGTCCTTGTAGGTGAATTTTAAAGGCATCCACTGAAGCCATTGTCGGCCCTTTTCGAGAGGCGATTTTTCCAACGGGTAGCTCAGATGCGAGATGCGCGCCAAAGACATAATCGACACCATCAAGTGCACCCGCTTCAATCATAGGCTTTGCGCCACCGGGTGGTTTTTCCTCAGCGTGCTGGAAAATGAGCACGACATTCCCGTGAAGTGCCTCTGTATGTTGCATCAGCACATAGGCGAGGCCTAATAAATTCGCGGTATGGCCATCGTGACCACATGCGTGCATGACACCCTTTATGGTCGATGTATAGGCCGTTTCTTTTTCATCAACGATTGGTAGGGCATCAAAATCTGCACGAAAGGCAAGTGTTGGGCCTTCATTTGCGCCATGGATCGTTGCAACAATCCCCTTACCACCGACATTTGTACGAATATCCGTTAAGCCAAATCCACGTAGCTTTTCTTCAATAAATGCGGCTGTTTTCGTTTCGAAAAAGGATAGCTCTGGATGCTGATGCAAGTGACGGCGCCATGCTACGACCTCGTTATACTGTGCTTTATATGTATCAAAAAATAGGGTTGTCAAAAAATCATCTCCTTTTTACTATCTTACTATTCTGACTATTTTACTCGCAACTAAAACGACCATGGATAGTTGCGGTGAAAAAAGAAACAAAAGTCATAGTGTCGCATCACTTCACAGAAATATCATCATTTACTAGGTGATAAAGCGTGGAGGAATCGGGTATAGTAACAGCACAAACAGCTAAGGACCTAGAGGGGTGAAGTAGATGAAAATCAATCAGTATGCAACCGATATTTTATTAT
This sequence comes from Candidatus Kurthia intestinigallinarum, assembly GCF_003991225.1. GTDB lineage: Bacteria > Bacillota > Bacilli > Bacillales_A > Planococcaceae > Kurthia > Kurthia populi. Next base: position 9,260 of record NZ_JTFC01000025.1, read on the forward strand.
TTGAACGATTCGAGCCAATGTTTGTAGATTTCTCCTATGATGAGGTCGTTGAGCATTTATTTGACCTTTTACGTACAGAGCCAAATGTGCCACATGTTGAGCAGACAAAAACAACGGAGCAGAAACGACTAGCGATTCGTGCATACTTTAATGTGCGCTTTCCAGGAGATTTGTATAAACGTCTTCTGTTATTATCGGATACATTACTACAGCAAGAGCTCGCCAAAAAAAACATTGCGGTACCTACAGGGGAGGAGCTTGTGACACTTTGGCAAGGAGATATAACGACCCTACAGGCGGATGCGATTGTGAATGCAGGAAATGATCAGCTAAGGGGCTGCTTCCATCCACTTCACAACTGTATCGACAACACCATTCATTCAGCGGCGGGTCCACAGCTACGTGCAGATTGCGATATTATTATGGCGAGTCAGGGACATCCTGAGCTTGTTGGCGGGGCGAAGGTGACGCGTGGCTATAATCTACCAGCTAAATTTGTCATTCATACAGTTGGCCCAAATGTTGCAGGGGCGCCGCTTACACCAATTATCGAAGCGCAGTTAGCGAGCTGCTATACATCGGTTTTAAATGTAGCGCATCAAATGAAAGAAATTGAAACACTTGCCTTTTGTAGTATTTCAACGGGTGAATTTCGTTTTCCAAAGCAGCGTGCGGCAGAGATAGCTGTTGAGACGACGAAGAATTGGCTTGCCAATCAGACACACCATTTCAAGCAAATCATTTTCAATACGTTTAGCGATGAAGATACAGCAATTTACCAAAAATTAATTTAAAATTCCCTTTTAAGTAGGTTTATTAAAGCAGACAGAGGAAGGGACATGGCATTTGCCAACGGAAGTCGTGTTAGAGGGGGAGCGCTTTGAAGATGCGGCGGAGCGTTATGGGCATAACTGCGCACAAGCCCTTTAGAAATGATTGATAGGACGATGGATAAAGCGAATGTTAATAAAATGACCGCACATATTGGCTCGCTTCTAAATGGCTTGTCTGCTTTTCCATTCAATGAGCTCCCAACGAAGATTGAGGCGCAGACGGTTGACTATTTAGTAAGTTATATCGCCTATAAGATGGTAATAGAAAAAGAAGCTTAGACGATTCGTCGCCTCGGCTTCTTTTTTTACGTCCAAATATAGCGCCCATCACTGACAATGCTGCCATCATGGATATCGACATACCAAATTCCTTCAGCATCGAGTAGTTCCGCTGCCTTATCGGTTTTTTGAAGCACCGGCTTAATCGGCATTAGCGTCTGGCTCATAAGAATTTCATACGTCAAAATCATCTCCTCAGGACTCGAGACGATAAAATGCTTTCGCGGAGCAATTAAATAAGGACAATCAATTTTCCACGCCGTACCACCAAGTGATTGAACCGTGCACCCACGCGTCTTTAATAAATGGACGACTTGATTGGCAAATTGTTGTAGACGATGCTCCGTGAGCGTCACACTTGGCGCCGCATATAGATTATAATTCGGCAAATACCATTCCTCATGCGTCAAAATAATGCCCATTTGCTCGTAATGATCACGAATCGCCCAGGATTCCTGCTTTGATAAACAAACAAGCTGTTCAAGCTCCTCAAACTGATGGAAGTAATACGCTAATTCAACAAGCGAGCGACTAAAATGCAGCCGATGCCAGCACAGCAGCGCCACCTCGCTCGTAATACCCGGAATGTCCTTAAACGTCGGCATCACAATCCCCTCAAAATAAGGCACAGTCACCGGAAGCCCTTTCATCACCTTATCAAGCGCCAACCCTTCCGAATCTGCAAATGCAAGCCGTGAAATATTTTTCATCGTCAACCGTTCGCGAAAAACCTTTCCTTGTACGATAAATAGCATGTTTACACACCACCTTTAGTAATACTATTGACCGTTTTGATTTTTGTTAAACACAGTAGGGGCTTTGAAGTATCATTTGTGGCACACTGTTTATTTTTAGGAGAATGAAGCATTCTTTTTTCATCAAAAACTCGTATACTAGAAGTAGAGGTGATAAGAAATGAAGAAAACCGTTCATGTTGTGGGAGCAGTTATTGAAAATGACGCGCAACAGATTTTATGTGCACAACGAAGTCCTAGTATGTCATTAGCGAATTTATGGGAATTTCCTGGTGGCAAAATTGAAGCGGGCGAAACACCGCAGCAGGCATTAAAGCGTGAAATTATGGAAGAATTAGATTGTGTGATTGATGTTGGCGATAAAGTAGAAGATACGACGTACGAATATGAGAACGTGATTGTACGTCTTGAAACATACAAGGCAAAAATTACAGAGGGCGCACCAATTGCGAAAGAACATGCACAATTGATTTGGAAGAAGCGTATCGAGTTGCCGGCACTTGAATGGGCAGCCGCCGATATTCCGGCAGTGGAGCAATTGACTAAGTAGGGGGAATTTGATGGAAGCGAGACAACAGCTAGTAGAGGCATTAGAAAAAGGATTTATGAACGATGCAATTGTTGCAAATGAGCGATTACAGCCAAGATTATTAAGTAATAATGCGAATGGACAAGTATTACCAACCTTATTGCAGGAACTTGCAACATGTCATTCATTCACAATTTCAGTGGCATTTATTACTTCAAGTGGGCTAGTGATGTTAAAATCTGTACTTCAGGATTTAGCATTAAAAGGTGTTCGAGGACGTATTTTAACATCTACTTATTTAGGCTTTAATAACCCTAAAGCCTTTGAAGAGCTAATGAAAATTCCAAATGTAGATGTTCGTTTGACATCAATTCCTGGATTTCATGCGAAAGGGTATATTTTTGACCAAGGAAGTTATGAAACACTAATTGTTGGGAGTTCCAATTTAACAGATTCCGCTCTGAAAACGAATTACGAATGGAATGTGAAATTGAATTCACTGAGCCAGGGAGATTTGATTCAACGTTTTAATGAACAATTTGAACATGCTTGGAAAGACGCCACACCGCTATCTCAGCAATGGATTGATATGTATCGTCAAACGTATAAGCCAATGCCAAAACGTCAGGTGACACCATTCCCGTTATTACCTGGTCAAGTAGCAGAGGCGGCACTTGCAGCATCGTTTGAAACAGAACCAACTGCAGGCTATGTGACGATTACACCAAATAAAATGCAGACGCAGGCACTCGCACAGATTCAGCAGGTTCGTGATTCGGGCGAAAAACGTGCATTAGTCGTCTCAGCAACGGGCACAGGGAAAACGTATTTATCGGCGTTTGATGTGCGCCAATATGCACCGAAGAAAATGCTATTTATCGTACACCGCGAGCAGATTTTAGAGAAAGCTATGAGCGATTATCAAAAGGTGCTTGGTGGAGATAAAGCGGATTACGGAAAATTTGTTGGGAGCACGCAGCAAACAGATGCACGCTACTTATTTGCGACAATTCAAACCTTATCAAAGCCTGAAAATTTAGCGCGTTTTGACCGTGAGGCATTTGATTATATTTTAATCGATGAAGTACATAAGGCGGGAGCTCCTTCTTATTTACGCCTGTTAGATTATTTTGAGCCGGCTTTTCTATTAGGGATGACTGCCACACCAGAGCGTACAGACCAATTTAATATTTTTGAGCTGTTTGACTACAATATTGCCTATGAAATTCGTCTACAAGAAGCGCTAGAGGAAGAAATGCTTTGCCCATTCCATTATTTTGGTGTAACGGATTTTGAGCGTGATGATTATGTGATTGATGAGAATATGTCAATTGACCAATTAATGCTAGATGAGCGTGTGAACCATGTTATTGAGAAAGTAGAATATTATGGCCATGCAGGAGACGCAGTAAAGGGCCTTATTTTCTGTAGTCGTAAAGAGGAAGCGAAGCAATTATCGCAAAAGCTAAATGCACGGGGTTATCGAACAATGCCTTTAACTGGGGAAGATTCAACGGATGTTCGTGAAGCGGTCGTGGAGAAATTAGAAGCGGGTGAGCTCGATTATATTTTAACGGTTGATGTATTTAATGAAGGTATTGATATTCCGGTAGTCAATCAAATCGTCATGCTGCGACAAACGCAATCAAGTATTATCTTTATTCAACAGCTTGGCCGTGGCTTACGTAAGCATGATTCAAAAGATTATGTTGTGATTTTAGACTTTATTGGCAACTATAAAAATAACTATATGATTCCGATGGCACTTGCTGGTGATAATACGTACAACAAGGATAATTTACGCCGTAATACGATGGATATGGCTTATATTAAAGGTGTATCAAGTGTACATTTTGAAGAAATTGCGAAAAATCGTATTTTCGAAGCGATTAATCAAAAAACATTAATTACGATTCGTGAGCTAAAGGCGCAGTTTGAACAGCTGAGTAATCGCTTAGGTCATCAACCAATGTTAATCGAATTTATCGAGCATCATTCAGTAGATCCAGAAGTTTTATTAACGAAACGCCCAAATTATCATGAATTCTTAATGTATGTGGATAAAGACCTTGCCGCATTACCAGCTAGTCAAAATACGATGCTGACATTTTTATCACAGGAATTAATTGATGGCAAGCGTATGCATGAGCTTCTTTTATTGAAAGCATTAATAGCACAACCAACTGTCTCAAAAGCACAGTATATCGAGCTACTGCAGCAACATGAACTTACGTATGACGAGGAAACCATTACTTCTGTAGAAAGATTTCTTGATTTAAGTTTCTTTGTTAGTAGTAATCGAACGAAATATGCAGATGCTTTAATGCTAGAAGTACACGAAGATATGTACACACGTACTTCTTCATTTGAAGTAGCACTTAAAAATGACTTATTTATCCGTTATGTAGAAGATATTTTTGCCTGCGCTAACGAGAAATCAACGCGCTATGCATATGAGCAGCTAAAAGTCGGCGAGAAATACTCACGTAAAGATTATTGTCGTTTAATGAACTGGAGTAGTGATATGTCGGCAACAATGTATGGCTATAAAATCGATGAGCCTACAAATACATGTCCATTATTTATTACGTACCATAAAGATGATTCCTTAAGCTCTGAGACACTTTATGAGGACGAATTATTAAACCCTTCTACACTAAAATGGTTTACACGTCCAAATAATCGTGTAAATTCAAAGCAGGTAGAGAGAATACTACACAGTCCAGACCTTCGTATTGATGTGTTTATTAAAAAAGAAGGTGGCGAAGGGACCGACTATTTCTATTTAGGTAAGGCAAAACCAAATGTCGAAAGTGCAGAGGACATTCAACTGATGCACAAAGGTGTTATGAAACCATATGTGACATTGAATTTTGAATTAGAAGCCCCTGTTCCAGAGGCGATTTATCGTTATTTAGTTGGTGTATAATAAAAAAAGAGAGAAGTCGTAGCATTACGATTTCTCTCTTTTTATTTGTTTAGGTGTATGCCATTTTGATAACAGTCTGTTATAAACATATCTTCAAACTCCACAGATAACTGAAAGTACAATGTGGGGAATTGTCGTGAAATAGATTCGATTAAATCTTCAATTAGGCTATAAGGTGCTTCAAAAAAATAAACAGATGTTGTCGTGTCTCCGATTGCTTTTTCTAAATGAATATCCTCACTTTTATACAATGTAGCAAAATTTAAATCTTCTATAGTTTCTCTTGTTTCAACCACAATTAACCTATTGGGCCCATATTTTTCAGTATAGACAATTGCATTCGGATACGCCTGTCGAATTGTTAATATAGTATTTCTTTCGAATAGTATGTGTCCCCGCAAGCATCGTGTGAAATTTGTCTCGGTCTCTTAAATTGCCACATACATGTAGTTCGTTTAGGTGATAGTTTGTCATCTCAAAACTCCTTCAGCTTATTATAAAAGAATCAACTTGGGATCTCTAGAATAATAATTAATCTCACGTATCTTTAAAACATAATTTATTCATACAATATGATTATTTTCTCAAAAAGTATTTTTACCCTTCAATTAGAAAATAAGTAAATTAAAAGAAAATAATGAATTAACGAGATTTTATCGTCTTATCCTCTACATATTAATGGGTTTTTATTAAAAGAATTGATTAGAACAAAGGAACTACTATCGACTTTTTAATGTATATTATTTATACTATAAAAAATAATGCGTTATAAGTATAATAATACTATTTTGATAGGAGGAATAGAAATGGTTTTCGCTGAGAAGCCGAGGTATCGCATGTCGATTTATGAGCAAAAAAATGAAGTGCATGTGCAAATTCTTGGATTTATTCGTGATGAGGTTGTACCAGAGTATCTAGAGGATATGACGTCATTAATTGGTCAGGTGCCTGCGCACAATTATACGTTGATAGTTGATGCGACCGAGCAGTCGCCACTACCTCGTAAGGTGGCTGCGGAGCTTGGACAAACGATGATGGTCTATACGACATTAGGCTTTAAAAATCTACGTTTGGTGATGCCGAAATCAAAAATTTCGTTTGTGCAGGTGCGTAATGCGCTAGCGACAGTTAATTTCCCTGGAGAGATTGTGAACCCTTAAAGAAAAGGAATGATGAGCATGCAGGCTGTAGCAACTAAGTATACGTATAAGATTTTAAAAGAGGATCAGCATGAGTTAATTGACCAGGCTGCTGCGGTTTTAGGCCATACTTTTGTCGGCGTCGATGTAGCTGGTAAATGGATTCAAGAGCCGATGATTGGCTACTTAAAATTAACGTATGAGGATTGGTATCAATTTTGTAAGGATTATATTGAATCCGTTGTCACACAAGGATTTTGCGCAGTGGCGCTAAATGATGAGCAGAAAGTTGTAGGAGCGCTTGTCGGTGATAGTAATCGTTTTGAAATTTACGGAGAGCCGATTTTTGAGGGCTCATTTAAAGATATGAATGTTGTGTTAGAGGTGCTAGAAGATATTGATATGCGCTTTTTAACAGATTATAAGGCGCGTTTTGGCAAGGAGCTTGAGGACGGAGAAGTATTGCATCTCTTTTTACTTGGCGTTATGGCTGAGCATCATCGCCATGGAATCGTTGAAGAGCTAAGCAATTTATTAATGGCGAGCGCGCGTGAAGCGGCTGTACGCATGATGCTAGCTGAGGTGACCAATCCTAAATCAATGAAGTTACTTGAGCGTTACCAAGGGATGACGAAGTATGTAACGCAGCAGGGCGAGTACATTGTTCATAAATATGCGACAAATGACCGTCTAAATATGATTCCAGCAGATGTAGCGGATGGTACATACATTATTACATGTGATTTATAAAGGAGAACGGAAAAATGAGCGTATTTTTTTTGGTATTGACGATTGTGTTACTTGGCACGACGATTTATTTTGCGCTGAAGTATCAAACGCTAAAAAGATCGACACAGGTAGATGCACAGGCATTACAGGAAATAGCATCATTGACGAATGAGCCTGTAGATGCAACAAATGCCATCGAACAGTTAACAAAGCATATTTCCGATGAAAAGGAACGTTTCTTACAGTTCACACAGGAGATTGATGGTAAGAGTGAACATTTAAAAGAACAGGGTGAGTATGCGACCGAGAAGGCAGATATTGTGCGTGCGGCGATTGATGAAATTGGTAAGGGTTTGCGTACACAACTGATTTCAACAGAGGAAAGTACGGAATCAATGAAGGATATTAATGAGGCGATTCGTGAGCTATCAATTCGTTCAAATGATATTTCAGAGCAGTCAAATATGACACTGCAATTAACAAAAGAAGGCGATGAAAAATTAAAAGAATCGATTCGCATTATGGAGAATTTCAATCAAACGATTCAAACAACATTTGATGGCATTAAAGTGCTCGGTGACAAATCAAATGAAATTAGCATGATTGTGAAGGTCATTACAGGAATTTCTGAGCAAATTAATCTACTTGCGCTGAATGCGGCAATTGAAGCGGCACGTGCGGGTGAGCATGGGAAGGGATTTGCGGTCGTAGCAGATGAAGTTCGCAAGCTAGCAGGTCAATCGAGTGATTCTGCGCTTGAGGTATCGAATATTGTTAAAAATATTCAGGATGAAACAGAGCGCGTTGTCCATTCGATGCAGCAAGGGACAGAGGAATTTGCGGTTACGAACGATAAAATTTCAGAAATTGTCGAGATGTTTAATAAAATCGTTGAAACGACGCAAATTATTGCGGAGAATAATATGAACTCATCTGCGAGCACTGAGGAATTGTCATCAAGCTCACAGCAAATCACGGTGGCGATGGATCAGATTTCTGAGATTTCACAGGAGTCGGTTGAAATGTTTGAGGAGCTCGTTGGGATTAGTGATAAAGAGCTTGCGACGATGGCAAGCTTGTTAGCAGAGGTAGACACTATTATTGAATTAAAAGAGCGTGCACATGCGGTGTTAGAGGCGCAAACAGTATAAAATGATTCTCGCCAAATAGCTGATTAAAAAATCACGAAAACCTCAGGAAGCGTGTTTTGGCTACAACATATTTTAGAATAAGTGCCAAACAAGGTCTATTTACATGTAGAAAATAGGCAGATTCATAATTATCTTCTATAAAAGAAGAAAGAAGCAACTATTTATTAACAAGAACGCATATCATTATTATTTTTAAGCAATCAAAAAGGCTTGTTTTGACCCGAAATCGGGTGAAAACAGCCTTTTTTGTATCTCCGAGGGGTGTTTTTTGGCGGTGAATGATGCCGTAAAGGACGATTCTTTCGATTTTGTGTGAAAAATAACGTTCCGCTGCTAGATCACCATTTTCTACTGTTGAAATACCGTATTTGCGTCCGAAAAATGCATAAAATGGGTCGATAATGAGGCTCTGAGGGGCAATTTTTGCATGTATTGATTGAAATTTTGGTGCAAACTTTCGCAACTATCACGAAAAATTTTCATAATTATTTGCGATAATACGCACAGTGCACAAATGCTTATTAATCACGCAGGCTTATTCTCATATAGGTGACACATATTTTCTCATAAGTCGTATGTAAAAGACGCTTCTTAGGGTAATTGGCGATGTTAAATGAATGATTTCATTTCAGGTGATTCATTTGAAAGCGTGCTGTGTGACAGCTAGACTTTCTCGCTCAAAAAGCGTAGACTAATTTTAGATGAATTTTTTGTGCTATATAATAGAAGAAACTCGTAAAAAAAGGACGGTTTTATCTAATGGAAGAAGCACAAATAAAGGACTGGCTCATGCGTTTTCAGCGCGATAAGGATATCGAAGCGCTTGAAGGTTTAAAGAATCATTGTGTGTCGATGATTGAGCCATTGATTGAAGAGTTTGAAGCGAAATATGATCAGCAGGCGGGAGATTTGCTGCGTGAAAATTGGGATAAGCGATTTTTCTTTATTTTCACGAAGTATCAGCTCGATGTGGGTTTACCACTTGAGACGTTTGTGCAAAATACGTATCGTTTTTATTTTATGCAGGTGCTAAAGCGCGCCGGCTATTAAAGAGAAAGAGACGACCCTCTGCTTGCTGCAACAAGCGAAAGGGTCGTCTCTTTTTTAACGTTCAATAGATAGATGAATTTTTTGGGTAAATCTTATAATAGAAGTAGGGATGTAACTGTTAGTTTATATGAATAATGTCTTCGGCAAGATGCGTAAATGCTTCGCCGACCACCGAATCTTCGTCATAAACGGATGAGCCTGTATTTTCTTCGGGCTGTGCAAATGGAATTTGTGCGATGACTTCTGTGGCTAACGCTCCTGCAAGTGCGCTACCGCCATCTTTCCCGAATAAATAGTTGCGTTCTCCGTCTGATGTTTCATAGAACGCCATATTTTCGACAACACCTAAAATTTCGTGCTTCGTATGACGTGCCATAACACCTGCGCGAGAGGCGACATGAGATGCGGCGTTGTGTGGTGTCGTCACAATGATTTCTTTGGCTTGGGGGATCATTGCTGCGACATCAATTGCGACATCACCAGTGCCTGGTGGTAAATCAAGTAATAGATAATCTAGGTCGCCCCAGTGTGTGTTGACAAGGAAGTTGCGGATCCACTTGTTCAACATCGGGCCGCGCCACATAACGGGCTGATTATCTTTTGAGAAGAAGCCCATCGACATGACTTTGACGCCCTCTTTTGTGACAGGGACAGCCATCTGGTCAATCATCGTTGGCTTTTCGGTAATTTTCATCATAGTCGGAATGCTATAGCCATAAATGTCTGCATCAACAATCCCAACGCGCTTGCCTTGGCGTGCAAGTGCGGCTGCAAGGTTGATAGTGACAGTTGATTTACCGACGCCACCTTTTCCGCTTGTGACAGCGATAAAGGTTACGCCTGAATCTTCTCGTAGCATCGTAGGCATACCTTCTGATGTGGTATTTTCTTTTTTGAGAGAGGCGGTTAGTTGCTTACGCTCCTCGTCTGTCATTGAACCAAATTGTAACGTCACGGCTGTAGCACCTAATGCTTGAATGGCGGTTTCAACGTCTTGTTTGATTTTGGCTTTTAGGGGACAGCCTTGAATCGTTAAGACAATTGTGAGTGAGACATGGGTACCTTCAATGTGAACGTCACGCACCATATTTAGTTCAACGACGCTTTTGTGTAGTTCTGGGTCCTCTACATCTTTCAATGCATGGATGATTTTCTGTTGTGTTAACATCGGTTTCGCTCCTTATTCGTTTAATCCTTTACCAAGGCCTTTTAAGAAGTGTACGCCGAAGTTCATTGCACGATTGACATCAGGGTCATTCATGATTTTCATTAACTTGAAAATGCTCATTTTTTCATCTGCTTCGACAGCAACTTTCGCTTCGTCTAGACCTGAGTTTAAGCTTGTCATTAATTTTGCGACCATTTGAGCATCCATCTGTGTAAGCGCTCCTGCAGCACCTAGCATCACATTCATCATGTTCGTTACGGGTTCGCGTGTCATTTGACCAAGAGCAATATGCGCAATTTCTTCTTTTGCTTGAAGCATTTTTGTGACCGCTTCAAGCGCACCAACATCGTTTAGCTCCGCCATAATCGAAAAGATTTGCGCGACCGCTTGTTCGTTATCGGTTACGAGTGTTTTGAGTTCTTCTAATTTTTGAGCGGCGATTTGCTCATCTGTTAGTACTTCTTTTTTAATCTTTGTAATCGGAGTAGCCATATGTTACACTCCTTCTTTTTCCGTCGTTAAGTGCACGTAGCCCGGGCGATCCCATTTACGCTGTACTTCAACCCCATTTTGCGGGTGACGTTTTTTATTACGCGGATTTGTTGCTGGAAGTGGATTTTTTCCTTTGCGTTTCAATACTTCAACACGGATTTTTGTTTGCTTATAAGCTGGCGTTTGCGTATTAGCATCACCTTGTGAACCCGTTAAGAAGTTAATAGATGACTCTTTACTTGTTGAGTTCATAGGTAGGAATAACTCATTTCCTTGTACGCGGTCTGTAATAAGTGCTGGTACTTTTAGCGCGCCGTAAGGGGATACAAGGCGTAAAAGTGCACCGGTTTCAATACCACGTTCTTTTGCAAGCTCAGGTGAAATTTCAACAAAGATTTCAGGTACTTTCAGTTGAATACCTGTTGATTTGTTGGTCATATTTCCTTCATGGAAGTGCTCAAGCATACGACCATTATTAATATGGCAGTCATATTGGCATTCATATTCTACTGGCGGTGCCCAGTCATTGAGTGCAAAGCGCGCTTTTTTGTCTGGGAAGTTGAAGCCATCAACGAATAATAGTGGTGTATTCGCTCCGGAGATTGGGTCACCCCATACGAAACTATTCCAGCCTTCCATGACATCGTAGTTATTTTGTGCGAAAACAGGAGACAAGCTCGCCATTTCTGCATAAATTTCACTTGGATGTTCATAGTGCCAGTTAGCACCAAGACGATTGGCAACATCTTGCACGATGCGCCAGTCAGGGCGAGAATCACCTAGTGGCGTTAATACTTCGTATAAACGTTGTACACGACGCTCGGTATTGGTGAATGTACCCTCTTTTTCAAGTGAAGGAGATGCTGGTAAAATAACGTCTGCATATTGTGCGGTACGTGATAAGAACACATCTTCAACGACACAAAAATCAAGTTGAGATAATACTTCATCTACATGGTTTGCGTTCGCATCCACAAGTGCCATATCCTCACCAACGATATACATAGCCTTCATTTTACCTTCTGATACAGCTTGCAGCATTTCTGGATTTGTACGACCTGGCGTTGCTGGAATTGTGGCACCATAGGCTTCTTCAAATTTCGCACGAGCGGCGTCATCTGTTACTTTTTGGTAGCCAGGTAGTAGGTTCGGTAGTGTACCCATATCACAAGCACCCTGTACATTATTGTGCCCGCGTAGTGGGTAAGCACCTGCGCCTGGTCGACGATAGTTACCTGTTGCTAGTAATAAGTTTGAGATTGCAGCAGATGTATACGAGCCACCTGTGTTTTGCGTTACACCCATACCCCAAAGGATACACGTGCCGTCCGCATCACGAATCATTTCAGCGATGTTGATGAGTGTTTCTTTGGCAATACCTGTTTCCTCACATGCATAGTCTAACGTGTATTTCTCTAATACTTCTTTAAATGCTTCGTAATCATTGACATTGTCTTCGATAAATTTCGCATCATGCCAGCCTTGGTCGATCATATATTTCGTAACCGCCATTAGCCATACTTGGTCTGTCCCTTGTTTTGGCCGAATATGAATGTCTGAGCGTTCAGCCATTTCATTTTTTCGAATATCCGCGACAATAAGTTTTTGACCGTGTAATTTATGCGCACGTTTCACACGTGTTGCAAGTACCGGGTGACCTTCTGCTGGGTTTGCCCCGACGATAATGACAAGTCCTGCTTTGGCAATATCTTTAATGGTACCGGCGTCGCCACCGATACCAACTGTACGGCTTAAGCCATCTGTTGCGGGTGACTGGCAATAACGTGAACAGTTGTCGACGTCATTTGTATTGAATAATTGACGTGCCATTTTTTGAATTAAGTAGTTTTCTTCATTAGTAATTTTAGAAGAAGAAATGAAGCCGACAGAACCTGGGCCGAATTGTTGTTGAATGCCACCAAGTTTTGAAGCAACTAAATCAAGTGCCTCATCCCAACTTGCTTCAACGAATTCGTCGCCTTGGCGAATCAATGGCGTAGTAATTCGGTCTTCAGAGTTAACGAAGTCCCAACCAAATTTCCCTTTCACACAAGTTGAAATAGCATTTACCGGACCTTCAGATGGTTGTACTTTTAAAATATGACGGCCCTTTGTCCATACTTCAAATGAACAGCCCACACCGCAGAAAGTACAAACGGTTTTCGTTTTCTTCGTGCGCTCGCTACGCATAGCTGATTCAATTTCAGAAATGGCTAAGATTCCGCTATATCCAGGCTCAACCTCTTTAATAAGGTCGATCATTGGGTCTAACATGTCTTGTTTCATACCTGTCATAAAGCCAGCTTGACCAAGCATTGATTTTTCCATTAAGGCGTTACATGGACAGACTGTGACACATTGGCCACAGCTTACACATGATGAATCATTAATGGCTGCGCCGTCATCCCACTTAATGCGTGGACGTTCAGCTTCCCAGTCAAGTGATAATGTTTCGTTCACTTGGAGGTTTTGACATACTTCGACACATTGACCGCAGGCGATACATTGGTTTGGATCATAGCGGTAAAATGGGTGAGACATATCGACCTCTGTTGGGTCTACTTTCGGTGTATACGGATATTTTTGATGTTCGATGCCCATCATATCGACCGTATTGTGTAACGTACAGTTACCGTTGTTGTTATCACATACTGTACAGTACAGCATATGGTTCTCGAGTAAGCGGTCCATTGCTTCTGTTTGTGCTTCTTTCGCCTTTGGTGAAGCAAGCTGAATGTCCATACCATCCGTGGCCTTCGTTGAACATGAACGGACTAATTTGCCGTCGATTTCAACGATACATGTATCACATGTGCGAATCGGGTCGACCGCTTCGACATGACATACTTGTGGATGCTCGATATTATTTACGTTAATCGTATCAAGGATCGTAGCGCCCTCTGCTACGTCATAAGAAACGCCATTGATTTTGATTTCCGTCAAAAGAAATTCCTCCTTCTCTTGCGTGATAAGTTTGAAAACGACAGCCCCATTTACAAATGCCCGTGCATTTGCGTGTCTTGTTATAAGGGTGATGTAGCCAAACCAATCGGCGCAAACAAGTTTAAAATTGAATTGTAGTTGCTATGAACGCATTATTTATCGTCGATGGAAATAAGGTTTCATAGGAAAATTGCTGTAAAAACAAAAAAATCCACCACGAAAAAGACTGCTGCGAATTCGTAAAGACGCATAAGTTTTATTTCATGGTGGATGAGAGTTTTAGCAGTACTTGCTTAAAAAGCCAATCCGACATTTTAAATTTTAAGTCATAAAAACAACATCAAAACATAACGGCCATACCTACCTAAAATCTTACATAAAGTTTAAAAAACAATTGCTAGAAAGGGTATAGTAAGTATAAGCGCAATATCTCAACGCCCTTTTTTATTCGTTTTCTAGTATACATGGCGCTTTTCAAAGATACAAGAAATTTTATAAAAAATATTACATGATAATCATTATCATTTAAAATAAGGCTTTTATTTTTCAAAAACTTGCTTTATCATTATCAAACTGTGAGGGTCATAAATCCCATGTAGTTACAAAAAACACAGAAAGGAGCTTAAAAAATGTCAAAAAAAGTGCATGAATTTAACGAGATTATTCGTAAATTACGCAAAGATTTATTTGGGAAAGGGCCCGAACGTATTCACACGGTGTTTGTCGAAAACCTAGCAGTATCAACGCTTTACGGCAATATTACACCAACAGAGAAATTTATCGCAGGGACAACAGAAGGTGCCAAAATGGTGCACGAGGCACGTACGGCGATGATTCAAGATTTATATGCGCAGGCAACGCCAGATGGCATGGAAGAGTTAATGGATGCCAAATTACTCCATTTATTTTCAGACATCAAAATCGAAGAGGATATGGCGGTTTCTGTCTTTGTTTTCGAGAAAACGATTGAGGAGTAGGGGGAATACCTATGGAGACACAAGTGAAGCGTCCTATCATCCGCGTGAGAGGGACACAGCATGAGGCAGTCGAGGATACGATTGTTACAGAACATGCGGTAACCGTCAAAATCAATCAACAGGAATTTGTGACGATGGTTTGCACACCGGAGTATGTCGAGGATATGGTGCTCGGCTATTTAGCGTCGGAGCGCATTATTCGCACATATGCCGATATCGATCGTCTATGGTATCAGGAAAAAGAAGGTGTCGTCCATGTGGAAACGACAAAGCTAAATCCATATGCGCGTGATGTGCAAAACAAGCGCTATATTACATCGTGCTGTGGCATGAGTCGCCAAGGATTTGTTTTTGCGAGTGATGCGTTAGCTGCGAAACAAATGGATGAGGTCCATGTGACGGTGACACCTGAGGATTGCTATCGCCTGATGCGTATGATGCAGCAAGAAGCCGTCACTTTTAAAGAAACGGGTGGTGTCCATAATGCCGCGTTATGCGATGCAAATGGCATTATCGTTAGCCGTATGGATATTGGGCGTCATAATGCGCTCGATAAAATTTATGGCTACTGCATGAAGCACGAGATTTCGATGGACGATAAAATTATCGTCTTTAGCGGGCGTATTTCATCTGAAATTTTAATGAAAGTATCAAAAATCGGCTGTGAAATCGTGTTATCTAAATCAGCACCGACTGAGTTAGCACTTAGCTTAGCGGAGCAATTAGGCATCACGACGATTGGCTTTATTCGTAATGAATCGCTGAATATTTATACGCATCCAAAACGTGTGAACTTATAAAAACAAAAAGGAGGAGGTGTGAAGATGAACCCCATTTATGATCAATTGAAAAGACCATTACGTGATTTACGTATTTCGGTAACGGATCGTTGTAATTTCCGTTGTAGTTATTGTATGCCAGCCGAGGTTTTCGGCCCGGACTTTGCTTTTTTACCGTCTGATAAAATTTTAAGCTTTGAGGAAATCGAACGCCTTGTGAGAATTTTCGTGTCATTTGGTGTAAAGAAAATTCGTATTACGGGTGGCGAACCGTTAATGCGTCGTGATTTACCTGTGCTCGTCCGCATGATTCGTGCAGTCGAGGGTGTCGAGGATATTGCGATGACGACAAATGGCTCGTTACTCAAAAAATATGCGAAGCCGCTAAAGGAAGCGGGACTCGACCGCGTGTCGATTAGCTTAGACTCACTAGAGGATGAGCGTTTTCAAGCGATGAATGGCAATCGCGGCAAAGTCAAAACGGTGCTTGCTGGTATTGAGGCAGCGGCAGAAGCAGGACTCTACGTAAAAATGAATATGGTCGTGCAAAAAGGTAAAAACATCGAGGATATTTTACCGATGGCCCGTTATTTTAAAGAAAAACAGCATATTTTACGCTTTATCGAATATATGGACGTTGGCAATTCAAATGGTTGGCGCTTGGATGATGTATTTTCGAAAAAGGAAATTATCGACAAAGTGCAAAAATTCTCTCCTGTAAAGGCAGTTGCACCTAATTATCGTGGTGAAGTTGCGTCACGTTTTCGTTATGAGGACGGCGGCGGAGAAATTGGTGTGATTTCATCTGTAACCGATTCATTTTGTGGTAATTGTTCACGTGCGCGTATTTCGGCGGAAGGAAAATTATATACATGTCTTTTCGCAACAGAAGGCACAGATTTACGCGACTTACTGCGTTCGGACTTAGACGATGCAGCAGTCGGTGCAAAAATTGCATCGGTCTGGGAGCAGCGTACGGACCGTTACTCAGAGGAGCGTACAGAAGAAACAGTTAAACGTCGTAAAAAGGCAAAAATAGAAATGTCACATATTGGCGGTTAAGCATGTTGTAAGTTTTTTGATTAAGGGAGAGTAACATGGCTTTTTATAAACCAGAGGAAATTACAGAAATCGCAACAAATACCGGCGTGAGCAAAGTCCAAGGCAGCATTTTAAAAATGTTGATTTTAGGCTTTTTCGGGGGCGCATTTATTGCGTTTGGCTTTTTATTAGATATTCGCGTAATGGGCACAATGCCAGCAGAATGGGGAAGCTTCGCGACATTTATTGGTGCCGCAGTATTCCCAATCGGCCTTATTTTAGTATTACTTGCTGGGGCAGACTTAATTACCGGTAATATGATGACGGTGCCAATGGCATTTTATGCGAAAAAAATTACATTCGCAATGCTTGCTCGTAACTGGTTCTTCGTCACATTAGCCAATTTACTTGGTGCCTTATTTATCGCTTACTTCTTTGGCCATTATTTAGGCTTAACAGAAGGTGCATTTGCTGAAAAAACAATGGCCATCGCACAAGGGAAAATCGATGCCACATTTATGCAAATTTTCGTATCAGGTATTGGCTGTAACTGGCTAGTATGTTTAGCAGTATGGTTATGCTTTGGTGCACAAGACTTTATCGGTAAAATCTTAGGCATTTGGTTCCCAGTAATGGCCTTCGTGACAATCGGCTTCCAGCACGTTGTCGCAAATATGTTCGTGATTCCAGCGGGTATTTTTGCAGGCGCAGATGTTACATGGGGCGATTTCTTACACAATGTTGTACCTGCTTTCTTAGGAAATGCAGTCGGTGGGGCAGTATTTGTTGGTCTTGCCTACTATATCGCATTCCAAAAAAAAGCGGCTAAATCATAAAAAAAGGAATCGCGCGAGTTGGCGATTCCTTTTTCATTAATCGATTTTATTATTTACAAATGTACCGCTTTTACCACCTGTTTTTTTCAGGAGATAGGTGTTTTTGATAATCATCGATTTATCAACAGCTTTACACATATCATAAAACGTAAGGGAGGCAATGGATACAGCTGTTAATGCTTCCATTTCAACGCCTGTTTTACCGTCACATTTCACGGTTGCTTCGATGTGCAGATCATAGCCTGCAGCCGTTTGTTCATAGGCAAAGGTAAAATCTGTCCCCTGTAGCATAATCGGGTGACACATCGGGATAATATCGGCGGTTTTCTTCGCGCCCATAATGCCGGCAATTTGTGCTACTTGTGTCGGGTCCCCTTTTTTGATGTTGCCTTGCTCGATGGCTTCGTAAAGCTCTGTTGATAATGCAATCGTACTGCGCGCAACGGCTGTACGGCTCGTTGGTTGTTTATCGGAAATGTCGACCATCTTAGGACGGCCATCTTCATTCCAATGTGAAAATTCACTCATTTGTTATCTCCTTTATCGCCTTGAGGCCAGTCCTCAACGGCATTGATATTTAAAAATGTTGTCGTATCATTCATTTCAACGAATGATACGCGGACTTGATGAAGCAACGCACGCATACTTCGTTGATTATCAAAAAGTGCCTGTTTTGCTTGCTCAAGTGCGCGTCGATGATAGAGTGCTGCGAGGGGTTGCCAGTTGTCATTTGACGTCGGAATCACTGCATCACAGTTTGCTGTTATTTGACGGCAAAGTGTCGCAATAAATGCGGCATCAATAAAGGGCATGTCTGCCGCAACGACAAAATACCAATCAGATTCGACTTGCTCCATAACATGAGTGAGCGCATAAAGCGGGCCCTCATGCGGTGTTTGCTCGGTAATAAACGTCACGTTTTCATCTGAGAAATGTGACAGTAGTGTCTCATTTGTCGCAATGACGACAGGGAGTGCATTTTTTTCAAAGGCATCGACCGCGACCTTGTATAAGGGCCTTCCCCTAAAGCGTTCAAACATCTTCGGCTTGCCGTAGCGCGATGATTTTCCGCCAGCTAAAATGACGCCGGTAATATTCATCGGCGCTTTAGCTCGCCTAAAAAGTGTTGCACAGTTGGCACGATGAGTTTATCCATACCAAGCTTGACCGCATTCGTTGAGCCGGGGAGGGCATAGATAGCTGTTTCGGCATGAGCACCAGCAACGGCGCGGCTAAACATCGCTTTTGGTCCAATGTCATCATAGCTTAGCATGCGAAATAGTTCGCCAAAACCGGGCATTTCCTTATCAACGAGTTGTACGACGGCATCATATGTGACATCACGCTTCGTAAAGCCAGTGCCACCGGTCAATATAATCGTATTAATCGACGGATCACTGCACCAAATACGTAGCTGTGCAAGCAGTTCGTCGAGCTCATCTTTTAAAATTTTATAATCAATTACGTCAAAATTTGCCTGCTTCAATGCGTGCAAAATGGCTTGGCCACCCTTATCGGTTTCAGTCGTACGCGTATCGCTTACCGTTAAAATCGCGGCATGTACGCGTTCTTGTTCATGGGTTGGGTGCATGAATCATCGCCTCCTTCGGGCATAAAATCAATGTTTATATTATAATGCTAACAATCAGTACGTCAAACAAAATTAAACAAGAAAGGAAGTGGCTGTCATGAATGACCGTTATTCTCGTCAACAACTCTTTACCCCCATTGGAGTGGAAGGACAGCAACATTTACAACAAAAACATCTTTTAATCGTTGGCGCAGGGGCGCTTGGTAGTGCAACGGCTGAGCCACTTGTGCGCGCGGGCGTCGGACGTGTTACGATTATTGACCGCGACTATGTGGAGTGGAGTAATTTACAGCGTCAGCAATTATATACCGAGCAACATGCACGCGAAAAAACACCAAAGGCTATTGCTGCAAAAGAACGACTGCAAGCAATTAATGCCGATGTCGTAGTAGAGGCCATCGTCGGGGATGCCAATGTTGAGACATTGACGGAGCTTCTCTCGGATGTCGATTTAGTTATCGATGGTACCGATAATTTTGATATTCGCTTTATTATCAATGATTTAACACAAAAGCATCATATTCCATGGATTTATGGCTCTTGTGTTGGTAGTTACGGCGCGACTTATACGATTTTACCGGGCACAACACCTTGTCTGCATTGTCTACTACAGGCGATGCCAAATACAGGAATGACCTGTGATACAGTGGGCATTATTAGTCCGGCGGTTCAAATTGTTGCGGCTTACCAAGTAGCAGAGGCTTTTAAAATTTTAACGAATAACTATGCGGCACTACGCGGCACCTTTTTAACATTTGATGTGTGGCAAAATCAGCATTTTGAAATGAAAATGCAGGCCGCAAAAAATCCCGGTTGTCAAAGCTGTGGCGAGGCGCCGAGCTATCCTTATTTAGCGTTTGAACAGCAAACGAAAAGTGCGGTATTATGCGGGCGTGATGCGGTTCAAATCCGTCCGGCACAGTCGAAAAATTATGATTTAGAGGCGCTTGCGAGCACATTAGCAAGTCAGGGGACGGTCCAACAAAATCCGTATTTAATATCATGTCAGCTAGCGGAGCAGCGCATCGTTATTTTTAAGGATGGACGTGTGCTCATTCATGGGACCCATGATATTCACTATGCAAAAAATTTATATTATCGTCTATTAGGCTAAGGAGTGAAGGGTATGTTAGAAAAAAGAACACCAATCGCGGTTGGCGAAGCGGTGAAGCGCGTCATGCAGTATGCAACAGAAGGAAAAGTAGAGCAGGTGGACATTACCGAGAGCTACGGACGTTACGTCGCAGAGGATATTGCGGCCGATCAGGATGTTCCCGCATTTGACCGTTCACCCTATGATGGATTTGCGATTCGTGCCATTGATAGTGCGGTCGCTTCTGCTGAAAATCCGGTCGCATTTGAGGTCGTTGGAACCATTGGTGCCGGCTTTGTATTTGATGAGCTTGTCGAACCGGGGCAGGCAGTGCGTATTATGACCGGCGCACCGATTCCTGCAGGCTGTGATGCAGTCGTCATGCTTGAACTGACAAAGGGATATGAGGCAGACGATAAAACCTATATGACCATTAAGCGGGCATTTGCAGCAGGGACGAATATTTCTTACCGCGGCGAGGATGTGAAGCAGGGTGCGGTACTTGTGAAAAAAGGCACGTATATTAATCCGGGTGTATCAGCATTGCTGGCGACATTTGGCTATGCGCAAGTCCCCGTTTTTGTAAAGCCTGTTATTGGCGTCATTGCTACAGGGAGTGAGCTGCTTGAGCCGCATGAGGCATTAGCACCAGGGAAAATTCGTAATAGTAATGCCTATATGATGCTCGCACAAATTGAACGTGCCGGCGCAACGGCGAAATATTATGGTAAGTTAAGTGATGATTTAGCCGTCTGTATTGAAGCCGTTAAAAAAGCGATGGCGGAGGTCGACTGTTTAATTACAACGGGCGGTGTATCGGTTGGAGACTTTGATTATTTACCAGCAATTTATGAGGCAATTGGTGCAGATGTGTTATTTAACAAAGTCGCACAGCGTCCCGGTAGTGTGACGACGGTTGCACAGTGTGACGGACAGCTCTTATTTGGCTTATCTGGCAATCCATCTGCATGCTATGTCGGCTTTGAATTGTATACAAAACCGGTCATTAAAGCGGCGCTTGGGAGTCAAGCACCACATCTACGTCGTGAAAAAGCGGCACTTGGCGTGGATTTTAAAAAGCCGAATCCATTTACGCGCTTCGTTCGTAGTACAGTCACTGTGACGGACGGCAAGCTTGTCGCGACACCATCTGGCTTTGATAAATCGAGTGCGGTGTCGTCGCTTGCGGATGCCAATGCCTTTATCGTGTTACCCGGTGGAACGCGAGGCTATGAAGCGGGCATGCAGATTGATGTCTTACTACTCGAAGATACGAATGGAAGTGCATGGCCTTGGGACAACATCGTACCATCTTACAGATAGTTGGTTATCAAAATAGCGGCAAAACAACGCTTGCAGAAAAACTGATTTCCTATGCATGTAATAAGGGCCTGCGTGTGGGCTCGATTAAGCATCATGGTCATGGCGGTATACCCGCTTCGAATTTAACGAAAGATAGCACCCGTCATGCACAAGCAGGCGCTGTAGTTTCCGCCGTTGAAGGGGACGGTGTTGTACAGCTCCAACTCGCCAAAAATACATGTGCATTAAATGAGTTGATTCATTTATATGAACAAGCGCTTTTGGTTAATTTTATAATTGTAGAAGGGTATAAAAGTGAGTCATATCAAAAGGTTGTGCTTCTTAAAGAGCCTGAAGATGTGAAACTTTTAACCTTATCAAATATTGTCGCGGCTATTTATTGGCCGACGTTTCCACAAGCATTATGTGAAAAAATTCCGCATTTTGCGCTGCAGGATGAGGCAGCATATCTATCATTTTTAGTAACGAAAGAAGGATGTTAAATGACAGCGCGTTTTGAAATTAGCAGTGAGCCACTTGTCGTGGATGACGTCACACAAAAAGTTGTCAGCAGAAATGCAGGCGCGATTACAGTATTTATCGGTACCGTCCGCGAGCTAACAAAAGGCAAAAAGACAGTATCACTTGAATACGAGGCCTATCCCGCGATGGCCATTAAAATGTTTGAGCAAATCGAGCGTGAAATGCATGAAAAATGGCCGGAAGCACAACTAGCGATTACCCATCGTGTTGGTAAGCTTGACATCACCGATATTGCGGTTGTCATTGCGGTATCATCGCCACACCGAAAAATCGCTTATGAAGCGAATGAATTTGCGATAGATCGCATTAAACAAATTGTGCCGATTTGGAAAAAAGAGCACTGGGAAGACGGTACGGAATGGATTGGCGACCAGCTAGAAAATGTACCATACCGAGCAGGTGCGCCTAAGGAGGAATTGGATGATTAATGTATTGTTATTTGCGCATTTACGTGAAACCGTTGGCGAGGAGAAGCTTGTCATCGAAGCGGAGAAGATGAGCGTTTCGGACGTCAAAGCATGGCTTGAAGCCCGCTATCAACTTGAGCTTTCAACGGTTATGAGTGCCGTGAACGAGGAATTTGCGATGGACCATACAATCGTACAAAGTGGCGATGTCATTGCATTCATTCCTCCGATTAGTGGGGGTTAAAAAAGAGGCTGGGATAAAACACGTCATGTTCCTTTTTTAGCGTTCGCAACGAAAAACCGGAACCACGCTACAGCGCGATTCCGGTTTTTCTTATGCTCATATGAACGGTTATTTTTATACGTATGTCAAAGCCTCTTTCATTTCATTTTAATCCTTATTTTTGAATCGTATGCACACTAAGGAGCATGACGAAGGAAATCAAAATCATGACGCCGACCCATAGCCAGGCAAGCTGCAGATTACCGCCATCAATTGCGGTATAAATCGCTAGTGGTGTCGTCTGCGTTTTACCCGGTAAATTTCCGGCAAACATTAAGGTCGCACCGAATTCACCGAGCGCCCGCGTATAACATAAAATACCACCAGCAATAATCGCTTTAAAGGCCATAGGAATTGAAATGTAGAAGAAGATTTTCCATTCAGACGCGCCATCGACTCGCGCTGCATTTTCAATATCTTCATCGACGCCCTCAAAGCCGGTCTTAACGGTTTGATACATGAGTGGAAAGGCGACAATAGCCGAGGCAAGGACCGCCGCCCACCATGTAAACATAATCGGTTGTCCGAAAAACCATTCAATGCCCTGTCCGACAATGCTGTTGCGACCAAAAATCATAATGAGCAGGAAGCCGACAACGGTAGGCGGGAGCACAAGTGGTAAGAGCATCACCGTTTCGAGAATGAGCTTTCCACGAAAGCGTCGTTTTGCCATAAATTTACCGATAAGAACGCCGAAAATAATCGCCATTGTTCCCGCAACGAGTGAGATCTCAATGGATAGTTTTATCGGCGTCCAAAAATCGGTTAGCATCATTAGTTCGCTCCTTTAAATCCGTAATCCTGAAAGACTTTCATAGCGTCATCTGATTGTAGGAATCGATAAAATGTGTCGGCCTCGTCAAAATGCTTGCTATTTTTTAAAACGCCGACAGGGTAAATAATCGGTGTATGTGATTTTTCGTCCGCTGTTGCGACGATTTTTATTTTATCGCTTGTAAGCGCATCAGTTTTGTAAACGATTCCGGCATCAACATTGCTCGTCTCCGCATACGTTAATACTTGACGCACATCTTTTGCATAGACAACGTTTGCTTTGATTTTTGTCCAGACGTCAATTGATTTAAGGGTTTCAATACCATACTGACCAGCAGGAACTGAGTCGGGTGTACCGAGCGCGACTTTATCTGCTTTTGGTAAATCTTCAAATGAGTCAATTTTTTTGTCATTTGCAGTTGGCGTTACGAGTACAAGTTCATTCGCTAAAAGATCGGTCCCGTCTTTTTTATCAATGTCACCCTCATCGACTAGGGTGTCAAATTTATCTTCGGCAGCAGAGAAGAATACATCAACAGGTGCGCCTTGTGAAATTTGTTGTTGGAGCGCGCCGGAGCCGCCAAAATTATACGTAATTTTAACGTTCTTATGTGCATCCTCATACGTTTTCGCAAGGTCTGTTAAAGCATCTTGTAGACTTGCTGCTGCAGAAACCGTTAATTCGATTTGTTCAGTAGAAGTTGCTGTTGTTTTTGCATCATTATGGCCACAGCCAGCTAAAATGCTACCTGCAAGTAATAATGATGTCATAAATGTACGTGATTTTTTCATTTGTTATAGGCCTCTTTCTGTATATGAGTTATAACAAGACATAACTAATTATAACTAGTTATAATTAAAAAGAAAATAAAAATATAAAAAAGGTGATTTTTATGCAAAATCAAACATCGTATACAATCGAAGAAGTAGCGCAATTACTGAAAGTATCCAAGTTAACAATTTATGATTTAGTGAAAAAGGGTGAGCTACCAGTGTTCAAAGTAGGGCGTCAAATGCGCCTAGCATCAGAGGACTTAGATGTATATATCGCCAAGCATCGTATGAACAGCAATCAGGAGCAAAAAACCATTATCATTAGCGGACAGGATATGGCGCTCGATATTTTAGGAAAGCATATTGAAGCGCGTCTTGGCTATAAGGTGTTGCGTTCGCGTGAGGGCAGCTTTAATGGTCTGCTTGCAATGTATCAAGGCAATAGCGATATTGCGAGTCTGCATATGTATGATGGTGATACGACGGCTTATAATTTACCATATATTCGTAAAGTATTCGTTAGCCACCGCTATATTTTACTGCGTCTTTTGACACGAAAGGCGGGCTTTTATGTAGCAAAGGGCAATCCACTTCATATTACGAGTATTGCCGATCTACAAGGCGATGTCCGTCTGATTAATCGTGAAAAGGGCTCGGGTATTCGGACGCTACTTGATGAACTACTGCGCACACATGGCATTTCTCAGACACAGGTGGCAGGCTATGGGCAAGAGGAGAAGGACCACATTAGCGTGGCATCAGCAGTAGCAAGCGGTGCGGCAGATGTTGGCTTAGGCATCGAAAAAACAGCGCGTCTTGTCGATGTAGATTTTGTGCCAATTATAGAGGAAAGCTACGATATTGTGCTACTGAAAAATGATGGCAATGAAGCACTGATTTCGACGGTGCAGGAAATTTTAAATGATGCTGCGTTTCAACAAGAAATTCATGCAATTGGTGGCTATGATGTTTCACAAATGGGGACAGTCGTCTTTGAAACGATTTAAAATATATTGACAAACACTATAAATATAACTATTCTTACTATAATACTAGGTATTAGAAAGGGAGTTACAGCATGGCAAAAACAACGGTGAAGGCACAAGCCCATTTACAAGACAATTATCGTGTAGAAGTATCTGCACGCTCACACAAATTAATTATCGATGAGCCCGAACGTCTAGGTGGCACAGATGAGGGCCCCAATCCAGTCGAAGTATTACTAGGCGCTTTTGGTGCTTGTCATTCGATTGTAGCACGTACATATGCGAAAAAATTTGACATTGATTTACAAGATTTTTGGGTCGAATTAGAAGGGGATTTTGATACGGATGGCTTTTTAGGGAAATCAGATGTACGTCCAGGCTTCTCTGATATTCGCTATACATTCCATCTTCAAACGACTGCTTCAGATGAACAGGTACAAGCATTTATTGCATATATCGAGGCGCATTGCCCAATTGGCGATACATTAGCAAACCTTGTAAATGTGTCACTTGCAGGCTATGTTATTGAACAAACGGTTTAAAAAAAGAGACTAAAAAGGAGTCGTGCATTGGCACGATTCCTTTTTTAATGAACGAATAAGCTAGTGCTTCGACACATATAAAACGCTACCTCGTTCAAATGTTAGCTGGCGAGAAAAATGAGGAATGTCGTTCTCAAGCTGTCGCATTTCACGTGATGTCGGCACTGATACCGCTTCATCAGATAAATCATAGCTATTTTGACGACGCCATAATGGCCATGAGAAGCGGCGGTTTAAAAGTGCATCATTAAACGCTTCTAGCTCAGCCAGCGTCATATGCTGCTCCGTTGCATAGGCGCTATTGAGCACGCGACCATCTATTAAAGCCGTCATCCAGTGCAGTGAGGCATTGCGTTCGCGCTCATACCACTTGCGCTTTCGAATGCCTGGCACGATATAAAAGCCGTCATCGTATGTACCCAGTGCTGTAATCGGTATGATTTTTGCTTCATACAATGGAAATTCAAGTGCATGACTAAGCACACGACTATGCTTATTTAAAAAACTAGCGAGTGCTTCACATGAGAAAAATTCCCCAAGTAATGTTTCACCGGCTGCACCTTTTTTGCCGTAGCATGTGTCGCGAATAAGAGTGATGACGGCCTCATCAATTTCTTGTGTGTGGGCATGTAAAGGATGGAGCGCATGGACACCATTTAAAAACGCATAAATGCCGCACGTGCTCCCACGTTGTTCTAAAATCATGTAAACACTTCCGTTTCTGTCATATCTATTATAGCAGGTGCAACGTTTTCACGATATAATGGGAAAAATATGAAAAAGAGGTGCTTTATGAAAAAAATCACAACTATACTTGCGATGACGCTATTACTTGCTGCCTGTGGCGATAAGCAGACAGAGGATGCGGCGCCACAACCACTTAAATCGACGACAGAAACGCAGTCTAAATCAGCGACGTCTAAAAATGTAGTTCAGGAAGAATCAGTCGTGCTGTACAATCATTTCTCTGAGACAGATGACCATGTGTCAAAAGGAGAGTCAGTGCCCTATGTATATAAACGCGATGGCTCACTCACACAATTTTTACTGAAAAACTTAGAATACAATCAATATGTAAAAGCGTATAGTGTCTCTAAAAATGAAAAAGTAGTCATGCTGAATTTTAAAGCATCCGTTATGAAAACATCGTTATTCCAAGGCTCTACAGGAGCAACTCAAACACGTGAGGCCATTGGCAAAACCTTTTTTGCGAATATGCCGAAGCTAAAAACATTAAAATTCCGCTTGAACGGAAAGCAAGAGGAATGGGATCATATGAATTTTACAGATTATTCACGTAAGGATTTTAAATTGAATTAATTGTGACAAGTTCATTAGAATTGTTGAATTTCTGTAAAAATTATCCTTATTTTGATGCGCTATAATGAAAAAAATGGCGTTAGGGGTTGGAAATATGGCAATTGGTTACTTTTTTCTTGGTGATACAGGCTTTCATGTAGCGCAGCATTTAGCGCAGAAATTACCGAATATGCAGTTTATTTCACTGCATAAAACGAGCTATATGGCGCAAAACTATCGTGCATTATTAGCGTTAGAGGAGACGGAGCAATGTCATCATCCGTATGATAATATTCCAGATTATATCGAATGCTTATGCGGAAAAATGTTATTTTGCACTGCGCCAGAGAGGCAGTTTGGCTCACTTGACGCGGCTCACTGCACGGAGCGTATTGCCGCCTATGCAGATTTAATAATGCGCATGATGGCACCATATGACCGCATCGTTCTAATTATGCGTCCGGGTCAGGCAAGTGGGGAGCTTTGTGCGGATTATTGCGTGATATTGGCTAAAAGGCTTCATAAGTCCGTGCATATGATAACAACGCGTGGATTATTATTTGAAAAACAAATGAAGCGACTTGCAGCTATACATTTACGACAATTAAGGCGTCTAGATGTGCCGATTCATGTCATTGAAGTACCAATCCACAAGCCACGCATCCTTGATACATATACCGATTTATATGCTGCCATGGCACGACAGGTAGTAACCATTGATTATGAAAAGGTGTAAAATGTGTCAGATTTTTCATTTTTATATGTCCTAAAACCGGGTAGAGAATAACTAACACGGAAGAGAGGATGCGATAGGAAATGAAAAAATGGCAACTACTTGGTACGGCGAGTGTATTAGCGCTAACGTTAGCAGCATGTGGGAATGATGATAAATCGACTTCAGATGGTGATAATACAGCGGTAGAATCTCCCGATAAAGAGAATACATCTTCAACTAATTCAAATAATGACAGCAATGATAATGACGATAACAATGATGATAATTCATCTACTGTCGTTGATAAACGTGCAGTAAAGGATGCACCATTAGCACTAGACGAGGCATTAACTACATTTGATGAAACGTACAAAGGTGCTAAAATTTCATCTATTGAACTAGATGAAAGTAACCGTCAATTTACGTATGATATTGAAGGTTTTGATGATAAGAAAGAATATAGCGTAGAAATTGGCGAAGATAATAATGTTATTGAAAAGAACGAAGAAAATCGTGATAAGGGTGATGATTATCAGGAGCTAATGCGCGATGAGTATATCACACCTGAAGAAGCAATTGATAATGCAAGTAAGGTATCAGAAGTGGGCGATTTAGCGGCAACAAGCTGGTCACTTGATTATGATGACGATGAAAAGGCTACCGTATATCAAGTGAAATTTGAAAATACAAAAGACGAAGTAGAAGTAACACTCGATGCGAAAACGGGTGATCAACTAAACGTAGAAAAAGACTAAAAACGAGACGGAGCTCTTTATTTCTACAACCTTAAAAAAAGAGGCTGGGACAAAACACGTCATTTTCCTTTTTTAGTCTTCACAACGAAAAACCGGAACCGCGTGGTAGCGCGGTTCCGGTTTTTGTTATGCTCATAGGAGTGGTTGTTTTTTCACGTATGTCAAAGCCTCTTTTTTCGATGCTTACATACTTGTGATAAACATGGCTATTACATAAAGAATAACCAATAAGCCGCCGACAATCATGATTGAAAAGGCTAAATAATCTACCGCTCGAGACATTCCTTTTTTCAGTGCTACTATAAAGCCTACCATGAGTCCAAGAAATCCGGCGACGAGCCAGACGATACTCGCGATACTTTCAGGGAAGCGGCTTAAAAGACCAGTGAGATAAAAAAGAACAACAATCATTTGGATAAAAATAATTGTAAGACAGCTATAGAGCCATCGCTTTGTATTGTTCATCATAACACTCCTTATTGTAGATAGAACGTTTTCTGGAAGGAAATGGTTTCTTGAGGATTATGCTGAAAAATGCTTCTTTTGGAAACGAAAAACCTCGAAATAGTCGAAATGAACGAAATTTTCAGAAAAATCATTGAATTCGCGATATATTAATGGTAAAGTTTTTATACGAAATGAAGTAAATACTTCAAAATAATAAAAAAAGAAGTTGAAACTTTAATTAAGGGGGGCGCTGCCAATGTTTCAAGATTTAATTCAACAGCATTATGAAAAGCTAACGAAAAGTCAAAAGGTTGTTGCGCACTATGTCTTAGAACATCCGGATGTGATTGCGCTGCACGCAGCCTCCGAGGTAGGCAAGCAGATCGGCGTCAGTGAAACGACGATTATTCGCTTTTGCTATCAGCTTGAACTTAGTGGCTATACCGATTTACAAAAGCGTGTGCAAAAGACATTGGTGACAAAAGAGAGCAGTACACTTGGCACCTATTTAGCAACAAATGCACTACGTGAAGAAGAGCATTTTTCAGCAGCCGTTATGCTACAAGATGTGGAGCGCCTCCAAAAATTCGCTTATCAAATTAATGATCAGGACTTCAAGCAAGCATCAAAGAGATTACATGCAGCCCGTCATATTTATATTTTAGGCTTACGTTCATCCTATGCTGCTGCTGAATGGAGCGCCTTTACACTCAATGTTGTGCGTCAGCAAGTCACACTCCTTCGACCAGAAGCACAGGATGTTATCCATACTATTAGTCAAATGGATGAGCGCGATGTGCTACTCGTCTTTTCATTCCACCGCTACTATAAGCAAACGATTGATTTGACGAAAATCATTCAAAAACAGGGCGTACATGTTATAGGTATTACTGATTCACCACTTGCACCGATTCGTCGATACGTGAATACCATTTTCCCATTCACATCTAGTCGTAAATCAACCATTGATATGATGCCGAGCATTTTATCATTTATGAATACTCTTGTAATTGGGATGACTGCTGAAGATCCAGCAGCTTATGAAAGCTATCAATCTGCATACGATGCCGTTGATAGCAGCAACTTATTTTTAGATGGAGATGATGAGTCATGACAACACAACCGTTATCATCCGAGTTACAACACATTTTTAATTATTTACACGCCAACCCTGAGAAGAGTTGGCATGAATTTGGCACAACGCAATATATTGCATCTTATATAAAGGCGATGGGATTAGAACCAATTACCTTCAATGATTTGACCGGACTTTATGTTGATATAGGTAGTGGCTCACCTGTGGTGGGGCTTCGCACAGACATTGATGCGCTTTGGCAGGAGGTAGATGGTGTGCTACAGGCGAATCATTCATGTGGTCATGATGGTCATATGACGATGGCGCTTGGCGCGTTAAAGGCGCTTCAAACAAAGCATCAGCCAGAGCATGGCACGATTCGCGTATTATTTCAGCCAGCTGAAGAAAAAGGAACCGGTGCGTTAGCATTTGTTGAAAAAGGCATCGTCGATACAATCGATTATTTATATGGTGTGCATGTGCGCCCAGTTCAGGAACTTAAAAATGGACAACATAGCCCAGCACTTTATCATGGTGCAGCGCGACTCATTACAGGTGTTATCCATGGTGTCGAGGCACATGGCGCACGACCTCATCTTGGAAAAAACGCGATTGAAATTGGTACGGATTTAGCGATTGGCTTACGAACGATTCATATTGATCCGATGATTCCGACCTCAATTAAATTAACGTCCTTTCACGCAGGCGGGGATGCAGCGAATGTTATTCCCGGTAAAGCGACGTTTAGTATCGACCTCCGCAGTCAAACGAATGAAGGCATTGACGAAGCAATGGCGCAGCTGAAGACGATTATTGAGGGCGTGGAGCATAAATATCATGCGACAATTCATTATCAAATTGATGCTAATATTGCCGCGGCGGAAGTATCAGAGGAAGCGAAAAGCTTTATGCAACAGGCAATTATTGAAACAGTGGGTGCCGAAAATCTAGCACCACCTGTTGTGACACCAGGCGGCGAGGATTTTCACTTTTATACATTGAAACGCCCGCAAATTAAAGCAACAATGCTTGGACTTGGTTGTGATTTACAGCCGGGACTACATCATCCGAATATGACATTTAATACGAACCAACTGCAGCAAGGTGTCGAAATTTTAACACGTACAGTGCTAAATACCTTTGCGGCGATTCAAAAGGAAGTGTTTGTAAAATGATTACCTATAAACCATTAAAAACGATGGAAGAGATGGAGTGTGTCAGTGAAGTAGAGTCAAAGGTGTGGGGCATGTCACCGATTCCAACACATCAAACTGCCACTGCGATTAAAAATGGCGGCATCGTCATTGGCGCCTATGATGAGCAAAATCTAATTGGCTTTAGTTATGGGTTTGCAGGTTTTAATAATCAAAAAGCGTCGTTATGCTCCCATATGCTTGGTATTTTACCAGATTATCGTTCGGGTGGTATCGGCGAAAAACTTAAATTAAAGCAAAAAGAAGAGGCGTTAAAAATAGGCTATGATTTAATGACATGGACATATGATCCACTTCAAACACGGAATGCATACTTGAATTTAAGTAAACTACATGGCGTCTGTAACACGTATATTCGAGATTGCTACGGCAAAATGTCGGATGAGTTAAATGACGGCTTGCCATCAGATCGTTTCCAAATCGATTGGTGGATTGCTAGTGATTATGTTAATAATTTTAGCCGGATCTTTTACAAGAATCCTCAATTACTCGATACATGGCATATCAATAACGAAGGCTTACCCGTGTTAGATGGTCATTTTAACACCGCACAAATCCTTTCGGAGCCGGCTTATTATGTACCTGTACCGAATAATATTGGTGAATTAAAAGCGGAAAATCTTGATCTTGCACTAGATTGGCGCTACAAAACACGCGCGATGTTTGAAGAAGCTTTTGCACAAGGCTATGCGGCCATTGAGCTACATAAAACGTCGGATGCAGCCGTTTACTATTATTTACTCGTTCAAAAAAATACGTTAAAAATACCACAATAAAGGGGCAAATACGATGAGAATTGAACAAATTACTGTACGCAAATTACGCATGAACTTAAAAGGACCTTTCACAACGAGCTTTGGGACATTCAGAGAAAAAATCTTTTTATTAGTAGAAGTAAAAGACGAGCTTGGTAACACGGGCTGGGGTGAATCGGTCGCATTTGATGCACCTTGGTATAACGAGGAAACGTATAAAACGAACTGGATTATTTTAGAGGACTTCTTAATTCCATTACTTGAAGGGAAAGAAATTGAGCATCCAAGTGAGGTTAATGATATCTTCGAGCCGATTCGTAAAAACAATATGGCAAAGGCAATGGTTGAAGGAGCAATTTGGGATTTATATGCAAAACGCACAAATCAACCACTTTGGAAGGCACTTGGTGGCACCCGCGAAAAAATCGAGGTCGGTATTTCAATCGGCATTCAACCAGATATTGAAACATTAATGTCGTTTATTGATACCTACGTAGCGGAAGGCTATAAACGTATTAAAGTGAAAATCAAGCCGGGCTGGGATGTAGAGGTGATTCGTGCAATTCGTGCAAAATATCCAGACTTACCACTGATGGCAGATGCCAATTCTTGCTACCGCTTAGAAGACATCGACATGTTAAAAGAACTGGACGATTTTAACTTAATGATGATTGAGCAACCACTTGCATCAGATGATATTATCGACCATGCGCATATCCAAAAAGTATTAAAAACACCGATTTGCTTAGATGAATCGATTCATTCACTTGAGGATGCGCGTAAAGCGGTTGAGTTAGGTAGCTGTAAAATTATTAACATTAAAATTGGCCGCGTTGGTGGTTTAACTGAATCAATTAAAATCCACGATTACTGTAAAGAGCAAGGTCTTGATGTGTGGTGTGGTGGTATGCTAGAGTCTGGTATCGGTCGTGCGCATAATGTTGCCATCACAACCTTATCAAATTTCACAATGCCAGGGGATACAGCAAGCGCAGACCGCTACTGGGACCAAGACATTACAGAGCCAATTGTCACAGTGGAAAATGGTTATATTACTGTTCCCACAGCATCAGGCATTGGTTATGAACCAAATATCTCATTAATGGAAACGTTCACTGAAGAGAAAAAAGTATACAATTTACGCACCCTTAACACTGTTCAATAATAAGAGAGCCGGTGAAGCCGGTTTTCTTTATGTAATAAATTTTCAAAATATTCAAAAAAGAGGTGTTTCAAATGAAGAAGAGTATTGAAATGGCAGGGGCGTTTATTGGCGTTATTGTTGGCGCGGGCTTTGCATCGGGGCAGGAGATTTTACAGTTCTTTACGAGCTTTGGCTGGTGGGGCATTATTGGTGGGGTTATCGCGGCAGTGCTGTTTGCCTTTTTAGGAATGAATTTAACGACACTAGGAAGCCGCTTAAATGCGACATCCCATAAAGAAGTAATTTATAAAATTTGCGGCCGCTATGTCGGCGCTGTTGTCGATTTTATTATTACATTCTTCCTATTTGGTGTAGCAGTTGTCATGCTAGCAGGAGCGGGTTCGATTTTTGAAAATCAATTTAATGTACCAGCTGTATATGGTAGTTTATTTATGCTAGTCATTACAATTTTAACGTTGACATTTGATATTAATAAAATCATTGGAATTATTAGTGCGATTACACCATTCTTACTGTTATTAGTGCTAATTATTGCCGGCTATGCCGTATTTACAACGGATTTATCCGCTGCACAAATGAACACACTTGCGCAGAATCAAAGTGGATCGGCACCAAACTGGATTGTCGGCGCAGCACTTTATGTATCGTATAATTTAGCGGCAGGTGCTTCGATGCTTGCGGTAATGGGTGGTACACAAAAGAACGTGAAAATCGCAAAATTTGGTGGGATTTTCGGTGGTCTAGGCTTAGGCGTACTTATTTTATTAATTAGCATTGCCATGTTAGCAAAAATGGATGTTGTTGCTGGTGCAGATATGCCAATGCTATTGCTGGCACAAACCATGCACCCTGTACTTGGTTGGTTAATGGCCATTGCGCTACTTGGTATGATTTACAATACAGCAGTAGGCATGCTATTTGCCTTCTCTGCACGTATTGTTCCTTCAACGAGTAAGCATTTTAAATGGTTTGTATGGATTGTTGGCGCCGTTGCTTTCGGTGTAAGCTTCATAGGATTTATTCAATTAGTTAGTACGGTGTACCCAACAATGGGCTACTTAGGCTTCATTTTAATTGTCGCAATCGTTATTGCGTGGTTTAAATATGCTGGTGCAAAACCAAAACAGCCAGAGCCCGTTGCCATTGTCGAAGAATAATAAAAATGCGGAATCACAGCAAAATGTGATTCCGCATTTTTTTATAGCAATGAAAAATAGATTTTTGCCTTCCTTACACTTTTTTCTTTACACATTCATTATTTTTCTATAGAATACTAAAAGTACTCTAATTTGAGTACTATAATGAAAGTATGTAGAGAGAATGATGGAGGAATGACGAGAAGTGAGTTTTAAAAAGTTTTTTAAATCGATGGGTGTTACATCCTCGGTATTTATGGGTGTATTTTATGCGGTAGCCATGCTTGGTATTTTTTTACTTGGATATACGGCACTACCTGGACAAATGGATGAATTGAAAATTGCCTTTGTCAATGACGACAAGGGCAAGGCAGCAAAACAAATTGAGGACCAATTGATTGAAAGTCTGCCGTTTAAAACAATTGATACAGATTTAACAAATAAAGAAGCATTAAAATCATTAGAAGATAATGATTATGCATTAGTCATTCATATTCCAAAGGATTTTTCAAAAAATGCGAGTAAAGGTGAGTCAGCGCAAATTGACTTCACTGTAAATGAAGCCTCGGCTACAATGGTCGCTTCTAGTATGAGCTCTGTTGTAAAGGAAATTAACGCACAGCTAAGCACAAGCTTCTCCGAACAAACAGCTCAAGGGGTATTAATGAGTATGAATGTTCCGGAGGATCAGGCGAAAGAAATTTCAAAACAAATTGAAGAAAGCTATGTAGGGAACTACGTGGTTGTCAATGATGTGCCAGATGGTATGCACAACAATATGCTGCCAATGTTCTTAACGATGGCATGTTATGTAGGGGCTATGATTGCGGCGATGCAATTAGTCGGATCATTTAAAATGTTCCTTGGCGAAGCTCCAAAAATTCGTTTATTCGGCTATGTGCAACTATCAGCGTTTATTATTGCGGTACTTGGAACAATTGCGGCATTAATTATTACGTATTTAGTAGCAGATGTGGATACGGCTACCATTTGGAAAGTAGCTTTACAGCAAATCCTTCTATATATGGTAGCCTTCAACTTCTGTGCGATGTTTACATTCTTAGTAGGTGAAGCGGGGATGATTTTAAACATTCCGGTATTACTTGCACAAACAATTGCCAATGGTGCTACAATGCCACGTGATATGATGTACGCACCATTTGAAGTTATGAGCTACATTACACCGATGTATCACTCCGTACAGTCGTATTTCGCAATTTTCTTTGGCTCAACAGACCCAGTTCCACATATTTGGGGACTTGCGGCAGTTGGTGCGGGCGCGCTTGTCATTAATCTATTGATTGTGACATTCCTTCACCGTCAAAAGCCTTTAAAAAAGCTAGCAGAAGATACTAAAGAAATTACAGCGTAACTTTGATATGATAAAGGGAGTTTCTATCAGCGGATGGAAGCTTCCTTTTACTATTTAGTACATTTTAGGAGTGGGGATATGTCTCTTCAAATTTATATCTTGGCGAAGTTAATGGAAGGCAATAATTATCCATATAAATTAAAAAAAGCACTGTCAGAGCCAATTCCATTTGCACAAATGGGCAATCTAACGGAAAGTAAGCTTTATTATCATTTTGATTCGTTAGTGAAGCAACAACTAATCGAAGAAGTTGAAATCATTCGTGAAGATAACCGACCAGATAAGCATGTGTTTGGTATTACCGAAAAGGGCCGAGAAGCGTTACCTGACATGATTTATAAGATGATTGAAAAAGCACAATCACCTATTGAAATGGTCGTCAGTATTAATGCGATGCAATATGTTGATAAAGATCGTGTGATTATGATTTTAGAGAAAAAAATTGACAAAGTGAAACAGCATGAAAAAGAATTTGCGGCTGTTTATGAACAAATTGATGTAGAAGAGCCGATTCTTCAATTTGTCGATGTGTTTGAAGGCTTTGTAAGTCAAACGACGACGCTGCAACGTACGACGTATGAAAAAGTTATTCAGCTATTAAAAGAAGTGTAAGAAAAAAACCGTTCGTGTGGAGCGGTTTTTTTGTGTAATTTTTTAAATAAATGGCTACTCAATCGTTTTTGAAAGCGATATTTACACAATATCAGCCTACTATTATTTGGTAAACTAAAGTAGAGGTGAGGGCATGGATAAAGGCGTATTAATTCGAACGTATCGTAAACAGCAAGGGATGAAGCAAGATGATTTAGCCGTCGGCATTTGTACAACTTCGTATTTAAGCCGGATTGAAAATAATTTAGTGACCGCAACAGAAGAGGTGTATGCGCTACTGTTTCAACGACTTGGAAAAGTGTATGAAGATGTGCAACACGCGCATGATGAGATGGTGCAGGCACTAGAGGCGGTTTATCAAGCATTAGTAGATGATAAGCCATTAGATGATGCACAGCTAGCGCTTTTAACGACTAAAACAACCGCTGCGCTACATACGATGCAACAGTTAATTTATGCACGGTATTTAACGCGGGAACAGCAATTCACGCAGGCAGAAGCCATTTTAAAAACAATCGGTCAGCCGCCGTTCACGAAAAATCGTCTAACAACGCTCTATATTGGCGTGACGACGTACTACCAATTAAGCACAGGTGCATATGAGGCGATTTTAGTGACAGAAAAGCAGGAGAATGCGCAGCTCTATTTCTCTAGAACGCAGTCATATGAGCAGGCGATTTATTTGTATCACGTGGCATTTGCGGCACATCGCCATTATCAATTTTCGTTAGCCGCACAGTATATAGAAAAGGCCATCGCGTTATTTACACATCGGTATCGTCCGTTATTTCAATTGAAATTGTATTCGATGAAAGGCGTTATTTTGGCTGCGCGCAATCGCTTTGATGAGGCGATGGTAGAGTATATGGCAGGGGTTGAGCTATTAGAAGCGGTGCCAGCGATTGCGACAAATAAGCAATGGGCATCCATTTTTAATAATATGGCCTTTTGCTTTGAACAGCAAAAACGCTATAAGGAGGCATCATACTATTATCAAAAATCCCTACAAGCATGGGACGATGTGCATACGATGATTAACTATTTACGTACCCTCGTTTTTTCGGGGGATGTTATTAAAGCTAAAGAGCTTCAGCAGCAGGAACATAAGGCCTTTACAGCCGAGCATCATCAGTATCAATGGGCACTATTAGCTGCGCTGCTACACCAAAAATCTGCTACACAAGCGACATTCCAAGCACAAGAAGAGCCAGCAATGAAAGCCATTTGCGCCGCAAAGCATAAGGAGCTCATTTTACATTATGCACCTAAATTAGCTGAGATTTATAGCGAGTGGCATCAGTATAAAAAGATGGCCTATTATTATCAGCTAGCGTATAAAACGAGTGAGGAGCTGCGTGTGCATGACTAGATGGCCGCGTTATTATTTGGCATTTTTAATTGGGTTAGGTGTATCGAATATTGGCAACTGGCTTTATTTGATTGCCTTAAATGTGTTTGTGTGGCGTCTGACAGAGTCGCCAGCCGCAGTTGCGGGCATTTATATCGTTGGCCCGGTTATTCGAATGATTAGTAATGTCGTAGCAGGGTCACTTATTGATCGCATGAATAAGAAAAAGCTCGTTATTTTAGTAGATGTCAGCCGCGCACTGTTTATTTTCCTCATGCCATTTGCGTCGGAGTTATGGATGATTTATCTACTCATTGCTTGTACAAATGTTGCGGCGACGTTTTTTGGCCCAAGTAGTACGTATTTAATTACGACGCTTGTGCGCGAAGAGCATCGTCTACGCTTTAATGCCGTTAATGCAACATGTAGTTCAGGTGCATTTATGATTGGTCCAGCACTTGGAGGCATATTGGTCGCGACCACTTCGATTGCGGCGACGATGTGGCTGAATGCCGCAAGCTTTTTAGTCTGTGCATGCCTTTTAGCACAACTTCCGGCGGTAAAACAGCAGGTACTTCGTACAAAATGGTCACTCAAAGAAGATTTTCACATCGTTGTACGTTATTTGAATGGTCAGGCATTTCTAAAGCAGTTTTTACTACTGTATACGGTGGCACTCATGCTCGCCTTTGCACTTGATTCACAAGAGATGACATTTTTACTGCGTGACTTACATGTATCAGAAGCATTATATGGCCTGACCGTGAGCCTCGCTGGGATTGGTGCTGTTTTGGGTGGCATGGTCGCCGCGACTTTTGCGAAAAAATGGTCACAGCGCAAGTATATTCAGTATGGCTTTAGCCTGACACTGCTGAGCTATGGTTGCTTTTACGCTTCATTCCATTATGTGCTGGCAGTCATTAGCTTAATTGTATTAGGCTTTTGCATGGCGTTTAGTAATAGTGGCTATGCAACTTGGTATCAGCAAACAATTGAGCCGTCACTAATGGGGCGCATTGGCAGTGTGATTCAATTTGTGCAGGCTGTGTTACAAGTACTACTGACACTTTTACTCGGGGTGCTCGCTGAACGCTATTCACTGGCATCCGTAGCAATCGTCTTTGCGCTAATTGCTTTTATATTTAGCTTGTTTATTTGGAAAATTCCTAAGCCGTTTTTTCAGCGTATACAAAAAGGAGAAATCGCTTCGTAACGATTTCTCCTTTTATGATTAATTCACCATTTGCTCATTCACATAAGACGCATACAGCGGATGTGTTTTTAGTAATTCATGATGCGTACCATGACCGGTCACTTCCCCTTGCTCAATGAAGTAAATTTGGTCGGCATCGACAATTGTTGATAGACGATGTGCAATCACAAGTGTTGTACGTCCTTCCATCAATTGATCGAGTGCACGCTGTACCTTTTCTTCAGACTGCGAATCTAGGCTAGCAGTGGCCTCGTCAAGCATTAAAATTTTGGGATTGCGTAGGAATGCTCGTGCAATCGCAATCCGTTGTTTTTGACCACCAGATAATTTGACACCACGTTCCCCAATTTCCGTTTCTAATTTTTGTGGAAAGTTTGAAACGAAGGCATCTGCGTAGGCAAGCGCTAAGCCATGCCATAGTTCCTCGTCACTGAGTGTACGCCCAAGACCATATTGTAAATTCTCACGAATACTACCGGCGAATACCGCGCTATCCTGTGATACATAGCCAATTTGTGCGCGCCAATCCGTTAAATCAAGCTGTTGAATATTTTGACCGTTAATCGCAAAGACGCCCCCTGTTGGCTCATAAAATCGCTCAAGTAATGCGAAAATGGTCGTTTTACCGCCACCACTTGGCCCCGCAAAAGCAATGACGGAGTTTGGGTAAGCATCAAAGGAAATATTTTTAAGCACGGGGCGGTCCTCATTATAATAGAAGGAAACATCGCGCGCTTGAATCGTTTGGCCGACGACATCGATTGTTGTGCCATTCCCTGCAGGCTCAAAAGATGTCGCTAAAATTTGTTCAATACGTTCAGTTGCACCCATTGCTTTTTGCACTTGCGCAAAGAACATCGCAAACGTTGCTGCGGGCATTAAAATGTTAAATAAATAGAGTAAAAACGCGACAAGTGACCCACTTGTAAGTGTGCCTGCTTGTACACGAACCGCACCATAGCCGAGAATACCGACGAATAGCCCTAAAATAACCGTCATCATAATTGGCTGTAGCACCGCTTCTACTTTGGCATCCTTGACCCCTAATTTAAAGATTTTCGCGATGAATGTACGCCCATTTTTGCGTTCAAAGGGTTCTCCGTTACTTGCTTTAATTAAACGAATTTCCGCTAATTTTTCAGTCGCTTCTGCATTGAAGTCGGCTGTAGCACCTTGCAGCTGGCGTCCGATTTTCGACATAATTTTGCCGATTGGAAAGAGCACAAGTGCAACAATTGGTACTGCTAGAAACATAATCGACGCCATTTTCCAGTCCATAAAGAATAAAATAATCATCGAACCAATGAGCTGAATCGCGCCGGTAATAAAGCTAGGGAAGTGAGAGGTCACAAGCTCCTTAATGACCCCTGTATCATTGACAAGACGCGAGCTACTTTCCCCTGATTTATGCTGGTCAAAATAGCTCACCGGTAATTTTAATAAATGATCCCATAATTTTTCACGCAATGTTTTTACGGCGCTTTCGCCAACATAGCGTAGCAGGAAGCCACCAATCGTGCCAAAAATAAGCTGTGCGGCAAAGGCGAGTAGTAAGATGCCAAGCATATTTAAATCAATTTTCGAGAGCTCACTCGTATCAACAAGAGTTTTCGTGAATTGTGGAACGAGTAAGCTTGCACCACTCGTCATTAAACTAAGAATAATACCTAATAAAAATAATCCTTTTTTAGGATTCACACTATTAATGAGTTTTAAAAAGTCCTTCATACTAAAG
Source organism: Candidatus Kurthia intestinigallinarum (assembly GCF_003991225.1). Classification (GTDB taxonomy): domain Bacteria; phylum Bacillota; class Bacilli; order Bacillales_A; family Planococcaceae; genus Kurthia; species Kurthia populi. The sequence goes on from NZ_JTFC01000025.1 coordinate 50,026, forward strand.
GTCGGCTTTTGTGCTTTCATCTAATGTCCTCCGTTACTGAAGTTTGTGCTGTTATTATAGGACGTGATTATCTAAAATATCAAACTAAAAAGCGGGTAGAAAATACATATAAAGATGAGCAGCTATGTGAATCGATATAAATTATTAAATGGTAAACCTAGTTTCTCATTTGTCAAACAGCTTTATTTAATAAATAAGCTTTTTAATCCAAAAAATGACGTTATTGTGTCAGGATATTTTTTCTAATTGAGAAAATTATAAGAGGAATAAGTGAGGTAATTACATTAAATACAATTTTTTTACCTATTAGAGAAAATTTTGAGTTATTCTAGAAAATTATTCTTAGCTAGATATAAAGTAAATGAAAATATATAGCATTTATAAAAGAGCGCTACACCAATAATTTTGAACGCTTCAATTAAACAAGAGCAAAAGGGTTGACAGAAAAACCTTTTCGTATGATAATTTAATTGTAAACAATAATCATTCTAATTAAAAAATGGTTATTAAGAAAATATATACGGATTAATTGGAGGAATATTTGATATGTCATTAGTAAACAAACAAATCTTACCATTCACTGCAGAAGCATTCCAAAACGGTGAATTCAAAACTGTAACAGAAGAAACATTAAAAGGTAAATGGGCTGTCGTAGCATTCTACCCAGCTGATTTCACGTTCGTTTGCCCAACTGAACTTGAAGATTTACAAGCTGAATACGAAACATTAAAATCTTTAGGTGCTGAAGTATTCTCAGTTTCAACTGATACTCACTTCACTCACAAAGCTTGGCATGACCATTCGGAAGCAATCTCTAAAATCCAATACACAATGATCGGTGACCCAACTCACACGATTTCTCGTAACTTCGACGTTTTAGACGAAGAAGCAGGTCTTGCTCAACGCGCAACTTTCTTAATCGATCCAGACGGTATCGTACAAACAATGGAAATCAACAACGATGGTATCGGCCGTAACGCTTCTCAATTAATCGACAAAATTAAAGCAGCGACTTACGTGCGCAACCACCCAGGTGAAGTTTGCCCAGCTAAATGGAAAGAAGGAGCAGAAACATTAACTCCTAGCCTAGACTTAGTAGGTAAAATCTAATTTCTTTGTTTTGAACATTGAAACGTAACACAACAGAGGAAGGAGCGCGATAATCCGCGCTCTTTTCTGCTATTAACATGAATGAACATACTCTCTGTCTTCTAAAATAGAGGTGGAATTTCGAACTTTCTTGAGAGTAAATCGAGAATGACTGTCACGTATAGAATGTACGGTTTGGAATGCCTATACGACACACAAACAGGATGATTTGAAAGGACGATGAATAATTATGGCATTACTAGATGCAAACATTAAAGCACAATTAAATCAATTATTGGCATTATTAGAAGGGGACTTAGAAATCACACTAAGTGCCGCAGACGATAAAACATCACAAGATATGCGCGAGTTAGTAACCGAACTTGCAGGCATGTCACCACGTATTACAGTAAAAGAAGCAACACTTGCCCGTACACCAAGCTTTAGCATTAATAAAGCAGGTGAAGAAGCATCTGGCGTTGTTTTTGCCGGTCTTCCATTAGGTCACGAATTCAACTCATTAGTGCTTGCTTTATTACAAGTATCAGGTCGCGCACCAAAAGTAGATGATGCAACAATTAAACGTATCGAAGCTATCACAACGCCTCTGAACTTTGAAACATTTGTCAGCCTTACTTGCCACAACTGCCCAGACGTTGTACAAGCATTAAATATTATGGCTGTTTTAAATCCAAATATTACGCATACAATGGTTGAGGGTGGCGCGTATCAAGATGAAGTAAAAGAAAAAGACATTATGGCTGTACCTGCTGTGTATACAAACGGTGAATTCTTCGAAGGTGGTCGTATGTCACTAGAAGATATTCTAGATAAATTGGGTGCTGCACAAGATTCAACAGGCTTTGACGACAAGGAAGCATATGATGTATTAGTAGTCGGCGGTGGCCCTGCTGGTGCAGCTTCTGCGATTTATTCAGCACGTAAAGGCATTCGCACCGGCCTTATTGCAGAGCGCTTCGGTGGTCAAGTAAATGATACATTATCAATCGAAAACATTATCGGTACAAAAGCAACAGAAGGTCCTGCATTTGTAGCGAGCCTTGAAGCGCATGTGACGGAATATCCAGTCGATGTTATGAAAAACCAACGCGCGACACAAATTGCGAAAAATGATTTAGTTGAAGTGACACTTGAAAATGGCGCTGTTTTAAAATCAAAAACAGTTATCTTATCAACTGGTACACGCTACCGTCAATTAGGCGTACCGGGTGAGCAAGAATTCAAAAATAAAGGCGTTGCTTACTGTCCACACTGTGATGGCCCATTATTTAAAGGTAAAGATGTTGCAGTCGTTGGTGGCGGTAACTCAGGCGTTGAAGCAGCCATCGATTTAGCGGGTATCGTCAACCACGTGTATTTACTACAACGTAGCGGCGAATTAAAAGCAGATATCGTGCTACAAAATCGTCTACGTAGCTTACCGAATGTTACGATTTTAACAAATGCGCTTACACAAGAAATTAAAGGTGCAGGTACTGTCAATGCATTAGCATATAAAGATGCCGTAACAGGCGAAGAAAAAGTCATTACACTTGATGGTGTCTTCATCCAAATTGGTTTATTACCAAACACTGAGTTTTTACAAGGCTCTGTTGAATTAAATCAAAATAATGAAATCATCATTGATAAATACGGTGCAACAAGCCTACCAGGCGTTTTTGCAGCAGGTGACTGTACAGATACCGCCTATAAACAAATCGTGATTTCAATGGGTTCTGGTGCTACAGCAGCACTTGGCGCATTTGATTATATGATTCGTTCAGACGTAAAAGAGTTAGTTGAAGTTTAAGGAATAGTGAGCACTTCTTCTTTTGAAGGGGTGCTTTTTTAATGGAGAAAAAAGGGCGTAAGGAATAAACTGAAGGCCTATCTTCATTCTTAGAAATCAGGGTAAAGAATAACAAAGGCATCTTACTTTTGAAATGAGGTGAGAATTGTGAAAAAAGGTATAAAAGCAATGTTGGTAACCGCGATTGGGGCGTCTGGATTGACTTTTGGCATGCATGCCTCTGCTGGCGAGACGATTACAAATGGCGTAATGTTTTTACCAAGTACACAAAAGACGTATACGACATATGATCATTATATGAAACCGATGAAAAATACATTCCGCTATCAGTATGGTGATTCAAAGCGTGAGCGAATTAGTAATACAACAAAAGGCTATACGTATTACTACGCAGAAGACCGTCTCTTTATGCTGGAGAAGAATACACATTTCTATATTTTTGTCCCTGTTAAATTTCCCTTAACAGAAGGTAAAACCTATTCACAAAGTTATCCAATCGAAGGTCAAACAGTCAAATGGAAAGTAACCGTTCAAGATATTGGCGGCACGAAAAAAATTGGCACAAAAACGTACACCAATGTCATGCGTCTGAAATTTGGAAACGGTGATAAACTATTATTTGCGAAAAATCATGGCTTGATTCAAGCACTGCATTTAGAAAGCGGTAAATACGTGACGGATTTTAAAATTGTAGATTATAAATAATAAAAAACCGCGTCTTTACGGCGCGGTTTTTGCGTGGTTAATAGACGAGCTTTTTTCAAGCACCTCAAGCTATTGTTTATAGGCATATTCAAAGCTCTTAGTTGAAAATCAGTGAGTTCAATAGCGTCTAGACCTTTCGCTTGATTAGTTTGAACGTAAAGCCTTTAAGGTTTTCATGTAATCAGGATTTTGATACCCAAAGTAGTCATGTAACGCTGTATAAAGTCCGTAAAGTTGCTGATATGTAGCGGCATCTTTTGATGGCTCAATGACTTTTTCAAGAGGTGGTGCCATTTTTGCGATAGCTTCTGGCACAGTGTTATAGTGTTTTGTGGCTACGGCTGCTAAAATCGCAGCACCAATTGCTGGCGCATATTCTGATTCGGAAATGATAATAGGCTGATTCATCACGTCTGCATAGATTTGCATTAACAATTGATTTCGTTGAGGCAGGCCACCCGTTGCAACAATACGGTCAATTTTCATACCAGCTTGTGTATACGTATCAACAATTTTTCGTGCAGAATAGGCTGTTGCCTCTAAATAAGCGCGATAAATTTCCTCAGGCTTTGTCTGGAGCGTTAACCCGATAAGAGTACCTGATAAGTTAGGGTTGGTTGAACTACCCCCACTTAGCCGTTCTTCGAACGTTGCTTGAAGTGGGAGATTCCTACGAACAGTGCTTGCTTGTTTCCAGTTGCTCGAAACAGCGGCTTCACTTTTTTTAGTAGGCTATCCCCGTAGTTCCTACGGTTGTTGCTTTAAAAGTCTTAACCCTTCGATTAAGATATTCTTACTTGCATTAATATCTCGGTCTAGTGTCGTACCACAAGATGAACAAGTCCACACACGAA
>NZ_JTFC01000026.1 GCF_003991225.1 Candidatus Kurthia intestinigallinarum
ATCGCCCTTTTTTAAGCTTTAGTATTTGGTTTGTAGGATGTTTCATTCCATTTGCCTGGATTTTTCATAATTCAGAGGCGTCTACGTTAAGCATTACGATTGCCATCTTATTTACGTTTTTAATTTGTACATATTTTGCATCGGTATTAACGAATGGTCTCGTGTATATGTGGCTGTCCTTTATGATGATCATTAATGCTGTAATGGCGGTATTATTTGGTTATTTTTATTTCGCCTTTTTCACAGCGATGTTTATTGGGCGTATTCGTAGCACAGTTGGCTTTTATATTATGTATGGCATCCATTTAGGGATTACCGTTGGATCAATTCTTGGTGGTTTCTTTATTGAAACAGAGCTGTATATTCAACAAATTCCTTATATGGTGCTTGTCGTATTTGGGGCTATTTTGGGACCGTTTTATTTATACAGTCGTAAACAAAATACAGAGTTAGAAGGCCGGTTGCAAACAGCGAATGAACGTATTTCAGAGTTAAGTGTTTATGAAGAACGTCAACGAATTGCCCGTGATTTACATGATACACTTGGGCAAAAATTATCGATGATCGGTTTGAAATTAGATTTAGCGTTACGTCTAGTCGATAAAAATCCAGATAAAGCTAAAGAAGAATTAAAAGATATTCGTCAAACGGCGAGTATGGCATTAAAAGAAGTGCGTGAAATGGTATCGGATATGAAGAAAGTACAATTATCTGATGAACTGTATCAAGTTGAAAAATTATTACAAATGGCTGGTGTTAATTGTAAAATCGAAGGGGACCGTAAATTATACGATGTACCGCTTATTTTAGAAAATACGCTGAGTATGTGTTTAAAAGAAGCAGTCAATAATGTTGTGCGCCATAGTGGAGCAAAGCATTGTACAATCACGGTTGAGCAATCAACGAAAGATATTGTCCTGATGGTGGAAGATGACGGCGTAGGTTTAAAAACGTCGATTAATGAATCCGCAGGCAATGGCTTAAAGGGTATGAATGAGCGCATTGAGTTTGTGAATGGTAAATTGATGGTTGAGCAACGACATAAGGGGACTGCTTTGATCTTTACAGTACCACTTGTTATCGTATACCAAGAAGGATGATTGGATGAGAAGAAAAGGAATTTTTATGGCGGTATTGATGATTGTACTAGGGATTAGTGCGTTTATGACAATCCAACAAAATCGTAATGAAGACAAAGATATCGCCGTAATTTTAGATCACCAGGCACAAATTAATAAAATTGTCGTCATGCAGGATGATAAAACAGTAGCGACTTTTACTGGCAAAGAGGCCGTGCTTTATGCAGAGCCAACGCCATTAGTCAATATTGCAGAAGTCGAACGAAAAACAATGAAGAAATTTGAAAAAGATGCTACTTATAGCATGCAATATTTTTATGACGATACATTCTTGTATGCAGTAGATGTTTTTGCACTGAAAAATGACGAGCCTCTAACGGCGGATGAAAAATCATTTGTATTTACAATAAATGAAAAAAACTATTTAGCCGTGTGGCAGCCCTATGGTAAGCAGTTATCACAGCATGAACATACAGTAAAATTATTAAAGAAACTTCAAGCAAATTAAAAGGGTACTGACCTACTTTTTAAATTGAATCTCACTGACATTTTTCTAGAAGTCGATATCAAATTCTTTCTGAACCATCTTTTTCTGGTATACAACCGGAGAAAGGTGGTTTTATTTTATATTCATTTTTAGATTAGCCAAGTGGAGATAGGTGTTTTTTAAAACTGAAAAAATATTTCTCCTTAAAAAGGATTATAAAATAAAATGAATGGGAATAGAGTATGGAAATAGCTTGTAAGCGGTTTCTTTTTTAATGTTCACAAACTATAATTTGTAAAATGTGAAATATTTTTTCTTCAAAATGCTTGTTTTTTCTATTTCAAGCATTTATTATATGGTTTAAGAAGGAAGGTGCATTCATGACAGCTTGGTGGAAAAAAAGCTCCGTTTATCAAATTTATCCAAGAAGTTTTCAAGATTCGAATGGCGATGGGATAGGAGATTTACAAGGAATTATGCAACGCCTTCCGTATTTAGAAAAACTCGGCATTGATATTATTTGGTTGGGGCCTATCTATGACTCACCGAATGATGATAATGGTTATGATATTCGAGATTATCAGAAAATTCAAAAAGAATTTGGCTCGTTAGATGATTTTAAGCAATTAGTGACAGCAGCAAAAGCACATGGTATTGGCATTATGATGGATTTAGTAGTTAATCATACTTCAGATGAGCATCAATGGTTTGAAGAGGCAAGAAGTTCACGCACTTCAAAGTACCGTGACTATTATATCTTCAAAGAACAACCGAATAACTGGGGTTCTTTTTTCTCAGGATCGGCTTGGACGTATAATGAACCAACGGATGATTATTATTTACATTTGTTTTCAACAAAACAACCTGATTTAAACTGGGAAAATAGTGAAATGCGTCAAGTCATTTATGATATGATGAAGAGCTGGTTGAAACTCGGTATTGTTGGGTTTCGCATGGATGTGATTAATTTAATTGCGAAGGATGAGCGTTTCCCGGATGGGGAAAAACAAGACGGCGAATTATATGGTGATGGTAGCCCGTACTATATGAATTTACTAAAGGTTCACGATTACTTGAAAGAAATGTATAAAGAGGTGTTAGCAGATGGCGATTATGTGACGGTAGGTGAAACGCCTGGAACTACGCCTGAAAGTGCAAGCGTTTTCACAAATCCACATGACAAGGAATTGTCGATGATTTTTACGTTCGAACATATGGACGTAGATAGTGAGGGGCCTAAATGGCACCATAAGCCACTGGATTTGGTAGCGTTAAAACAAATTTTTGAGCGCTGGCAACGAGAGCTTCATGGCACAGGCTGGAATAGTTTGTATTGGAATAATCATGATCAGCCGCGTGTTGTTTCTCGTTTCGGGCAGGATGGGAAGTACCGCGTGCAATCTGCAAAAATGCTCGCGATAGCACTGCATTTGATGCAAGGAACACCGTATATTTATCAGGGAGAGGAAATCGGTATGACAAATGTTGATTTTCAGTCGATTGATGAGTATCGCGATATTGAAACATTAAATTATTATGAGGAACAGCTAGCGAATGGTAAAACAGCAGAGCTTACGTTGCAAGACATTGCACGAAAAAGTCGCGACCATGCGAGAACACCAATGCAATGGGATGAAACGGGTGGCTTTACAACGGGGACGCCATGGATTCGTATGAATGATAATGTCACACAAATTAATGTCAAAGCGGCGCTTGCAGATCCAAATTCAATCTTTTATACGTATCAACAATTGATTCAGCTAAGAAAAAATGAACATATTGTACAGCATGGAACGTTTGAATTATTGCTAAAAGAGCATCCGCAATTATTTGTTTATAAACGACAAGATGAACAACGCACATGGCTTGTCATTGCGAACTTTTCTGAGCAAACGTTTGCACAAAATTTTGCTACCGTAGACGTCACGCAGCTGACGAAGGCAATTATTACAAATGGTGGTGTGCGCATTGACGGAGAAATTATACACATCGAGCCATATGGAGCTGCGGTATTTGAGGTTTAAAATGTGAGGAGTGATGAAATGGCTACATTGGATTTACAACATGTCGGGAAATTATATGATAAAGAAGTACGAGCCATTACAGATTTTAATTTATCTGTTGAAGATGAAGAATTTATCGTCTTTGTCGGCCCATCTGGATGCGGAAAAAGTACAACACTACGTATGATTGCTGGGTTGGAAGAAATTTCAGAGGGTGACTTTTTAATCGATGGAAAGCGTATGAATGATATGCCGCCGAAGGACCGTGATATTGCGATGGTATTCCAAAACTACGCGCTTTATCCACATATGACGGTATTTGATAATATGGCATTTGGGCTGAAAATGCGTAAATTCCCGAAAAAGGAAATTAAAGAGCGCGTTGAGGAAGCGGCGAAAATTTTAGACTTGTCACATTTATTAAAACGAAAGCCCAAAGCATTATCGGGAGGGCAACGGCAGCGTGTAGCGCTTGGACGTGCAATCGTCCGAGATGCAAAAATTTTCTTAATGGATGAGCCGCTATCGAATTTAGATTCTAAGCTCCGCGTACAAATGCGTACTGAAATTATTAAATTACATCGTCGTCTAAAAACGACAACCATTTATGTGACGCATGATCAGACGGAAGCAATGACGATGGCAAGCCGTATTGTCATTATGAAAGATGGTTTTATTCAACAAATCGGTACACCAAAAGAAGTGTATGAATTACCGAATAATGTTTTTGTTGGCGGTTTTATTGGCAGTCCAGCGATGAATTTCTTTAAAGGGATCATCCAAGATGGCAAATTTATTATTACAAACCATGCCTTTGATATTTCGCCGATGTATGTAGAGGCAATCAAGGCATATGAAGGTAAAGAAGTCATTATGGGCATTCGCTCGGAACATATTACAAGTCAGGCACCGACCGGAGAGATGGCGCTAGAAATTCCGGTGCATGTGGATACGGTGGAGCTCACAGGTGCTGAGCAAATGGTGTATGGCGATTTAGAGGGGCAACCACTAATTGGTCGTGCAGATGCAAAACGGGAAATTATGATGGGCGCTTCATTACCGCTTTATTTCCATACGGAACATGTACACTTCTTTGATGCAAAAACAGAAAATCGTATTTTTTAATGTAGTTGTGCAAACGTTTTCGCAAACTGTGAGAACGTCTTAATAAACAAACAAATGGGAGGCGAAGTAAATGAAACAACGTAAATGGAAGTCGGGATTATTAGCTTTATCAATTGTAGGTGCAATGTCGCTAGCAGCATGTGGTAACGCCGGAGATTCGAGCTCTGGCGGTGGGAAAGACGGTGACAAAACGGTCGTGGATGTATTCCAATTTAAAGTAGAGTTTAAAGACCAGTTCGAAAAAGTTGCTGAGCAATATGAAAAAGAAAATAAAGATGTAGATATTAACATCACAACAGTTGGTGGCGGTGAAGATTACGGTGCAGCGCTACGTTCAAAATTTGCATCTGGCAATGAACCAGCAATTTATAATATTGGTGGACCGCAGGATGTTGAAGACTGGAATGATAAGTTAGCAGATTTATCGGATACAAAAGCAGCTGGTGCGGCGCTTGAGGGAACATTAGCAGGCGCAACAAAAGACAGTAAAGTATTAGGTTTACCTTACAACCAAGAAGGCTATGGTTTCATTTACAATAAGGCAATCTTTGAAAAAGCAGGCATTGATCCGGCATCAATTAAAGATTATGCTTCTCTTGAAAAAGCAGCGAAAGACTTAGATGCGAAAAAAGATGAGTTAGGTATCGAAGCTGTATTCGCGTTACCCGGTAAAGAAACATGGGTAACAGGCTTACATTTATCGAATACATTCCTAGCGCCCGAATTTGATAATGATGTCATGAAAGCTTATGACGCAAAAGATGTAACGTTTAAATACGGAGATGCATTTAAACAAATTTTAGATTTACAAAATAAATACTCTGTAGCACCGACGGTTAGTTTAGATTACTCGAAACAAATGGAAGAATTGTTCTCAAATAGTAAGGTAGCTATCGTACAACAAGGGAACTGGGTATACTCAACAATCGCGGGTATTGATGAGGAGTTAGCGAATAATAATATCGGCTTAATGCCAATTCCAGTAGAAGGCTATGCTGATGCGAAATTACCTGTTGGCGTACCGATGTACTGGGGCGTGAATAGTAATAAAGATGAAAAAGTAGTAGAAGCTTCAAAAGAATTTATCGATTGGTTATACACATCAGATGCAGGAAAAACAGCGGTTATCGAAGACTTTAAATTTGTACCAGCATATGAAGGGTATGATTCATCAAAAATCTCAGATCCATTATCAAAAGCGGTATATGATTACTCAGAAAAAGGCGAAACAATTGGCTGGGTGTTCATGGGTTATCCAACAGATTGGGGTCAAAATAAGCTAGGTGTTGAGATTCAAAAATATTTAAGTGGTAAAACAACATGGGATAAACTTGAAAAATCAGTTGAGAAATCATGGAATGCAGATCGTAATAAATAATGAATGATGGGAATAGGACTGTTCCGTACGAGCCGTATTGCTCCAAACGGCGGTCCTATTTTTATTAGGAGGTAGAGCGATGAAAAAAGGCTTATGGTATTGGGCGTTTATTGCGCCAGCGTTATTTGCATTAGTAGCAGTCGTTGTTGCGCCGTTATTATTAGGTGTCTATTACTCATTTACGAACTGGAATGGTATCGAGGTAAAAGAATTTGTGGGCTTCGATAACTATTTGAAGTTATTCGACGATGAAGAATTTATTCAATCACTAAAATTCACGGTATTATTTGCGGTCGTATCGATTTTTTTAATTAATTTCTTTGGGCTAGGTTTAGCAATGCTTGTGACAGCTAAATTAAAAACAAATAAATTATTACGTACGATTTTCTTCATGCCAAATTTAATTGGGGGCTTAATTTTAGGCTTTATTTGGCAGTTTATTTTCACGAAAGCCTTTGATGGTATTGGACAGGCATTTGGCATTGAAAGCTTGCAGGGCTGGTTATCGACGACAACAACTGGCTTCTGGGGCATGGTCATCTTAATGAGTTGGCAAATGTCTGGGTATATTATGGTCATTTATATTGCGTACTTAGAGGGCATTTCACCAGAGTTAATTGAAGCGGCGGATATGGACGGGGCGAATGGCTGGCAGAAATTCCACAGTATTATTTTCCCACTTGTGGCACCGGCCTTTACGGTCAGTATGTTCCTAACTTTATCGAATACGTTTAAATTGTACGATCAAAACCTGTCATTAACTGGTGGTGGGCCGTACAATTCAACGCAGATGGTGGCGATGAATATTTTCAATACGGCGTATAAGCAACTTGATATGAGCTATGCGCAGGCAAAAGCGGTTATTTTCTTCTTAATTGTAGCCGTTATTTCACTGCTACAAGTGTATTGGAATAAAAAACGAGAGGTGGAGATGTAAATGAAAAAAGCGTATTTATTACCGCTTGAAATATTCGGCATTATTTTGGCGCTCATTTGGTTATCTCCATTTTACTTAATGCTCGTCAATTCATTTAAAACGAAGAAAGAAATTTTTAGCGATACATTAAAGCCGCCTGCAGATTTTACGTGGGCCAACTATGTGCAAGCGTTTAAGGAACTTGATTTTGCGCAGACATTTTTTAACTCATTGATTATTACGGTTGGTAGTGTAGTTGTCATTATTATTTTCTCTGCACTTGCAGCCTATGCATTATCCCGTGTGAAAAGCAAAGTATCGACAGTTATTTTTTTCTTATTCGTTGCGGCGATGCTCATTCCATTCCAGTCAGTGATGATTCCCTTAGTGACGATTTTTGGTCAGCTTGAAATGCTAAATCGTGGCGGTTTAATCTTCATGTATTTAGGCTTTGGCGCTAGCTTATCAATCTTCCTTTATCATGGGGCGCTGACATCAATTCCAAAGTCGCTTGACGAGGCAGCAACAATTGACGGCGCCAATCGCTGGCAGGTTTTCTGGCATGTTATTTTCCCGATGCTGAAGCCAATTACTGTGACAGTGGCGATTTTAAATACCATCTGGATTTGGAATGATTACTTATTACCATCACTTGTGATTAATGCAGATGGTATGCAGACGATTCCACTAAAAATGTTCTTCTTCTTCGGGGAATATACGAAGCAGTGGCATTTAGCATTAGCAGGCTTAACGATTGCGATTGTACCGGTTATTATCGCGTACTTCTTCGCACAAAAACAAATCATCAAAGGGGTATCCGATGGTGCTGTAAAGTAAAGGAGTTTATGTATGGCGACAATTATAGACGTAGCAAAGGCAGCCAATGTGTCGCCGTCAACGGTGTCACGTGTTATTGCGGATCATCCGCGAATTAGTTTGAAAACGAAGCGGAAAGTTCGTGAGGTCATGAAGGACTTGGCGTATTATCCGAATATCCAGGCGCGTAATTTAGCGGCTAAAAAGACGATGATGCTTGGCGTTGTGATGGGGCATTCGGCGATGCTCGCATTCCAAAATCCATTCTTCCCCGAAGTCATTCGCGGTATTAGTGCTACAGCACATGCAAGGAAATATGGCTTATCACTATCTACAGGGGGAACAGAACGTGAAATTTTAGATGAAGTGCGCGCGATGGTACAAAGTAAAAAGGTAGATGGTATTATTCTCCTTTATGCGAAAGACCAGGATCCGATTTTTGAATATTTACGAGCTGAAAATTTTCCATTTGTTGTCGTTGGCACACCACCGGAGCATCGGTTAGAAACGGACTATATTGATAATAATAATGTCGCGTTAGCAGAGGAGCTTGTCGATTATTTAATTGCTTTGGGCCATGAAGACATTGCTTTTGTTGGGGGTGACATTCATTATGGCGTGACGCGCGACCGTGTAAAAGGCTTTGAGCAAAGTTACGCGAAACATGGCTTAGAGGTAGATGCGGCGTATTATCAGCATAATACCGATCATGTTGAAGAAACCTTACTTAAATTAATGCAGCTTAAAAATCGACCAACAGCGATTTTGACACAGGATGATTTGATGGCCTATGAAATAATTACGCATTTAGAACGTCTAGCGATTCGTGTACCAGATGATGTATCGATTATTAGTATTAATAACCATGCCTTATCGAATTATGTGCGACCCGCATTAACGACGGTGGAAATTCATATTTTTGAATTGGGTTATAAAGCAGCGGAATTTTTATGCCAACGCATTGAAAATCCGACAAAAAAGGCGCAACATGCTTTCGTTGAAACGAAGCTCATTGTGCGTGAATCTTGTGCGAAGAGGTGTTGAAATGCAAAAAACATGGTGGAAAGAAGCGGTATGCTATCAAGTGTATCCACGTAGTTTTCAAGATAGCAATCAGGACGGCATTGGTGATCTAAATGGGGTCACAAGACGTTTAGATTATTTGAAGGATTTAGGGATTGATGTCATTTGGTTGTCACCAATGTTCAAATCACCGAATGATGATAATGGTTATGATATTAGTGATTATCAGGCGATTATGGATGAATTTGGCACGATGGCGGATTTTGATGCCTTGCTTGAAGGGGTACATGCACGTGGCATGAAACTGATTTTGGATTTAGTTATTAATCATACGTCAGATGAGCATGAATGGTTTATTGAGTCACGCGCAAGTAAGGATAATCCAAAGCGGGATTGGTATGTGTGGCGTGATGGCAAAGACGGTGCGGAGCCAAATAACTGGGAAGGGATTTTTGATACACCTGCCTGGGAATATAATGAGGCAACGGATGATTATTATTTGCATATTTTTTCGAAAAAACAGCCCGATTTGAACTGGGAAAATGAAGAAGTGCGTCAGGCTCTTTTTGATATGGTTAATTGGTGGCTCGATAAAGGCATCGATGGCTTTCGTGTTGATGCTATTAGTCATATTAAAAAAGATCAAACATTTAAAAATGCACCAGCACTAAATGATGAACCATACGTCAAAGCATGGTCGCAGTATATGAATGTTGATGGCATTGCACCGTTTTTGATAGAACTTAATCAAAAAACTTTCCGAAAACATGATGTCATGACCGTTGGCGAGGCCAATGGGGTTGGTATCAAGGATATTGATGCGTGGGTGAATGAGGATAATGGCTACTTTAATATGATTTTTCAGTTTGAAACACTTGGTTTATGGAGTGTTGAAGAGCAGCACCTTGATGTCCTAGCATTAAAAGAAGGCCTAACAAAGTGGCAACATGCACTGGCAGACAGTGGATGGAATGCATTGTTTATTGAAAATCATGACCAGCCACGTGCCGTATCGACCTGGGGTAATGATACGACGTACTGGCGCGAGAGTGCAAAGGCGCTTGCAACGATGTACTTCTTTATGAAGGGCACACCATTTATTTATCAAGGGCAGGAAATTGGCATGACGAATGCAGCTTTTGATAATATTTCCGATTACCATGATATTCAAACGACGAATCAATATGAGCGCTTAATAGAAGCGGGAATGGATGAGCAGCAGGCGAAAGCCCGCGTATGGAAAACGAATCGTGGGAATTCACGTACGCCAATGCAGTGGGATGCGGAAATATATGGCGGTTTTTCAAAGCAACAACCATGGATTCCGATGAATGAAAACTATCGTGATATTAATGTCGCTACGCAAGAAAACGATTCGCAGTCGATATTACATTACTATAAAGACATCATTCGACTGCGAAAACGTGAGGAGGCACTTGTGTATGGACGCTATGATTTAGTATTAGCAGAGCATCCGCAAGTTTATGCTTATACGCGTACGTGGCAACAGGAACGCTGGTTAGTGTTAAGCAATTTGTCACCGCAAGCAGCTACGATAGAAGCGGTTGAAGGGATTGTCTATGATGCCGATCAGTTACAACTAGCAACCCATAAGGTAGCACATGACGTAACAGCAAAATTAACATTACAGCCATATGAGGCACGTATTTATAAAATTTTGAAGACAAATAGGATAAGATGATTGGCAAAATTTTTTACGAGAACTATCCTGGTGGCTCAGGGTTAATGTCAGGTGCAGTTTATGGTAAGATTGCGGGGGAAAATGCGGCAAAATATGTAGCGGCAGCCATGAAATTAAATTCTTAAAGTCATTCGGAGAAAGAGACTAGGTTCCCGCCTAGTCTCTTTTTTTGGTAGATATGGTTAATACATGCGTTTTATCGTCTATTTCGGTATAGTGAAACTAATAGGAATGGAGGGCGATTATGTCAGAATTCAAACGCTTTATAAGCCGTACATGGAAAAATGCTAAAAAAGATATTAAAGCAGAGGCAAACCAGCAATTTAAAATTGACTTTGAAGGGCATCAAATAGTCGTCCAATCGACATTTGATTGCACCACATTAGTCATTGATGATGAAGTCATTGATGAAAAATATCGACCAACAAAGTTAGGAAAATTACGTCTA
Organism: Candidatus Kurthia intestinigallinarum; assembly: GCF_003991225.1. Taxonomy (GTDB): domain Bacteria; phylum Bacillota; class Bacilli; order Bacillales_A; family Planococcaceae; genus Kurthia; species Kurthia populi. Next base: position 10,978 of record NZ_JTFC01000026.1, read on the forward strand.
AGTGAAACGGTTAAGGGGCAAAAAGATGGTCTGGATGTGAAGGCGAAGGTCGGTGGTACGACAACACTTGATTGTACATTTTATATAAATGGTAAAAAGATAATAAAACAAAAGCGTGAGATACAAATTTATGTGTGGAAGCATCGCACGAAAATTATTCCATTTTTAATAGAAACGTACGAAAAAAACGGGTCATTTGAAAATATTGTATTGCCCGATGATGACTATTATTTTTTAGAGGATGATGAACGCTTAGCGCCTGGTGAATATTGTGATCGCTTATTTTCATTAGAGGAGCAAGGCTATGAGGACACATTTGCGAAGCGCTTAGTAAAAAAAGTTGATTGGCTACTTGAAAAGCCAGCTGATAAAACGCGAAATGATATTTACGAAGTGGTTATGGATGATGATTTTCCAGAATATGCCTTTGCTTTTAAAGAACAGCTCGCACAATTAGAAGTAGACGAGGACGCACTTTATAAAGAGGCAAAATGGTTTATGGAGCATGCAGCGCATCGCTATGTCGTTGATTTTGCGCTGTTACTATTAGGGCGTACAACGGTTAAAAAAGATTTAGAAATGCTACGTGTAATTGGACGTCATGAGGAGTTTACCGCATTTGTGGCGGCAGCGATAATGGGGCATGGTGCTGATGCGAATGAAATACTGTTTGATAATATGAAACATACAAAGAACTATGGACAGCGTGCGGCGCTTATTTTACTAAATGAACCAATTACAGAAGAGATGCAGCAATGGCTATTATATGACATCCCACTTACAAGTGATCTAGATGTTGTTACAGTGGCGATGATTGCACAAAAAAGTTCACTTGCAACGGCACTAAAGGCGGATGTCGTAAGTGAAGCTTTATTTGAACGTGCAACGGCTATACTTGTGCCATTAGTCGTTATAGAAGAACTTGCCGAGCTATATGATGAGTTACCAGATGCCTTACTTGATTATGTGCGCCATGCTAAAACGCATATTACGAGCTATGAACAAGTTCATCCACTTGCGAAAATCGCGCTATCATTTGCGGAGTATGACTGGGAGGAAGTCTTTGAATCGTCAACTTGGCAGCCTGTGGAGAAAAACCTAGTGACATCAGGTATTCAATCTATTTTAATGAGTTCGAATTGGCAACCGAAAATTGATAAGGCCTTTGCGGAGGGGCGTAACATGGCACAGGCTATCGATATTGCGCATGCAAGTGGCTATGACTATATCCCACTCGTTTATAAAAAGATTGTGAATGGCAATTTCGAACCGTATTTATATGAAGCGCTAATTGTACAAGGGGATTATCGTCAATTTATTGCGGTTGTAGACTATGTAGAGCAGTTTGAACTGTCTCTGCTTAATCCGGTGGAGCGTGAATGCATTGAATTAGTGATTGATGCATTAGCATCACATGATGGTGTCGGTAAAACGTTAATGCATCATGCGCTACAGTTAGACGATGAGATGCTAGAATGGCGTGTACTGACGACTTTTGATGTATGGAAGGTATCGAGCTATTTACCTGATTTTGAAGAGGATTTGAAAAAAATCGTGAAAAAATCGCCGGACCGTGAGCATCGTCGGTTCGCTAAACGCCTTTTAAAAGGGCATGATTAATTATATAGAGATAACAAAAGAGGGCATACACGATTGTGTATGTCCTCTTTTTTAGATGGACCTGGTGGGGATCGAACCCACAACCCCCTGATTAAGAGTCAGGTGCGCTAGCCAGTTGCGCCACAGATCCGAGAAATAGGAAGAACAATTAGTGAATGTTCCCTCGAACAATTAATAGTATAGCACGATGATTTTTGAATGCAAGGGTTTCAATCATAAAAATGGTGATTTAGTCAAGCTATTTTCCTTTATTTTATCGATAATATCTGTTAAAAATGCGTATTTTCTGTTTCCTACGTTGTGACGCTCATTTTTGTTAAATTGAAAAGAATAAATGTTTTTCGTTTGGTCATTACTGTGCTACGATAATATTAACGTTTGTATGTTGAAAGGAAGATTTTAAAATGAAATCACCATTTACTTTTGAGCACAGCGCTCCAAATAATGTGGAAAAAGGCAAATTATATCCGGCTGTATTTTTAATGCACGGTATGGGAAGTAATGAACAAGATTTACCGCAATTATTACATGAGTTAAAAGATAATTGTCATATTTTTAGCTTACGTGGACCGGTTGTACAACCACCAGGTTATGCGTTTTTTACAGTAGAAGAGTTCGGTAAACCACATAAAGCAATTTTCGATAAAATTGTGGTGCATATTCGTGATTTTATTGAAGAAGTTGTACAAGAATACCCAGTCGATGCGACAAAATTATTCGTTATGGGCTTTAGCCAAGGTGGTATTTTAGCACAAACATTAGCACTTGTATTAGGTACAGAAAAATTAGCGGGTGCTGTGGCGTTAAGCGCGTATTTACCAGCGCATGTACGTGATGAATATTTCAAAAATGATGTAACGAATTTACCGATGTTAATTACACATGGCACGATGGATTATGTCTTACCATATCAATGGGGAGAAGCATCACGTGACTTCTTTAAAGGCCAAGGAGCGGATGTAACGTTCGTTTCATTTGAAGATGGTCATGGTGTGACACCAGCGATTCAACAAGAAATTACACGTTTCTTTACAAAGCAATTTAACGCATAACATTACCGGGAAGATGGAAGCAAAAGCTTGCATCTTTCTTTTTTTTACAAATACTTGACAGCAACGGAAATATTGGTATAAGCTAAGAACAACTTATTCGAGCGGAAGGGTAGAAAGCCTTGAGAGCAAGGCTTCCCTTTAGCAGAGCATAGAATAGCAGAGCATAGTTGAGAGAAATTGAAGAGTAAGAGTAGTAGCAATTGGTCGTATGGATAGAGAGTCAGTGGCTGGTGGAAACTGATCATGCAAAATTGTGAATGGACTTATGAGAGCATTTGTGAACGATAGTAGCAAATGACGCATCATCCCCGTTAACGGATGCTGAGCAATCAGGCAAAGTGGAAGCGATATGCTTCAACTTGAGGTGGCAACGCGGTAGCAATCGTCCTCATGAAAGAGTTATTCTTTCGTGAGGGCTTTTTTTATTGCTTTTAGCCAATCAAATTTCTCACACTATCTCGAATATATTTTCGAATTTAATGTTTGAATATTTCGTTAATTATGAGAGGAGCCAAGTGTATGAAACAACTTATTACAAATGTACAGCAAGGACAGGATTTAACAGCAGAGGAAATGACGTTAGCGGCAACACAATTATTTGATGAGAGGACGCCACTAGAAGACATTGAAGCCTTTTTAATCGCCTTGTCACAAAAAGGAGAAACAGCAACCGAACTTGCCGCACTGGCACAGGTCATGCAAGGACAGGCATTATCATTAAATGAAACGACGCAAAACTATTTAGATAATTGCGGAACAGGTGGCGACGGTATTGGGAGTTTTAATATTAGCACGACAGCGGCATTCGTTTTAGCAGCGGGTGATGTGTATGTTGCGAAACATGGTAATCGTAAAATTTCGAGTTTAGCAGGCAGTGCGGATACATTAGAGGAGCTTGGTATTCATGCAGACTTCACGACAGCAGAATTAAAGGAATTACTTGAAAATGAGCGTCTTGCGTTTATTTTCGCTCCAAAAGTTCATCCGAAATTAAAGCGAATCGGTCAAGTTCGCCAAAAGATTGGCAAGCCAACAATTTTCAATTTAGTTGGACCGCTCGCAAATCCAGTCGTATTAACAACGCAGTTTACAGGCATTAATCGACCAGATTTCGTAACAGACTATGCGCAGGTGATGCATTTATTAGGACGAGAACGCGGTGTTGTCGTTTGCGGTGCAGGTGGCTTAGATGAAGCCTCTCTTGCAGGAGAAAATCGCCTCGCTATTTTAGAGCACGGTCAAGTTCGTGAGGTGACGATTACACCGGAGGCACTTGGCTTAGAGGAACAGCCATTGTCTGCGATTAAGGGTGGCAATGGTAAGGAGAATGCACAAATCGTTTGTGATGTTTTACAAAATAAACAAGGTGCTTACTTAGATACCGTACTATTAAATGCCGGCATTGCCTTTTTCGCCTATGGCAGTGTCTCAACAATTGAAGAGGGCATTCATAAGGCGCGTAAAATTATCGCTTCAGGTGCAGCGTTTGAAAAATTGCAAGCCGTTGTAGCCTATAGCAAAGAACATGTGAAGGAGCCAGCCTAATGACAATTTTAACGAAAATTTTAGCTCAAAAAGAACGTGAGGTAGCCGCACTGAAGGAGCAGCCAAAGCCAGTAGTAACAGCGCGAAAACAGCGCCCCTCACTTTTAGAGGTATTTAAAAGCTCGACCGTACAAGTTATTTCAGAAGTAAAACGTGCATCACCATCAAAGGGTATTATTAACGATGGTATTGATCCGGTAGCGCAAGCATTGACGTATGAGGCAGCGGGCGCGGCATGTATTTCAGTATTAACAGATGAAACGTTTTTCAAAGGCTCTTTTGCAGATTTACAACAGGTTACAGAAGCGGTGGCTATTCCCGTGCTGTGTAAGGAATTTGTTATTGATGAAATCCAACTTGATTATGCCTATGCCAGTGGCGCTTCGGTTGTGTTGTTAATTGTGGCAGCACTTGAACAAGAAACATTAGCTCGCTTGTTCGCGTATGCAACAGAGCTTGGACTAGATGTACTTGTTGAAGTACATAATGAAGAGGAATTAATACGTGCTTTAGCGATTGATGCGCGTATTATTGGGGTCAACAATCGTAATTTAAAAACGTTTGAGGTCTCACTTGAGCATACAAAGGAGCTAGCGGCGAAGTTCCCATTTGATGAGGGACGTGTATTAGTAAGTGAAAGTGGTATGAAAACACCAGACGATGCGGCGTTTGTGGCGGCAGTCGGTGCGAGTGCTATTTTAGTCGGAGAAACGCTTATGCGTAGTGGAGATGTTACAGCGACGTTGCAATCACTTCAAGTAACAAAGCCGGTGAATGTATGACAAAGGTGAAAATTTGCGGTCTACAGGAGCCTGAACATGTACGAGCAGCTGTAGAGGCAGGTGCCGATGCGATTGGCTTTGTATTTGCAAAAAGTAAACGGCAAGTAACTGTTGCACAAGCACAGCAATTAGCGCAACATATCCCGCGTAATGTATTAATAGTAGGGGTTTTCGTTGATGAAACGGTTGAGGTGATGCAGCAAATTGCCAAAACCGTACCATTAGACGTTATTCAGCTACATGGCCAGGAAACGAATGCCGTCATTCAGCAGCTTAGCTATCCAACGATTAAAGCTGTTGGCGTGCGCACAGCCGCTGACGTCGAGGCACTACAAGCATTTGAGTCAGACTATGTATTAGTGGATGCGCCGGTAGCGGGCAGCGGTGAAACATTCGATTGGAATCTTCTAACGACGCGCTATCCACAGCTGATTTTAGCAGGTGGTTTATCAATCGATAATATTGCAGAGGCTCTGACGTGTGTCGCCCCTTATATGGTTGATGTGTCGAGCGGTGTTGAAACAAATGGTGTGAAAGATACGGCGAAAATAAGCGCCTTTATAACAGCAGTAAAGAATGGAGAGAATGCATAATGACAACAACAGAGAAAAAAGGACGCTACGGTAAATTCGGTGGCCAGTTTGTACCAGAAACATTGATGACCGCTTTAGAGGAACTAGAGCAAGCGTTTGAAACAGCGAAGCAAGATCCTGCTTTTTATGAGGAGCTTAATTATTACTTAAAAGACTATGTTGGACGCGATAATCCTCTATACTTTGCGAAGCGCTTAACTGAAAAAGTAGGTGGCGCAAAAATTTACTTAAAACGAGAAGATTTAAATCATACAGGGGCGCATAAAATTAATAATGCGTTGGCACAGGCTTTACTAGCGATGCGTATGGGCAAAAAGAAAATCGTGGCAGAAACGGGTGCTGGCCAGCATGGTGTAGCGACAGCGACGGTGTGTGCGCTGTTTGACTTAGAATGCATCGTCTTTATGGGGAAAGAGGATGTACGTCGCCAAGCGCTAAATGTGTTCCGTATGGAATTACTTGGTGCGACGGTCGTATCAGTTGACCAGGGCTCAGGTACGCTAAAGGATGCGTGTAATGAAGCGCTTCGTTACTGGGTTTCAAATGTTGAGGACACGCATTATATTTTAGGTTCGGCACTTGGACCGCATCCATTCCCAGCGATTGTCCGTGATTTCCAACGTGTCATTGGCGATGAAACACGTGCACAAATTTTAGAAAAAGAACAGCGTCTACCCGATGCGGTTGTAGCATGTGTAGGTGGTGGGAGTAATGCGATTGGCATGTTTACGCCATTTGTAGATGATGCGGATGTGAAGCTATACGGCGTTGAAGCGGCAGGCAAGGGCATTCAATCGGGTGAGCATGCAGCGGCCTTTGCAGATTTAAAAGAGGGCGTTTTACACGGTGCCTATATGTATCTCTTACAAGATGATGAAGGTTTTATCCAAGAGGCATATTCGATTTCTGCAGGACTTGATTATCCAGCGGTTGGGCCTGAGCACTGCTTCTTACATGATTCTGGTCGCGTAACATATGATTCAGTTGATGATGACCAAGCGCTAGAAGGATTACAGTTATTATCACGCACAGAAGGTATCATTCCAGCGCTTGAAAGTAGTCACGCTATTTATTACGCAGCAAATTTAGCGAAAACAATGGCAAAAGATGAGATTTTAGTTATTTGTTTATCAGGCCGTGGCGATAAAGATGTCCAAACGGTGCAACAAGCATTGGAGGGGAAATAATGACAACATTACAGCAAGCAATTGAAGCGACAACAAGAGCGCATGATAAAGCATTTATCCCGTACATTATGGCTGGGGATGGCGGTTTAGACACGATTAAACAGCAAATTTTATTTTTACAGCAGCACGGGGCAACGGCGATTGAAGTGGGCATTCCATTTAGTGATCCTGTAGCGGATGGTCCGACGATTCAAGCAGCCGGCTTACGTGCACTAGAAGAGGGCGCTAATTTACGTACTATTTTAGCAGAGATTGCGTCGTTTAAAGACGAAGTGCATATTCCACTTGTTGTCATGACATATTTAAATCCAATTATTCGCTATGGCATTGAAGCATTTGTTGACGCTGCAGAAGCCGCAAATATTAAAGGCTTAATTATTCCAGATATGCCACTTGAAGAAGCGGATTTAGTAACAGATGCATTAGCAGGAAAAGACATTGCGCTTGTGCAGTTAATTTCGTTAACAAGTCCGGCAGCGCGTATTGAAAAATTAGCCGCTGCAGCACAGGGCTTTATTTATGCGGTGACCGTAAATGGCATTACAGGAACGAGAGATGGCTTTGATGAGGCATTACATGACCATTTACGTGCGCTAAAACGTATAGCAACGATTCCGGTGCTTGCAGGCTTTGGTATTTCAACGCGTGAGCATGTAGAGGCGATGAATCGCTCGGTGGATGGCGTCATTGTTGGTAGTGCCATCGTAAAAGCATTTCATGAACAGCGCTTAGACGATATTGAAGTGCTACTAAAAGCACCTGCTAATCAATAATGAATAAATCTTTTAGACTATTTTTTGGATAAAAAAACGCTTTTTTGTGATATAATACTTTTAAATTAAAAACTACTTTATAAATGAGTGTAAAAGATTTGGAGGTAAACCGCTTGATAAAACGATTCCTTTGGCAGTCTACAACATTGGCTTTTTTAATCGCTATGAGCTGTTTTTCGATAGCAGTACAGGCGGAGGAAGTACAGTATGAATCGAAGCAAGAAAGTGTACTATTTAAGAAAGAAAAAAAGACCTTCCAAGGAACAATTAATCAACAAGGCTATCAGCAACAAACAATTACACCCGTTGGTCCATATAAGGTAGACCCTATAAAAAAAGAAAAATGGATTTTTCAGCATAAGGGGCAAAATAAAGGGTATCTAGCGGCCAAAATCGCAAAATAAGATTTGCAGTCGGAAAAATGCGTATAAAAAAGAAGAAATCGTGCGTTGGCGCGATTTCTTCTTTTTTTGTGAATCGTTTATTTTGCACGATAGCGTTTGACGGCATACGTAATCATCGGTGGCACACAAAGGTAGATGATGAGCATACGGAATACTTGATACATCGTAATCATCGATACATCAGCATGTACCTCATGGCCGACAATACCCATTTGATCAATTCCGCCAGGCGCTAAACTTAAAAAACCTGTAACAATCGAAGTGTTTTCGACTACTGGCATAAAAAAGACCGCCATTAAAAATGCAACGGCAATTAACGCTAGGGCGCTCGCTACACTGAGTGGGAGCATGACTTTTTTATGTGTTAAATGTTCCGGGTGCAGCATTAAGCCAATATGCGTGCCGACAATTAATTGACAGAGCATCATAAACCATTCAGGAATATCAAATGCAGGAATGCCTACGAAGACATTTAAAATAATGGTGACAACAATTGGCCCAAGCATGGTTGCTGCCGGGATACGCCAGCGTTTGAATAAACGGTAGGCAACAATGCAGGCGAAGATGTAAAGGACAACGAGTAGCCATATAGGAAGTGTCGTGCTCGTTCCCATTGCTAGGCTTGGTAGTGTGCTAGTAGTTCCTTGTAGTGCAGGGATATGCACAATAAATGGTACTAAAACGACGATTAAAATAACGCGAATCGTATGAAAGAAAGCGACAACCGTTAGATTAATACCTTTTAAATCTTCTGCGAGTGCTAAAATTTGTGTTAAACCACCTGGTACACTACTTGTTAGGGCGGTAGGATAATCTACTTTAGCGAATTTTGTAAGTAGCCATGAAAACAATAAACTAACGCTAAAAGTAAGTAATGTCACAAATGTCATCATCGGAATATGTGTATACATATTTTTTAAAATATCACCAGTAAAGGCCGCACCAAGCGAGTAACCAATCGCAATTAAGCTATAATTACGCAGGGCTTTGGGCCAATAAAAGCGCCATTTTGTTACATGAGACAAGATTAAAACGGCGACCATCGGACCTAATAGGAAAGGCACCGGAATGTGTAAAAATTGAAATAGAAATGCGCCGACTAAACCGATGCATGCTGTGACAAGGAATGACACGGTATTATTCATAAAAAAACTCCTTTTTGCATCGTTACGTTCAGTATAGCAAAAAATGCGTATCGTACCGTGAATGATGTCCTAAAATTTAATGTGTTCGTGATACAATATGAATAATGATTTGGGAGGCGGGGGATGAACATGGTACAAATACCGATTATTTTTGAGGAGTCAAAAAGCGGGTTACAATCGTTTAACTGCTTTGTAACAGAAAATAATGGACAATTAATTTTAATAGATGGTGGTATTCCACATGATGCTTTTTTTCAGTATGCAGAGCAAATGCTCATGCAGCGTGGCTATGACTTTAGTGACTTAGATGCGATTTATTTAACGCATCATCACGAGGACCATGTCGGATTATTGCCGCTTATTTTAGCGAAGAAGCAGCTACCGGTTTATGTGCATGAAGAAGCCATTCCGCGCTTATTGTTTGATACGAATTTTTTATCGATGCGCATCGCTTTTTATGAGCAGTTTTATACACGTATGGATTGTCTTGCGGATGCTCGTCCACGTTTAGAAAAACAACGTGCGACGCTACAAAAAGCTTCTGAAAAACGCATCGAAGCGGATTATCGCGTGATTGCTGCCGGGGATAAATTAGGGCGCTTTGACATTATTGGCTTACCCGGTCATTCAACTGATTCAATCGGCTATTATGATGCACAGACACAGGAGTTGTATGCAGGGGATACGATTTTAAAAAATACATCGACCAATGCAATCATTGATCCACTTGTGACAGGGGAGTATATGCCCGCGAACTTATTACAACGACAGTCGCTAGAAACGATTAAGGATATGCCAATTCGTCACTTATATGCAGGGCATCAGCCGAGCTTTTCGAACGTCTCAGAAATCGCGACACAGAAAATAAGCCGTTTAAATGATAAAGCCCAGCACCTACTAACACTTTTAGAGCAACCGATGACCGGAAGACAGGCGACACAGGCATTTTATAATCGTTTGTATGAGCGCCAATTTTCACTCGTATTATCTGAAATTGCAGGGCAGTTGGATTATTTACAGCAACAGCAAAAGATTACGGCGACATTTGAAAATGGACTGTATGTATTTGAACGAAATGGTTAAAAGATGAAAAAAGCAGGAATTACGCATTGACGTGATTCCTGCTTTTTATTGTGGATACCGGGTTTACACTATTTACAGCATACTTAATTTAATAAACAAAAGCTCGCTAGTCTATATAAAAAATCAAAAAAAAGTAATAAATTATAATAAGCTCCTTCCTCTTTTGCAACAGAGAATATCATGAATTAACGTTAGTTAACCATTGTTTTTATTTGATATTTAATGGTTATTAAAAGTTATCTATTTTTGTATAAAATAATTAATGCTGTAAAAGAATACGCTGATTATGCGCTTTAATTTACATGAATTTGGGAAACATTAAAGCACGTAACTAGAAGGAAGGGATATACAAATGATTCAATGATTAAATTAACTGGACTTTTTGAATAGCAATAGCGTAGTTTCTATATACAGTATAAGCTGTGAAGCAATACCATGATTTCAAACGTTGTATCGTTTATAAAATATGTAACTTAATGATTGATGTTGCCATAATAAACCACTTGTAGCTCGTCAATATAATAAATGACAATTGAAATAACCATTAAATTAGCATCTTAATAGTCGATAAAAAATGGGACATACATATTCGAGACTTGCTGGTGTCATCGTATGTGTCAAACAAATAAGCTGGTTTTAAAATAATAATATTATGTAAACAAAAAGCATTGCTATAATAACTAGCAATGCTTTTTTTTATATTTAAAACATCGTTTGACCGCCGTTAATTGAAATTGTTTGGCCTAATACCCAAGACGACTCTTCACTAAGTAAAAAGGCAATGGCACTTGTCACATCAGTGGGGGAGCCGAGGCGATTTGCTGCATAGCTCTTTTTAACGGCTTGCAAAATGTCATCAGAAAACGCTAAATCCTGCTGGTCAATTAAGCCAAGAGACACCACATTACACTGCACTTGGTCTCGTCCAACTTCCTTCGCGAGTGATTTAATAAAGCTAATAACGCCACCACGTGCAGTTGCTGATACGATTAGTTTACGGTCGCCGGTACGTGCTGAATCGCCAACGATTGAAATAAATTTACCATATTTTCGCTTACGCATGGCAGGGATAAAGACATGTGCCAAATTTAAAACTGCTATTAAATCAATGTCAATTTCACGCTGCCATTCATTTGGTGCATAATCAAAAAAGGATTTCATCTGCGCATAGCCTGCATTATTAACAATCGCTGAAACATGGCCGAGCTCACTCAAAATTTCCTCATGCAATCGCACAACATCCTCATAGCTCGCTAAATCAGCTTGGAACATACTACAACGTACATTTTGTGCTGTTAATTGCTCGAAAAGTTGCTGTGCTTTTTCAGCAGAGCGATGATAATGAATGGCCACAATATGACCCGATGCGGCTATTTTTTCAACAATGGCTTTGCCAATACGATCCGCTCCTCCTGTTACTAAGATAACTTCATGCATCTAAGCACCTCCTATACCATCGCAAGGCCACCATTAACGGATAATATTTGCCCTGTAATGTATTCTGCCTCATCCGACGCTAAAAACGCGACCGCATTTGCAATATCTTGCGGCTGTGCTAGGCGTCTAAAGGGAATCGCCTTAATCAACGCTTCCGTAATGCCTTGGTTATACTCAACGATTTCTTTAAATAACGGCGTATCCGCGGGTCCCGGTGCAATGACATTGATATTAATTTTATGACGAGCCATTTCACGTGCCAACGTTTTTGTTAACGCTATGACACCACCCTTTGCTGCCGAGTAGACCGCTTCGCCGCTTGAACCAACACGACCAGAATCGGACGCGATATTTACAACCTTGCCATAACCCTGCTCAATCATTAACGGCAAAATTGTCTTACATGTATGAATCTGATCCATTAGATTGATATTCATAATCGTTTCCCACGTAGCAGGCTCGCTTTTTAAAAATGGCTCAATTTTATCCCAGCCCGCGTTATTAACAAGCACATCTACCTGTCCAAACTGTTCCTTCGCTACATTGACCGCTGCTTCTCGTTCCGATTGATGGATAATGAGCTGTGCCAAACGCTTTTGCATATCAAGTGGCAGATAATCGGTGTTTTTAAAAAATAATGTGCCATTTTTCACGACTTGAATGAAATAATACGAGAAACGCTTTTTAGCAAAAATTAAATGCTCGAGGCGCTCCCGTGATTCCTTCATACAATCAATTTCGATAAATAACTCATCATTTCGGTCGCTTCTACGAACAATTTCAGCGGCGATAATTGAACGACCACTCCCATGCTCACCTAAAATCATGACCGGTGCACTTCCTTTAGCGGCACTGTCGATTTTTTCTATAACTCGCTGCATGTCAGGTGTTGTAGCAACCAAACGTTCGTTATAAGGTACCGAGAAATAATGATGCACCGAATTGCGTAGACGTTCGGCCTTTACATTGAAATTGTATTCCGTCGTTTCGTCACGAATACGAATGATGATACGTTTTTGGGCATCATCTGGAATGCGTGCGAAACGTAGGTTTAATGTGCGTCCGTCATCTAAATGAAAATTTGTCGTATAACTTGGCTTTTGCATATGACTGACTTGCTGTAGGAGTGTAAATAATTTTGTGCGAAGTTGCTCATTATATAAAATTGCCACATAGAAATGATGAAACTGCTCATTTTCTCTTAGCACCGTGCCTTTACTATCTAATATGCCAACCCCGTGCTCGCTATTGGCCATCAGTGCATCATTTTCCTGTACAAGCTCCTTATACAGCTGAAGCTCTGACGTTAATGACTCTATTTTCGAAATATCATCAAATACGCTAACCGCCCCAATTAGCTGTTTACCGTTATAAATCGGTTCGCGGTAGGTGATAAACCACCGATCTTGCAGCGCATATTTTTCAACATGTCCTTTACCGGTTTTAAGCACGCGCAGTAATCCATCCGATTCACTAACATCCAGTAAAAATTTCCCCATCGCCTCGCCGTGCTTTAGCGAATAAAGAGCTTCGGCTGCGTGATTAAACATCGTGATAATGCCTTCATTGTTAACAGCAACGAGACCACTCGACATCGCATCGAAAATTGTATCGTAATGGTGCGTGCGAATTTGTTGCTGCTGTGCAACAGCTTGATAAAAATGCCGTTCATCAATATAGCCAAATGTTTTCGCTGGCTGCTCAATGATTAACAGTGTCGTATGAAGTGGAAAGGCTGTTGGAATCGATTCATGGTGAATAATCATAAAATCTTTTGCGACAAAGCGTGAAAAAGATTGGAGGTTATTCGGATTATCATCGAGGTCATCATATTGCTGCTCAATGTATTGTAGTAAATGGCGGTGCGTAAAATAGCCTTCTATTTTATTACTGCGATTTGTAAGCGCACCATAAACGAAATGCGGATGTCTACTCCGTGTTAGTAATTCTTTTATGGTCGTTTTATGAATAGGGAATGTAGGGAGTGCTTGAATCATTGAAGAACCTCCTTTCACTGTTGCGTATATGCCATTGTTTTAACAATTTAACTGTATCATTTTTTATAAATAACACTCAATTGGAAAAAGAGGCCTTATTTTTGCATACAAAATCGATAAAAAATAGGAAATGTTTTTACGAAAGTGATATCTGTTGCAACTGCGCAACAGAATCAGACTACAAGGCTTAAATAGGACTAGGCTAGAAAATGGGATATTTTTGCAAAAAAACTAATGGGGTGGAAAATGATGAGAAAATAATGAAGTGATTTCAAAACTAAATAATCTGAATTTTCAAACGAAGTTGCGTATAGTTTAAATATATAGGTAGTTGTTCGTTAAATAACGCTGGTGATATAGCTAATTTTTAGAAAAAATCAAGCGAAGTACGAAATGCAAAAATCACAATGGTGTGGTGAAGTAGTTTTCATATCAGCATCAAAACAAAATGGTGCATCATTTAATTATTGCTACGAGTCATTTTGGTTATCCAATAGTATGTATTTGCAAATGAATGATTGGAAATATGATATGTGGATGTGGCAAAAAATGTCTGTGTGAATGCTTGAAATCCTATGTATCGATAAGTTGCAGAATGATGGATTTTAGGCTATTTAGTGAGAAATCGGACGGAAAAGTGTGGTTTTTCTAAAAAAGGTTCCCAAATTTATATTTGGGAACCTTTTTTGTGGTAAAATAAGTGTTAATGAGGTGACAAAATGAAGAAACAACCGAAGTGGCTACGTGATTTTTTAATTTATTTAACAGCGATTAAAGGGAAATCAAAACGTACACGTGATGAATACGAGTATGATTTAACATTATTTTTCCGATTCCTTTATGCTGTGCAAGAGGATTTACCAACAACAGATCTTGAAGCGATTTCAATTGCAGAGCTCGATATTGATTTTGTGCGCGGTATTAGTTTAGAGGATATGTATTTATTTTTAGCTTACTGTGAGGAAGTGCGACAAAATAGTGCTGCCACACGTGCGAGAAAAGTAGCGACTTTAAAATCTTTTTTTAAATACTTAAAAACAAAAAAACACTTAATCGATGAAAACCCTGCAGAAGATTTGGAAACGCCGAAAATCAATCGTAAGCAGCCCGTCTACTTAAAGGTACCTGAAGCGAAACAATTTTTATCACATATTCCATCGAAAACCCATTATTACCGCGATCATTGTATGATGACATTTTTATTAAACTTAGGACTACGTGCAACAGAGTTATGTCGTCTTTCTCTAGGAGATGTAGAAGACCGCTATGTGACGATTGTCGGCAAAGGTGGTAAAGAGCGTCGTGTCTATATGAATGACAGCTGTGTGGAAGCTTTAGCTCTTTATATCGAGCATGAGCGAAAAAAAATCGCAGAAAAAACAACAGATGACGCATTATTTTTATCACAAAAGGGTAATAGGCTTACGAGACAACGCCTTGCAAAAATCGTCAAACAAATTAATGACTCATCGGCGCTACATAAGGCGAATTTAACGCCCCATAAATTGCGTCATACATCCGCGACAATTATGTATCAGAATGGTGCAGACATTCGGAGCTTACAACAAATATTAGGGCATTCTAATATTTCTACTACACAAATTTATACGCATGTAGAAGATGAAATGATTAAGCAAGTATTTGAGAATAATCCGTTGAATATCGAGCATAATCCGAATAACATAGAGAAATAAACTTACAATTGAAACGATCAAAAATGATGAATGAACTATTTTTATTCATCATTTTTTGTAGCCTTTCAATTATGAATAAATCCCTATGGCTTTTGTGGTAAAATAGTTTTATGATACTTCGTTTTTTTTGAGTTGGAGGGACACTAAATGAACGACTTTTCTAATACACCATCATCCATTTTAAATTTTGTAAAATCCGATCAACTAACACTCAACAATTTATTAACCGCCTTTAACGAATCATCTGTTGTCGCGATTACAGACAACGTAGGGAAAATTCTATCTGTAAACCAAAACTTTTCTTTAGTTTCTAAATATTCAGAAAAAGAATTGATTAATCAAGACCATCGTCTATTAAATTCCGGATATCATTCACCCGCCTTTTTTAAAAATCTATGGACGACCATTCATAGCGGGGATATTTGGCATGGTGAAATATGTAATCGTGCGAAGGATGGTCACCTTTACTGGGTAAAAACAGTTATTGTTCCGTTTATGGATAATACAAATACACCATATCAATACATTGCCATTGCTACAGATATTACCGAACAAAAAAATACAGCACGTTTAAAACAATTTGCTTATCATGATGAATTAACCGGCTTACGTAATGCACGCTCATTAAAAATTCACTTTAAAGAATGTATTCGTCATGGTACAGTGCAAGAAAAAGCGTCTGTTTTCATTTTATTAAATATTACACGTCTCAAACAGGTAAATGATGGGTACGGGCATTTTATTGGCGATTTATTTTTATTAGAACTAACGAAGCGCTTTCAAGAAATTATCGCAAAAAATGGCGACTTATTCCGTTATGACGGCAAGCAATTTGTTATTTTAACAACTAAACAACATTATGAAGTCATGATTGATGCTATTTTAGAGTTATTTGAACAAGCTTTTATAATTGAACATTTTCAATTTTATTCAACGATTAATATTGGTGTTTCTTTTTACGAGGAGCACGCAGATACACTCGATATTTTAATTAAATATGCCGATTTAGCCATGCTTGAGACGAAAAAAGAAAAAGGCAATCGTTGCTTAGTGTTCCACTACGATATGAATTTAATGATTGAGGAGCAGCTAGACTTAGAGAAACGTCTACGTGATGCCTTATTTACTGATAAGATGATGTTATTTTATCAGCCAAAATTCGAAGCGAAAACACATCGTCTTGTCGGAATGGAGGCATTAATGCGATGGTATGATGAGGAATATGGTTTTATCCCACCGATTCAATTTATTCCATTTGCTGAAGAAGTCGGGTTAATGCCGATGCTTGGTGAATGGGTGCTTGTCACAGCTTGTTCGCAAATGAAACGCTGGATTGATGCGTATCCTAATAGCGAATTACGTGTAGCCGTCAATATTTCTCCGCTCCATTTACAAGAAAAGAACTTTGTTTGTATCGTGAAGCAAGTACTGCGTGATACGGGGCTTTCGGCGAAACATTTAGAAATTGAAATTACGGAATTATCATTTATGAACGGCTCTGACGTTGTCGCCGAAACGATACAGGATTTAAAAAACCTTGGCGTTTCGATTGCGATAGATGATTTCGGTACAGGGTACTCTGCGCTAAGTTATTTAAAAAAATTCCCGATTGATACATTAAAGATTGATAAATCATTTGTACGCGGCATTAAGAAAGGAACAAATGATGAATCGATGGTAACAGCTATTATTAATCTAGCTCATATTATGAATATGGCTGTTGTTGTAGAGGGTGTGGAAACCATCGAGGAGCTAAACATTATTGAAAAAGCAAAAGGTGATATGATTCAAGGTTATTACTTCCATCCAGCATTGCCAACAGAGCAATTTGAAAAATTATTAATGGACGTTTAATTTTATACATATAGAAAACGCAAGCATCACTCAATGGATGCTTGCGTTTTTTATAGTTTATATAATGAATGAATTTTTTCGTGTGTTATGTCGTGCATATCAACAAAATAAGGAAGCTGCCAATTTTGTGTGTTGATTGCCTGCTTACTCGTTGGCTGATCCCAGCTAGGATAAACGCGCATCGCCATTTTCCCTGGATGTGAATCCGTTCGTAGTATGTTTTGTTTAAGAAGCACTGCTTTTGGAAAGATGAATTGGCCATAATGGTGCTCATTTTTAAACGTTGTTATAACAAGTAAATCAGGTGCTTCTCCATAGGCGAAGGCTTGATTTTCATTGTGGCAATCTTTTTCCCAAAACGCGACAAATTGCCCCCGTTTTTTCGGTGTCTGCTTTGCCACTCTAAAACGAATAGTCTTTGAAGCGATTTGAAATGTACCCGCGCCATATGCAGCATTTTGCGGCTCCTCTTGAAGGGCGATTACAATTAAATCATTCGGTGTATAAATTTGCTCATTTAATTGCGTAATAATTGTTTGAAAATCTTTCATTAGGTCACCTCATCTCTCGTTCTATTGTAACAAAAAAGCTAGCGCATGTTGCGCTAGCTTTTTATTATTCAAAATCAACTTTATAGTCTTCTGATTTAATCCAATTTAGCTTTTTGTCAAAGATTTTTAGGAATGTTAAATTTAATACGACTGGTAAAACGATGAATAGCATAACGGTCACAATGACATTATAGCTTGTCCAGCCTTCAAGCGATAAATACTTTAATGGACCAACGAAGCCCGCAAGGCCAAAGCCTGCTGAGTATGGGTCACCGACGATGCGGAAGACGCCAGCAAGTGCACCTAAAATACCTGCTGTTAGAATGGCTGGAAAGGCAATTTTTGGTTTCATAAAGAAGTTACGCATTTGAATTTTTGCGGAAGCGATATGAGCAAGTGCTGTACCGAAGTTATTCGCACGGTACGATGCAATCGCCATCCCAACGCCTGATGCACAGACACCAAGATTTGCGGCACCAGCACCGATGCCTGACAGCATAATCACCGTTGCGACACCAATTGTTGAAATCGGCGATAAGATTAAAATAGAGAAAATCATTGCAAGCAAAGCACCCATTAAGATCGGTTGTAGCTCTGTTACATATTCAATACCGACACCGACATAGTCAGCACCATTTTTAACATATGGCAAGATGATCATACCGATAAACCCTGGAATAAACATTGATAGTGCAGGCATCGCCAGTAGCGTCCATTCTTTTAGTTTTGTACCTAGGAATTGAACGAATACCGTAGCAAGTGCAGCGGTAATCCCGATATTGATTACAACGCCGATACCGGCCATTTTCATACCGTCATCTGTAAAGCTTACAACACCAGAACCAACCATTGTAGCAAGGCCGATTGAACACATTTGAATCGGTGTTAGTTTAAATTGGATACCGACCATCACGCCGATAACAAGTGGTAAGCAGCTCATTGCGAGCACTGATATATTTAAAATCGTTGGAAGGATAGGAACGTTTGGATAATGTGCGATAATCAGTTTTAAAATTTCTCCGACAAGGGCGTTAGGGATTAAACAAACAACAATCCCAAGGCTCATGCCTGTAAGAAGTTTACTAAAAAAATCTTTCATAAAATCATTTCCCTTCGACTACGTTTCTTTTAAGAAGTAAGTAGCGCTTGTTTTAAGTGTTTTTAGTATAGAAAGAATTTAATTGTCCGTCAATATTGAATTTTCTATAATTTTCTGACAATTTACCTCAGTTAGCTTGTAAGCGTTTTCTATTAGCATATTAACGTTAAAATGACGGGTATTTTTTATTGGTTTATGCAATATATCGCATATAAAAATAGCTAAATTTTTCAATTTAGTTAACTTTGTATTATTTTATGTTGACTTATCTAGTCTATTTTCGCTATTTCGCTACTTTTTGCATTTATTTGAGTTAACCATTTAAAATTTTATGTTTACTAAAAACGCAATACCTTGTATGATTACTTTAGATTCTTGCAAAGGGGATAGGAAAATGACAACAAAAGAAATGGTTTACGCGGCGTTATTCGCGGCATTACTAGGGGTATTAGGAATGATTCCACCAATTCCGCTTGGTTTTATTCCAGTACCGATTACACTTCAAACATTTGGCGTAATTTTAGCAGGGTGTTTCCTTGGTAAAAAAATAGGGACAATTAGTATGGTGCTATTTATTGTACTCGTTGCACTTGGCCTACCATTACTATCGGGCGGACGTGGCGGAATTGGCGCGTTAATGGGCCCATCCATCGGTTATATTTTGAGTTGGCCATTCGCCGCCTTTTTCATCGGATATTTCACTGAAAAGGCATGGTCGACATTAAATCTTTGGAAAGTTATTGGAGTTACGCTTGTATTCGGGGTGCTTTTCATTAATATTGTTGGCGCACCTATTATGGCAATGATTACACATACATCAATTGTTGGGGCATTAATGGGTGGCTTAGCATTTTTACCAGGTGACTGTATAAAAGCCGTACTTGCTGCGGTTGTCGCTGTACAACTAAAAGCTGTTAGTCCAATTAATACCGTTGCTTTACGACACGTCGTACGAACGCATTAATCATTAAAAAGGAGGGATGATATGCATTGTATAACACCTATTTTGGGACAACCTAAAGAAAACATCGCTATCGTAATGGGGGATAAAAAAATTGATTATCAGACATTACAGCGAGATATCGCACAAATAGCACATACATTTCAGTGTTCACAGCAGAAAAAGGTTGCGCTTGATATGCCCAATGGTTATGACTTTCTTAAAACATTTTTAGGTGCAGTTGCTGCAGGGGTAGTACCTTATCTACTCGATCCGAAATGGAGTGCGCATGAGAAACAAGAAATTCTCAAAAATCATTTGTTAGACTGTATTATTACCGCGCCATTAAATGAACAACCAAATGATACATATGAATTACGGGAAGCATCATCCCTTTTTGTTGGGTTTACTTCGGGTACAACAGGCATGCCGAAAGCCTATAAACGGTCGCATCTCTCTTGGATGGAAAGCTTTCGTGTAACAGCGAAAGCTTTTTCTCTTGAAAATACGAAGCATTACTGTGCCCCTGGTCCTCTTGTACACTCGATGACACTATTTGCGGCGATGCAAGCATTGGTTGAAGGAAAGACCATTCATTTACAAACTAAATTTAATGCCAAACAGGTTCTTACGACGTGTCAAAAATATCCGAATACCGCGCTATTTGTCGTACCCACAATGCTTGAAGCAATGGTACAGACCGGTCTTCAAGCTACGATTGATGCCATTATTAGTTCTGGTGCAAAATGGCAAGATGATTCCAAAAAACGACTGGCGAAGATTTTTCCACATACTGCGCAATATGAATTTTTTGGTTCCTCTGAAGCAAGTTATATTAGCTATTCTGACGGAACAAAGCCTGATACGGTTGGCCGCTTCTTTCCTACGGTTGATTATACAATTCGTGATGAAGCCTTTCGTGAAGTTGAGGAAGGGCTTCTCTATATTAAAAGCCCTATGATTTTTAGTGGTTATGTAGACAATCCAAAGGCTACTGCTGAAATTTTTCATAATGGCTGGCTAAAGGTAGGAGATATTGTAACGGTGGATGAAACAGGCTATCTTACCATTAAAGGTAGGGCAAAAAATCGTATTATTTCTGGTGGTTTAAATATTTTTCCAGAAGAGATTGAACAGTTATTATCTAACCATCTGGCGATTGAGGAAGTGATGGTTTGTGGGCTGGAGGATCGCTATTGGGGAGAGAAAGTGGTGGCCTTGATTCAGTGGAGCCACCAGCCACTGACATATGATGCGTTAAAACATTATTGTACGCGCTATTTAGCAGTCTATAAATTCCCTCGAGAAATCGTGACCGTCCCTCGATTTTATTATACGACGAGTGGAAAAATCGCACGTCAAAAAATGAAGGAGGCATTTCTATGTCAGAAGTTGTGATTGTTTGGGCAAAACGTACACCAATTGGGCGGGCCGGGGGGCAATTTCATACCCTTGAGCCAAGTGATTTAGTTGCTCCGTTATTAAAGCAGGCAATCAAAGATACGGTAGGCGATGCTTCATTAGTTGACGATGTAATGATAGGGAATGTAGTAGGACCTGGCGGTAACGTAGCACGTGTGAGCCTATTACAAGCAGGGTTTCCTGTAACCGTTCCCGGTGTCACAATTGACAGGCAATGTGGTTCTGGACTAGAAGCCATTATGCGTGGCTTTGAAGCAATAAAAAGTGGACAAGCACAAATAATTTTAGCAGGTGGTGTAGAAAGTGTTAGTCGCGCTCCTTGGAAAATGGCTCAACCGACAAGACCTGGGGCAGTGCCTACGCTCTATACGCGGGCTCCTTTTACCCCTGCTGCTTACGGAGACCCTGATATGGGCATAGCTGCCGAAGAAGTTGCAGCACGTTATCAAATTACGCGAGAAGCACAGGACTATTACGCCTTTTCAAGTCATCAAAAAGCAGTGACGAGTCAACGAACGGGTCGCTTTAACAAAGAGATTTTACCACTCCAAGGCGTTATGACTGATGAATGTCCACGTGCGGATACCTCAGTTGAAAAATTAGCACATTTACATCCTGTTTTTCTTCCAGAAGGCACCGTAACTGCTGGGAATGCTTGTCCCCTAAATGATGGAGCGGCAATTGTTATGTTAATGTCACGCGAGGCATGCCTACATTATAAATTGACTGCCTATGCGACTATTGTAGATGCTACGGCAGCTGGTGTCATGCCGGACATTTTAGGAATGGGTCCAGTACCAGCAACACAAAAACTACTCGCCCGTCAGCAGTTACAAGTGACAGATATTGATATTGTCGAGTTTAATGAAGCGTTTGCTTCACAAGTACTTGCTTGTCTCCAACAATTAAAGATTCCACAACATCTTGTCAATATTGGGGGAGGCGCATTGGCACTTGGTCACCCATACGGGGCATCGGGCGCTATTTTAATTACGCGTCTCGTTCATGAATTAAAAAAAGGACAACGTGGGCTTGCTACTCTTGGAATCGGCGGTGGGATGGGGCTCTCGATGTTGGTGAAGCGATGAATGAATGGCATGCCTCCCTCTCACAAGTGCAAGGATATCAACGTTTAATGGGGATGCCTTTATCTAAAGAAATTCCGTTAAGTATATTACCAACCATACTAGGAGAAGCATTTCCGACAGGGTGGATCCATTTATCGCAGCAATGTGAAAAAATGACTTCATTATACGCAGATACATTTTATAACTGGGCGATTACAGATAAGCATTTAAGCATTACGTCAAAAGGAAAAACTGTCTGTCAATTAACGGTTGCGCTCTCACGTAATAAACAGGTTGTAGCAACCGTTGTCATGACATTGATGAAAGGATAATTAAATATGGAATGGCTAATTACACGTCAAAAAGTTCAAGCATTTTCGGCGTTAAGTGGTGATGATAATGCCTTACATCATGATGCAACCTTCGCTCAACAACTAGGATTTGAGCAGCCAATTGCACATGGTATGTTATTAATGGCACTTGCAGAAGGCGCATGGCAACAGCATTATAAGGTTTGTCCAACAACAATGCGATGTCAATTTGTCTATCCTGTGCCTATTCCATCAGTGATTACTGTACGATTAACAAAAAAAGAAATACACGCTTATAATGCAGAACAACTCGTTTTGCATGTAGTATTTGAGGAGGAATGACAGAATGATTTTTATTACAGGTGCTACGCGTGGCATCGGCTTCGCTCTTGCAAAACAGTTTTCGCAGGAGCCTTTAATTTTACATGGATCATCTGAACAATCGATTGCTCCCCTTCGTGATTTATTTCCACAAGCGCTCTGTCTGGCTGCAGATTTTTCAAATGAACTGGAAATTCAAGAGATGCTACGACAAATTAATCACTATACAGATACATTAACGGCAATTATTCATTGTGCAGGAAATACTAAAGATAAACGTGCGACTAATATGACATTAAAAGACTTTAATCATGTTTTTCATGTGCATGTGACGAGTTTTTTCCTTATAACAACCGCCTTACAACCGTTATTAAAGCCAATGAGTGACGTGCTTGTTATGACTTCAACAGCTGGTTTATTCGGTTCGCGGGGACAATTAAACTATAGCGCAGCAAAGGGCGCTCTAACAATGATGACCTATACGTTAGCAGCAGAGTGGAAATCAGAAAAAATTCGTGTCAATGCGATTGCCCCTGCTGCTTTAACTGATATGACGCGTCCTGTAATTGCCTACTATAAACAGAAAAGTGAACAGCAAAAAATTCCGTTCCCTGATTTTTGGCGTGTGGGATCAGCAGACGATGTAGCCTACTTTGTTAAAAAATTAGTTGCACGGACAGATTTTTTTACGGGTCAAGTTTTTGGCGTGAATGGTGAGAAGTATACACGCTATGCTGCAGACATGGTGAGGTGGTCCCCGTGTTAACCGTTGAAAACACTACATACTATCATACGCCAGGTCATGGTATCGAGAATCTCTGCTTCACCGTTTACGAGCAAGATTGTCTCGTCCTACTCGGAGCGAACGGGAGCGGGAAGTCAACGGTCCTATCGTTACTTGCAGGCCTTTTAACGCCACAATCTGGGAAAATACTGTATGAAGGTAATCCAGTTAAGCCAGGGGAAATCGGGATTGTCTTTCAGCATCCTGATGATCAGTTTATTACGACGTCAGTCATGGATGAAGTTATTTTTGGATTAGAAAATTTACAAGTGCCACGCGAGGAAATGACCGCCCGCGCTTATCAGGCATTAGATGAGGTTGGTATGCGCTGGGCTATAGAACGCCATCCAATGACGCTTTCTGGTGGCGAAAAACAACGTGTTGCATTAGCAGCTGTGCTAGCGATGCGCCCGAAAATTTTACTATTAGATGAAGTGACCGCTATGTTAGATTCCCATGCACGTAGTGATTTTTACACGCTACTAAAAACATTAAAAAAACGCTATACAATTGTTATGACGACGCATATTGTTGAAGAATATTTATTTGCAAATCGCGTTTGTTACTTGCAAAATCATCGTATCGTATTTGATGGAGACTTACCTACATTTGCAGCACATTATCCGACATACGCAATGCCTTTTATCATTGAATTTCAAAGAACGTGTCATTTACCGATTTGCATCCAAACGTATGAGGAGTGTGTTGAACAAATATGGCCATCACTTTAAAGAATGTTACACTAGAGCGTTCATCACATGTTATTTTACGCGATGCTTCATTTCAATTTTCTGACAATAAATGGACGGCGATAGTAGGAGAAAACGGAGCAGGGAAATCAACGCTATTGCAAGCCATTCAACAATTTATACCGATACAGCAAGGACATATTCATCTAGACGGGAAAATAGGTTTTTTATTCCAACATGCAGATCAACAATTTTTCGAGTCAACGGTTGAGAAAGAATTACGTTTCGCTCCACGTCATTTTGGATGGTCTCGTGAAAAAACAGATGCAAAGATAGCGGAAGTGTTAAATCTTGTACAGCTAGATGCATCTATTTTACCGATGTTACCTTATCAACTTAGTGGGGGACAAAAAAAGCGGTTAGCACTTGCTCTTGTATTTATGATGGAGCCAACTATTTTGCTAGCAGATGAACCAACAGCTGGACTTGATCCAGTGCAACGCGCACTAGTGCTGTCGATTTTGAAAAAATGGCAACAGCAAGGACATACGATTATTGCGATTACTCATGAATTAACGGATGTGTTAACTTTTGCAGATGATGTCTTGTTGATGGCTAAAGATAAGGCCCCTCAACTGTTTGAAACGGAGCAATTTTTCTTTGAGGTTCCAAAACGAAAAGGAGTTTATTTTCCACCACCTATTGCGATGTTTCACTTAATAGAACAACGCTTACAATCTCCGCTGCCACGCGCACGTTCAATGCCCGCACTCATACAAATTATGAAAGAGGCGATACCTAATGGAACAAGTTATTCAATATGTAGCACGCACGTCCATTCTACATCGTCTTGATCCACGAACTAAAATAATAGGGTTAAGCTTTCTATTAATCGGTTTCACCCAAATTCACGAGTGGATACAACTTGTTTTTTCGGCATTCGTAGTCGGCTTGTTATATCATTTTGCACAAATCCCTTTTAGCTATGCGCTACATTCAATACGCCCATTACTCCTAATTTTATTGCTGACGTTGCTTTATCATAGTATGTTTTCAGGTATAACCTATTTAGCAGGATTTTTAATGGGCCTACATTATGTCCTTAAGCTTTTAATGATGATTTTAAGTGGTGTTTTATTAACAGCGACTACCAAACCACTTGAGCTTGCACTTGGACTTGAAACAATGTTGCGCCCTCTTGAAAAATGGCGTATTCCTGTTGGCCAATGGGCATTAATGATTGTTCTGGCATTACGCTTTTTCCCATTAATTATCGAAGAATGGGAACGGATTCGTCTAAGTCAACAGGCGAGAGGCATCACAATAAAACGGTTTAGACAACGGTTGTATAGCCCAGTGCAACAAGTGATTCCGCTACTCTTAGCACTCATTACACGAGCAGAACGTTTAAGCATTGCGATTGAAGCACGCGGATTTCGACAGGGGTTTAATCGAACACATTTTCGTCTTCTTGCTTTTCAAAAAAAGGATGGTTACTGCATTTTATTTCCAATATTTGTATCAATCATTGTATTATTATTATAGGGAGTGACAATTATGAATCTTCGTGGTCAACTTGTAGATGAGCAAACACGCTGCGTCCACTATCATACATCAAAGGATATTATCGCTATCAAAATGAAATGCTGTCATACATATTATCCATGCTATCAATGTCATGAGGAGGAAGCAGATCACCCGATTACGCGATGGACAAAAGTGGAGTGGGATGAAAAAGCAATTCTTTGTGGGCGTTGTCATGAAGAATTGTCGATTGCGACCTATTTAGCACATGATACATGTCCACATTGTCACGCTGCATGGAACCCTCGTTGTGAGGGGCATTACCACTTGTATTTTGAAATGGAGGAATGACGATGAACACACGGATTACAGAGCTTTTTGGAATTCAACTACCGATTATTCAAGGCGGCCTAGCCTATCTGGCCTATGCTGATTTAGCGGCTGCGGTTTCAAATGCGGGCGGATTAGGTCAGGTTACGGCGTTAAGTTTACCTGATCCGGAAGCACTGCGACATGAAATTAAGCGTACGCGTTCACTGACGGATAAGCCTTTTGGTGTCAATTTTGCGATGGGGATGCACGGAACAGGTTATGAGGCGTTTATACAAGTAGCGATTGACGAGAAAGTGCCGGTTGTATCCATTACAGGTGGAAATCCCGCTACGGTTTTAGCGATGCTAGAAGGAACGGGTATTAAAAAGCTTGTACTTGTGGCGGGTGTGCGCCAAGCACAAAAGGCAGAGGAGCTTGGCGCCGATGCCGTCATCGTCGTAGGTCAAGAAGGCGGCGGCCATTTAGGACGTGATGACTTAGGCACAACGGTCCTTACACCACGCGTCGTTGATTCGGTTTCGATTCCTGTTATTGCTTCAGGTGGTTTAGCGGATGGTCGTGGTCTTGCGGCAGGACTTGCGCTCGGTGCGGAGGGTATTGAAATGGGTACGCGTTTTATTGCTACAAAGGAATGCGTCGATGCTTCGGACTATTACAAGCAACTTTTACTCGATAGCACAGAGCAAAATACTGTCGTCGTTAAACGTTCGATTGGTGGTCCTGCACGTGTTATTCATAATGCTTTTGCGGATGAAATTTTAGCCATTGAGCAACAGACACCGACCTATGAGGCATTAAAGGAACATATTAGCGGGCAAGCGAATCGCCGGTTAATCCATGATGGTGAGGAGAATGGTATGGCCTTTGCTGGACAGGTCATTGGCTTGATCGATGATGTGCCTACTGTGGCGGAATTATTTGCACGCATCGAAGCGGAATATAAAGCAGTAGTAACGCGTTTTTCAGAAATTTCAAAATAACACTTGCAATTCCTAGTGGATTACTTTAATATAAGTATCAACAACTAAATCACTTTCTTATCAAGAGCGTTGGAGGGACTGGCCCATTGAAGACGCAGCAACAGACATTTTGTACTGTGCTAATTCCTGTAGCATCATTTGCTAAAAGATGAGAAGAGAACGGCATCCCATTCGACACCAACCTCTTCTTATCGAGAAGAGGTTTTTTTGTTATTTAAATCGAAAGGGAGATGAGGTATGACAACCACACAGCAATCGATTCAACAGGCACTATCACTTTTAAAGGAGCGTACATGGGTGGATTTAACGCATAACTTTAGTGCCGATACCCCCCGCTTCAATGCCTTCTCGCCGCTTGAGAAGAAAACGTTATTCGATTATTCAGCAGGCTTTTTCGCACAACAATTTACCTTTGCAGGACAATATGGCACGCATATTGATGCGCCAGTTCATTTTGTTGAAGGCGGCCGCTATTTAAATGATATTACGTTAAAAGAGCTTGTATTACCGCTCGTTGTCATCGACGTTTCAACAGACGTCGCAAAAAATCCTGATTTTACGATTACCGTACGAGAAATCCTTTCATTTGAGGAACAGTACGGGGAAATCGATAGCGGCTCATTTGTCGCACTACGTACCGATTGGTCAAAGCGCATTGATGATAGCGAGGCATTTAATAATAAGGATGCAGACGATGTGGCTCATACGCCAGGCTGGTCTGTTGAAGCACTCCGTTTCTTATTTGAAGAGCGACACATTCGCGCAGTCGGTCATGAAACCTTTGATACGGATTCAAGTGAGGAATTTTATAAAAATAAAGCGCTCAAGGCAGAGCTTTATGTGTTACAGCAAGATGCTTATCAGATTGAATTGTTGACGAATTTAGATCAATTACCCGCAAAAGGCGCGGTCATATTCAATATCGTCGCAAAACCTGATAAAGCAACAGGATTTCCGGTACGCTCATTTGCGATACTACCGTAGCACTCATTCGTGCAAGACTCATTTGTCGCTAAAAAGAGGATGGATTTTTTCATCCTCTTTTTTATTTGCTTCATTTGAAATGAACGAAATCTTCAGGAAGCGGGTTTTGGCTACGACATACTTAAAAATATGTGCCAATTCAGGACAATGGTCCGGTAAAATTTAAAACGTTTACTAACGATACCGCGTAATCTGTCAACAAAAACTGTTATTCCACGCCATCGTCAAAAATCATTATTATTTTCAACGCCCGAAAAAGGGCATTTTACGCTAGAAAGGGGTCTCTAAGGGTTCATTTTGCATAAAAAAGTACCGTTTTAGAGCGCTTGAAATACTATACGAACGAGCATCTCACATTATTTATTCAAAAAACGACAATCCGTACTGTGTAGCTCATTTATGCAGCTTGCTATGTGTGGAAATGTCCCTTTTATGCCTTAAAATACATAAAAACCCCCGCTAGAGGACCGAAATATGCCTGTTTTTACAAATGACTTGTACAAACTAATAGTAGTTATCTGCTTAGCTTTAGTAATTCTATATGTTTTTTCGTCATTCAATCAAATGCTTATTACATTTATAGGTGCATACACATATGAATGACACTTATTAAAAAATATGTCGTAGCCAAAAACCGCTCCTTGGGCATCTGACGATTTTTTTGCGAACAAAAAAATGGTCCTGCAATGTTTGCAAGACCATTTATAACTTAAGCATGTTCGTGACGCAAGCGCTTTTCTTCTTTTAATTCAGCGACGAGGACATCATGCTGTTTCGGATCGTATTCGTTTTCCCATTTCGCAACAACAACGGTTGCTACCGAGTTACCGATAATATTTGTAATGGCACGTGCTTCTGACATGAAGCGGTCAACACCAATTAAAAGGGCAATTCCTGCGACTGGAATCATTGGGAATGCGGCAAGTGTTGCAGCAAGGGTAATAAAGCCAGAGCCGGTTACACCAGCAGCCCCTTTAGAAGTCACCATTAAAATCAGTAGTAAATAAAGTTGTTGCCAAATGGATAGATGTACATCATATACTTGTGCGATAAACATTGCGGCCATTGATAAATAAATGGCGGTACCATCTAAGTTAAACGAATAACCTGTTGGTACAACAAGACCGACAACTTGTTTTGAACAGCCGAAGCGTTCTAATTTTTTCATAATGAGTGGTAGGGCAGATTCAGATGAAGAAGTCCCTAAAACAATTAATAATTCATTTTTAATATAGCTCAGGAATTTGAAAATATTGACGTTTGCGGCATATCGTAATACGAGACCTAAAATGACGATAACGAATAATGCCATTGTAATGTATACGCCAAGCATTAATTTTCCTAAGTTCCATAATGAACCCATACCGAAGTTGCCGATTGTATAGGCCATTGCACCAAATGCAGCAAGTGGTGAGAATTTCATTACCATCCCAACAATTTTGAAGAAAATTTGAGAGGCTTGCTCGCATAATGTAATAACTTGTTTCACTGGATCACCGATAGAAGCGGCTGCAAGGCCGAAGAATACCGCACAGACAAGCACTGGTAGTAACTCACCGTTCGCAATTGCTCCAAAGAAGTTTTCTGGTAACACACTCATAACGAATGCTTGAATACCATGATCTTGATTTGCAGCAGCCTTTGTATATTCACTAATATCTGCACCACTTGATTTAAGTGCATCTGTATTAACACCAACACCTGGTTTAATAATATGGACTACGATAAAGCCAATCGCAAGTGAAATCGTAGACATCACTTCGAAATAAATAAGTGCCTTTAAGCCGATACTGCCGACTTTTTTCATATCACCCATGCTACCAATACCCGTCACTACCGTTAGGAAGATAATTGGTGCAATAAGCATTTTAATCAATTTAATGAAGATATCTGCTAAAATTTTCAGCTGTGCGCCAAAACTTGGAAAAATCGCCCCTACGATAATCCCTAGGATAATGGCCAGCACCACTTGAACCGTTAAGTTACGTAAGTTGACTCTTTTCATACGTACACCCCTTTGTATGTAGTTAATAAAACGCTTACAAGACCTAATGTAGTACGAATTTCTGTGCTTGTGAATATTGTGGTCATAATGGTTTTTTTGGTCTTTTTGGTCTTTTGACTTTTCTGACAATGAAATATCTTCTCAAACGACAAAAAACCGCGATAAAGAATAGAATCTACTCTTTATCGCGGTTATATAATAGATGGAAATAAAAAGAGCCTGTACCATAACAGACTCTTACATTCATTATTTTACAACTGGAACGGCAGGAATTGAATCAAGTAAAGACTTGTGATTTTCTTTTAGTTTCGCTGTTAAATCTTCAATGTTTGCTAATGCTTTTTGGCGCTCTGATTTTTGCTCAGAAAGCGTTGTGTTGATTGCTT
The DNA here is from genome assembly GCF_003991225.1 of Candidatus Kurthia intestinigallinarum. Taxonomy (GTDB): domain Bacteria; phylum Bacillota; class Bacilli; order Bacillales_A; family Planococcaceae; genus Kurthia; species Kurthia populi. The sequence continues at coordinate 41,540 of NZ_JTFC01000026.1, forward strand.
TTTCCCATTCTGTTTGCGCATTACGGATGTAATCCACGACAGCGTGGTTCGGTTTCCAAGATAATTCTTGCGCTTGCTCTGTTGCTTCTTTTAACGTGTCGATCCACGTAGACAATTGTGCAGACTGTGCAGGTGTTGTGAATGCTTCAAATGAAGAAGTCACTTGTTTTTGCCAATCTTTAATCGCTTGGTTTGATTTTTCTTCGACATTCTTATAAGAAGTAAGTGCTTGATCGAATGCTGATTTTTGTGCAGCGAATGCTTCTACTGCGCGTTTTTCTGCATCTTCTTGCACCGTATTGATTGCCTTTACACTGTTTAACCAGTTGTCCCAAATAAGATCTACGCTTTTTGTTAATAGTTCGTTTGCCATGTTAAATTTCCTCCCTAATAGTGGTCATGTTTTTTTAAAGCATGAGCGGGGAGTCTTGGCTGCTAGTCGTTGGTGTCATCCGCTTCATCCGTCTTTTTACTAGCTGGCGTGCTAGGGAAAAGGAACGGATTGTACAATTTGAAGAAGTTCGTTAAGAGTTTTTGGTATTCGCCAAATGAACCGGCCCACAAGTCTAAGTAGCTCAGACCTTCTTCAGTAATGGCGTAAATACGCTTCGCTGGACCATTTTCCTCCGTATTCCACTCGGAAGTGACAAGCTCATCTTTTTCAAGCTGTCGTAAAATACGATAAAAATTTCCTCGGTCGACAGAATCAACACCGAATGTTGTCAGCTTTTCCATTAGCTCATATCCATAGGCGTTAATATCACGCAAATGGAGCAAGATGATGGGCACTAAAATGTTTTTTGGTGCGCCCATTTGTGGTTTTTTCGAATTCATTGCTATCACCTATCTTCAAATTACTTATAAGTGTAATTTACACCTATGTGCATTTTGTGTCAAGCATTTCAAAAAACTTTTTCCAAACAGTAAAATTAATTGAAATAATTGAAGATTATGGTAAAGTGAAAAATGTAAAACGATTTTATTGATAGAGGAGGAATTTACGTGACGAATCAAACATTTGATGCGTTCGGTATCTGGAAAGAGATGTACGACCGTACAGAGAGCGCATTCCGCGACTCGATTCAATCAACACTTGAACAACCCGCATTCGCAGAAGGGTTAGGGCAAGTACAAAAGCAATATTTACAATATCAAGGGCTTGTGAATGGCATGACAGAATCTTATTTAAAACAAGTAAACGTCCCATCACGCGACGAAATTGCGAGCATTGCTTCACTTGTTATTAATGTAGAGTCGAAGTTAATTGATTTAGAAGATCAATTAGACGTACAAGAGGATGCACATGATAGCCACGCAAAAGAAATTAAGCAGTTAAAAACAACGGTGAACCGTCTAGATAAGAAATTAGATACGGTCATTGAGTTATTAACGAAGCAAGTAGAGGCAAAAGCAGCTGCTACGCCAACACCAACACCAAAGGCGGTGCCGCAAAAGCCTCTGACACCAGCACCGAATGCACAAGTGAAAACAGCGGCAACACCTGCTGCAAAAAACACATCACAGACGAAAAAATAATATTCCTAAACGAATGTGTTACATTTTCATCAACATAGAGCCACTCCTAGAATAAATGAAGCCATTTGGATATCCTTTACTTTTCCGCTAAAGGATACTGAAACATACTACTTATTTTGATATTGGAGGTTTTGTTGTGAGTAATGGAGTACCAACAGCGTCGTTCGAACAATGGATCGAAGCGATGAAATTACCAGAAGAAGCCGTGTTGCCACAGGATTTAGAGAAGATTAAACGTTTTACAGAGGTTGTAACAACGGAATCAGACCCGCAAGTAGGTCAAACGCCGAAAGAAGTTATTTGGACAAAAAATAAGTCAAAATTATACCATTATGCACCACATGCGAAAAAGACGAATAAAGTGCCAATTTTATTCATCTACGCATTAATTAATCGCTCATATATTTTAGATTTATACCCAGGAAATAGCTTAATTGAGTACTTAGTAAACGATGGCCATGATGTGTACTTACTTGATTGGGGTACAGCCGGTCACGAGGATCGTCATATGAAAATTGACGATTATATCGTAGACTACATCCCACGCGCAGCGAAAAAAGTATTAAAAGATTCAGGCGCAAAGGAACTAACAATTTATGGGTACTGCATGGGCGGTACGATGTCGACGATTTTCACATCGCTTTATAATGACATTTTACCGATTAAAAATCTTGTTTTAATGACGTCACCAACAGACTTTGAAGACGCTGGTCTTTATACGAACTGGTTAAACAAAGACACATTCCAATTAGATAAAATGGTTGATACACTTGGGAATATTCCATTTGAAATGATTGACTATGGAAATCGCTTATTAAGCCCAATCTCTAACTCGCTTGGCACATATGTTGGTCTTGCAAGTCGTATCGAAAACGACAATGCCGTGTTAACGTGGAAGCTTATGCAAAAATGGTTAAACGATGGCGTACCATTCCCAGGGGAAGCTTATCGTCAGTGGATTCGCGACTTCTATCAAGAAAATAAACTCGTTAAAGGTGAACTAGCCGTTCGCGGTCAAGAAGTGAAGCTTTCAAATATTAAGGCGAACTTATTAAACATCTGCGCAACACGCGATAATATCGTACAGCCAGAGCAAATTAAGGCGCTAAACAAACAAGTTTCAAGTAAAGTAAACACACTTCACGAAGTACCAACAGGTCACGTGTCGGTATGTACAGGCCGCTATGCGCAGAAAGAGATTTATCCTTTCGTTAGCAAATGGCTAAAAGATCACTCGAAATAATCAAAAAACGCCTCCATCACTGCGATGATGTAGGCGTTTTTTGATGCAATTGTCGCTCGATTGCATCAAGGATGTCTCGATAGTCCTTTTGCTGAAATTCATGATAGAGTGGCTGTAATGTACGCTTCCAGCGAGCTTTTTCATGCGTGCTCAATGTGTAAAAATGCGTCCCATATGCTTTCATACGCTGTTCATCATCCATATTCATTTTGCGCGCTATTTTTTCATTCCAGGCGCTCGCTTCCTGCATTGATAGCGTAATAATGCCTTTTGATTCAGTTGACAGGCTATCCCAAAAGCGTTGATTCATCAATACACCGTAGCCTAAAATGCCATGGTTAGAGCGGGTAATATACGGCTCTTCCTTATAAAAGCTTTTGGAGTAAATATTCGATAATGTATTTTCCTGGACATCAATGGCCTCCTTAGAGATCACGCTATTGACCTCATCAAATGATACCGCCTGTGGTGTAGCACCAAGTAGCTTTGCCTGCATTGCAAGCACGTTGCTCGCCATGGTCCGCATTCGTTTGCTTTTAAAATCCGCTAATGTCTGAACAGGTGCGTCTTTTGCGATCATTTGCTTAAAGCCATTTTGCCAAAAGCCTAGTCCATGAATGCCTTGTTTCTCTAGCGCTTGACGCAATGTATCACCGACCTCGCTGCTTAAAACACGTGTAACATCTGTTTCATTCTCAAATAAAAACGGCAAATCAAGCACGCCCCATTCAGGCACATCGTTCGAAATTTTTGAATAGGTCGGCGCAATCATTTGCACATCATTATGCTGTAGGGCCGTCATTTCATTTTCGTCATTATATAGCATGCCATTTGGATAAAGCTCGACATGTATTTGTCCGCCAGATTTTTCCTCGACAAGTTCTTTAAAATAAAGTGCAGTGCGTCCCTTTGGTGTATTTTCAGCAACGACATGACTAAAATGAATCGTGATTTGCTCATCAAGTCCTTGCTGCTCGCTATCTCTATAGGTCGTTTGTTTTGAGAGATTCGGAATCGTAAAAATGCTGATAACGAGTAATAAAATAAGTACTGCTGATAAAATATATGTGCGCATCGCTTGCCTCCTGTTATACAGCCCTTATTTTACCATAGGAAACATGCTAAAATAGAGGCATTTAAGGGAGGCAATCACGAATGACTGATAAACGTGTATCCATGACGGGGAAAATTACCGCCTTAACCTTTTTTATTATCGTTTTTTCTTTTTTAATTTCAGGCCTTTTTATTATTAGTAATATTTTGAACTCTGAAGAGGAACGGATAACGGAGCAGGCGATGCTTGTGGCACAAACGGTTGGGAAACTACCTGAATTGCCAACGGTTTTAGAAAATGATGCCTTAACGAATCAGCAAAAGGCAACGAAACTCAAAAAAACGATACGTGATGTACGGACGACCAATAAGGCCGACTATATTGTCGTATTGACGATGGACGGGGTGCGTTTAAGCCACCCAAAGGAATCCCTTGTTGGTTTACGCTCGCAGTCCAATGACATAGAGGATGCCTTTACCGAGCATTATTACTCAACGACCGCAAAGGGAGACTTAGGGACCGTCGCACGTGCCTTTGTGCCAGTGATGAATACTATGCATGAGCAAGTAGGGGTGGTACTTGTTGGTTATAAACTACCAACATTTTTGGATATCGTCCATAATTTACGCGATGAGATTTTAGTTGCGACATGCTTATCGCTCTTATTTGGCGCATGGGGAGCGTTTTTACTAAGCCGTAGCATGAAGCGGGATTTACTCGATTATGAGCCGCACGAAATTGCGAAGCTCTATATTGAGCGTTCGGAAACTTTTAATGCGATGCATGAAGGGGTCATTGCGATTGATAATCATTTTATCGTGACGATTTTTAATACGAAAGCGAAGCAAATTTTAGGTGTCGATGAAGGGGATTTGATTGGGCAAAACATTTATGATATTTTGCCGGATTCGCGCTTGCCGGAGATTTTAGATTTTAATCAACCGATTTACAATAAGGAATTACTCATTAATCAGCATACCATTTTATCGAATCGTGTACCGATTGAAGTAGAAGGGGAGACAGTAGGGGCGATTGCTATTTTCCAAGATCGTACAGAGGTGAAAAAGCTTGCGGAGGAGCTGACGGGCGTAAAGGAATTTGTGCAGGCGCTACGTATTCAAAATCATGAACATAAAAATAAAATGCATACCGTAGCGGGACTCATGCAACTCGGCAATTACCGAGCTGCGTTGCAGTATATTCAAGGTGCCAAAAAAGAGCAAGACCAGCTACAGGATTTTTTGCATGAGCGCATTCAAAATCAAAATTTAGCTGGCTTATTATTAAGTAAGGTCAATCACGGCAAGGAGCTCGGCATTCTAGTCGAGATTGATGCACAGAGCTCGCTTGATTATTTACCGAAGGCGCTTGATTTTCATGATTTTGTCGTATTGCTCGGTAATTTAATCGAAAATAGCTTTGATGCACTACAATTAGCGGCACATGACGATAAAAAGTTATTCATCAGCATTGACCAAAACGATCAAGTAATGACGATTTTGGTCGAGGATAATGGTATTGGTATGAGCGAGGAACAAATAGCGCGTATATTCGATAATGGCTTTACGACGAAACATTCCAAAAATCATGGGATTGGGTTATATTTAATTCAAGATATTATTCAAAAGGCACAGGGAACAATTGATGTGGAAAGTACACCAAACGCCGGTACAAGTATTGTCGTGACGTTTGAGATGTAGGGGGTAGCAATGTTACGCGTATTATTAGTAGAAGATGATCCAATGGTTCGTCAAGTAAATCAACAATTTATTGAGAATGTGAAGGGCTTTCAAGTAATTGATACCGCACATGATGGGATCGAAGGGGTAGAGAAGGCAGCAATGTTAAAGCCAGACCTTGTTTTTATGGATGTGTATATGCCTAGACAAGACGGGGTAGAGAGCTTACGACAAATTCGGGCACGTGAACTTCCGGTTGATGTGATAACCGTGACGGCTGCTAATGACCGCGAAACCATCGAAAAGCTTGTGCATCTAGGCGTCTTTGATTATATTATGAAGCCTTTTTCATTTGAACGGATGAAGGAAGCGCTTGAAAATTATGCGCGCTATAAGCAAAAGTTTACTGCGAAGGATGCCTTATCCCAGCAGGAGCTTGATGCATTATTACATAAAACACAAGATGCAGCGCTATCTAAGGAACTTCCAAAAGGCTTGAATAAGGCAACACTTGATAAGATTGTTACTTATATCGGCACGCAGCAAGCAGCCATTTCAGCAGAGGAAGTGGCGCATGGTGTTGGGCTCGCACGGGTAACCGCACGTCGTTATTTAGATTTTTTAGAAAAGCAAAAGCGTGTAGTCATTGAGATTCAGTATGGCGGGATTGGACGGCCAGTGAATCAATATCGTTTATTATAGGAGGGTATGCATGCATGATACGATTTTAGCGTTAGAGCTTGCCTTATTGAAGCCGGAAGTACGCCGTTCAAGCAAGGCTTTACGTTTGTTTTTGGCAGATGATTTTTTTGAAATTGGTAGCTCAGGGAAGGTATTGTATCAGCAGGAACAAATAGAAGAAATAGTGCTTGGTGATGTCTGTATGACAATCGATAATTTTCACATAAAGCTGCTATCGGAGGACATTATACTTGCGACGTATCGCGTGTATAATGCGGTAAATGCACAGCATTCTTTACGAAGTTCGATTTGGAAGCGGGTAGATGGCCAGTGGAAAATGCATTTTCATCAAGGAACTCTTACGAATGCCTAGTCACTTTAAAATAGTATTTTTTTGATGTACTTTACGCAAAAGTACGGGTTTTTAATTTACTTAACGCAAAAAAATATCATTTTGACGAAAGGAGATGTCTTTGTCGTTATGCGCATCCGTCGGAAGGAACATTTGGAGCCAAGTGTGTATACGTTTCATATAGAAGCTGATAATGGGAAACTTTTATATACGGCGAAAAAGAGAACGGTCCTTTGGAAACGCCTCATTAATCATACATTTCAGTCGTTATTAAATGAGACGTATATGCTGTTTAAAGGAAAAACCTCGCCTTTTCCTTTAAACAGGAGAAGCAGCAGGTATGGATTAATGATAAGAAAATTGTGTATACAAAGAAAAACGGCGATAAGCATTTTTCTTGGCGATCAGGAGAGGACACGTATGAGTTTTTTTCAGGGTATCAGACGCTTGTTTATGTGAAGCATCAAGATGTCGTGCAGGAGCTACCATTTAGACGGATAGGTGAGTGGATTTCTATTGCGGATATTGTGATTGACGGAGCGGAGTATGATGACCTCGTGTGCATTTGCCTGCTATATATCAATGCCTTTTTTCAGCAAAATATTGGTGGGGAACTGTATACGAAGCCGTGGTACGAATAAAAAAAGCGTCTCGAATTAATTCGAGACGCTTTTTTTATTAAACATGAATCCACTGGTGCTGGCGTGCAAGGCGAATTGGTGATTTTTTAATCAGTTCATAAAAATCTTCTATATTATCATCATAATGCATCGCGACGATATAATGCTGCACTTCGCGTGGATAATAAGCAATTACTTCCTCAAATGTACTATGAGCACCATTTTTTGTGAAACTGATATCTTGTAAAATTAGACGTGTATTACGTGTAACAACCGATTTAAATGGACTATGCATCAAATTTTTAATATCAGAGCTATATAAAATTTGTGTACCGTCTGGCTGTGTAATGCGTGCGCCTGTGCTCAGCATATTTTTAATATGTAGGCCAGTCGTCGGTAATAATTCAATCGTAAATCCATTTACTTGATATGGTGTACGACCATCCAATAAAATAAATTCACAAAATTCCTCGATTTGTTGAAGCCCTAAACCAGGTGCTAGTACGGATAACACATCTTCATACATATCGCGAAGTATGTAGACTTTCGTCGTCAAATTTTCTTTGAGACGATGTGTAATGAGCTCCTCAAGACCACCAATATGGTCAAAATGACAATGTGAGATAAAAACATTGTGTAAATCAGCATATGGGATGCCAGCTTCCTTTAACGAAAAACGTAGGGATGTACCACAATCAACAAGAAAGGCTTCACCATCAAAATCAAATAAGAAATTGTTGTGGTAAAAACGTTTCGTAAAGGCGTTCCCAACACCAAGGGGGAAAATCTTCATATATAGACCAACTCCAACGACAAAAATTTATAAAAAAGACAATCGGCCATGTGAAAATCAATTTAATTATAATATACAATAAAACATATGAAATAAACATATGAAATTACTTCTATTTTTTCTAATTTTTATAACTTCCTATAATATATATTATGTAAACTAAAATAAAAGAACAGATGGTAGTATGTATATCGACCGCTCCCCATCCTTTTAAAGCCAGCGTCTTTATATTTTCCCTATCTGTACAACAATAACAATTGTTCAAACAATCTAATTCGCAGATCATTGCATACTATTTCTTCGCATATTATTTAGAAATTCATTCCTCCGCTTCTAAGGCTACTATTTTGAGCTTTCAACAAATACAAATCATATAATCACTAAAAAAAGTTAAAATGCTTAAATCCGTATGTTAAATCGCATATCACGCAATAATCGTTCGTCTTTATATCTCTTTAATAATCAAAATAATTCGATTCCCCTAAAACGAATCTCATTTTATTAAAAAGTATAAAATGAATGAATTTTCTTACATTTGACGTTATAAATAATCATTGTTATTATTTCTCTATTGTTTTTAAAAGAGAATAACCCTTGTATAATTTCAAGAATATGGCTTGAAAGTTTCTACCAGCTACCAATAATAGCTTGTCTACAAGGAATGGGATACTGTAATACGTTTATTTCATTTTGTAGAGAAACTTTGACTATGCCATAGTCAAAGTTTTTTTGTTTTTCCAAGAAAATAAATCGTTTATCGCATCCTATTCATCTTTAATCTGGCAAACAGGAGCTTAACACATGAAAAACTTTTTTAAATTTGCTGAACGCGGGACTTCTTACAAGCAGGAATCACTTGCCGGGATTACGACTTTCTTATCGATTGCGTACATTCTTGTCGTGAACCCGATTATCCTTAGCCAATCAGGCATGGACCAAGGTGCGGTATTCACAGCTACAGCATTAACCGCAATTATTGGTACCCTTTTAATGGGGATTTTAGCCAACTTCCCTATCGCCATTGCCCCAAGTATGGGCTTAAATTCATTCTTTACATTCTCGGTTTGTATCGGGATGGGCATTGACTGGCAAGTGACGTTAACAGGCGTCTTTATCGCCGGTATTATCTTTATGATCTTAAGCTTATTAAAAATCCGTGAAAAAATTATTAACATTATTCCATTGAATTTAAAATATGCGATTGCATCTGGTATTGGTTTCTTCATTACATTTATCGGTTTGAAAAATGGTGGTATTATTGTCGGAAATGAAGCAACTTTCGTTTCAATCGGTGACTTAACATCACCTATGACGATTTTAGCGATTGTTGGCCTAGTATTAACGGTTATTATGTTAGTACGCGGCATCAACGGTGGTATTTTCTATAGTATGGTCATCACAACTGTTCTTGGTATGATCTTTGGTTTAATCGACGTACCAAAATCAGTCATTGGCAGCATTCCTAGCTTAGAGCCAACATTTGGTGTTGTCTTTAACCACATGGACGAAATCTTTACTGTGAAAGTATTAGTTGTTATCTTCACTTTCTTAATTGTCGCATTCTTCGATACAGCGGGCGCGTTAATCGGTTTAACAAGCCAAGCAGGTATGATGAAGGACAATAAAATCCCGAACATCGGGAAAGGCTTAATCGCCGACTCTGCAGCGGGTGCGATTGGTGCAGTTCTTGGTACATCAACCCCTGCAACAAGCGTTGAATCATCTGCAGGGATTGCTGTTGGTGGACGAACAGGATTTACGGCTGTTGTCATTGCGATTTGTTTTGGTATCGCGCTATTCTTCTCACCAGTCATCAGTGTGATTTCTGTAGAAGTAACATCTGCTGCATTAATTATTGTCGGTGCCTTAATGGCCATGGAAATTCGTAAAATCGAATGGACAAAACTTGAAATTGTAATTCCAGCCTTCCTAACAATCATTATGATGCCACTTACATCAAGTGTTGCAATCGGTATTGGTATGGGCTTTGTGTTATACCCAATTTGTTTAATGGCCCAAAAACGCTTTAAAGAAATTCACCCAATTATGTATGTACTTTGTGTTCTATTCTTAGGATACTTTGCCTTTATTGTATAATTGGTTATGCAAGAGGCTGGGACATACGTATAAAAACAACCGTTCATATGAGCATAAGAAAAACCGGAACTGCGCTGTAGCGCGGTTCCGGTTTTTCGTTGCGAACGCTAAAAAAGGAAAATGCGTGTTTTGTCCCAGCCACTTTTTTTATTGCCACATCTAGTATTTGGATATTTGCGCACGAAAAGAGCTATTTATAGGTGAAATAATGGATATTTGCGTATTTTTGTCGAAAAATAGAGAAAAAAGTAATGTGACGCGCATTGACATTTCGCTCATTCCCCTTTATATTTCATTAAGTGAGAATAATTCTCAACAAATTACATAGTAAAAGAAAGGTTGCGCTCATATGAAAACAACAACAAAATCGTTGCTTATGCTCGTTATGGCTGCTTTATTCGCGCTTATTTTAGGTGCTTGTTCATCTAATAAAGATGCAGATGACAAAACAGCTGATAAAGAGTCAGGAGCTTCAAATGATACACAGTACCCAATCGAAATTAAACATGCATTAGGTACAACAACAATTGAGAAAAAACCGGAACGCGTTGCAACAATCGCTTGGGGTAACCAAGATGTAGCACTTGCATTAGGAACCGTTCCAGTAGGCTTCTCTGCCGCAAACTACGGTATTAAAGATAATGACACAGGGATGCTTCCTTGGACACAAGAAAAAGCGGAAGAACTAGGCGAGAAAAACCCAACGATTTACCAAGATACAGCGGGCTTAGATTTCGAAGCGATTGCGGATTCACAGCCAGATGTGATTTTAGCAGCTTACTCAGGTTTAACACAGGAAGATTACGATAAATTAAAGAAAATCGCTCCGGTTGTCGCCTATCAAGATCAGCCTTGGGTAACGTCATGGCGCGACATGATTAAATATGACGCCATGGCAATGGGCATGGAAAAAGAAGGCGAGCAATTAATCAAGGATACGGAAAAAACAATCCAAGATGCGGCTGCTAAATACCCTGATTTAAAAGACAAAAAAGCAGCATTCGTTGCATTTGATGCTACGGGCTTTTCTAAGTTCTACGTTTATACAACAGGCGACCCTCGCGGTGAAATGCTAGAAGAGCTAGGTATGAGCTATCCTGAAAGTGTAAAGGCGCAAATTAAAGATGATGCAAGTTTCTATGTTGAACTAAGCGCTGAAAATGCGGATGCGTTAAATGATGCAGACATCCTTGTCACATACGGTACAGATAAAACATTAAAAGCACTTCAAAAAGACCCGATTCTTGGAAAAGTACCTGCGATTAAAGCTGGTAACGTTGTGGTTATAGAAGACAATACACCACTTGCGGCTGCAGGAACACCAAGTCCTTTATCAATTCCTTATACAATTGATGAATATGCATCAAAAATTTCAGATGTGGCGAAAAACGTTAAATAATGACGACGCTACAACTTAAAAATAAGCAAATGCTGCTGCCAAAACACATTCTTTTGGTAAGCATGCTTTTGCTTATTTTGTTTCTCATAAGTATTGTGCTGTCGCTTGGATTCGGCTCACGTACGGTTAGCTTCGCGGGGATACTCGATGGTTTATTCCATCCCGAGGTCACATCGCATGAGGCAACCATTGTACGCCAGCGAATTGCACGGACGGTTTTCAGTTTAATGTGTGGTGCCGCGCTTGGCGTATCGGGTGCGTTAATGCAGGCCGTCACACGAAATCCAATTGCAGACCCGAGTATTTTAGGTGTCAATACGGGTGCTTCTTTATTCGTTGTCAGTGGCATGGCTTTTTTAAGTATAAATAGCGCGAGTAGCTATATTTGGCTGGCTATCATCGGGGCCATTTTAACAGCGATTTTCGTCTTTAGTATCGGCTCGATGGGTGCAAGTGGTGCAACGCCACTGAAGCTCGTATTAGCAGGTGCCGCGACAAGTGCGATTTTATCATCGCTCGTAACGGCGATTATGATTCCACGTACGAATGTTATGGATAAATTCCGCTTCTGGCAAGTCGGTAGTGTCGGCTCAGGTACATGGGATACTGTGCAATTATTTATTCCATTTCTAGTTATTGGCCTGATTATCGCTCTGTGTACAGCGCCCGGCCTTAATGCCCTTGCACTTGGTGATGAAGTCGCAACAGGGCTTGGCGTCCGTACTGGCTCGTTACGACTAATCGCGTCCTTTGCGGGGGTTGTATTATGTGGTGCTGCCACAGCGCTTGCAGGACCAATTGGCTTTATTGGCCTATTAGCGACCCATTTAGTACGCCTTGTTATTGGTGCAGATATCCGCTTCATTATGCCACTTGCAGCGTTGACCGGAGCGAGTGTCTTAACGATTGCCGATGTATGTGGCCGCTTCCTCGGAAGTCCTGGTGAATTAGAGGTTGGGATTTTGACAGCCTTTATCGGTGCCCCTATTTTAATTTTAATTACAATGAAAGCGAAGATGCGTGCCTTATGATCAATCCAACGATTCAATCCATGATAACTGCTCGTAAAAAACGCCGTATGCGATTTATACTTATCACAGCAGTGCTCACCCTACTATCGCTTAGCCTTGCTTGTGCAATGATGATGCTTGGTCATACGATTTACCCTGTACAAGACATTATCCGTGTATTAATGGGTGAAACGGTACCCGGTGCCTCTTTTGCGATTACGGAAATTCGTCTACCACGCACACTTGCGGGTCTGTTCGCAGGCTTTGCATTTGGTGTTGGGGGGTATATTTTTCAAACGATGCTCCGCAATCCCCTCGCCAATCCAGATGTCATTGGCGTAACAGCCGGTTCTAGCGCATCGGCTGTATTTTGCATTATTGTACTGCATGCGAGTCATTTTACGGTTTCGATAGCCTCAATTGTCGGGGGCCTTGTGACGGTGTGCATTATTTACGTATTATCGAAAAAAAATGCCTTTTCGATTGGGCGTTTAATTTTAATCGGTATCGGCATTCAAGCAATGCTTAACGCCGCCATTTCGTATATTATGTTGATCGGAAAAACGAATGATTTACCAACAGCACTTGTCTGGTTAAGCGGCAGTCTAAATAACGCCTCAATGCCAATGATTCTTACGTTACTGCTATGCATTATTTGTGTAATGCCCTTTATTTTGTATTGTTCAAAGCAATTAGAAATGCTAGAACTTGGAGAGCAAGCAGCCACAGCACTTGGTGTGAATACGAATAAAACGCGTATTATCCTTATCTTTTGTGCCGTATGCATGATTGCACTTGCGACCGCAACAACGGGGCCGATTGCCTTTGTAGCGTTTCTTGCTGGACCAATCGCACAGCGTCTTGTAGGTTTTGGGTTTTCTAATATTATACCTGCGGGGCTTATTGGCATTATACTCGTGCTTGGTGCAGACTTGATTGGTCAATTCGCCTTTGAAACACGGTATCCCGTTGGTGTTATTACAGGTATTGTTGGTGCACCGTATTTGATTTATTTATTAATTCGCATCAATCGAAAGGGTGATATTTAGTGACAACACATACATTTCAAACAGAAAATCTGCAAGCTGGATACGACAATAAAACGATTTTAGAAAATATCACACTAGCCATTCCATCAAATCAAATAAGTATTATTATCGGTGCAAATGGCTGTGGGAAATCGACGTTATTAAAAACAATGGCTCGACTAATTAAACCGTTTCAAGGACAGGTGCTACTAGATAGTCAATCCATTCATGATATCGCCCCAAAACAGTTAGCTAAAACAGTCGGACTACTACCACAGTCCCCTATTGTTCCAGAAGGTATTACAGTAGCTGATTTAGTCGGACGAGGTCGCTTTCCACATCAAACACTTTTTAAAGGCTGGTCCACAAAAGACTACGAAGCGGTTGCTGAAGCACTGGAGATGATGAATATTACCGAATTTGCTGATCGTAATATCGATGAGCTCTCTGGTGGCCAGCGTCAGCGTGTATGGATTGCGATGGCGCTCGCTCAACAAACCGACATTTTATTTTTAGACGAACCAACCACCTATTTAGACATTACGTATCAAGTAGAAATTCTCGATTTATTAACGGACCTCAATCAAAAATACGGGACAACGATTGTTATGGTACTCCATGATATTAACCTATCCGCACGCTATGCTGATTATTTATTTGCGGTAAAAGAAGGTCAATTAATTGCAGAAGGAGCGCCTAAAGATATTGTGACGAGTGCCTTAATAAAGGACATCTTTTCACTCGATTGTCAGGTGATTGCAGATCCTGTGTCACAAACACCTCTCATCATTCCGATTGGTCGTCATCACATATAAAAAAGAAGGGCTCACGCATTAACATGAGCCCTTCTTTTTTTGTTTTTGACTACATCATGCAGTACTTTTTTAATTATCGCTTAAGAAGCCCCGTATGATACACTAATCCTTGCAGCATCTTCGCTGACTCCTTCACCGAAGGGAGGTGCGTTGCTATGACGAAACATTACCCATCACGTCTTGAAAAGGCTCAAGCGAAACGGCAAAAGGAACGTAGTGGAAAACTAGCCATTTTCCGCTATGCAGCTGACATTTTTCGTGCAGTTGATACAGTGTATCGCCTTTTCCGTATGATGCTGTAACAGTGTACCATCTAGTCTAGCCAACTAGGTGGTTTTTTGCGCATAAAAAAACGACCAGGAGCCACCTAGTCGTCTACGTCGCTATGATTACCCATCACGCGTACTTCTATTACTAGCATACGAGAATTAATACGAAAATGCAACTGTGACCTACCTATTTGTATCCAGCTTACGGGGGAAGCGCATCTCGTAAATTCAAAATCGACAAAATAATGCATGAAAAGAGCATTTTTTAACAAATTCATAAAAATGCTGTTTTTCGCATGATGGAACATATGTTCTTTTTCGCTTTTTCGAGAGTGCTTCTGTATAATAAGGAAGACTACATAATTGAAAGGTTTTGAGAACATGTCAAACGTTGAAAAATTACTTTCTAGCGCGCGCGATCTAATGCATCAAGCTCGTTTGAATCAAGCGATTAATATGTGTACAGCAGCCATTAAAGAAGAGCCGGGTAATAGCCAAATTTACCGTCTGCTTGGCGAGATTTCTTACTTAATGGAAAATAAAAATTTAGCGATTGCGGCGTATTTATCAGCGCTTCATATCGAAATTGCGAAAGTGGAGCATTACGGCTTAACGGAGCAAACGTTACCGATGTATGAACGCATTCCAGATGATTTAAAGGCACAACTCCCTGTCAAAGGCGCATTCCTACTTTATTACGATACGAATACGTTACGTAATCTAGCACATGCGGTCGCTGATTTTGACGAAAATGCCCTACAAGAAGAGGCACAGCTGCGTTTATACAAACAGCTATATCGTTATGGTCTAATGGAAAGCACTGAAAGCTATAATGCCTTACTCGCAGAAAACGACTTATCACATGCTGATTATCAGGAAGCGGAAGAGTCATTTTATATTCCAATCGGTAATGAGCTCGCACAGGCATGGTTACGCTTTGATGAAATTGGGAGCTTAGATGTCGGTCGCCTGTATTTCGGTACAGAACCTAGTCAAAAAGAGCAACAAGCACCGAAAACAGATGAAGATTTAGAAACGGTTAATAAATTATATGGCACACTCTTTAGCCAACTCATGCAATTCGTTGATCCAGATAGCGTCCAAAAGGAATATACAGCGCTACTTACGGGTGAAAAGATGACGATGACTGGTAATGAAGCGGTATATGAGCATTCATTACTACAAAAAATGGCGTCATTAACAGCGAAGCAAGGGATGCTATTAGAGCTTTTAAAAGAGCTTGTTCGTTCAAAAGAGGCGTATACAACAGAAGCACTTGATGAAAAAATGACTGCTGCTGAAAAACAAAGCATGTCATCATACAATCAAGTCATTCCAATGCTAAAACAAATGTATCAGGGCACTGAACAAGAACGTATTACGCAGTTAGAGCGCGATTATAAATTGTATTCATTCACAAACAGCTTACTGATGGACCTCGTGATGCTATTAAATGACAATAGCGCACTCTTAACACGTCTAGCGATTGTTACACCAGAAGTAAATGCGAATATCGTCCAGCAATATTGCGGGTATTATTTAAGCGAAATGTTCCCTGCCTAATAAAAAAGAACGATTCCTTTAAAGGCGTCGTTCTTTTTTTACACCGTTTTATAATGGAGCTCCCCTCGCTTTTGCCTCTTCACCTCATATAGTACACTATCTGCCGCTTCAAACCACTCTGTATAGGTGTGTGTTTCAGCTGCATAGACACTGCCCATTGATACAGATAGCGGCAACGTCATATGCTCGTATGTAAATGACTCCGCAATTAAGGTCTCGTGGAAATAATGCGCAAACGCCACAACGTCCGCTTCTGAGGGCCCTTGATAATACACATAAAACTCATCGCCCCCGTAACGAACAAACATGGCCTTTTGTTGTTCAAAAAAATAATTGACGGCATCTGCCATTTGCTGTATTGCTTGATCACCAGAAATATGACCAAATGTATCATTAATCTCTTTGAAATGGTCGATATCAAAAACGAGCACGGTATGCTGGTGATAACGCAAACTAAACACTTCATAATGTTCCTCTAAATATTTACGGTTATGCACATTTGTCAATGGATCACACCATGCAATTTTCTGAAGTTGCTCAATATCAACATATTTTTTAACAGATTGAAGCTGCGTTGTCACAAAGTCTGCATTCACCAAATCCATCGTTTGTTTCAATTGTTTTAAATCCTGAAAATAGTGTCTTTTTGATTGCGTTTTTTTTGATAAAGAACATAGTAATTCATATAATTCTTTATTCCAACTATGCTTGTTTGGGTGCTGTGCAATTTCTTGTTTCAAGACAGCATAAGCCTTGTCGAATTGCTGTTGTTTTCCAAGCCATTCGACATATGTTTTTACCCATGCTAGACGGCTTTCTCCATCATCTTCTTGTAATTGGGCTTTCACGATTTCAAGTAGCTCATCTGCTTCCTCTAAACGTTCCATCGCAATTAAAATTTTGGCATAATTCATCAGGGCACGATTGTTTTGTGTGCCCTCTTTGCGCGTTGCTGCAAAATAAGCCATACTTTTTTGGGCATACAATAAGCTTTCGTCAAACTGCTGCTGATTAAAATAATAGACACTCAAATTATGATAAATTTTCACTAAATGTGTCCGGTCGTATTGTTCCGCTAATTGCTTGGCGCGATCTAAATACATAAAGGCCTGCTCCAAATCATCATTTCGTCCTTGAATCGCCGCTAGTGTATTTAAATAGCGGATTTTCTGTGCCACATCACCATACTTTTCAATATATGTTGCATTCTCTGCTAAAACTTGTGAAGCGAGTGTTAAGTGACTTACATTAAAATATAAACTAGCCTTACATAGCGTAAAATGAATGACTTGCTCGTGCGCCTCTTCTAGTAGTAATTGCTCTATGACTTGATCAACAAGTTGAAAAAAGTCATCAACTTGATTTGTATCGAAATAGTCATTTAATGAAATAACGGATTCTTTTAAAATGCTATTCATATTTTTCATTCACCACCTTTTTTCCTATTTTATAAATTATTGTCTATGAAAAATTAAATACTTCGCTGTATATATGTACCCTAGAATAGAAAAAAGGAATCACGCAACTGCGTAATTCCTTTACTGAATGACATAATTTAAGAAATTAATGCCTTAACGACTTTCGCCATTGTTTTACCGTCAGTTTTTCCTGCGAGTGCAGGTTTCGCAATTTTCATTGCCTCGCCCATATTCATACCGGTTGTAACACCCGCTTCTGTTAATACTGCAACAACTTCCTCTTCAGACAATTGTTTTGGTAAGAACGCTGTTAAGATTTCTAGCTTACGTTTTTCATCCGCAATTAAATCATCGCGACCCGCTTGCTCTGCACCTTCTAGCGCTTGTTCCGTTTGTTTCACTTCGCGTTGGATAATCGAAATTTCATCTTGCTCTGAAACCGGTGCACCTTGTTCTTTCGCTTGAAGGTCAATTGCTGCCTTCACAAGTTGTAGTACCCCTTTTTTCAATGAATCCTTGTCACGCATTGCTTGTTTTAATTGTTCAAATACAGCATCTTTTATCATGCTTATCAGCTCCTATGACTCTATTGTAGCACTTTTTGTTGATTTTGGTACGCGCACGAAAAGATGCACGATTAACCCGATAATCGTAAGCACTAATAAAGAACCGAGTGCCACACGACTAGCAAGTGTCCCGTAATCTTTTAGCATTAAGGTAATCGTCCCGTATAGCGCAGGACCTACAATGGACGATACTTTGCCAGAAAAGGCAAATAAGCCGAAAAACTGGCCGGTCTTCTCTGGTGGCGACAGCTGAATAATGAACGTACGTGAAGTCACCCATGTTGAGCCGAGTGATACACCGAATAAAGAGCCCGCAATCCAGAACATCCATTGCTCCTGTGCGAATACCGCAATTAATAAAGCGGCAATCATAATGAAACAAACAAAGGTTACAGCCCGTTTCGCACCTGCAGCTCGTGTAATATTACCAAAAACAAGCGAACCAATGATCATCGAAATTGTACTTACTAAATACAGTAAAATAAATTGTCCAGATGTAAAACCAACAACAATCGTCGCATACACCGCCATCATCGCAATCGCGGTCTGCAGCGCATCATTAAGAAAGAAATAGGTAATCATAAACGTAAAAATCGCTTTATGCTTTTTCATATCCTTTAGTGTTACTACAATATCCTTATAGCCTGTGAAAAATGGAATGCGTTCAACTTTTGGTTTCGGCTTATCCTTTAAGATAAAAAATAAGGGCAATGAAAACAGTAAAAATAAGAGCGCGGTTGGAATAAACGTATCCACATTACTCCATTTAATGGAGATTGGATAGACGAGTAGCCCAATAAGGGTCCCGACACCGCCAAGTGCGACACCATAACCTGAAATAAGCGGGATTTCTTTATCATTCCCAAGGTCCGGTAGCATCGAGTCATAAAATACGAGGCTCGAATTATAAAAGAATTTAGCGAAAACATACGCAATGACAACGAGCGCAAGACTCATTGGCACACCAAAAAGGGCACTATCAAAGCTTATCTTACCAAAGACGCCCATTAAAATCGTAAAGCCAACCGAAAATAGTGTGAAATACATCGTATAGCGTTTTTTTAATCCTGTCCGGTCAACGAGTACCCCGTAAAGCGGCGAGCAAATCACGAGTAAAATACTCGCCACCGCATTGGCGTATGAAATAAAAGTACTTGCCACCTGCTGCTTTACTTCGTCTGTGCCGAGTGTGTCATTCATATAAAATGGGAAGAAAATCGTATTAATATTCGATGAAAAAATCGTATTGGCTAAATCAAAGAGCGCCCATGCTATAATGGGCATCGATAAATAAAGCTGCATCGCTTTGCGCGGTTCTTGCTGTTGCATACTATGTCACTCCTTTCTTGGCCTAAAAAGAGGTTGCCCAAGCGGACAACCTCTTTACTTTAAACATGAACATGACGTAACTGATTTAAAAATGCTTGAATCATCGCATTGCCTTCCTCTGTACCAATCGATTCAGGGTGATACTGCATACCATAAACCGGATAGTCGCGGTGGCGCAGTGCCATAATTTCATAATCGTCCGAAGCGGTTGCCGTTATGATGAGCTCTTCTGGCATCGTTTTCGGGTCGATGACTAATGAATGATAGCGCATTACTTGTGGCGTTTCGGATGCATTCGCAAATAAATCATCGCGTGAATGAATCGTTAGCGTCGAAAACTTGCCGTGCATAATGCGCTCGGCACGGACAATTTTAGCCCCAAATGCTTGCCCGATTGACTGGTGACCGAGGCAAATGCCAAGAATCGGAAATTCCTTATACAATGAGCGAATGACTTCAAGTGTAATGCCCGCTTCGTCTGGTGTCCCTGGACCGGGTGATAAAATAATGGCTTCTGGCTGCATTGCCCGAATCGCTTCGATGGTTACTTTATCGTTTCGTACAACGACTACCTCACGCCCAAGTGCCGCTACTTGCTGGTATAAGTTATACGTAAATGAGTCGTAATTATCGATTAATAAAATCATACGTCTTGCACCTCCAATAATGCTTTTGCTTTGTTGATGGTCTCTTCGTATTCATTTATGGGAATCGAATTATAAACAACCCCAGCCCCTGCTTGAACATGGGCTTTGCCCTTTGTCACAACCATTGTACGAATCGCGAGTGCCATATCTAAATCACCCGATACAGATAAATACCCAACCGCACCGGCATACACACCTCGTTTTACAGATTCTAAGCCATTAATTAATTGCATCGCACGAATTTTCGGTGCACCTGATACCGTACCTGCTGGTAATGTCGCCTGTAAGACATCAATCGGATGCACATCCTCGCGTAATTCACCCGTTACTTCTGAAACGATATGCATGACATATTTGTAGCGCTCAATTTTCATATATTTATTAACATGAACCGAGCCAACCTTCGCAAGTCGCCCTACATCATTACGTCCTAAATCAACAAGCATACGATGCTCTGCTAGTTCCTTTTCATCTGCTAACAGCTCTCGCTCAAGCGCCTCATCCTCCGCAGTCGTTTTACCACGGCGACGTGTACCGGCAATCGGGTTTGTTGTTACAAGACGCTTGTTCACCTTCACAAGACTCTCTGGCGATGTTCCTAAAATCGTATAGCCATCAAAATCCAAATAATACATATATGGCGATGGATTACTTAGACGTAGCTTACGATACAAGCTCATTGGATTGCCATTAAACGGAGCGGAAAAACGCTGTGATAGCACAATTTGAAAAATGTCGCCGCGCTTAATATGTTCCTGTCCCTGTTTTACCATGTCACAAAAGTGTTCTTCGGTAATCGAGGAGGTAAAGGATACTTCGTCAAGTTCCTGCGGCGCAATCAGTGTTGGATGCTCGATTTGATGAATCATGCTATCAACAATATGTTCAAGCTCTGTTTTCGTTTTTCCCTCATCAAATAAGTCAATTGCAACGACCGATAACTTTTGCAGTACATGGTCAAAAACGATGAAGCGGTCGAAAAATAATAAATGCATATCTGGCATGTCGAGTTCATCCTCTAGCATCTGCCCAATTTGCTCATGGTAAAAGGCTGTCTCATACCCTACATAGCCAATGGCACCACCATAAAATGAAAAGGGTAGTTGCTGCACATTCCCCGGAATCAATTCACGAATAACATCAAATGCCGGCTTTTTTTGCAGGCTACGTGAGCCGTCCGCTTCAACAACGATGACTTCGTCTGCCGTTGAAATCAACTCTTTAATGGGATTCGCAGCAACAAATGAATAACGACCGCTTTCCTCATGCTTTGCACTTGATTCAAATAAAATCTTTTTCTTGCCGTATAACGAATGATACAGTGAAATCGGTGTCACCATATCTCCCGGAATATCCTTTTGAATAAAAACTTTCTCTCTCTGCTCTACTGTCATGTGTTTCAATCCTCTCTAAACTAGCTCTCTCTGCTCGGTCATAGAGAAATCCATCCATTAAAAAAGTCCTCTACCGCGCTCCTAAGAACGCGATAGAGGACGAATGGAATCCGCGGTACCACCTCGATTACAGCTACTCGCTGTCACTCATACATAACGGTGTACGACCGGATTTCCCTACTGTCATTCAAGAAACCACTCTGAGGCCCATTCCTAGCAGACATGCTCCTAGGCTCACACCATTCCTAGGTCGCTCTTAGTCATGCGGTTGCTCGTACTCTCCCTCATCAACGTGTTTTATATCGTGATTGTAGTCATTATACAAAACATTGTCAGATATTTCAATCTAATTTGGCATTTTCTGACTGGCGGCAAAATTTCAACATATAATGCACATAGCGCCGATTCGTCGTAATTTGATGTGTCAGCGATTCAGCAATGACCTCGAAAAATTCATTACCGCGGTCCGTACCGCGTAGTTCACGCTTTGTACGACGCTCATCTGGCCAACGTCCGATAATATAATCCTCTTCCTCAAGCTCCCATGAAACATTATATAAATAGCCGTTTGACGGCGCCCAGCCATATTGGTCGAGCATTTGCTTTTCGACTTCTGCCATTGAAAATGTCGTTCGTGTCTGCGCCATGCGGAAAATCATATAGCGCACGATGTCTTTAATCGAAATCAATTTTGAAAAGTAGCTACGAAATTCCTCTGGTAATAAATGGTCCGGACGCGGCGGTTTATCGCCATTTTTCGTCAGCTCATAATAGAAGCGGTCTAGTACAAGAACGATTTCGTAGAAGCGGTGATAATACAACTCTCGATATCTCGCAAGGCGTTGCTGCCCGATTTCTGTAATCGAGTAGCATACTTTTCTTCCTTCTAAATGTGAGGACATCGCGCCTTCCCCTTCTAAGTTTTTCGCAACGCGTGCGACATATTCGTACCCTACCGAGCGCCCAGGGAATGTATCTAAAAAACTAAAATACACTTCACGCGGATATTTCGGTCCTTTTTGTACTTCATATAAAAAATAAAGGGCAATCGTATCTTTAACGCTAAATCCGACTGCTTGTTGGAATGTTTTCTCTTTCACGCTATCACTCCCTAATGAATGGCCAGCTTAGCCGTTACTTTTGATGAAGAAAGGCCGCTTGTGTCATAGACAACCACGCTCGCTTTATACGTTTTTTTCGTTGCGAGCTTTTTCGTTGTAAAGCTAGAGGTTGTCGACTTCCCTACATACTGACCGTCTAAATAAATTTTAGCATACGCATAGTCCGGTGTGTTCTTTACATCCCAAGAAATACGCGCTTTTTTGTTTGTAGCAACGCGAAATTGAATATTTGTTGCCTGTGCAGGAGGTGTCGTATCGACTTTCGTAGCAAAAGTCGCTTCAACAGGCTCTGCCGCATCCCCTTGCGCATTTAATGCACGCACAGATACTAACTGCACCTCATCCGACGTTAAATTTTTCAATGTGTACGACGTTTTTTTCGTCCGGGCGATTTCCTCGTCATGCAGCGAGATAATAAGTGAATCCCATGTATCCTCTGCCGATTTCGTAAATTTTAAAATCGCTGTATGATCCGTAATACCGCTTACCTTAAAGGATGACGGTGCAAGAGAGCTTTGTGGTTCGACATATGTATAATGCGGCATACCATAGCCAAATGTCGTATCATAGCCTTCCACACCTAAATCTTTTGAGCTGGCAATCAATTTTTCTTTTAGTTGCTGCGGCGTACTATACGGATACTGCTCTTTTAATAATGCTACCATCCCTGTAATAAATGGTGTCGCAAAAGAGGTCCCACTTGCCGTATAAAGCTCGCCGTTGACCGCAATGGTTGGAATATTTTCCCCAGGTGCCACAAAATCGATGCCGCTTCCATAGTTTGCAAAGGTACTACGTTTATTTTTTGCTGAAATTGACGTCACTGCAATGACTTCTTTATAGCGCGCTGGATAAGTGACGCTTTTCATTTTATTATTCCCTGCAGATGCCACAACGACGATATTTTTCGCATAGGCTTTTTTTATGACGCGATGAAGAGCTGGAATATCACTTTGAAGCCCCGATGAAATTGAAATAATATCTGCCTTGTCCGAAATGGCTTGGTCTACCGCTTCAATTAATTCTTTAACATCGCCGTCCTCAGTGCCATCTTTATATTTATACGATGCAATGGTTACCTTCGGGGCAACACTGAAAATCGAAAAATCTTCATTGTCTTTAATAGGCTTTGCGCCAATAATGCCCGCAACGCCCGTACCATGCCCCTCTTCAAATCGGTCGAGCACATCGCCTTCATTGATTTTTTTCGTATAAGGATTGTCAGTCGTAAAACTATAGCGCTCCTTAACATTTGATAATAGTTTACTGTTTTTATTAACCCCTGTATCGATAATCGCCACACGAATACCTTTACCTGAATAACCATTGGCCCACGCCACCGGAATTGTTAATTTCTTTAGATGTTTCGTTGGTACTTCTTCTGTATAAAGCGGTTGTGCCTGCGCAACCGCTCCGAATGAAGGACCAGTTAAAACCGCACAGATTGCTGCTATCGAAATGATTCGTCGTCGCATTGCCATCCCTCCTATTAGCCTTATTATACGAAATTTACACAAAAAAAGAATCTGCTAGCGTGCAGATTCTTTCACTTTATTGCCAATTAGACCATATTTTATTTGAATACGCTCTAACTTTTCACCAATAGGTTTCGTTAACAGTAATAAAAAGACAACATTTGATACAGCGTAAGCAATTGTAAATGGTAGTGCCGTCCCAGCTGCTTGTAAATAACGCGTCCACGAAAATGCGCCATCATACGACATAACCGTCCAAATATCCATAATGAATGAGAACAATACCCCGGCGATAATGCCGTATAAAATAAGACCGATTTTTGTCTCCATTAAAGAAGTTTTACCGAGCCAACCAGCAATGTAACCAATGATGCCCCATGTAAACATTTGAAAAGGTGTCCACGGCCCTTGCCCAAATAGCATATTTGATGCGATGGCTGACACAGCCCCGGTTAAAAAGCCCGCTTCTGGCCCCATTTTAAAACCGGTAATCGCCGTAATCGCCGTCACCGGTTTAAACGCAGGTACCCACGCAAAAGCAACGCGCCCTGCGACGGAAATGGCTGACATGACCGCGATAATCATAATTTCGCGCGCATGTGGCTTGCGGCGTTCAAATTGTAAGAAAAAGGGCACGCAAGCTAATAGCACGACGATCATCGAAATAATATTGTATTTATTATCTTTTAACAATGTTGCGCCGACTATTAGTAATAGTGGAATGGCGATAAAAATAATACTAAGTGAAACGAGTTGTTTAGCTTTCAACGAGCACACCCTCCTCATAATATTGAATGAGTTGCGATGGCGTAATCGCGTGCTCAACGACGTGACGGCTCATACGGTGCGTAGCGGTCGTATAAAAATGATTGCCGCTATAAAAGGCGACGCGGTCATCTACCGACACGATATTACCATCGAAAAATAAGGCTGCGCGATCCGCAAACTCCGCTGAAAACTCGACATCATGAGTCACGATGAAAATCGTTAAGCCTTGCGCTTTTAACTGCTGTAAAATTTCGGCGAAAACGCGTTTTGAGGCGCCATCCATACCCTTCGTTGGCTCATCTAACAATAAAATTTTTGGCTCGTTTAACAGCACTTTCGCGAGCGCGACCTTTTGCTGCTCACCACCACTTAAATCAAAAGGATGATGCTCAAGCACATGTTCAATTCCGAGCTGTGCGACCATCGCGGCGATTTTAGCTTGTTTTTGTGCCTCCGGTATGGTCCAAATTGACGCTAAATCTTCAAATTCCTTGCGTACGGTTTTTGCGACAAAAATCGTTTGTGGATTTTGTGGTAGCACCCCAATAAACTGACGATATAACTCTTTTTGGCGATATTTTTTAAGCACACGCCCTTCAAGTAACACCTGTCCACGATAAAGCGGCATTAAGCCAGCCATCACTTGCATTGCCGTTGATTTGCCCGAACCGTTTCCACCAAGCAACGTGAAAATTTCCCCACGCTCTAGCGTCAAATCAAATTCTTTTAAAATATCATGGCCTTTTGCTTCGTAGCGGAACCAGCCTTTTTTCACTTCTAAAATGGGGTCATGCGATACAGCTGAGTTTGGCATACGCGCCGTTCCTTGTACGAAATGCTTTGTTAGCCATGCGCGTCCTTCACGAATCGTTAGCGGAGCGTCATCTTGTAGCTGCAAGGCATGATGAATACGCAATGGCGTCGGTAAACCGAGTAGCATCGGGTGCTCGCGGTCAATTGCTTGTAGCTCACTCGCAACGGCTTTCGGTGTACCGTTGGCGATTATTTCACCTTGTTCAAGCATGACGACGCGGTCTGCAAGTGGATATACTTCTTCTAGGCGATGCTCGACTAATAAAATCGTTAAGCCGAGCTCTTTATTTAATTTTTGCAGCGTTTGAATAAATTCCGTTGCCGCAATCGGGTCTAACTGCGATGTCGGTTCATCTAAAATTAAAACCTCTGGCTGCATGACCATAACACTAGCCAAATTAAGTAATTGTTTTTGACCACCCGATAAATGCATCGTATCCGCATGAAATAGCCCTTGGATACCAAAGAAATTCGCCATTTCCGCAACGCGTCGTCGAATCGTACTCGGCTCGACCCCTAAATTTTCGAGCCCAAATGCGAGCTCATGCCACACTTTATCGGTAACAAGTTGATTTTCTGGATTTTGTAGCACATAGCCAATTTTCTCAGCTCGCTCACGTTCGGTCAGCGAATCGAGTGCTTGATTGTTTAAGAAAATGTCCCCGCTTCGTTCGCCATGGGGTGCAAGTTCTTGTTTTAATTGTTTTAATAATGTTGTTTTCCCACAGCCTGAAACCCCACAAAAAACGACAAATTCACCTTGTTCAATTGCTAAATTCAGCTGTTTTAATGCAGGTCGTTTGGCGAGTGGATACGTGAAATCGAAATCTTTGAAGTTAATGAACGCCATTTGCGCACCTCCTGTAATTCAAGTAATAATGGTAGTAACGCTAAGACGGCGTAGCTACTATAAACGATGAGCTGTGGCCACTGCCATGAGAGCCCACTAAACGTTGGGTAAAAATAAAAATCATTCCAATCGTGCCAAGAAGCAAACAGTTGGATAGCAAAAAATGAGGCAATTAATGCAAGTAGCGAGCCATCGCGTTTCGTAAAAATAAAAATCGAAAATGTTGAACGCCCTGAAAGCCCATAGCCACACGCCTTCATCGAATCTGCACTTTCAATGCCATTTTCAAGTGCCCATGATACTAAAATTGATAATACGCGCATCGCACTTTTAATGCGTTGCCACATGTTCCCAACACTTGGGTCCATACCAATCGCTTTTTGGGCATTCATAATTAAATGAAGTTGTTGCTTGAAACGCGGAATTAGGCGCATCGTCACCGAAATTAACAATGCAACTGCCGGTGAGATTTTACCGAATAAATAAATGAATTTATCGGTCGTCATGAGCTTGCTGAACGCATTAAACCAAAATAGTACCGCCAGTAGCATACAACTCATCGCCAAGCCATAAATGATTGCTTCAAGTGTAATTGGCTGGTAGTTGACGTAAAACAGCACGATTTCCCCGTCATGACTAATCAATGGATTGATGAGCGCTGCAATTAGCGCAAATGGCACAAACCATTTTAAAGACGCCGTAAATGCGCGTGCATCAATGGCAACATTTAGTAAAATGGCACAAATGAGTGAGATAATTAGTAACACAGGATGCATATAAAACATCGTCAATCCCGTAATGACCGCAAAATAACTAAATAATACGATTGGATGTAATGTATTTAAACTATACATAGCGCCACCTACTGATCTGCAAGGCCAATATCGCGCCCTAAATTCGTCGTATAATGCCACGTAATTTTATCGCCATCTTTTATATCATATGCTGATGCCCCGACACCAGGTGCTTTACCGTTAACGGCAAACATCCAGCCAGATAGGCTACCCGCTTGCTTTTCATAAATATGATTGATGCCTTCTACATAAACAGAACCATAGCCTGATTCCCCTTCGCCTTCATATTCGAAGTGGATGCCATGTTTTTGCAAGGCTTTTCGCGTTGCCGTCCAGGCACTATCTCCTTTTTCAATCGTGTACGTGCCTGCTTTTAAAATAATGCCGTTTGACGGAACATATTTTGTGCTTTGCAGTGCTTCAGGTAAGCGATTGAAATGCTCCTGCTGCAGCAATGTATCCACGCGTACTGACACCGTCACCGTTTCTTTTTTATCTTCTTTTTGTGGTGTTGTCGGCTTCGGTTTCGCGGTATTATCAGGCGTCGGTTGCTTCACAGGTGCAGTTGTTGCAGGCTTTTGATGTTCGCTTGTTGTTTTATCCGCTGACGTGGGCTGTTTATTAGTAGTATCGGCCGCTGAAGTAGTAGATTTTTCATCCTGTGCAGTGGCTTCTTTTGGCGTTGCCGTTTTTTCTTCTGCCGCTGGTTTCGCGTCGTTCGTTTGCTGCTCCTCTGTTTTTGCTGGCGCTGCAGGTGTAGCTACCTTATCTGTATCTTCTATAATCTTTTCTTTATCAACCTGCTTATCGATAGCTTCCTTGTCATCCGGCTTTATTTCTGCTTTATCCTTTCGTTCTTGTGCATCCTCGCTCGATTTCTGTTTGTTTGCAGCCTCTACGGGTTCTTGTTGTGCCGAACTCGTTTCATTTACTGTCGATGATGCAGTTGCAGCTTGCTCACTCTCTAAGCGCGCTTTTTCTTTTTCATATTCATCAACGGATTGCACGTTGCACGCACTAAGTAGCATCGAAGCGGCTAACATTCCTCCTAATAAGCGTTTCATCTAAAAATCCTCCTTATACGTCAAAGAGGGCGCTGGAAATTCCAGCCCCCTACAGTGACAAAACTCATTATTTTACACGTACTTTCAGCGTTTTTGATTTGTTGCCAGCCGTATCTTTCACCATTACTAACAATGCTTTTTTCGTTTGTTGCTTTGGAATTTTTACGCTGAATTTGCCTGTTGATGATGCTTTCGTGCGATATTTTTTGCCGTTTACTTGAACGATTACTGTTGCATCTTTTTCAGCTTTACCAGTCACATATTTCGTACCTGCTTTTACCGTATTCACTTTCGCCACAGCCGGTGCCGTTTTATCCGCTACTGTTACCGTTTTAACTTTTGAGGTATTGCCCGCAGCGTCTGTTACCGTCACGACTAATTTAGTGCCAGCTTTTTGCTTCGCAATCGCTAAATCGTAGCGTCCTGTGCCATCTGCTAATGTCGTTGCAAGCACTTTTTTACTAGATTTCACTGTCACCGTCGCATATTTCTCAGCTGTGCCTTTTAGCATTGTTGATTTATCCGACACTGCAGAAATCTTTGCGGCTACCGGTGCAGTTGTATCATAGTTAAATTTTGTTGCGTCCACTGCTGATAAATCATAGTATGGTGTTTGTTGTGCATATGCGGTTAGTGCTTGTGCAGCTTGTACGTTTGAGATTTGGTTCACTGTACCTTGTGCTGAGTTTTTAAACGCATGCTGTGCTTTATCATAACTTGTTAATAAGTTTGATACCGTCCATGCACCATTCGCTAACACAAACTGCTCGTGTTGCTGTGGATTAATGCCAAGTGCTAATTGCGCAATAATAAGCTGTGAAACAGATTCTGGACTATCTCCTTTTGCCCATTCACTATAGAAGCCGGCCTGGTCGCTTAATTGTGACTGCATAAATGCCAAGCCTTTTGTGATGACCTTATCTACAGCTGGTTGTGTTTTATAGGGCGCAAGTGCTGTGATCGCCATTGCCGTTGAATCGACATCGGCACCCGTTGCCCATTCACTTGATGAGCCCCATGAGAAGCCACCGTCTGAATAAGCTTTAGTTACAAGGAAGTCTACGATTGCTTCACGTGAGAAATCCGCTTCATTCGCTTTAGGCACCGCATAATCGTTGGCATCAAGCGCTGTTAATAGCCAGTAGTAATCCATTTCTAATAGCTCAAATGCCGTATCTACATCGCCTTTTGCTTTTTGTTGTTGCGCATAAGCGACCATTTTTTCGATTAAGTTAACGCCGCCTACATTCGTTGCATCCTTGCCGATGGCTGTCACCGCAAGCACAGTTGTTGCGTATTTACTAACAGCAGAAAAGCTTGCAAAATTATTTTTTGCTTCCGCTTCTACGGCTTGATAGTATGTATCGTAATAATTTTTCGCTACAGGGAAATTGGCTTTCGCTAATGTCAGTACCGAGCTCCCTAAATCGGTTGTTGGTGTTTTTGCCATCGCGTACGTAAATGCCGACGCATCATTTAATGCTGCCGTATATGATACCGCCGATGCTGTATTGCTAGCGATTGGTGTGACTTCTTGTGCTTGTGCACTCCAAGCTGGCACAGCGCTTAATGTAAGTGCTGCCACAACTGAAGATGCTACCCATTTGTTTTTGAACATAAAAAAATCCTCCCCTGATTTTTAGAATTTTCACGCAACAATTCTTAGGGAGGACAACTATATATAATAAGCCAAAAAAGCTTGCAAAACAGCACTTCCCCTCGAAGTTTGTTAACGATGTAGAAGCAGGTCTCCTGGCTCGTGGTCACTTTACTTTAGCTGCTTCTCATTACTTTATATCAAGTAACAATGCATCGTGCTAGTTCATCACACATACAGTAGCGGGGCTGCGTTGGCTTTTCACCAATCTTCCCTATTATCCCTCATGGGCACTTCTACATATTCAATTGTTCTATAGTATTCCATAAAAACGTTCGGATGTAAACGCTTTTTTTCTAGAGAAAATAAATAAAATCGCCTAACCTCGACTTATTTTACGAATGAAATAAGTTGAGGTTAGGCGAATAGAGCGGTCGTACGCTAGACGGCGACTTCACATTTTTTATGCGTATTATAGGCATGTAGTTGCTCCTCTGTTAAGTTTTTTACGTACAAATGAAAATTCATCGACTGCAGTCCATACTGTTCACAAGCCTCGCAATAAATTCGATACCCTTCACGATACATATCCATTTTTACCAATCCTCTCTGAATGTGTTAGTTGTTATATAACAAATATCTTTTATAAAAATAATATATAACAGTTTGAAACAGTCGTCAATGATATTTATCAGAAAATTTAAAAATAAATAAAAAAAGAGCCCTGCCTCTATGGCTAAGCTCTTGTCAATTGAGTGTTCTGGCCTTTTTTAAGCGCGTCATCATTTTGCGATACATCTGTACTAATACTTCGGCGATTACAAGTCCCATTACGATTGCACCGGTAATAATTCCGGTTTTTAAAAAGAACTGTAGAGATTCATTGTATTCATTCGCTACAACATGACGCATTGCCTCATACGCTAAGCCCCCGGGTACAAGTGGGATAATACCCCCTACAACAAAAATCAGCATCGGTGTTTTGTGTTTAAATGCTTGGTAATGGGCCACAATCGAAATAATAAATGCCCCGCAAAACGATGCGGTGACACTGTCTACTTGCTGCTGAATCATCGCGTAATAAATGAGCCACCCAATCATCCCAACGAGTCCACACGGAATGAGTGTTGATTTTGGTGCGTTGAAAATAATCGCAATGCCATAGGTAGCAACAAATGCACACACAAGTTGTAAAACATAATCCATAGCAAAGTCTCCTTAAAATAAAATAAGTACAAAGGCGATACCCGAACCAATCGCTAGGGCTGTAAGAGATGCCTCTGCGCCTTTTGTGACGCCGGATACAAAATGCCCCGCCATCATGTCACGCACCGCATTGGCAATCGGGACGCCTGGTACAAGCGGCATAACCGCGCCGATAATGATTTTATCCTCTTCAAAGCCAAAGCCTATATAGAGCGCGAGTAGCGTCATTAAACCAACTGCAATGGATGCAGTAAATTCGGCAAAAAACTTCACCTTTGTAATCGCATTTACGCGTAAGCAGACCCAGTGCCCGATGCCCCCCGCAATCGCTGCGGCTGGCATATCCCAAACGGAACCCATAAAAAGAATGACGAAGCAACCACTTGCGATTGCTGCGTAAATAACTTGTGCAAGTTCTGAACGAAAAAGATTTTTATTTTCAAGCGTTTTTAATTGTTCATACGCTTCTTCAATTGATAATTGATTTGCTGTTAGTGCACGAGAAATCGTATTAATTTCAGCGATTTTTGATAAATCTGTTGCGCGTCGTGGAATTTGTGCAATACGTGTCGGGCTTTCATGACCAGCTGAAAAAATAATACCGGTTGGTGTCACAAAACTTTGTGCATCCTGATAGCCCTGTGAACGTGCCATGCGAAGCATTGTATCTTCTGCACGATACGTTTCTGCGCCGCTTTGCATGAGTAAGCGCCCTGCGAGTAAAAAGCAGTCCGCCGCAAAGACAGATGATGTATCCATCTTGTCCCTCCTTATAAAATAAAAGTAAGGAGCCAAAAAATCGCTGGCTCCTTAACATTATAGTAGTTATTTGTGGTTTTGATAACCCATTATTTTGCAGGCATACGTGTTGCTGCATCAAGACGAATGAGTTCCGCATTTAAATACGCACTCTCAATCATATATTTCACCGTAAAGGCATATTCAGAAGGATCCCCTAAACGTTTTGGATATTCTGGGATTTGGCGTAAGGAAGCAAGCGCATTTTCTGGCATTCCTTGCATCAGTGGTGTTTCAAATAATCCTGGTGCAATCGTATTAATACGAATATTTAAGCTTGCGAGGTCGCGGGCAATCGGTAAAGCCATGCTCGCAATGGCACCTTTACTTGCGCTGTATGCGGCTTGTCCCATCTGGCCATCAAATGCGGCAATCGAAGCGGTGTTAATGACAATTCCACGATCTGGATGCTCGTCCGTCGGCTCATTTTTAGCCATTTGTTCTACCGCAAGGCGCAATACATTAAATGTTCCAATTAAATTAATATCGATAATTTTCTTAAAGAAATCAAGCGACATCACGCCTTTACGACCAAATACTTTTGCGGGCGGTCCGATACCAGCACAGTTTACAGCGATATCTAAATGCCCGTGCTTCGCCATAATGGCGTCAATCGCTTGTTGCACTTGCTCTTCACTCGTAACATCAACTTTGTGGAATGTGCCGCCGATTTCTGTCGCTGCTTTTTGACCATTTTCTTCGTTGACATCAAAGATTTGTACCACTGCGCCGTTATCCGCTAGCATTTTTGCTGTCGCAAATCCTAGTCCTGATGCCGCTCCTGTTACAATCGCTACCTTTTGTTCAATATTCATTGTTCATCCCCCTATTAGCCTTCTATTTAGATTTCTCTGTAGATGTCTTAATAAAACGTAATGGTGACACAAGTTGCATATTTTCAACAAGCCCTCTTGCTTGTGCATGGGGTTGCTGTGTGGCTTCTAAAAATGTTAATACAGGCGTGATGCAGAGTTCAGGCTCATTCCTTAACATCGCTTGCCATTCCGAAAAATCATGCGCATAAATGGCCTGTGCGACCCGTTGTTTTTTCATCACATCATCGAGTTCAAACCAATTTGTAATCGCTAAAACCTCACTCAAGCGTTGCTGGAATTTTGGTTCGAGTGACCCGACTCCCACATAGCGGCCATCTTTCGTTTCATAGTAGTCATAAAAGCTACCACCATTTAACGCCTCCGCTTCTGGCTCGATCGTTTGATTAGTTGCGAGCTGCATCGGACCAAATAATGGGTGCAGTGACAACGCCGCATCGAGCATACTAATATCGACTTGCTGTCCCTTACCTGTTGTCCCGCGTTCAATGACTGCTGCAAGTAAACCGATGACCGCATGAAGCGCGCCACCTGCTATATCTGCAAGCTGTAAGCTACTCGCTACAGGTCGCTCTCCGGCTCGACGTAAACTATTGGCTACACCAGATAAGGCTAAATAATTAATATCATGCCCGGCATGTTCCGCAAGTGGTCCCGACTGCCCGTAACCAGTAATTGAGCAATAAATTAGTTCAGGAAATCGTGTACTTAGCGTCTGATAATCTAACCCGAATTTCGCCATAACGCCCGGTCGAAACTGTTCAACTACAATATCATATTCTAATAACAAATCCTCAACTTCGCGCAAGCCTTCCACTGTTTTCAAATCAAGTGTCCGCGTGTTTTTGCCACGATGTAAATAGGCGTAACTCGCAGAAACCCCGCTATCAAGTTGTGGTAAGAGTTCCTTTACAACATCTGCTTTATTTGGTGCTTCAATATGTAATACGTCTGCACCTAAATCAGCGAGTAGCATTGTCGCAAATGGCCCTGGCAATAACGTCGAAAAATCGAGTATTTTCAATCCTGCGAGTGGTCCCTGCATCGCGCCACCTACTTTCCTAAAATATCATTGGCAATAATTTGTTTCATGATTTCGGATGTACCACCATAAATTCGTTGTACACGCGCATCAACAAAGGCACGTGCAATCGGATACTCCGTCATATAGCCGTAGCCACCGAATAATTGTAGGCAGCCATCAATAACTTCACCTTGTGCCTCTGAGCACGTCAGCTTCGCCATACTTGCCGTTGCTGTATCCAGTGTATCTTGCTCAATCAACGTCATGCATTCATCAACAAAGGCGCGGTGCATACGTACTTTCGTCTGCATTTCCGCGATTTTAAAGCGCGTATTTTGGAAATCACTAATTTTTTTCTTAAATGCCTCGCGCTCCTGTACATAACGGATGGTTTGCTCCATCGCGCCTTCCATCGCACCTTGTGCACAAACAGCTAATGTTAAGCGCTCACGCGGCAACTCATTCATTAACACCGCAAAGCCTTCATTTTTAACGCCTAAAATATGCGAAGCCGGCAACACAACTTCATCAAAGAATAACTCAGACGTATCACATGAGTGTAAGCCGATTTTCTTTAAGTTTTTACCGCGTTCAAAGCCCGCAACTGTTGGGTCATCTAAAATGAATAATGATGTTCCTTTTGATGCTTTCACAGATGTATCGGTCAATGCTGCGACAATAATAAAATCGCCTAGCTGGCCGTTCGTAATAAACGTTTTCGAGCCGCTAATACGGTATGAATCACTCGCTTCATCATATGTTGCGGTAGTTTTAATACCTTGTAGGTCACTCCCCGCACCGGGCTCTGTCATCGCAATGGCCCCAACTAATTCACCTGATGCAAGCTTCGGTAAATACTGTTGTTTTTGTTCTTCTGTCCCTGAGCCTAGTACATAATGGGCCACGATATTTGAGTGAACTGATAAATTAATGGCGATAGCCGTATAGCCTAGTCGTGTCAATTCATCGATCACAAGTGATGAATAACGATACGAGACGCCTGTACCACCGTATTCTTCAGGGATATCGATACATAAAAGCCCCTCATCTCCTAATTTCGTCCATAAATCACGTGGTACACTGCCCGCATCTTCCCATTCTTCGTAATAAGGTGCAATATGTTTATCCGCAAATCCTTGAATCGATTTTCGGAATAATAGTAAATCATCATCTTCTTGACGTCGTTTTGTTATCATACTTCATCACTCCTTCTATGCTTGTGCTTTATATAATGCAAGAACCATGCCAACAAATAATGCCTGTTTTGCAACAAAAACTGTTCACTTTCGAGCACATTTTTGTAAAGTTGTTCACTTTTCTGTACAATATTGTAAAGAGTATGGAGGTGTACATATGTTTATTCGTGAATTTATGGTAGAAGATTTCCCTTTTTTAACGCGCGAGACAACTTTACAGCAAGCGATTCATTTATTTTTAGAAGCACCTGCTAATATGCTACCTGTTGTTAACGAAGCACAGGAACTGATTGGCATTTTGACGCGTAACCGGCTATTGCGCGCGATTAATGAGCAATTACCGCTGTCACATCACATCGAAGCATTTGTAAAACGCGATGTTGTCTATTTAGAGGATGATGCAACAATTGAAGAGGCTAAGGAAGCGTTAATGAACAATAATGTCGGGCATGCGCCGATTTTGAATGCAGCCTATCAGCCGATTGGTTTATTGTCGACAGCACAAATTTTGACAGCCTATGATCACTTATATGAACGCCTTGAAAATCAATGGCGACTCGTTATTGAGCATTTGCCGTTTGCGCTAGCGACATTTGATTTAAATAAAACGATTTTATCGCAAAATAAAAATGCAAAAAAACTGTATAAAGAGTTAAGTGAAGCAGAACGCGAAGCGATTTTTTCTATTACGGATAATATGCTACGAGAGGAATTAGCGCCGATTCGCCAAAAGCTAACACTGCCTTCTCGTACACTACTTGTGCAGTGCTTTCCACTAAAGCGTAGAGAGCAGCATATCGGCATGGTCATCGTCGTTGAGGATTGGACGAATCTTGAAACGTTAACGAATGAATTGAAATTATCGAAAGAATGGCAAGCAAAGCTTCAGTCGATAATGGCACTTGCGTATGATGCCCTAATTTTAACGGATGAGCAAGGACGTATTACGATGGTCAATAATGGTAGTTGTGAGCTCTTTCACACAGAGCAGCAGCGATTGCTTGAGCAACCGATTCGTTCATTACTGCCAGACCTGGATTTTGCGGGCGTTTTTGATAAAGGGCTCCACTATGTCAATACACCCGCGACAATTCAGGGAATGCAATGCCTTGTGACACTCATGCCGCTTGACACACAGCAGCAAACACTCGGCATCATTTGTAAAATTACGTATCGTGGCTTAAAGCAGCTCCAAAGCGCGCTTAAACGGGTGAACGACCTTGAAAAACAAGTAACAAAATATGAAAGTGAAATTCAATCCATTAAAGGCACGAAATATTCGTTTGCGAGTATTGCCGGCACCTCAGATGTCATTACACAGGCGATTCAAGAGGCACAAGCTGTCGCAAAAAGTCGTTCCACTGTTTTATTACGTGGTGAGAGTGGTACCGGCAAGGAATTATTTGCGCACGGTATTCACGTTGCCTCTGCACAAACAGGGCATTTTGTAGAAGTAAACTGTGCCGCCATTCCTAAAGAGTTAATGGAATCGGAGTTTTTTGGTTACGAAGACGGGGCTTTTACGGGCGCGAAACGTGGTGGTCAAAAGGGGAAATTTGAAATTGCGCAAAATGGCACCTTATTTTTAGATGAAATTGGCGATATGTCACTCGATTTACAGGCGAAGCTCTTACGTGTCTTACAAGAAAAAGAATTCTCGCCTGTTGGTAGTGCGAAGAAAGTCATGCTGCAGACGAAAATTATCGCCGCAACAAATCGCAATCTAGAGCAAATGATTGCAGAAGGTACTTTCCGGCAAGATTTATATTACCGTTTAAATATTATGCAGATTCAAATTCCGCCGCTTCGGGACCGTTTAGATGATATTCCGGCTATTGTCGAAACCATTTTAAAAGGCTTAGCCGCGGATGGTTTTTATGTGCAAGGCATTATGCAAAATGCATTGTCTGCTTTAATGCAATATACGTGGCCCGGCAATGTACGAGAGCTTCATAATGTGCTCGAGCGTGCCGCTAACTTAGCAGTGGATGGCTGGATTACACGTGAGACATTGCCGTTATTTAGCAGTGAACAGATAACTGTTGTACAGCCCCGTATTACTCACGACAAATCAATGGCATCTATCTTAGCCGATAAGGAGCGGCAACTCATTGTTGAGGCACTTGCTCGCAATGGCGGCAACAAATCAAAAACGTGTAAAGAACTTGGCTATAGTCGCACGTGGCTTTACAATAAAATGAACGAGTATCAAATTTAATATAAAAAAGCGCCCTGCCTTGCTTAGGACGCTTTTTTTGTTGCAAATTTTGGCTGAGAAGATGGATTGGACTTTTCTTCTTTATGATATTGAATAGCGGAATGTTTTAAATAGCTCATCGCACGTTCTAAATCTTTTGCTTGTTGGCGTTGGTAAAGCCACATAAAAAGAAATGGGAAAATAGCAAAAATCACTATCGCTGAAATCATAATTGTTAATGTCACCTTAATCTCCTCCTTCGAATTCATAACTTACTATTTAAATTTCCTCTTTTTTTCGATAAATAAACTAAAATATCTAAAAATTACGACTTTTATTACGCGTATGTAACAAATATAACGCTTCATGACATTTTTCTGTGCCTTCAAACATAAAAAACAGAAATCAGCGAATGACTTCTGTTCTTTCATACTTATATTTCTGCTAAAATCATCATGATAATCGTACCAATTGCAATGAAAGCAGTCATTGCTTTCCAAGGTTTTACCCGTTGTTGCCCAAATAAAAATGGTAATGCAAATAAACCGATTAGTGCGCCAAACATCAATGCGCCAACAAAATGCACGCCCCAGTTAAGTGGTGCTAATAATTCTGTCATAACCGGTACCCATAACCATGCCGTAAAGCCCCATACGATTACTGTGATGACTCCAATAAGTAGCTGTTTCATTGTCATGCTCCTTTATTATGTAATAATAAAAAATCCTCTACGACTATTATACGTAGAGGAAGGTCCTTTATTTTGTATAAAAGTGTCGAATCTCGGAAATTTGTGCCGCATTTAGCTGATGCTCTGCTAGGAAATACGCTTCGTATGTACCATACCGCGCTTTGATGGTGTCAAATACACGTGTTAAAAAGAGCGAATCACAACCTGCAAGTGCTTTTAATGTGGAATGATCACCTAGATGATTCATCGCAAATACATACCAGCGCGGTGGATGCTCTTCAATATAGGCATTCGTTAATAAATACTCCTCCATAATTTTTTCTTCACTAACACCTAATAGTAAATAAATCAGCGCCGCGCCGACGCCTGTTCGGTCCTTACCAGCTGAGCAGTGATGTAGGAGCGGGACATTCTTAGCAGCTACTTGTTGAAGTAATACACGATATACTTCATTATCAAATGGTAATTCCGCATAAAAATCAGCAAATAAGTCCGGTGTGATTTTTTCAAGTACCGCTTGATTTGAAAAAACTTCTTCCATCGACATACGTTTCATCGCGTCTGTTGTATCCTTTCTTGCGGGAATACGGGTCATCTTAACACCAGGTAGAATAGGCGATGGTTGTTTTTCTGCTTCGACATCATCGCGGTAATCAATCACCGTTTTGATGTTCATAGTTTGCAATGTCGCAATATCCGTAGCTGTTGCATCAGCTAATGCACCGCAGCGAAATAACAGGCGTTCCTTTACAACATGGCCATCTATCGTTTGTACGCCACCCATATCTCTAAAATTTGATAATTGTTCCATTTTTAACACCTCCTATGTCATTTATGTCATAAATATTTTAAAAATGCAAAAAAAAAGGCTAACCAATTGTTAGCCTTTTTGATTATATAATGCCGTAAACCCTTCTAATAAGCGCTTTTCAAAATGTGCTGTTTGTTCTTGAAGTAGCATTTGATAGCTTTTCACAACCGTATCATCTACTGTAGCAAGCGTTGTCGCAGATGTAGATAATAAAACAATTTCAGCCTGCGGATCACGTTGTCGAATTTCTTCAGCAAGTGCAAAACCCTCATCGTTTTCTAAATCTACACTTATGTAATAGACCTCTGCACGGTGTAATGTTAAAAACTGTTGTACAGATGTATGTTTTCTTGTCGTTAAAACGAATTCTACTTTCCAATCTGAAGTTTTCGCCAGACGCTCTAATGAGTTATGTACAAAATTAATTGTTGAATAGTTGTCGTCACAAATAACGATACGCATGTTAAATTCCTCCTACGTAACCTTTTAGCATTAGTTAATAATAGCATAAAAATATCAATAATATCTTACTTAAAAGCATTAATTTATTACAAATATGATAAATTGATTACTTAATATATCAAACAAAGTACTTTGTATCTATTTTTATCATATACATTTTTATTAAAAAAACAAATATATTATACTAAAAAAAGAAGAGATTATCCCAACATAGGACAATCTCTTCTTTTTTTTACTATTATTTAGTTGTTAATGGATACGAATCGAGCGTATGTTTGAATAGCTACTATAATATTTCTTGCCATTTTCTGTACGATAGCTACGCACTTTATACGTGTAGGTATTGCCCTTTTTCACAGTTTTGTCTGTGAATTTTACTGTTTTCGTATCAAGTGTTTTGATTTTTTTAAATAGCCCATCATTAGTTGAGCGATAGACAACATATTTTTCGGCACCAGTTACTTTTTTATAACTTCCTGAAACTGTCAATCCTTTTTTCGTTAATGCAGCTAGGGTCGAGGTTGCCGGGCGTGGCTTCACCGCAAACGCCGATGATAATTCACTTTTTAGTACAATTCCATTTATTTCTGTTAATGCACGTATTTTATAATAATACGTCGTACCTGTCGCTAATTTTTTATCCGTTATTGCGGTTGCAGTTGTTGTCGCAACCTTTTCATACTCGCCATCTTTCTTTAATGCGCGGTATACTTCATATTTAGTTGCCCCATCCGAAGCTTCCCAAGATAATTTTGCACTATTATACGTAATTTTTGTTACTTGAAGTGTCGGTTGTGGAGGCGCGGTTACAAATTTCGCATAGACTGTTTTATCCTCCGAAAATTTTTCATTACGACTCACTTTTGTCGTAAATGCCGCATCATTATATAATCCCTCTAACACCGCATCTTCTTGCTTCGGCAGTGGAATTTCATACCCTGATTCTGCTTTTTGGCTCGCAATCACCTGTCCATCTGCCGTTTTAACGGTAATATTTTTTGCATAATCGGTCGTATCTGAACCAGTACCTGTCGTGAAGTTCCAAACAGGTGAGCGTTTTTCGCCTCCAAATTCATCCGTTACTTTGACATACCAACTATAGTTGGTGTTTGACTGCAGTCCACGCCAGCGCGCTTGTACCGTTTCACCATCTGCTACATCATATAATTTATTGATTGGCTCATTTGTATACACATTGAAATGAATCGAATCTGTTGCGACCATCTTTTCTCTTGGTGCAATATCGATTGCCATTTCAAATTGATCTTTTTCTGGATAATCTTCTGGGTCATAGTAATTGTTTTTATTTAAATAGGGTGAATAAGTTTCTACGTTGATTTTATTACTAATCGGATTAACCTTTAGTAGACGCAAGAAGCCTTGACCACCTTCAGCGCCACTTTGATAATCCATTAATAATTGATGTACTTTACGGTCTGTTCGGCCATCGCCGTCATCATCAATCGGACTAATTAATATTTCCGCATCGGATAAGTGACCCGACAATACAGCCAAGACATTTTTATTCGGTTTTACGACCTTATCGAATAAATAATTTCCTGTATCTGTTCGCTTGCCATCAGTACCTAAATATTCATGGAAGTTTAAAATCGCTTTGCGCTCTGGGTATTTCTTCAGCACGCTATTCATCCAAGCAACTTCTTCTTCACCAATTTCCCAGCCCATATACATCATGATATAGCTTGTTCCTTTTTCACTAATCAAATCATAATGTCCACGGTTATTTTTATAAGAACCACCGTAATAATTTTTATTTACAAAGCGAGATTCCCCAAAATACTTATTATAATTTGTATAATCCGATTCTTTATGTGTCACACTCATAACATCATGATTCCCTGCTAATACACCGTAAGGTACGCCTGCTGTATCAAGTGTCTGCATTGCTGCATCAGCTACTTTCCATTGTTTAGCACTATCATAGGTATCTACTAAATCCCCCGTATGGAAAACATATTTAATGTTTAATGGATTTGCTTGCTGTGCCACCCATTCCGTCATGCGCTTATAAATAGCTGGATAACTTTTTGAATAGTACTGTGTATCACTCATCCATACAAATGAGTAATCAAATTGATTTGTGCTCGCAATTTCATCTTGTACCATCACTTGCACTTCGTTATAGCGTGTATATTGTGTGCCTTTTACAACCGTATTTAATTTAAAATTCTTTTCGTTTTCAGCGATTTTCCAAATTTTCGCTTCCCATTTGGCGCGGTCATAATTCCATATATACATCGTTACTTTTCGACCAACGAGTGATTTCCCTTCCCAGTTCACTTCTATTTCATCTTCTGCTGTAACATTAGCATCTAAATTTAATTTAAAGCGATGATATGGGAATTTCTCGATACTTTTTGTCGTCACATAATTCCCATCTGTTGCTGCAACCGCTTCTTTATCATATACTTCGACCTCACCTAATGATGCAAGCTCATCTGGCGGCTCTTTTTCGGCATTATTTTCGACCACAGTCACATTATTGTTAATGGCCTCATAGGAGTAGCCGCGATTAAAGGCAACATCGACATTATCATTTGTTGGATCACTTACTTTCACATTTAATAACGGTGCTGTATTTTCTGTTGTGCTATTTATTGTTGGACCGACTAATAGTGGTTCATACGGCATTTCTTCTTTTGTCGTAAACTTCACGGTTTTGCTTGCGCTATTGCCTAAGCGATCTGTTGCTTGGAAAACAATCGTATGCTCTCCCGCACTCAAAGCAGCACTCGATGTATCATATGGTAACTCAATCGGCTCGCCGTCTAGTGTTGCAGTTGCACCATCTGTCGCATTGGCATCAATAATCTCGGCATTAATTGTGAATGCACCTTTATACGTTTCTTTATTCGCAATCGAGCTATTAATCGTTGGCGCTGTATTATCAACAATGACTTTAGCTGTCTTTTTTGACTTGCCATTTTTCGAAACAATCGTATGCTCACCATCTTTTAGCGTCGTTGTATCTAGCTGATACGTTTTCGCATTATATGCATTATCTGGAATTTCAAAAATCGGTTCAATAAAAGTTGGTGTATTCCCCGCATCTCCAATTTCAATAATTTTTGTCGGGTCCATATAATTTTTCGGATACAATGTCGTACCATCATTTAAAACAAGGCGCATATTTCGAACGAGTATATCATTTAAATTGGCACCTGATGTATCAAATGCAGAATCCTTTGATCCTGCACGCACTTGAAATGTACGATTGTCTCCTTTTGTGAAATATTTTGATTCGACTGGTACGGTAATCGCTGTAAAATCATCATAGCGGTCATCGAACGTTTTTAATACCGTTTTGCCAATAGTTACTGCATTTTTATAATAATTTGCGGTTTGGTTCGTCTCAAATGCAAAGTAGGCACCCGCTGGTAATTCATATGTCATTTTCGATGTCACAT
Organism: Candidatus Kurthia intestinigallinarum; assembly: GCF_003991225.1. Lineage (GTDB taxonomy): Bacteria > Bacillota > Bacilli > Bacillales_A > Planococcaceae > Kurthia > Kurthia populi. Next base: position 84,161 of record NZ_JTFC01000026.1, read on the forward strand.
CTGTACCATCAATCGTCATTTTAGAGGCTGTTGGTGTTTTTGAATGCATCGCCTTAATATTGACAGTTTTCGTTAGCAATGTGCTATTTTCCACATTCATTTGTAGTCCTGAAATTTTTTCATTTCCTAAAATTTCAATAGCACGAGGTGACGTTTTCGTCTGCTTGTCGCCATCCGATGCTACTACATAATATTTAAATAAAGAATGCCCAATTAAATCCGCACGTGGAATAATCGCATGATACAATCCATCCGTACCTTTTTTCATATTTAATGGACGGTAATCTGCATCACCATTACGCTTATAATAAAATGTGGCCGTTTTGACATCGGTATCTGCACGTAGCTCAAATGCTAAATGCGCATCCTCTTCTGTCGAAAAGTTTTCAGCTTCTGTATTATCATAAATAACTGGTGGGTAATAGGACTGCGCAAGCGTTACCGATTGCGTTGGCACTTGGAAACCCTCCACTATACCTGGTGTACCTGCTGTCTCTTTCGATGAAATAATACGCATTCTTTTTTTGCCATCGATTGGATATGCATAAACAATTGCTTGATTTAGTCCAACATCAAGATTTTTCTCATCTTGATTGTAAAACGCTGTTGAAATATCTGTACGCGTATTTGTCGCAATCGCTACACCACGATAAGAGCCATTTGTTAAACCACTTCCTTCAATACGCACAACTTGTTTCCCTTCCTCTAGTGCTGTCTGATAATGTGCATTAAAATCTTGAATACTTAGTTGACGGTTGCCATCATTTGTAATCCAAAAGACCATTGCTTTACCAGGTTCTAAATTCAAATCTCCTTTTTGCTGTACGGGCCATATTAAATCACCCTTCGCTCCCTTTGAAGGATAACGATATTGGATATTATAATCTTTTAAATTAATCGTACTTGTTGAATTATTATAGACCTCAATATATTCATAGGCCTCTGTGTCGCCGATTTTTGTCGTACGAGCCATTACTTCTGTAATGAGTAATGACGGCACTTTTTCAGGTTTATATTCAGGCTGATTTTCATAAACCGTAAATTCATCTGAATATTCTTGGTCTCCGTTTACAGTTGCGGTCATATAATATGTAATATTTTGACCTTGGCGTAAGTCAGGAGTTAAAACGGCTTCATATTTGTTGTTTACTTGAACCATCTCAAGTTGTTTCCATTCGTTATCTAGCTCTGTATGGTAATTTAATACCACATTTGATACAGAAGATGAGTTAAACGTTGTTGAAATCGTTAAATCTTGTAATGGTCCGGCACTTTCTGGTGGGGTATGTATAAAAGAGGAAGTGCTATTGGGATTTATTATGGATGATAAATTTAATGTATTAAATGGTATAGTTTGTTGCGCATTTGCTGCATGTCCTTCTGTTGCAATCAACGTTGTAGACGTAATAATAGCTGAAGCAGTTAATATATTTTTAACTATTTTTTTCAATGAATAAACCTCCTATTGTCACAAATCCTCTCTATTATAAATGAAAAGTCATATTAATTCCCTTATTTTTACCAAAATAGTATTAAAATAAGTGCTAAAAAGAATAAACATTCGAACTAACATTAAGTAATTTTTTTGAAATAAGTTCATTTTGATGAAAAGATGGTTTTTAAAAGCGTGGATTTTTTACTTTAATGAAATGTTTTTTATTTTTATATATACTAGCGAGATATGTTTATTTTATTAAAAAGTAATATAAAAAGAGATTGATTTATTATCAATCTCTTTTTCGTGTACGGTTATTGATAAAAATACTGTTTTTTTGCCGCTTCTTTTTCCGTATCCGTCAAAGTACTCAGCGTTTTATGGCCATTTTTCATAATCGTTAAATCATTGCCTGCTAACGTAACTGTACCATCTTCCGTACATTTCGTTAGCAATGGTCGTTTATTAAATACCGAGTCCTCGCTGTTTTCAATAATTTGCTGCGAATCAAGTAGTTGTGCTTGTGTAATCGGCTTTATATTAAAGCGATACGCAAGAACAAATTGTTCATCACGATAACGACGCTTCATATATAAATCATTCCCTTCAATACGGTAGTCACCGTTCGTCGATGACACTGTACGGCCATCTAAAGGCACTGCCATCAATGGAACATTATTACCAAACCCTGCATCAACAAGGTACTGCTCCCCGTGTTCCTCTAGCAATATCAATGTATGCGTATAGCCAGTTTTTGAAAATTCTTCATGCAGTGCATCGTAAATAACTGCCGAAATTAGTTGCACATGAAAGTCATTTTCCGTTAAAACCGTAGCTAATAGCGGATTAATTTCGTAGCACAGTCCACCGCGTTGTTGCTGTAAGATTTTCTTCGCTGTCCCTTCTTCCGATAATACCTCTGATGCCCCTTCGATAATATCCAAGTTTTCAAACGGTATATAGTCCGCGACATGTCGTAATAGTAGCGGCAAGTGTTTCATATCAATTTTTGTTCCAGACAAGCGTATACGCGCTAAAAATGCTTCTGTTAACATATTATCACCTGCTTTATTAGTTTCTTTCTACAGTATAACGCAAATTAAAAAAAGCCGAGGAATACATACCCTCCGACTTGTTATTTTGCTGCATATGTTTTTAATGCTTTTGGGAAAGCACTTGTATTCCATTGATGATTTTTTGCTAATTTCGCATCACTAATTAAGAAGTAATGATACTTATTAGCAGCTGAATCATCCCATGTTGTATCTAGGTTGTACCAATTGCCATTTAATTTTACTTTATTCCATGCGTGATTCTCCCCGCCCGCAAATCCTGTTACATAGCGTACATCAATATCTAATTCTTTTAATAAATAATACGTTGTCATCGCATACCCTTGGCATACCGCACGACCATCGTACATCACGCCATAAATCGAATAGCGATCTGCCTCACGACTATCGTATTTTGTTTGCCCAATGACATAGTTATGGACATTTTTCACTTGCTTATATGGTGAATTCGGATATTTTTTCTTAATTTTTTTCGCTACACGCTTAATTTTATCTAGCGCCTTCGCTTGCTTTGCCTTGCTCGTATAATACTTGACGTTAAACGTCGCTTCGCCGCCATTTTTACTACGATAAGATGTCACGGTATAACTTTTTACAACCGAATCAATTTCTGGTTTCTTTGCAATCGCATTTGGAATGAGCTGATTGACATATTTCGCAAAGTCATCGCCATTTCCTATATATTTGATTGTAAATGTTTTATCTAAATCGATTAAATGTTTTTCAACACTTGCTTTTAATTCCGTCATAGTCGACGGTGATTTGGCGCGCACCGATGTTAATTCTACTGTTCCTGCAATCAATAAACTTAAGCAACTTACTACAATAATTAATAACTTCTTCATAATATTTGTTACGTAATGCCTCTTTTCTGTTGATACCTTATTAGTGTAAAAGGAATTCAACAAAAAAGGACAAATTGTGCAAAAAACCGTATTAAAATGATATAAATTTGATATTTTTTTACTTAAACGATGATTTCCCCTGTTCTTTTTAATAAAAAAACAAGACTAGGACAAAACATGTCATTCTTCCAACGTTCGCAAAAAAACCGGAACCGCGCCACAGCACGTTTCCGGTTTTTTTATGCTCCTAGGAGCGGTTGTTTTTACATGTACGTCATAACTTCGTTTAATTAATCAATTATTTACGTTCTACAGCGTGGCCGCCAAATTCATTACGAAGTGCTGCAACAACTTTACCTGTAAATGTATCATCTTCTTGTGAACGGTAGCGCATCATTAATGATAATGCTGTAACCGGAACGGCTGTCCCTAGCTCAAGAGCTGTCTCAACTGTCCATTTACCTTCACCTGAAGAATGCATAACTCCTTTAATTGTTTCTAGTTTAGGGTCTTTTGAGAATGCATTTTCTGTTAATTCCATTAACCATGAACGGATAACAGAACCGTTATTGAAGACATGCGCTACTTTTTCGTAATCATAATCATAATTTGATTTTTCAAGTACTTCAAAGCCTTCTGCGATTGCTGCCATCATCCCATATTCGATACCATTATGAATCATTTTTAAAAAGTGACCAGAACCCGCTTCACCTGTGTATAGGTAACCGCCTTCTACGCAAATGTCAGCGATGAAAGGTTCGATTGTAGCAAATGCCTCTGCATTGCCACCAATCATCATACAAGCACCATTACGTGCGCCTGATGTACCACCTGATGTACCAACATCCATGAAGTGAATGCCTTGTTGTTTTAAATCATCCGCAAATGCAATTGCTTCTTTGTAATGTGAGTTCCCACCATCAATTAAAATATCGCCTTCTGATAATAAACCTTTTAATGTTTCGATTGTTTGTACCGTAATATCACCTGCTGGTACCATTAACCAAACGATGCGTGGTGTTTCTAATGCGTCAACCATATCTTCTAAAGATGCTTTATATGTGCCACCTACTGCTGTAAATTTTTCGCCTGCTTCTTGATTCACATCAAAAGCTGTTACCGTGTGTTTGTGATCCATTAAGTTTTCTGCTAAATTGAAGCCCATTTTTCCAAGGCCAACTAAACCAATATTCATAAGGCATTCTCCTTTTTTCTCGTTATTTTCTTTTATTATACCGAATTTTTTTTCATTTTAAAACTATTAATAAGAAATATTTTTTCTAAAGTTGATTATGCTATAATAAATTTACTTTCATATAAAGGAGTTTTCGTATGACGCAAAACACATTACGCAAAATTCAATCCATGTATCCTCGCTTAAGCGATAAAGAGAAAAAGATTGCTGACTTCGTGTTAGAAAACCCAGATCATATTATCCAAAATACAATCAATGGCGTTGCAGAGCAGCTTCATGTGGCAGATGCGACAGTTTTCCGCTTCTGTAAACGCCTTGGCTTTAAAGGCTATCAAGCAATGAAAATTGCCTTAGCACAAGAAGCAATCGCCCCTTTAAAGCAAATTCATGAAGAAATTCAAGAGGGCGATTCGGAAGAAACAATTACATCAAAAATTTTCAAATCGAATATTCAAACGCTTGAAAATACCGAAAATATTTTAGAAGCACAATCACTAGAGTCAGCAGTAGACCTGTTACATACCGCTTCTGAAGTTTATTTCTTCGGTACAGGTGGCTCGATGATTATCGCGATGGATGCTTACCATAAATTTGTACGTACAGGTGTAAAATGTTATTCATTTATTGATTCGCATTTCCAACTGATGGCGGCTAGTCAAATGAAACCTACCGATGTAGCGGTTATCGTCTCCCACTCTGGGAAAAATCGTGACACACTGAATATTGCACGCGTTGTACATGAATCGGGCGCTAAAATCGTGGCGATTACAGGCTTCCCAAAATCAAACTTGGCACAAATTGCCGAAGTATCCCTTTTCACAAGCTCCGAGGAGACGGAATACCGCTCTGAAGCACTTTCTAGCCGTATTGCACAGCTCAGCTTAATTGATGCGCTGTACGTCAATATTATGGTGCTACGTAAGGATACGTCGACAGATGCAATGAAAAAGGTACGTCACGCTATTTTAAATACCCGTATTTAAAAAAAAGAATGTAAGCGTTTTACTGAAGAGGTTGAAAAAAAGGTCGGAACAATACTTAATTGTTCCGGCCTTTTTTATTAAATAAATGCGTTAACGATAAGTGCAAGAATAAACGCTGAGAATGATAATATAGTTTCAAGCGCTGTCCACGTTTTAAATGTTTCTTTAATTGTTAGACCTAAGTATTCTTTTACCATCCAGAAGCCGGCATCATTAACATGTGAGAACATTAATGAACCTGCACCTGTTACAATAACAAGTAATTCTTTGTTGACACCCGTCATATGCTCAATAATTGGCGCTACAATCCCTGCTGCTGTTGTTAATGCAACTGTTGCTGAACCTGTCGCAATACGGATAAGCCCCGCAATAACGAAAGCTAATACAAGCGGTGATAAATCAAAGTTTTGTGCAAGGTTCCCGATTGTCGCACCAACACCAGAGTCGATTAAAATTTGTTTAAAACCGCCACCAGCACCAATGATAAGTGCGATAGAGCCGACTGGCATAATACAGTCTTCTGTAAATTCTTTCATTTGTTTCTTCGTAATACCTAAACGATGTCCTAAGAAATAATACGCAGCAAATACTGAAATTAATAAGGCGATTAACGGACTACCAATAAAAGCAAATACATGTTCTGTGCCTTTACCAGCACCAATTAATTTTGTTAAATAACCAGCCATTGTACCAAATACCATTAAAATAACGGGTAGTAAGATGATGAAGAATGACATACCAGTTGATGGCATTTGTGAGTCATCTTTATCTTCTATAATGATTGTTTTTGGTTTGCCTTCTGGTTTCACACGCTTGCTAATGAATTTGGCGAATAATGGACCGCCTAAAATACCTGCTGGAATGGCGATAATTAATGAGTACAATAATACTTTGCCCATATCAGCACCATAAATACCAATAGCAGCGACAGCCCCTGGGTGTGGAGGAACTAAACCATGAACGATTGATAAACCAGCGATTGCAGGTAACCCAATCAGTAACAAGTTTTTCTTAGAAGCTTTCGCAATGGAAATAATTAATGGAAGAAGGATTAAAATTCCGACTTCAAAGAATACGGGAATTCCGATAATAAAACCTGATAAAAACATTGCCCATGGCAAACGTTTTTCTCCGAATACTTTAATAAAGAAATTTGCGATTCGCAGTCCGGCACCTGATTCGGCAAGCATCTTACCTAAAATCGTACCTAACGCGATAATACCAATCAAGTGACCTAATGTACCGCCAACACCTGTTTCGTAAGCGGTAACAATTTTATCAAAGGACATGCCTGAGAAAATCGCCAAGAATAAACTAGCAACAACTAAACTAATGAACGCGTGCCATTTGAAGACTGAAACGCCGACAATGACGATGACGATGGCTAATAATGTAATGAGTAATAAATAAGCGTCCAATTACTTCATCTCCTTTGGAATTGTAATTTTTAAAAATGTAAGCATTTTCATTAACGTTATTATACGAAAAAAATTTTCTTTTTTCAATATAAATAATTAAAAAAAATTCATTGCACTCTTGTGCTTCAAGAAAAAAATCTGTTTCTTGTGTACGATTTTTATATTCCCTTATTTATTTCTACTATTCATGAACTATTTTTTCATATTGTCAAATAACAAAATTTTACTCATTTCTAAAAAAACGGTATGATAAGAGTAATCGAATAAGGAGTGATAACTATGACATCATTAGCACAGCATTCAGAATCATTCGAACAGATAGGAAATCATGTAGGAATTTTAGTATTGCATGGCTTTGCGTGTACAACACAATCTGTACAACCGTGGGCAGAGGCTTTTGCCAAACGCGGTTACACGGTAAAAATGCCTATTTTAGCGGGGCATGGTACAACACCCGAGGATTTATACAATACGACGATTGAACAGCTTGTCCATAGCGCAACGGCCGCTTTAGAATGGCTACAAGAACGCACAGAGCACCAAGTTATTTGCGGGTTCGATTTTGGCGGCACAATCGCGCAACATCTTGCACAACAATATCACGTAGATGGCTTACTGCTATTAAATGCAGCCTATCAATTACCTGCCAAAATGCTTGATAACGTTGAGGCGATCATTCAATCAAGCGACACATACGGTCCTATCGGGACAGCTGACATCAAAAATCCACGCGCAACCGTTTATCGCTATGATAAATACCCTGTTGCATTAGCTCGTGAAATGATTATATTTACAAAAGATGTGGCTGCGCAATCAAATCGTATTCAAGCACCGCTCCTTGTTATGCATTCAACAGATGACCATGTGCTTCCACCTCAAACGGTTGATCACTTAATCGCAACAGCTTCTTCAAAAGAAAAACATTTAATTATGTTACAAGATAGCTATCACTATGCGTTAGTTGACTACGATGCACCGCGTATCGTCGAGCAATCTCTCTATTTCGTTAAAGGGATTGATCCAGATCGTTACGCGCAGCCAATTGAAGAAAAACAAAAAAGAAAACGTCGTCGTTAATTTTCCACACAAAAAACCCGGAAACAATTGTTTCCGGGTTTTTTGTGTATTTATTGTTGTTTGATTAGTGCGATATGCGTGATTTCTCCATCAGCATCACAATCAATCACAAATTGACCATTTGAATAACGCTCTGCATGACGATATTTCGATACCGCTAACGTTTCCGGCTGACCTTTTTTCGTTTCAATTACGACTAAATCATCTTTTTCTACACGACGCACATCAACAATACGATGTGGTTTTGATTTTAAGTCTCGTAAAATCGTTAAACCGCGTTTTGCACGACCTGTTAATTCAAAATCAGCAATACGCATACGTTTAACTGCCCCGCGATGTGTCACGATAAATACATCGCCCTGATCATCTGCATCGACAATAACAACCGATGCAATATAATCCCCATCTTTTAAGTTTGCTGCTTTAATACCTGCTGTTCGCGTGCTTGTTGGTGCTACCTCTTCCATTGGGAAGCGAAGCTCGTAGCCGTCATGGGTTACTAAAATAACATCTTTCGCGCTATCATCAACAATTTGTGCAAAAATTAACTCATCGCCTTTTTTCACATTCATTGCTTTATACGTTTTATTAAAACGTGTAATTAAATATTCTTCTAGTGCTGTTCGTTTAATTTGACCATTTCTTGTAACTGTCACAACGGAGCGTTTTGCCTTGAAATCCGTTACACCTTCAACCGAAATCAGCTGCTCGTCTGCATCAAGCGGTACAATACTTGAAATGTGTTGTCCAAGATCTTTCCAACGAATGTCTGGAAGATCATGAACGAGTTGTAAAATATAACGACCTTTATTCGTAAAGAGCATGACATGCTGCTGCGTATTAATGAAAGCTTGATAACATACGTGATCCGATTCTTTCATCGCTAATTCTTTTCCGTTAGATGATTTATATGAGCGTGGACTCGTACGTTTAATATAGCCATCTTCTGTTACAGATACGACTACTTCTTCATTTGGAATTAAAACATCCATATCCACTTTAATTTCTTGCACTTCTGCTTCGATAACGGAATGACGTGTTGTTTTAAAATCTTTTTTAATCGCTGTCAATTCTTTGCGTAATACGGCAATTAATTTTTTATTATCACCTAAAATTTCTTCAAGTTCGCTAACTCGTTTTGTTAATTGTAGATGCTCTTCTTCAAGCTCTGTAATATCAGTATTAGTTAAACGATACAGTTGTAATGATACGATTGCTTCCGCTTGTGTCTCAGAAAACGCAAATTGTTCTATTAAATTATGTTTGGCATCTTTTTTATCTTTTGATGCGCGGATTGCTTTAATAACTTTATCCAAAATAGATAAAGCTTTCATTAGCCCTTCTACAATATGTAGACGTGCTTTGGCTTTTTTTAAGTCAAATTGCGCGCGACGTGTAATAACATCTTTTTGGTGATTTACATACGCTTCCAACATTAATGGCAATGTCATCATTGTTGGTCGACGGTTATGAATCGCAATCATATTAAAGTTATAGGTTACTTGTAAATCCGTATTTTTAAATAAGAATGGTAAAATCGGTGCTGCTGGTGCATCTTTTTTCATTTCAATAACGATACGAAGACCTTGGCGATCTGATTCATCACGCACTTCCGAAATATTATCTAGACGTTTATCTAAACGTAAGTCGTCCATTTTTTTCACAAGATGCGCTTTATTCACGTCAAACGGAATTTCTGTAATGACAATTTGCTCTTTTGACCCTTTTAATTGTTCAATGTCTGTTTTCGCACGTACGATAATTTTACCGCGTCCTGTTTCGTATGCCTTTTTAATGCCTTCTGCACCTTGAATAATACCACCTGTTGGGAAATCTGGACCCGGTAATACCTTCATTAATTCATCAACTGTCACAGTTGGTTTTTTCAAATATAATAATGCAGCGTCAATGACTTCATGAAGTGCATGTGGTGGAATATCCGTTGCATAACCCGCAGAAATCCCGGTTGCGCCATTCACTAATAAATTTGGGAAGCGCGCAGGTAATACAGTTGGCTCTAAATCCTGATCATCAAAGTTTGGAATGAAATCAACTGTTTCTTTTTGTAAATCACGTAATAATTCAATTGAAATTTTTGATAAACGCGCCTCTGTATAACGCATCGCGGCAGGTGGGTCACCATCAAGTGAACCGTTATTACCGTGCATTTCAATTAGTGGCATGCTTGATTTCCAATCTTGACTCATACGAACCATTGCCTCGTACACACTTGTATCACCATGTGGGTGGTAGTTACCAATTACGTTACCGACTGTTTTCGCCGATTTACGGAATGGTTTATCCGCTAAATTCCCTTCATTGAACATCGCATATAAAATACGACGTTGCACGGGTTTTAATCCATCGCGTGCATCTGGTAGTGCACGGTCCTGAATAATATATTTACTATAACGACCAAAACGGTCTCCAATCACATCTTCTAAAGGAAGATTTTGATAGCTCTCAGCCATTACTAAACCTCTCCCTCTGCAATAAACTCATTTTCTAAAATATTACTGTCTTCTTCCATACTGAAGTCAACATTGGATTCAATCCATTTACGACGGGGCTCTACTTTATCACCCATCAATGTCGAAACACCGCGTTCAGCGCGCTCTAAATCATTAATTGTTACACGAATTAATGTACGTGTTTCAGGATTCATTGTTGTATCCCATAATTGGTCAGCGTTCATCTCCCCTAACCCTTTATAGCGTTGTAGAATGTAGCCTTTCCCAACTTTTGCAATGGCACCATCTAAATCCTCATCTGTCCAAGCATATTCAATGACTTCTTTACGGCCACTACCTTTAGATATTTTATATAAAGGTGGCAGTGCAATATATACTTTTCCTGCTTCAATAAGCGGGCGCATATAACGGAAGAAGAATGTTAATAATAGCACCTGAATATGCGCACCATCTGTATCGGCATCGGTCATAATGATTACTTTATCGTAAGCAGAATCTTCTACTTTAAAATCTGTACCAATCCCTGCTCCAATTGCATGAATAATCGTCGCAATCTCTTCATTTTTTAAAATATCTTGCATTTTTGCTTTTTCAGTATTCACAACTTTCCCACGTAATGGCAAAATCGCTTGGAATGTACGGTCACGCCCCTGTTTCGCAGAACCACCCGCAGAATCCCCTTCGACTAAATACAATTCATTTTTCGACGCATTTTTTGATTGTGCAGGCGTTAATTTACCCGACAAGATATTTGCTTGTTTTTTGTTTTTCTTGCCGTTACGCGCATCCTCACGTGCTTTACGCGCCGCTTCACGCACTTGTTGTGCACGAATTGCTTTACGAACAAGTGATGCAGATAGATCTGCGTTTTCTTCTAAAATGTACATCAATTTTTGTTGAATCACACCATCGACTGCACCGCGTGCTTCACTTGTGCCTAATTTACCTTTTGTTTGGCCTTCAAATTGTAAAAGATTTTCAGGAATTCGCACCGAAATAATCGCTGCTAAGCCTTCTCGAATATCTGAACCATCTAAGTTTTTATCTTTTTCTTTTAACAAACCAATTTTGCGAGCATAATCATTAAAGACGCGTGTCATCGCTGTTTTTGCACCGGTCTCATGTGTACCGCCATCGCGTGTACGAACATTGTTGACAAATGACAGAATCGTTTCTGAATAGCCATCGTTAAATTGGAATGCAAACTCGACCTCAATTTCATCTTGAGTTCCTTCAATATAGTGAACGGGGTGTAATACGTCTTTATCTTCATTTAAATAAGATACGAAAGCTTCGATCCCATTATCATAGTGATATACTTCATGTTTTTCTGTTGCTTCTTCAATTAGTTCAATTTTTAAACCTTTTAGTAAAAAGGCAGATTCACGCAAACGCTCTGCTAAAATGTCGAAATTGAATTTTGTAACAGAGAAAATTTCTGGGTCTGGTTTGAAATGCACCATTGTCCCAGAATCTTTTGTTGAACCGATATGTTCTAATGTTGTAGCTGGCTTCCCGCCATTTTCAAAGCGCATATAATATTTTTCACCGTTACGATGAATTTCTAATTCCAATACACTTGATAAGGCATTTACAACAGATGAACCTACACCATGTAAACCACCACTTGTTTTATAGCCACCTTGACCAAATTTACCGCCGGCATGTAGCACCGTAAAAATAACTTCTGGTGTTGGTTTGCCAGTTTTGTGCATCCCTGTAGGTAAGCCACGTCCATGGTCAATGACCGTAATCGATTGATCTTCATGAATTTTTACGATGATATGATTACCATATCCTGCTAATGCTTCATCGACTGCGTTATCGACAATTTCGTAAACAAGGTGATGTAGACCACGTCCATCCGTAGAACCGATATACATCCCTGGTCGTTTTCGAACCGCTTCTAATCCTTCTAATACTTGAATCGCATCTTCATTATAAGATGTCATTGTTTGTTTTGTTGTCAAAAAAATTCCCCCTAGAGCAAACACCCGTTCGTATTTCCTTAGTTTAACACTCATTATATCACTGTCAACTGCTCACGTCACGAATTGACTCACGCATTATTGTACTACAAACGTTGAATTGAAAGCAAAATAAGAATAGAATATGAAAGACAAATGTTCAATTGTAACCTGTTTATCATATATGCTAAAATAATTAGTATATATTATTAGCACCTACTACTAAAATTTAAAAGGAGCTCTTTGCATGAACTTATTTCTTGTCCTTATCTTAGCTTATTTATTGGGTTCTATTCCAACGGGCTTATGGATTGGCCGTGCATTTTTTAAAACAGATATCCGCGAACACGGCAGCGGTAATTTAGGCGCCACGAATACATTTCGTGTACTTGGAAAACCAGCTGGTTCTATTACGATGGTCATCGATATTTTAAAAGGAACAGCAGCTACGCTATTACCTACATTAAGTGTTTTTGCTGGTAGTGGTGTACCACCGTTAGTTGCAGGTCTTGTAGCCGTTGTCGGACATGTATTCCCGATTTTCGCAAAATTTCGCGGAGGTAAGGCGGTTGCTACATCAGCTGGCGTTCTTTTAGGCTATCACTGGCCCGTTTTCCTTTTAATTGTCCTTGCTTTCTTGGTATGCTTAAAAGTGTTCAAAATGGTTAGCCTTGCTTCGATGTTTGGTGGCGTTGTTGCCTTTGTTTATGCCGTTGTACATTTTTTCATGACAGACGATTGGCTATTATTATTAATCATTACGTTATTAGCTGGTTTTGTTATTTATCGTCATCGTTCAAATATTCAACGCATTAAAGCTGGCACCGAACCAAAAGTCACTTGGCTATAACAAAGGAGTGTTTTCCATCATGAAAATTGTTATTTCAAACGCTGCATTAAATTGGTTCAAAGAAGAAATGGATGCCGAGCCTTCAAGCTCGATTAAGTTTTTCGCGCGCTATGGCGGATCGAATCCATTTCATGAAGGCTATTCAATTGGTGTCACATTTGATGATCCGATTGAAGAAGCTGTCATAAATGATGTAGATGGTATTCATTTCTTTATCGAAAACGATGATTTATGGTTTTTTAATGACCACGATTTACATGTTGATGTAAACACTGAATTAGAAGAGTTAACGTATGACTATGTAAAACCATAGCATCTTCTCTACATAAAAAGAGACTTTGACATACGTGTAAAAATGACCACTTCTAGGAGTATAAGAAAAACCGGAATCGCGCAGTAGTGCGGTTCCGGTTTTTTGTTGTGAACGCTTAAAAAAAATGGGGCGTTTTTTGTTCCGGCCCTTTTTTACTATGTAAGCATTTAAGCTTGTTGTTCCGCAATTTCAATATATTTATTGAACCATTCTTCATTTATTTTTTTAAATGATACAGGACGGAAATTTTCTTTTTTCACAATAATATGCTCTGTTGTCGCTGTCGCAGCTACGGTACCATCTTCATGTAGTACTTCGTAAGCGTAGACTGTTCGCAATTTATCTTGTGATTTTACCCATGTTTTAACAAAAGCCGGCTCCCCATAGCGAAGGGCTGCTTTATAGTTAATATTGACGTTCATAACTGGTGATACATAGCCTTTTTCTTCTACTTCAATGAAAGAATATCCAAGATCCGTAATGAGTTGTGAACGTCCTAATTCAAGCCACACGACGTAATTGGCATGATAAACGACACCCATTTGGTCTGTTTCTGCATAGCGAATTTCGATTTCCTTTATACTTGTAAACATAATTGGTCACCTCAGCACCCATTATGACGCAGTTACCAGCAAAAGAAAAGACTTGAATTAACGCGCTGCGGCTTCTTTGGCAACAAGTAAGCCAACGTATTTATTTTTCTTCCATATGCTTGACCACTGACTGTTAGGAACTGGCTGATTGCCGTCATATGGCGCAATTTCAATCGTAATACCAGGTTTTCCAGTCGTCGCCACAAACCAATCCTGTCCAGCGCCAGAACCATTTACAACGCCTGTAGTGTTGTCTGGGCGATATCCTGTCATTTGTTGAATCTGCGTCACGAGTGGTTGATGCTGTGCTAATTGCGTCGTATTTTGTTTGTATTTCTAGTACAATATTTCCCCTGATGAATGATAGGCAATATAGGTTTTAAAATTATGCGCTTTCACAAACTTCACCATGGCTTTTGTTTCAGGCTCTGACACAGCATTCGGGCCTTTATAAAACTGGTAAGAGCGTGCTCTAGGTGTTGTAGACGTTTGCTTCCATACAACATTGTAGTTACGATTCAAATCTACACCACAAATATTCGCTTTATAGCGCGCAAAGTTTTTACTATTGCCATTATAGGCTAACACTTTTGCGCGTTTTTCAGCTGATACCCTGCTTAATTGTTTTTATAGGTTATTTTTTATTTTATATAGACTAGCGAGTTATTATTTTTTATAAAAATTATATAAAAAAAGAAGATAAGGTTTGCACCTTATCTTCTTACAAGCATACGCTTTAAATTATTTGTTTTCAGCTAATTTGTTACGTAATACCATTTGTAGGATACCGCCGTTACGGTAGTAATCTACTTCCACTTCTGAGTCAAAACGAGCTAATACGTCGAATTTAACTTCAGAACCGTCAGCTTTAGTAGCTGTTACAGTTAAGATATCGCGAGGTTTAACGCCTTCAGCGATGTTTACTGCGAATGTTTCGTCACCTTTTAAGCCTAGTGATTCAGCGTTGTCACCATTTAAGAATTGTAATGGAAGAACACCCATGAATACTAAGTTAGAACGGTGAATACGTTCGTATGATTCAGCGATAACTGTTTTAACGCCTAGTAAGTTAGTACCTTTGGCAGCCCAGTCACGAGATGAACCCATACCGTAGTCTTTACCAGCTAATACTACTAAACCAGTGTTTGTTTCAGCATATTTCATTGCAGCATCGTAAATGTACTCAACATCACCTGTTGGCCAGTAAGTAGTGAAACCACCTTCTGTACCTGGAGCGATTTGGTTACGGATACGGATGTTTGCGAATGTACCACGCATCATAACTTCGTGGTTACCACGACGAGAACCGTAAGAGTTGAAGTTACGGATTTCAACACCGTTTTCAATCAGGTATTTACCTGCTGGTGTTTCTTTACCAATTGCACCTGCTGGTGAAATATGGTCAGTTGTGATAGAGTCACCAAACTTAGCTAATACGCGTAAACCAGAAAGTGTTTCGATATCTTCTGGAGTAGCAGATAAGTTTTGGAAGAATGGTGGGTTTTGGATATAAGTTGATTTAGTATCGAACTCATATAAAGTGTCAGTTGAAGTTTCGATTGCGTTCCAAGCTTCGTTAGCAGTGAATACAGTTTCATATTCTTTTTGGAATAGGTCACGAGTTACAACTTGGTTTAATACAGCGTTGATTTCATCAGTTGTAGGCCAGATATCATCGAAGAATACATCGTTGCCATCTTTGTCTTTACCGAATGAATCTTCACGTAGGTCGATATCAACTGTACCAGCTAATGCGTAAGCTACAACTAATGGAGGAGCAGCTAAGTAGTTAGCTTTTACAAGTGGGTGAACACGGCCTTCGAAGTTACGGTTACCAGAAAGTACTGAAGTTACGAATAAATCATTTGATTTGATTGCATCTTCGATTTCTGGAAGTAATGGACCTGAGTTACCGATACATGTAGTACAGCCGTAACCTACAGTGTTGAAACCTAATTGATCTAGGTATTCAGTTAAACCAGAATCATTTAGGTAACCAGTTACAACTTTTGAACCTGGTGCTAATGAAGTTTTAACCCATTTAGGAACAGTTAAGCCTTTTTCAACCGCTTTTTTAGCTACAAGACCAGCAGCGATTAAAACGTATGGGTTAGAAGTATTTGTACAAGAAGTGATTGCAGCGATTGCTACAGCACCTGCAGGGATTTCAACATCGCCTTCAGCGAATTTAGCTGTAGAAGATTTAGTGAATTCTTCTTCAGTTAAGCCGAAACCTTGTACGCCTGATGGAGCTACAACTACTTCGTGGTAGCGTTTTTTCATGTTTGATAATGGAATTAAATCTTGTGGACGTTTAGGACCAGAAAGATTTGGTTCGATAGCATTTAAATCGATTTCTACTACTGAAGTGTAGTTAGGTTCTAAAGTTGGATCGAAGAACATGTTGTTCGCTTTTAAGTAAGCTTCTACAACAGCGATGTGTTCTTCGTCACGACCTGTTAAACGCATGTAGTTTAATGATTCTTCATCGATTGCGAAGAAACCACAAGTAGCACCGTATTCAGGAGCCATGTTTGAAATTGTAGCACGGTCAGCTAATGGAAGACCTACAACGCCAGGACCGAAGAACTCAACAAATTTGTTAACTACGCCTTTTTTACGTAATTCTTGAGTTACTTTAAGTGCTAAGTCAGTTGCAGTTGTGCCTGAAGGTAATTTACCTGATAATTTTACACCGATTACTTCTGGAACTGGGAAGTAAGAAGGTTGTCCTAACATACCAGCTTCAGCTTCGATACCACCAACGCCCCATCCAAGAACGCCGATACCATTGATCATTGTTGTATGAGAGTCAGTACCTACTACTGAGTCAGGGAATGTTTCGAATGTACCGTCAGCGTTTTCGTTAACGTGTACTACTGGAGCTAAATACTCTAAGTTTACTTGGTGAACGATACCAGTTGCTGGTGGTACTGCACGGAAGTTGTTGTAAGCAGTTTGAGCCCATTTTAAGAAGTTGTAACGTTCAGCGTTACGTTCGAATTCAAGGTCCATGTTTGCTTTAAGTGCACCAGCGTTACCGTATTTATCAACTTGTACAGAGTGGTCAATTACTAAATCAACTGGGATTGCAGGGTTGATTTCGTCTGGGTTACCACCCATGTCTTTCATTGCTGTACGTAGAGAAGTTAAATCTACTACTACTGGTACACCAGTGAAATCTTGTAATACTACGCGAGATGGTTTGAATGGTACTTCACCAGTTGTGTCTGCTTCTTTTGTACCCCATTTTGCTAAGTTATCTACGTGCTCTTCTTTGATTACGTAGTTGTCATATTGACGTAATACTGATTCAAGTAATACTTTGATTGAGTAAGGTAAGTTAGATACTTTTGCTACGCCTGCTTCTTCAATCGCGTTAAGGTTATAATAGTTGTACGTTTTACCATTAACTTCGAAAGATGCGCGGCTGTTGTGTAAGTTTGCCATTATTGATGGTCCCCCTCTAATATGTTCATAATGAAAAGGTTACAAATTTTGTACTACTTTTCTCCAAAACCAATGATACCGAACGACAGCACATAAGTAAATAAAATTATTTTTATGCGTTGTGATAAGTTTTATTTATGACCTTGTTAGTGGATGAAGCGTTTCCGTTCATTTTCTGATGGGATTTTGCATGTTTTACTAACTTTCGATAAGGAATATCTATTTTTCGCAACAATATCATACATCTGGTTACTGAATGCTTTAGGAATGTATTTTCCAAAATGCATAAAATGATATGGCTTTTTCAAATAACGCGCAACGAAAAAGATTGCCTGTGACTTTGTATAAATGACATTTTGATGCTTGACAACGACTGTATTTAAATCCTTTACGAGCACTCCCGGTAATTCCTGTGCCGCTAATTCGCCTTGTAGCGGTGCAAATAGAAAACTTTCACTAGTTTCATGGTCTAAAATAAACTGAACAGCGGAAGAACAAAATCCACAGTCACCATCATAAAATAAAATTGGTCTACTCATTCATGCTGCCTTCCTTCAATATTATGGCCTCTAAAACACTCGTTTGACTGATTTTTACTACATAAGTAGTGAATTTTCAAAATTTACGAGCATTTTATCCACTTTCATTATACGAAATTATACAAAAAAAATCCACCTTCCTTCTATTATAATAGAAGGGAAGATGGAAAACGTTAACAATCTGTTAACACAATATAGGTCGCTTCTACTGGTCCATGAACCCCAACGACTAGTTTCATTTCAATATCCGCTGAATTACTAGGACCTGAAACATAATCGATAGCATGTGGTAATAACTCACCACGATCTACACGTTGCTGAATTGCTTGGGATGCTTGTGTCATACGTGGTAGTAATGAGCTTTGTGGAATAATGGCGACAAATGCATGTGGTAATAAGCCAACCGCTTTCCCGGCCCCGTCTGCTGAATACAACACAACCGTTCCCGATTCCGCTAACGCATATTCACTAAATACGAGGCCAATACGCGCAGCATTTGCTTCTGCAAAATTTTCTTCACGCGTTTTTTGATTACTCCATGTATACACCGCCGTATTTTGCGCTGGCAATATTGTGGTGAATAACGGCGTTAAGGCATACTCTGCAAAGCGTGGATCATCCCAGACAGACAACGGACCACCGTATTTGTTGACAACTTGCGCCACCGCTTCGGATAAATTTTCGCGTGTTGTTTCCATAACATCTGTATGAATGCGTGTGCACTGCTCTTTAAATGCCACGAGTAATTCCGCATTATTCATTGGCGTATAATGTTGCTCCTGTGGTCGATGTTGCCAGTTACGCGCTGGTTTTTTTGTCGTATTGACATCACGCTGTAGTCGAGAGGCAAGTGTTGCTAAAAATTGTGTTTTTTCCATTATGCTTTCCCACCTTTATCACGTTTATCAAACCAATCACGTAAACTTTCCCTTTTAGGCGCTGGAAAGTCCCGTATATCCGTCCAAGCTTTTAATGGTCCCGGTCCTTTTGAAATCATATCATCTTTTGCAAATGGGCGAATGGCCGTTGCCGCAACTTTTGTGCCGAGACGATATAGTGGCGAACGCGAGGCACCAAATTCAAATAATTTCATCATCGCACCTTCCGCTACTGGCGCACGTCCTTCTTCTTCGACAATAACTTGGCGATGCTTTAATAATAATTCATGTAACGGAATTTTCACCGGACATACATCGGTACATGCACCACATAGGCTAGAGGCATAAGGTAATTCTTTATAATCATCATAGCCTGCTAATAATGGTGTCAGTACCGCACCAATCGGCCCTGAATAAATCGAATTGTACGAATGCCCGCCGATATGACGATACACCGGACAAGTATTAACACATGCACCACAGCGAATACATTGCAGCACCTCTTCAAAGTCTCCACCTAAAATCGATGAACGACCATTATCCAATACAACGAGGTGGAATTCCTCAGGACCATCTACTTCATCGCGATGCTTTGGCCCTGTGACAATATTGACATAGCTCGATAATTTTTGCCCAACTGCACTACGTGTTAACATACTTACTAATACATCGAGCTCCTCCATCGACGGCACAAGACGCTCCATCCCCATGACTGCAATATGCGTTTTTGGAATCGTTGTGACAAGGCCGCCATTGCCTTCATTCGTAACTAAACAAATCGAGCCGCTATCTGCAACAGCAAAATTACAGCCCGTCACCCCTAAATCTGCCGTTAAAAATTCATCCCGTAAAATACCGCGCACATAGCGTGCTAGTTCGCCCGCTTCGGATGTATTTTGTGGGTCATAGCCCAACTTTTCAACGAATACCTCTTTAATTTGGTCTTTATTTTTATGCAATGACGGTGCAACAATATGTGATGGCTTATCGCCTTCTAATTGAAGAATATACTCCCCTAAATCCGTTTCAAGCACTTGGCAACCCTCTGCCTCTAATGCCTCATTTAAGCTAATTTCTTCGGTAACCATTGATTTTGATTTCACAATTTTTTTGGCGTTTTTTTGGCGTACGACCTTACGAATATACGCATTGGCGTCTTCTGCATCGCGAGCAAAATGTACATGACCACCTGCTTTTTCGACATTGCTTGCAAGCTCGTGTAAATAGTAATCTAAGTTTTCTAGCACATGCTGGCGAATTTCCTGCGCATGGTTTCGCCACTCTTCCCAGTCACCTAATTCCTCCACAGCATCTAGGCGCTTTGTATACAAATGATTTTGTGCAGATGCAACAGCACCTCGCATAAAATCATTTTGTAAATTTTCTTCTACATTATCATTAAATTTATGTTGGTTAAATTGAATCGCCATTCGCTACACCCCCTCATGCTGCGTTAAAACTTCCGCAATATGCATCGTTGTCATTTTTTCACCACGACGATGCATACGCCCATTAATATTCATCATGCATCCTCCATCTGAGGCAATTAAATAGTCTGCATCGGTTTGCAGTGCACAATCTACTTTTTCATCGACCATTTGCTCTGAAATGTCGCCCATTTTCACAGAGAATGTGCCACCAAAACCACAGCAATTATGCGCATTCGGCAGTTCTACAAGCTCTAGCCCTTTGACATGCTGTAATAAAATACGTGGCTCATCTTTGACGCCGAGTAAACGCGTCATATGACAAGATGAATGATACGTCACGCGATGGGGAAAACTAGCTCCTACATCGGTTACGCCCAATACGTTGACTAAAAATTCTGTTAATTCATGCGTTTTATCAGCTACAAGCTGTGCTTTCTTTGCATAAATGGGATCATCCGCAAAAATATGCGGGTATTCCTTAAACATCGTTGCGCATGAGCCAGATGGTGTCACAATACATTCTTCATGTAAAAATGTATCAATCATATGGCGCATCGGTTCCTTAGCATCTTTTACATACCCAGAATTATATGCTGGCTGCCCACAGCAAACCTGCCCTTTTGGAAAGGTCACCTCACACCCAAGTGACTCGAGTAATTGTACCGTTGCTTTCCCTACATTTGTTTGAAATACATCGACTAAACATGTCGCAAATAATGCCACTTTCATCAAACATTCCCCCTCAAAAATGGATAATTGGCTATATGACTAAGTATAACGCTGTCAATCATTGGAATACTTACTATTCCAAAAAAGAATAGTTCTTATCGTTATGCCTACTTTTCGGAATACAAAAAGCAGGAAACGCTTTTTACGTTTCCTGCTTCATTTATGCATAAGCTGTGCCTCATAAGCGCGGTGTAATTGCTGTTGTAGATTCAGTGTTAGCAATATGAATGGCTGATGCTGATACACGCGCCTCACAAGCTGATTCAGCCGTTCTGGCGCTGTAACGGCTAAAAAGCGTCTTGTTTGCTGGCTATCTACCGTTACTAAAAGAAGCTGGTCAATATCCGCTAAATCGCTTAATGCGCGCTCCGCCTGTAGCATAAAATCATAGCCTGGATACTGCTGTTCAAATCTCTCGATAATCGGCGCAATATACTTTTTTAAATTCGCCCATGTTTGCGGTTCATCGAGCCAGGTCATCGTATAGGCAATCGCCCATTTCAGTTCATAATAGGCTGGTTTATCCATTAACAACCTTGCATCCTCTGCCTCATACCACTGCTCAAAGTAGCAAAGCGCATCAATCATTACCATATGCTGTGGTAGTTGCTGCGTATGCAATGCCTGACGCAATGCATCAATTTTAGTGCACATTTCTGAGTTTGCTGTCGGCTCATATAATGCAAGATGCACATGCGCACAGTCTGCTAAAATTTGTCGCACAATACTCACTTGCTGAAAACGCGGCAATTGCAATACCGTTTTAGCTTCATTCATATTTTGCCGTTCAAAATCGTCTCGAAGCTGGAGTGATAGCTGCTGCTCTAGCATAAGTAGTTGTTCGATATGGTGTCGCATATGCGCCACCTCCCTTTTAACTGCTATTCCCGCTTTCATTTTCTTAAAAACGCGCTAGTTTTTCTTTTGCTTGTGTATCACCTTGTAATGCCGCACGTTGATACCAATATTTCGCCTTTTGTAAATTTTGCATCGTCCCAATGCCTTCTTCATAGCAAAAGCCCACATTGTATTCTCCTTCGACATCTTGCCCTGTTGCTGCTTGTAAATACCAGATGAACGCCTCATCAAATGCCGCACGTTGCATTGCTTTATGCCCTAAATAATTTGCCGCATATAAATCGCCATTATTTGCTGCCTGTTCAAACCAATAAAGAGAAGTCTCCTCATCTAGTTCAACGCCGACACCATTTTCAAACATATACCCAAGCGTAAACATCGACTCAGATACACCAAGCATTGCCGCTTTTGAAAACCAATGATATGCGATTTCATCGTTTTGCGGCACTGTTTCGCCGCGGAAATACATATCTGCGTAATTATTCATCGCATCTGCAAGCCCAGCCTTCGCCGCATACTCATAATACGAAAAGGCTTTTTCAATATTTTCATCAACACCAATGCCTTCATAATAAAAGTTTCCTAACCAGTACATTGCCGCTAAATAGCCGTTGTCTGCCGCAAGCTCAAAGCAACTCACACTAAGCGCCATCATACCTATACCACGATATAAGTGTCCCAACTCATATTGCGCTTCTTTTTGATTCGCTACACTTTGCTGTAACAAGTTCACTGCCTCTGCTACTAGTACATCATCAATAAAGACAGGCTCGCTTTGATCACCGCTTGGATTTTGCAATTCTTGCTGCATTTTTTTAATTAACACATGGGTATCACTATGTATAGCCGCGAGTTGTTGTTGTAGTAATTGCTCGCGTGTTTGCTTATTAAATTCCATACGTCCGCTCACTCCTCAATAAGTTGAGTATAGCACTTTATTTGCACTAAAAAAAAGAACCGCCCGAAGCGATTCCTTTTTATGTGTTCTATTGTAAAACCCTTTGTTTGAACGCTGAACATATCGTATCTGCCCTTTTAAACACTATGTATAGGCTAAGATAACCCCTTATCTTAACGTACGATACGACATTTCAGTATTTCTTCCGTTGACAGAATGCTTACACCCCTTTTGTAAAAGCTCTGTCAAGCTGTTATGATACAGATTATTCAGAAGAAATATTCCATATCGGCATCAATAACGCTCGATCTCTCCCATAAAATCGATTGTTTATAAAAATGTAATAAATATTCTTAATAGATGATGCCGTATGTTTTAACATTTTCTATTTTACCATCGAAATAGTTTATTTGTACAGTATTTTTTATAATTTTTTAATTAATCTGTTATAAGACAATAATAAAAAGGCCACCTCATCGTCCCCTAGATTTGACAGCCCTTTATCCCTTATTTGATTGTAATAATATTAAAATAATTTAGCAAAATCTCTTGCTTTTGAAGAAATGACTTGCTCGAATTGATGCATCTCAATGCGATCTGCATTATCGACTAATCGTTTTTCAACAATACCGCGCTCATTAATCATTGCTTCGATTGGCTTTAATTGATTACGATGTAGTTTCATCATTAAGTGACCGTCCATCTCATATCGAATCCCTTTTGATGTTTTATCTCGTTGAATACTTGCTGCTTGTAACGATTGAATTGCTTCTACAAAGTTGTTCATGCTGTACACTCCTTTTATTCATAAGATAGTCTACTATTGCCGTTTTCTTTTTTCGTAAAACACAGTGTTTTTCCTTTTTTAGGAATATCATGCATATAGTAGTGAATCTATTCCATTTCAATGCAAAAATACACATAAAAACCGTCTTCTCTTGTTTACAATCCTACAAAAAAAGCAGGAAACCGTTGTATCCGTTTCCTGCTTGCTTTATGCGTTATTACACAAATGCCTTATGAGATTGTTCGTATTTCTTAATATACTCATCATATTGAATTGTTAACGAAATTTCATCCCAACCATTTAATAATGTCTCTTTATAATAGCCATCAATGTCGAAATGATACACTTTGTCACCTACCGTTACCGTTTGCTGCGCTAAATTAACAATAGCTTCCGTTGGATTTGCTTCTGCTGTCGCTAAAATCTCTTCCACTTCTGGAATCGATAATTCAATCGGTAAAATACCATTTTTAAAGCAGTTGTTATGGAAAATATCCGCATAACTCGGTGCAATAATCACATTAAAACCATAGTCTAAGATGGCCCATGGTGCATGTTCACGAGAAGAGCCACAGCCAAAGTTATCATGTGCGACTAAAATGCTTGACCCTTTGTATTGCGGCTGATTTAAGACGAAATCTTCAATTGGATTTCCTTGTGCATCGAAACGCCAGTGATAAAAAACATATTGACCAAAGCCTGTGCGCTCAATACGTTTTAAAAATTCTTTTGAAATGATTTGATCGGTATCTACGTTTTTGCGATTTAATGGCGTTAATACACTGTTTACTTGATTGATTGGTTTCATTCGGCTCTCCTCCTATACAGATGCTTTCATAATTTCTCGAACGTCAACGAAATGACCAGCGATTGCGGCTGCTGCGGCCATTGGAGGCGATACTAAATGCGTACGTGAGCCCGCACCTTGACGGCCTTCAAAGTTACGATTAGATGTTGACGCACAGCGTTCACCAGCAGGTACCACGTCCTCATTCATCGCTAAGCACATCGAACAACCAGATTCGCGCCATTCAAAGCCTGCATTTAAGAATACTTGATCTAACCCTTCTGCTTCTGCTTGCTGTTTGACAGAATAAGAACCTGGTACAACGATTGCACGTACACCATCATGCACTTTCTGTCCTTGGATAACTGCTGCAGCTGCACGTAAATCATGTAAACGAGAGTTTGTACACGAACCGATAAAGACATGTTGAATGGCGATGTCCGTAATTGGGGTGCCTGCTTCTAAATCCATATATGTTAATGCTTTTTCAAGTGCTTGTTTATCTGATTCTTCTGCGAAGTCAGCTGCTGTTGGCACCGTTTGTGAGACGCCAACCCCCATAGATGGGTTTGTGCCCCATGTCACGATTGGCTCGATTTCAGATGCTTGAATAATGCGAACTTCATCGTATGTGGCATCTGCATCAGACGCTAGTGATAACCAATGTGTCGCAGCTTCTTCAAATTGCTGTTGTGGCGCGAATTTACGCCCTTTAAGATAATCAACGGTAATTTGGTCTGGTGAAATTAATCCCGCTTTTGCACCCGCTTCAATCGACATATTACAAATCGTCATACGTTCTTCCATTGATAGCTTATGGATGGCATCACCAGTAAATTCAACGATATGTCCCGTCCCCATATCAATACCGAATTTCGCAATAATGGCTAAAATAATATCTTTTGCCGCAACACCAAAGCCTAATTCACCTTCAACGCGTACTTCCATCGTTTTCGGTTTATTTTGCCATAAAGTTTGCGTGCTGAGTACATGTTCTACTTCAGATGTTCCAATTCCAAAAGCAATGGCACCAAAAGCACCATGTGTCGATGTATGCGAGTCGCCACAAACAATTGCTTTGCCCGGCTGTGTTAAGCCCAGTTGTGGCCCAATAACATGGACAATCCCTTGGTCTGGGTGGCCCATATCTGCTAGCTCTATACCAAATTCCTTACAATTATCAGCAAGTGTCATAATTTGCTTTTTAGCAATCGGGTCATTGATGACTGGTAAATTTTGCGTTGGTACGTTGTGATCCATCGTTGCAAATGTTAAATCTGGACGACGCACTTGGCGATTGTTTAAACGTAAGCCTTCAAATGCTTGTGGACTCGTTACTTCATGGACTAAATGTAGGTCGATGAATAATAAATCCGGTTTACCAGGCTCCTCATAAACGATGTGATTATCCCAAACTTTTTCAATAATATTTTTTCCCATATGTCGTCATCCTTTCTTATAGTAGATTTGCTAATGTATCAGGTACATACGATGGATTAATTTCTGCAATAACTTTTTCTGTCCATTCATCTGTTGATAATGCGGCTGTTCCTTTTGCCGCCATATCGCCTGTGAAGAACCCTTGCTCAAATACGCGCGCAACAGCTTGCTCAATTTCTTTTGCTTCATCTGATAATTCAAACGTATATTGCAAAAGCATCGCCGCAGATAAAATCGTTGCAGCAGGATTCGCAATGCCTTGACCTGCAATATCTGGTGCTGAGCCATGGACTGGTTCGTATAAACCAAAGTTATCGCCACGCATAGATGCAGAAGGTAGCACCCCTAGTGAACCTGTAATAACAGAGGCTTCATCTGATAAAATATCACCAAACATATTTTCCGTTACGATGACATCATAGGAAGCGGGGTTCGTAATTAATTTCATTGCTGTTGAGTCAACTAAGCTATGTTCTACTTCTACATCTGGGTAATCCGCTTTTTTCTCCTCAACAATTTGGCGCCATAAGCGAGATGTATCGAGTACATTCGCCTTATCTACCGATGTTAAACGTTTGTTGCGTAGACGAGCTAACTGGAAGGCATTGTCGACAATGCGCTCGATTTCTTTACGGCTATATGTGAGTGTGTCGTACGCATTTTCCTCATCGCGGTTACGTTCACCAAAGTAGAGACCTCCTGTTAATTCACGCACGATTAGTAAATCTACGTCCTTCACGTTTTCTTCTTTTAAAGGAGACGAGTGTAACATCGATGGAATCGCTTGAACCGGACGTAGGTTAGAGAATAAATCAAAGTGCTTACGAATGCGTAACAAGCCTTTTTCTGGGCGTAAATCTGATGGGTTATTGTCCCATTTTGGCCCTCCAACTGCACCTAATAAAATCGCATCGCTCGCCTCACATAAATCAATTGTTTCTTGAGGTAGCGGATCATTGAATTGATCAATTGCCGCACCACCAATAGCACCTACTGCGATGTGGAATGTATGATTGTATTTTTGTGCGATAGCTTGTAGTACTTGTACAGCACTTGACACGATCTCTGGACCGATGCCGTCACCTGGTAAAGCCGTAATTTTCTTTTCCATAAGAATGTCTCCCTTCAAAGTTAAACAGTATGTAATAGATGAGACTGCCCCGTTTGAGGCAGTCTCAAGTAGTTATGCTAATTCTTTTACGCGTAATTGCGCTTGAATAATTTCACGATTAATCGCATCAAGATACGCTTCAGCAGAAGCTTTCAAAACATCTTGTGCAGCGTCACGCCCACGATATTTACCATCTTTGTAAGCAATATTAATCACTGCTTCACCTAATGCATCGCGGCCTGAGCCAACAGATGATACGCGATAATCTAAAATTTTCACCGGTTCCTCGACTAATTTTTCAAGTGTATTGAAGATGGCTTCAACAGAACCTGAGCCAGTAGAAGCAACCGTTACTTCTTCACCCGAAGGTTTCGTTGCGCGTACCGTTGCAGTCGGAATATTTTCCGTACCATATTGTACTTGCACAGATTGTAAAACGTATTTCGGAATATCAGCTACTTCTAGCGTCTCATCCGTTAATAACGTCAATAAATCTTCTTCGGTAATTTCTTTTTTCTTATCTGCTAACTCTTTGAATGCAACAAATGCGTTTTGTAGACGATCATCTGCTAAATCAAAGCCCATCTCGATTGCCCGCTCTTTGAACGCATGACGACCTGAGTGTTTCCCTAGCACAAGTGGCACTTTATTTTCACCGACAAGCTCCGGTGTAATGATCTCATACGTCTCTGGATTTTTCAGTACACCGTCTTGGTGAATGCCTGACTCATGAGCGAAAGCATTTTTCCCGACGATAGCTTTGTTTGGCTGAACAGGAGAACCTGTCAATTTGCTAACAAGGCGAGATGTACGTGTAATTTCCGAAAGATTAAGACCTGTTTCCGTCTGATAAATATCGTTACGAATGTGTAGGGCGACACCGATTTCTTCTAGTGAGGCATTCCCTGCACGTTCGCCGATACCATTGATTGTACATTCTACTTGACGTGCACCATTTTCAATTGCTGCAATCGAATTCGCTACAGCCATTCCTAAATCATCATGACAATGAGATGAGAATTTCACTAAGTCGCTGTTTGGAATTTCTTCAATCAAGTATTTGAATAATGCACCGTACTCAGCAGGACTTGCGTAGCCTACTGTATCTGGTACGTTAATCGTTGTAGCACCTGCCTTGATCACTTCATCGATGATGCGTACTAAAAATTCCTTATCCGAACGGAAGGCATCTTCAGCAGACCACTGAACAAGCGGGAAAAATTGCTTTGCATACTTTACAGCAGCAACACTCGCTTCAATCACTTCTTCAGGTGTTTTATTTAACTTATATTTCATGTGAATTGGACTCGTCGCAAGAAACACATGGATATGAGGGTTTTCAGCATGTTTAAGTGCTTCCCATGTCACATCAATATCTTTTTGCATCGCACGAGCTAATCCAGTCACAGTCGAATTTTTCACTGTTGTTGCGATACGTGATACAGCTTCGAAATCGCCAGGTGATGAAGCCGGGAATCCTGCTTCAATAATGGTGACACCTAGACGTTCTAGCTGCTTCGCAATTTCAAGTTTTTCTCCAGTATTTAAGTTAATACCAGCTGACTGTTCTCCATCACGAAGGGTTGTATCAAAGATATCAATCTTCGTCATCTTATTTACCTACTACTTCAGCAGAAGCTTTTTGACCTACAAATGGCATCATTTCACGTAATTTAGCGCCAACTTGTTCGATTTGGTGATCTTTAACTGCTTGTTTTTTCGCAGTGTATTGTGGACGATTTGTTTCGTTTTCTTGAATCCATTCGCGAGCAAATGTACCGTTTTGGATGTCTGTTAATACATCTTTCATTGCTGCTTTTGATTCAGCTGTTACAACGCGTGGACCTGAAACGTATTCGCCCCACTCAGCTGTATCAGATACTGAATAGTTCATGTTTTCGATACCGCCTTCGTACATTAGGTCAACGATTAATTTTAATTCGTGGAAACATTCGAAGTAAGCGATTTCTGGTTGGTAACCTGCTTCTACTAATGTTTCAAAGCCCGCTTTTACTAGCTCAACTGCGCCACCGCAAAGTACCGCTTGTTCACCGAATAAATCTGTTTCTGTTTCTTCTTTGAACGTTGTTTCAAGAACGCCTGCACGAGCTGCGCCAATTCCTTTAGAGTAAGCAAGGGCTAAATCTTTTGCTTGGCCAGTGGCATCTTGATAGACAGCGATTAATCCTGGTACACCAGCGCCTGCTTGGTATGTACGACGAACTAAATGTCCTGGTCCTTTTGGTGCGATTAGGAATACGTCCACATCAGCAGGTGCTACGATTTGTTCGAAGTGGATGTTGAAACCGTGAGCGAATACTAAAGCGTTACCAGCTACTAAACCTGGTGCGATTTCCGCTTCGTATACTGCTTTTTGTGTTTCGTCTGGAAGAAGAACCATGATTACATCTGCTTCTTGTGCAGCTTCTGCTACTGATTTTACGTCTAAGCCATCATTTTTCGCGCGATCTGCAGAGTTCCCTGGACGGATACCGATGCGTACGTCAAAACCAGATTCTTTTAGGTTAAGTGCGTGTGCATGACCTTGTGAACCGTAACCGATTACTGCGATTTTTTTCCCTTCTAATACTTTCTCGTTGATGTCCTGATTGTAATACATTTGTGCCATAATGCTTTTCCCCCTAATGAATGTAAGTTTTTTTTAGTATGTTAGTTTATTGTAAAAGCGATAGTTGTGTCTTCTGCTGAAGTTGCGAATCACGAACGAACGCTGTAACACCAGTACGTGTTAATTCTTTAATGCCATATGGCTTCACAAGCTCGATGAACGCATCGATTTTCTCTGGTGAGCCGACTACTTGATACGTTACGACATTTTTACCAATATCGATCACTTGCCCACGGAATGGGTCAACGATGGAGTTAATTTCACCGCGTAAATTCGGTGGCGCTACGACTTTGATTAATGCTAACTCGCGAATAACCGTTGATTTATCTGTGATGTCATTTACTTTAATCACATCGATTTGTTTCGACAATTGTTTAACGAGTTGTTCAATTTTGCCTTCATCTTCTACATTCACGATGAATGTCATTTTTGAAATCCCCGGCTGTTCGGTGTGGCCTACTGTGATGCTCTCAATATTAAATTGACGCTTCATCAATAGCCCGGTTACGCGGTTAAGTACCCCACTTTGATTAATTACTGTTACCGTAATGATACGTTTCATTCTTTTTCCACTCCAATCATCTCAGCTAGCCCTGCACCTGGTGCAACCATTGGTGTTACAAGCTCTAATTGTTTTACGCGGCAGTCAACTAATACTGGACCGTCGTAATCTAAGGCCTCTTGTAGTTGCGCTTTCGCTGTTGCTGGATCATCGATGATAAAGCCTTTTACATCATATGCCTCTGCTAGCTTTAAGAAGTCTGGTTGTACCGGCATTAATGACGATGAGTAACGTTCATCGTAAAATGATTGTTGCCACTGTCGTACCATACCTAGACAGGCATTGTTTAGCATGATGACTTTTACTGGTAAATTAAATTCCTGTAATAACCCTAGCTCTTGTAGCGTCATTTGGAATCCTGCGTCGCCAACAACTGCGATAACTTGCTCATCAGGGAAGGCGAATTGCGCTCCGATGGCAGCTGGGAAACCGAATCCCATCGTACCAAGTCCACCGGATGTTACCCAACGATGATCTTTTTTGAATGAGAAATACTGTGCGGCGAACATTTGGTGTTGCCCAACATCCGTTGTCACAATTGCTTCCCCATTCGTTAACTCATTGACTGCTGCTAGTACTTGCTGTGGTAACAGTACGCCTTGTTCATCTTCCTCGTACCAATACGGATATTGTGTACGCCAGTCATTCAGTTGCGTTGTCCATTCAGAGAAATCTGCTGTATCAAAATCTTGTTTTAATAATGCTTTTAATGCTTCTTTCGCGTCGGATACGATTGGTACATCTGTCGGTACATTTTTACCGATTTCTGCTGGGTCCACGTCGATGTGAATCACAGTAGCATTTGGTGCGAATTTTGATAAATTCCCTGTTAGACGGTCATCGAAGCGGGCACCGATATTTAGTAGAACATCGGCTTCTGAAATCCCCATATTCGATGCGTACGTACCATGCATCCCTGCCATACCGTAGAAGTTTGCATGATCATTATCGATTGTCCCTAAACCTAATAATGTATTTACGACTGGGAAGTTATGACGCTCGATAAATTCATTGAATTCTTGTTTAGCATCGGCTGCGAGTACGCCAGCACCTGCAAGAATAATTGGTTTTTTTGCGGTTTTTAATAGCTCTACCGCTTTTTTGATTTGCAAGTAATTGGGACGTAATGTTGGTTGATAGCCTGGTAAGTTGATTGGCTCATCGACATACGCCTCGCTATCAAAGATGGCATTGGCAATATTTTTTGGGAAGTCAACGACAACTGGCCCTTTACGACCTGTATTGGCAATATGGAATGCCTCTTTAATGATGCGTGGTACATCTTGTACATCTTTAATTTGATAATTATGCTTTGTAATTGGCTGTGTGATTCCTACGATATCTGCTTCTTGGAATGCATCCGTTCCAACGACCGTTGTGGCTACTTGACCAGTGAATACTACTAATGGAAGGGAATCCATCATCGCATCCGTAATACCTGTAACTAGGTTTGTCGCTCCTGGCCCTGATGTAGCAATGACGACACCCGGTCTCCCTGTCACACGTGCATAGCCCTCCGCTGCATGGATTGCGCCTTGCTCGTGGCGTGCTAAAATGTGTTTGATTGGGTTGCGGTATAATGCGTCATATAATGGTAAGACTGCACCACCTGGGTAACCGAAAATAATATCAACATCTTGATCTTTCAGTGCTTCAATAAATACTTCTGCACCTGTTTTCGGTTTTGTCTTCGTTTCTTGCTCTTGTGCCTGTGTTGGATGATTTGCTAGTTCAAGTTCTGCGCTCATTCGTATGGCTCCTCCCTATTCAGTTAATTATTCACGAAAAAAAGTTTTCTCATGCCACGCAAAAATACATTGCTCCTCTTTGCGTAGGGATGAAAAAACTTTCATGGTACCACCCTGCTTCGCTATAAAGTCACCTTTATAGCCTTATGAATAGACGAATCTATTCTTTTAATAACGAGTGCGAGCACCCGGAACGACCTAGTAGCATGAGGCGTTTAGTCATTCACTCCGAGGGGATGTC
Organism: Candidatus Kurthia intestinigallinarum; assembly: GCF_003991225.1. Taxonomy (GTDB): domain Bacteria; phylum Bacillota; class Bacilli; order Bacillales_A; family Planococcaceae; genus Kurthia; species Kurthia populi. Next base: position 116,468 of record NZ_JTFC01000026.1, read on the forward strand.
AGAAATAGCTGGCTACTGATTCACACCGGCCATCAGCTCTCTGGAAAGTCCATATCTATTTCCTTTTACCTCTTCAACGCTTTAAATATTGAATTTTTAGAATTTTTTAATTAAAACTTCATCGTACCGCCAGTTGATGCAGATGTTACTAAACTTGAGTAACGTGCTAACCAACCTTTTTTGATTTTTGGCTCAAATACTGGTAATGTTTCTGCGCGTTTTGCTAATTCCTCTTCCGCGACTTCAACATTAATCGTACGCGCTGGTAAATCAATTGTAATGATATCACCGTCATTGATTAGAGCGATTGGACCACCCTCTGCAGCTTCTGGTGAAATATGACCAATTGAAATCCCGCGAGATGCGCCGCTGAAGCGACCATCTGTAATTAATGCGACTTCCTTGCCTAGCCCACGCCCTTGAATAGCAGACGTTGGTGCAAGCATCTCTGGCATACCAGGGCCACCTTTAGGGCCTTCATAGCGAATGACAACAACATGTCCTGCTTGCACAGTACCATTATCAATCGCTTCTTGTGCCGCATCTTGTGAGTCAAAGCAAATCGCTTCACCGCGGAATGTTTGAATCGATGGATCAACTGCTCCGACTTTAATAACGCCGCCGTTTGGTGCGATATTACCGAATAAAATCGATAAGCCGCCAACCTTACTATATGGATTATCCTTTGTACGAATCACATCTGTATTTGTAATTTCATCGTTCGCGACATTTTCACGAATTGTTTTACCTGTAACGGTAATACGATCGGGATGAATCGCGCCTGGAATTTTTGTTAATTCATTAATGATTGCTGAGATACCACCTGACAAGTGAATATCATGCATCGAGTAATTCGATGCTGGCATGATTTTCGCTAAATACGGTACGCGCTCTGCTACTGTATTAATGTCATTGATGTCGTAATCAATTTCTGCCTCATGTGCGAGTGCTAATGTATGGAGCACCGTATTTGTTGAGCCACCCATTGCCATATCTAAGGCGAAAGCATCGTCAATCGCTTCTTTCGTCACGATATCGCGTGGCTTCACATCATTTTTAATCATATCAACTAAGTTACGTGCTGCTTGCTTAATCAACTCATGACGTTTATCGGATGTTGCAACGATTGTCGCATTCCCCGGTACGGTTAAACCGACCATTTCCATTAATGAGTTCATTGAGTTCGCTGTGAACATCCCTGAGCAAGAACCACATGTTGGACAGGCATTTTGCTCGATATCAAGTAATTCTGATTCGCTCATGCGGCCACTTTTATAAGCACCGACACCTTCGAATACCGAAGTAAGGGATAATGGTTCGCCTTTTGATGAAACACCAGGCTCCATTGGGCCACCTGTTACAAAGATAGACGGAACATTTGTACGAACAGCCGCCATCAACATCCCTGGTGTGATTTTGTCACAGTTTGGAATGTAGAACACACCGTCAAACCAGTGTGCGTTAATGACTGTTTCTGCACTATCGGCGATTAACTCACGTGATGGTAATGAGTAGCGCATACCAATATGCCCCATCGCAATCCCATCATCTACACCGATTGTATTGAACTCAAATGGAATCCCCCCTGCATCAATAATAGCTTGTTTTACTACTTTACCGAACTCCTGTAAATGGACATGTCCGGGAATAATATCAATATACGAATTACAAATTCCGATAAACGGTTTGTCTAAATCTTTTGTTTTAACACCAGCCGCATAAAGTAAGCTTCGGTGAGGTGCACGATCGACACCCTTTTTAATCATATCACTACGCATTCACGACACCTCTTCTATATCTAAGTAAGAAGCGTATCAGTTGCATCAACGTTACTTGACGGCTGCTACTTCTTATAAAATCTATAAACGTTTGACTGTACCTCGTTTCAAATACGTTTATTAAATTGTTGTTATCATAGTATGTATACTCTATGAAGTCAACAGTCTATTTAGAATTATCAGACAATTAAAAAAATTATTCTGTACATTAAAGCGTTTACAAACGCATAATTACGCTTTTCTGCTCATTTTTGAATTTTTCAAAAATTTTTTAAAAATTTTCATGCAATATATCGCGTAGGTCATTTTTAGCTAAATGAGAATTTTTCTCATATATTCAGTCATAAAAACGCTGTTAGGGTCGCATTGCTGTTGGTGTGTTAGAAATATATCAATATCGCTATACTGCTTTTTAAGCTCACATTGCGTGTAACGATTCATCTTCCCAAAATGCGCGCGTCCTCCGTATTTTTGTAAAAGATGGTCCATATAGCGAAAATAGCGCTTATACGGCATCCCTTTATACATATGGAACGCAAAAAAAGCACTATCTTGCTGCTGTGTGGGGCTTAAAATGCCCGCTTCGCCTTTTTGTGTGCGGCATTCAATCGGGAAATGCACATGAAAAAGCTCCCGCGACATCGTAAAATGAAGCTCTTCAAGAAATGCTTCGAAATAGTGTAATGGCATCGCATACTCACATTCTGCAAACTTCACTTGTCTTGGCGAGGCGAATATGCGATAGCTAACATCCTGTCTTGCCCCAATCGGCACGGCCTTAGCCGAAATTTTACTCACGAGGCTAGTTGTTTGTGGCATGCGCTTACAAAGGGACGACATGCCTTGTAACACTTGATTTTCGATAAAATTGTCGAAAGGTTTTGTTGGCTGACGCTCTAACTGCTCATACGGAACTGCATTCATCACTTTTAATTGCATCTGCGACTGTCCTGGGAAGTAATACCATTCGGCGTGACGATTCGTTTCAATAATCGATTGAAACTGCGCTAGCGTATCCTGCACCGTTATACGTGACGATTCATAGGCTAAGCCATATACGGGCACAACTTTTATTGTAATCTGTACGACAATGCCAAATAAACCGAGCCCAATATGTAGCGACTGTGCTAACGGATCTTCACGCGTCACTTCTCGGTAATTTCCTTCGCCATCCACAAGCCCCCAGCGTGTCACCTGACTCGATAAAGAGCCAAGCGTAATACCTGTACCATGTGTCCCTGTACTTGTGGCTCCAGCGAGGGATTGCACATCAATATCGCCCATATTCGCAAGTCCATAGCCATGCTCCTCTAAGAGCGGTCCGATTTCATATAAATGCGTGCCTGCCCAAAACGTCGCCTCCTGCTTCAGCTTATCTAGCTGAATAAGCCCTCGCATACGTGTTAAGCTCACCCCTACGTCATCGGGTTTTGCGACACCGCTAAAGGAATGGCGAGCCCCCATTGCACGAATTGTTTGCTGCTTCTGTGTGACTTGCTTTATAAGTAAACTTACTTCTTCAATAGAAGCAGGCTCATAAATCATTGCCTTCGGTGTTGTAAATGTCCCTGCCCAGTTTGACCATCTTTCTTCTATAGAAAACATTGTCCTTCCCCCCTATAGGTTGTCATCGGCCCAATATACGTATTATGACGATAGCCATGTAATACTTGGAAACGCTCGCATAGCTCGCCCGCTTTCGCATGGCGTAGCACGATGGAATCCCCAATGGCATATTTATTTTTCGGCATTGCTAACGGTGTTTGCACTTCCCCTGCCCCTTCTGTTGCATAAAAAGCTAACTCGTCATCAGCGAGCACCGGCATTTTATCACTGCCTGTCGCGCCACTTGCGATATAGCCGCCCCCATGCGCCACAATCGTTGTTTGTGAGGGCCTCCTTGTTGCACGGATCGCATAGCCCGCTGCAACTTCAAACGGCATATCGTCATAATAATCAAAGAGTCCTGGCCGGTATAAACCGGAACCAATTGTTACCTCGCTCACTTCGGGACAGGTTGCGGTATACGCCATACTCCCCGTTCCACCACCATTTACAAAGCGCAGCGGTCCTTGTTTTTTTTCGATATAACGAACAACCTTTTGACGACGCTTTTGCACCTCTTTTTTAGCACGCTGCTGTAGGCGACGAATAACGGTGCCAGTCGCTTTATTCGCTGGACGATCACCTACACCAGCAATTTGTGCATCATAGCCCATCAAGCCGACAACATAAATATATGGACTGGGCAAAATGGCGTCGATAAAGCGCGCCGTATCCTTCGCATTCGTTAGTGCTGACCGTCGCGTTCCAAAATAAAGCGATGGATATTGCTGGGACACATTTAAATCCATACAAAGCGCAGCGGCAACATCTTCCTCCTCTGCTAGGCGCTTTAAAAAATCCACCTGTTCGACTGCATCGACCATAAACGTAATATCTTTCCCCTGATGAATCCAGCGCATTAACTGGCGCACACTCTTTTCCTCAAGCGTCGGATAGCCTAATAAAAAGTGATCAAATCCTTGTTCGCATAAATAAGCGGTTTCGGCTGCTGTAAATGTCATCCACCCTGCAAAACGCTGGTCGACAGCACGCTCAATATAGCGTAGAACATCTGTTGAGCGAATCGATTTTGTAGCGATGCGAATGTCTTTGTCACCGCTTCCTGCAATCATCGTACGAATATTCGCATCTAGCGCATCTAAATCAAGCCACGCATACGGATGCTCAAATGTTTGAAAAACTGCTGGCATTTTTTTCATTGTCTTCTCCTCCATAAAAAAATCCTCTCACTAATCAAAGCATAAAGATGCTCTTAGGAGAGGATGACTATTTGGTTGCACCACCTATTACACATTAACACCCGGAATCAGCGTTAAGTCTAATGCCAAATTTAACATGACGAATAAATGCAAGCCTGCTACTACAAATCCAATTGTGTTATATTTTTTATTTGACATTTCGTACATACGATTCTCCACCTTTCTCTTCATAACAATCATTTTTTGCTGTTTTATGATTATTATTTGTAAATATCATATACCTTGAAAATAAAAAACGCAAACATTTTTTGTCGAAATTGTGACATTTTTTCAAAGTAGACATTTTTCGATAACTTGCGTACAGTAAAGACAGGAGGCGATACAGATGAATAAAGCATTAATCATCATTGATTACACAAATGATTTCGTTGCAACGGACGGCGCATTAACATGTGGTGCGCCCGGGCAAGCGCTCGAATCTTATATTACAAAATTAACGACACAATTTATTAACGACGAGCAATACGTTGTGTTTGCATGTGATTTACATGAAAAAAATGACCCGTATCATCCAGAAACTGCATTGTTCCCACCACATAATATTCGAGATACGGACGGACGAAAACTTTACGGTGATTTGCAAGCGGTTTATGAAACCTATGCGAACCGCAGTCATGTGAAATGGATGGATAAAACTCGTTATTCTTCATTCGCTGGTACTGATTTATTATTACGACTACGCGAGCGTGGTATTAATGAGTTACATTTAGTCGGTGTTTGTACCGATATTTGTGTACTACACACCGCTGTTGATGCGTATAACTTAGGTTTTACAATTATTATTCATGAACAAGGTGTCGCAAGCTTTAATCAAGCCGGCCATGACTGGGCACTGGCACACTTCACAGGCTCTTTAGGAGCTACGGTTATTTAAAAAAGACAGGAATCGCGCTTCTTACACGATTCCTGTCTTTTTACTGTGTGACAGCTTCTTTTTTAATTGTTAGCGCAAGTAATAAGGCGATAACCGCAAACACAAGCGTACCGACATAGACTGCCTGAATGCCAGTTGCGAACATATTAGCAGATGTAGCCGCAACCGTTGTAACGGTCACTACATTGAAAATGACGCCATAAATCGCCGCACCAAGTGATTGGCTAAACGTATTCGTAAATGAATTTAATCCTGTCGCTAAGCCAACATGCTCTTTTGAAACGGTTTTTTGAAGCGTAATAATTAGTAATGGCGCAATACAACCCATGCCTAAGCCCGTTAGTGCCGTTGCGCCAATAATAAAGATGGCAGATGTATGTGCCGTTAGCTGCGCCATCATTAGCGTACCGATAATTAAAAATACCGTACCACTGACAATAAAATATTTATTGGCTATTTTGCCAATAAAAACACCGATGCCCATCGCACCGAGTGTCCACATAATGGATAATGGTGTTAGCATCAAGCCTGCTACTGTCGCATTCTTACCTAGAACATTTTGCGCATAAAGTGGTACATATGCCGACATGCCGATGACGATGGCCATGGTGCAAAATGACAGTGCATTAATCGTCATTAGGCGACGATTTTTAAAGAGTTGTAACGGAATTAGCGGTTCACTTACACGCAGCTCTACTGCAATAAAAGCAGCTAGACAGATGAATACGATGCTATAGCAAACAATTTGCGTCGTCGTCCACCAATCCCCACTATTACTCCCCGTAATAATCGCGTACATTAAGCATAAAATGGCTACCGCGAATAAGACAGCACCCACATAATCAATTTTATGCTTCGTCACAACAAGCTGTTCCTCATAATAACGCGCAATAAAATAAATAGAACCAATTGCAAACGGTACATTTAATAAGAAAATATAATGCCATGATAAGCTATCAATTAAAAAGCCACCAATTAATGGACCAACAACACCTGCAACGCCCCATACCATACTAATATAGCTTTGGCCTCGTGCACGGGCTTTTTCTGTTTCAAATAATTCACTAACCATTGTCAGCGTAATCGGCAAAATTGAACCAGCGCCAACCCCTTGAATGGCACGGCATATAATGAGCATTACCATACTTTGTGATATTCCACATAACAAGGATCCTACCGCAAATAAGGTAATCCCAATTATAATCATTTTTTTACGACCGAATAAATCGGCCAATTTCCCAAATAAAATCGCTGCAATCGCCGATGTTAATAAATAAGCAGAATAAATCCAGCTAATTAATTCGACGCCATTTAGGTCAGCGGTGATGCTTGGAATTGCCGTTGCTACAATGGTCCCTTCAATTGCAGCAAGCGCAGTTGCCAATAAAATGGCAAGAAAAACATAGTTCAAACTCGACACCTCCTTTGTTATGGTACATTAATTTTGTATCTTTTTCTTTATTTTAACCAATTTATTATAAAAATATTTGTCATAGACCCATTTTTTAGGTATCATACAATTTGTTAACTCATATAATTATTTCGTTATAAAGGAGGTATACTCAAGTATGTGGAAAGAATTTAAAGAGTTCGCGTTAAAAGGTAATGTATTAGATCTTGCAGTCGGTGTTATCATCGGGGCAGCGTTCGGTAAAATCGTTACTTCTTTAGTAGAAAACATCATCATGCCAATCGTTACTTTACTAATTGGTAAAGTGGACGTTTCAGACTTAGCTTACAAAAGCATTAAATACGGTGCGTTTATCCAAAGTGTCATTGACTTCGTGATTATTGCATTTTCTATCTTCTTATTTATTAAAATTGTTATGTCGCTTGGAAATAAAATGCGTCGTCAAAATGAAGTTGTTGAAGAAGAAGCAGCAGCTGAGACACAAGAAGACGTGCTTAAAGATATTCGTGAATTATTACGTCAACAAAACGAACATAAATAAGTATGTAACAAGAGGCTTTGACATATGTGTAACAACCGCTCTTGTGAGCATAAGAAAAACCGGAATCGCGCAGTAGCGCGGCTCCGGTTTTTTGTTGTGAACGCTAAAAAAGGAAAATGACGTAATTTGTCCCAGTCTCTTTTTTATTTTGGCTGTATATGTGCTAAATCATTAAGGATTTCACTGACAGGTACTTGACCATAACCATCATAGGATTTTCGAACAAAGCCCTGTTGGTCAACCAAATAAAAATTCGTCGCATGCATCATCTGTTGGCTCCCTTCCTCAAGCTTCACAATCGCTTTAAAGGATGTTGCTGCTAAAGTAGTAATAGCTGCTTCATCATAGCCCGTTAAAAGATGCCATTTCGATTTATCCGCTACCGGAAACTGATTTATGTATTGTGTAATTACAGCTGGCGTATCACGCGTAGGATCGACGCTAAAGCCAACAAGCGCATAGTCGTCCATGCCAGCTGCCTTTAATTCCTTTTGAAGCTTGACCATATTCATCGTCATCGGCGGGCATACGGTCGTACAATTTGTAAAAAAGAAGTACGCAATAAATGGTGTGCCTTGAAGTGATGCTAAGCTCGTGTTTGTTTGATGCTGATTCGTATAGTTGAACTCTGCCACCTTCCAGTGCATATCCCCTCGAAACGAACTGCACCCCGCTAGTACGAGCAGACAAGCGATTAATCCCCATTTTCTCATATCATTCCCCCTTTAGTTAAGTATATAAAAAATACCTCCATAGCGCATTCGCACTTGGAGGTATAGAAGCGATTATTCTTTTGATACGTCATCCGGAATTGATTTTGTTGCCAATACTTTTTGGGTATCGTTATCGACGAAATCAACTTTACTCTTTGGCTCGTCCCAGCCTTCTAAAATTTGATACGTTGCAATTGAAATAGCGATAGCACCAAAGACAGTCGGATCTTTTTGCTTATCAAATTTATCCCCGTCAACGAAAATTTTTACATGTTCATACATATCATCGGTATCGACACCTTTAACCGATTCCATTGTTTTGCCTTCTGCTAATGCTGTTAGCGCACCGATAATGCCACTATTAATTTTTTCGCTTTGTTCTGCCATATTTTTTTCGCTCATTGTAAATTTCGTTTGTTCATCACTAACATCTGTATGTTCTACAGAAGCTGGATCAATTTCACTTGATAATCCTTCACGATTCAAGTAAACATTCGGAATGACAAAAACTTTATTCATTGTAGCATCTGATGATGTTTTTGACGTTGTTTCTGCTGCTGATTGTTCGGTTGTCTCTGCTTGTTTCGCTGCATCTTTTTCTTCTGTTGTCCCCGTCATATTGCTACTACACGCTGCTAATGACAGCGACAATACACCCGTTGCTACAAGTAAAAGCCCTTTTTTCATAATGTAATCACTCTTCCTTACTGTTTCTATAGTCTCACCTATTCTAGCATACTTACTGAAAAAAATAGCGTATTCTGACGAAACGAAAAAAACCTGTCACAAGTTGTGACAGGTTTCTCCACATTTACACTTCTTTTAATTGTTTTTCAAGTTTTTTAAATTGCACGAGCATCGCTAAACGCCACGGTAATAACATTGAAAAGGCCAATAAAAAGAAAATGCCGCCAAGCTCGCCTAAATGGAATGTACCACCTAAATAAATCTTCGCTACGGTACGGAAAATTAAAAGGCCTACTAACACGAAAATAAATGCTTTCGATGGTTTTAAATAAATATCTTGGGCGACTATTTCAAATTTTGATGTTTTAATTAAAATCAATGAGCATAATACACCGATAATCACTGTGATGGCTAAATGCTCCCAAGATAATCTGAAATACGGGAAAATATACATTAACGCCCCTGTTGACATCGCAACAGGTGGAATCATTATTTTTTTAGCACTTGCTGGCTTTTTTGCTGATTTTGCACGCATCAGCATTGCACTCACACCCATAAAGACGACAAAAACGGTCGAGGCAATAACCCAAAACTGCGTTGGGAGTTCTTTTAAAAAGTCTAACACATTAATCTCTTCTTTCCATTTATACTTCTACGAGTCGTTTTAATGTTTCTACTAGGCGCTCCTGTGTAAAAGGCTTTGTCATAAAATCTTTGGCACCATTTTCAAGCGCGGTAATCACATTTTTCTGTTGGCCAACAGCTGTTATCATTAAGATTTTCGCCTCCGGAAACGCATCGCAAATTTCTTTTGTTGCTTCTAAGCCATTTTTTAGCGGCATCGTAATATCCATCGTCACGATGTCTGGTTGAAGCTCGCGATAAAGGTTCACCGCATCTTCCCCGTTATCTGCCTCACCTACGACGGTAAAATCTTCACCATCAATCATACGCTTAATCGTTTCTCGAATAAAAAATGTATCATCCACTATTAAAATACGTGTCATCATATCACCTCTACTTTATAAATTAAAATCCTGTAAAGTCGCCAAAAATCGGCGTGAATAATTGATTTAATTTACTCAATTGATCAAAGAAAATGAGTATACCAACTACAATCATAACATAGCCGCCTAATGTGACAACACGCTGCATATGATGTTTTAATAATTGAATTTTTGGCAAGAAAAATGCCATGACTAAAAATGGCACTGAAAAGCCTAGCACATACAGCAACATATAGCTAACCGCGCTTGTTGGATTCGTGCTACCAAGCAGAAAAATACTCGCTAAAATCGGACCTGTACACGGTGTCCATCCTGCCGCAAAAACAAGACCGATTAATGCGGAGCCAACATAGCCTGTAGGACGATTTTTTAGTTGAAAGCGATGTTCCTTCATTAAAAGGGTTGGCTTAAAAACACCTGCTACAATAAGGCCAAAAATGACAATTAAAATGCCGCCAAGCTGCCGAATTAATTCGTCATATTGAATAAATAACACGCGAATAAACGATGTACTAAAGCCTAAGACGATAAAAATAAGTGAAAATCCAACAAGGAAGGCAATCGTATGTAGAAGTGCTTGCTTTCGTCGAAGGCCATCTGCGGTAAGTTGTGCAGTTGAAACACCTGTTATATAGGATAAAAAGGCGGGATAAAGCGGCAGTGTACAAGGTGATATAAAGCTGAGAAGTCCCGCCGCAAACGCAAAGAAATACGTTAAATCTGTCACATCAAAGCCTCCAATCTTTCTTTTAGTATAGCGCAAAATTATGTGCGAACTGTGAAGTCTATTTGAACGACTCAAGGCTACTTATTATGTTACGTGAAAGACAAAAAAAATACCATAAAAAAAGCGAACACCCCTCTGGATGTTCGCTTTTTCGGAGCATATGTATGTTCCGTTTATCGGATTGGCATCCCCTCTGTGATACGTTCTCCAATGTTCACTACTTGCGTAATGCTTTTGCTTTATCTAATTGAATTTTCACTTGATCAAAGCCTGTGCCACCAAGAGAATGACGACGTTTTACCGCAGCTTCTGGTGCTAATACTTCGTAGACATCTTCTTCGATTAAGTCACTGCCTTCTTTCATATCCGCAAGTGTTAAATCTAATAAGTAGATGCCGCGTTTAATACATGTGAAAACAAGTTTCCCTGTCACTTCATGTGCTTCACGGAATGGCATGCCTTTTGCAGCTAAATAATCTGCAAGTTCTGTCGCATTTGAGAAGTCATTGTGAACGGCTGTATGTAGCACGTTTTTGTTGACAGTCATCGTACGAACCATACCTTCGAAGATTTTTAGCGCGCCGACAATTGTGTGTAATGTGTCGAACATGCCTTCTTTATCTTCTTGCATATCTTTGTTGTACGCTAGTGGAATGCCTTTTAAAACTGTTAGTAAGCCCATTAGATTGCCGTACGTACGACCTGCTTTACCACGAATTAATTCCGCCATATCCGGGTTTTTCTTCTGTGGCATAATGCTTGAGCCGGTTGAGAAGGAATCATCTAAGTCGATAAATTTGAATTCATCTGTTGACCAAAGAATGATTTCTTCTGCAAAGCGTGATAAATGCGCCATCATTAACGCGCCATTTGATAGGAATTCAACGATGAAATCACGATCGCTTACCGCGTCAATTGAGTTTTGATATACCGTTGAGAAGCCTAATAATTTCGCACTTAATTCACGGTCAATTGGGAAAGTTGTCCCTGCTAATGCCCCTGCACCAAGTGGTGAGATGTCGATACGTTTCACAGATTCTGTAAAGCGTTGTTTGTCACGCTCTAACATCCAGAAGTAGGTCATTAAGTGATGTGCGAACGAAATAGGCTGCGCACGTTGTAAATGTGTATAGCCAGGCGCTAATGTTTCCACATTATCTTCTGCTTGCGCGATAATTGCATCTTGTAAGCTTTCGATTAATGCAATGACTTCAACAACACGTTTTTTAAGGAATAAGTGCATATCCGTTGCGACTTGGTCATTACGGCTACGTCCTGTGTGTAGTTTACCGCCAACAGGTCCTACTAAATCGGTTAACATTTTTTCAAGGTTTAAGTGGATATCTTCATTTTCCACTTGAAACTCTAATTCGTTATTGTCTGCTTTAATTTTTAATTGTTCTAGGCCGCCTTTGATTGCCTCTACTTCATCGGCTTTTAAAATACCACATTCACCAAGCATCGTTACGTGCGCAATACTGCCCTCAATATCTTCTGTAACGAGTTGCTGATCAAAGCCAATTGAAGCGCCAAATTCATCTACCCAAGCTTCGGCAGATTTTTGGAAGCGACCGCCCCATGCTTTTCCGCTCATTAGTTTGTACCTACTTTTTTACCGTTCACGATAGCATTTACTTTCGTTGGAAGGCCCCATAATTCAATGAAACCTACAGCTGAGTTGTGGTTGAACTCATCATCTTTTGTATATGTTGCTAATTTTTCATCATATAAAGAGTTTGGAGATTTACGTCCTTCAACGATTGCATGACCTTTGAATAGGCGTACACGTACCGTACCGTTTACATATTGTTGTGTGTTTTTGATGAATGCTTGGATTGATTCACGTAATGGAGAGAACCATAAGCCGTTATAAATAAGCTCTGTTAATTGTTTTTCAACAACTGGTTTGAAGTGAGCTAATTCTTTTACTAATGTTAAATCTTCTAATTCTTTGTGTGCGATTAATAATGTGTGTGCACCTGGAATTTCGTATACTTCACGAGATTTAATCCCTACAAGACGGTTTTCAATGTGGTCGATACGGCCCACACCATGTTTACCAGCAAGTTCATTTAATTTTAAGATCATGTCAGATAGTTTGTACTCAACGCCATCTAATTTTGTTGGTACACCAGCTACGAATTCGATTTCGATAACATCTGCTTCGTCTGGCGCATCTTCGATTTCAACTGTTAAGTCGTACGCATCTTTCGGTGGTTTTGCCCAAGGATCTTCTAAAATACCACATTCGTTTGCACGGCCCCATAAGTTTTGGTCGATTGAGAATGGAGAGTCTAAGTTGATTGGAATCGGAATATTACGTTCTTTCGCATATTCGATTTCTTCTTCACGGCTCCAGCCCCATTCACGAACAGGTGCTAATACTTCTAAATCTGGGTTTAATGCGTTGAAAGCAACTTCGAAACGAACTTGGTCATTCCCTTTACCTGTGCAACCATGTGCAACAGCAGTAGCACCAGTTTGTTCAGCGATTTCAACTAGTTTTTTAGCGATTAACGGACGAGATAGTGCCGATACTAGTGGATACTTTTGTTCATACCATGTGTGACCTTGTAGAGACATTAATGCGAAATCATCTGCGAATTCGTCTTTTGCGTCGATTACGAATGATTCAACAGCGCCAACTTTTAATGCTTTCTCTTTTACGTGTGCAAGATCTTTCCCTTCACCAACGTCTAAGCAACAAGCAACTACTTCGTATCCTTGTTCTTGTAACCATGTGATGGCTACAGATGTATCTAAACCGCCTGAATAGGCAAGTACTACTTTTTTGTTTGTGTTTGTCATAATGTATTCCTCCAAAGCTGTAATGTTTATTTGTATGTTTATGCGTTTGTTTTTAATATTTATGCACTAATAATAGCATGCTATTTTTATAAGCGCAAGTGTATTTTTATAAATTTTTTCGAAAAACATCATTTTATGTAAAAAGTTCTCAAATAGTAAGTAAATCAATGATTTAAGCGAGAATTTTTGTTCATTTCTTTTTAGTATTTTTATTTTTATACAGATAAAATGCATAAAAGTGATTTTTTATACAATTTTAATGCATAAAAAATCACTTTTAATCATTTCCTATTAAATAGTGGTTTGCCGATTTTTTCAACAAGCCTTGGTGATAACGCGTATAATTTGCTTGAGATCCCCATATACCATGGTAAATTCACTTCACGTTTTCGTGTTTTTATTGTATGAATTGTCGCCTTCGCAACCGCTTCTGGCGCTAATAATACATTTTTCATCACTTTTCGATATGCGTTTGTTGCATCTGCATGGTCTAAAAATGGTGTATCAATCGGTCCCGGATAGATAACTGATACTGCAATTTTTTGTGCTGCCAGCTCCATGCGAAGCGCATTCGTATAACCGATCAATGCATGTTTTGTCGCTGCATACATACTCGCTTTCGGCGTCGCGACCTTCCCTGCTTGCGAGCCCATAAAAATAAATTGGCCTCCTCGCGTCATATGCGGTAATAATTCGCGCACAAGAATCGCCGGTGTCGCGACATTTAATTGAATCATTTCATGAATGGCCGCATCTTCTAACGCTGCAGCATACTCAAAAGTACCAATGCCAGCATTAATAATCGCCACATCAATGTTTGGGAGTTGATCAACGAGTTGCTGCAGGGACGCTCGATTCGTTAAATCTGCCGCAATCGTCTCGAGTCGCTGCTTTTTTAATTGCTGTAGCTTGACCTCATTACGCCCAGTCGCAATCACGCGATGCCCCTGCGCATGTAGCTGTATCGCTAATTCAAAGCCAACGCCTGAGGTCGCACCGGTCACTAATACCGTTTTATACTTGCTCATAGCGCGCTACTCCCTCCTCGTCTAGTGTTCGTACTACAAGACCTTGATCCTCCAAATAATCAAGCTGTCCTAATGTCGACGACAATGTTAAGCCGAGCTCTGCCTGCATTTTTGTTGGATAAAAGCGTTTTGTAATCTCAAAAACAGATAACGGAGCATCAATTAAAGCATAGGCACGCATGGCACGCTGATGCTGTTTTTCTAGTCGTGTTGCTACAAGCTCGGTGGCATTCGTAATTACATTGCCATGCCCTGAATAGACACGCTCAAAATCATAGGACGCTAATTTTTTTAATGAGTCATTGTATTGTAGCTGTGATTTCGGGCGTGGTCCGGTCATGCCCATTGGTACTTCAACGAGTGGATTTGAGGCGATAAAGTCAATTAATAAATCGCCACCAAAAGCATAGCGCGCGTTTTCATCGACAAACATGAAATGACTTTGCGCATGCCCAAGCGTTTCAACTGCCACGAGATTTGGATGCCCTGGTAATGTATCCCCGTCTTTTATTATAGTAGAAAGTGGTGTCGTCCCCATATAATCGACCTCACGAATCATCTTATCAACCCAGCGATCATACAATTGTGGTACGCCCTCTTCAGCTAGTTGTTCTTTATAAAATAGGCGCTGATAATTAAAAAATGCTTTATCGCGGCGTAGCCAGTAATCATTATAGGCATGACCAATCACATCCGCCTTCGCAAATGCATCTGTCCAGCCAATATGGTCTGGATGATGATGCGTTAAAATGACCTGTTCAATATCTTCAAAGCGATAATTTTGCGCTTTCAGGCCTGCCTCTAGTGCCTCATAGGCCGGCGGAAATTTTGTCCCAACATCGATGATGGATAATGTATCCCCTTTTATTAAAAATGAATTTGCTGTCCCTACCCCAAATGGTGTCGGTGTTTCAATGCGAATAATTTCTTCCATAATCCAAGTCCCCCTTATGTCACTACATTCTTATCATACCCGTTTTTTAAAGGGACGTCATTTTCTGATTATTCCAAATTCAACCATTGACTTCTATTTATCATTATGCTTATAATCATCACATATACATTAAGGCCAAGACAAAGACTAGTACATTACATCACTTCTCTAAAGAGAGCATCGTGCTTGCTGCAATCGATGCGTGAAGTCGTAGTGGAACCTACTTTTGAGCCGCTATGCAAACATAGCCGTTTCCTTAGCGATAACAAGGAATGAGGTGCGCTAGTTCAACTAGCGAATCAAGGTGGTACCGCGAATACAACATATTCGTCCTTTCGGATGAGTATGTTTTTCTTTTTGCTTAAAATGAAGGAGGAGACAATATGAAAAATATTTTATTTATCGGTGCAGGGTCCATGGCAGAGGCAATTATCCATGGCTTAACAGCACAACAAGTGATCGATGCAGCGCATATTTTCGTTACGAATAAATCAAACGAAGCGAAATTAACTCAATTACATGAGGCATACGGTATTTCAGCAACGTACGAATTAGCTGACGCCTTACAGCAGGCCGATTTAGTCGTTCTTGCGATGAAACCAAAAGATGTCAAAGCGGCACTTGAAAAAATCGCGGCACATATTCCAGCACAGACGCCTGTACTATCAATCGTGGCGGGTTATGCGATGGCATCGATTGAAGCCATTTTAGGTGCACGTCCATTAGCGCGTATTATGCCGAATACATCGGCACAAATCGCATTAAGCACGACAGGTGTTGCGTACAATGCGGCCGTTAATGATGGAACAAAACAAGCGATTACGACGCTACTCCAATCGATTGGCACCGTCATTGAAGTAGAAGAAGATCAGCTTCATGCGGTGACTGCTATCTCAGGTAGTGGTCCAGCTTATTTTTACTATGTCGTTGAAGCGATGAAGGAAGCCGGCTTAACGTATGGCTTAGATGAACAAACGGTGAAACAGCTTGTCGTTGAAACGATGGCTGGTGCGTCAGAAATGTTAAAGCGTGTTGATGAGGAGCCTCAATTACTGCGTAAAAAAATTACGAGCCCAGGCGGTACAACCGAAGCGGGCGTCAAAGCACTTGAAAAATTCAATGTGAAAGAAGCCTTCACGACATGTATTGCTGATGCGGAAGCAAAATCACGTGAACTAGCAAATAGTTAATAGACTATATAAAGAAACTGAGACAAAACACGTCATTTTTCTTTTTTAGCGTTCGCAATGAAAAACCGGAACTGTGCTATGGCGCGGTTCCGGTTTTCTTATGCTCATAGGAGCGGTTGTTACACGTATGTCAAAGCCTCTTTTTTATTAAAAAAAGCACATTCACCGTCTTTCATACGCTGAATGTGCCTGAGTACTTTATATGTTCGACGTCAACAAGACGCTTTATTTTTTCTTTTTAATTGTTTTCATACGGAATGTAAACAATGCCAAAATCAGAAAAAAGATCATTAATCCAAAATAAATTTTGTCATAGTTCGTTTGTTCAATTGCTGTAGTCGTCGCTGCTAATGCTGGATTACTTGCAAATACAATAAACAGCATAGCACTCGTAGCAAGTGCTAGTATATATTTTTCCATATCATTTTTACTCCTCAAAACGACTCGTATATCGTTTTTTATTTAACACTGCTATTTATGATACGCATTTCAAATTCGCAAGTCAAGAACACACCTAATCGATATGGAACTTCGTATGACTGTAGCCCTCACGTAATTTTTTCACTTCAAGGACTGCCGGTATCGCCTCTTTTAAGCCCGCAACATGTGAAATAACGCCAATCATACGACCGGATTTTTGTAACTCAACAAGCGTATCAATCGCCTTAGCTAGTGCCTCTTCATCTAATGTCCCAAAGCCTTCATCAATAAACATCGTATCAATTTCGACTTGGCCGCGGTAGCTTTGAATAATATCACTAATACCAAGTGCTAAGCAAAGCGCCGCATTGAATTTTTCGCCGCCCGACATCGTTTTCACATCACGTGTTTGACCCGTGTAAGCATCGTAAATGTCTAAGCCAAGCCCACTTTGCTTGCCATGAGATTCTAAGCGCTCACTACGCTGTAATAAAAATTGGCCATTTGATAAGGGCTGCAAGCGTTCATTCGCCGCTTCGATAATTTGCTCTAAATATTCGATTTGTAAATAACGTTCAAAAGAAATGCGCTGCTCATTATTGCCTCGCAGTAGGTCATACAGCGCAATAATATGTGTGGCACGTTGTTCAAGCGCCTCTATTTGCGCACGATTTTCATCGAGTTGCTGCATAAGTGCCTGTGTATTTTTCACATAGCTTTTCGTTTGCTGCCAGTTCGTGAACAATTGTTCTCCTTGCTGACGTGCCTGCTGTAGCTGTGCCTCTATCGTCGCCATATCATGCGGCTCCTTGCCCTCTAAATGCTGGCGTTTTTCACACGCCTGTGTTGTTGCATACAGTTGCTGTGCAAATTGCTCAAGCTTCGTGCGCATCGATGGCATTTGCGGAATAAAATGCTTCATCTCCGTATAGTGCTGCCCGTTGTCAAAATGTTCAAGAACACGCTCTTTAAAATGCTCCTGTGCTTCTTGAAGATTATGCACAGCTTCATCGATTTGCGTCGTTAAATGCACATGGTCATTTTTTGTTAGTTGCAGCGTTTGGGTCGCCTGTTCAAGCTGCTGACGTACCGCTTCTACTCGCTGCTCAAGCTGTATTTTTTGATGTTCAACAGCCGTTAAATACTGTTGTAATTCCGCTTTCGTACCGTATTGCTCCGGCAGTTGCTGCTGTTGCTCTTCTAATAAGACGGTATTGGTCTGAAGTTGTTGCTCTGTTACAATCAACTGCTGCTGAAGCGTTTGCTGTTGCTGTTCAAATTGCTTTAATTGCTGCTCGAGCTGTTGGAGCGTGTGCTGTTGCTGTTCTGCTTTCGTTTGTGCCTGCATTAACTGTGCAACCTGTGCCTTTATGTGCTCATAACGTGTTGTTGTATACGTACGTGTTGTATCGATTGCCAGTGCATCACATGCTGCTGTGGCCTCATTTAGTTGTAGCTGTGCAGACTGCCATGCACTTTCCGCACGATAGTACATACGTTGCGTTGCTTCATACTGCACGCGTTGCTGTTCGAGTACTTGCTCATCTACAGCGTCACTCAGCTGTGCATGAGCGGGATGATCGGCTGAGCCACATACTGGACACGCTTCCCCTTCTACTAGTTGCTGTGCTAATGTATACGCTTGATTACGCAGTGATATTTGATGCATCGTTTCATAGGCGGTTTGTGCTTGCTGCTGTTCCTTTTTTGCTTCTTGTAGCGCTTTTGCAAGTGTTTGAAGCTGTGTTTTTCGCTGCGTGAATTGTGTATAGGCGTTGACCTTTTTTTCCTCATCAAACAGCTGTTGTTGTAACATCGGCAAGGCATGAACGGCTTCCATCGCCTGTGTATACTGTGCTTTTTGCGTTTCAAATGTTGCCATGACCTGTTGCTGCTCATGATGGTTTTTTTGCACTTGTTGTTGGTGTCTTTGAAGCTGTTGTTGTAACGTTTGTTGACGTGCCTTTGAATCATCGACACGTTCATACATTGCGATAAGTGGCTGCCATGTTCGTAGCTGTTGCTCGAGTACCGGTAGTTGTTTTTTATCCTCGGTTACCTGTTGCCATTGCAGCGATATTTCTTCCTGCTTCTTGATTGCATCTACAAGCTTCTCTTGTAATGCTGGCAACCGATTTTCTAATTTCTTCTTATGCTGATTTAATGTATGGAACTGCTCATCATAGGGCGCAAGCTGCTGTGCCTTCTCCGCAAAGTCATATTGTTTTTGCATTGTGTCGATTGCGGGCTGTTGCTCGTTCAACTTCGTTAATTCTGTTTTTAGATTCTGATACGTTGTTAACTCTTCGTTGAATTGACGAGCTTTTGCACGCATTTCCTGTAGGACATTTTGTTTATCCATGGCCTCTTCATATGCTTGTTGCTGCCCCGGTAATAGCGCTTCATAATGCTGCTGTTCTTCCGCTAATGCTTGCACTAAGCGCGCTGTTGTAAAATGTTCTTGTGCTAATAGCTGTTCAAGTGAGCTCGCTTCGCGCAGTGGCAACGCTTGGTGAATGGTACGTACTGTATGTTGCTGAAGTGCCTGCGCTTTATCTAATGCTTGCTGCGCATCATTGCGTTTGTCTTTTAAGCGATGCACCATATCGTCATATTTCATCGTTTTAAAGATTTTACGTAATATTTCTTCTTTATTTGCTGTTGTTGATGTTAAAAGCTTTTGGAATTCTCCTTGCGGCAGCATGACAATTTGTTTAAATTGCTCTTTCGTTAAGCCAAGCAGCTCACGAATTTTATCACTTACTTCCGTGGCCTTTTGCTGGTCAACGAGTGGCACATCGCCTTGATCCGTTACCTCATAAAGCTCAACTTTCCCAGGTGTTTCCGATTTATTGCCAGCTTTTTTATACGGTAGCTGACGATAAACGCGGTATGTATGGCCCTTCATCGCAAATAATAGCTCAACAGAAGTCGCTACTTTATCGTCAGCAAAATGACTACGTAAGCCTTTCACTTCACTGCGGTCCTCACCACTAGCTGCACCGTAAAGCGCATAAAAAATGCCATCAAAAATGGTCGTCTTCCCAGCACCTGTCGTCCCAGAAATAACGAATAATTTACGGTCACCTAGCGCACGAAAATCAATCGTTTCACAGTCCTTATACGGACCAAAAGCGGTCATTTTTAGTTCTAACGGTTGCATTCGTAATTGCCCCCTTCACGTTCATTTTGTAGTTGCTCGGCTAAGAGCTCATTAAATAATGATAACGTATCATCCGGTATATCCCCCGGGAGCATTTCGGCATAAAATGCTTTAAACAAAGCGACATCATCCATTTGACGGCGTGATGTCGTCTGCTGCTTGTCGTTTACATGAACGATTGTTTGACGCTCGACATGCATCGCATTTTTATAAATGCCACGAATTTTTTCCATCGGTGATAAAATCGGTTGCTCATCTAATAGCGTCACGAAAACATAATCATCGCTCGGCTCGCTCGCTAAAATATCGGCCATATACGCTTTAATGCGGCGCATATCACGTAGGGGCTGTAGCTCTTTTTTCGTAATCGTTGCTTGCTCTGTTGACAGCTCTACGACTAAATAGCCTTTTTTATGATGTTCCTCAGAAATCGAGTACTTCAGCGGTGACCCCGCATAGCGAATCGTTTCCTTGCCAACGAAATGGGCGCCATGTAAATGACCAAATGCTGCATAATCAAAGGCGTCAAAAAGCGCGGCATCAATGCACTCAGAGCCACCAATTGCTAATGGACGTTCGCCTTCACTATCCTTCTCTTCCTCTACACCACCCTTTGTTACAAAGGCATGGCCAACAAAAACATGGCGTGCATCTGCCTTCATTTTTGGGGTAATCGATGCCATAATCGCCTCCATCGCCTGCTGGTGTGTGCGAATGCTATCGTCATTCAGGACATAACGTACTTCGGATGGGTCCATAAACGGAATTAACCAGAAATACACTTCGCCTTCGTCATCTTGCAAGCACACTGGCTCACTGTCTGGGGTCCACTTCCCGACCATGTATAAGCCACTTTGTGTCATTAGTGACGTCGCAAAATCAATGCGACTCGCACTATCATGATTCCCTGCAATCGCAAGTACTGGAATACCGCGCTCGACGACGATTTTTTGTAGCGTATCATCTAAGAGTTGAATGGCCTCTGTTGGTGGAATAGAGCGGTCGTATAAATCGCCCGCGATAATAATGGCATCTGGCTTTTCTATATCCACATGCTCGATAAATTGATTTAAAATATGACGCTGATCTGCCGTCATATAGACCGATTGCACAAGTTTTCCTAAATGCCAATCGGCGGTATGTAAAATTTTCATGCGTCCATCCTCCTCGAATGTTTGTTCTGATTCATATTATAGCAACAAAAAAAAGATAGCACCATGAACGGCACTATCTTTTCGAATTATTGATTAGCGGTATACATTAGCACGATGGCGATAATGACCGGCACAATGAAGGTCATTAAAAAGCGCCATACGCGGTAATAACCTGTTGAAATACGGCTACCGCTGAAAAATTCTTGCTCGACTAAGTTTTTATCCACTTTATGGACGATGAAAATCGCAATTAATAAATTGCCAAGTGGTAGCATAACATTACTCACTAAATAATCGGTTGCATCAAATACCGTTTTACCGAAAATTGTCACATCGCTTAATGTAGACGTTGATAATGCGGCCGGAATCGCAGCGACTAACACAATAACACCTAGTAAAATCGTAATCATGCGGCGTGCATTTGGGAATTTTGCCTCAAATGCAGCAACGATAATTTCGTATAAGCTAAATGATGATGTCAACGTTGCAAATAAGAACAGCAAGAGAAAGATTGCAAAGAACACTTCACCAAATGGTAAGTGACCAAAAACAGTTGCGAGGACGACGAATAATAACCCCGGTCCTCCTGTTGGTTCAAGTCCTGTTGCGAAAACGGCTGGGAAGATGGCAAGACCTGCTAATAATGAGACAAAGATGTTCATTAAAACGACAGAACCTGCTGAATATGGTAAACTTTCATCCTTTTTCAAGTAGGAGCTATACGTCACCATACAAGAGAAGCCGACTGCGAGCGCAAAGAACGATTGCCCAAGCGCATACAACACACCTTCACCGGTAATTTTTGAAAAGTCGGGTTGCAGGAAGAATTGTACCCCTTCCATCGCCCCGTCTAATGTTAATGAGCGAATAACTAAAATGATAAAGAATAAAAATAATAATGGCATCATAAATTTATTTGATTTTTCAATACCATTTTGCACGCCTAATGCGACCACAATGACATTTAATAATGTAAATAATGCGACACCTAAAATTGTAATACTAGGACTTCCGACCGTTTGATTAAACATGTCACCTGCTGAAACACCTGGTACGATGGCTTTGCCAGCTAATGCCTTCACAGTGTAAATTAAAATCCATCCACCTACTACACTATAAAACGATAATAATAGGAAACAGCCGATAACGCCGAATTTCCCAATCCATGTCCATAATGATTTTGGGGCTAATTTTTTATACGCAGAAATTGCTTCTTTTTGCGTGCTGCGTCCAATAATAAATTCTGAAATTAGCATCGGTAAGCCAATTAGTAATGTGAACAGCACAAATAATAAGAAAAATGCGCCACCACCATTTTCACCGGTCACATATGGTAGCTTCCAAATCGCTCCGAGACCAATCGCGGCACCTGCTGATGCCAGAATAAAGCCAAGTTTTGTTGACCATTGACCTTTTTGTTGCATAAAAACTCCTCCAAACTCTGCTCTAGCCGGAATAATCCGGGTTCACCTTACTCTAGCAGGCTCTCCCACTAGCCAGATGAACAATCCTATTCTAACATTAAGGACACTAAAAAACAGGGATTTTAAGAATTTTAACGTACCGGGAATGTCATTAGGCTTGTGACCACATCGCCAACGAGCTTGCCCTCCTGTGTAATTTCGACTTCGCCGTAAAGCATCGTGCGCCCACGACGTTTTAAACGAGCCGTAAAAATAGCGGTACCTAAATGAATCGGACGATGGAAGGTCGTCACTAAATTCACACTCGTAAACGTATAACCTTCTTCCATTACAAGCGCTCCCGCATAGCCAATTGCGACATCCGCAACCGCAGCCGTAAATCCTCCAAGCGCAATACCTGCTCGGTTTAAATGTTGTTCCTCAATCGTCCATTCACAGACGACTTCATTCGTTGCCATATCCCCACCAATCACCTTTACCCCCAGTAAACGCTCGCTTTCTGGAATATCAATCTTCCCATCTATTACATCTTGAATTGTCGCCATCAAAAATCCTCCTTTTTACTCTTTTAACATCATTATATGCTCGAAAAGACGTATTTGCACGCAAAATGAATAATCATTCATAGTTTTCATATAAAAAAACACGCTCCAATTGGAACGTGTTTCATCGTTATTATTATAGTGCTGCTACTTGTTTTTGTGCTACAGGTACGCTCCAGTCCAATGTATCAAGGAATTCAACCGTATCTTGGAATACTTTTTCGCGCTCTTTTCCTAGTGTAATAATGTGACCTGAATTTTGGTACCAGATTAATTCTTTGTCATCTGTTTCAACGGTATCGTAAATAAATGGTGCACTTTGTTGGTATAAGTCATCATCTAATTTACCTTGTAATACAAGTGTTGGTGTATGAATATCTTCAATTTCATCACTTGTATGAGCAATCATTTTTTGTACTTCCGTTAAGGCATGACGATCCATCATTTCTAAATCAT
Organism: Candidatus Kurthia intestinigallinarum; assembly: GCF_003991225.1. GTDB lineage: Bacteria > Bacillota > Bacilli > Bacillales_A > Planococcaceae > Kurthia > Kurthia populi. The sequence goes on from NZ_JTFC01000026.1 coordinate 140,150, forward strand.
CTAATTCCATTTGAACTTGGGCTTCTGGTTTACCTTCTAAGCGTTTGTAAACTTCCGCATATTTATAAAGACGTTCAAATAGTCCTTCTTTTGAACGACGTTTGATAGGAGCACACATTGCGACAACACCCTTTACCGGGAATTCTGCTCCGACTTTCAATGTAAATACGCCACCAAGAGAAATTCCTGCTACAGCAATTTCATCATAGCCTAAGTCTTTAAGGTGCATGTAACCGCGTGTTACATCTTCCCACCAATACTTAGCGCCATAGTTTAAAATTTCCTCTGGATCGACACCGTGACCACGATACATTGGTGCATGGCATGTATAGCCGCGTTTATTTAAAAATTGGCCAAGTTTTTTCACGTCTTTTGTACTTCCAGTAAAGCCATGTAATAATAGTACGGCGCGTTTGCCACCTTCTAATGTAAATGGTTGAGGTGCTAGTAGTTTCATGTAAAACGTCTCCTTTATATTAATCCATTTAATATGTCAATTGTTTATAGTTATAAATAAGTTTTTTTATGAATAAGTTGCACAAATTTTGTACACAACTTGAAGCTACATACACTCTAACACCTTTCTTCAATAATGTACACTATATAAACCTTAAATTACTTATGCGTTTTTGTAATGATTATGATACCTTCAAGCATAAGCAAAATCCCGTCATATCAAGGGTTCGTGAAGTTCTTCACAATCTTTCTCCGTTGTCTATATTTTCTGTAAATTTATCTATATCATTTTGAGATGAAACCCTTCTAATATGTTAATTCGGCGTTTTTTTATCGCTAATTACGACGTATTTTCCTATTTACTACAAGACTTTTTGCGTTTTTATAGGAGGGAGTTTATGATTAGAGGAGGGGGCTTGTCGTATGCAAAAAGAAAAAAAACAACTATTATTCGCGATTGGTGGCATCGTTGCTACAGGTGCTATTACGGCCATTGCTTTATCCAAATCAGATAAATTATATGAAGCGCAATTTAAAAAACAGGCGGATGCAAACGTTCGTCATAATATCGATGAAATCCGCGCACGCTTAAACCAGCTTGAACAAGAATTTGATAATTAATCATTCATAGAAAAAGCCGAAATTGCAGGACGCAATTTCGGCTTTTTTCCTTATACATATAAATAAATGCACACATACATCGCAAAACTCCCAAATAATACGAGCACATGCCATACCGTATGACTAAATAGTAATTTTGTTTCCTTGAAGAAATATACACCACTCATGAAAAATGCCGCGCTCAGAAGAAGCCAAAACATCCCTGGCCAGCCGATATGATGAAAAATCGGAATAATGGCAAGCATCATTAACCACCCAAGTGCTACGTATAACTGGATAGAAATACGCTGAATCTTTTTATAATAAAATAATTTTAAGATAATCCCAGCCGTGCCTAACACACATACGATGCTAAAGATGACAATTCCTAGCGTGCCGCCAACTGCAATCAGCATCATCGGCGCATATGTTCCGATAATTAGCATATAGATAGCGGAGTGGTCGAGTTTACGATACAGTTCGCGCCATTTTGAATACGATGCATGAAAAATGGTTGATGTAGCAAATGATAGCATCATTGATAGCATAAAAATACTATAGCTAATCCATTCTATTTTTGTATTCGCTTGTTTTAATAAAAAATACGCCATCGGCAGCGTAATGATAAGTGCGACCGCGTGGGAATAAGCATTCCATAGTTTTTCAGCTACCTGCTGTTCACGGGTTTTCTTTTTGACTCGTTCTAAAAACGTCGTCACCACGTCCTTTGTTATTATTGAAATCGATTTTCTACTTTTAATTTTTTTGCACGTTGATTAATGTGCGCAGCAAACACCTCATATGCAGCGGTTTGCTGGTTTCGTGCATGACGATACAGTTGCGTCGCTAAAAGAGCATCTTCTTGCTGTTTTAATAACGCGCGCGTATAGCCCCACTCCTTATTTAAAAATGTATTACGTGCTTGTAAATATGTGATAAAATAACGCACTAGCTCCTGATTCGCTGGCTCTTCTATCGACGCATAATACATCTCCATTTCCATAAGTTCTTTGCCTAACTGTTCATGAAATTCACGAATTGCCAAAACAAGTTCATTCGGTAGCTCATTTGTTTCCACTACCCGCGCCCTGCTTTCTTCATCTAGATAACGCGCATATAGTTCATTTTGCTTTGTAATGGAAAAATCCACATAGCTTCTCCATAACCTTCCTTCGAGTTGTTTAAACGATTCTTTTATATCATCTGATTTTTTTAGTGGCAAAGATGATTGCATGGCAAAAAAAAGAACAACTGCAACGACAATCACTCCGATTACTATACCGACCATATGCCTCAACTCCACTACGATATCATACTCTTTAACACTCCTTCTTATTTTACCGTTGAATTCGCATTTCGACTACCTTTCGGTGCATTAATTTTCGCAAATATGCCATTTATCAGTCAATTTATCGCTTTCAATACTATAACAGCGAAAACTGTTATACAATAGTATTATTATTCGTCTAGGGGGACTTACATATGAAAGTATCAACAACACGTTTAGAAAAAGAAGATGCCAAAATTATTTACCAAGAGACGGCTGGTTTAGCGATTATTACAATTCGTCGTCCACAAGCTAAAAATGCATTAACAGCAAATATGTGGCAGCAGCTTCGCAGTATTGCACTGCAAACATTAGAAAATCCAAAAAATAAAGTATTAATTATTCGTGGCTATGGCGAAAGCTTTACTGCTGGTTCAGATATTAAAGAATTTAATGCGATTTCCCTTGAAAAAGCGGAAGCGGCATTTGTCGATATGGAACGTACGATTTCAACAATCGAGCGTTTACCAATCCCAACGATTGCCGTTATTAATGGCCCTGCCATGGGTGCTGGCTTAGAACTTGCACTTGCTTGCGACTTGCGCATTGGCTCTGATAAGGCGAAGCTTGGCATTCCTGTCGGTAAATTAGGCATTACATTAAATAATCAATTCGCACAGCGTCTCGTAAGTCTTGTTGGCCCAAGTATGGCAAAGGACCTTGTGTATACAGGGCGTATGTTAAAAGCCGATGATGCTTACCGCGTTGGGATGCTGAACTATGTTGCGAGTGATGATCAGTTGGATCGTTATGCGATTCGCATGGGAAAATTAGTGGCATCAATGTCACCAGCCTCACTACTTGCTGTTAAAACATCGGTACAAGAATGTATCGATTCTGTACCGAATTTATGGAACGGCTCGACACCATTTGTTGGTTCGGATTTTACCGAGGGCGTGCAAGCCTTCGTTGAAAAACGTCCTGCCCAGTTTAAACGTCGCATTTAATTACACCAAAAAGAAGAACACTTTCAAGGAGTATAAATCTTTGGAGGTGTTTTTTAGTGGGCAAAAACACGCGTATTTATACGAAACAAAATTAAAAGTCCTTAATTTGGAGTCGTAAAAAATAGCGTTGAAGGACATGATGATTAAAATTTACCAATAGATGCAGTGGTACGAAGACGGGGAAATATCATCTAAAGAGCGGTTAGATGAAGTGACAACGCATAAGTAGTAGCAGTCAAACAAAAAGGCGTTATCATGAGCATGGCCAGTAAAGGTACGCTCGCTGATAACGCCAGTATAAAGTGTGAAACGTTCTATCGTAACTAGTTACGATAATAATACGCGCATTTTGGCAAAGTGGAACGCCAGTTGACTACAAAAAAAGATGTGAAACAAGAATTTGACGGCGACTCCTAGGGGAGCCCTTAGCATGAGCGGAAGACCCCGCAGTGAGCTTGCGAGCGAGGCGGCTTCCGCCATGCCCCAGGAAAGCGTCCGTCAAATTCTATTGAAGAATATTGGCCTTTTCTTTGTCTCACTTTTGAGGCTCAGTTCCGGGCGCAATGCCTTCTTTTCTTATGCTATTCTTTTCAGCTAGATCAATTTTATTGTCTTAGCCGTTTATTTGTATCACACACTTGCGTAATTTAATCGTTATTGTTATCTAGACGCGCTTTTTTCGCATCAATTACTTGTTGTGGTGTTACATCGTCCCCGTTTGGGTCAATAACTTTTACATTCGTAATAATGCCATGCGCTTGTGCACGAAATTGTTCTAAATATTGTTTACGAAGGATGATTTGTTCAGCGCTTTCTGCGGCTGTTAACATGCCTTCTTTTTGTTTTTTTGCTAATTCATTAATACGTGGTAAGATTTGAATCATGTTGCCACCTCTTCCAATTAAACTAACATCTAACATACTTGAATTTTATCTGTAACTCAAGATACTTGATGTTGATATAAATATACCTCATAGGGGTTTAAAAGACAAGTATTTTGTTTCAACAAAAAAGAGGCTGGGACAAAACACGTCATGTTTCTTTTTTAGCGTTCGCAACGAAAAACCGAAACCGCACTACAGCGCGATTCCGGTTTTTCTTATGCTCATATGAACGGTTGTTTTTATACATATGTCAAAGCCTCTTTCACTTATTATGACAATGGCTTCACTAAATTAAACCACTGCTCACCACCATGTGTTGACGATGAAGCACCTTCATTCACGTAGCCTTGTTTTTCATAATAACCAATTAAACGTGCTAAACATGTAAGCGATACACTTTCACGCGCTGCCTCACGCGCAACCGCTTCGATATGCGTCAGTAGCTGGGATCCATAACCTCTACTACGATACGCAGGGTCCACCGCAATACTTAACACACTTTGGTGCCCACCGATTAGCTGATTGGCTTGTAATGTTTCAAATTGATCATCTGTTATGTAGCGCTTTGTCATGACATTGCCAACGACAAAGGCACGCACATCCCCCTGCTCCTCTACCACAAAAAAGGTATCGCTGATTTTTTTAATACGCTCCTTCATCGCTGCTTCTGTTGCAGCTTCCGCTTCAGAAAATCCCGCACGTTCGATGTCCATAATACGCGCTAAATCATCTATGTTTGCTTTTCGAATCATTTGACGCTCCCCTTTCCTCTACAAATTCAATGTCGACCACTTTCATCGCTAATGTTCCAAACTGTAAATCATATAGCTGACTAAAGCATTCAATTAATGTTTTTTGTGCTTCTTCAATCGCATTCGGTGTCGTCATTAGTTCCATTTGTGACGACATTTTCAAGACAACTTGTACTTCAAGCGCTGGTAGTGGTAATAATTTAAATTGCATCTTTTTCACCGTTAAGCGTTTCTTTTGCTCAATAGCCTCCTTAAAGGCTTCCATCATATCCTTTGTTGAGATTTGTGTGAAGTCGTCGTGGAAATCTGGATGCACAATCGTTGTTTCCCCAATTTTTTCACGTTTCGGTGAAAAGATTTCTGCACCTCGACGCATTAAACGTTTAAAAAAGTTTTGTTCAATTTGTTGCATTGGTAACGGCATCGTATGCTGGCCTTCATTTTTACGCATAAAACGCGCCAGCTTGATTTCCGCTTCCGAATTAATATCTTCTATATAAATTCGTTGCTGAATCGTTAGGTGTAAGCGCTCAGCAATTTTTGATGTCATATTATCCGATGTGCCAATAATCATTAAAGATTCGATATGTTCCTCATCAATAGCCTCGCATAATTCATCGCGGTGGGCATCATCTGAAATAATCGCACGGCGTACAGCCTTTAGGGCACTTTTTTCAAATTTAGCCGACGTACCCGCACGTTTTTTGCCATTCATAATGAGCAGACCATCATCAATAATAGCATCAATACGATGACTATAAGCATACGCTAATGCGGCCGTACTTTTCCCCGTACCACTCGCACCGCTTAGTGAAATAATGTTCATGCCTGTCCTCCTAAAACGTAACGCTCAAGTGCATAAGCCACACCATTATCAGCATTTGATTTTGTAATAAAGACCGCTAATTCCTTCACCTCAGACACCGCATTTCCCATTGCGACCGGCACGCCAGCATACGTTAGCATCGACACATCATTCAATTGATCCCCAACGGCCATGACAGCCTGCGCCGGAATATGTAATGATTGTGCTAAATGTTTTAAGGCATTGCCTTTATTCGCCGTTTTCGAATTCACTTCCATGTTTTGCAAAAACGAGCTTGTGACATTATAGCCTGCTGCAATACATGCATCCCAAGCTGCTTGACGCTCTGTACTTGATTTGAAAAATAAATTAAATTTATCAATCGGTTGCTGTAGCTTTTCCATAAAGGCATAAATATCCTCAACCGCTGTACGTGTTTCTAAAATAAATTCCGGAAACTCCGTCGCGCCATACGCCACAATATGATCGAGTACATGCTGATTCACAAACACTTTGCCATCATAATATACCTCAATCCGCATATCATATGGACGTAAAATCTCCATAATATGCATGGCATCGTCATAGCTTACTGTATCCTCGTATAGCTTAGTACCATCGCGAAGACACCATGCCGCAGAACCATTTCCGGTAATGACATACGGTACATCGCCTAGCTCCTCTAATTCCCATTTTAATTCTGCAAGTGTACGCCCTGTACAAATCGTAACCGCCGTTCCTTTTGCGATACAGGCTGAAATTTTTTCTTTTGTTTGTTGTGCAATTGTTAAATCAGGTAACAACGTTGTGCCATCCATATCAAGTGCGACTAATTGAACATCTTCCATGTAAATCCCTCTTTTCCTGTCTTTCATTCTATCAAAAAAATAACATCAAAAAACGACAATCACGTCTTTCTCTGATTGCCGTTTCTATTTACTAGGAATAGGCTCGATAAAGTACGGCCATACACAATGTCCAAAGTATAAAGAATACGATATGAATTTTCTTTGTCATGACAACTAAGCCGATGTATTCACGCGTAAAGGCATTCGCTAAATAGTAGGTAGCTGTTTTAGAACCAACACCTTGCCCGGCTAATTTGAGCTTACGTGCGTATAAACTTGCGCGAAAAACATGGAAATTATTCGTCACGAAAACAATACGATATGTGTCCTTTAAATCATCCATCATACGTTTTGAAAACAAGAAATTTTCATACGTTGTCGTGGATTTATTTTCAATAAGAACTTTCCCTTCGTCTAAATCCTCGTGATGCGCCAAAGCATAATCACGCATCGCTTCTGCTTCGGATACAAGCTCATCTGCCCCTTGTCCCCCCGACATAATAATCGTTGCCGAAGGATTTTTACGCCATTCTTCTACTGCTTGGTTAATACGACTTGCTAGTAGCGGCGGCACTTTTTTACCAATCAATCCTGAGCCCAATACAATAATAAAATCCGGCTTATATAAAATCGGACGATAATGATACAAAATGGCATACAACGTCGTACTCGTAAATAAATACAGCCCATATCCGACTAAGCCAGCGACATATAAAAAGACGATTTCATCGGTAGGCGTTAAATCACGAATAATAGAATTGTATAAAAACCAAATGACCATCCCGACAATAATAACGCCGATCGAGCTAAACAATAAATTGCGTGGGCGACGCCCTTCTTTTTCTAATAAAATTTTGCCATTGAAAAATGTTAAAAAGCTAATGACCAATAAAGATAGTGGAATAATTGCAAAGAGCAATACATAATAAAATTGCACGACAATCGGGGATTCACTTAAAATATCTGGCAGTACCCACACAAGGCCAATCAGTGAGCACCATCCAAAGACAATGCCAAACACATACACATTCACAAAACGGCGTGGTTCAAGCCAATAAACGATGATAAAAATTGCTAGTAAAATAGCTGTTGCCCACCACATTAATCATCCCCCCTTAATCAAATGCATGTTGTTGAATTTTTGCCGTCAATGTTTCAACGACAAACGCGCGGCATGACGGGGATAATTCACTGCGTCGCTCATGAATAATATCGCCGTATGGTATGTCGCCAACAACGCGTACCATGCCGTTAAAGCGTGCATTGCGCTCGCCATCAAAACCTGTAAATTCAATAAATAATGTCGTGCCATTCCATGCAAAATCAATAATCGTTACATCATGCATGTGGTTCCCTCCTAAAAAAGACAAAGTCCCAAGACTCTGCCTACTTTACTTGATGCTGTTTCTTTAGTTCTTCTTCAATTTCTTTCTCACGCGCTACTTGTTGCTTCGCACGCTTGTACTGCATCGATAATTGAAACAAGCTAAGCACGATAATCATAAAGAAAATCGGCTGACGCACATCTAGACCAATTGCTGAATGCCCACCTAGCAGCGGCATAATAACGATGGCTGCTAAAATAAGGACAATCACGCGCAGCTGCATCCAAAAGTTTTGCATAAGCGATACTTTCTTTGTTGGGTAAAATAATACGAGCAATAACACGATAACGACGATATAAAATGGTTTCGTCGGTAAGCTTTCCCAAATCGCCCACTCACTAAAGCTATCGCGTAATAAAATTGCCAGCACCAATATGTAAATAATAAATTCTTTTATGTACGACATAGTACACCTCCACTATAGAGCATATCAAAGACCGCTTTTGAATGCTACTTCTGACATTGTTCATTTAAAAAAGAGGATAGAAGCACAGGCTCTATCCTCGGAACGACCGTTATTTATTACTACTAGCGCTATCTTTTTTCGTTACATGATCAACTAAATAGCTATTCTCTAATGTAATTTCTTTATCTTCTGGTAATGCTAATTGCTTTTGTAATGTTTGACGAACACTTAAAACATTATCTTGGCGTAATTTATAATAATACACCCCTGTAGACATGTCATCATCACCTTCTAGAGATAAACTTTTAATGGACGGCGAGCCAGATTGCATATACACAAATAGAGACTTCATCGTATCAAAGGACATGTTTGTCGTCATATTATCGCCTAGCGCTGTAATTAAACTACTATATTTCGTTAATGATGATGTTGACATCGCTTTATCGGTAATCGCCTCTAAAATCATTTGCTGCCGCTTACCACGTTCAATATCACTATCTTGGTGACGCGTACGCGCAAGTGCTAAGGCTTCACGACCATCAACGACTTGTGTACCTTTTTTCAAGTTCACCGTACGTTTGTCATTTTCGTCTAGCTCATGTAAATCATACGGTACATCCACTTCAATACCATCTAGTGCATTAACGACATCAATAAAGGCATTAAAGTTTACTTCCACATAATAATCAACTGGCACATTTAATAGATTTTGCACGGTTTCAATCGTGCTATCAATGCCACCAAATGCATGGGCATGATTGATTTTTGTCGCATAATTAACGCTTGGGATAAAGGTATACGAATCACGTGGAATACTCACTAAATCAATTGTTTTATCCGCATTATTTAATGTTGCAAGCATTAAAGCATCTGAACGCGCATGATTCGAGCCTTGTGCACGCTCTGTGCTATCATCAATCCCAACAATTAAAATCGACAAATTATCCTCTAGCGGCTCTACTTCCTCTTCACGCAACGAAGATTTCACATCGCGGCCCGCATCGTATGACTCAGCGACAGCCTTTTCACCCTTTTCATATAAATAATAGGCATAGCCTCCTACTGTAAAGGCAGCGAAAATAAATATACCTACAAGTGTAAAAATAAGCCATCGTAGCACGCGGCGTTTTTTCTTCGGTTGTTTCTCAGGTTGTTTTTCTTCCATGCAGTCTTCTCCTTCTGGATGTAGTTAGTCCGTCCACCTATTCTAGCGTTATGACGCCGGCTATTCGATAAAAGTTTCCATTCGTCTACATATTGTATCTCTTATTTTATCGGAATTGGTATTTACTGTACAATAAATCTATGTGAATAGATGTGAAAACACAAAAAAACCGCGAAAATACGCGGTTTTTGAGTTCATTATTGTTTCACCGTACCTGTTTTTTCATCATAAAAGCGGAATAAATCTCCGTTAATGATTTTATCCGATAACGTTGTTTTGGCATTTGCGCGCTCAATAAGCTCACGATTTTCTGCCGTTTCCCCTAATGGCTCGCCTGTTTTACGGTCATAGAACAATTCCTGTGTATACACGACATCATTCGTGACGAAACGGCCATCACGGAACGCAATTAAATCATCATGCTTCTTCGCTAATAAATCCGTTCCGATTTGAATGTCGTTTGACGTATCTACACCTAATAAATGCAATACTGTTGGACGAATATCTACTTGCCCACCTACTTCATGCACTTTTTTATCAGCTTTTGCTTTAATGTCAGTATTTGGCACATGAATAATAAATGGTACTTCTTGTAGCATGACCGTATCATACGGTGTAATTTCTTCTTTATTTAAAAATTTCGCCATCGCTTTATTATGATTTTCAGAAATACCATAGTGGTCACCGTACATCACAACAACTGTATTGTCATACAGCCCGGCATTTTTCAGCTTTTTAAATAATACTTTCACCGCTTCATCTGTATAACGGACTGTTTGGAAATAACGGTCCACTGTTTTATCGCCTGAATCATAAGCATCAATATATTGATCCTTCTTATCCGATGTAAACGGGAAGTGATTTGTGAGCGTCAGCATACGTGTCGCAAATGGTTGTTTCATGTCTTTCATAATCTCTACTGACTGTTTCATAAATGGAATATCTTTCAAGCCCCAGTTGACCGAATTCTTTTCATTGACATCATATGACTCAATATCATAAAACGTGTCGATATTCATTGCATGATACATTAAATCACGATTCCAAAACGATTTATTATTAGCATGCAGTACACTTGTCGCATAGCCATTATCGCCTAGCTTTTCAGACATTGAATTTAGTGAGTTGCCCGCATTCGTAAAGAATACTGCCCCCCCGCCAATGCCATACAATGAATTTTCCATCACAAATTCACTATCGGATGTTTTACCTAGCCCTGTTTGATGATAGAAGTTATCAAAATACAAGGTGTCATCGCTTTTAATTAACTTATTCAAAAATGGTGTAATTGTTTGACCATTCATTTTTTCATTAATAACAAAATTTTGTGTAGACTCTAGTGAAATAAAGATGACGTTTTTTCCTTTGGCAATACCATAGAAATCCTTATCCGGCTTTACCTCATTTGATTTAGCATCGTTAACAATTGTCGTCAACTCGCCACCATCGGCAAATGCTTTTTGTGCGTGTGTTTTTGATTGCACGTAAATATCATATAAATGATAATTATATGTTCCAATGTTTTTCACTAATAATTCACGGTCAAAGCTACGTGTTAGTAACTGAGGTCGTTCTTTTTCAGCTAAGCCTAAATTTAAAAATAATAAGGCAAAGCTAAGCGCAAAATACGTGTTGCGACGGTTGCTTGCCATACGGTTAAATTCTTTTGCTGCTGGTAAAAATAATACAGCTAAAATAATGAGCACTAAATCGACAAAATAAAAAACATCTGCCCACCCAACAAGTCCTGCAACCGAGCTACCTAAATCACCAAAATTATTCGTTTGGAACAACACAGGCAGCGTAATAAAATCATTGTAAAAACGATAAAATACGACATTACCGTATAAAACAACCGATAAAATAACTTTTACGGTAATGATATACGCATTTCGACCTTTTGCGCTTTTAAAAAATAGTGAAATACCATACACACAAAGAAGCGCGGCAAGTGGGTTAATGAATAAAATAAACGCCTGCATGCCATTTTCAATGTCTAAATCAAAGGCCGTACGATACGTATAATACGTTTGTAACCAAGTCGCAAGCACTGCAATGAGTAACAATGTATGCCGCGGCCATTTAGTATGTTTCATGTGTTTGAATTCCTGCTTTCTTCAATTTCAAAAGTTTTCCCCTTCTATCTTATCAGAAAAAACGATTACTCGCGCTTTTAACATCACATTTTTTTAACAAATCCTTTACAAGCTGTGTCAATTTAAAGACAGCTTGCACCTATACACTTTTGCGATGACGCACGTCTATTTGCCATTTTCTCGATGCCTCTTCCTTCTAATTAAGACGTCATTATTTTTATTAAGTTCGGTCATTGATTATTGTTTTTAACAAGCGAGTAACACCGCCGAAAAATTTCGTAGCAGCATACTACGCATCGCACGAAACATCTGGACAAATGTTTTGTTTTAATTTTTTCGTTAGCAATGATTTTCACCTAGCCAAGCGCAACTAATTTAGATGAAATCACGCATTTCCCTAAGGAGCGTCTTTTGACTACGACTTACTTAAAAATATGTGTCAGATGCGCAAATGATTATGCTATTATTTATCAATAAGCAGGAAACGTAGTAAAAGCATGTCATTTATTAAAAAAACATGACCGTAAACAGGGGCTTAACATCACAAAAAAGGCTAAAAAAGAGCCTTTAGGGATGCTTTAAGGGGTGTTTTCAACACAATAATCCCCTAAAAAAAGACCTAGTGGCATAAAAAGTGTGTCATTTATTCACAGGCATGAAGTTGGCGATAATAACGGCTTTTCCGAACCTAAAACAAGCCATTTCGGGACAAAAATAGCCCGATTTTATCCTTTTCCAGCAAACTTTTGTTAAAAAACAACTTGTCAATGCGCAAAAAAATAGGCGCTAGCATACTATTTTTTTATCATCTCGATGATTTTAAGCAAATTCATAGCATATTACTAATTCATTAGCCCCGTGGCTGTCACTTATCGAAAAATATGTCGTATCCAAAACACGCTCCATGAGGTAATGAGCAATTTTTACTTAGCCAGGCTAAAAAATAGGCTTTGCTCATAACGATAATCGCTCATCATAATATATTGATTTAAATAGGTAAAAATTCCATTCTCTTTAACCGATATAAAATGCAGAATGATTAAAGGAGGAATTGGATGCATTTATTTAAAATGAAACATACAGACGGCATACATATTATTGATGACGTGAAAAAGCATAAAAATAATTTACAACTTCAAACGATTACAGGTGAGGAATTATTTATTATCGCGGTGACTGATGAAAATTATACGGTCTATGATGATCGCTTCGCTGGCGCATCAAAGCAATTAAATTCAATTGAAGCATTTGATATTAATGGTAGCTTTCGTAGCTTAGATTTTGATAATATGCGTGATTTATTCACAAAAGCATTTGATCATTTACTTGAACATATCGCGGCATTAATTACGAATGAAGAACTTATAAATTTAGATGTTTTAAAAGAAAAAATTGCTACGGAAGTTCCTGGCATTCACTTTAAAATCATCTCAAATGATAAACCCGTATTATTTTAAAAAATCCTTATAATAATAAAAAAACCGTTCAAGAGTCAAAATCTTGAACGGTTTTTACTTTGGTCAACTAGCCACCAATAAATAAGGTTGTTTGAGCAATCGCTATATAAAAGGCTGGATTTTGAATCGGTGCAATCGTTTCAATTTGCAACTCTATATCAAAATGATTCGTTTCTTCATTAAATATTGCTTGCCAGCGGGCATAGTCAGTATCCTGCCACTCAAAATTAGACCAGCCCTCGTGCTCCTTATGCAAAATCATTGTCGTGTCGCCATTTGTAATTTGTAAATCTGGAATTAAATCACGCCAGCCAATATAGCCGATTTCAAAAGGTTTTTCGCCTTCGATTTCCGCACGATAAAAGACGCGACCTTTGCGTGAAATTTTACGGCACATTGCGCGGTCATAGTCTTGAATATGTGCCTCGTATTTTACGAAATATTTGTAATCCATCATGCGATCAAAAAAGCGGCTCACGCCATTGCCATACATTCGTTGAACCGTACCAACATTTTGTGTAGCCTCATTTTTCACAAAAATTTCAGGTGTTTCTACAATTGTATTCGGGTGTGTATAAAAGTATTGTTTCATTGCCTTCCTCCTACAATTTACTATACAAAAAAGGAGCCCTTTCCGACAATGGAAAAGGCTCTTTTTTATCAATTATGCTTTTGTAATTTTATTCACAACACGGTTTGCTAATTTTTCTGCAGCCATTGGCAATGCTAATTTAAAGATTGGGTTTAGTGCAACACCTGCAACACCGCCCGCTTTCACTTCAAGATGCATAACCATTTCTGTATCAGTTGGGCTTACTTCACTCGCTTGGAAGTAACCAGCACCCGTAAATTTATCGCTTAGGCCTTCTAATGAAAAGCCAATTTTTGATGGCTCTTGCCATTCTGTAATCGTGATTTTTGCATCTACTTTTTTCGTAATACCCGCTACTGTACCACCGAATGTCCAAGTAGATTCTTTATCATTTAACATTTCGTGCTGACGATATCCTGGTACTAATTTTGCCCATTTTTCGATATCAGATACGAAAGACCATACTTTTTGTTGTTCTACTGCGATATTTGTTTTATACGTTGTTTCTGCCACGTCACATCACTACTTTCTGTCTATTGTTCTTTTATTATATCAAGAAAACGTTTGATTGGCGATGATTAGCCTCGAACCTGGCCGGTGCCTTCGATATACACTTTTGTGGACGTTAATGCTGGTAAGCCCATTGGTCCGCGTGCATGTAACTTTTGTGTACTAATACCGATTTCCGCACCGTAGCCAAATTCAAAGCCATCGGTAAAGCGCGTTGATGCATTATGATACACCGCTGCAGCATCGACGCCTTGCTGGAAACGGCGTGCACGTTCTGGATGTGGTGTAATAATGGCCTCTGAGTGCTTTGTGCCATACGCATTAATATGACGAATGGCTTCGTCAAGAGTTCCCACTACTTTAACAGAAAGTTCCTCATTTAAATATTCCGTGCTCCAGTCATCTTCTGTCGCAAGCTTAATATTTTCTGGATTTAACTCATATACCGCTTCATCACCATGCACGATAATGTTTTCGCCTAATAGCATATCGACAAGCTCTTGCCCATGTGCATCAAACCATGTACGCTCTACTAATAAGCTTTCCGCCGCATTACAAACAGATGGGCGCTGTAGCTTCGCATTTTTCACAATATTAAAGGTCATCGCAACATCGGCATCCTCGTCGATGAAAATATGACAGTTGCCCGCACCCGTTTCAAGGACCGGCACACTTGCCTCGCGGATGACCATATCAATAAAGGCTTTACCGCCGCGTGGAATCAGGACATCTAAGTATTCTGTTAAGTTAAATAAATCGCTCGCTGTCTCACGGCTCGTGTCCTCAATGAGTTGTACGGCATCGATTGGCAGCGTTGATTTTTCAAGTGCTTTATGAATGGTATTCATAATGGCAATATTTGAAAACTTTGCTGATGAAGAGCCTCGTAAAATAACGGCATTTCCTGTTTTAATCGCCAGTGTCGCGGCGTCAACTGTAACATTTGGACGTGCCTCATAAATCATCGCAATGACGCCAAGTGGCACGCGACGCTTTTCAATATGCAGACCGTTTTCTTTATCAATCGTTTCCAATACTTCACCGACTGGGTCTGGTAAATCAATCAGTTGCATAATGGCATCATGCATGTCGCCAATGCGCTCCTCTGTTAATAAAATACGGTCCATCACCGATTGTGATAAACCAACTTCTTGGCCTACCTCTAAATCTTTATTATTTTCATCAACGATATAGACAGCATCCTCAACGAGCTGCTGTGCAATTAAGCGTAATGCCTCATTTTTTTCATCGGTTGTACGCTCATTCATTAAGTAACTTGCTTGCTTTGCTAATAACCCTTTGTCATGTACTTCTGACATTTTAATCCACCCTCTCTGTTTGTACGAAACGATCACGGTGAATGACGACATCGAGTGCGCCGTCGATTTCATCTGTGCGTTTACCCATCGCTTCTTTTAATGTTTGTGCGTCGTACAGTACTTCGCCGCGTCCAATTAATTGACGTTCGCGGTATACCTCAACGACTTCTCCCGCTTCAAATGCCCCTTGTACGATGTAAACACCTGCAGGTAATAAACTTTTCCCCTTATAAAGCAGTGCTTCTGCAGCACCCTCATCAATGTAAATACGACCTGCTGCATCGGAAAATAAAGAAATCCATTGTTTTTTACTTGGTACAACGATAGCATGTTCTTTTTCGATATACGTACCATCGCCGTGACCTGCTAACACATCGATTAATTTATTTTTCCCTTCACCTCGACCAATAAACACGCTAACTCCTAGGTCATACGCGGTTTTTGCGGCTTGTAGCTTCGACTGCATGCCACCTGTACCTACCTTCGAACCTTCCGATGTCGCAAAACCAAGCAGTTCATCGGTAATTTTCGTCAAATGCTTAAAATGGATAGCATCCGGATTTTTCTTTGGATTGTCTGAATACAAGCCATTAATATCGGTTAAAATAATGAGCTGATCGGCATGAACTAAGCCACTTACAAGGGCAGATAGCATATCATTATCACCAAATGTTAATTCCTGTACCGATACGGTATCATTTTCATTAATAATTGGAATAATACCGCGTTCAAGTAATTCCTCGAATGTTTCATAGGCATTTTGATAGCGATCTTTCTTTGAAAAATCGGTGCGTGTTAATAAAACTTGCGCCGGCGTGATGTTATAGTTGGCTAATACTTCTGTATACTTTTGTACGAGTAAGCCTTGCCCAACGGCAGCTGCTGCCTGCTTACCTTTTAATGTCACCGGGCGCGACGGATAGCCTAATTTTTTAAAGCCACACGCCACAGCTCCAGATGACACAAGAATCACCTCATGACCATTTTGCTTTAATTGTGCAATGGCTGCTAGATGGTCTTGCACTTTGGCGTCATCAATCTCTCCTTTTGCATTTGTTAAACTACTACTCCCAATTTTTACGACAATTCGTTTCTGTTCCATGCGATTCACTCCATTAAAATAGCCCATTTCATCCTATAGTTTAAGGACGAAATGGGCTTGTTCGCGGTACCACCTTAATTGAATATAGTACATGACTATATTCCGCTCTTCTCATAACGCTTGAGGCTGCGCCTATGTTTGCATAGGAGCTAGAAAGTAGGTTCGATGTAGTGCTGCGTCGCTCCCTTTCAGCCGATGGAGAGCGTTCTCTACCCGTGCATGCTGCATGTACTAATCTTTCTTACGCTTATATTTGTTGTCTATCATGCACTACAAAGTCTGTTCTGTCAATATATTCTGTTAATTTGACACGAATTCGCAAAAAATCGAGCAATCCGCAAATAGTGTGATTGCTCGATTTTTTAATGAGGCTTAACTGGACGTGATGTCGCAAATGCCATACAGCCAAATGCCACAAGGGCCATGCCTAAAAATAATAGTGATTTTCCGACATAGCTGTAGTTCAATGCACCATATACGGCGCATACACCCCCAAGCACCATGAGTACAATGCTTGGTCCACTTACTACCGCAAAGGATTTCCGTTTCGCTCGAAAGCGCATCGTCAGTTTTAATGCGATAAATCCGACAAGCATGCCGATAAAAATGGGCCATAAAATCATATCGAACATCTTCATTAGCGCTTCCTATATGGTTTATTCCCTTTATTACCGGCGGTTGAATGATACTTCTAGTTGATTTTAACGAATGAAAATTCACATACCTTACTACCTAGTCCTCGTACATCTCACCAAAATACATGCTTTCAAAGTCATTTAAATCATCATTATCCGTTGTTTCTTTCGTCTCTTCTAACTGTGCTTGCTGTGCAGCAATAAATGCATGTGGGTCGACATAAGGTGATGCCTGTTGCTGTGGTGGCATCACTGGTGGCTGAATCGCTTGTTCTGGTGCGAGCAGTGGCGTCTCTACTAGTGGTCGTTCCTCTTTTTGTGCGATGACAGGCTCTGTCGCTGCTGCTACTACAATTTTCGGCTTTACTGTCGTGCGCTTTGGTTCTTCAATCAGTAGCACATTGTCAGACTGCGCTAATTCGTCATCATTTAAACGCATGACGGATTCAAGCCAGCCATCAAAGCTTCCTGGATGGTCAATCATTTGACGAGCCTGCTCAAAAACCGCTTCTTGCACTGCCATGTCGTGTAATGCCGCGAGTGATTTGTAGGCATTTAATTTATGTGCCATCATCGTATAGTAGGCACTATCTTCTCGTTGACCGGCTTGTTCATACAATGCTGCGAGTTGTAAATAGGCTGCGGCTGTCGGCTCCATTTGAAAAGACTCCAAATAACGCGTAATCGCCGCGTCCTTTTTTTGTTGCGCAAAAAGAGCTTGTGCCTCGATTTGACGTGCCTCGGCTGTCGGAATGACTGCAGCCATACGCTGCGCCTTTTGTGGCTCATTTAGTATGGTATAAATTTCCGCGAGCTTCATCGTCACTTGCTGTTTTTCCTCGCTTGATAAGCTGTCGAACGCTTGACTATAATCCTGTGCGACACTGTCGACTAAAAATTGTTTGAATTCATTCATCTAAAAAAACTCCTTACGCTTTAAGTATGTTTAGTATACCAAATATCTAAAAAAGGAACCGTGCAACTGCACGATTCCCTCGTATTAGCCTCGGTCAAAATTACCTGCCACTTCAACCGTTTGTGTAATGTTCATAAATGCTTGTGGATCGACTTGTTTGACAATTTCTTTCACTTCATTTAATTGATAACGTGTAATAACCGTCATTAAAATGTCACGTTTTTCGCCCGTGTAACCACCCTTACCTTCTGTCATCGTAATACCACGATACAGTCCTGAAAGCAGTGCATCTTTTGTTTCTTCCCCTTTGGCGGTAATAATCGTCACCGTTAGCTTAATATGATTCGTGTGAATTAAGTCGATTACCTTACCTGTCGCATAAATGCTGACAAGCGTATTTAATGCCGCATCCCAACCAAATACAAAGCCAGATGCAATGACAACAACTGCATTTAAACCAGAAATAATCGTTCCAAGTGGGAAATTACTACGCTTGCTAAGGAGCATCGCAATAATATCAAAGCCACCTGATGACCCCGATGCCTTAAAGACAATCGCAATCCCAAGCCCCGCAATCACCCCGCCGAAAATACCCGCTAAAATGGGGTCCTCGGTAAAGCCGACAATTGGAATAACCGATAAACTCACTGAAATGGTCACAACCGATAAAATCGTATACGTAATAAATTTCTTACCTAATTTCCAAACGCCTAAAATCAATAATGGTAAATTTAATAAAAAGTTAAGTACTCCGGTATCAAATGGTGTAATAATCCCGAGCATCATCGCAATCCCGCTTAAACCACTACTTAAAATTTCGTGTGGAATTAATAAAAAATTGTAAGCAAGTGCAATAATAATCGAGCCAATTAAAATCATGCTAATGTCGCGTACATGATGCATTTCTCTATCCCCTTTTACGTTCAAATGCTTTAATCAACGTAATTATAGTGCAAAATATCGCGAAATAACTGTTAAAAGTTTTTTCTGAAAATAGCTGTTCTATGCGTGTTTTTCTGTACTGGACAACTGTTTTCTACCAATGTAAAAAGCGATGAAAAATGCGGGAATTGTAAAGACAATCATGCCGAGGAAAGCCGCCTGCATCGACATTGTGTACAAGTACGTCGAAAAAAAGGTCATGAGCGCGGTCGCAAAACTTTGTGCAAATGTCGCATACAGTCCTTGTGCACTCGGTAAATAATTCGTTGGTACATTCGCGGTAATAAAGCGCATAAACGCATAATGTGCAAGCGCAAACGATAAACTATGGAACAGCTGACTAACGATAAACAGCTCGACATTTGGGAAGAAATAAATGATGCACCAGCGCGCAGTTGAACCTGCCGCCGCAAGCGCAAACATCATGCCAGGCGTCCATTTTTTAAACAATCGATCGGCGTATGTGAACAGCATAATTTCAAATAACACCGACACATTAATAATCATACCGATGTAATACTTCGACACGCCAAGCTCCTGTAAATATAAATAGCCATAGTTGTAATAGGCAGCATGTGCACCTTGTAGTAAAATCGCCAGCAGTAAAATAAGCGGGAAATGGCGCACTTGAAATAATTTTTTAAAGGATGGGCGTTCTGTGGTCGCTGCGGGTGCTAATCGTACACTATCCGGCGCCTTCGTCCATGTCAGCGCAGTAAAAATTGCCAAAATGACAATCATGCCACCGAGGAATAATTGGTCCCCAAATGCACCTGATAGCATACTAATAATGAGTACCATACAAATAAAGCCGATTGAGCCAAATGAGCGCGCCTTCGCATAGCGTAGCTGACTATGTTGCGTAAGTGAACCGGCCGTCGCATCAAGCGCGGGCATCAGCATTGGGAAAAAGAAATTAAATAAAGCGGTAATTATAAGCAGTGGCATATAGCCCTGTGCTGGGATATAGCTACAAGCAAGCAAAAAGGCCGCCGCACTGACCCACTGTAAGACACGTAAATCACTCGCGGTTTTTTTCATCATGGGATAAAGCGTAATCGTCGATAACCCGCGCATAAGTAAGCCGATGCTCATAATGACGCTTGCCTGCTCAATCGAGAGGTTTTTGCCATCAACTAAATAGCCCGTCCAATACGGTAAAAAGATGCCCCAGCCCATAAAAAATAAGAAAAAACGGACGGACATCCAGCGTTGTACGTTCATGTCACTCACTCCTTTTTCGCATCGTATCATGAAAACTTTTTAGTATAATAGGAGATATCTCATATTTTGGAGGCATTTGATGAAAAAAATAATGACTGAAACGAGACAACACTTCATTGAAGAGGACACACTGCAAGCGATTTTCCCAAAGGGCATTGAACAATTTGCAGAGATTCATGACTTTGAAGCCGGTGAATTTATTAATGTCGAGGGCGATGAGCCAGCGTATTTGTATTATATTTTATCCGGTAAAGTGAAGGTTTATTTTACCCAATCAAACGGCAAAGTCGCGCTGCTGCATTTCCTCGGCACGCATTCTTTTATCGGTGATATGGAGCTGCTTGAGGCACGGTATTATTCAAAGGGCATTCAAGCATCTCAAAAAACACGCTGCCTCGCATTCCCGACCGTGCATGTGCGCGAGCTTTTATTAAATGATGTCACCTTTTTACGTCATTTAGCGTTGTATATGAGTAAAAAAATCATGCATAACTCCGCCAAAATGTCGCAAAGTTTAGCCTATCCGCTTGAAAATCGTTTGGCTGAATTTATTTTGATGTCTGAAAATAATGGCATTTATAAAGAAAAACATACCGAAGCCGCAGAATTTTTAGGCGTTTCATATCGTCATTTATTGCATGTTTTAGCACAGTTTGTAGAGCGCGGTCTTCTCCAAAAAGACGGAAGATGCTATATATTACGTGAGAAATCGATTCTAGAAGAAATGGCGACATCTATATTCGCTACGGCGATTTATGACTGATTCACCCGCAGAATATTTCCTATGCGCTTTTTTGCTATTTTGTGATAATATTTTCGGCACTCACCCATTTAATTCATTTAATTTTAAAAATTGTCTGAAAATAGATGTCGGTGATATATTGTGTTCACTATTTGTTTAGTGATACAATTTAGAAAATTATAAAAAATTATTTAAGTAAAGGAAGTTAGGCATATGGAATTTTCTCAACGAATCTTAGACACTCCTTCATCATTTATTCGTAATATTTTAAAAGTAACAGATTCACCAAATGTAATCTCTTTTGCGGGTGGACTACCAAATCCAATCTCATTCCCGGTTGAAAAACTACGTGAATCTGTCAACCGCGCCATCGATGAAGACGGTAGTAAGCTTTTCCAATACTCAACAACAACAGGCTATGCACCACTTCGTCAATACATTGCAGACAAGTACAATCATAACTTCGACTTAGGCATTACAGCGGATGATATTATTATTACAACCGGCTCACAGCAAGCACTGACATTACTTGGTCAAGTTTTAGTGAATGAGGGCGATGGCATTATTATCGAAGAGCCAGGCTATCTCGGTGCGATTCAAGCCTTTATGCTTGCGCAGCCAACTTTCTACCCTGTGACACTCGAGCAGGATGGTTTAAACCTTGATGAATTAAAAGAAGCGCTTGAAAAACCAAATGCAAAATTCATTTACACTGTACCAAATTTCCAAAATCCAACCGGTTTAACGTATACACAAGAAAAACGTGACGCAGTGTATGACATTCTAAAAGATTACCCAGATATCGTATTAATCGAAGATGATCCATACGGCGAGCTACGCTTTGAAGGCACAGCACTGCCATATATTGGTGGTGGACGCCTTCCAAATAGCGTTATTTTAGGCTCATTCTCAAAAACAGTCGCACCGGGTATGCGTATCGGCTTTATCATTTCAAAAAACAAAGAATTAATGACACATGTCGAAACAGCGAAGCAAGCGGCTGATTTACACACTAATATTTTCTCGCAATATGTGCTGCATGATTATTTAACACATAATGAATATAAAGAGCATGTTGAGAAAATCATTGATTTATACGGTAAACAAGCAAACGCGATGCTTGACGCACTTGAAAAATACATGCCAGAAGGTGTGACATGGACAAAACCTGAGGGTGGGATGTTTATTTGGGCGACATTACCGGATAATAAATCTGCACTTGATATGTTTTCAAAAGCAATGGAAGCGGATATTGCCTTCGTACCGGGTGACCCCTTCTACACAGGTTCACAACATGTGCCAACCCTGCGCCTAAATTATACGGCCTCGACACCAGAAGTCATTGATGAGGGCATCAAACGTTTAGCAGAACTTTTCAAAAAATATTAACGAAAAAGAGGCTTTGACATACGTTTAAAAATAACCTCTCTTATGAGCATAAGAAAAACCGGAATCGTGCTATAGCACGGTTCCGGTTTTTCGTTGTGAACGCTAAAAAAGGAAAATGACGTGTTTCGTCTAGTCTTTTTTATAGTGTTTTTATGAGTGCCTCAACAATTGCCTCATAATAACTTTGCGGATGTGGTACGAGCTGGGCACGTGTTACGGTCTTGATTTCCCCGCTTTGAACATCACACAATGATATAGTTGGTGCATCTCCGTAAATCAATGCCGCAAAATCGGCTAGACGGCATGTTAAAAGAGCCGCTACCTCCTCTTGCTGTAGTGTGAACGTTTGAGGTGTCGTCACCTTATAGACGTAACATCGAGCCCATTCGCGGTCTGAAATCGCTGGTGTTAGCACGATATTTTGTAATGTGCCAATGGACTGTAGCTCAGAAAACTTCACGTCAATTCCTAATTCCTCCGCCACTTCACGAATGCCATCTTCTGGCGTTTCCGTTGCGAGTAAATGCCCTGCTGCTGTAATATCATAGCGCAGTGCATAATCTTTTTTATTGGCGCTTCGCAGCTGCAAATAAACGAAGCGCTCGCCTTCCCTCTCTTCAATCAACCAACAGTGAAACGTTTCATGCCATAAACCAGACGCATGAATATGGTCGCGTGTGGCGATACCTACTCGCTGATCGTGCTCATTAAAAACTGCTAACTCCTCAATGATGCTCATCTCCTATTTGTCCGCAAAGGCGAATGTTACTTTATTATTTTCTAACATTAGTTTCGCGTTAAATGGATTGCCTTTTTTCGATTTAAAGCCTTTTAATTCAGCTGTTTCACCGTTCGTCACTAAATCGGTTAATTGCTTCGGTGAAATTTTTTTCTGTGCG
The DNA here is from genome assembly GCF_003991225.1 of Candidatus Kurthia intestinigallinarum. Taxonomy (GTDB): domain Bacteria; phylum Bacillota; class Bacilli; order Bacillales_A; family Planococcaceae; genus Kurthia; species Kurthia populi. Next base: position 163,548 of record NZ_JTFC01000026.1, read on the forward strand.
ATAATTTTAGATACCGTAAATTTGCAACCGCCCTTATAGTTCGTACAGCCGTAAAAGGATTTATGCTCAATAAGTTGTCCTTCCTTACATGCTGGACAGGTAACGATTGGCTTCGTCGATGACACCGGTGTCGCTGCTTCCTTCGCCTCCGATAAATCCGTTTTCGCGACCATAGCTGGTGTCGTGTCGATTAAATGACGTAAAAACTTCTCGACACTCGCAAAAAAGGCCTCCTGTGTCCCCGTTCCTTCGCCAATTTTCCGCAAATACGTTTCCCACTTAGCGGTCATCGTTGGACTCGCAAGGAGTGAGCCGGTAATGACCTGGCATAATACGCGACCCTTTGGCGTTAATGACACAATGTTTTTCGTCACTTGAATATACTCATGGCGTTTTATCGTTTCAATAATGCCCGCACGCGTCGCCTCGGTCCCAATGCCCTCTACCTCTTTTAAAATATCGCTCTCTGTCTCATCATCGACAAGCTTCCCGCATGTTTTCATCATTTGAATGAGCTGGCCCTCGGTAAATGGTTTCGGTGGCTTCGTTTCACCCTCATGGACATGAATAAGTGCGGCAACCTCCTCGTCCTGCTCGACAATCGGTAGCTTCGGTGGCTCCTTGTCATCCTTCTTCTGTGGCCATAGCTCCTGAAAGCCGCGGTCTTTTTCGACTTTGCCGACCGAATAAAAGACAATATCCTGTACATTTGTTTCAATCGTCGTTTCCTCGTACATATAATCTCGGTGAAACATCGCCAGTGTCGTGCGCATAATTTCAACGTACAATCGTTTTTCTGGGTCACTTAATTTCGCGAGCTTCGCTACAGTCGGTACCGTTTTCGTCGGAATGATGGCATAGTGCTCCTCTACTTTTGAGGCATCGACATAGCGCTTCGACGGCGCAAGACTAGCGGGCTCAAAATTCGCCTTCATAATGTCCTGAAAGGCGGGTAATTGTTCTTTTAAATACGCAAACTCTGCTGGTGTAATGAACTGACAATCCGAACGTGGATACGATACGAGCTTTTTCTCATACAATTTCTGTACTGTTTCAAGCACCATTTTCGGACTAAATTTCCATAGACGATTGGCCTTTTGTTGAAGCGTTGACAGGGAATGCAGCTTTGGTGGTAAATTGCGCTTCATCTTTTTCGTCACTTTTTGAATCGTACCCGGTAATGGCGTATTCTCCGCAATACCTGCCTGCGTTAAAATCGCTAGTGCTTCTTCATATGTCTCCTTTTTCACCTTCGCTTTGCCACTGTATTCTCCTTGTGCCGCATTGAATTTCCCTATTAGCTCATAAAATTTTTTCGGCTTAAAGTTTTCAATTTCACATTGGCGCTCATAAATCATAAAGACCGTTGGCGATTGCACGCGCCCAATCGACATGACCTCATTTAGCCCCTGCTGCTTTAACAGCACCGTATAGAGACGACTCGCATTCATGCCAACAAGCCAGTCGCTAATTTGGCGTGTTTCAGCCTCTTTAAACATCCGTAAATCCTTCGCATTGTCTTGAAGTTGACGAAAACCCGCACGAATTTCGTCGGCCTCTAGTGAATTAATCCATAAACGCTGAATCGGCTTATTGCGCACGCCGGCCTGACGCAAAATCGAATAAAAAATATTCGAGCCTTCGCGGTCCACGTCACAGGCATTAATTAAGACGTCTGCTCCCTTGAGTAATTTCTTCACTTCCTGGAATTGCTCCCACTTGCCTTTTGCTACTTTAAATTCATATTTTGAAGGAATCATCGGCAGCACATCTAGCTTCCAGCGCTTCCAAGCACTATCATACTCAGCCGGTGCCTTTAGCTCCACTAAATGGCCGATGCCCCATGTAATGACAGCCCCTGATGGAAAGACCTCATTTGGCGCAAGCTCAATAAAATGTTTTGTTTTTTTCGCGACAGGAAAGGCTTCTGCATACGCCTTTGCCTGCGATGGTTTTTCAGCTAATATGACAATGCTCATGCCTGCACCTCCTGTGTTTCGAGTTGTAGTAGGTTATGCTGTAGTAATTCGTCGGTTAAGCGACTAAGTGGAAGGCCTACAACCGTTAAGTAATCGCCGTCAATTTTTTCGACAAAAAAGACGCCATCCGTTTGAATGCCGTAGCCACCTGCCTTATCAAATGGATCTCCTGTTGCGACATATGCCTCAATAAAAGCATCCGAAACCATACGGAATGTCACTGATGTCGTTTCGACAAAACTATAGGTATTCTGTGCGGTGACAATCGCAACTGCCGTTAGGACCTCATGTGTTTTACCGCGTAGTTTTTGCAAATGCTGTACCGCTTCATTTGTCGTTTTTGGTTTATGTAAAAGCTGGTCATGATAGACAACAATCGTATCCGAGCCAATGACAACGGCATCTGGATGTTTAGCCGAGACGGCCTGTGCCTTTAATAACGCGACGTCTTGCACATATTGCGGTGCTGTCTGAAATGCCACGCTTGTCTCCTCAACATCGGCTGATTGCACGTCAAATGGTATATGGAGCTGTGCAAATAACTCACGACGGCGCGGTGACTGTGATGCTAAAATAAATGATGCTGTCGTTTGAAAATTCATAAAATCCCTCGCATTCTATCTAGTAATTTCATTTTAACATTCACTACTGCTTTACAAAAGGCAGAGCAATCAAGTATGTTTATCTATACACTACATAACAAAGGGGTACTTTTTATGAATAAAGAACAGTTAATGAACGAGGCGCGCGGCGTCTTAAAAAACTCGTATAGCCCATACTCCAAATTTCCAGTAGGAGCTGCGTTACTTTTAACAGATGGCTCGGTCATTACGGGCGTCAATGTTGAAAATGTGTCATTTGGTGCCACAAACTGTGCAGAGCGTACGGCGATTTTCACGGCGCTAACACAGGGGTATAAAAAAGGCGATTTTGTAGCGATTGCCGTTGCCGGTGATACGGACGATTTCTTACCACCATGTAGCATTTGCCGCCAAGTCATGGCTGAATTTTTCACACCGAATATGCCGGTTTATTTAACAAATCGCGCGGGAGATATTAAAGAGCTTGCGTTAAAAGAATTATTACCGTTTGCGTTTACGGAATTAGAAATGTAAGCAAAAAGGAGCCGCAATACTGCGCCTCCTTTTTTCATGCTATTTTTTTCTCTTTGCATACCATTTTAAAAGTAAATACCAACCACCGACAAAAATAACAAGGCCGACAATCGTTGGACCAAACACGACACGCCCAACGACGAGATAGCTAACAATTAGCATGACAACGAGCCACGCTAATGCAAAAAATAATACAAATTGCCATGGAATCTTCATATTACGAACGTTCCCCTTCCAATAGTGCATACACCGCATGGTCAACAAAATGGTCATACAGCCATTCCGACTCACGCGCGATACCCTCCTGTGTAAAGCCAAGGCGCTCGGGAATGGCACGACTTGCACGATTTTCAACGGCTGCACGAATTTCCACACGATGAAGCTTTACGGCATCAAATAAATAGTCGACAAGTCTTGCGACACTGCGCGTCATAAGACCATGCCCTTGAAAGTCTTCCGCAAGCCAGTAGCCAATCGATGTCGAACGATTTTCACGATCGAGCGCATGTGTGCCAACGGTCCCTGCAAACTGTCCCTTATATAAAATCGCCATATTTAAAATGCCTGATACCGCAAATTGCTTTTCGGTGAAGGCGATAAATTGACGCGTATCTAAAATCGTTTTCGTGCCATCTACCCACGGAAGCCATTCGCGTAAGTAGCTACGGTGTCCATCTACTGCTGCAAACATCGCCTCTGCATGCGCATCACTTAATTGTTGTAACGTCATGTGCGCATCTAATTGCCATTCCATTCTAAATGCCCCCTTTAACTATGCGCTTATTATAGCATGTCGCGGTCCTTCGTAACGCTTAGAAGACAACTTGCGATTAGCAACACCCCTGCAATGACATAAAATTGACCAGTAAGTGACAATGGTAATAACGCCAGCCCCGATGAGCCAACGACCGTACCAAGCGAGAAGAACGCATAAAAATACCCGTACGCACGCCCTCTCGTTTGTTCGGTCGTTCCTTCAATAAGCATGCGATTCATTGCGGGGAATAATAGCGCAAAGCCAATACCATACAGGGCAAGTATCGCATAAAGCAGCGCTTGCGACGTTGTGATACTAATAAAAAACTGACTGATTCCAATAAAGGCAATCCCTAACACCATGAGCCATTTAGCAGACCATTTATCAAATACATAACGTGTTGGCAGTACAAATAATAAGACTGCCACAATGCCAAACATACTCATTAGTGTGCCACTTAACCGCGATTCATAGCCTAATAATTCGATACGAATTGGTAATAAATACGCCAGCGCCCCTTGTGACATCATCAGCAAAAAGGCGGCCATAAAGGCACGTATGGCGCGTGTATTCCAGCTAAACCTTTGTTGCGTCGTCTGCGATTTCTTTTTCACCGTTAGCTGTAAAAATATTAATGCCACAACGACAACGGCACCAATTATTGCGACCGTCATCAGCACAAATGGTACGGAGGTACGCGTTGCCACGATGCCGCTATAAGCAGGACCTAAAATCGCCGCGATGCCGACAAAGGCGCCGGTTAATGCCGACTGACTGCCCTGTGTTTGCTGGGCTGTTTGATTGGCGACAAGCGTAAAGGCAGCCGGTGTAATAAGCCCTGCCACAAAGCCATGACAGGCACGTAGTACGAGCAAGGTGGTCGGTGAATCAATAACCATATATGCACATAATGATAGCACCGTAAGCATCAGTCCAATTATTGCAATACGCTTCGCTCCCACACGGTCAGTTAAAATACCCGACGCCATATTCCCAAACATATTCGTAAAGGAATACATCCCAACGACAAGTCCGGCTATCATCGTCGAAGCGCCTAATGACAGTGCAAAGGTACTCATGACGGGAAGCTGTGCGAATAAATCGAGAAACGTAAAGAAAATCGCACCATACAATAACCAAATTTGTTTAAATGGTTGCGGTCGATAACGTGCTTCAGCCCGCTTTATGTATCGATCGAATAAAAAGTTCCCAAATGGGATAAAGGCGACAAGGACCGCTACAATGGAATAAACAATGGGCCATTGCATACGTAACTGGGCCCACGCAATCGACGCGAGATACAACATAAAAATGGCGCCATGCAAACTGCCCATAATCGTTACCGCTAGTGGCAAATCCCACACATATTTTAGTGGCATCGCGACACCTAATAAAATTAATAGCGATAGGCCGTCTAAAATGCCCATCGTTCGTAAAAATTGCACAGCTTTTGAGTGCACAGTATTCCCTTCTTCCATTATTCATTACTAAAAAGTATACCGCATCCTTATCGCTATTGGCTTCTATTGTGCCTGTATTTGGCAATAAAAAAGCCGACGTCGTTCATACGTCGGCTTTTACACTACTGAATCGCTAAATAGCGTGTTGGGACAGCTTTTAGTATCGCGAGCGCTAGCATGGCGCCTGTCACCGTCGACAATAAAAAGGACGGCATGAAAAATAACGCAGATACCGCGGGTGCATGCATAAAGAACATACTATAAGGTACCGCAACAAGGGATGCGATGATGCCTGTGCCGATTATTTCCCCACTGATTGCGGCTATGCGTCTTTTCGTTATCCTATAGAGCATACCTGCAAGCACTGCCCCTATAACACTTCCTGGAATGGCTAATAAAGTCCCCGTCCCCATCATCAGTCGAATAAGTGATGCCAATATAGCCTGTATAATTGCCGGAATCGGCCCTAGTGTTACCGTGCAAATAATGGTCATCATATGCTGAATGGGCGCCACTTTTGCCACACCAATCGGGATGCTCACAACACTTGAGCCGATAACACAAATCGCGATATACATCGCTAATAACGTCATTTTTTTCATATAAAAAGCCCCTCTCTTTCTGATGCGATTGCCAAAAGAAAAAGAGCCAGGCCCTTATTATCTTTGTAAGTTGCTTCCCTCCGCTAGTATGAACTAGATCAGGTTTCAAGGATTAAGCGGCTGTAGCGCTCTCTCAGTCAGTCACACTGACACTCCTAGCAATCGTCCCCGCTACTGTATCATAAAATTAGTCAAATGGATAGTCTAAGTCGTATAATTTGCGGTATCTTGCGTCATCTGCTAACAACTGTTCATGTGAACCTTTTACACGCACTCGACCATTTTCAAGCATATAAATGGTATCCATATGAGCCATTGCTGCTAAATGGTGCGTAATCCATACGACTGTTTTATTGCTAAGAACCTCAAATATCGTATGAATCAATTCCTGCTCAGTTACGGGGTCTAAACCAACAGTTGGCTCATCTAATAATACAATGGGCGTTTGCTGTAATAAAATACGAGCAAGTGCGATACGCTGACGTTCTCCCCCAGAAAAGCGTGTGCCAAGTTCTTCGACACGCGTGTCATAGCCATGTGGTAATGTCTCAATCATCTCATGCAACTGAACTTTTTTCGCCGCTTCAATGACCTCCGCATCACTTGCCGAAACATTTCCAAGTCGAATATTATTCATAATCGTCGTATCAAATAAATACGGCTTTTGTTCTAAGACCGCGATAAGCTGTGATGTGTCATGACGTAGCGTATGCATATGCACGCCGTTAATCGTTACCGTACCAGCAGTCGGCTTATACGCCCCCAGTAATAACTTCCCAAGCGTACTTTTACCGGTACCTGTTTTCCCTAAAATCGCGACTTTTTGACGTGGGTGCCATGTCATTGATACATCCCGGAGTACGGTCCTATTATCATATTGAAAAGCGACATTTGATATATCAACGGTATAAGGCCCAGTAGGTAATGTAGTGCATGGCTGTGCGTCTTCGCTTCGTCCCTCGACTTCCATAAGACGTGCAAATGACGTGTCATAACTTGGGAAATGGCTAATTGCATCGCTAATTGGCATAAACGCTTCAAGTAGCGGTAACGCAACAAGTACAAAGGCCGCAATCCACATTGGATGAAAAACAGCAGTTTGCGCCATGTCGCTTCCAAACATAACTAATAGAATCACTGACGCAGCAGCGACTACTTGAAAAACAATCGAACGTCGACGACTCGATGCTTCAATTTTTGCTTCTAGTCGGTCATAACGCGCTGCAATTTGTTGTTTCCCGGCAATCATTTGATCTGCACGACCACTTAATTTCCAGTCTGTTGCACCCATTACAGCATCTGTTAAGTCATTATAAAGTTCCGCCCGCACTATTTTCATATCAAGCATATGTTGTCGGTTGCGTTTTAATGCTACATATGGCAATACAAATACAAGGATGCCAAATAGCAAAGCTAACAACAAAGCATATGGAATGCTAAATACACCCAATGCGATAATCGCGATGCCATACAATATAAGTGCAAATAGCGCTGGGAAAATTGTTTTTAAATAAAAGTTTTGCAAATGCTCTAAGTCATCGGCCAGTAACCCTAATAAATCGCCGATTGCATAACGTTCTTTTAAAACGAGCGCCTGCGTCTCTAATCGTTGAAATAATCGCACGCGCATTTTTGATAACACGGCTAATACAAAGGAATGACTTGCAAGCTGTTGTAAATAATTAAGTACGGGACGTGAAATCCCAAATGCACGTACTAAGACAATTGGCACGTAGACAAGCAAGATATTTTCAGGTCGTAATGACGACTTTGAAATTAAATATCCCGATGTAAACAAGAGTGCACATGCAGCAATGAGTGCACCCACGCCGAAAAGAATCGTCAATATAAGCAGGCCTTTATGCGCTTTTACATAAGGCTTAATCCAATTGTTCATGACATTTTCCTCCTTGTGCGGCAATAAGTGCAGCATAGTGACCTTGTTGTTTCATCAGTTGTTCATGGGTGCCAACTTCGACAATTTCACCATCATCAATGACAATAATCCGGTCCATATTGTGCATCCAATGCAAGCGATGCGTTGCAAAAAAGACAAGACGCTCGTCAAATAACGGTAATATGCGCTCCTTTAATTCCGCTTCCGTTTCGATATCTAGATGCGCGGTCGGTTCATCGAATAATAATATGCGGCGGTCTTCCAGAAAAGCACGTGCTAGCGCAATTCGTTGTTCTTGTCCTCCACTCAATATTCTTCCCGATTCCCCAATCCATTCATCTAAACCATGGGGCAATGCCTCAATTACTTCACGTAATCCCGCACGATCACAAGCCGCTATAATCGCCTCCTCACTCGCATGTGGTGTATAAAAGGCAATGTTATTGCGTAATGTATCGTGAAAAATATAAGGGTGTTGTGGAATATAATACAATTGGCGTTGCCAATCTGCATTGTATAACGATGGTAATACTTGACCATTAACCGTAATACGGCCGCCTGTCGTAGTTAAAAACCCTCCAAGTAATGATAATAACGTTGATTTCCCGGCACCTGACGCACCAATAATGCCAATTTTCTCATAGCCTTGTGCCGTTACATGCCACGCTTTTGGTATTACACGATCTTTAACACGCACGCCATCGAGCATTAATTGGCTTTTCTCATCCCACTGTGCTACCGGCGTATGGTCAAGCGATTGTCGGTGCTCCTCTAGTGCTTGTTGAATTGTCTTAAAAGCATTTTTCCCATCAAGTGTTGCATGATAATCACTACCAAACTCGCGAATTGGTGAAAAATAATCCGGTGCCACAATGAGAACAGTTAATGCCGGTAATAACACGATTGTGCCATTAATTAAACCAAGCCCTAAAAACAATGCAACAATGGCAACGGATAAACTCGTAAAAAACTCGAGGGCAAATGTTGATAAAAAGGCCAAACGTAATGTGCTCATCGTTGCTTTGCGGTATTGTTCACTAACCCGTTCAATATTACGGTCATAACGTTTACTAAGTCCTAATACACGTAATGTCATAATGCCGCGTAAGGAATCTACGAAGTGGTTTGATAACTGTTCGTAGGACTCATACTGGCGATCAGCTTTTGCCTTTGCTGCAAGACCTACAAGCGCCAAGAAGAAAATGAGGATCGGTACGACGACAACCAATATAATCGCAGAGCGCACATTTTCTGTCCAAACGAACACGACGATCATGGTCGGGATTATCAGCATATTCATCAGCTTCGGTAAAAAGAGCTTAATATACGTTTCAACATTGCGAATCCCTTCAACGGCTAATGTCACCGTTTGTCCGGTTGCAGTACGCTGCGATCCTACATCAAAAATATGATGTAGTAAATCATTGCGTAAATGGTGACCGATTTTTTTCGCATAGGCCGTAATAAAGCGTTCACGTAAGGCAACAATGACTTGTTTGCCAATAAAACACACCGCAAATAACAATAAAAGAAGCCACTGTTCAGACAGCGGCTCGTTGTGGAAAACATGCGTAATCGCTGTCGCTAAATAAATGGCTTGTAGGATGGTCATCGTGCCCTGCAACAGGGCTAGTACCCCTAAGCATACAAATACCCCTTTAATGCGTGGTAATGTAAATAGCGCTCGATCGATCATGTTCTCCATCTCCTATTTCTTTGTTGGGTGAATCCGTTTACGGAAAATATAGTAACTCCAAATTTGATACCCTAAAACGAATGGTAATAAGACGACTGAAATTTTTGTCATAACAGATAAGGTGTAATCGCCTGATGACGCATTATCAATCGTTAAATTAAATGCGGGGTCAATCGAGCTAATCATGACGCGTGGGAACAACCCAACGAATAACATGATGACAACCGAGGCAAAAGCAAGACCCGTCATCGTAAAAGCAATGCTTTCCTTTTTCTTTGTCGCAAATGCCCAGGCAAGTAATGTACATGCTACTGTAATCGCTAAAAATACTGGTGTAGCAACCGGTCGTACTGTAAAGAAGTCCGTGCTCGTGTACGTTAAGACAGCGAAGACAACCTCGCCTGCTAATAACACGATAAAGAGCTTGCTTAACATTTGGCGTGCGCGCTCACGTACAACGCCTTCTGTACGAATGCCGATAAACGTTAATCCGTGAACGAGCGATAAGAGCATAACCGCTACACCACCAACGACAGAATAAACGTTCACGTAATCTGTAAATGTGCCGAATAAATGCATATCTTTATCGATTGGCATTCCTTGCACAAGACTCGTAAATAACATCCCTAGTAAAAACGGTGCGAGTGCACTACTACCAAAAATAAGCCAGTGCCAATAGTTAATATATTTATCGGTATGTGTGTGGTGACTATATTCAATCGCGACACCACGTGCGATTAAGACAAGTAAGAAAATAACGAACAATGTGTAGTAACCTGAAAACATCGTGGCATACCAGCTAGGGAATGCTGCAAATAACGCCCCACCTGCTGTAATGAGCCAAACTTCATTGGCATCCCAGAACGGTCCAATTGTTGACATTAATTGATTGCGTTCATTTTTATTTTTGGCAATTAGGCGCGTTGACATGCCGACGCCAAAGTCAAAACCTTCTAAGAAGAAAAATCCAGTAAATAATACGGCGATTAAGATAAACCAAAATACAGTTAAATCCATTATTTAAACGCCTCCTTATCCATTAAATCAACCTTTTCTTGCTTTGGTGCTGTATCGATAATTGACGGTCCTTGTTTTGCGACGCGTGCAACCATGTAAATCATAATAATCGCTAAAATAACATAGGCGGTACTAAATGAAATCGTTGAGAATAATAATTGTCCCATTGAAACGTTTGGTGACACCGATTGCGCCGTTGTATAGTAGCCAAACACCGTCCAAGGTTGGCGACCAATTTCCGTCATAATCCAACCTGCTGTATTCGCAATAAATGGTGCTGCCATCGCAAACATCATTGTTCGCAGGAACCATTTAGGTGTTGCCAAAATACCTTTTCGACGATTACCGAACCATAAACCAAGTATTGATAATACGAGCATGACACCACCGAAGCCTGCCATAATACGGAAACTCCAAAATACAGGCCATACAGGTGGAATGTAGTCTACACCTTCACCATATTTTTCTTCGTATTTCGCTTGCAGTGTTTTCATCCCTTCAACAGAGCCACTGAATTCACCATATGCTAAATAACTTAATGCGAATGGTAAGTCGATATTCCACGTATTTTTTTCCTCTTGTTGGTCACCAATGGCCAAAATTGTCCATGCCGCCGGGTCCTCTGAGTCATCCCAAAGCGCTTCAGAAGCAGCCATCTTCATTGGTTGTGAATCCATTAAATGTTTTGCTTGTGCGTGTCCAGAAAACGCAATCGCAAGTGACGCGATCGCCGCAACAATCATTGAGACGTTAAATGATGTTTTGAAAAACTCGACGTCTTTTTTCTTTAACAAGTTATAGGCACTAATCCCACCAATAACGAATGCGCCAGTTGCTAATGCGCCAAATACCGTATGTGGAAATTCTACTTGAAGCTGTGGATTTGTTAATAGCGCCATAAAATCGGTTAATACGGCTTTGCCGTCTTGAATTTCAAAGCCAACAGGTTCTTGCATAAATGAGTTAGCTGCTAAAATCCAAAGCGCCGATAGTAATGTCCCAATACTAACGAGCCATGCAGAAACGGTTATGACCCAATCGGGTAATTTGCCGCGTCCAAACATCCAAATACCGATAAATGTAGATTCCATAAAGAATGCTAAAAGTGCTTCTACTGCTAATGGTGCGCCGAATACGTCACCCATAAAGCGCGAATATTCAGACCAGTTCATGCCGAATTGGAATTCTTGTAAAATCCCTGTTACAACCCCTATCGCAAAGGATAGTAAAAAAATCTTACCCCAGAATTTTGCCATCCGTAAGTATTCTGCTTTTTTCTTAAATAAATACATCGTTTCGAAGATCGCGACGATAAAAATAGTCCCAATCGAAAGCGGAACGAAGAAGAAGTGAAAAATCGTTGTCAGTGCATATTGCACACGAGCCAACTCTAAAACATCCATTGTGCATCCTCCTTTTTTTGAAGCTTGTCATTTATTTTTACAGTTATAGTATACTACGCAATTTTAAGAAAAATAGCCTATAATTCAAAAAAAGTTTCACGATTACGTGTTCAAATTGTGAAACTTTTGGAAAGTTTTATATTCATTTTTCTACCTGTTTTATAGGTATTTATAATCTAAAAACTAGTTATCATTGGTTACGTTAACTTTAAAGGTAAAAAATAATGCCTGACGTCAAAAGTCTGTCACACTGCTGTTTCAACTTAGACAAATTCACTTCACAAAACACGCAATTCGCTGTCCTAAATGTGTCACAACCATTTCAGGTGTTACGCTGTAATGACTATGCTGTGCGGCAAGTTTTTCCGCGGTCTCTGCCTGTAAATATGCCGCGGTATACAACGCTTGCTCCGCCGGCACGCGCTGTGTCACGAATGATAAAATCAAGCCGGTTAAAACGTCGCCACTCCCTCCTTTTCCAAGAGCACTGCTGCCAATTGGAATGAGCCACTGTGCTCCGTCTGGCGTCGCTACAATCGAACGATGCCCTTTTAATAACACATATACCCCGAATTTCTGTGCTAAATCGCGCGCATACGAAAATCGATGTTGTTCAATCTCTGCAATGGTCGTATCGCATAACATGGCCATTTCTCCTGGGTGCGGCGTCAAGATAACACATTTGCCCGTCGCACGAACATGTTGTAACAACGGTTTCATCATATAGAGACCGTCCGCATCAACGATAATCGTCTCCGGTCCTTCAAGCGCCAACAGCCATGCTGCAACTTCTTGAAGCTGCGCTGCACGCCCTAACCCTGGTCCAAACGCTACCGCGCGTATTTTTGTAAAATCATGTAGCGCAACGCCTTCTTTTGTCATATACCCATCTTCTGACGCCGCGCTCTTTAATAATACTTCCGGCGCTTGTAACATCATGCTTGGCATTAATCCTTCGGGTACAATAAGCGAAATAAGCCCAATGCCACTATGAAACGCCGCCTTAGCACTATAGAGCGGTGCGCCAACATAATGCTGCGAGCCACCAATCACTGCACCATGACCAAATGTCCCCTTATGACCATCTAACGGGCGTGCCGGTAACGCCGCTTTGACGAGCGCGGGCGTAACAATTGTTGGTGCCGTCATGTGAAGTGTGTCCACAAGGGTTTCGGGCACTGAAATATCGACCACTATAAGCTCGCCTATATAATGCGAAGCTTGTTGTAAATAGCAACCAATTTTCGGTTGTGCTAGCGTCAGCGTATAATCCGCTTCAATCGCCGCATCGACAACTTCCCCACTATTAGCATGTAAACCTGATGGTAAATCAATCGCCACAACCATTTTTTCGAGCGCATTTATTAGCGGAATTAACCATGTCATATGCCCACGCAATGCTCCGCTCGCACCCGTACCTAGTAAACAATCGATTAGCACGGCACAAGAGGCCAACCAAGCTGTTGTTTGCACTTTTTCTATTAGTAATGTCACCGGAATACCACGGCGTTTTAAAATATGATACTGTGTTTTGGCATCGCCACGTAATTGCTGTTCCTCGACAGCTAGTCCAATCCGGACATCATAGCCTAAATCAATGAGACGCCTAGCGATGACAAAACCGTCGCCGCCGTTATTACCGGTACCGCACACGATCGCAATGCGCTCATGCGTAAGTAACTCATGCTCGCGCAGGGCCATCACGACGGCATTGCCGGCAATTTCCATTAATGTGCCGCCATCGATACCAATCGTCTCAATCGTATAGCGCTCAAGCGCCTGCATTTGTGCTGTTGTTAATGCATACATGAAAAATCCCCCTTTAAAATTGACAATCATCTTCGTTCTAGTATATAACAAGTACCAATAGCTATATCAAAAGGAGAGTATTTTAATGAAACATAGTATGAAAGGCTTTGCGCCGCCGCTAACAAAAGAAACGGTCACAAGTGAACTAGAAAAAGTGCAACAATTATTGCACGAACAAAAAGATGCCACAGTAACGATTTACGAAGCAGCATTAAAGGACGACCCCGAGCTGTTTAATGAATTTCAGCAAAGGCGCCTACAAGGCTTACAAGCAACCGATTCAAGCGCTGTTGATAAAGCGCTTGAACAATTAAAAAAGCATTCGTAAGAGGCCGTTATCAACGGTCTTTTTTTATAGTGAAAAATTATTTTACTATTGCAAATAAATAATCAACGTTTTTTAAATTCGTTTAGGGGTATACTGTCCTATGGAAAGGACTGATTAAAAAGTGGATTGGTTAGACAATTTTATTCTTACAGTCAACGATTATCTTTATTCTTACGTCATTATTGCGATTATTTTAATCGTTGGTATTTTCTTCACCGTTCGTGGACGCGGGATGCAGTTCACATTATTCCCTGAAATGTTCCGTGTGTTAACGGACAAAGCTACAATTGATGGTAAAGGCAAAAAAGGGGTTTCTTCCTTCCAAGCCTTTACGATTTCCGCCGCATCACGTATTGGTACTGGTAATATTGCCGGTGTCGCAACCGCGATTGCATTAGGTGGACCGGGGGCTGTGTTTTGGATGTGGGTAATGGCATTAATTGCCGCTGCTTCTTCATTCGTCGAAAGTACACTCGCACAGCTTTATAAAATTCGCGATGGCAATGACTTCCGTGGGGGCCCTGCGTACTATATGGAACGTGGCCTCAACAAGCGCTGGATGGGGATTGCCTTTGCGATTGCCATTACGCTTTGCTATGGCTTTGTATTTAATGCTGTTCAAACGAATACTATCGCCGCTTCAATGGGTAACAGTTTTGGCTTTGACAAAGTCTGGGTTGGGATTGTCGTTGTTATTTTAACAGCGATGATTATTTTCGGTGGCGTACAACGCATCGTTCAAGTCACACAATGGCTTGTACCCGTGATGGCGATTGCTTATATCGGCATTGCGATTGTTATTATTATTTTAAACTTCACATCACTTCCTAGCGTTTTTGCGTTAATCTTTGAGAAAGCATTTACCTTTGAAGCCGGTGCTGGTGGTGCCGTCGGTGCAGCCATTATGCAAGGCTTTAAACGCGGGTTATTCTCAAATGAAGCAGGTCTTGGTTCTGCGCCAAATGCCGCGGCAACAGCCAATGTTTCTCACCCCGTTAAACAAGGACTTATTCAAACATTAGGCGTTTTCGTAGATACGATGCTCGTTTGTACCGCGACTGCCGCAATCGTTTTATTAAGTGGTGTTTACCAAAATGTTGATGGCCAAAATTCACGTGTTGACATTACACAGGAATCGCTTGTTGTACAACTTGGCGACTGGGCCGGTATTTTCTTAACGGTGGCAATCTTTATGTTTGCCTTTAGTTCCGTTATCGGCAACTATTACTACGGTGAAACGAACTTAGATTTCATTAAAAAATCCAAAAAAATGATGTTATTTTATCGTCTTCTTGTATTAGGATTTGTAATGTTCGGTGCCATGGCAAAAGTATCACTCGTATGGAACTTAGCTGATTTCTTTATGGCCATCATGGCATTAATTAACTTAGTAGCGATTTTCATGCTTAATAAAACGGCATTCCGCTTACTAAAAGATTATCGCGCACAGCGTAAAAAAGGCAAAGACCCGGTATTTTATGCGGATACAATGCCGGACCTTAAAAATGTTGAATGCTGGGACCGCAAAGATCACCCAGAGAACAAGTAAGCGTAAAAAGAAGCTGGAACAAAACACGTCATGTTCCTTTTTCAGTGTTCACAACAAAAAACCGGAACCGCGCTGTGGCGCGATTCCGGTTTTTCTTATGCTCCTAGGAGCGGTTGTTTTTACGCATATGTCCTATTTATCTTACGACAACGGCCTGTTTTTTTGCATTATATGCTTTTTCAAGTGCATAGCCATTGATCCAGTACGTTCCTTGCTCTGAAGATGGATCAGCTACTTTGTATTCACCAATTGTTGAATCATAGCCTGTTAGTAAAACGATGTGTAAATTATCTACCGCTTCTTCTGAGCCCGGTGTACCAAAGTCCCATTCGCCGATAACAGGTGCAGCAAAATCTTTTGTAACATATAGTATAACGGGGTTACCAAGTGCTAATTCATGTTGAATCTCTTGTATATCACTACCTGAAATATCTTCTACTGTTTGTGCATAGCGTTCTTTTGCATATGCTGCGAGTGGTGCTGGGTAAATTGTTTGATAATAGCCTGCTGGTGACGCTTCATACGGTGAGCCAACAAAGCCTTCATTTGGATTGCGTTCTGCTGTTGGCATATTCGCTAATAGTGTTTTGAAATCATCTTCTGTGTATTGTTTGTATTGTAGTGCCATTAATAATGCCGCGCCCTCACAGCCAAATGGTGCGTTAACAGGTGCGTATTGATTGATCACTGGTACATCAAGCTCAATATGTTTGGCATCGGCTATTTGCGGTAAAACCGATTCGTCTAAAATGAAGCCGTGACCGAATGGCGTTTCAACTTCAAACCAAACGTTTTTATCGATATGTTTTTTTGCGATCACTGTTACGACTGTCGCAATCGGTAAAATATGTGTAACAGATGCATTTGTATCCATTAATGCATATAATTTTGTGTCATCTGTAAACGTCACAAATGGCTCTGGTGAAGCATTTTTCTTTGCTTGATTAACTGCAAGCGCTGTAGCACCCGCAGCAATTCCTAGTACTAATCCTACTTTGACTGATTTTTTCATTTTTTTCTTCCTTTCGCAATTCAGACGTTACTTGTATTATACAAATAGCCTAATTCAATTGTCACGCACAAGCCTTATAATTCTGTATTCGCATGCATTAACGCTTCTGCCTCTTGCCACGGCACGACATAGCCTTTTCCGTGACTGCAAAAAATAGAGTTTGATGTATAATTTGAGTCTGCTTGTTTATCATAGCCAATCCGTTCAATGACCTCTTCGGTATTATGACAGCGATCATAGCCATCAAATACGAGACGGATGCTCCCTTTACCATTTGTATAGGCTGCAAAATGTGTCGGATACGTTAAAAAGCTCGCCACTGGTACTCGCGCATGAATCGTTACATATTCCCCTTCTGTAAACGGCGCGTCAAAAGTGCCACTTGCCATCTGTAAATCGCTCATCATACGGCCCATATGGTCGATATGTGCACGCATGACAACGGCATAATACGGCTCTAACAACACATTTTCTACTTGTTCTAGGCCTTGTCGCAATGCACGATGAGTCGCCTCGCGGAAATCGCCACCCTCTGTATGCTTTATATGTGCCTTCCCTGTCACAAGTGTCACAATTATATCTGTTACAGCAGAGCCTGTCAGTAAACCATGATGCGCACGTTCAAGTACATGCTTTTGAATCAGGTTTTGCTGACCGACGAGTAAATCATCTGCATGGCATTCATTGATAAAGGTGATGCCCTGTCCGCGTGGCGCTGGCTCCATGCGTAAATGCACTTCTGCATAATGCTTCAACGGCTCAAAATGACCATAGCCCTTTGTCGATGTAAAAATCGTTTCTTTATAAATAATCGTTGGTGCCTCAAACTGCACCATTAATTGAAAGCGTTCTGCTAGCACTTGTTGCAATACTTCAAGCTGAATGACGCCCATAATATGCAGATGAATTTCCTGCAACGCTTCTTGCCACACAATTTCAAGCGATGGGTCTTCCGCCTCGAGCAAGCGGAAATAGCGTAGCATTTCCTTCGGCGAAACACCGTCTTCAAACACCACACGAGATTGTAAAGTCGGTACTAAGCTCGGTGCCTTATACGATACCGCGTCGCCAAATGTCGTACCAATAACGGCGTTCTTTAAGCCATAAATCCCGACGCTTTGTCCAGCGATGGCTTCTTGAAGTTGCTCAAATTTCTCCCCATTATATAAGCGAATTTGCCCTACCTTCATCATTTCACCATCGATTTCGAGTGCTTCACGTGCTTTTAAACGACCCGCATCGATTTTCAAATAGGCAATACGCTGACCCTTTTCGTCATGACGGACTTTATAGACACGCGCTGCAAACGGTGCAGCCGCGTCATAATTTGTAGCCGTTAAGCGGTCAAAATGCTGTAAAAACGTTGAAATCCCCTCATCTTGTAATGCTGAGCCGTAATGGATCGGGAATACTCGCTCGTCACGAATCATCTGGCAAAGTGCCGCTTCAAACACATCGCGCGTATAGCCGGTCTCAAAATAACGCTCCATTAACGTATCATCAAGTGCCGCAACAGCCTCTGCTAATGGCTCATCCATCTCTTTTGTCAAATGATTCGTTAATACGACCGTATTTGGCGTCAGCAATGCGTGAATGCTTGCAATAGCCTTGTCTAAATTAGCGCCTTCTCTATCCATTTTATTAATAAAGAAAAACGTCGGAATATGGTGTTTTCGAAGTAATTGCCACACCGTTTCCGTATGTCCCTCAACACCATCTACGGCATCAACGAGCACTACTGCATAATCGAGCACTTGAATGGCGCGCTCCATTTCTGGTGAGAAGTCGACGTGTCCGGGTGTATCAATCATCGTATATGTATTGTTGTTATACGTAAAAATCCCTTGCTCCGCAAAGACGGTAATGCCTCGTTCACGTTCAATTGGGTGCAAATCTAAAAAAGCATTTTGATGATCGACACGACCACGTGCCTGAATACCCTGGCCATAATATAAAATTTGTTCCGAAAAAGTTGTTTTTCCGGTATCTACATGCGCAAATATCCCGAACGTTTTATACATGTTATCGTCCTCATTTCCTTGAAACTGCTTTTATTATAGCACTTCTCTTCTCGAAGCATAAACCGTCTAGAAAACGGGTAATCTAAAGATATACTTCCATATGACGAATACTAAGGAGGCGGTTTATAGATGATGGTAGGGGATACGTTTTCAGCGAAGCGAATATTTACACGCGGTGACGTATTTGCATTTAGTAATATTACCGGCGATTTCGGTTTATTGCATACGATGCCGGATAGTCGTGGGCGTGTCCGGGTACACAGTTTATTAATTGCCAGCATTGCTACTAAAATTGGCGGCGACCTTAATTTCTTTTCAGAAACACTTGACCATACATTTATGAAGGCAGTTTATACGGGCGATGAAGTGACTTGTAAAATTACGATAACGAGCGTCACCTCTCTTGATAATTCGTTCCATGTCGAGATGGCGCTTATTTTTAAAAATGCCGAAAATGAAACCGTCGCCACAGGCAATGGTAGTGGCTTTATCCCGAAAAACATATCCTAATAAAAAAGCTTCTCGCGCCAGTACGCAAGAAGCTTTTCTATTAGTTTAAACCTAAAAATTCCTTTAAATCATTCATACGTAGTGTCGCCTCATGTAACCCAAGACGATAATTCGCTCGCATTTTCACCACATCCTTCTCCATGCCCTCAATGCCATATGGCGGGCGGAAAATAAATGCTTTGCCTTCACGTTCAAGCTGCTCACATTTTGCAACCGTTTCATTGTAGCGATCCACACGTTCTAGCATGACATCGACTAGCTTCGGATATTTTTTACGCATTAGTTGCATTGCTGCTTTTGTTTGGCGGTCTATCGTTTTGTAATAACCTTTTGGACGCGTTAAGACGATAACATGCTTCTCATATCCCTCATCAATGGCATGCTGCACTGGAATCGGGTCTGCTAATCCACCGTCATAATACGGCACGCCATTTAATTTAATTTCCGGAAACATGACCGGAATCGCACAAGTAGCGCGTAGCAACTGGCTATCAGTATCCATCGTCTGTACGTCCATAAATTCCACTTCACCTGTAAGAGCATTTGTCACGCCCGCAAGTGCTGTACCTTCGTAGCTACGGAATGTTTGCCAATCAAATAATTCAAGCTGATTTGGCAACACATTCCAACCAAAGTCTAACCCAAATAATGAGCGTTCTGTTAAGAAGTTTCGCATACCTACATAACGCTTATCATGTCGATACTCCGTAAAGACGCGCATCGTACGCTCAGGCTGCTTTGAAATATAGGAGCATAAATTAATTGCCCCCGCTGAAATCCCAATAATATAGGGCATCATAATCTCTTCGCGTAATAAGGCATCCAGTACACCGCTCGTATAAATGGTGCGGAATGTACCTCCTTCTAAAATCAAACTCGTTTCGTTCACTGTCGCCACTTCCCTTATTTTTCTGCCTATTTATCGTACACTAAATGTGAAAAACTGTCATATTGTTTTCGTATAAATATGCTTTTCATTTTTGTCCATCAAAAAACACTTCCAAAGCTTGCCCCCTGAAAGTGTCTTTTTCTGTTCTCTTTTTAGTTTTTCATCTATTTATAAACAGGAAGACGTTAGCGAATGATTTTCTCCTTTGTCTACCCAATCATATGGCGTTTCTTGGTATACATAGTAATTTAACCAGTTTGAGAATAATAAATGCGTATGTGAACGCCATGTATTACGCGGTTTTTTCGTTGGGTCATCTTCAGGGAAATAATGTTTTGGTAGTTCTGGATTTAAGCCCCGTGCGACATCGCGCTCATACTCTAATGCTAGTGTATCCGCATCATATTCTAAATGCCCGGTCACGAGCACATGACGTTCATCTTTTGAAATCATTAAAAAAGCACCTGCTTCATCTGATTCGGATAATAATTCAATGTCTGGATGATTTTTTACCGCTTCCGTTGATATCGATGTATTACGCGAGTGCGGTGCTGGGTAAATGTCGTCAAAGCCACGAATTAGTTTCACAGTGCTATCATATACTTCATGGTCAAAAATACCAGAGCACTTCGTTTCAAGTGGGTATTTTCCAATGCCATAATAATGATACAGTGCTGCTTGTGCGCCCCAACAAATATGCATCGTTGACGTCACATGCTCCTGTGCCCAGTCCAAAATTTCTTTATGCTCCTCCCAGAAATCGACCTCATCAAACTCAAATAATTCAATGGGTGCACCGGTGATGATCATGCCATCATACCGATCTTTTTTGATTTCATGAAATGTTGAATAAAATGTTTCTAAATGTGATTTTGACACATTTTTTGACTCATGTGTTGCGGTATTTAAGAACGTGACATTCACTTGTAGTGGTGTATTTCCTAATAAACGTAACAGCTGTAATTCTGTTTTTTCTTTTTCAGGCATTAAGTTGAAAATTAAAATATTTAATGGACGAATATTTTGGCTCTTTGAGCGCTCCTCCTCCATAACGAAAATCTTCTCTTCTTTTAATCGTTCTGTTGCCGGTAAATATTGTGGAATGTTAATTGGCATGTTCCTGAACCCCCTCAAATTCGTAAAAAAAGCCCTTCTTAATAAAAATAAGAAGGGCAATTTATCCGTTTCTTATCTTCCAAGTACAAAACTTGTAGGAGTTAGCACCTTTCTACTAGTGTAGAGGTTGCTGAAGCGTCGTCGGGCCTTTTCCCTCGGCTTCTCTTGATAAGACTATGCAGTTTCAGTTATCATAGCAAAATTTCAAATACTTTGCAAACTTTTCTGAAAAAATAGAATATTATTCATAGGATACTTGTTTTTCGAGCTGGTATTTTTGAATCTTACGCACAAGTGTCGACTGATTACAGCCTAATGCCTTCGCTGTTTGACGAATGCTAGGGTATTGTCCGAGCGCCTCTTTAATCACTTTTCGCTCAAAGGCATCCACTTGATTTTTTAGTGTCTGATTCTGATCATAAATAGGCGTTTGTGTAAACGTATCATCGACTAACGGCACTGGATTATGCTGTTGATACTCCGGCTTTTGAAATTCTCGCTGAATGTATTGCAGGGTAATGGTCGACTGCTGCGTTAATAAACTAACGCGTTCAATAAAATTTTTCAGCTGACGAATATTTCCCGGCCAATAATACTGCGTAAGACGGTCGACTGCTGCTTCCTCAATCGTACGCTCAATGCTATATTTCTCCATTACTAAATGTAAAAATCGGTATGCAAGCGGTACAATATCCTCCTTACGTTCACGCAGTGGTGGAATACGTAGCGGAATAATATTTAAACGATAAAATAAATCCTCGCGAAATTCACCGCGCTGCACCATATCATATAAATTACGATTCGTTGCGGTAATGATCCGCACATCCACTGGAATCGGTTTAATCCCTCCTACACGGGTGATTTCTGATTCTTGTAATACGCGTAGTAGCTTTACTTGTAGCGATAATGGCATCTCGCCAATTTCATCGAGGAAAAGTGTACCTCCAGAGGCAAGTTCAAAAAGACCAGGTTTCCCTGTTTTATTCGCCCCAGTAAACGCACCACCCATATAGCCAAAAAGCTCCGACTCTAATAAATTTTCTGGAATAGCACCGCAATTGACCGTAATCATCGGTTTTTGTGCACGGTGACTTAGCTGATGAATTAATTTCGTTAATTCTTCCTTACCTGCACCTGATTCCCCCGAAATAAGTACCGTCGAATCGACGTTGGCAATGCGTGTGGCTTTTTCAATCACTTGGCGCATCGCTTTAGAAACAGCAATCAAGCTCGTTGAAGATTGTTGCTTTAATGCTTCAAGTTGTTCCTTATACTGTGCACTCTGTGACTCTAAGCGTTCAATCGTGCGCTCCATGTCACGTAGTTCAGTCATTTCACGTGAATTGGCGACAACATATTCCACATTGCCCGCCTCATCAAAAATCGGTAGCGCCGTTACTAATACGACATGTCCATTGGCGAATGTTTGCACGATGTCTTCCCGCTTTTTCGATTTTAGCACTTTCATGGTCACCGACTCATTCATAATGCCGCGTTCAACAAATTCCATCACTGGTAAATAGCGCGCGTCGACCTCAAACATCTTGCGATCGGCCTCATTTTGAAAAACGATAATGCCATCTGAATTACAGATTGTCAATCCATCACTAACCGAGTTCAACACATGTTCGATAAATTGCCACGATGTCGTCATCTCTTTATCGTGAATAATAAATAAATACGACGCTTCAAGTTCAATAATATGTACAAAGCAATGTTCTAAATCCAAATAGGTTTGTTGTTCTATACGGAATTGTTCAATAATCTCTGCATATTGCTGCGGTGGCTGCTCACTATTACTAGAAATCCACTGAAACTGGTGATCGGTCAAAATATACGTAATCATTTGTTTTAATTCCATCGACAATCCCCTCCGAAGCCTAGCTTAACATGAACATTGTGGAAAAAAAAGCACTTGTCCGCATGAAAAAACAGGAATCCCCCAGTAGGAATTCCTGCCATTTCCATAAGCTATTCTACATCTGCATTTCGTGTAGCACTTGCAGTCGTAAGCGTTGTTTTCTTCAGGCGCTCACGTAGGAAGAAGCTACCAACGACGAAAATAACGAGTATCGTACTCATATAAAACTGGGCCTGCAAAGATGAAATGAACATCTGACAAAGATACACACCCGCAAGCATCGCAATCGTGACATACGTTAAATACGGGAATAGCCACATTTTAATCGCAAGTGGCTCTGTTTCGGTTTTTTCATACTGTTTACGGAAACGAATATGTGCGACAGCAATAAAAATATACACGATAATCATTAAGGCACCAACTGCATTACCTAAGAAGTAGAAAATAACATCTGGCGAAATAAAGTAAAGAATGGCACAAAAGTATGCGACAACCGTACTGCCAATGATTGCAAATGTTGGTGCACTGCTTTTCTTCGATAGCTTCATGAAAATCGCTGGTGCATCACCTTTTTCAGCCATACCAAGTAGCATACGTGAACTTGTGAAAATCGCAGAGTTCATTACGGAAATAAGTGATGTAAAAATAACAATTTGCATTAGCTGTGCAGCCATCGGAAGACCGGCCATTTCTAAAATGTTGGCGTATGGCGCTGCTAGTAGTTCCGTGTTATTCCACGGAATAATACAAATCATAATTAATACCGAACCAACGAAGAACAATGCTAGACGATAAATAACATTATTAATAGCACGGACGATATTACGCTTTGGATCCTCTGATTCACCCGCTGCAATGGCAGCTACCTCTGCCCCGCAAATAGAGAAAATAACGAATACAATCCCTGTAAAGATTGGTAGCACACCATTTGGCGCAAAACCACCTGCCTCTTGTATAAATGCAAAGCCATTATGTTCAAACGTCGGTAACACACCAAAAATCATTAAGGCGCCGACTACTAAGAACACGATGATAGCCCCTACTTTAATAAATGCTAACCAGTATTCAAATTCACCAAATGTTTTAACGGAGTATAAATTAATGGCTGTTAGTAGTAGCGTAATCCCTACACTACCGACCCATACTGGAATCGACGGTACCCATGAATGCAGCATGCCACCAATAACGGCCGCTTCTAAACCTACAATGAACACCCAACTCGCCCAGTACAACCAACCAACTGTATAACCTGCCCAGCGGCCAATATAACGACTTGAATACGCTGCAAACGAGCCATTCTCTGGTTTTGTTGAAGCCATTTCACCAAGCATTCGCATAATGAAGACAATGATTAGACAGGCCAATATGTACGAAACGATTGTAGCTGGTCCTGTTGACATAATGTTTTTCCCTGTGCCGACGAATAGTCCTGTTCCGATAATCCCACCAATTGAAATCATCGTGATGTGACGTGTTTTTAATGTTTTGCCTAATTCTACTTGCGCCATATTCCAACACCTCCATATTTTTCCCTCACCCTTTACTATGCAATTTTCGTGCCAACTTTTAAAATCACCGAAAGCGCTGTTAGAGCTTCACTTTTAAAGCAATCCTACATTTCATTACAAGCATAAAATGCAATTTTTGTTGCAAAAACGCATCATTTTTCGCGAAAACTACCTATGTTTCAATGAGATAATTATCATCCATTGTCGTTATGTATTAAATATGCTGTTTTATACTTTATTTTTATTTTCTCCTTCTAAACAAATGACTATTTACCATATCATTACTTGAATACGTAAAAACTAACTAGCACATTGTTTTTTATCTATTTAGATAATTGTGACATCTTTTAATTTCTTTATGCTAAACTTGTTCTATACTATACTGACAGCAAAGGATGTGCCCACCCATGAAAATTGAACGTTCCGCACTGATGACAAAATTTCCGAAAGCGATTTTTGGTGACTTAAAAAAAGCTTCAAAAGAAGCGGCTACTACCGGTCATCAAATCATTGATTTAAGTCTTGGTAGCCCTGACCTACCACCAGACGAAAAAATTCGCCAGGCATTAGCACATCATGCGCTCGCTGAGA
The DNA here is from genome assembly GCF_003991225.1 of Candidatus Kurthia intestinigallinarum. Classification (GTDB taxonomy): domain Bacteria; phylum Bacillota; class Bacilli; order Bacillales_A; family Planococcaceae; genus Kurthia; species Kurthia populi. Next base: position 188,668 of record NZ_JTFC01000026.1, read on the forward strand.
CTTCGTATGGCTATACACTAGGTGGCATTCAGGATTTCAATGAGGCCGTTGCACGCTATTATAAACGCCGCGTGGAAGTCACGCTTGATGCATCTACACAGGTCTTACAGACGATGGGCTCTCAAGAAGGTCTTGTACATTTACCGCTCGCTTTTTGTAACCCCGGTGACATTGTCTTAACGACAGATCCTGGTTATGTGGCGTATGAAGCTGGGATTCATTTAGCACAAGCTGAGCCCTATTATATGCCGTTACGTGCTGACAATGCTTTTTTACCCGATTTACAGGCAATTCCTGAGGATGTTGCACAGCGCGCGAAATTACTGATTTTAAACTTACCTGGGAACCCAGTACCTGCGATGCCTTCTATCCGCTTTTTTGATGACGTCATTGCCTTTGCAAAAAAATACAATATTATCGTGCTACACGATGCGGCCTATTCTGAATTTTATTTTGATAAAACGGCGCCAGTGTCTTTTCTACAAGCAGCTGGTGCCATCGACGTTGGGATTGAGATTAATTCGCTATCAAAAAGTTTCAGTTTAGCGGGCGCACGTATTGCCTATATCGTCGGCAACGCAGAGATTATTGCGATTTTACAGCAATTAAAATCCAATTTAGACTATGGTACATTTGAACCGATTCAGCGCGCAGCTATCGTCGCACTCGATAACGCAGAAGAAATCACAGCGCGTCTACGCCAAACATTTGCAGCGCGACACCATGTTTTGTCACAAGGGCTTGCGGCACTAGGCTGGGATGTTGTACCATCAAAGGGTGGGATGTTCGTCTATGCGAAATATCCACAGCAAACGCTAAATGATATTGAATTTGCCTATGAAGCCATTGCCAAAATAGGTGTCGTTGTCGTTCCTGGATCTATTTTTGGCATGTCAGGTACAAATTATGTCCGTATTGCACTGGTGCAGCCTGAAAATGTAATTCGCGAAGCATTGAGACGTTTTGCTACATTATAGATTAGTCAAAGAAGGTGTCTATCGTGAAACAACATGAACCTACAGAGGAAGAACTTCAAAAAATCAATGAAGAAATCGAGCGTGAATTTTTAGAAAAAGGTGAGGAAGCCTTTTCAGACGAAAAAAAAAGAAGAGGATGCAAAAGTCCCCTTCTTCTTCGTTGTGATGCTTATTATTTTATTCGGTATTTTATTACTAAAAATCGACCTCGTTGCAATCGGATTTTTCAATTCCTAATTAACGCAATGTTTCATAATGCTCCACAAGTTCAATTTCATGTGGTTGCACATATTTACGATAATGATTCAGTCCAACAGATTCAAAATGATATAAATGCGCGGCTAGGCTATCGTCGGTTTCAAGGCGATAGCTTTTTTTAATTTCATCATAATAAACTGCGTACAATTCTCCGTTGTAACGTGCATGTGTATCGATTGTATAAAGGCGATCAATATCATCAAGTGCTACTTCTTTTATAAAAAAGTCCGTTGAAATAAATTGTTTCACACGATAAAATCCGTCCAGTAAACTTTCGGCCTCATGTGATTTCAACACGACCATGCCATTATGCTGTGTCGTAACTTCATATTCTGCACCATTATAGGTTGCAAATTTTCCTTTTTTCACATTCACCACTTCCTTTTACCGATTTTTCCCCGAATTTTTTCAAAACGAAACAAAAAAAGATGCTTATCTCATAGATAAGCATCTTTTTTCGTGTAAGACAACTAATTCAATAGGTCCCTGTTCCTATTCGGTCAATTGAAATCACTATTATTATAAGAGGTTAATGCTAATGAATTGTGGTTCTCGAAGCACATTAATTCATATGAAACTATCCTAAAATTTCTTTTAAAATCGCAACCGCTGCATCGATTTCTTCATTCGACACCGTTAGCGGTGGTAATAGACGCACTGTCGTTTCGCCAGCACCGACTAATAATAGCCCTTTTTCTTCGGCCGCTTGAATCACCTCTGCTACCGGTAGTGGTGATTCGATGCCCAGTAGTAAGCCCATGCCACGTACTTGTAAATTTGGTAATGCTTTTGCAAGTTGTTGCTTTGCATAGATTGATTTCGTTTCGACATCTGCTAAGAATGCTTGGTCAAATACAGTATCAATAACTGTTTGCGCGATATGTGTCGCCATTGGATTACCACCGAATGTCGTGCCATGTGTCCCCGGACCAAAGCTATCAAACAATGCTTCTGTTGCAAGCATTGCACCGATTGGGAAGCCGCCACCAAGGCCTTTTGCTAATGACACGATGTCTGGTTTTAATGCCGTTTGCTCCCATGCATAGCGCGTACCTGTACGGGCTATGCCTGTTTGTACCTCATCGACGATTAATAAAATGCCTTTGTCATCACAAATGGCTTGAATCGCTTCTGCAAATTCCGCTGTGACTGGGTTGACGCCACCTTCGCCTTGCACGACTTCTAGCATAATTGCCGCTGTTTCTTCATCTGCAGCTGCTTGTAATGCTGCTACATCATTAAATGGTAAATACTCGAATTTTTCGACAATCGGACCGAAGCCAGCATGCACTTTTTCTTGTCCTGTCGCACTCATTGCCGCAAATGTACGACCATGGAATGAGTGTAGGAATGTAATCATTTTATGCTTACCTGTATGTTTACGTGCTAATTTAATTGCCGCTTCATTCGCTTCTGTACCTGAGTTACAGAAGAAACCATGCGCTAAATGTGTATCTGCTACAAGGCTTGCTGCTAACTTTTCTTGCTCTGGATTATCAAATAAATTCGATACATGCCATAGCTTGTCACTTTGTTCTTTCATCGCCTCTACTAAAATGGGATTGGAGTGACCAAGTGATAGTACAGCAATCCCCGAAACGAAATCTAAATATTCCTTGCCAGCTTCATCCCAAACTTTTGTACCTTGTCCTTTTACTAAATGAACGGGACGACGTTTATAATTGTTAAAAAGTGCTTGTGTCATACGAGTACCTTCTTTCCTAAAATAGATGTACCTTCTAATGAATCATTCACGATATTCACTTGTGGAATGCCTGATTCAAGACATTCTACAGCAGCGCGTACTTTCGGAATCATTCCGCCATAAATATCGCCGGATAAAATCCATAAATCAATTTGTTCCGGTGTTAATTCTTCTACCGTTTCTTCATGGAATTTAACGCCTGGTGTATCCGTAACAAGTAATAATTCATCCGCTCCCCATTCAAGCGCAATCTCACTCGCTACGGTATCCCCATTAATATTTAATGCCGTACCATCAATTGTCGCACCGATACATGCTACTACTGGGATATAATCGATTTTTTGTAATTGCTCAAGTAAATCAATATTAATCGACTCAATATGACCAACATAGCCATATGTGTCTTGGTCTAAATACGTACATTCAATTAGTGTGCCATCCTCACCGTTTAAGCCCACTGCAGGAATACCTGCACGATTTAAGCGCCCGGTTAAATAAGGATTAACCGTCCCAATAAGTGTCCCTGTAACGATCGAAATCGCATCCTCATTCGTCACACGAATCCCATTATGCGTGTACGTATTAATTTTACGTTCTTTGAGTGCTTGGTTAATTGCTGGACCACCACCATGTACGATAACGATTTCAGCACCCGCAGCTTTTAATTTTTTAATTTCATCAAAAAAGGTGTCCGTTAAGCTCGCGAGCATACTCCCACCAAGCTTAATGACCAACTTCTTATGAGCGGTAGGTTGCGTTGATTTGTACGTAGTCATACGTTAAGTCACATCCCCACGCTTTGCCCTGGCCTTCGCCAACATGAAGGTCCACAACAATTTTTATTTCTGGTTGCTTTAAATACTCAAGTAAATAGGCTTCTGAGAAATCTAACGGCTCACCGCCATCTACTACGGCTTCGTCCCCGATTTTAATAAAAACATTCGTTGGATCAATGGCACAACCTGAATAACCAACCGCTGCTAAAATACGACCCCAGTTTGCATCATTACCAAATACTGCTGTTTTAACAAGTGGTGAACCGACAACTGTTTTCGCAATCTTAATCGCTTCTTCATTTGTCGCTGCGCCAATAACCGTTGTTTCGATTAACTTCGTTGCGCCTTCGCCATCTTTTGCAATCATTTTTGCAAGGTCTTGGCTGACAAGACGGAACGCTTCCTTAAATGCATCCCAGTCTGCATGTTCCGGTGTTAATGATTCATTACCCGCTAAACCGTTTGCTAAAGCGAGAACAGTATCATTTGTTGATGTATCACCATCTACTGTAATTGCATTAAATGTCACATTTGTCGCAGCTGCTAATAATGTTTGTAATGTATCCGAATCAATTTTCGCATCTGTCGTAATGACACCAAGCATTGTCGCCATATTCGGCTCAATCATGCCCGAACCTTTTGCCGTACCAGCAATGGTTACTTCTTTGTTATCAATCATAACGGTATACGCTGTATTTTTCATTACGGTATCCGTTGTAAGTAATGCTTCGGCAAAATGGACCCCATGTTCGACAGAATCTCCTAATTCGATTTCTTGAATACCTTTAATAATTGGCTCCATTGGTAAGTGCTGTCCGATAACTCCTGTTGAACAAACGCCAACTGTATTCGCTGGAATCATGAATTTATCTGCAACTAATTGTTGCATTTGTTTCGCATCCGCTAAGCCCTGCTTTCCTGTGCATGCATTAGCATTGCCTGAATTTAACACGACCGCTTGTAATGTGCGTGAGTCATAAATTGTTTCCTTCGTCACAACCACAGGTGCTGCTTTAATCGCATTTGTAGTAAATACACCTGCAACACTCGCTGGTACTTCACTAAATAATAACGCTAAATCTTTCTTTTTATGTTTTACGCCACAATGCATCCCTGCAGCTGTAAAGCCTTTCGGTGACACGATATGTTTTGCAACGACTTGTTTCACGTCAACTGTTGTCATATGGAACACTCCCCTTTAAATGAATATTGGTACTTGCGTTAATCCCTCTGTTTCGTCATAGCCAAATAATAGATTCATATTTTGAATCGCTTGCCCGGCTGCCCCTTTTACTAAGTTATCAATTACCGAAACGATGGTGACCCGATTTGTTCGTGCATCGACATTAACATGAATATCACAGAAATTCGTGCCACGTACTTGATTGGTACTGACGCGCGTAGCATCTTGTAAAACACGTACAAATGGTTTCTGTGCATAATATTTGTCATATGCTGCATATAAATCGGTTTCTGTCACACCGTCTTTTAATGGTGCATAGCTTGTCGCGATAATGCCGCGAATCATCGGCACTAAATGTGTCGAAAATGTAATTGGATAACTTTCTCCTGCATACATCGCAATCGCCTGCTCAATTTCTGGGATATGCTGATGTTTATTTACTTTATAAATCGATGTCGCTTCTGTATTTTCTGTAAAATGTGTGCCTTGGGAAGGTTTATTACCAGACCCTGAAATACCACTTTTTGCATCAATAATCAGTTGTGAGCCATCGATTAAGTTTTCTTTTAATAATGGAAGTAATGATAATAATACCGCTGTTGGATAGCATCCTGGATTGGCGATAACTTTCGCGCCAGTTGTATCTTGCCATTCTGCTAAGCCATACATCGCCTTATCGACAAATGCTTGTGGTGCGGGCTTTTTGTGATACCATGTTTCGTAATCTGCAATGTCTTTCAAACGAAGATCACCAGACAAATCAATAAATGTTGTGTGCGCATTCGCCACATCCGGCAATAGCTGACCAGAGACGCCGGATGGAGTGCTTGTGAAGACAACATCTAGTTTTGCAATCGCCTCTTTTGTAATGGCTTCTAGTGGAAAATCGTATAAGCCTTTCAAATGAGGGTATTTAGCTGAGAATAATGCGCCTTCATCTGATGATGTAAAGAGCGTAATCGACTCTACTTTTGAATGATTATGCAATAAGCGAATCAACTCTAAACCACCATATCCCGTTGCTCCAATAATTCCGACTTTCATCCAATCACCTCTCGTTTTTGATGTGAAAAGTATACAAATGAATAAATATAATGTCAACTGCATTATTATTTATTTTTAGAAAATTCAATACATAATAACTTAGAAAATCGCGCCAGAATAGCTTTTTTACGACGCAAAAAATTTTTTTATAGCGCAAAAAAATTTTTCGCATAATAAAAAACAGCTTATTTTTTGTATAAAAATAAGCTGTTTTTGTATATTTAGTTTATTATATGCATTTTTTATTGATTATTATACACAAAATTATCTTCTGCACGCATAATCTCTTCGCCAAATAATTGCAATGAAGTACGCAAGATAAGCTCACTTGTCGTTGGTTCCTCCATCCAGCGGTCATCTGGTACGATTTCAAACACGATCATTTCAGCTTGTTTCGATTTGACATTCCCAACCATTTGAATATCATGTTTTAATAACGTTTTTTCATCTCCCGTTATACGGTCTTTGCGAACAACCTCTAATTGAATAAAATCAATTTTTGCTTCATCCTCGCAGCCTTCGATATAAACCGTACCACTTAGATTTTCACCAAATGCGACCTCTGCCTGGTCAACGATGGTCGTAATCTCCATCTCGTCTTTCACAATTTTCGTCGTATACATTGCTATTTCACTCCTGTGTTTTGTCTGTAGCTAGACGTTCTGTTCCCTTATTTTACCGCAAACAAACAAAAAGTGTTAGGGCTATTACTTACCCTAACACCTTTTTTCAATAATTGTCGCGTAATTTTTCCATTTCTTCATCTAATTCATAATGCTTTGATGGATCTGGTTGATATTTATTGTAACGGCGTTTGTACAAGTAAATAATATGCGATACGAATACTTTAAGAACCGCATATCCTGGAATCCCTAGTACAACCCCTGCTACACCAAATAATTTACCACTCACGAGTAAAACAAAAATAATCGTAATCGGATGAATGTGTAACGATTTCCCCATGACCTGAGGTGAAATAAATTTCCCTTCAAGCAATTGCACGACTGTCCATACAATCCCTAACTTAATTAGCATAAATGGTGACGTAACAATCGCAATAATAATCGCTGGTGTAATGGCAATCATTGGTCCTAAATATGGTACAACACTTGTGACCATCGCCAAGATTCCGAGAACAACCGCATAATCCATGCCGATAATTAAAAAGCCGATTGTCATTAAAATCCCAATGCACATGGCTACGATAATCTGGCCTTGAATATAGCCAGAAATTTGTGTATCTGCACGTTTTAGTAATAATGCTGTTTCAGGACGAACTGTTTTCGGTAAAATTTTCACAAAGAATTTTGGTAGTTTTTCACCATCTTTTAATAGATAGAATAAAATGAATGGTGTCGTGACAATCGCTACAACAAGGCTTGTCAATGTTGAAACAAAACCGCCAACCCCTGTCGCAAGTGTCGAGCCAATATCACTTGACCACTCGGTAATTTTTTGTGTAAATTCATTCATTGTTTTATCAACGACACTTGTCACATCTAAGCCAAAGCGGTCCATCGTTGACGTTACAAATGAACTCTTCATAAAGTTTTGGATATTCTCAAAGAGCTGCATAATATATGCCGGAAATTCTCGTACTAAATCTAAAAATTGTTCTTTTACAAATGGGAATACGAGTGTAATTGCAATTGTAATAAGTCCAATAACAGCTAGATAGATAATGAAAATCCCAACGACTTTAGGCGTTCCCCATTTAATCATTAACCGTAAAATTGGTCGTAGTAAATAGAATAAAATACCAGATAAAATAATTGGTACAATAACTGTTTGGAACAGAATCGCTAATGGCTTAAAAACAAATTCAATTTGATCATATACCGCAATAACAATTCCTGCTAAGAGTACTACAAGCATGCCATATAATAAGTTTCGTCCCCCTAGAAATTGAATGAAACGCGTTGCGAAGAAATCTTTTCGTTGTGGTTCATGTGGGTCTTTTTGTTCCATCTAACTCCCCCCTGTGACATTATTTATTGTGTTGGTGTGCTCGTTGTACTGCTTTCCGCTTCTTTCTTTAACGTTTCTGAGCTTTCACCATTGAAGAAGCGTGACATATACTCTTTATTCGCATCCACATTAATATCTAGCACAGAGCCTGCTTGCGGATAACGTCCATATTGATACGTCCCTTTTAGTGGAATCGTCATACGGTCGATGTTCACACCGCCGCCTTTTACGGCATTAAACATTAACCCTACTTGTTGGCTTGTCGTTAGATCCGTTTGAATATAGCCTTCAAGCGCACCAATTAGTTTTGGATAGTTTTTTACATTTGAAGCAGATAATACTTCGTCTTTCAATGCCTCAATCGCTTGTTGCTGGCGTTCTACACGACCAAAATCACCCTCTGCATCATAACGGAAACGTGCAAAGCCCAGTAATTCTTTCCCGTTCAAGCGCTGTGTGCCTTTTTTAAGGCTTACGCCAATATTTTTCGACATGTCATGCGGTACATTTACTTCTACCCCATTTGGTGCTGCAACATCCACTAATTGCTCAAAATTTTTAAAATCAATAATTGCATAGTGATTAACTGTTACGCCAAACATATTATTTAATGTTTGCTGCAGTAAAGAAACGCCACCTAAATAATACGCCGTATTTAATTTATAGCCTGTTTCGTATCCTGGGAAATGACTATAAATGTCGCGCATAAACGATACCATGCGTACATCATTTGTTTCCTGGTTCCAAGAAATGAGCATCATCGTGTCGGAACGTGATTGTTCTTCACCACGCGTATCGATCCCAATTAATAAAATATTTTCAACATTATTAATCGAAGGATCTCCTTTAAATTCAATTTCTTGTTTATTTTCTTTTGACGCGAGATTATGCCCCGCCTTGTATTGGAAATAAAAATATCCCCCTAGTGCAAGCAAAATAGCGAGGAAAAATACGCCAAAGACACGTCCTTTACGCAATTTACGTTTTTTTCTTTTTGCCTGCTGTCTACGCTGTTCTGTCATCGAGAAGCCTCCTTTATTCCTTATATAAACACTAAGAATTATCTTTACTAACGAAAGCAAGTATGTTTACAATGAAAACGTATAAACGCCCTTCTACATATTAGTAGTGATTTGTAGTAGAATCAAGCGTTATCAATCATTCCCCCACGAAGGAGATTTTATAATGACACAGTCAACTTTACACAAAGCCACATTTGCAGGTGGTTGTTTTTGGTGTATGGTCAAACCATTCGTTGAATGGGATGGCATCGAATCCGTTATTTCAGGTTATATGGGCGGTACAGCCGCTACTGCTACGTATGAGCAAGTTAAAAAAGGCACTACGGGGCATAAAGAGGTTGTCCAAATAACCTATGACCCTACTCTGTTTTCATATGAACAATTGCTTGAATTATATTGGCAGCAAGTCGACCCTACTGATGATGAAGGGCAGTTCCAAGACCGCGGTGACAATTACCGTGCAATGATTTTTTATCACGATGAAAAGCAGCGTCAAGCTGCTGAAGCGTCCAAGCAAGCATTAATTGCCAGCAAGCGCTTTGCACAAGTTGTCACACCAATTGTCCCCGCACAAGCCTTTTATAAGGCCGAAGATTATCATCAGGATTTCTATAAGAAGAGTCCACAAGAATATCATGACGACCGGAAGCAATCAGGTCGTGATGACTTTATCGATGCACATTGGCAAAAATAATTCGTTATTAAGACGTATCTATGTATGAAAGGTTCTTTTATGTAGTACCCTCGTCAAAATTTTATAAAACACGCTAGGAGATGGAATATATGGCATTGATTCTGATTATCTTGCCGGTGTTGATCGTCTTTGCGATTGGATATATCGGGCAAAAGAAACTACAGCTTGATATTAAAACGATTTCGACGATGTCTCTTTATTTAATGTCGCCACCACTTGCCTTTCGTACTTTTTATCAAACGCCGATTACAAAAGATTATGCATATATTTTTGCCTTTGCAATTTTACTATGTCTTCTATTATTTATTGTGACATGGTTTGCTTCAAAGAGCTTACGCACGTCGCGTTCAGAGTCTTCTGCCATGATGCTCGGAGCGGTCTTTATGAATAGTGGCAATTACGGCGCACCTGTCGCATTATTTGCATTTGGGAATGAAGGCTTTCATGTCGCCGTCATTATTATGGTCATCCATTCGCTCTTTATGAACTCACTCGGCATTTTCTTTGCATCAATAGGTTCAAAGGACAATGCCTCGGTGAAAGAAGCACTCAAGCAAGTATTTCATATGCCGGTATTATACGGTGCCGTGGCAGGTGTAGCCCTCCAATTACTGCATATTCCAATCCACCAATCGATTATGGATGGTCTTAGCCTCGTCGCCGATGCATCGATTCCGGTTGTCATGCTTGTCCTTGGTATGCAATTAGCATCGATGTCACGTCGTCGTGTCAACTATCCCGTTATGGGTGTTACAAGCGTCATTCGTATTGTTGCGTCGCCACTAATTGCCGCTGCCATTTTATACTTTATGCCACTTGATCCGTTAATTAAATCGGTGCTTATTTTACAAGCGGCGATGCCTGCAGCTGCAAATACAACAATGCTCGCATTGCAATTTGATACAGAGCCAGACCTTGTATCATTCACAACATTTATGACAACGATTGTTAGTATTATTAGCATTCCGGTTGTACTCTTTTTCCTTGGTGTATAGCAGCAGCTGCTGTTGTACACTTTTTATTAGCTTAAAAGGAGGATGTTCATTGAAAGCAATTCCACCATCACTATTATTACTAACCGCCACCTTATTATGGGGTGGAAATTTTGTTATCGGGAAAGCTGTCGCTACTAACTTGCCACCATTCACGCTTGCATTTCTTCGCTGGTGTGTGGCCCTTATCATCTTTTTACCGATCGTTTGGAAGCCCTTAAAGCGTGATTTCAAACAAATCATTCAGCACTGGCCAATTTTACTCCTACTAGGATTTACTGGCGTCGCCGCCTTTAATACACTCGTCTATATTGGCGTTCACTATACGACATCGATTAATGCTTCACTTATGAATATGTTAACGCCGGTGTTCATTTATTTATTAAGTTTTATCTTTTTAAAGGAGCATTTAAATCGCTTTCAGTTAATCGGCACGGCCATGTCATTCATCGGCGTCTGCTTAATTATTTCACATGGTTCTCTTGTATCACTGCTTCATTTCACGTTTAATAAGGGCGACGTTATCGTCATTATTGCGGTCATTTTGTGGAGTATTTATTCACTTCTAGTTAAACAATACGCAACGCGCCTTCCCGGACAAGCGACCTTTTTTCTGTCGATTGTCATCGGCACGATTATGCTCGCACCATTTTTCATTTATGAGCAAATAACTGTCACAGCAGCAATTGTCTGGAATGGCTTAAGCTTTTTTGCGATCTTTTACACCGGTATTTTCGCATCAATCATTGCCTTTTTAGCATGGAATACTGGTGTCGTTCGTTACGGAGCGAACCGCGCTGGTATTTATTTAAACTTCATTCCGGTATTTGCATCTATTTTCGCTGTGGCTTTTTTAGATGAATCCCTACTATGGTCCCAAATCGCTGGTGGCTTGTTTGTTATCGCAGGCGTTTATACAACGAGCTTGCATCTTAAAAAGTCTTTCGCATCTTCTGAAAAATAATTTTTACCGCGCAAACCACCGCCCTACATACATTTGATGATTTTTCGCAAAAAAAATTTTCTATTATACAAACTTTTCATCGTGCCAAAACGTTTAATTATTACAAGAAAAGGTTATGAATAACTATAAGACAAGCATGACCTACAAGGAGGCGTTTAAGATGAAAAAAATGACAAAAACATTCGGTACTATCGCATTATCGCTAGGATTACTTTCAACGACCATCGCGACAGGCACTGTGAATGCAGCAACGTATGATACCGCATCAATTAAGGATTTCCGTACTGTACATACGCAGACTTCGGTATATTCTAAACCATCGCAAACAGCCAAAAAAGTAGGCTCACTTCGTTCAACGGAAGCAGTTGTTATTAACAAAAATGTGGCAAATGGTTGGACGAAAATCCGTTTCGGTTTTGAGACAGGATATGTGAAAACATCCGCGCTAAAAAAAGCGGCTGCGAACACGTCTACATCATACGCAAAAAATATTTCAAAAAAATATACGTATGCAATGCCACAAAACAAAGGCTCTGAATTCACAACACAATATGTTGCACAATTTAAAAAGGCAATGGCGTATAACGACTCATCTGTTAACTTCTGGTTCTATAATTCTGAGCCAGATGCACAAGGGGTAACAGAGTACGATACAGCGAAAGGTTTATATGTTGGGAATGTGGATACAGGAAAGCTAGAGCTAGCTGTCCCATACCCAGCGAAAAAAGGCACTTCATTTAAAGGCTTTGATCATAAAAAGTCAGTTGTATTTTCGACAACAGCTACTGTAAAACTTCACGGTAAAACATATAAAAACGTCGTTATCATTAAAAATGGCGGCCAACAATATTACTACGCACCAAACAAGGGGCTAATCCAATTACGTGAAAATGGGAAGGCACTTGTTAAATTAGTAAAATAACGCAAAAACGTTAAAGAGGCTTGGTTGCGACCAGCCTCTTTTTTTGTTGCGCACGACGCCTCAATTGTACGCGCTGTGGTATAATGAGCACTATGTTTAAAGAAAGGCGTGAACACGTTGAAATTAAAAAATTTACCAAAAAAAATTGGTCACTATGATAAAGTTCACTTAATCTCGCATACAGATTTAGATGGCGTTGGACCCTCAATCGTCTTGCAAGCTTATGGCATTATGCACGAAGCTGATTTTGTTGAAACACGTAAAGTCGATGAAGCAGTCCTTGCTCGTTTAGAGGAGCTTCAAGATAATGAATTATTAATCATTACCGATTTAAGTGTAAGTGAAGAAGTCGCTGAAGCGATTACGAAAGTAAACAAAGAACCAAATGCACGCTTTGTTTGCCTTATTGACCATCATGCCTCTGCTCTTTATTTAAATGATTACTCATGGGCATCTGAGATTCCTCTATTAGATGACATTAAAATGTCTGCTACTACATTAATTTTCAAATACTTAGATGAGGCTGGCTATGTGGTCAATCCTCAGTCTCAAGAAGAAGATGCAGAAGTCATCGATTATAGCCCACAGCAAATTGCTGTATTCTTTGATCGTTTAGCACGCTTCGTTGAAAATGTACGTCTATACGATACATGGGATTGGCACGCATTAAAAATTCAAGAAGCTGCTGACTTAAATACGATTTTCTATGCACGTCGACGCCATGAATTCATTAAAGACCGTTTTAACTACATCTTAACTGGCCAACTATTTACAGAAGCCGATGACACGTACTTAACGTTCTCAAAAGATGAATTACGCAAAGTGTTGAAGAAAAAAGAAAAACAACTCGTTATTGTAAAAGACTATTCATTAGAAGGCCATGACACACCACTTAATATCGGTGTTGTTGAAACCGATTCGTATATTAGCGAACTTGGCAATCATTTAGCGGAAAAATTCGCTGAAGAAATTGATTGCGTCTTTATTGTTAGTCTTGTTAAAAATCGTGTATCCCTTCGTTCAATTGGCAAAGCAGTCAATTTATCAGAAGTAGCGAAGCACTATAATGGTGGCGGACACCCTAATGCATCAGGCTGTGACCTATCAGCACTTGGTATGGACTTTATCGTTGCCATCCAAAATGCACCGAAAGCTATTAAAAAATAGTAATTTTACAAAAAACGGCACTATCCCATTATTTTCATTCACATTTTGGACAAAATTTGATTTTAAGAGAAAACCGCGCTGCAATGCGGTTTTCTCTTATTTTTAGGTAAAATGAAACCGTTTACTTTTGTCAGAAAATAAAAAAATTATATGTTAGGGCTAGCGGAATGTGTCTATTTTGTGTAAAAATGTACGTAGGTAATTGAATTAGGATTTAATTACATCAATACGTGAATTCATCGGATGAATTAGCATATTTAAGTCATCCATCGTGGCATCCATATCTTTATACATAAAGAGGTCCACAGTAATTAATGACCGTGTCATTAAATATCTTTTTTAGGGGGAGTTATTGTGAAAGAACAAATCGCAAAACGCTTAGGCATTAAAGGATTAGAAGAAAAAGTAATGACTGCTAGTGAAGCTGCTGCACTTATCGTAGACGGTACTGTTGTAGGTATGTCAGGCTTCACACGTGCTGGTGACGCGAAAGTCGTTCCTATGGCATTAGTAGAACGCGCTAAAAACGAACAAATTAAAATTGATGTATACACTGGTGCTTCATTAGGTCCAGAAGTTGATAATCACTTAGCTGCTGCTGGTGTTATTAACAAACGTGGTCCTTTCCAAGGTGACCGTGTAATGCGTAACTTAATCAACACTGGTGAAATCACTTATGTCGATGCCCACCTTTCTCACAACGCTGAGTTAGTTCGTCAAGGTGTTATCGGTCCAATTAAACACGCAATCATTGAAGCTGTAGCAATCACTGAAGATGGTTACTTAATCCCAACAACTTCAGTTGGTAACTCACCAATCTTCGCTGATTACGCTGAAAACATCATCGTAGAATTAAACATTACACACCCAGAAACATTAATCGGTATCCACGATATTTATGTTCCAGGTGAACAAGGTAAACGTGAACCATTCCCAATCACAAACGCTGACCAACGTATTGGTACAAAAGGTATCAAAATTGATCCTGCAAAAATCCAAGCAATCGTTATTTCTGAAGAGCCAGATGCACCTTCATTAATCGTTCCTCCAGACGAAGAAACACAAAAAATGGCGGACCAATTATTAGAGTTCTTCCAATCTGAAATTGATGCTGGTCGTTTAACAAAAGAATTAATGCCTCTACAATCAGGCGTAGGTTCTGTAGCAAACGCTGTACTTGATGGCTTTGCAAACTCAGATTTCGAAAACTTAGTCGTATCTTCAGAAGTACTTCAAGATGCTGTATTCAACTTAATCGATGCTGGTAAAGTACGCTTCGCAGCGGCAACTTCTATCACATTAACTGAAGAGCTACAACAAAAAGTGTACGGTAACTTAGAAGCATACGCTGACAAGATTTTACTTCGTCCACAAGAAATCTCAAACCACCCAGAACTTATCCGTCGTTTGGGCTTAATCTCGATCAACACTGCACTTGAGTTAGATATCTACGGCAACGTAAACTCTACTCACGTATCAGGTACAAAAATGATGAACGGTATCGGCGGTTCTGGTGACTTCGCACGTAACGCTCGTCTTGGTATCTTCGTAACAAAATCATACGCTAAAGGCGGCGACGTTTCTTCAATCGTGCCAATGGTTTCTCACGTTGACCACACTGAACATGACGTTGATGTTATCGTTACAGAACAAGGTATCGCAGACTTACGTGGCCTAGCTCCAAAAGAACGCGTTCCATTAATCATCGAAAACTGTGCACACCCAGATTTCAAAGAACAATTATGGGATTACTACAACCGTGCAGTTGAAAAATTAGGTAACGTACAAACGCCTCACATCTTAGAGGAAGCTTTATCTTGGCACGTAAACCTAGCTGAAAACAAAACAATGAAAAAAGAAGTAGCAAAATAATTTCTTTTTATTAAATGAGAAGCTGTCGAAATCGACAGCTTCTTTTTTCATGCACTATCCCTACTATTTCAAGCGAAACGCTATCTTGAAAACATTGTGCATGTTATAATGGAATCATTGTGAAAAAGGGAGGAACATAACTACATGATTCAAGTAAGTAATGTAGGTCTTCGCTATGGCGATCGTAAGCTATTCGAAGATGTTAATATCAAATTTACACCAGGTAACTGTTACGGTTTAATCGGCGCAAATGGCGCAGGTAAATCAACATTCTTAAAAATTCTTTCTGGCGAAATCGAAGCGCAAGAAGGTAACGTTAGTATGAATCCAGGTGAACGTCTTACTGTTTTAAAACAAAATCACTTTGAATACGAAGAGTTTACCGTTTTAGAAACAGTGATGATGGGTCACAAACGATTATATGAAGTTATGCAAGAGAAAAATGCTATCTACATGAAAGATCCATTCACAGATGAAGATGGTATCCGCGCAGCTGAACTTGAAGGCGAATTCGCTGACATGAACGGTTGGGAAGCGGAATCAGATGCCGCTATCCTATTACAAGGTCTTGGTATCTCAGATTCAATGCAC
Organism: Candidatus Kurthia intestinigallinarum; assembly: GCF_003991225.1. Taxonomy (GTDB): domain Bacteria; phylum Bacillota; class Bacilli; order Bacillales_A; family Planococcaceae; genus Kurthia; species Kurthia populi. Next base: position 204,803 of record NZ_JTFC01000026.1, read on the forward strand.
TATATGAAAATGGCTGAACTGACTGGTTCTGAAAAAGTTAAAGTGTTATTAGCTCAAGCACTATTCGGCAAACCCGATGTACTATTACTAGATGAACCTACCAACCACTTGGACTTAAAAGCGATCCAATGGTTAGAAGAATTTTTAATTAACTTTGAAAACACAGTCATCGTCGTATCCCATGACCGTCACTTCTTAAATAAAGTTTGTACACATATCGCTGACCTTGATTACTCAAAAATCCAAATTTACGTTGGTAACTACGATTTCTGGTATGAATCAAGTCAATTAGCACAAAAAATGTTAAACGATCAAAACAAGAAAAAAGAAGAAAAAATTAAAGAGTTACAAGCATTCGTTGCACGTTTCTCTGCTAATGCTTCTAAATCTAAACAAGCAACATCTCGTAAAAAAATGTTAGACAAAATCGAATTAGATGATATTCGTCCATCAAGCCGCAAATATCCATTCATTAACTTCACAATGGAACGCGAAATTGGGAATGACGTATTAACTGTAGAAGGTTTAGGTAAAACGATTGAAGGCGAGCAACAATTTAAAGATGTCCGCTTATCAATCAACCCTGAAGACAAAGTCATCCTTCTTGGTAATCCAATCGCGAAAACAGCATTCTTAAAAATTATTGCTGGTGAGGACGAAGATTACGAAGGTACATTCAAATGGGGTGTAACAACTTCTCAAAACTACTTCCCTCTTGATAATGAAGAATTCTTCCAAGGTTCTGAAAAAACACTAGTGGAATGGTTACGTCAATTCTCACCAGAAGACGAAACAGAAACATTCTTACGTGGTTTCTTAGGCCGTATGCTATTTAGTGGTGACGAAGTGAAGAAAAATCCTTCTGTTCTTTCAGGTGGCGAAAAAGTACGTTGCATGCTTTCTCGCATGATGCTTTCTCATGCAAACGTATTACTATTAGATGAACCTACTAACCACCTTGATCTTGAATCAATCCAAGCATTAAACGAAGGATTAATCAACTTTAAAGGTGCGATGATCTTTACATCTCATGACCATCAGTTCATCCAAACAATTGCGAATCGTGTAATTGAAATCCGTGAAGACGGTTCAATCTTAGATAAACAATTATCATATGATGATTTCCTTGATTGGAAAGAAGAAAACAAATTAAACTAAACGCTAAAAAAAGAGGCTGGGACAAAACACGTCATTTTCCTTTTTGAGCGTTCGCAACGAAAAACCGGAACCGCGCTACAGCGCGATTCCGGTTTTTCTTATGCTCATATGAACGGTTGTTTTTATACATATGTCCCAGCCTCTTTTTAATTTGTTATCGGTAGTTAAACTGGTAAAAGCTTGGTGTGCGCGTTTCAAGCTCACAGACGCAGTGGTAAGGGTAGGTCACATGTAAAATAGACGCTTCCTCTACTGGTGCTCCATTATTTAATGCATTTAGCTTGCGCTCCATTTCAGCAAATGAACGTTTTACTGATGCTCCGCAATGTTTACAATAAATTTCTACTTCATAAACACCCTGGCTTTCATAAAAGGCGGTATCTAAATAGATATTGGAAAAGGTCCCATTGCTTGATACTTTAACGAGTGGATGATTAAAAAATACTTTCATTTTATTTGTCGTATCTTTGGCGATATTTTTCACTTTACTTTTCACTTCTAAGCGCTTCGTTAACTTCTCATCTGGTAATTTAATGAATGTTACTTTTGAATCGAAGCTCATTTTAATTTCCGACATACAATTCCCCCTAATCATCCTTATTACTCTCATTATATGGAAAAGTAAAATGTTCTACAATGCTCTATACAAAATAAAAAGGAATCGCGTCATAACGCAACTCCTCGAATGATTTATGAAGCACGATGGCTACGACGACCTGTAAATAGATCGATAAAATAAGCCAGTGCAATAAAGCCATGTACAAACCAGCTAACAATCGGAATCCATGTAAATAATGTGGCAATAATCGCTAAAATCGGTACAACCTTTGAATCACCTGTTGCAAAACGGAAGGCTAAAATGACACAGTGAATAATAAATGCTGTTGTAATCGTTGCAAAGCCCGTTCCCCACGTCACGATATCACTCAAAACAGGGATGGCAAAAAAGAATTCATATAAAAAACCGACAATCGTTGGTAATAAAAACATTGCGTTCACTCCTTTTTATTCGCTATACATAACTATACGAATGAAGTACTTAAAGGTTTCAATCAATTTCTGTTACAAACCCATATTTTGAAATACCGACGATATGCTCCGTTTCAATGTATTGTTCCACTGTTATGACACCGAGTGCAAGTAGAAACATCATCATGGCAAACATCCATACTATAATTTTCTTTTTCATTGTTCAACCTCTCTGCCTTAATAAGATAAGCATAGAACAATATTAAGTCTATTATGTGTCAATTGCTGAGAAATTTTGTATACTATTAGTAGAACGTGCAAGGAGGCTATTACAATGGTTCGCATTCAAACAGAACAACGTGAACAAATGCGTCAATTTCGTGTAGAAATGACACGTTTTATGATGGCGTATAAATTTGCGCTTGATGAAATGGATACGAAAGTTCGCATTTTAAAAGAGGAATTTCAGTTAATGCATGAATACAATCCAATCGAACATGTGAATACGCGCTTAAAATCACCCGAAAGTATTTTGAAAAAGGTTGCAAAACGCAATCTTCCTTATACACTAGATGCTATTAAAGAGAGTCTAACCGATATTGCTGGCATACGTATTATTTGCTCATTCGTATCAGATATTTATCGCTTAAAAGAAATGTTTGAGCGTCAAAGTGACTTAGAAATTGTTGAAGTAAAAGACTATATTGCACATCCAAAAGAAAATGGTTACCAAAGTTTACACATGATTTTAAAAGTACCGGTCTTCTTATCTGATCGTGAGGAACATGTCTGTGTAGAACTCCAAATCCGTACCATTGCAATGGATTTTTGGGCATCACTTGAGCATAAAATCTATTATAAATACAATAAGCAAATCCCTAAGCGCTTAACAGATGAATTGAAGGAAGCAGCTATTGCAGCAGCACAACTTGATTATAAAATGGAAAGTTTAAACCAAGAAATTAATATTTTAAAACAACAGGATCATGCAAATGAGGAACCGATCTCTAGTAACGGAGAAGCACTAAAAATTTTATCTGCATTAAAACAAATTGGTCTTTACGAACAAGCATAATAAAACACCGGTATTGTCTATTCAGACGGTGCCGGTGTTTTATTCGTCGTTTCATAAATGAATGGACGTGACGACCATTCTTGTCTATGTAATGCCCCTTCAAGGAGCGAAATCGATGTTATGCTTCCTCTAAAAAACGATAGCCTTGCTCATCCATCGCTTTTTTCAACGTTGTAAATGCTTTTGGTCCAATACCATGTAAACGTTGTAGTTTTGTTGCTGAAATGGACTGTAAATCTTCCAATTTATACAGTTCTGCCGTATGTAACGCACGAATTGCAGGGCGCGCAACACCTTCTGGCCAATGATTCATTGTACGAATATCCTCCTTTAAAATTAGGCATATGCCTACAACCCCAAGCTCAATTCACAAAAACGTGCATATAAAAACAACGACCTACAAGAGTATGTCGTAAAAGTATATGTTTTTTTAGCTATACGTTAAGTTGAGAAATGAATTATTTAGTAGATAGTTATCTATGGGGATTTAATGGCGTCCACTGTGTTACTAGAACCCATTAAATAATGAATGTGTAGTATAACAAAATACTTCTTACAAGTTCACTATTTTAGCACATTTTTTCTATTTTACGAACAAGGAATGTTGTTTTTTTTGAAAAAAAATGGCTTTTTTTATAAAATGTCAAGATGTGTTCATAATTTTAGTTTTTTTTGGCAATCATTCTATTTTTACACTCTTCTAGTGAATCCATGAACTAGATAACAATATGTACACTGTTATTTTTTGACGCATAAGTTATCATTGATTTACACTAAAGAGGATAGAAAAAAATCGCTTCGTCCGTTAATAAATGATTGGAGGCTCCACAGATGAATATTTTTTGGTATGTGAATATTATTGCGATGATTGCTTATATTGCGCTATTTTATTATAAATGGAAAAAACCAGCTGCATTTTCACATAATGTATTGTATCTATTATTAGTTTTCGCAATCGTATCTTATTTTATCGCAGAAGGACCTTATCCACTTGCACGTGCTGTGGCATTTTTCGTATTATTAATACTTGATTTAACCTTATTATTACAGCAAAAGCAGCATAAACAACCATAAGAAAAAGCAGGAATGTACGTTCCTGCTTTTTCTTATACAAACGCATCTTTAGAACGAATACTTGTAAAATACTTACTTAATTCTTCACTATAATGGGCTGCATCAATATAAGGTACAAATAATTCGTTTGCACGGCGTTTCGTGTCCTTTGTAGCATTTGACGTAGCAATACATAGCGCATCACGACATTCAAAATAAGCGCGACCTGTTGCAAAATTTTCAATTTCTGTCATCGTCAATATTTGTGTTACGCCACCAAGCATAAAAGCAAAACGTCCTTCATTTGAATTCGCAATTAGATGCACACCATAATCTTCTGAAGGTGGTTTTTCGATATCATTAAAGCCAATTTGCTCTAAATAAAAAATCAACGCTTCAAGTGCCTGTTCATGTGTACAGTTTTCTAGCGATGCACGCATAATCATCAACGGTACTGAAGCATCTTTCTTAGTAGGCTTTGGCTCTTTAGGTAGTTCTTGTTTTTCACGTGATTGTCTCGTGCGAATTGAATTTTTATAAAGAACTCGAAGAGCATCTGCAAATAAATATACACCCGCCACAATAAATAAACCTAAAAGAATACTCGTCCATCGTGTCGTCCATGCATAATGCATTGCCTGCATTATTTTGTGTCCATACGTATTTCCCGACATAAAAAAAGCAAAGAGTAAAGGGCAAATCGCAGCATAGAATATTAATCCAAATGACAGTATTAACTGAAGCCATACTGAATGTAATGATGTAGCAGCGCGCTTTATTTGCTCATCGCTCGTCAACATTGTTGACTCTTGGTGATGTATTGATTTTTGTTTGTTCATCAAGTTCACCCTTTACTTTATCATCCTCTCAAGTATACAAGACAAAAAATACGGGCTCATGAGATAAACAACTTAATTTTAAGGTTTTTTTAATAGTTATAAAAACATACTTATTTTATATTATTTACTTTTACATGATATTTTTTAATCATTTTATGATTTTTTTATAAAAGTAACTATTAATAACCACATCATACGTATTCATTTTTTAGTTATTTATACCGTTTTTTAAATAACAGGCTTTTCTACGGTCAATTGCAGTGACTCGATTGTCAGTGGTAATGCATCAACTACTGTTTGTGATAATGTATAATCGGTCGCTACAATTTCTGGTAATTGCAACGCTTCGTCAATGACCTTTACATAATCTAATGGTAATGATGCGATATTTGCGATACTTGCTTGTAAACGCAATTGTTGCTTCGCATCTAAATGCTGCTTTGTCATCGGCACAATTGTGGGTAAGAATTGATTTAAAAGGGCCTGTGCCTCACATAATCCATCAAAGCGCTTTAGACGATGAATCGCTTTAAAACGCTTTGTCGGGCCACTCGGAACAGCATAGTTAATCGCTTCTACCCGCTCACTTAAGCTTGCTAGCTCGGCATTTACGACTTCTTGAAGACGTTGCGCTATCAGTGGCAATGCCTCAATAACGGCCTCCTCATAACGTTTTGTACGCTTATAAGCATCAAGCATTTGCGCACGAATCACCGGTAATTCAGCACGAATACGTTGTAAGCGCTCATTATGCTCTTTTGTAAATAAATTCAGCATTAATTTACTGCGCGATTTGCGCTCTAGCGTCTCTAATTCTACCTTTACTTCATTATATTGTTGCTGCACACGGCGATAATAATGAACCGCTTCTAAATAGTCATTACTCACCGTGACAAATTCTAATAAAATATGTTCCTTAATAAATGATTGATGCTTAATAAACTGCACGACTTGGTATAAAGTTTGTGCGTTCATATATTGTGTCACAACTCGACCTGCACGTTGTTTTAATGCATCAAATTCCTCACTATCATGGGAAGGGACTTGTTCTAATTGCGTAATCTCATGCTCTAATTGCTGACGTGCTTCTAAATATGGATCTCGTTGTAATAGATTTGAAATTTCCGTATAAAAGCGTTCTAGCCATTGTAATAGGCGATCGGCTAATTTTACAATACGTATTTTATTGTATTGTTCATTTTCTAGTAATGTTTCTTGAATTTTCGCTGTGTCAGATTCGGCAATAACAGCTCTAAAAGGACTTTCTTCAATTGTTAAAGGTTCTTTACTAATCGCTAGTGGTTGAAAGCCCATTTTTGAAAGGCGCTTTAATAAACGCTTTTCAGACGGTGTCATATCTATCTCTTCTAGTAACCAGTAAATATCATCCGCGCGGCGTAATACACTTGGCGGAATAAATAGCGCATGCTCTTTTGACATCGCTGGCACATCAATGAGCGATACGTGCTCTAATAAAGGTTCATTTAAAAAGACATCAACATAATCAAGTGCTTCCTGAAGTAAATGAGCACCTTCACTTGCCATCGATGTAAAGAGCGCTAAATGTCTCAAATCAAATGATGCTACTTGTCCATCTAAAAAATGGGCATCTAAACGCTCCTCTAAGCCAGCGCGAATAATTGAGACACTAACAACAGCGCCCTTCTCAAGTAATAGTGGCATTAACGGACGCTGCAGCTGATTATTAATGAATGTTGCTTGCCGTTCACTATCACTGCTTAGTACTAACACTTTTTTTGGTTGCTTTATATCATCGATAATAATACTTAAAATTTGTGCACTACGCTTTACATAGGATGTTTCTTTAATTAATTGATATAAGTCTTTTAACTGCTTGATGACATTATCAAAAAATTGTTTTTGTTGCTCATATGTTGGCATATTTTCCGCGTTTGTTTGTTCAATCTTCATGTGCTACCTCTCCATCCATGCAAATCTCTATCTAATTAGTATGCGTAAATTCTTATTTATTTCGCACTACTTTATGTCTACTTTTTTTATCGGCATAATACGTCATACTTATCGTTAAAATTTTAATTTAGAACCTATATACCCAAAAAATATTTTGTAACACGTATGTTTTTAGTTCTTTTAAAATTAAATGGATGTGTTTTCTCCTATTTATTTTTTACAAATAGAAAAAGAGTAGCCATCATCCACTAAGAATGATGGCTACTCTTTTATTATTACGCGTGTGCGGGTGCATTTGCATGGAAGTTTGTACCGTCTGTTGTTGCTGTCACAACGCCAATACGGACAACGAAATCACCGAAGTGCTCTCCTTCTTCACGCTCTGTCGCATAGCGATTAAGCAATGTCGTAAGCTCTGCTAAAATACGTTCTTCATCGATATTTTCTAAATACATTTTACTTAGGCGGTCACCGATAAATGAAGCACCTAAGTACATATTATAACGCCCTGGCCCTTTACCGATAAAGCCAATTTCAGCCATTGCGGCACGAGAGCAGCCATTTGGGCAACCTGACATACGAATAACGATTTCCTCTTCGTGAAGACCCGCTTCGTCAATGATAGCATCAATTTTCGTAATTAAACCTGGTAAATAGCGCTCTGCCTCTGCCATCGCAAGACCACATGTCGGCAGTGATACACATGCAATCGAATTACGGCGAATCGCTGAGTAGTGCTTACCATCTGTTAAGTTATAATCTTCAATTAATTTTTGAATGACGCGTTTTTTCTGTGGTGTCACGTTCGCAATCATTAAGTTTTGGTTCGCAGTCATACGGAATTCCCCAGTATGTACTTTGGCAATTTCACGAATACCTGTCATCAGTGGGTAGCCGTCGACATCTTTAATACGACCATTTTCGATAAATAATGTGAAATGCCATTTACCGTCTGTGCCCTTCGTCCAACCATAATCATCTCCGCGGCTTTCAAATACTGCCTCACGTGTTGGTTCAACGTCATAACCTAAACGACGGTTTAACTCTTCTTTAAACCATTCGATACCTACTCGGTCAATCGTATATTTGAATCGTGCGTTTTTACGGTTTGTACGGTTCCCGTAGTCACGTTGAATCGTTAAGATTTTTTCACATGTATCAACGATTTTTTCTTTTGCCACATAGCCAATCGTACGTGCTAGTTGTGGATACGTTTCTTGTTCACCATGTGTCATCCCCATACCCCCACCGACAGCGATGTTAAAGCCTTGTAGCTCGCCATCTTCTACGATAGCAATCAAGCCAATATCTTGTGAATAAACATCGACATCATTGCTTGGTGGGACAGCTAAACCGATTTTGAATTTACGTGGTAAGTAATGCTCACCATAAATCGGTTCAATATCTGGTGTACCGGCTACTTTTTCACCGTCTAACCAAATTTCGTGATACGCCTGTGTGCGGGGCAATAAATGCTCACTGATTTGTGCGGCATAATCATAGATTTCTGCGTGTGTTGCGGATTGATGCGGATTGACACCATTCATAACATTACGGTTTACGTCCCCACATGCTGCAAGTGAATCAAGCAATACGGAATCCATTTTTTGCATGAATGTTTTCACATTCCATTTTACAATGCCATGAATTTGGAATGCTTGACGCGTCGTCACTTTCAATGTACCATTCCCGATCGTATTTGCCGCTTCATCCATCATTAACCATTGTTCTGGTGTTGCCGTCCCCCCTGGTGTACGTACACGCACCATGAATTGATACGATGGCTCTAATTTTTTCTTTTGACGTGTTAAGCGTTCATCACGGTTGTCTTGCATATAGCTACCATGGAATTTGATTAGCTGTGTATCCATCTCTGGAATTTTCCCTGACAATGGCTCTTTAAACGATTGCTCGATTGTTCCACGTAGGAAATTACTTTCGTCTTTAAAAATTTCATTTGCACTCGGTTTGCCTTGCGGTGCTTCTACTTTCTTCGTCATGGTAAAGCCCCCTCTTAATAAACGTCGCGTTGGTAGCGTTTTTGTTGTTGATACTGCACTAATGTCTCTACTGCTTCCTCGCGAGAAATATTGCCTTGTTGTTCAATGATTTGTAGTAATGCCTCATGCACATCTTTCGCCATTGCTTTTTCGTCGCCACAAACATAAATGACAGCACCTTGCTGCAGCCATTCGTATACTTCTTGTGCATGTTCTAATAAACGATGTTGCACATAAATTTTTTGTGCTTGGTCACGAGAGAAGGCTACATCCATTTTCGTTAATGTGCCGTCTTGTAAATAATTTAGCCACTCTACTTGGTACAGGAAGTCATAAACGAAGCATTGGTCGCCGAAGAATAACCAAGATTTGCCCTCTGCACCTGTTTCTGCACGCTCCTCAACAAATGAACGGAACGGTGCAACGCCTGTGCCAGCACCAATCATAATAATCGGTGTATCTGCATCTTGTGGCAATTTAAAGTTTGGATTTTCCTTCGTGAAAATTGATACCGTATCGCCAATTTCTAGGCGTTCTGCAACTTGACCACTTGTAACGCCCGTACGCGCACGACCATTTGCCTCATACGCTACTTTGCCGATTGTTAAATGCACTTCATCCGGATTCGCTGTATAACTAGAGGCAATACTGTATAAACGGTGTGGAATTGCACGAAGCTGTTCAACGAATTGCTGTGGTGTCCAGTCAAATGGACCATACTCTGTCACAAAATCGATTAGGTCACGGCCGTAACTATATGCATGGAAATCACCTTCTAAAATCGGTGTAATGTCCGTTTTTGTAAACGCCGCTAGCTTTTGTACAAGCGGTTTTGACACAACCGTAATTTCAAGTGTATTCGTTAACGCTTCAAGTACAGTAACTGTCGTGTCTTGCACCGTTACTTGCGCTGTAGCATCAAAGCCTAAAACTTCTACTAATTGCGCCGCTAGTGCCGGGTCATTTTGTGGAATAATGCCGAGACTATCACCCGGTTCAAACGTTAAGCCTGAGCCTTCTAATGATAATTCGATATGATACGTTTCTTTATTTGAGCCATCCATGTTCAAATTGATTTTTTCTAAAATCTCAGCCTGGAATGGATTCTTTTTATTGTAGGTTGATGTTGGTGCCGGTGCTGTAACGGTCTGAGTGGCTACTTCCGTTTGGCCAGACTGCTTTAACAATGCTTGTTGTACAGTTGTAAGCCACGCTGCTGCATCATCCTCATAATCTACGTCACAGTCTACACGTGGTGCGATTGCTGTAGCGCCAAGCTCACTTAGACGTTGATCAAAGTCAGCACCCGTTTTACAGAAGAATTCATATGAGCTATCACCTAGTGCTAGCACAGCATAATTTAGCTGGTCTAGTTTCGGTGCGCGTTTACTATGCAAGAAATCATAGAAACCAATCGCATTATCTGGTGCTTCCCCTTCACCATGCGTACTCGCGATAATGAATAAATTATCCAGCTTTTTTAAATCTTTTGGCTTGAAATCGCTCATGGAAGCGACGTTAACATCTACTTGATTTTGTGCTAGTTCAGCACCAAAGCATTCCGCTAATTTTTGACTATTACCTGTTTGTGATGCATAAAGAATCGTTGCTGTAATCGTTTTAGGTTTGCTAACTTGCTGCAGACCTTCTAATACGGCTGTTGCCTGTGCTGCTACAGCCTGTGGTGCGCTTAAATAACCATTCAACCAAATTTTTTGATTATCTGTTAAATTTGGGAGTAGCTCATTTAATAGCTTCACCTGTTGCTCGGTAAATGGACTGTTTTCGACTTGTAAAACCATGAATAATCACCTCATTATTAATGTTGGTAGCATTGACTACCGCTTCATTTGTGCGCTCAACAAGTACGTCTAATACTTTGTTGCCATATCCTAAGCTTTCGCAAATAACGAGCTGTTGCTCGACTTCTGCCTCTGCAATTGTTTTTTCAATATGTTTGCGCAATAACCCTTGGAATAATAAATATGGAACGATAAAAATTTTCTTCGCTCGATTTTGTTGTAAATTTGCAACATAGTCTTCGAATTTTGGTCCATTGCCGTATAAAAAGGCAATATTGACATTGCGTACACCAAAAAACAACTTTAGACGTGTCGCAATTTCTGTAAAATCACGTAATACTGCTGGGTCGCTACTACCACGACCAATTAGCAATACTTCGGAATCTTCTGTTAATTTTTCATGTGATTCTTGAATACGTTGGAATAGTTGTAAAATCAACCGACGATCAATCCCAAAAGGCTTCCCATATGAAAAGCGTACATGCGGGAAACGGGCTTTTAGCGGCTCAATTGCATCGGGTATATCCTCTTTCGCGTGATTGGCAGTTAACAGTAAAATCGGGACAATCGCAATCGATGTAGCGCCCTGTGCAACACAGTTTGCTACGCCCTGCTCAATTGTCGGCTCCGCAAGCTCTAAAAAGCACATCTCCTGAATTGGCAGACGTATGCGCTTTTTCGCACGTTCAACGAATGCCCTCGCTTCCTCAATTCCTGCTGCTACCCTCGTTCCATGTGCTACATATAATACTGCTTGCATGCCTTTTCCTCCTTTACTTTAAAGCGGTTTGCAAAACGGACTGTTCATTAAACCAAGCAATCTTCTCGCGCATACGAACCACTTCCCCGACGATAATCATGCTTGGATTTTCAATGCCTTCTTCATCGACAATACGTTCAATTGTTTCTAATGTCCCTGTCACGGTGCGCTGCTTATCATATGTTCCCCAATGGATTAGCGCCACCGGTGTTTGTGGACTTTTGCCGAAGCGTCGTAATTGTGAAACGATATATGGTAAATTTTTTACACCCATATAAACGGCTAATGTTTCGATATTCACTAATGATTCCCATTTTAAATCATCATCTTTGCCTGCTTGGCGATGTCCCGTCACAATAGCAAAGCTGCCGCTTAAGTCACGATGCGTCACAGGAATACCTGCATACGCTGGTGCTGCGATACCTGATGTCACACCAGGTACAATTTCAAATGGAATGTTTTCGTCTGCTAGCACTGCTGCTTCTTCAGCACCACGGCCAAATACGAAAGGATCGCCACCTTTTAAACGTGTTACGACTTTACCTTCTTTCGCATAGCGTACGAGTGACTCATTAATATGTTCTTGAATCATCGCATGACGGTTTGGTAGTTTGCCACAAAACACAAGCTCTGCACCTGGTTTTGCATATGTTAATAGTTCTTCATTTAATAATCGGTCATATAAAATGACATCTGCTTCTTTAATTGCACGTAAGCCTTTTAACGTAATTAGTTCTACGTCACCAGGACCCGCGCCAACAATGTAAACTTTCGTCATAGCGATTGCTCCTTTTCTATGCTGCAATTATGTAAGTGAACAAAAAAAGCCCTCATTTCTCCCATGGTACATGATTACTATCACATCATAAGTAAAATAAGCGCCTCTAGTTGTCTAGTCAGCTGTTCGATTTTTAATTCCTAGTAAACATGTACAGATAATAAAATAAACTGTAAACAAAGTCAATAGCTAGGATTTATTTTTGCGTTTTACGTTGCTGTTGAAATCGCTGTTTTTCTACTCGATTAATTTGGACAATTACGCCGTCCTGAATTGTAATTTGTACTTCACCAAATTCAATTCCTTCAATTGCCTTTGCAATTGCTTCTAAACGCTCTGCATGTGTTGGTTGCGCCATGTTCGTGTCCTCCCCTTCAATCCTTAGTAAACGAATAGGTTTTAACAAGAATTGTTTCAATTCTATTCTGTAAGACAATAAATGTCAACTTTTTTTTGAGAATTAACAGAAAATTCATCAAAAAGCAGAGTAGTTTACATTTTTCTATATTGCTACGATAATAGAAGTGGAGGTGTTTACATAATGGATAAATTAGTTATTTTTGGCGCAACAGGTGGCGTAGGTCAGCATGCTGTCCGCCAAGCATTATCAGAGGAATATGAGGTTGTCGCATTCGTGCGCTCTCCTGAAAAATTAACGCTTGAGGATGAACATTTAACGGTCATTCAAGGAGATGCTTTTGACGCGGAGGCGGTCGCACAAGCAATTGAAGGCGCGGATATGGTTGTTTCTACACTTGGTACACCGAAGGATAGTGATATCGAAAATCCAATCTCTGTCATGGTGAAAAATATTATCGACGGCATGACTAAACACAATGTGAAACGCATTGTGTATACAGCGAGTGCGGGTGTCGATGGTGAAATTCAAGGTGAACGTGGTCAACAAGTGATGACGTATTTAAAACCGTATTTAATCGATCATAATAAATCAATTGACGCTATCAAAGAGGCCGGCTTAACATATACGATTATTCGTCCAATGGGCTTAACAAATGATGAGCCAAAACGTCGCTATGCGCTCTCTTATGATGATGTACCTGAAGCTGCACAATCAATTAGCCGTGATGATGTGGCAAATGCGGTTATCATGGCCATCCCAAATGCCAATTTCATGGGCCAATCAATCGCTGTTTTCAACATCTAATACATGAATCCACACTCCCTAGCATGGTATAGTGAAGCTATATTCATGCTAGGGAGGTTTTTTTATGACAACAGCTTGCGTTATTATTGATGTACAAGGAAAAATTTTATCGGTAATGAATGACCCCGCACAAACATCTGAAAATCTAGTAAAGCTCCTTACGGGTGTCCAAACACTTGGCATCCCGACCATTTTACTTGAGCAATACCCCGATGGTTTAGGTCCAACAGATGAAGCCATTCAAGCGGCTCTACCACATGTACAGGCTATTGCGAAAACATCGTTTAGTGCATATCAAAGCGAGGCATTTATTGCCGCACTTCAAGCAGTTGACGGTTTAGAGCGCATTATTTTATGTGGTATTGAAGCACATATTTGCGTTTATCAAACCGCGCGTGATTTACTGGAGGCTGGGTATATTGTTGAAGTTGTGGCAGATGCGGTCGATTCTCGCACAGCGGATAATAAACAAATCGGCATTGATCGGATGGCACAAGAGGGTGCGCTCATTACGAGCGTTGAAATGATTTTGTTTGATGTACTTGGTCATGCAAAGCATCCTCACTTTAAAACGATTAGTAAGTTAATTAAATAATAGAATAAAAAGATTCGGTTATTTCCGAATCTTTTTTTAATTTTAATACCAAGTTTACTTGTAGGAATAATATTGTATATGTTATACTGACGCTACAATCATTCGAAAAGGGGTTTTTCACATGGCATTACATCCAGGTTCCGTTGACTATATCGAGGCACATAAAGGCGTACAATATTACGAACAAACACCTGAAGAAGCACGCCGTGAGCGCGCACTCGCACCAAAATTTAGCGTGCAGGTTGCAGGTATTCAAACGATTGAGGATCGTGTAATCCCTGTACGTGACGGCGAAATTAATGTGCGAATTTATACACCTGAGGGCAAAGGTCCCTTCCCTGTCATTGTGTATTATCACGGGGGTGGATGGGTATTTGGTAGCCCCGAATATGCAGATGGCGGGTGCCGCTATTTAACTGCTGCAACACAGGCAGTTGTTGTAAGCGTTGATTACCGCTTAGCACCAGAATATCCTTTCCCTACACCTGTAAATGACGCCTATGATGCCCTTGTGTGGGTGCATGAGCATGCAGCGCAATTACATATTGACCAGGAGAATATTACCGTTAGCGGCGATAGTGCTGGTGGTAATTTGGCAGCAGTTGTTAGTGCATTAAGTGCCGATTATGATGGGCCACCGATTAAACAGCAGGCACTCATCTACCCAGTACTTGATACTGATTTCACTGTAGCAAGCTATAATACCTTTGGTGAAAACTATGGCTTAGATAAAGAAGGGATGATTTGGTTTACGGAGCAATATGTCGATGCTGTAAATCAGAAAAACTCACTCGTTGCACCACTTCAAGCGAAAAATTTTGCACAGCTACCACGTACACTATTAATTGCGGCACAATATGATGTGCTCGTAGATGAAGGAATTCGTTATATTGACAATCTTCAGCGAGCTGGTGTACCGGCACAACGCATTGAGCTTGAAGGACTCATTCATAGCTACTTTAGTAAAATTGAATTTTTCGATACTGAAACGAAAAAAACAGCCGAGCTAATTGCCAAATTTTTAACACCTTGTTAGTTAAAAGAGACCTGTATATATGCGGTCTCTTTTTTAGTGCAATTCTCACATTTCAATTGATATTGATTATCACTTTCATTTATAATAGAAGAAATTTGTTAAAGGGGGAATTTTTTCTATGTTAGGGATTTTGTTTTATGCTTACGGTGCGCCGCAATCAATTGATGATGTGCCCGCTTATTTTGAACACATTATCGGTCGTACACCACCCGCTCCCATGATGGAGAATGTTACACAGCAGTTTAAAGATTTACAAACAGCGGACCCAATCACGCTGTACGCACCACGCATCGCAGAAGCACTTGAAACGGTACTCAACCAAGACGGCGCGAACACGGTGCGTGTCTACAATGCCTATAAGCATACAGCACCATTTACCGATGATGCGATTCAAGCGGCACGTGCTGATGGCTGTACAGAGCTTTTAACGCTGACCGTCAATCCCATTTACTCTGCTTCAGGTGGCGGTAGCTTCCATGAAGAAGTAGCTGAAAAAGTAACAGATATGCCCGTTATACCACTGAAAAATTATTATGAAGCGGCATCCATTGTTGAAATGTATGCACGTCGTGTAAAAGCTGCCTATAATTTCTTACCACGTGAGGCAACGAAAAAAGTGTTTTATACTGTACATAGTCAAATTGTTGACCAAGAGCGTAATGCGCCATATGTTGCGGCTTTTGAAGCATTCGCGAAACTTGTATCCGAGAAGGCCGGTGTACCCGACTTTGAAGCGGTATATCGTAGCGGTCGTAAGGGCTGGTTAGACCCAGATGTGAAAGAGGCGATTCGCCGCGATACAGCTGCTGGCTTTGATGGCTTTGTGACATGTGAATTATTATCGATTGTTCCAGATATGGAGTCTTTCTTTGAAATCGGACGTGACTGCAAAGTATTATGCGAGGAATTACAAGTTGCTTTCGTCCAAAGTGAATTCATCGGCGATAGTTTTGATGGTATCATGGCACTTGCCAATGAAATTAAACAGCTTCATTATGCAAAAATTTAGATATTTCAAATAATTAAGTGGTACAATAAAGTGGAATTGATCGTAAAGGGGATTTTAAAATGTCAAAAGATAAAACAAATGTCGAGAGCTTCGACCTAGATCACACAAAAGTGCAAGCGCCCTACGTACGACTTGCTGGTACCAAAACGGGACAGCACGGCGATGTCGTAACGAAATACGACGTGCGCTTCAAGCAGCCAAATAAGGAACATATGGACATGCCTGCACTCCACTCACTTGAGCATTTAACAGCTGACCGTATTCGCAATCATTCGGACCAAATTATCGATTGGTCGCCAATGGGCTGTCAAACAGGCTTTTATGTATCACTCATTAACCACGATGATTATGAAGATGTATTAACAATTTTAGAAGCAACAATGAAAGATGTACTAGAAGCTGACAGTGTGCCTGCTTGTAATGAAGTTCAATGTGGCTGGGCAGCAAGCCATAGCTTAGAAGGCGCAAAACAATTAGCACAGCAATTTTTAGATAAACGCGATGAATGGACACAAGTATTTGCCACTGAATAACGAGCTATCAAAAAGCAGCACGCGCATAATCGCACGTGCTGCTTTTATTTATTTTGGACGTGCGCGTGTAAAAATATCGCCAAGCTTCGCATAATGATTACCTGCTAAACGGCTCACGGCTTGAAGCCCATACTCATCGACATAGCCTTTTTCCACATCATAATATGCTTCCTCTATATGAAAGCGCTCGACTTTTACGATAAATAAATCAAATGTCGGATATTCATCAAGTGTGACCGCTTTTTCAAGCGTACATTCCATACGAAACGGTGCCTCTAAAATTCCTGGTACATCGATTACCTCACTAGCTACTTCCGTTAAATTCGTCCGCGCAAGCTCACTGTCATTATAGGCTAAACTAGCGGCCGTTTCATTGACCATATCTACATTTTGCTCACTCGTTAAATGCACGACTAATTGCTTTGTCGCATAAATATTACGAGCCGTATCTTTTGGTTGCCCGTCTTTTCGTTGTACGGATATAGAGATTAGCGGCGGATTGGCTGATACAATATTGAAATAGCTAAATGGTGCCGCATTAACAATTCCCTCTGATGATTTTGTTGTTACAAAAGCAATGGGACGCGGAATAATGGCCCCTGTCATTAACTTATAATTTTCGCGTTCTGTACGCTCGTTTGGATTTATTGAAAGCATATCATCACTCCTTTATGTCAGCATAACAAAAAAGAAGAGAGACAGCTATTTAGTTGTCCCTCTTCATAATTTTTAAGATAGTTTTTGTAGTTCGCGGCGCAAGATTTTACCGGTTGCATTTTTCGGTAGCTCTTCTAAAAAGGCAACGCGACGTGGCACTTTATATTTTGCTAAATGCTCACGGCAATATGCGATTACTTCTTCTTCCGTCAAAGCATCCTCTGTTTTCACAACATACGCCATCACAATCTCTCCTTGCTCTGGGTCCGGCATCCCGACCGCAGCAGCCTCGGCGATTGCTAGATGCTCATATAATACCTCTTCTACTTCTCGTGGGTAAACATTGTACCCACCGACAATAATCACTTCTTTTTTGCGGTCGACAATGTAGAAATAGCCTTCTTCATCACGACGCGCAAGATCGCCCGTATGGAGCCATCCATCTTTTAGGGCCGCAGCTGTTGCATCTGGCATTTTATAATACCCTTTCATGACATTTGGTCCCTTCACGACAAGCTCCCCAACTTGTCCGACCGGTACATCATGACCATCTGGGTCCACAACACGATTTTCGACATTGACGATTGATAGACCAATTGAACCTGCTTTATTTGGTCGGTCAATTGGATTGAAGCACGTCACCGGAGAGGCTTCTGATAAGCCATAGCCTTCACGAATCTTCACATCATATTTCGCTTCAAAATCATGTAATAATGCGACTGGTAGTGATGACCCGCCTGAAATCCATAAACGAACACTTTGCATATCTTCCTTGGTCGCACCAGGGAATTGATATAAGAAATTAAACATCGTTGGCACGCCAGCAAACATTGTCGCATTATATTTTTTAATAATACGCGTCACTTCTGCTGGGCTAAACTGTGGCACAATAAGCAATGTCCCACCTTGAATAAGCGGTGCATTTAATGCCACTGTTAAGCAAAATACGTGGAACATCGGCAGTGTCGTTACAACGCGATCATCATGACGAATATCTAAATATTTCCCAACATCACTTGCGTTAGCATATAAATTATCATGCGTTAGCATCACACCTTTTGGCTTTCCTGTCGTGCCGGATGTGTATAAAATAATTGCCGTATCGTCACCGACTGTCTCGATATCTTCTAGTGGATGCGTTTGTTGCATAAATGACATAAACGGAATAAACTTTTCAGCCACTGGACTCGTCGCCCAGCTCGTATCCGGTGTTGTTTCACAAATGATATATGTTTCCGTATGCGTGCTATTCTCTAATTTTTCAATAACTGGCACGACACGGTCTAATGCAACAACCACACGTACATCGCCATCATTTAAAATGTATGAAATCTCATCCGCTGTGTAGATGGGATTAATCGGAATGACGGTAATGCCTGCACGGAATGCCCCATATAACGCCACGATATAATGCGGTGAATTCCCTAATAATAGCGCTATATGGTCCCCTTTTTGTAAACCTAGATGCTGAAGTCCTGCTGCAAAACGACTAATCTGTGCATCAAGCTCTTGATACGTCGTTCCTTGGTCCATAAAAACATACGCATGTTTATCCGCACACTCGCGGGCTGTTTCCGTAAAACGCGTTGATAAATTCATGTTTGTTCCCCCTTATATGGAATGAATGGCTATTCACATTCCATATTATAATCCAATTTACTAAAAAAGGAAAACAAAAAATATGTATTAAAGAGAATTTTTTTGATTATAAAAGAAAAAAACGAGAAATGCATAAAATGCAGTCCTCGTTTTTTATTATTTTTCAATTAACTGACGTTGATGCCATTCAAACGTGCGAAAGTCCGATACTAAGTATGTTTTTTCATGGATAGCACGCGCTTCTTTCGTCATGCGCGCTAAATCCTTCGCTAAGAAACGGGCGCTTAAATGATTTAACAGCAAGGTACCAACACCTGCTTGCTGCGCAACCGTTGCCGCCTCTATATTCGTCGAATGACCATATTGGCGTGCAAGCTTTGCTGTCGCATGGTCAAATGTCGATTCATGCACCAAGACATCCGCTTGCTGTGCTAATGCTAATGCATTGTCACATTGGCGTGTGTCGCCTAAAATGGTCACAATAAAGCCTGGCTGCGGCTCGCTTAAAACATCGACACTACGAACAGCGGTCCCGTCTTCTAGTACAATGTCTTGCCCAGCTTTTAAGCGGCCAAGTAGCGGCCCCTTTGGGACACCAAGTGCAGTTGCTTTTTTAATATCTAGTGCCCCTGCTAACGGCTTTTGCTCGATACGGTAGCCGAAGCAAGGGACTACGTGCTGTAGTGGCATCGCACGTACGATAAATTGCTCGTTTTCAAACACAATACCTTCCTCTACTTCAACAAATTCAAGCGGATAGGTTAAATGCGTGCCTGTGACATCATTTGTCATCTCTACCCATTCTTTCAATCCTTTTGGCCCGTAAATCGTTAGCGGTGTATCACCACCTAAGAAAGAGCGCGAGCCGATAAATCCTGGCAACCCATAAATATGGTCGCCATGTAAATGCGTCACAAAAATCTTATCAATTTTACGTGGCTTAATGGTCGTTTCTAAAATTTGATGCTGGGTTGCTTCGCCACAATCAAATAACCATATCGTTCCTAGTTCATCTAATAATTTCATAACGAGCGCACTTGTCTTACGCTCCTTTGAGGGCATTCCTGCACCTGTCCCTAAAAATTGTAGTTGCATTGTCGTTCCTACTTTCTATGATCATCTAAAAAATCTTTTGAAAAACTCGTTGGTGCATCATATGTCGATTTTTTCACACGTACACCACGCACAATAATATCTTGTCCAAATTTATCGCGTAATTCATTCATAATATTCATAACTGGCTCATCTCGCACATGGTCCGTAAATGTAAATAAATCGAGCTGTTCCATACGTTGCTGACGATTCTCGACCTGGCTAATACTGACGCCAACTAATCGTAGCGGCGCACCATTCCAGTGCTTGGTCGCGAGCTCTTTCGCCTCACGTGCAATATCATGCTGCTCATAAATTGCATTGACGAGCGTCTTACTACGTGTCGTCTGCTTCCAATCGGCGCTACGAAGCTGAATGGATATGGTTTTCCCTGCAAGATTTTTTGCTTGTAGGCGATTGGCTACACGCTGTGATAGCTGTGAAATCACGTCATTTAGCTTGCGCTCAGACAAAATATTTTCTGAAAGTGTTGTCGAATTACCAACAGATTTCGTATCATATATCGAAGTTGGGTCAACTGCACGATTGTCGATACCATATGCCTTTTCACGCATCCGTACACCATTTTTTCCAAACCAAGCACGCATATCTACTTCACTCGTAGCCGCTAAATCCCCAATTGTTTTAATATTGTGTGCCGCGAGCTTTTCTGCTGTACGCTTGCCAACGCCATGCATTTCAATAACTGGCTTAGGCCATAAAACAGCTTCAACTTGACGCTTTCGAAGTACGGTAATGCCCATCGGCTTTTTCATATCGGATGCCATTTTTGCTAAAAATTTATTTGGCGCAATGCCAATTGAACACGGCAAATCAAGCTCCTTTTTCAAGCGCTGTTGAATGTCCTCAGCAAGATTTAACGCATCTGCTCCGTGGACAATCGCCGTCACATCCATATAGCCTTCATCAATCGATACCGGCTCTACCAAATCCGTATACTCCCGTAGTATCGTAAACATCGCATTCGATGCGGCGCGGTACCGCTCAAAATTAGGCTTTAGCATAATCAATTCCGAGCATTGCTTACGCGCTTCTGTTACGCGCATCGTCGTATAAACCCCTCGTGCACGCGCTTCATAGGAACATGTCACAACAACTCCTCGCCGCTCTTTTGGGTCACCACCAACTGCAATCGGTTTGCCTTTTAGCGCTGGATTAATTGCTTGTTCAACCGATGCATAAAAACAGTTCATATCAATATGGAATAAAATGGCCATAGAGATTCCTCCCGAACTTTTGTTCTTATTTTTATTATAACATTTGAAACTGCTTCGGTGTAATATCATATGCTTCTTTGAATTTTTGAATAAAATAGCTTGCACTTGAAAAACCAATTTCTAGTGCAATATCCGTTACGGCTTCATCTGTATGCTGCAGTAATTCCCTACTTTTCTCTAAACGATACTTTAAAATATATTGAAAAGGAGTCATCTGAAGCGATTTCTTGAAGAGACGAATCGTTTCACTAGTGCTTAAATACACGACGCCCGCAAGTTCATCAAGCGTTAGCTTCTCCGTATAATGGATATGAATATACGCTAGTAGTTCTTTTAAGCGCTCATCAAATGCCGGCTTTGTCACGCCTTTTTCAGCATGTGTACAGAGCAAATGAGCGACTTTAACAAAATCATCGTAAATGGTAAATTCATCGTCGCTCGCCATTGCATGTGCGATGATGGCTAAACATTCCTGTTGCCATCCATCATCTGTTAGTAATACATATCCATGCTTTGGCCCACGTTGTTCAAAGCATTGACGTAAAAAACGCGGCAATAAATCTGGTTGAATATTCCAACAGCGGTATCTCGCGTCGTCCGTTAGCGCATACGCTTCATGCACAACGCCTGAATGAATCCACAAACCTTGACCCGCTTCAATCGTATGTACATCTCCTTGAACATGCATTTCGACACTGCCCGCTTCAACAATTTGCATTTGCCATTCATCATGCCAATGAAGTGGTATATAGCCTACGCTATTTGCGACAATCAACGTATTATAAACAATCGATGGAAATTCTGGGTTGTCATACAGTACTTGTTCCTGACCGAAAGGATTAATCGGAATATTACGTCGTTGCATGTTGCTCACCTCAATATCTTGATAGTTTTTGCGGATAAACCGCTATTTTTTCCGTTATCATTCCATTATAGTCGATATATCTTGATAGAAATAGGTGATAATGTGAGGAATCAACGATTTCTTGGTATCGTACTCGCGCTAATCGGCGCAAGCTTATGGGGATTAAATGGTACGGTGTCACAATATTTATTTCAGCATCAGCATGTCGATGTCAACTGGTTTGTGACCGCCCGCTTACTCGGGGCAGGTGTTATTTTACTCGGTTTACAATTAATTCGTAAAAAGCCGATTATGGCGGTTTGGCATTATAAGAAATTCGCGCTTCATTTAGTATTTTTTAGTATCGTTGGTATGCTTGGTGTGCAATATTCCTATATGGCGGCAATTGCGTACGGTAACTCTGCTGTCGCAACGCTACTACAATATACGGCACCCGTTTTTATTATCTTGTATTTAATTTTTTCTCGTCAGCAACCTTTTTTACGTATGGATGTTCTGATGATTATCGCTACACTTGTTGGCACATGGCTTTTGTTAACAGGTGGCTCTCTCGCTAATTTTTCGGTGCCGATGTCAGCCATTATTTGGGGCCTTATCTCGGCTGTAACGTTAGCATTTTATACACTGTATGCAAAAACGCTACTCGCGCATTTTTCAGCGCTTGTCGTTATCGGTTGGGCAATGCTCATTGCCGGCATTGGTATGAACTTTATTCATCCGATTTGGGCGGTCGGCACGATCGATTTTACATGGCAAACCAATATTGGCCTGTTCTTTACTATCTTCTTTGGTACAGCCATCGCATTTTGGTTTTTCTTCCAAAGCGTTGGATACTTATCGGCTAAAGAATCTACCTTACTCGGTACAGTAGAACCATTAATGGCGATTTTTAGTAGTATTATTTGGCTTGGTCTCGCATTTTCCGGTCTACAAATGCTCGGTGCGGCTTTAATTCTTGGCATTGTATTAATTATTTCATTAATGTCCAAATAAACTGTAACTTTTTGCTACACTTTCTCGTTAATTACTATATACTTAGTAACGAATGAGTTTTAGGAGGAGAAAGATGAAGAAGCTTGCATTAGCACTTGTCGCCATCGTTCTCGCTCTTGTTGTTTACAGTGTCGTATCAGCTACACAATCGACCGAAGAAGTGAAAAAAACTGTGCCAAAGAAACCAACAACACAAACGGTTTCTGTTACAGCCGATGACATTTCAAAAGGACAGCTTGTACTCATTAATGCCGATCATGAAGTCAATGACAAAGCAGTTCCGGAAGATTTAGTAACCTTATCGAAGCATCCAAAGCTTATTAAAAATTTTACAACAGCAGATGATTCGATTAAGATTTCTCGTGACATGCTAAGCGCTTTTCAGCAGATGATTCACGATGCGAAAAAAGACAATGTCACACACTTTGTTATCAATAGCAGCTATCGTTCGAAAAAGGTTCAAGCAGAACTTTACCGTACGAAAGGTGCAGACATTGCACTACCAGCCGGTGCGAGCGAACATAACTTAGGCTTATCAATGGATATTGGTTCAAGCCTTGGTTTAATGGAAAATGCAGAAGAAGGTAAATGGTTAGCAAAAAATGCCGCAAAATATGGCTTTATCTTGCGCTACCCTAGCGATAAAACGGATATTACAGGCATTCAATATGAAGCTTGGCATTTCCGTTATGTTGGCCTACCACATAGTTTAATTATGCAAAAGCGTGATTGGGTACTAGAAGAGTACATGAACTATTTGAAAAAGCATGACGCATTAAAAACAACAGTAAATGGCATGACGTATACGATTGAACATCATGATGTAAAAGCGACGGGCACAACAACAATTGAAGTGCCACTTGAACAAAGTTACACCGTTTCTGGCGATAACGATCAAGGAGTTATTTTAACTATTTGGAACCCACAAGAAGACCCACAACAACAAGAAGCGGCAAATCAAACAACGACGACAAAGAAACAACAATAAACGCATAAAAAACCCCAGAATCCGCTTCGTTTAGCGACTCCTGGGGTTTTATTTATAATATTTTTCCAAGTAGTTTGCGTTAAAAAATTAGTTTAGAGTTGTTGTTACGTTAACGATTGCTACTAATAAATCAGCTAATTTTTCTAATTCTTCTACTGGAATACGTTCGTTTGTTGTATGAATAAATTCATAACCAACCGCTAAGTTGACTGTTGGAATGCCGTAGCCTGCGATAACGTTTGCATCACTACCGCCACCTGATTGTGCTAATTTTGGTTCGCGACCGATAGCACGAGCTGCTTGTTGTGCAATTTGTACAACAACATCTTGCTCTGTGAAGCGGAAACCAGGGTACATATTTTTCACTTCTACCTCAGCAGCGCCGCCCATTTCTTTAGCTGCCTCTTCAAAAGCAGCTTTCATTGATGCCGCTTGTGCTTCTACTTTGTCTTGATCCAATGAACGACATTCTGCTAATACCGTTGCTTCGTCCGCCACGATATTTGTTGCTTTACCACCTTCAAAGCGACCGATATTTGCTGTTGTATCGCTATCGATACGACCAAGTTTCATACGTGCAACGGCTTTAGCTGCAATTGTAATTGCTGAAATGCCTTTTTCTGGTTCAACACCAGCATGTGCTGTTTTACCTTTTAATGTGGCAAAGATTTTTGTTTGGTACGGTGCTGCGACAACAATTTCACCAATTTTGCCATCTGAATCAACTGCAAAGCCATATTTTGCATAGACTTTTTCATGGTCTAAGAATTTCGCGCCTTCAAGGCCTGATTCTTCACCAGCTGTAATGACATATTGAATGTCACCATGTGCGATTTTTTGTTCTTGAATGCGACGTGCAAGCTCGATTAATGCAGCAAGACCTGCTTTATCATCAGCACCTAAAATCGTTGTGCCATCTGAATAGATATAGCCGTCTTCTTTAATAATTGGTTTAATTCCAACGCCTGGAACAACAGTGTCCATATGAGCTGTGAAGTAAATCGCATCAATGCCCTCTGTATTGCCTTTTAATGTCGCGATAATATTACCTGATGCATGGCCGTTTTTCGTATCGGCATCATCTACATAAACATCAAATCCTAGCTCTTTTAAAATGTTTTGTAATACAGGTGAAATTTTTTCTTCATGATACGTTTCTGAATCAATTTGTACTAATTCTAAAAATTGTTCTACGATTCGACTATTCAATGGTAAGACTCCTTTATATTCAACCTAACATGTCCTGTTAGGCTTGTAGCTATGCTACGTTTCCACGTATCACTATACCACAAAATCCCTATTTTCGTTACTTTTCGCGCCCCATTAAGCGGTTTTTGCTGAGCGCATTTTTAATAATGGCGGTGCATTTCATCATGCCACCGTCTTGTTTACTTTTTTGACGTGTATAATCTTTTGCTAGCGCATGTAAAAATTGACGAACGCGTGGTGAGTCCTTGCCTTCTTCGATTTGATGTTCAAAGCAATAATCGTTAAAGAATAAGTTTAAATAGCGCTGATTATTCGCAAAAATGAGCGGCTCTTTTTCACCATATAAGCGCGCATTTTCCTCATTGATAAAATCAATAATGCCTAGGACCGTTGCCGTTGCTCCTTCGTAAAGGGATAAGTAATTACGCAGTCCCTCTTCAAGCGTACATTGTAGGTGATAGACGCGAATCGCCTGTAATGCACGTTCAATATCTACATTCGGGATATAAATATATTTCATGCCCATAATGTGAATATTTTGCTGTTCTTCAACTATCGATTGATTATGCATTAATAACTGATAAATTTGGTCAAATTGCTCATAGGATAATAGCGCATAGGCATCTAAAAAGCGCGCGACATCCCCTTGAATATCTTGACTAATTTCTTGCATTTCTTGCGCTAATAAGAAATTATTAAATGTTGTTAACTGTTGTTTTTCTACCGGTAATAGCGTAGGCATTAATAATTTCGTTTCACGAATAAAGCGCATACCCGATAGCTCGACATCGCCTTCATGGAAATAAAAAGCACGTGGTTGACGCGATTCTATTTCTTCTAATGTCATATGTACGTCTGTGATGTCTTCTTGAATGTGATTGTAAATATCAATGGCCACACGTGAGAAAATAAATGTCAGATTACTGCCTTCAAATGGACAGCTTTCATCTTGATAATGTTTATAATAAAAGAACACAATCGTTTGAAAAAAGTCATAGGCATTGCCTAGTGGGACTTTTGTAAACTGTGCAAAAAACTCAATGGCACGTGCATTAAGTGCTCGCTGCTCCTTCGTCTTACCATCTAGCAATTCATTGTAAAAATGAATCGTTTCGATGACATCGATATATGGCTTATCAACGCGAATATCAATATAGCGATGATCGAGCTCAATTGCGATAGCATGTCCTTCTCGTTCAAGCGTTACTTGAGGCTCTTCTTCTTGTAAACGTTTTTGTTTATTCCAAAAGCTCATCCATGCACCTCCTGTTGTCATTCCTTCATTCATCTTTTTCTATTATACAAAATAATACAGTACCTGCCCTCGTTTAATTATATAAAATCATGACTTTTTTCTGTAGCGGGTACTAAGCCACCGCCTGTTGCCCATACGAGATGTTGTGCTGTCGGATAACGTGATGCTAGTAAAACAGCACCTTCAAAACCTGCTGCTGCGGACGGTTCCACATAAATGCGTTCAGTTGTCCATAGTAGCTGCTGTAGCTCGCGCAGTCGGGTATCTGACACTGTTAGCACCCCATCTAGTAGCGGCTCCATTAAACGGCCTACAAAGCGCGATGCACGTCCAACAGCTAAACCATCTGCAATCGTTTGATTTGTTAGGCCAATATCTTCTACACAAATAGCGTCATGCTTGCCTGTAGCCATACCAAGCAACATACAAGGCGATTCGACCGGCTCGACCATAAAACATTTCACCGCTGCGCCAAATTGTGCCTTCAAACCATAAATAACGCCACCTGGCCCGCCACCGACACCGCATGGAATATAGACGACAAGTGGTGTCGCTGTAGTTGGCTTTTGTGGCAATTGATTCGCGAGCCGACGTGCAGCAACAGCATAGCCTGCAAATAATTGCTGCGAGTTTTCATCATCGATAAAATGACTATATGTGTCGTCCTCTGCTTGCTTGCGCCCTGTTTCAACTGCTACGCTATAATCGCCTGCATGCTCGACGACTTGAACACCTTTTTCTTGCAGCATATCCTTCTTCCACTGCTTAGCATCATGTGACATATGTACAACAACTCGAAAACCTAGCTTCGCACTCATCATACCAATCGATAAGCCAAGATTACCTGTTGATCCGACAACAATCGTATGGTTTGATAGCTCATCAATGATTGCTTGCTCTGCAAAAAGCGTATACGAATCTTTTGTCGTAAGTAGTCCTGCTTGTAGCGCAATGGACTCGGCAAGTACCAATACTTCATATATACCCCCGCGTGCCTTAATAGAACCACTTACCGGTAAAATATCATCACGTTTTACGAAAAGAGATGCTTTAAACTGGTGTCCGAGCTGCTCGAGCGACGCAAGTGGTGACTCAATGATGCCATTTGTCGCGCTTGTTTCCGGAAAAGCGAGCATAAAATACGGCGCAAAACGCTGTAATCTTCGCTCTGCCTCATCAATTAATGCGGCATCAAATAAAAATGTCGTTGGCTGCTGTTCCACTTGTGGATTGTCCCAAATGACTTGCTGCCGTTGCTGTAATTGTTCAATAATTGTCATAAAACCCCTCCTACTAGTTAGTATACGAAATTTTAATACGCATGTCCTTTTTTACCATATAGACTAGCGAGCTAAATGTTTTATTAGTTAAATAAAAAAACATCGAACCTACTAAGAGGCTCGATGTTTTACGGCGATTCGACTTATAGTGGAATATTGCCGTGTTTTTTCGCTGGACGATCTTCTTTTTTGTTGCGTAACATTTCAAGTGATTGCATTAACTTAATACGTGTATCACGTGGATCAATCACGTCATCTACTAAGCCGTAGCTCGCTGCAACGTAAGGATTTGCGAATTTTTCTTTGTATTCTTCGATTTTTTGAGCGCGCAATGCTTCTGGGTCCGCTGATTTCGCGATTTCACTCGCATGGATAATGTTTGCGGCACCTGCTGCACCCATAACAGCGATTTCAGCGTTTGGCCAAGCGAATACCATATCTGCACCGATTGCTTTTGAGTTCAGTGCCACATATGCACCACCGTAAGCTTTACGCAGAATAACAGTAATTTTTGGTACAGTTGCTTCTGAATATGCATAAAGGATTTTCGCACCGTGACGAATAATACCGCCATGCTCTTGTTTAACGCCTGGGAAGAAACCAGATACGTCTTCAAATGTGATGATTGGCACATTGTAGGCGTCACAAGTACGTACAAAGCGTGCTAATTTATCAGATGAATCGATATCTAAACCGCCTGCTAGTACTTTTGGTTGGTTACATACAAGACCTACTGATTCACCATCGATGCGTGCAAAGCCGACTACGATGTTTTTCGCGAAGTCTTTTTGTACTTCCATAAATGTACCTGGGTCAGCTACTTGTTCAACCACTTTACGTACATCATATGCCTTTGTTTGATCCGTTGGTACGATATCTAAAAGCTCTGGACGTTCGTGGTCTTTTTCATTAAATTCAACACGTGGTGCTTTCTCTGTGTTGTTTTGTGGTAAGTAGCTTAATAATTGCTTGATTTGGTCGATTGCTTCTTGTTCGCCAGGAGCTCGGAAGTGAGCATTACCGCTTACTGCATTATGTACTTTCGAACCGCCAAGACCTTCAGCAGAAATTTTTTCACCCGTTACGGTTTCAATAACTTTTGGACCTGTGATAAACATTTGAGATGTTTTATCAACCATTAAGATAAAGTCTGTGATGGCTGGAGAGTACACTGCACCACCAGCACATGGTCCCATAATTACGGAAATCTGAGGAATCACACCTGAGAAGATTGAGTTGCGGTAGAATACTTTACCGTAACCATCAAGTGATAATACGCCTTCTTGAATACGTGCGCCACCTGAATCGTTAATGCCGATGAATGGTGCGCCATTTTTCGCTGCTAAATCCATTACATTCGCAATTTTGTTGGCGTGCATTTCACCAAGAGCGCCACCAAATACTGTGAAGTCTTGAGAGAATAAATAAACTGGACGGCCGTTTACTTTACCATAACCTGTTACAACACCATCGCCAGGGCCCTCTAAGCCTTGCATACCGAAGTCTACTGTACGGTGTTGTACGAATGGATTGATTTCTACGAAAGTACCTTCGTCTAGTAATAAATCAATACGTTCGCGAGCTGTTAATTTACCTTTAGCATGTTGTTTTTCAATGCGGGCGTCACCGCCACCCATTTCGATTGTGCGTTTTTTATCATATAATTCATTAATTTTATCATACATATCCATAGTTTCTGATTGCTCCTTTTCTTAGCCTCGATCTACTAATTCATAAAGAACACCGAAAGATGATTTCGGGTGAATAAACACTACTTTTGCGCCGCCAGCACCAATTTTAGGTTGTTCTGAAAGGAGGCGTGCACCTTCTGCTTTCATACGTTCCATTTCTTGTTCAATGCCTTTGACTTTTAATGCAATATGGTGAATTCCTTCGCCACGTTTTTCTAGATAGCCGTGAATCGCAGATGACTCAGAAAGCGGTTCCAATAACTCGATATGCGTATTGCCGCCATCAAGAAAAGCAACCTTCACTTGTTCTGATTCTACTTCTTCGACTTTCTCCAAGTTCATGCCTAACACATCAGTGTAATATGCAATACGCTCGTCAATATTTCGAACGGCGATGCCAATGTGATCTACATTCTCCACGAGTCCCCAACTCCTTTTTGTTGTATAACACAAGTGTAACGAATTTCTTTAAAATCCTCTACTGAACCCCTTCATTTGAAAATTGATAGAAAATTTTAAATCATACAAATGTATATCCTTATGTTAGCTTAATTCTAAAAAAAATCTAGTTTTATCGTAAAAAAGAGCATTTTTTGTTTTTTATGCACTATTTTAGAGCCATGTTTTTGCAACATAGCAACCACATGTGCAAATTTTCAGTTTTTTTAATCTGTACTATAACTATTTTCAATCGTTTCTCAAAAGATTTTTTATTTACATTATTTATTATTATTTTCAACTACTTCTTTTCAACAATTAAACTTTGCGAATAAAATAAAGATTTGGTACACTATGGTCAACAGAGTGAAGGAGTCGACGTTATGAGCAATAAGAAATTCCAAAAAGCGGTTATCATTTTAATGGCTGTCATTATGGTCGTATCTACCGTTGCATTCGGTTTAACGATGTTACTGTAATCATTCAAACCCCGCTACTACAAAACACTGGGCCAATAACATCCTATCCCCAGCAAAAAAACATGAGCATAACAAAAGAAGGAACCGCCAACGCGCGGTTCCTTCTTTTTTGTGTGAGCTGATAATCAAACGATTCACTCTTAATTAAAAACAGGTTTGCCCTTTTTAATTTTTAAGCCTTTAAAATTTTGCTTGATTGATAAATATTGATCCATTTCCTCAAGGAATTGATACAGGGAGGCCATCGCTACAAACTCTTCATGCGTTTGTGGCAGTGGTAGCTCCTGAAATTCTTTCTTCACTTGAGATAATTTTCCACGATATTTTACAGCCGTATTCCCTGAGTGCACATTATTCGATAAATCATCCATAAATTCGGCAATCACATGTGCTTGTGTCACAATTGTTGGCAGATTGGTGATTTTCGGCAAAATACGCTCAATAATTTCAAGCTGCTGCTCTCGAATATCAAAATAGCGATAAAACAAGTTTTCTTTACGTGTGATGTGATTTTCAACATCTTGGTAGGCAAGGGATTTCCCTTTATTGACTGCCTCTGTAGCAAGCAATAACTCACGCCCATTCCAATTCGTATCCCCTTCACGTAAATATTTAGCAATTTCACTAAAAATCGCACTATAATTTTTTTCAATTTCGATACGATACGTATTTAATTCGCGCTCAATATCTGGCATTTGCATATTCACAAGGAAGCCAACCCCAAACCCAACAAGCATAATGAGTAATTCATTTTCAAGCAGTGCCAGTGTAAAATGCTGTTCATTAAAAATATGCAATAAAATAACGGATGATGACACAAAACCGGGCGTTACTTTTAGCATTACCAAAATAGGTAATAGAAATAGCACGAGAAGTCCTAAAACCAATGCGTGATAGCCTAGAAACGTAAAGAACACATAACTCATCGCGAGCACGAGGAATGAGGCAACAATGCGCGTATAAATCGCATGAATTGATTTACGTTTCGTTGTTTGAATACTTAAGATTGTTAAAATACCTGCGCTCGTATAGTATTCTAAATTTAAAAAAGCAGCGAGCCAAATGGCAAGTGCGACGCCAACTGCTGTTTTGACAGTCCGAAATCCTATTTTAAACTTTCTCATAATCTACCCCTCCTGCATTCAAAATGGCTTCAAACGCACAAAAACCGCGCCTATGCACGGTTTCTGAATTTCGCTCATAATTACATTTCTTCGCAATAATCTTCGAAGTAGCCTTGTAAGTTTGTCACAACATTTACAGGGTCGTGACCTTCGATTTCATGACGAGGAATTTCAGCAACGACTTGACCATCTTTCATTAAGACAAACGATGGAGATGATGGGATATGGTCCTCACCAAATAGCATACGTGCCATTGCTGTTGCTTCTTTATCTTGACCCGCGAAAACTGTCACAAAGTGATCAGGACGTTTTGGGTAGTTTTGTGAATAAACAGCTGCTGGACGTGCGATACCGCCTGCGCAACCACATACTGAGTTCACCATAAATAATGTTGTTCCCGGTTGTTTTGCTGCTTCGTCCACTTCTTCTGCTGTGCGTAATTCTGTATAACCATTCTCCGTTAACTCTGAACGGCATTGATTAATCATTGATTGATATAATAAATCGTATTCCATTGCCATATTAATTAGCCCCTTTCACTATCTTCATCTTACTATAACAGCCTCTGCACTCGATTTCAAAGGTTCCTACTTGGAATGAGTGTGGTTCTTATTATTTTTATCGTAAAATACCATTGCGACAATAAATAGCGTCATGACAATGAACACAAGTGCCGCATAATGTGGCTGATAACCGTATACCGGATAGCTTACGAAGAGCCCGAGTAATGAGACGACAGCAATCACGGTTAAAATTTTGGCGACATCATGAAATTGCATATGTTTTTTTGTTGTCATCCTTCAAAACTCCTTTAAATTTCTATAAGTGCCTTTATTTTAACATGCTCAAATTCACTTGAAAATGAATGTTTTTTAATTTTTTAAATATTACGAGAATTATTCGAAAATTAAAGGCTTCTACGTTATAATGAACATAAGGTGCATGCACCGATGATTTTGGAATAGAAAGGATGAATCTTATGCAAACACGTATTGAAACGATTGCCGACGAAGTGCTTCGCGGCTTAAACGTTTATGAAGGAAGAATCGCTGATATTTCAGAGCAGTGGCAAGAGCTTGCGGATGTATTAGACGATTATGAAGTAAACACGGATGTACTCTATGGTGTTTGCATTTCATTTACCGAAGATGGCATCGATTATTTAGCAGCTGTCAAAGAGGAAAATATGCCAAAAGAGGTAGAATCAATTGCGGTGCCGATTCCAAGTGGACGCTATCTTGTAGGTACCATTCATCAGCTCAACGAAATTGAGCCGACATTCCAGGCACTCCATAGCCATCAAGACTATACGCATCGCCCAGGTATTAGTTTTGAAAAATACATCGGCAAGAACTTAGACCATATTGAAATTTGGGTCCCCGTTGAATAACGGCCCTAGATAAGGAACAGGCATACTATATGCCTGTTTTTTTACGGTATAAAAGCCGCAATAGAACCTAGTAGGCATGAAAACGTCCTCTAAAAAAAGGAGGGCTTCCGCGTGAAAAAAATAATGCCGATCATCGGCGTACTTTGTTTAGGTATTGCCTTATTTCTGTCTTCCTACGCCTCTGAAACGAGGCCAGATGCCATTCATATGAAACAAATTACGCTAGATAAAGATACGCTAAGTATAAAAGCAAATTATACCGACAACAGCGCGCATTTCAAGCGCTACACGTATCATATCGATGGTGATACGCTCTATATCGAAATACAATCGTCGCATTTCGTTGGTGCGGACACCATCGACTTTACACTGAAGGATAAAAAATTAAAAACCATCCACACCGTTTATTTAAAAGATAAGACAAACGAGAAAAAAATTTATGCCAAATAAAAAGAGCTTCTCACAACGTGTTGTAAGAAGCTCTTTTTCTATGGTTTAAACAGTGTCTCAATTCCTTGAGCAACGGTTAAATTCCCTTTTAAAATTTCTTGCTCTAAGCTAGCGACAGTATCCTTACGACCTGCTGTGGCATAAAAATCATCGACTAATTTGTCTAAAATCATTTGGCGGAACCAGTCGGTCGTTTGACTGTTGCGTCGCTCATTCCATACATGGTTTTCAAGCGCCGTTTCCTTAAAATCATCTAGCGTCTTAAACACCTTATCAAAACCAGTCTTTTCATAAGAAGAGGCCGTTAGTGTACGAGTCGTCCAGCCTGGTGTTGCTGGCTGAAGTAGATGCAAGATTTGTTTGTATTCCATTGCTGTTTTCTTAGCATTTCGAAGATTATCACCGTCTGCTTTATGCACTAAAATGCCATCTGCAAGCTCCATAATCCCCTTTTTCATGCCTTGTAATTCATCACCTGCACCGGTTAATACAAGCAATAAGAAGAAATCGACCATATTACGTACAGCCGTCTCACTTTGTCCAACACCCACTGTTTCAATCAAGATAATATCATAGCCTGCTGCCTCACAAAGGAGCATCGTCTCACGTGTTTTGCGGTGCACACCACCGAGCGTACCAGCGGACGGACTTGGACGAATAAACGCATTTTTTTCACGCGATAATTCCTCCATACGTGTCTTATCTCCTAAAATACTGCCGCCTGTGACACTTGATGACGGGTCAATAGCAAGCACCGCTACTTTGTGACCTTCATCACAAAGCATTTTACCAAACGTTTCAATGAACGTACTCTTGCCGGCTCCAGGTACACCGGTAATGCCGATGCGGATACTATTTCCTGTATACGGCAATAAACGTTTTAAGAGCTCTTGACCGAGCACCTTATCGTCTGTATTTGAGCTTTCGAGTAACGTAATGGCTTTCGCTAAACGAATCCGATCGCCTGCACGGATATCCGCTACCGCAGCATCGAAATCAATTTCTTTTTTCTTTCGTCGAACGAATTTACGACGTGTTGTCGCCTGCATGCCATCATGACTAGCTGCAACCCCTGGCTGGACAAATAACGCCGACTTTTTATCGTTCATTATTCAGCCTCGTACCCTAATTGTTCGTAGATTAGCTCAATAATTTTTTGAGAAGCGATTGGCAATACAGTACCAGGGCCGAAGATTGCTTTTGCACCGCTTTCGTATAAGAAATCATAATCTTGTGCTGGCACAACACCACCAACGATGACAATAATATCTTCGCGGCCTAATTTTTTCAGCTCCGCGATTAATTCTGGTACAAGTGTTTTATGACCTGCTGCAAGTGATGATACACCGACAACATGCACGTCATTTTCAACAGCCATAACTGCTGTTTCT
This sequence comes from Candidatus Kurthia intestinigallinarum, assembly GCF_003991225.1. GTDB lineage: Bacteria > Bacillota > Bacilli > Bacillales_A > Planococcaceae > Kurthia > Kurthia populi. Next base: position 239,646 of record NZ_JTFC01000026.1, read on the forward strand.
TCTGGCGTCATAAATAATGGTGAAATATCGACGTCAAAGCCAAAGTCTGCGTAAGCTGTCGCAACAACTTTCGCACCACGGTCATGTCCATCTTGACCCATTTTCGCCACAAGAATACGTGGACGACGACCTTCTGCTTCTAAGAATTCATCCGTCATTTGTTTTACTTCTGTAATGGCATCTTGGTCTGAATAATTCGTAGCGTACACCCCACTAATTGAGCGAATAACTGCTTTATGACGACCTGATACGTTTTCAATGGCATCAGAGATTTCACCAAGTGTTGCACGCGCACGCGCAGCATCTACAGCAACCGCTAATAAGTTTTCTTCACCTGTTTCCGCAGCTTTTGTTAGACGCGCTAAATGTTTTTGTACTTCTGCATCGTCGCGGTCTTCTTTCATTTTGTTAATACGGTCAATTTGTGATTGACGTACTAATGTATTATCGATATCTAGGATTTCGATTGGCTCTTCTTCTGTTAAACGGTATTTATTTACACCGATAATTGTTTCTGCATTCGAGTCAATTTTCGCTTGGCGTTTTGCTGCCGCTTCTTCGACTTTCATTTTCGGAAGACCTGTTTCGATTGCTTTGGCCATACCGCCTAAGCCTTCAACTTCTTCGATTAATTCCCACGCAGATTGTGTCAACTCATCTGTTAATTTCTCAACATAATAAGAACCGCCCCATGGGTCAATCGTTTTTGTCATGCCTGTTTCGTTTTGTAAGAATAATTGTGTATTACGTGCGATACGCGCAGAGAAATCTGTTGGCAGTGCAATCGCTTCATCTAACGCGTTCGTGTGAAGTGATTGTGTATGCCCCATTGTTGCCGCATTCGCTTCGATTAATGTACGTGTCACATTATTGAATGGGTCTTGTTCTGTTAGCGACCAACCAGACGTTTGTGAGTGCGTACGTAGGGATTGCGTTTTTGCGTTTTCTGGCTCGAACTGGCTCATTAACTGTGCCCAAATACGACGTGCAGCACGCATTTTCGCGATTTCCATGTAGTAGTTCATGCCGATTGCCCAGAAGAATGATAAACGTGGTGCGAATTTATCGATATCAATACCCGCTTCTAAACCAGTACGTGCGTATTCAAGACCATCCGCTAATGTGTAGCCTAGCTCGATATCATTTGTTGCGCCCGCTTCTTGGATATGGTAACCAGAAATTGAAATCGAGTTGAATTTTGGCATGAATTTTGATGTGTATTCAAAAATATCTGCAATAATTTTCATCGACATTGCTGGTGGATAAATATATGTGTTACGTACCATATACTCTTTTAAAATATCATTTTGAATCGTACCTGATAATTTATCTGGTGAAACACCTTGTTCTTCTGCTGTCACGATGTAGAAGGCAAGTACCGGTAATACCGCGCCGTTCATTGTCATCGATACAGACATTTGGTCAAGTGGAATCCCTGCAAAAAGAATTTTTGTATCTTCAACCGAGTCAATTGCTACGCCGGCTTTACCAACATCACCTGTTACACGAGGGTGATCTGAGTCATAGCCACGGTGCGTTGCAAGGTCAAACGCTACAGATAACCCTTTTTGACCCATCGCTAAGTTACGACGATAAAAGGCATTTGATTCTTCAGCAGTTGAGAAACCTGCATATTGACGAATTGTCCAAGGACGACCTACATACATTGTTGGGTAAGGGCCACGCGTATTGGGTGTCACGCCTGCTACATCATTTAAATGTTTTAAACCTTCTGTATCTTCTTTTGTATAGACATGCTTCACTTCGATGTCTTCGTTCGTCATAAACGTGTCATCTTTTTTCGTATACGCTTCTTTTGTTAATACTTCTTCAATATCAATTGCTCCAAAATTCACGCTCATCGTTGTACCTCCTTAAGGCTTGTTTGAATGCCTTCAAGTTTTTCGTAAATGTTCATGCCCGCATATAAGGCACCATCAATACCATCGATATCAAATTTACCGGCAACATCAAGTAATGTGCCCGGTTGTTTTGAAGCGATGATTTGTGGTAATACGGCTTCAACATCCTCATCAACAGCTGAGAACACAACAACTTGTGCATCCGTTGTTGCTAAGTAGTTTTTCGCTGCTTCTACATCGGTAAATGGCTCTGTTACGTCTGCCGTTACACCTGCTGTAGCGAAAATACCTGTTACGAAATCAGTACGTGGTTTGATTTTTTTCAGTTCACCATAAGCAAGTACGGCTACTTTTACTGGATTTTCTTTAAAATCAACGCGTAATTTTTCAAATGGTTGTGCTAAACGATTAACGTCAACAAAGCTTTCTGCTGGTACTTCTTCTGTCGCATCCGCGAAGTTATTTGTACCAACTAATACTGCTTTACGTGTTTCTACATCCGCAAGACGTTTATCCCATACCACTTTTACATCTGCAGCGATTTTTGCTTGTGCTGCTGTATAGCCGCCTGTTGCTTGGATTTCTAAGAAGTATGCCCATGCATTTTTCACAAGGTCATGTGTTAATGATTCAACGAAGTATGAGCCACCTGCTGGATCTAATACTTTTGTGACATGTGACTCTTCTTTAATCACAAGTGCTGCGTTACGTGCGATACGTACCGATTGATTTGTTGGACCTGTTAATACATTATGTGGGTGTACGGTTACTACGTCTGCGCCACCGATTACTGCTGAGAAGGCTTCATTGCCTGCACGCAGTAAATTGACATATACATCTAATTTAGAGAATGAGCGTAGTGATGTTTCCGTCACGATTTGAACTGGTTTTGGTGACGTGACACCATATGCTTGTGCAAAGGCTTTCCATAGTACGCGGAATGCACGAATTTTTGCGATTTCCATAAAGAATTGTGGGTCGATTGCAAATGATGCAAAGAATTTGTCTTCGTTCGCTGCAAAGTCCTCACCTAATAATTCTGCTGCTTGCGCTAATGCAATTGCTAATTCCTGTGTCGCATTCGCACCTTCATAGTGTACCGTTTGTGTATGGGCATTTAATGTGCGTACATTTGCAAAATCAGTAAGCTCTACTGGTTCTGCTGACACGATAAATCCAGTTACCGTTTTATCCGTCACAAAGTTGAAAACATTTACTACTTCTTTATTATCAACGTAAAGAACAACTTGCTTATGTGTATCGATTAAGGCTGCCAATTGTTTTAACGCTGCCTCATCCCACTCAAAGCTCACTTTCCCTACTGTTACATATTGTGCTCCACGCGCAAAGGCATCATTTGTTTGTGCAACGAATTCTTCAATTGAAGAGCCAAAAGCTTGTTGTGCTACCCCAAAGTCACCATCAGCTTTTAATGCACGTACAGTTGATACTTGCTCCTCTAATTTGCCATCAAGCGCCTCTAGTAAACGTTCCTCTGTGTATAGAGGTTCTAGAGTGATCCCCTCGATAGTTTTTGTTAAAAGCGATTCAAAAGGTTTTCCTTTTAATTGCTTTACAGCAGCCTCCTGCCATTGGTCGTAAGAAGGCTTTTCAAATGTTACTTCTTTTAAGTTTGTCATACGGTCGCGTAGACGCTTCCCCCCTTCAATGATTCTAGCCTTATTTTACACAAAGATTCTGACTGTTAAAAGTATAAAAATGGATAATATCGCGCTTCTTACCTATTTTGGCGTCTATCATTTTCACATAAACTCATGAAAAAACTTATTTTTTTAGAACATTTAGCGCTTTTCCTAGCGAAAAAATATGTATCCGCTTGCATTTAAAATTTTCTGAAAAAACATTCTCTGTGCTATAGCACTATCACAAAAAGACCTATTAAATGGAAAAAACAGCGTATCTGTACTATGATACGCTGTTTTTATAAACGACTGCCGGATAATCCGTAATCCAGCCGATGACTGTTTGATGTGGGTTTTTTAAACAGTTTTCTTGTCCTGTTATATTATAAAAACGTACTTTTTTGCCCGCTTGTTGTGCCGCATTTAAATACTTCGCCTTGTAATAGCGCTTTTTGTTCGCATGAATAACATCGATATGCGCTGCCGCTTGAAGCGATGTCCAGTCGAATGCTTTTTTCGGAATAAATGCGGTTTCAAGTGATGGATTAATACGCTTCACATCACGTAAAACGTCCTCATGAAACGATGAAATATGGACATGCTGTAAGCGACCACATTTTTTCACAAGTGATTCAAGCGCCGCAAATTGATCGATAAACGATTCTTTTAATTCGATATTTACCGGGATTTGCTGTGGGATGAGCCACGCTAGCAACTCATCAAACGTTAATAGCGTCGTACCTTTTTTTAAAAAGCGCTTCCCCACTGTTAATTTACGAATTTGATTGTATGGAACTTCATTTAACTGATAATTCTTGCCAGTTAACCGCTTCAAATTTAAATCATGCGTCACAATTGCCACATAATCCTTTGTTAGTTGCACATCAAACTCTAGGCCATCTGCTTGCTCTTCTAGTGCTTGTTGAAACGCCGCCATCGAGTTTTCAGGTGCTTTTGTAATAACCCCACGATGCGCGTAAATTGGTAATTTAGACATTCAATTTCCCGCCTTCAATTTTAAACGAACCACATGTCGTTTTTTTCAGCATACTTGAAAACTTACCAATTTGTAAAACGGTTCCTGGGTATGCTTCTTTTGTTACGGAGATTTCCTCTTGTCCAACCATGCGCACACTTAATAACACCGTTTGAATTTGTTCATCCAATTGAATAATTCGTTTTTTTAATGTAGCTGCTGTTTGTTTTGAATTTTCAAATGCAAAACGCTGCTCCTGTGTCATTTTGTCGTAAAATGATTCTAGCTGCGCCACCTGAATTTCGCGCTTTTTATACTCTTCTTTTAGCTTCTCCGATTCATCCGCAAATGCACGTGCCTCTGCCATACGTTCTGTGCGGTCTGGCACAACAATTGATAAATTCGTACGCCGTTCATGTGGATTCCCTGCATACGCCACTTTAATCGACTGCGTGACCGACGTTTCACCGCCAATAATTTTACCACGATGCTCATCTAAGTACACATTTTGCGCCACTAAATTAGAACCCATCGCATAATTGCTAATATAAATATCTTCCATTGCTTCTAACAACACATCATTTGCATGCTTGGCATAAATATTCTTACCTGCGCGCACAACCATCGTATGATTGCCAAAAATCCCACCACGTATATTGACATCTCCCGCAATCGATTCAATAAGTTCCGCACCTGTCACACCGGTATTGCCCTCAATTGAAATATCACCAAGGGCACGTACCCGATATCCCGGTGTTACCGTACCTTTAATTAAAATCGAGCCTTTAAAATCTAAATTGCCCGTCTCAATGCCCACATCACCTTGAATGGTCAAATGCTGTAATAGTTTTACGGTGCCATCTGAAATATCTAATACGCCGTTATGACGCGCACGTAATACAATACGGTCCTCTTCTTCACTTTCATAGACCGAATTTGGATCATAGCGTAGCGACGCATCCTTACCTGCTAATGCCGTAACAATTTCACCGTATACATTAATACCGCTCTCGCCCTCGGTCGCTGGAATCTTTTCTCCGAGCCATTGATTCTCTTCAATTTCGCAAATAAAATTCATATCAAAATAATCCGCACGTCCATCTTCACGAATCATCGGTTTTATAACTGGACTTTCAAAGTAATTAAGTACAGCGTCCGCACCACGCTCTGGCTCAATTCCTTTCCCTACAATGATGTTTTTTTCATTGATTACTTGCTCAGGTGTTACATGATTTAATTTACAGCGTAATCCCATACTATCGGCAATCATTCTAATCTGTTTATTCAATTGCGCTTCATTTCGTACGAGTGCATCTTCCGTATCGTTTACTTGCAGTGAAACAGTCATCGAATCTTTTGAGATGCTTAACACAAGCACCGGAAGCCAAATACCAATCTCATACGGCTCCGGCGCTGGCGTTTGCAATGCCTCTCGTAATGTTTGAAAACTTGTTAACTTTAAGCGTCGTTGTTGCTTCATAATGGTTTCAAAGTCTTTTAATTTAAAGCCTTCTTTGTGCACACGAATAAAAATTTTATCCAAGCTCTCATAGACTTCAAAAAACTCATTTTCGACTAATACCATGATGCGGCCTCCTTCACAGTCAAAAATCTTTATGTATATTTTCATTGTATCAAATTCATTTTATAGAACACATAGCCTATTGTTAAAATAGTATTATACACCTATTAATTACATTAACTTTATTTTTTCTTTATTTAATAGTACTAAATACTTATTTAATATTATAAAGAAGTTTTAAAAACTGATAGAAGAAAATATTCCTCATACGAAGCGCTATTAAGACCTGTTTCATTAATAAGTCATAAAAAAACTCCTTTTTATCAGCTTTATTAAAAAACTAATAAAAAGAAGTTCATTATTTAGCATGGATACTCGTTGAAAACAAATGTACCATTAAATAGTTTAATTCATCATTTCCATGCGTAATTTGTCCGCAACCATCGCGATAAATTCTGAATTTGTTGGCTTTTGCTTCATATGATGTGAAGAATAACCAAATAGGTCTGCAATCGCTTCATAATTTCCGCGATTCCAAGCTACCTCAATCGCATGTCGAATTGCACGTTCAACACGCGATGATGTCGTATCGAATTTTTTCGCAATGTCTGGATATAATATTTTTGTGACAGAGCTCAATAAATCGACGTTTAAATACACCATTTGAATGGCTTCACGTAAATAGCCATAGCCTTTAATATGTGGCGGAATACCAATTTCCTTAATTAAATCCGTCACCTGCATATCTAAGCGTTGTTGGTCCACTACTTCTGGTTGCAATCCTTGTAAAATGCCTGTATTTACAAGTGGCGTTTGTTGGTTTTCTAGTTGCTTACTTGTCCCTTGCCCGCATTGCAGTACTTTTGCTTCTAAACGTTGCATCTCGAAAGGTTTTAACATGAAATACGCAGCGCCTAACTCCACTGCTTGCTTCATCACATCTTCTTGACCAAACGCTGTTAACATAATCACCTTAATTGACTGATACGCCACTTGTTTGTGAATTTCTTCCAGTACTGCTAATCCATCTAAATGCGGCATGATAACATCTAAAATTAATACATCTGGAATGCTTTCTTTTAGCATTTCTAGGCACTGCTTACCATTTGATACGGTATTAATAACCTCAATTTGAGGATTTTCCGATAAATGACTTGCTAGTGCGCGTACTAATTCTTTATTATCATCAGCAATCGCGACTTTTATTTTTTCCATCACGTAATCCCCCTATGCCACAGCAATCTCTTACAGTTCTACTCTTTATCCTATCTATTGTAACAAAAAAAGCACATTCTGAAAATACGAATTGTTAGATGGCCTTTTTATTCAAAGAAGATTGGTACTTTCCATTCAAAATACAGAAAAAATATGTAAAAAATAGTAAAAAAAACAAAAAAGAGGCTGGGACATATGTATAAAAACAACCGTTCATATGAGCATAAGAAAAACCGGAATCGCGCTGTAGCGCGGTTCCGGTTTTTCGTTGCGAACGCTCAAAAAGGAAAATGACGTGTTTTGTCCCAGCCTCTTTTTTTATAATTGAAATTCTTTTTTACGCTCATTGGCGATTTCGACAAGCTCTTTGGCATGTAAAAATGTTTTTTCTGTAATTTCAGGACCTGACATCATACGACTTAGCTCATCAATACGTTCGTTGCCTTCGATTTCTCGTAGCGACGTATACGTACGCTGCTGATCTTCATCTTTTTGAATATGATAATGATGATCTGCCATCGCCGCAACTTGCGGTAAATGAGAAATACATAGTACTTGTGAATGAATCGAGACTGCGGCAATTTTGTCAGCGATTGCTTGCGCAACACGACCACTAACGCCTGTATCCACTTCATCAAAAATAATCGATGTAATCCCCATTGTCGATGAGAAAATCGTTTTGAGCGCTAGCATAACACGCGATAACTCACCGCCCGATGCAATTTTCGTTAATGGTTTCGGTGGCTCCCCGACATTCGTCGAGATATAGAACACAACTTCGTCTGCACCATTACGATCAAATTGACCATCTGGTAGATGATCGAAATGTACGACAAACTGTGCTTTCTCCATATATAACTCACGTAGTTGGGTCATAATGGCTTCTGCAAGTGCAGTCGCCGCTTTTTGACGAATGCTCGTTAATTTATGCGCAAGCTTCAGCAATTTGTCATTTAGCTTCTGTAATTCCGCCTCTTGCTTTTGCATATTTTCATCATGATTTAATAAAGTATGCAGCTCCGCATCGATTTTATCGCGGTACGTTAAAATCTCTTGCAATGATGTGCCATATTTCCGTTTCATCGATTGAATGAGCTGTAGACGCTGTTCTACTTCATTTAAACGCTCTGGGTCAAATTCTAAATCATCGAGCAAACTTTTCACACCAAACCCCGCTTCTTGTAGCATATAAAACGCATTGGCGACATTCTCAGCATGCTCTTTAAAGTTTTCATCCACCGAAACGATGTGCTCAAGCTCAGACATTGCACGACCGATAAAATCTAGTCCATTTCCTTCACCAAGGATTGATTCGTGGGCAGCATTTGCACCTTCAAAAATTTTATTGAAATTCATTAAGCGTAAGCGCTCTTCACTTAATTCTTCCTCTTCTGTTACTCGGAACTGACAAGCATCAATTTCTTCTAGTTGGAATTGATATAAATCAATGCGCTGTGCGATTTGCTGTTCGCTTACCGCAAACGCAGCGATTTCTCGCTTTAACGCTCGATACGCATCATACGCCGTCGTATAACGTTCTTTATCCGCTGTCAATTGGTCTCCCGCAAATTGGTCTAGCAAATGGATATGTTCCTTATCATTCATAAGCTCCTGTGATTCATGTTGGCCATGAATATCGATAAGATACGACCCAATTTCACGCATTTGTGTGAGCGTCATTAGCTTGCCGTTGACACGACATACACTTTTGCCACTCTGATTTAAATCTCTACGTAAAATAATTGTTCCTTCTTCTACTTCTACACCAAGCGCTTCACATGCTGCATAAACAGGATGCTCATCTGGCACGGTGTATAAACCTTCTAACTCTGCTTTTTTGGCTCCATGACGAATAAACTCCTGCGAACCTCTGCCACCAGCTAATAATTGAACGGCATCGATAATAATGGATTTACCAGCGCCTGTTTCACCCGTTAGCACAGTTAATCCATTTTGAAAATCGACTGTTAACGACTCAATAATAGCAAAATTGCGTATCGATAATTCTTTTAACAATTCCGACTCACCTCTATTACAGCATTTCGATTAAACGACTTTTTAATACGTCGCGGTCACTTTCCTCGCGGCATAAAATCAAAATCGTATCGTCGCCACAAATTGTACCTAAGATTTCATTCCAATCTAAATGATCCAATAATGAACCTATCGCATTGGCATTACCCGGCAATGTTTTCATCACTAAAAAATGACTCGCTCCATCGATTGATACAAATGAATCAGCTAGCGCACGATGTAATTTTTGTAGTGGATTAAAACGTTGATCTGCTGGCAAACTATATTTATAGCGTCCATCTTGCATGGGTACTTTAATTAAATGAAGCTCTTTAATATCACGAGAAATCGTTGCCTGTGTTACGTTAAAACCTGCTTGCTTTAATAAATCGACTAATTCGTCTTGTGTTTCAATGTCTTGATTCGCGATTAAATCACGAATGCGGATATGTCGTTGACTTTTATTCAATTTTCTTCACCTCTATGCATAAATATGCTTTCTAAAAATAACGGTATCACCAAAATCAGTAAATGACAAGAAAAAACACGGGCCTACTCAAAGGCGACCCGTGTTATTTTAATTGGCTATGTGCCTCTTGTACAATCGCTTTTAAGTCGATTTCTGGAACAGCTTCATCACCTGGTAAGGGGTTGTGTAAGTGGAATAAAAATTCAATATTCCCTTCACCACCCGTAATTGGTGAAAATGATGCTTGCTTCAATACGAAACCGAGACCTTCTGAAAAGGTAGCGATTTTTTCTAACACTTCTTGATGTACTTTTGCATCGCGAACGACACCTTTTTTACCGACTTTTTCTTTACCCGCTTCAAATTGTGGTTTCACAAGCGCAATAACATCGCCACCCGGTACGAGTAGTTGTTTAAGCACTGGTAAAATTAATTCTAGCGAAATAAAGGACACGTCGATTGTTGCAAATTCTGGTAGCCCTTCTGCTAAATCAGGTGCTGTGACGTAGCGGAAATTGGTTTTTTCCATTACTGTTACGCGCTCATCTGAACGTAGCTTCCAGGCTAATTGGTTCGAGCCAACATCGAGGGCGTAGCAATGACGTGCACCATTTTGTAATGCACAATCTGTAAAGCCACCCGTTGATGAACCGATATCAAGCATTAGTTTCCCATCAACTGATACGTCAAAGTTTTTTAATGCTTTTTCTAATTTCAAGCCGCCGCGACTAACATATGGAATTTGTTGCCCTTTAATGCGTAGTTCCACATCACGTGAAAGTTTTTCACCTGGTTTGTCGACACGTACATCGTTCGCAAAAACAATGCCTGCCATAATCGTACGTTTGGCGCGTTCTCGTGTTTCACATAAACCGCTTTGTACAAGCAATACGTCCGCGCGCTCTTTTGATACTTTATCTGTCATTATGCTTTTAAACCCGCTTGCTGTTTAGTTTTTTCGACTAAAGTTGTTAGATCAGCTACAACTTGTTCCTTCGTCATATGAATGTCACGTAGCAATAAATCAACGCTACCATGCTCAATAAACTCATCTGGAATACCCATACGTTTTAGCTGCGCTGTATTGTAACCATGGTCATTAGCAAATTCTAATACCGCACTGCCAAAGCCGCCTTCAAGCATTGATTCCTCAATTGTTAAGATTGCTTTGCCTTCTTTAAATAGACGGTGAAGCATCTCTTCATCTAACGGTTTAATAAAGCGGGCATTAACAATTTCTGTGTCGATACCTTGTGCTTCAAGCTCTTCTGCTGCTTGTTCTGCCATTGGAATAGTTGTACCAAATGTTAGAATGGCTGCATCTGCGCCTTCACGCAATGTTTCCCACGTGCCGATCTCAATGGTTTCAAGCGTTGAATCCATTGGTACACCACGACCATTACCACGTGGGTAACGCATCGCAATCGGGCCATCATCATAGCTTAACGCCGTTTTGACCATATGTTGCCCTTCATTTTCATCTTTTGGCATCATGATCGTAATATTTGGCATTGAACGTAAGAATGGAATATCAAACACACCTTGGTGCGTTTCGCCATCTGCGCCAACCAAGCCTGCTCGGTCAATCCCAACAAAGACATTTAAGTTTTGTCGGCATACATCATGGAGCATTTGGTCGTACGCACGTTGTAAAAATGTTGAATAAATCGATAAGAACGGTTTACAGCCATCTGCTGCCATACCTGCCGCCATCGTTGTCGCATGTTGCTCAGCAATCCCTACGTCAAAGAAACGCTCTGGGAATTCTTCAGCGAAGCCCATTAATTTTGAACCTACAGGCATTGCCGGTGTAATCGTTACAACTCGGTCATCTTCGCGCGCTATACGTGTTACCGTATCCGCTACTAATTTTGACCAACCAGGAGCTGTTGTTTTCGATTTAGGGAATTCACCCGTTTCCATTTTATATGGACCCGTACCATGCCATGTACCGACTGTATCGGTTTCAGCAGGTGTATAGCCTTTCCCTTTTTTCGTAATAACATGAATCAATACAGGGCCTTCTGTTTGCTTCGCATTGTTTAATGTTTGCTCTAGCGTATCGAAGTCATGGCCATCAATGGGACCTAAGTACGTAAAGCCCATTTCTTCAAAGAACATGCCTGACATTACTAAATATTTCAAGCTATCTTTCACGCGTTCTGCAGCTCCTGCTAATTTCCCACCAACTGCCGGGATTTTTTTCAGGAAGCCTTCCACGTCGTCTTTTGCTTTATTATACGGTGGTGCTGTACGGAGACGTCCTAAGATATTATGCATTGCCCCAACATTTGGTGCAATCGACATTTCATTATCATTTAAAATGACAATCATATTCGTTTTTTCATGACCGATATGGTTCAGTGCTTCCATCGCCATACCGCCTGTTAATGCGCCATCGCCAATGATTGGAATGACATAATTCTTTTTACCTTGTACATCACGTGCAGCAGCCATACCCATCGCTGCTGATAGAGATGTTGAGCTATGACCTGTTTCCCAGACATCATGCTCTGATTCGATGCGTTTTGGGAATCCACATAAACCTTTGTACTGACGTAGCGTATCAAACTGCGATGCGCGACCTGTTAAAATTTTATGCACATATGCTTGGTGTCCTACATCAAATAATAGCTTATCTTCTGGGCTATTAAATGTGCGATGTAGGGCAAGCGTTAATTCGACAACTCCTAAATTCGGGCCAATATGACCACCTGTAATCGAACATTTTTCGATTAAGAATTTGCGGATATCCGCACTTAAGCTTTCTAGTTGCTTATTGTTGAGTTGTTTCAAAAAGGATGGACTAGATATTGTTGTTAAATCCATCGCCATCACACACCTTTATCATTGATTTTCTGTCAGCTTTTTTTAAAATAGAGCGTATCCAATACCCTCCTTTACCCGTCACACATCGTGACTATGCAAAATTAGGCCGAATCCGTTCAAATGATATATATAACTTAACAGTCAGTTGCTATCTATTATACCAATCATTGATGTTTCAATAAACTTAAAAGAATTTAAAATTACTTATTTCGCTTCACAATATATGTGGCTAGCTCTTCAAGAAGTGTGCTATCACTCGGTAATTTCCCAAGTGCTGTAAGAGCTCCCTTATAATGAATATCTAACTTCTCTTTTGCACCGTCTAATGTTAGAAGTGCAGGGTACGTACTTTTATCGCTCGCAACATCTTTTCCAGCTGTTTTACCAAGCTCTTCTGTCGTACCTTCGATATCTAAAATATCATCTTTGATTTGGAAGGCTAAGCCAATATGATATGCATAATCGCGTAAAATGGCACGTTCCTCATCTGAAGCACCCGCTAATACGGCACCTGATTCAATGCTAAAGCGTAAAATAGCGCCCGTTTTATTTACATGCACATTGACAAGTTCATCTAATGTTAATTGACGTGTTTCACCGTCGATATCAAGCACTTGGCCACCAACCATACCTTCTGCACCTGCTGCGACACTTAATAATTCAATTAATGTCACTTTTTGCTCCGCTGTAAGGTCCGTCATACGCGCAATGATACCAAATGGTAATGTATTTAGCGCATCGCCTGCAAGGGTTGCATACGCTTCGCCATATACTTTATGATTCGTTAATTTACCACGACGATAATCATCATTGTCCATGCTTGGTAGATCATCATGAATTAATGAATACGTATGAATCATTTCGACTGCTGAACCAACCACATACCCATTTGCATGATTTTTACCAAAATGATCGAGTACAGCGAGTACGAATAGTGGACGTACACGTTTTCCTCCTGCTTTTAATGAATAACTCATTGCTTCTTTTAAAATCGCAGGTGCTTGGATTTTTTCTACTAAATCGAGCATCACTTCTTCAATTTTCGGCATTTCTAGCGCCATAAATTCTTTTAAATTCGTCATGTTATTTCTCTCCATCCGTTGCAAAAGGTTGTTGTGAACCATCTTCATTAACAACTGCCACAAGTTGTTGCTCAGCTTGTTGTAATTGTTCGTGACAATTTTTTGATAATATCATGCCTTGTTGATATAGTGCAATCGCATCCTCTAATGAGGCATCGCCTTGCTCTAACTTGCGCACGATTTCTTCTAATTCTGTCATTGATTGCTCAAATGTTTTCTTTTTCGAAGCCACGTTAATCCTCCTTTTGTGCGGTGTTTATTACCGTTGTCTTAATCTGGCCATCTGCTACATCAATCGTTAGCTGGTCTCCCGGCGCGACATGCTGTGTAGACATAACAACCTCATGTTGTTCATTATATACGATACTATAGCCACGCTCCATAATAGAAAGTGGATTTAACGCACTCATCGTCCGTAAAACATGCTCAAATTGACGCTGTTTCCGGTTCACCTGTTGCATCGTTGCCTGCTGCAGACGATGCTCTAAATTCGTTAAGCGTTGTCCTTCATACTGGAGCTGTTGCGTCGGTATATAGCGCGCTAACTTTGCTGTTAAGCGCTCAAGACGCTGTTGTTCACGCGTCATTTGGCGTTCATAGTTAAGGCTTAGTTGGTCCTCTAAACGTGCTAAACGCTCGTCAAATGGTCGGTAAAGACGCTCTGGATACATCATTGGATATGACTCTGTTACCTTTTTAAGACGCATCGTTGCTGTTTCGAGTTGCACGCGCATCCGCTGTACAAAGCGTGTTTCAAGTGAGCGAATATGCTGTGCTAAATCCATGATGTCTGGCACCGCCATCTTCGCTGCACCCGTTGGCGTCGGCGCACGTAAATCTGCCGCAAAATCGGCAATCGTCGTATCGGTTTCATGGCCTACCCCACTAATGATTGGAATACGGCTTTCAAAAATCGCTCGCGCGACGATTTCTTCATTGAAAGCCCATAAATCCTCAATCGAGCCACCCCCACGCCCGACAATGAGCGTATCAATATCTGCCATCGTATTAGCATGGCGAATCGACTGCACAATACTTGCCGCTGCGCGCTTCCCTTGTACGAGTGTCGGGAAAATATAGACATTTGCTAATGGATAATGGCGCTTTAACGTCGTGCAAATATCTTGAATGGCTGCACCAGTTGTCGCTGTAATAACTCCTATCGCTTGTGGGTATTTTTTAATTGGCTGCTTAAAGCGCTCGTCAAATAGCCCCTCTTTATGCAGCTGTTCTTTTAATTGTTCAAATGCTAAATAAAGGCTGCCTACACCATCTGGCTCCATTTTCGTCGCATAAAACTGATAGTTGCCACCGCGCTCATACACATTAATGTCGCCTTCTATCAGCACATTCATGCCATTTTCAACGTGAAATTTTAGCTGACCTGCATGGCGTGCATACATGATGCCTTTAATTTGTGCTTTGTCATCTTTTAATGTGAAATATAAATGCCCTGACGAATGTAGCTTCACATTCGACAATTCCCCTTTGACATAGACCTTTCTCAAGTACGGATCCGCTTCAAATTTGCGTTTTATGTACTTTGTGAGTGCTTCGACAGTTAAATATGCCTCGGTCATGCTCTCACGCTCCTTTTATCATAAAAAAAGAGGATGTCCTAAGCGACACTCTCCTATGCGCTCTACATGCATTGGAAAGATTGGCACCATCGGGACATCCCCTCTGTGTTAGTATTCATTTTAACGTAATGAAAGAATTTTGTCTTATGAAAGCTTTTGCTTCGCAGATTGTACCGTATTGACTAATAACATTGTAATCGTCATTGGGCCAACGCCACCAGGAACCGGTGTAATCGCTGAAACCGTATCGAATACGTCATCAAAATCAACATCACCACAAAGTTTACCGTTCTCATCTAAATCCATACCGACGTCGATGACAACAGCGCCTTCTTTCACATGCTCTTTTTTAATCATTTTAGCGCGGCCTGTCGCCACAACTAAGATATCTGCTTGTTTTGTAATAGCAGCCAAATCGGGTGTTTTTGAATGAGCATATGTAACCGTTGCATCACTTTGCAATAATAATTGGCCCATCGGAACACCAACAATATGGCTTCGTCCCACAACAACGGCATGTTTCCCACGAATGGTCACATTACTATGTTGTAATAATTTCATAACCCCGTGAGGCGTACATGGTAAAAATGTTTCTTGTCCAAGAATCATCTTACCAACGCTGATTGGGTGAAAACCGTCGACATCTTTCTCCGGTGAAATCGCCGCAATAACAGCATCCTCGTTGATGTGTTTTGGAAGTGGTAACTGTACTAAAATACCATCAATGGCGTCTTTTTGATTCAATTCTTCAATATGTTTTAATAAGTCTTCTTCTGTTGTATCAGCTGGTAATTTAATTAGTTCTGAGTAAATCCCTAACTGCTCGCAAGATTTTTGTTTATTTGAAACATATTTTTGTGAAGCTTGATCATCGCCCACTAAAATAACTGCTAAACCTGGAGTAATACCTTTGTCTTTTAATGCATTGACTTCTAGCTTGATTGACTCACGAATCGTGTTGCCAATTTCTTTACCGTTAATTAGCTTACTTGACATGTTGTTAAAACACTCCCAAATTCATTTTGTATATAGAACGCAACTTTTGCTGCGGAACTACCACTATGACTTGTTAAGCTTGATATTTCGAAAGAACGCCGTTGACGAATTTACTTGTTTTATCATCACCAAATGTTTTAGATAATTCAATTGCTTCGTTCATGACTACGCTTTGTGGTGTTTCTGGTGTGTATAATAACTCATAAACAGCTAAACGTAGAATCGTACGGTCAATTTTGCCAAGACGGCCAAGTGACCATTTTTCTAGTTTTTCTGTTAGTGAAGCATCAATTGCTTCTTGGTTTTCTACAGTACCGCGTACCACACTTTCAAAGAAAGCATCTGTTTCTTGTTCTTCTAACACATAGGCCATTGCTTCTTCAATTGTTAATTCAGTACCTTCTAGTTGGAATAAAGATTGTACTGCTTTTTCACGCGCTTCACGTCGCTTCATCATATCGTTTCGTTCTCCTTTATACTACTACAATCCGCTCAAAATTCCGTTGGTTTTGCGTAACTTAGCAGACCATTGCGAAATTCACGGAATTGTACAGTGTTTCATTAGTTTACATATAGCATATAGTTTATCACAAATTGTCGAATCTGTGCAGTTCGATTGCGATTTTCATAAAATCACACAAAAAAGGTGAATGCGAGTGCATTCACCTTTTTGCCGGGCACAAGTTATTCAGCTTTTTGTTGATCTTGCTCGAATTGAATACCAGTAATATGAACATTAACTTCTTTCGTTGTTAATGCTGTCATGTTTTCAATTGCTTCACGGATTTGTTTTTGAACCTTCGCAGCAACTTTGGCTACTTGAGAACCATATTGTACGACGCAATAAACATCGACAACAAGCCCCTCAGCCGTCCATTCTGTTTTGATTCCTTTACCGTGGACTTTTTTACCGAATTTTTCAGCTACGCCTGACGCAAAGCTTCCTCGTGTTCCGAAGATGCCTTCCACTTCTGTAGTTGCAATTCCTGCAATGACTTCAATGACTTCTGGTGCAACTTCAATGCTACCTAATTCTTCTTTACCTTCTGGTGTTGTTTGAGGTAATGATTTCACAACTTGTTCAGCCATTTGTTATGCCCCTTCCTATTCTTATGAATTAAGAACGTCGTTTTCTTCAAGGAATTTCGTATTGAATTTACCTGATTTGAATACTTCGTTCTCCATTAATTTCTCATGGAAAGGAATTGTTGTTTTGATACCAGGACCCTCTACAACAAACTCGCCTAATGCACGGTGCATTTTAGCGATTGCTTTTTCACGCGTATCCGCATGTACGATTAATTTTGCAACCATTGAATCGTAATATGGAGGGATTGTGTAACCAGCATACATCGCTGAGTCGATACGTACACCGATACCACCTGGTGTCATGTATGTGTCAACTTTACCAGCTGAAGGCATGAAGTTTTTGTATGGGTTTTCAGCGTTAATACGGCATTCAATCGCCCAACCATTCACTTTCACATCTTCTTGTTTATACACTAATTCTTCACCAGATGCAATTCTTAGTTGCCATTCAACTAAGTCGATACCAGTGATTAATTCAGTTACTGGGTGTTCTACTTGGATACGAGTATTCATTTCCATGAAGTAGAATTTGTCTTCATTATAGTCATAGATGAATTCACATGTACCAGCACCGCGGTAGCCACATGCTAACGCTGCTTTAACTGCTGCGTCACCCATTTCAGCACGACGCTCTTCAGATAATGCTGGAGATGGTGCTTCTTCTACAAGTTTTTGCATACGACGTTGTACTGTACAATCACGTTCACCTAAGTGAATTGTGTTGCCGTAGTTATCTGCTAATACTTGGATTTCACAGTGACGGAAGTATTCGATGAATTTTTCTAGGTATACCCCTGGATTACCGAAAGCGGCTGCTGCCTCTTTTTGTGTAATCTCAATACCTTTTACTAAATCCTCTTCAGTACGCGCTACACGGATACCTTTACCGCCGCCGCCTGCTGTTGCTTTAATAATCACTGGGTAACCAATTTTCGCTGCCCATTCTTTCCCTGTTTCGATATCAGGAACGATACCAGTACCAGGAACAAGTGGTACATTAGCTTCTGCCATTGTATCACGCGCAACGTCTTTAATACCCATTACTTTGATAGAATCAGATTTTGGACCGATGAATGTAATTCCTGCTTCTTCACATGCAATAGCGAAGTCTACGTTTTCTGCAAGGAAACCATAACCAGGGTGGATACCATCAGCACCCACTTTTTCTGCTACAGTGATTAGGCGATCAATACGTAAATAACTATCAGATGATAATTTAGAACCGATGCAATATGCTTCATCAGCTAATTGTACGTGTAATGCGTCTTTATCAGCTTCAGAATAAACTGCAACTGATTCGATCCCTAATTCTTTACAAGCTCGGACAATACGTACCGCGATTTCGCCACGGTTGGCAATTAATACTTTTTTCATCGACGTTCTCCCCCTTACGCTTCTTTAACTAGGAATAGAGGTTGACCGTATTCAACTAACTCGCCATCTTTGACAAGAATTTCTACGATTTCGCCTGTTACTTCAGCTTCGATTTCGTTGAATAATTTCATTGCTTCAACGATACATACGACTGTTTCTTCGCCTACTTTGTCGCCTACTTTAACGAATACGTCGGCATCTGGAGATGGAGATTGGTAGAAAGTACCAACCATTGGCGATACGATTTTATGTAAGTTCGCATCTGCTGCAACTTCCGCTTTTGGCGCTGGTGCTGCCTCTGCTTTTGGTGCCGCTGGAGCTGCTTCTGTTTTTGGAGCTGGTGCCGCTGCTGGTGCTGCAACTGGAGCTACTGCTTGTGCAACTGCTTTAGGTGCTTCTGCAACCACTACTTGGCCAGCATTCTTTTTAAGTTTTAATTTAGTACCCTCTTCGTTTAATGAAAACTCATCGATTGATGATGAATCGATTAATTTAATGATTTCACGAATCTCTTGAATTTTTAACATAACATTACTCCCCTAACGTCTGTGTATTATAATACAAAATCTATTGTACCTTCTTTTTCGGAAAATTGTAACACTTTCACTTAATTTAGATAAAACCATTAATAAATCAGAAAATTAACGCATTAAATAACTTTAAACATAACATGACATTTTTTTACAATTAAATTCCTGCATATTCATCATTAATGTAAGCGATATCACGAATGTGTAACCATTGCACTAATAAGCTGTTGCAGTACAGTTTTTTTAATTACCTACCTATTATACTTAATTTATATTATCAGGTACTAATTTTAATTTAAAAGAAAACCTCTCATCTAAAAATGAGAGGTTCAGCTTATTCATTACGCACGAGATACGTAAGAACCATCAGCAGTGTTGATCACTAATTTATCGCCTTCGTTAACGAAGAATGGTACGTTAACAATTAAACCTGTTTCAAGTGTTGCTGGTTTAGAACCACCAGTAGCTGTATCCCCTTTAATACCAGGTTCAGTTTCAGAAACTGTTAATTCTACAGTGTTTGGAAGATCGATACCTAGAATTTCACCTTCAAAGCTCATGATGTGAACTTCCATGTTTTCAAGCAAGAATTTTAATTCATATGCTAATTGTTCTTCTGTGATTTCGATTTGTTCGTATGATTCCATATCCATAAAGGCATGTTGGTCACCTGATGCATATAGATATTGCATTTTACGGTTGTCAATTTGTGCTTTTTCTACTTTTTCACCAGCACGGAATGTTTTTTCAGTTACGTTACCGTTACGTAGGTTACGTAATTTAGAACGTACGAATGCGGCACCTTTACCTGGTTTTACGTGTTGGAAATCGATAACGCGGAATAAATCGCTATCAATTTTAATTGTTAAGCCTGTTTTAAAGTCATTTACTGAGATCATTACTAATCTTCCTCCAATATATCTTATAAGATAATTAAATCTTTTTTCGCATGAGTTAGCACTTCATGTCCTGTTTCAGTGATTAAAATGTCATCCTCAATGCGGACGCCACCAACCTCAGGAATGTAAATGCCTGGTTCGCAAGTGACACACATGCCTGCTTCAAGCGTATAGCTTGAGCGATGTGATAACGCTGGCGCTTCGTGCACTTCACGACCAATCCCATGACCTGTTGAGTGACCAAATGCTTCCCCATAGCCATGTTTCGTAATATAATCGCGTGCAACCGCATCCGCTTCGATACCAGTCATTCCTGGTTTCAATGCTTCTACTCCGCGAATTTGCGCTTGCAACACAATCTCATAAATCTCTTTCAATTGTGCAGAAGGCTCGCCAACTGCGATTGTACGTGTTGTATCTGAAATATAACCATTATATAGGGCACCAAAGTCTAAAGTGACAATGTCACCTGTTGCTATTATTTTATCAGTTGCTGTGCCATGTGGCAATGCTGAGCGCCAACCAGAAGCGACAATTGTATCAAAAGAAGAACTTTTAGCGCCTAATTTGCGCATATGGTGCTCCATTTCATTTGATACTTGCAGCTCGGTCATCCCTGGCTCAATATAGCTAATAATATGTTCGAACGTTTTATCCACGATGCGACAAGCGGCCTTTATAATAGTAATCTCTTCAGGCGTCTTAATCAAGCGTAATTTTTCAATTAAGCCACTAACCCCAACAATTTGCGCGTCAATGTACTTGTCGAAAAGTTGGAATGTCGCATACGTCACATATTCTTTTTCAAAACCAACATGATGAATACCTTGCTCTTTTACTTCACGAACGACTTCCTCTAGTAGCGTCGATTGACGTTCTACAAGACGGAATCCAGTCGTTTCATGTTTCACTTGCTCTGTGTAACGTGAATCTGTAAAGAAAATCGCTTCTTTTTCTGTTACTAAAATATAACTATCATCGCCGGTGAACCCCGATAAGTACGATACATTAATCGGGTTTGTAATCAGCATCGCATCGATTTGATGCGCATCAAATTGTGCGCGTAGTTGTTGTAATTTCATGTGTAAAATCTCCCTTTAATTTGATTGTAAAAACATGCGTAAGGCTGCTTGATAGCCAAATGTGCCAAGTCCCGTAATCTGACCGATGCAAACAGGCGCTAAATAGGAGTGATGACGGAATGCCTCACGCTTATGTACATTTGAAATATGCACCTCAACAACCGGTACTTCGACACCTGCGATACAATCTCGCAGCGCCACACTCGTATGCGTATAAGCACCCGGATTAAAAATAATACCTGCGATGTCGCCATCCTCTGCCTCATAAATCCAATCGATTAATTGGCCTTCATGATTCGACTGCTTCACGTCAATCTCTGCATCAAACGCTGCAGCAAGCGTTTGTAAATCTTTCGTAACATCCGCTAGTGTTTCATGGCCGTAAATTTCAGGTTCACGCTTCCCTAGACGATGCAGATTTGGTCCGTTTAAACATAAGTATTTCACGTGCGACACTTCCTTTTTTTCAGTTTATTCTTACATTTTAGCATATTATTTCGAATCTTGAATCATTTTCCGATGCTTTCCCTAGAGAAATAGAGACTTTTTTAGTACAATGGAAGAAGTTTTAACCCTACATAAGAGAGCGGTGTTTTTATGAGTAAATCCAAACCACTAATTTACGGTGGTCAAGCGCTTATTGAAGGCGTCATGATGGGTGGCGGTAAGCATACCGTATCGGCCATCCGTCGTAATGATGGCTCGGTCGAATACTACTATGCTGAGCGTAAGCAACATCCAACCTTACAGAAGCTTAAAAAAATCCCCTTCGTGCGTGGTATCGTAGCGATTATCGAATCTGCTGCAAACGGCTCAAAGCATCTACAGTTTGCCAGTGATCGATATGACGTGGCGCCCGGTGAGGAAGAGGCGTTAATTAAGCAAGAAAAAGAACAAACAAGCAAAATTCAAATGTGGCTTGGTGTTGCGGCAATCGGTGTCTTATCTTTCTTATTTGGTAAGTTTGTTTTCACACTCGTGCCGGTGTTTATCGCTCAGGCTTTTCATAGCGTACTCCCTGGTCACACTGCACAAGTATTACTTGAAAGCTTCTTTAAACTAATTTTATTACTAAGCTATATTTACTTAGTATCGCTCACGCCGCTTATTAAACGAACCTTCCAGTATCATGGCTCTGAGCATAAAGTCATTAATTGTTTTGAAAACAATTTGCCATTAACCGTTGAAAACGTTCAAAAACAATCTCGCCTACATTATCGCTGCGGTTCAAGCTTTATTTTATTTACAGTATTTGTCGGCATGATAATTTACTTCTTCGTACCAACCGACCCGTTTTGGTTACGTATCGTCAATCGTATTTTATTAATTCCGGTTGTGCTCGGTGTATCATTTGAAGTGTTACAAGCAACCAATGCTTGCCGCAACATTCCTGTGCTACGTCTGCTCGGTTATCCCGGCCTATGGCTACAACTGCTTACAACAAAGGAACCGTCTGATGACCAAGTCGAAATCGCCATTGCGTCATTTGAAAAATTACGCGAAGTCGAAAAGAACCCTGCACTTATCAACACAATCCAGCATGATTAATTAAAAATGCACTTGTTTTTCAATAAAAAGAAGGAATCGCCGACGCGATTCCTTCTTTTTATGTCGTTTTCAATTAGTTCGTGCCACGCATTTTGCGAATTCCTAACGTTAAAAGATACCCGATAGCAAACGCAATAACATAATAAATAATATACGTATAGGTTTGTAATTGCAGCATGAAAATCATGATAAAAAAGGCTAATACCGAAATGATTAATGGATGCAACCACGGATAACCTCTTAGTGCACAAACAAAACCTTGATATAAAAAGACAACTGGATATAACAGATACAAACCAAATAAGATAAACTGTCCATTATCCTCTACCGTATCACCAAAGCCGCCAAGCAGTGCAATTGCAGACACAGCGAGCATCGTGAAGGCAGGTAAAAAGAAACAAGCTAATTTATTACCATTCATAGAACACTTCTCCTCCAACAAAAATCATACCACGAATAGGACATGAATTTATAATGTTTCCCACACTTTTTGAAAATCTTTATAGTGTGCTAATGAGGCATCTGAAGCCGCACAAGTCCCTCGAAACATAATCGTTTTCATGCCAACCTCTTTCGCTGGAATCAAATCAAGCGCTCGGTCCCCAATCGCCGCATCAAGCGTATATTTAGCATGTAAATATTCATAGGCCTCAGCATGTGGTTTACGCGGGAAACCTTGCTCTGGTGTCGTAATCTCCGCAAAATACTGCAATAAATTATGCTCTCTTAAAACCGCTTCAATAACCACCTTCTCTTTATGCGACATGATAACATTCACTTCTGCTTCTTTTAATACCTGTTCAACACCTTCAAATGGTTGAAAACGTTTCGGATCTAACGCTACATTTGTGCGACGATATAATGCTTCCTGCTCAGCACTTAAGCCTAAATACTGAAAGCCATACGTAAACGAAACTTGTAGCTCCTTTAAAATCTCGTCACGCTCAAATGTTTCCTTTAAATGAGGAAAGACCTCTAGCATTGTTTCTACATAGACGGGATACGTATCAAATAATGTCCCGTCAAAATCCCATAGTAATTTCATGCGCTCATCTCCTATAAAAAAAGCGACCACTCTTGGCCGCTTCCTATTATTTTTATTTTTTAAAGTTCCATTCATCGGCCTCATACTTCGTACGCGCTAAGTTCTCGACAAATGCCTGTTGCTCTGCGGTTAATGTATAAGGCTTTAATTCAATATCCAAAGCAGATTCAAAGCCTTCTTTAAAGGCAGGTATACATTCCTCTACCGTCACTGTACGTGCCGATAAATCATTAATTGATACGGCCTTATGCGGCAATTGCTCACGCATTTTTTGCTTCGCTTCTTCATCCTTAAAATTAAAGACCGAAATTAATTTTTCCTGATCCAAATCAATAAGAATCGCACCATGTTGTAAAATAACGCCCTCTTGACGTGTTTGTGCACTACCAGCAACTTTACGTCCCTCTACAACAAGTTCATACCAAGACGGCGCATCAAAGCAAACAGCGGATTTAGGCTTTTGAAGTGCCTGTTTTTCCTCTGCTGTTTCAGGCACTGAAAAATAAGCATCAAAACCTAAATTTTGAAAGCCTTTTAATAAGCCACCACTTAGTACACGATACGCTTCTGTTACGGTCTTTGGCATATCCGGATACGTTTCTGATACGATAATACTATACGTTAGTTCTTGATCATGAAGTACAGCACGACCACCCGTCGGACGACGTACAAAGCCTAGGCCTAATTTATGTAATTGTTCGAAATTAATATCGCGATGGGCACGTTGAAAATAACCGATTGATACAGTTGCCGGATTCCATTCATAAAATCGAATAATTGGCGGTAACTCCCCTTGACCATGCCAATGTAGTAACGCTTCATCAAGCGCCATATTGTAACTTGCACTACATGCTCCTGAATTGATAAAATACCACGGTGTTGTCATTTCCATTCCTCCCAAATTTATCAACTGCGTTCATTTTATCAAACTCAGTGGACGAACACCAACCATTCTTTTATAATGTACTATGTAGAAAGGGGTCATTACATTGCCTTGGTATTGGATTTTATTAATCGTTATTGTCGTTGTTGTTGCATCTGCACTAATTACGTCAATGCGCTCAAAAAGAGCAGTAACTATGCTTTCTGAAGAAGACTTCAAAGCAAATTACCGCAAAGCACAACTAATTGACGTTCGTGAAAAAGGCGAGTTCGATTCTAGCCACATTTTAGGAGCTCGTAACTTACCTACGACACAATTACGTAATCGTTACAAAGAATTACGTCAAGATCTTCCTGTATACTTATACTGTGAAAACGGTGGTCGTAGCTCACGTACAGCACTATTCTTAAAGAAAAAAGGCTACACACAATTATATGCACTAGAAGGCGGTTTCAAAAACTGGTCTGGTCGCGTTAAATCAACAAAAAAATAATATATGAAAGAGGCTGGGACAAAACACGTCATTTTCCTCTTTTAGCGTTCGCAACGAAAAACCGGAACCGCGCTATAGCGCGGCTCCGGTTTTTCTTATGCTCATATGAACGGTTGTTTTTATACGTATGTCCCAGCCGCTTTCTTTTGTTTGGCATCTATCATGATACTTTCACAAAAAACACCATCGAAAAATAACGAAAAGCTCAAGAAGCGTCTTTCAGATACGACATAATTAAAAATATGTGCCAATTAAAGACCATTGAATGACACATTTCAAGCATTTTAATAAAGATACTGCATAATCTGTCAACAAAAACAGTTATTTCACGACACAACGCAAAATAATGCTATTCTTTGATTCCAAAAAAAGTCAATTTCAACTTAAAATAACTTCTCTGACGGTACATTTTATTAAAAAAGAGCCTTTTTTACTGTATCAAAAAAGACTTCTTCTTCTTAAAAAACAATTTTTATTCAAAAAAACGACAATTAGCTACACGCTAGCATTTTTCGAGATGCCATTGTGTGGAAATGTCCGCTTTTCATAACAAAACGGACAAAAAACACCCGTCAGAGCCTCCATAAAGGCTCTATTTTTATACTACGTCAGACTATTTTTTTGTATTTATCGCCACAGCATTATTAATCATCTGCTGTTTTGTTAGAGTAAAGCAAATCATTGCTACACAACTATGTCTATTAACTTATCGATGACACTTATTAAAAAATATGTCGTATCCAAAACACGCTGTTTAGTGCAAATACAATTTGGTGACAAATGATTTGTTATGAATCATCATAGCAACAAGCGGTTATTGCCTCAACCTACTTTAGCCATAGCCATCTTTTTTCACAGACAGCTCTTCAATCATACGCTTTGCTACTCGCTCACCATTTTTAACCGCGGATGCTAATCCTGCTGTCGGATGCGTTTGTAGTCCTGTAAAATATAACCTTTTTAGTTGGCAATCTTTTAAAACAGGATTCAATAAATACTGCGCTGTTTTTTTTACTTGTCCACTTTGCCTATACTGATCAAACATCGTCATGAGCTCTCCTGGTGACCACACTTGTTTCGTTACTACATCATCCTCTAGCTTCAGACCAACTTCTTCTAATTTTTTATAAATGCGCTGTTTCATCGTTTCTACGAGCTGCTCATTTGCAGTGTATGGCATATTAGCGAAAATTAATAAGGCATCACCGCGCATAAAACGCTCCTGCTCACTAAAGGCTGGATTATATAAATAAACAGTCGGATCATCCGGTATTTCTCCTCGTTTTAACAACTCAAATTCACGTACACGATCTTTCGAATACACAATATGATGCTGATAAATTTGCTTATGCGTCCGGAGCGCAACGAGCATAACACAAGCAGCGATTCCAGTGGGTTTCATTGGATCTGGTAATAATACCTCAGCATCTGATATTAATTGAGGCTGTGCTTTAAAATCCTCGACACTCATCAACACCGCATCCGCTTCCAAGCTCAGTTCATCATTTAAGCACACACCCTCGACCTCATCAGCCTGCACATGAATTTTCGTCACTTCTTTACTAGTATAATAACGCACACCTTCTTCTTTTGCTATTTGCTGTAGCGCACGTACAAGACGCAAATTGCCACCTGCGACATAGTACACACCATTAATTAACTCATCATATGCATGGATAATAAATAGCGCAGGCGCATCATCTGGTGCAATCCCATTGTAAGAAGCATAGCGTGTAAAAGAGGAAATGACCTCTTCGTTTGTAAAATAACGTCTCACAAAATGATCTAATGTCTCAAAAGGCTTTAACGTTAAATAGGCGCTTCTTGCTGGGGGCATTAATAATTGTCTCCATGCAATAAGTGGCGGCAGTGCCATGATTTCCTCAAATGCTTGTTTCATTTTCATAATTTCCGCCAAAAACATATCGTAATTTCTAGCGCCTTCAGCATCTAATTTTTGCAATTGCTTGCGCATAAATGCACGATCACTTGATAAGAAAAAACTACTTGTTTGAGGGAAAATGTTTTGTGTATGATGACGAACTCGACGAATCTCTAGATAGTCTTTTATATTGCGTCCGGTTGATGTGATAAATGCCTCAATCACTTCTGGTGCTGTCACCATCGTTGGCCCAATTTCAAAATCATAGCCCTGTAGCTGAACCGCACGTAATTTACCGCCCATATGCTCTCTTTTTTCATAAATAGATACTTCTATTCCTTCACGTGCTAGCCGGATTGCTGCTGCAAGATTTCCTACACTCCCACCAATAACCGCCACTTTCATAACGTATCCCTCCTAATTACTTTCCGCATCCTCCTTCACTAACAACAATGTTGTCGTCGCAATGATTAAAATGGTCGCAATAATGCTCGTAAACCATAGTCCTGCTAAAGCGCAAATACTAATAATCAATGCCATCAAGCTATAAAATAACAATAATATTTTACGTGTACATTTCTTTGAATAAATAATCCCCATGCCGCGTTCAATTTGTAGTAACAGCAAATCAATGCCAAACGCTAACCCTAGCCAAACGAATGTTACAGGCCAAACATTCTCATATAATAAACCTGTCGTATTATTCATTAAAAATTGCTGTGAATCGTAGACGAGTGGAACGACTAATATATAAAATACAACCGCTACAAAGCTTGCAATAAGTGGTTGAATTGTACGAGAATTTGTAAACCCTAATGCATAGCTCACCGCAAATAGGAATAACCAAATGGATAATTTAGAAGTCACAGCCAGCATGCTCACTATCAGTGAATCACTGTGAAATGTTTGGATGAAAAAGGCTTCATGCAAAATCATTTGTGTCAGCTTTTCGGCAAGTAATACTAAACTAATAATCAGTACGATGACCGTTATCCCTATTTTTAGGCGAAACATTTCAATGAAATAACAGCAAGCGATAATCCCCATGAATGTTAATAGCACAAAGGGAATTAGTAAATCGTGTCCTACTGTCGTTACATCAAAAAGAAGAAGCAAGAAATCTACCACATAACCTGCAAGGATGAGATAGTACACAATAGCTATTATTTTCAATTTCTCACCTTCTCCCTTTCAATTCTTTACCCTTTTTCCACTAAAATTCCCTGCCAGTTTGTACATTTTTGTGAATCGTTACCTTTTCCTTATATTTATCTTCATCTTGCAATAAAAAAATGAGGTAGTCCAAATGACTACCTCACTTCATTAATAAATTATGCTTTTTCGTAGCGTAATACCGGCTTACGTGCAGCTAACGTTTCATCTAAACGTTTAATGACTGTCGTGTGCGGTGCTTCTTGTACGATTTCAGGATTTTCTTCTGCTTCTTTCGCAATTTGAATCATCGCGTCACAGAAAGCATCTAATGTTTCTTTTGCTTCTGTTTCCGTTGGTTCAATCATTAAACCTTCTTCAACATTAAGTGGGAAGTACGTAGTTGGCGGATGGTAGCCAAAATCTAACAGACGTTTTGCAATATCCAATGTACGGACACCTAATTTTTTCTGACGGCTACCAGATAATACGAATTCATGCTTACAATGGCGGTCATATGGCAACTCATAAAATGGTTGCAGACGACGCATCATGTAGTTTGCATTAATAACCGCATTTTCTGTGACAGCTTTTAGACCATCTGGACCCATTGTGCGAATATATGTGTACGCACGTACGTTGATACCAAAATTCCCATAGTAAGGTTTTACGCGACCAATTGTTTGTGGACGGTCGTAATCGAAGTGGAATGTACCCTCTTCTGTTTTCACTAATACTGGTTTTGGTAAGAATGGAATTAAGTCTGCTTTTACGCCAACCGGACCTGAACCAGGACCGCCACCGCCGTGAGGGCCTGTAAATGTTTTGTGTAAGTTTAAGTGAACACAGTCAAAGCCCATATCCCCAGGACGTGCTTTTGACATAACAGCGTTCAAGTTTGCGCCGTCATAATACACTTTACCCCCGACACTATGCACGATATCTGCGATTTCTAAAATATCTTCTTCAAATAAGCCAAGTGTATTAGGGTTTGTTAACATTAATGCTGCTGTATCGTCACCCACTTTTGAGCGAAGATCTTCTAAATCGACAAGACCATTTTCCGCTGTCGCAATCGTCACCGTATCAAAGCCTGCTACTGCTGCAGATGCTGGATTTGTACCATGCGCTGAGTCAGGAACTAATACTTTCGTGCGTTGTGTATCACCATTTGCTTCATGGAATGCACGAATCATCATAAGTGCTGTCCACTCACCATGCGCACCTGCTGCTGGCTGTAATGTTACTTCATCCATACCCGTGATTTCGATTAAATGTTCTTGTAGGTCATACATTAATTCTAATGCGCCTTGAACTGTTTCTTCATCTTGTAATGGGTGAATATTTGCAAATCCAGGCATACGCGCTGCTGTTTCATTCATCTTCGGATTGTATTTCATCGTACAAGAACCGAGTGGATAGAAGCCTGAGTCAACACCATGATTACGACGAGATAGTGCGGTGTAGTGACGCATAATATCAAGTTCTGCTAATTCTGGTAATTCTGCTGCTTCTTCACGAATGAATTGTGCAGGTAAAATGCTTGCTAAGTCTACTTCTGGAACATCTAAAACAGGTACGCTATGGCCTACGCGACCTTCGCGAGATAATTCAAATACAAGTGGTTGATTGTCTTTATGCATGGTGGGCCTCCATTTCTGCTACTTGAGCAGCTGTTGCTTGTACAAACGCATCGATTTCTTCTTTTGTGCGTTGTTCTGTCACACAAACTAATGTGTGATTTTGAAGTTTTTCATCAACGCGACCAAGGTCGAAGCCACCGATAAAGCCTTGTGCTAATAATAATTTATTTAATGCTGTGACATTTGTTTTCACATCAACAACGATTTCGTTAAAGTGTGCACCATCAAATGCGACAGTAAAGCCTGCTGCTTCAAATTGTTGTTTCGCATAATACGTTTTCACAATATTTTGTGATGCCATTTCACGAATTCCTTGCTTGCCAAGTGCTGTCATCGCAACAGAAGCTGCTAATGCATTGAGCGCTTGGTTTGAACAAATATTAGATGTCGCTTTTTCACGACGAATATGTTGTTCACGTGCTTGTAATGTTAACACGTAACCGCGACGACCTTCTTCATCTAATGTTTCCCCAACAAGACGGCCTGGCACTTTACGCATTAATTTTTTCGTTGTTGCAAAGTAACCACAGTGCGGTCCGCCAAAGCTTTCTGGAATACCGAATGGCTGTGCGTCACCTACTGTAATATCTGCACCCATTTTACCTGGGGGAGTGATCGATGCAAGTGCTAATGGATTGGAAGAGACGATTGATAAACCTTTCACCGCATGCACAAGCTCTGAAACTTTTGTCACATCTTCTAATTGACCGTAGAAGTTTGGATATTGCACCATAACAGCTGCTGTATTATCATCGATTTGCGCTTCAAGTTCAGCTAAATCGGTTACACCATTTGTTGCTTTTACTTCCACAACTTCGATTGATTGACCGTATGCATATGTTTTCACAACATCTTTTGCGATTGGATGAACAGCTTCTGATACTAAAATTTTCGACTTACGTGTAGAGCCCGCTGCAAGCATACCTGCTTCTGCTAATGCTGTACCGCCATCGTACATTGATGAGTTTGCTAAATCCATACCTGTTAATTCCGCAATCATCGTTTGGAATTCAAAGATAGCTTGTAATTCCCCTTGAGAAATTTCTGGTTGGTATGGTGTGTAAGCTGTATAAAATTCTGAGCGTGAAATAACGTGGTCTACGACAACTGGTTTGTAGTGATCATAAACGCCTGCTCCTAAAAATGATGCGTATTCGTCGGTGTTGGCATTTTTCTTTGCTAAGCCTGCAAGTTCTTTAAGCAATGCTGATTCTGTTTTCGCTGGTTTAATATTGTATTCCCCTTGGAAACGTACACGTTCAGGGATGTCTGCAAATAATTCATCAACGGAAGAAACGCCGATCGTCTCTAACATTTCTTTTTGGTCTTGCTCAGTCATTGGTAAGTACCGATGCTTCATTGGAAAAAACCTCTCTTTTAGTAAAATTTATTTTTGACGCTTATAAAATGGTGTTGCGACCGTTTTCACTTTCAAACGACGGTTACGAATCTCTACTTCTAGCTCTTTATCAAGCTCCGCATATTCCGCTTTAATAAGCGCTAAGCCGACATTACGTTTTGTGCTTGGTAATTGTGTTCCAGTTGTTACTTCACCGATTTCTTCATCGCCTAAAAATACTTTATAGCCATGTCGAGGTACACCTTTATCAATCATTTCAATACCGATTGATTTACGTGGTACACCTTGCTCTTTTTGTGCTAGCAACGCTTGTTTACCATTAAAATCGTCTTCTTTGTTTAATTTCACAACGAAATTGATGCCCGCTTCTAATGGTGAAATGTCTTTTGCTAACTCTTGTCCATAAAGTGGTAAGCACGCTTCAAAGCGCAATGTATCACGAGAGCCTAAGCCACATGGTACAACCGCATCTGTCGCTAAAATTTTGTCCCATAATGCTACAACTGTTTCTGGTGAACCATAAATTTCAAAGCCATCTTCCCCAGTGTAGCCTGTACGTGAAATTAAGGTATTATGGCCTGCAATATCAACATTTTGTGCTAAACGGAATGGTTTAACATCTGTTAATGTGAAGTCTGTTAATGTTTGTAATGCCGCAATCGCTTTTGGTCCTTGAATCGCCAATTGTCCAAAATTTTCTGAATCATTCGTGATTGTAATGTCACCAAATGCTTGTTCTTTCATCCAAGCAACATCTTTTTCAATATTCGCTGCGTTTACGACTAATAAGTATTTTTCTTCACCTAATCGGTAAATAAGTAAGTCATCAACTACCCCACCGTCTGTATAACACATTGTTGTATATTGTGTTTGATCGATAGCAACTTTTGATACATCATTTGTTACGAGCTTTTGTAAATAAGCTAAGCTGCCAGGACCTTCAACGAATACTTCTCCCATATGTGAAACATCGAAAAGACCAGCTGCTTCACGAACTGCTGCATGCTCCTCTTTAATTGAACTAAATTGAACTGGTAATTCCCAACCACCAAAATCGATTGTTTTGCCGCCGAACTTAGCGTACGAATCGAATAATGGGGTACGTTTTAATGTTGACACATTAACCCCTCCTTGTTTTCAAAAAAAAACAGAGAAATCCCTTATAATTAAAGGATTTCTCTGTCCATGCACCTGAAAGTTTAACCAGAAAACTGGCTGTCATCGTGGGTGGCTACCCGAAGTAGCGCTCTCCAGAGTTGCGTCCAATACGAGTCTTTTTGCCTGAGAGATTCATAGTTTCCCATTTGCTCCTTCGGCGACACAGTCAAGTGTTCTCTCCCCATATCTTCATCCGCTTCCATTATGATCATGTAGTATTACAGGATTTCTTGTCTATATCCTAACATTCACAATTCATTCTTGCAATATAATTCGTTAAATATTTTAAATACGAACAATTTAAATATTTTAAACTTAATCATTCGCCTTTTAAACGATTTACTTGGAAGCCACAATACTCAACAATTTGTCTCAACGAACGATTTTCCGTTCGTACTGAGATGTGCGTGCACTGCTTATAATATTTTCTGCGCTCGTGGTACAAATCTTCTAATTCTTGTTTCGTTGATCGTTGAACAATTGGACGATTTTTATCCTTGTGGATACGTTTCCAAATGTCTGGGAAAGTAGCATCTAAAAATAATACTAAGCCTGTTTCTCGCATGATTTTACGGTTTTTTGGGTTCATCGCAACGCCACCACCTGTGGCAATGATACAAAATTCATCACGAAAATCCATTAAAAATTCTGTTTCAATTTTTCGAAAAGCTTCTTCTCCCTTTTGTTCAAAGATTTCCGGTATAGTCATCTTTTCTCTACGAACAATTTCTGTATCCATGTCGTAGTAAGGTAACTTTAAAAAATAACTAAGTCTTCTGCCAATGGCACTTTTTCCAGAGCCCATAAAACCGACCAAATAAATTTTACGCACATTTTCACCTTCTTAATGACGACAAACAACACTGTTGCTACTCAACACTATTTTTATTTATAGTAGCATGAACATCTCCGGATTCCAACGATATTCTCTAATATATCATGAAAAAGAAGGGAATTTTTTACGGTTTATTTTGCAAATCTGTAACTGTTACAACCTCTTCATTCCTTTGCTGCATAATAAACATCCGTTTTTCAATGCGCTGCTGTTCCAAATAACGATAGTTTTCAATCGTATTTAAATACGTTGTATATGATAAAACCATTACGGTGACATAGAGCGTTGTCATCATCAAAAAGAAAAAACTAATTAGAAATAACGACCCCTGCTCATTAGCTAGTATTCGGTAAAATGATGGTTGCCTCTCTATTCTGTTGGGCACGCAAAAATTGAATTTGTACATACAATTTATCCTCTTCTACTTTAAAATTTATCGTCTTTACATTCGTCAACAGCACAACATGACCTCCCGCTTTTTCAAATGTTGAATACACAATATGGTCACGGAATATAATACGATTTTCCTCCCCTTTATTTTGATGGAAATAAACGATATTCTGTGCATCATTGTCAACTTGAACCGTCGTGCTCTCTTCTATATTTTTTGACAGAATGGTCACAAATCGTTCCCATAACATATTTTCGGGAATAATATATGATTGTAATTTTGCAATGAAAGGTGAAAATACGAGTATCATATTTAAACACAACATTAAAATGAACAACTGCAATAGCGCATCTAATAACGTATAGCCTCTGTCACCTAGAAATTTCGAAGCAAATATCCTTTTGCTGCTGAAACACCCCATATTCTACGCACATCCTTTTTTCATTGCCATGCCAAAAGTAGCTTTCTCCATTATAGGTGACTTTATTACTCATCAACGTCGGCTGTTTTTTCTGCTCAAGTAATGCATTGTAAGCAATTCGATGTGCATGATAATTACGTTCAACTATATGGACCTGTTGCATCATCGTAATAAAAAGGGGAAACAGCGTCCCAAAAACAAGTAAACAAACGGCTAAGCTAAATAACGCTTCAATAACTGAAGTTCCTCGCTCCTGCTTTAGTATCGTTCTAATTTTGGTACCCCCTCCCCGATATATAAGATGATTCTGTATTTTTTCTGATCAGTTTGAAAGTGAATTTGTTTTGATTCACTCGCGGCTCCGCTATTATTAAAAGTAAGTTTATTCATGCCACTTGAGATTAATTTCATTTGTTTTGGTAACGCCATTTCTTTCATAACAATATTACCGTTATAAACTTCATAATAAAGTTGATTATTTTTTGTCATAAATAAAATCGAACTTTTTACATTTGTCCGTTCCGCAAGGCTTTGTACATATTGAATATCTTTCAAGATTTGTTCCATATATAAATCAGACTCGTGAATCGTCCATTGGCGATAGCCAAATTGTGTCGTCACAAGTAAAATCATTAAAATAATGGTTAGTACGAGAAGCATTTCAATGAATGTAAAACCTTTGCTACTTCGCAACACCTACCACCCCATCAATAAAGGTGATTTGTTTTCCCTTACAACTTCGTTCATCCGACCCTTTTGTCAAGTAACCCTTCGTTTCTAACTCGCCAATTGACGCTGGATACACACCTTCATCAATCCGATAAGCCTCCACCTGTCCTTGTGCCATTTTAAGATATGCATTACACCCTTTTTCATCTACTGTAGCGAAATGCTTTGTGACATTTGGAATCGCAATCAAAATAAGCACTGTAATAATAAACAACACAATCAACATTTCAATTAATGTAAAACCTTTTTCATTTTTCAATATCTTTATTCCTCCTTATACAAAATCAATCATTTGATACATCGGTAATAAAATGGCTAAATAGGCACCTAAAATACAAACCGCAATTAGGCAAAAAAACAACGGCTGTACAATGCCAAGCAACCGATTAACGAGCTGCTGTTGTTTTGTTGCAATCAATTCCCCGTACATAATAAGTTCACGACCTAAATTCCCGCCTCTCTCTCCGTGCATAATACAACTAGTAAAATCGCGCTGAAAATACGGTACTTCTTTTACTGCTTCTGACAATAATTGTCCTCGTAAAATAAACGTATACAAATGCGTAGCCAAATAACGAATATATGGCTGATAGGTTTGTTGCTTTAAAATGGTCAACGCATCTTGTAGCGACAAGCCACTCGTCAGTAATGTGCCAATTTCTTCTGCTAGTTGCTTTGTAAACATTAATTGAAAAAATA
This sequence comes from Candidatus Kurthia intestinigallinarum, assembly GCF_003991225.1. Lineage (GTDB taxonomy): Bacteria > Bacillota > Bacilli > Bacillales_A > Planococcaceae > Kurthia > Kurthia populi. Next base: position 275,046 of record NZ_JTFC01000026.1, read on the forward strand.
GCCTTAGTGGATAAATACGATAAATAAACGAAAGTTGTGCTGCTACATCACGTCTTGAGCCGATTATGACCGCTCCTGCAATCGCTACAGCCACCATGCTAAATAGCACAATAAAAACATCTGGTAAATGTAATAAAAGCCTTGATACGGTCAATTCAATCCATGTTTTATGACTAGTCGTCGTAGAAAACATGGTCGACATTTGTGGTAAAAAAAACTGGCGAAAGCCAATGAGAAGAAAAACGAGAAGAAAAAAAAGGGTGAATGGATAGGTTAATAATTTAAGCATCATCTGGTTATTTTTTGTTTGGCGGTCCATCTGTGCTGCAACATGCTCTAATGCACGATGAAATTCACCACGCTGTTCTGCTAATTGCAGTGTTAATAAATAGCGCGAGGATACACCAAAGTAAAAAAAGACCGTCGTCATCGGATGCCCTTCTTTTAATAAATTCTTTATATGTGCCAAAGATATTTCTTCATTTGTCATATGATGGGGCGCTAGCATATGCAGTGAATCATAAAAGGTATAGCCTTCTGATAGTAATTTAGCGAGTTTCCCTAAAAAGGCATTTGGTTGCTTCAGGCGTTTTTTACTGCGTTGTCTAGTACGCCACTCACTGTAAATTAGTGGTGCAGAGAATTCGACCATCTCGTATACCCCTTTCATATTGTCCTTGTAATGTTTCGTCATAAGGTAGCTGAAATGAATGACCCGTATCCGCTAACACTTCGTGAATTTTTTGTTCATCTAAAATTTCAAATAAAGCACGAACATTTTGCTGTTGCTCATCTTTTATTGGCACAAGCCGCTGCGCAATAATCGCTACCAAGGTTTGACGTAAATCCTCTTTTGAAATACCTAAATCGAGTAAACGATAAATACAGCCTACTGAATCTTTTGCATGTATCGTACTAAAAACGAGATGCCCTGTCAGAGCCGCCTCTATCGCTATTTTAGCTGTTACTTTATCTCGAATTTCACCAATCATCATCACATCAGGAGAATGTCGTAAAATTGCTTTTAAGCCGACCTCATATGTAACGCCAGCACGTTCATTCACTTGCACTTGTAGTAAATGGGCTTGTGGATGCTCTACAGGATCCTCTAGTGAAATCACCTGTTTTTGCTCTGCTACGGCACATTGCTGTACGAGAGAATACAGCGTCGTTGATTTTCCAGAGCCTGTCGGACCGGTCATAAATACCAAACCTTGTCTTCTTTTAGGTAATTCATATAATGTGGCAATACTTTGCTCGAACACGCCTAGCTCATCAAGTAATTTTGCCTCGTGATGATACATCATACGTAAAATTAAACTTTCATGTGAAAAAGCAGAAGGTAATGTAGAAACGCGACATGCGAAGCGCTCCTGCTCTAAATCCATTTGAAAGGCCCCGCTTTGTGGCTTTCGTTGATCGCCAATATCTAACGCAGCTTCAAACTTAAAGAATGAAATAAAGCGCGTCGCTAGTGGAATCGTCATCTCATTCATATGGAAAAGTTGATGAAATTTCCGAAAATAAACGTCATATCGTTCTCTATTCGGCAAAAAGAGAACATCACTCGCCTGAAATAACATGGCTTGCTGCAATAACTGCTTGGCTTGTTGTTCAATTTGCTGTTCGATGATGCTCAACCTCCTCAATTATTATTATAATGAGTATACGAACTTCCGTTTTTTAAAAAAAGTGCTTGTCCAATCTTTAAAAAACAGACTTTTTTAGTACATACTATTTTAAAAACAAGGAGGTTTTTCATGCCATTTTTTAAAAACCCTAGGATTTTTGAGACGTTTTAGAAATTACTATGCTTATTTAGGTCGTTTGTTCTATAATGAAAGTAATAATGATGGAGGTGCATTCAAATGATCGATCCTTTAAAAATTACTAGCACACTCGCAGATGAAACGAGATACTCAATTTACCAGCATATTATTAAACAAAAAGAAGCGTTCTCTGTTCAAGAAATTGCCGATGTTTTCCATATACATCCCAATGTTGCGCGGTTACATTTAAGAAAATTAACAGATATTGGTGTTTTAAATGCGGAATTTGAAAAAACAGGGAAAGGTGGTCGTCCTGGCCGTCTTTATAAAGCAACAGACGAAGGTGTAGCATTATCCTTCCCATATCGCGATGACCGTCAATTAATGGACTGGCTGCTTGATATTCTAAGTGCATGTGGCCCTGATGCAATCGAAGTAGGGAAAAAAATCTGCTACCGTAAAGGGATGGAATCGATTCAGGAAACACTTCAAAATCGCCGTCTCTCTATGACCAATTTAAAGCTTGAACAAAAAGTTGATTTAATTACAGAAACTGCTTCTCTTGTTGGCTATATTCCAATTATTCGTGATACGGCCGACGGAAAAACAATGAAATTCACCGTTTATAACTGTCCTTTCCATAATGGCATCGCCAAACATAGTAATTTTATTTGCGACTTACATGAAGCCTTTTTAAAAGGCCAATTTGAAGCTTTATTTGATGTCACAGAATTTACACAAGTAGAAAGTATGGTTCATGACTGCAAATTCTGCTCGTATCATGTCGGTATTTAAGGTATTAGCCTCGTTGAAAAATTTCAGCGGGGCTTTTTTATTTATAACGCGCATTAAAATCTATTATTTTTTGAGGTTTTCCAATTAACACTATTGACATAGTGTTAACGTCATCTTATAATAATTCTCGTAGCTTAACTTTATCCCTCCCATTTTATATGGTGAGAAAACATCCCCTAGATGAAGATATTTGCACATATCTTCCAAGTTGAAGAGGCATCCATCGCCTCTTTTTTTTATGCCGTTTTTTGCAAACAAAAAAGGAGAGCATTCACCCTCCTTCACTAACTATTAAAAACCATTTAAAAATGGATTACTTTCCATTTCTTCAAATACAGTCGTTGCTTCACCATGCCCTGGATAAATTATCATATCCTCATCAAGTGATAATAATTTTTCATCAATGGATTGCACCAAAACCTTCATATTACCATCAAGTAAATCCGTACGACCAATACTTCCTTTGAATAGTGTATCTCCTACAATTGCAAAGCCCTGGTCCTCAAAGACAAACGATACACTTCCTGGAGAATGGCCTGGTGTATGGCGTACATCAAATGTGAAGGAGCCAATCGTCATATTCCCCTCTTTTGAAAAGAATTCATCCGCATCATGCGCCGTAACATCCGGAATTTCACGATATTTCCCTGAGCCATTTAACGAAGGGCTCCCTAACCATTTTGCTTCGTTTTTATGCACATACACTGGAATCGTAAATGCTGTGCGTATATCATCTACAGCGCCAATATGATCAAAATGGGCATGTGTTAATAAAATAGCGACTGGCTTTAAATTTGCTTTGCGCAATTCTTTTATTAATTGCTCCCCTTGATCACCTGGATCAATAATTAATGTTTCCTTATTTGCATTTGAAATAAAGTAACAGTTCTCCTGTACTAATCCTACAACATAGCGTCGAATATTATACATTTCTCTCACCTCTTGCCCATTATAACGGCAGACTCACACAACTGTCACTTTATGCCATATAAAAAAACTGTTCAATCAACAAATCGCCCACATGTTTATTATAAACATCGTCGCGACTCATCGATTCAAACAGTTTATTGTCGGTAACCTTCTTTTTCTAAGCGCAGTTCCTCTGCCCGTAAAATATGGCGTGCCTTTTGATATTCTCGAACATCTAAAATGCCCGCTTCGTATAATTCCTTAATATCTGCTTCCATCATACGCAGGTCGCCAATACGGTTTTTCGTATAGACAAATGTGCCAAATCGTTTTAAATATTGTCGGATGTCTTGCATATTTTCAATTTGATCAATGTCGATGACGCGTTTAGCCATGTGTTTCTTCCTTTCGTACTTGCTTACAATGAATCCATTCAAGCTCTGTCAAAATACTATCTATAGGATAATCATACGTATCTTTTGGTACTTTTGCAACCATCTGAGCCGCAAAGCAAAATGCCACCGTTTCTCCTTTGTACTGTGGCAAATAGCGGTCGTAATAACCGCCTCCATAACCAATGCGGTAGCCTGCTTTATCAAAAACAACCCCTGGTACAACAAGTACATCGATGTCCTGCGGTGTGACATATTGCGTACGCGCTGGAACAGGCTCTAAGAGCGCCATATAGACCGTTTCTAACTCCTCAAAATCGTTAAAAATATAAAAGTCCATTTCATGCGTTTCTGGCTTACAGCGTGGCACAGCGACTTTTTTCCCCATTGACCATAACGTTTGAATAAGCGTACGTGTTTCAACTTCTGGAAATGCTGATACCGTTAAGCCAATAATTGCTGCTCGCTGCACTGCCTCGCTTTCTAAAAAACGCTGTTGAATTTGTTGTGACCATGCTTCATATGTAGCAGCATCAAGTTGTTTTAAAAACTGTTGTGTTTGTTTGCGCAAATCTTTCTTCTCCATTATAATCCCCCTTAAAATAGAAAAAGCCAGTCTCAAAGGAGGCTGGCAAGAAGCGTGATTACTTAGTTTCACGGTGAAGTGTCATTTTGTTATCACGAGAGCAATATTTTTTTAGTTCTAAACGTTCCGGATTGTTACGTTTGTTTTTCTTAGTAATGTAGTTACGTTCACCACATTCTGTGCAAGCTAATGTAAGATTAACGCGCATTGTGTTATCCCTCCCACTCGTTATATTTTTTTAGTGAGCATGATTTATACGACTAGCCCATTATATCATATTGGTTAAAAAAATCTACAAGTATTTCGTTTTTTTTATGTTACAATGTAGTCAATTAGCATAATTAGCTTTTTTTAGTTAATTTGCGCTAGATACTACATATTGGAGTGATGAAGTTTGGATTTATCGATTATCTTAATGGGCGCAGGTATCCTCGTAATCATCGTGTCATTGTTTATGAGTCGCTCAAAAACTATGGACGCAGACACCGAGGACATCTCTGTCACATTATACAAAGAAACCTCCCAAATCAAACGGCGCTTAAAAGTGATTGAAGAGGAATTATTACTTGAACAACCTACCTTTAAAGTCCCTTCATCAAAACCCACTACATCAGGCATTCACCAAATTTTAGTTAGCCAAGTACTTGCATTGCATAAACAAGGGTATACGATTTCACAAATTGTCGAACGCTCTTCTCTTACACCACAGCAAATCGAAAAAATTATTGCTACGGGAGGAAAACTATTATGAGTGCTTCACTTCGCTCCTTTGGCATTGGCCTTTTCGTTGCTGGCGCAGTACTTGGTATGGTGCAGCTCACATCGAAAGAAAGTCCTGACACGCAACAGAGCGTGAAAGACACGTCAACAACTGCTACAACCGTTAAAACACTTGAAAAAGAAAATGCCGCACTAAAAAAAGAACTTACGGCACTTGAAAAAAAACTTAAAAAGCAGCAACAAAAACAGCCAGCAAAAAAAGCAACAGCAACTTATACATTACATATTGAAACGGGTATGGGGACAACTGAAATAACGAATACGTTACAAAAAGATGGCATCATTTCCGATGCGCGTGAATTTGAACAATATATTATCGATCAAGGTCAGGCTACTCGATTGCAAAACGGCTCGTTTACACTTCAAAAAGATATGAGCTACGCCGCTATTTTAAAGGCATTGACGAACTAAATAAAAAGAGGCTGAAAACACGTCATTTTCCTTTTTTAGCGTTCGCAAAGAAAAGCCGGAACCGCGCTACAGCGCGATTCCGGCTTTTCTTATACTCATATGAACGGTCGTTTTTATACGTATGTCCCAGCCTCTTTTTTAATCAAAAGCATAATGCTTTCCTTTTACTAAATAAAACAGTGATTCTGCCAAATTCGTCGCATGATCTGCTGCGCGTTCGATGTATTTACATACAAATGACAACTGCTGTAGCTGACTCTCTGCGCCAGTTTGTGTATGGGTTGCTTCTAATAATTCAGTTAGTGCCTCGCCATATAGCGCATCAATTTGATCATCCATTTCAGCGAGCACCTTTGCCTCGAGTAAATTTTCCGTAATAAACAATTGCAGCATATCACGTAGCATTTTTACTGCAAGGCCCCGCATACGATCAATTTTTTCAATTGGTAGCGTTAATTCTGTTTCACCAAGGCGAATCGTTTCTTTTGCGATATTTACAGCATAGTCTCCGATACGTTCCATTTCGCTCGCCGCCTTTACAATGACCATCACCCGACGTAAATCCGTTGCCACTGGCTGCTGCTTTGCAATTAGTAATAGTACATCGTCTTGGATATGCTGCTCTAGGCGATTAATAAAACGATCTTGATCAATAAGTACCCATGCTTTTTCAACATCTTTTTGTAATAATCCATCTACTGAGCGATCAAAAGCATGAATCGCTAATTCACATAAATCGACAAGACGCTGCTGCACACGCGTAAGCTCTTGCTCATATTTTTCACGAACAACCATCATCATAGCCCCCTAGCCTAGCCGAATCGTCCAGAAACATAATCTTCTGTGCGCTTATCTGTTGGATTTGAGAAAATTTTATCTGTCGTATCAAATTCAATGACCTCACCATTTAAGAAAAAGGCTGTTTTATCTGAAATTCGCGCCGCTTGTTGCATATTATGCGTCACAATAATAATCGAGTAATTTTCTTTTAGCTCTTGTACAAGTTCTTCTACCTTTAATGTCGAAATTGGATCAAGTGCCGAAGTTGGCTCATCCATTAAAATAACATCTGGTTCAATCGCCAGACAGCGTGCAATACAAACACGTTGTTGCTGCCCACCTGATAAACCATATGCATTGTCATGTAAACGGTCCTTTACCTCATCCCAAATGGCCGCACCGCGTAGTGACTGCTCAACAATTTGATCTAATACTTTTTTATTTTTGATGCCATGAATACGCGGTCCGTACGCAATATTATCGTAAATTGATTTTGGAAAGGGATTCGGCTTTTGGAACACCATTCCCACCTTTGTACGTAGCTCCTCTACCGAATAGCCTTTATCTAAAATATTGTGCTGACGATAATTAATTTCTCCCGTTGTACGCACACCTGGTACGAGCTCTACCATACGATTTAATGTTTTTAAATACGTCGATTTCCCACAGCCAGACGGTCCAATAATGGCCGTCACATTATTTTCTTGAATATTTAAATTAATATCTTTTAACGCATGGTTATTGCCATACCATAAATTTAATTGATTCGTTTCATAGACATTTTCACGCTGTTTATTTTTTAAAACCTGCATCTTTTTTTTGGCTTGTTGTTGTTCCTGTACGATAGCTTGTACCATGACAAGTCCTCCCTTAATAACGATTTTGGAATTTATTTCGAATAAATACGGCAATACTGTTCATAAAAATTAACAGCACCATTAACACTAAAATACCAGCCGCTGCAACATATTGGAATTCTTCTTGTGGACGCTTTGCCCAGTCAAAGATCAACATCGGTAACGCCGTAAATTCACTTAATACGCCCGCTGGTAAAAACTGCACGATAACGGGAATACCAATAACAACAAGTGGTGCTGTTTCACCGATTGCTCGTGATAATGCTAAAATACTACCTGTTAGTACCCCTGGAATTGCCGCTGGTAGCACGACTTTGCGAATCGTTTGCCACTTTGTTGCGCCCATACCATAAGATGCCTCACGAAGACTTCCTGGTACCGAGCGAATCGCTTCCTGTGCTGCCACAATAATGACCGGTAAAATTAATAAACTCATCGTTAAACCTGCTGCTAAAATACTTTTTCCCATGCCAAGCATTCGTACAAAAATCGTTAAGCCTAATAAACCGAATACAATCGATGGCACACCTGCCAGATTTGAAATATTCATTTGAATAAATGTCGTCAGCTTACTTTTTTTCGCATACTCTTCTAAATAAATCGCGGCACCTACACCAAGTAGAAGCGATACCGGTGCAACAACTGCTAGCATTGCAAGAGAGCCTACTAACCCGGCAAATACCCCTGCTTTCTCAGGAAAGCGTGATGAGAAATTTTGAAGAAAATCAAAGGATACATAACCAGCACCTTGTGTAATCATTCGATAAAGTAAAATGACTAAGGCAAGTAAGGCAAGTAAGGTTGCGCCAAGAAATATATTTTTAAAAACCGTATTTTTCACACGGCGCTTCGTCATCTGGCGCTCGACAACCTCATGATTAATATAAGCCATTTAGTATTCCTCCCTAAACTTCTTCGAAATCCATCCCGCAATTAAATTCATCATCAACGTAAAGATAAATAATGTGAAGCCTACTGCATAAATTGAGTAATAAATTGTCGTACCATATCCTGCATCACCCGTTGAAACTTGGACGATATACGCTGTCATTGTTTGAATAGAACCTTCTACATCAAAGTTAAATAATGGTGTTGAGCCACCTGCAAGTGACACGATCATCGTTTCACCAATGGCACGTGACATCGCGAGAACAATCGATGCAAGGACACCTGATAATGCGGCCGGTAGCACAACTTTTAAGGCCACTTCAAATTTTGTTGAGCCTAGGCCAAATGCCCCTTCACGCATCGCATTTGGAACGCTTGATAGAGCATCCTCTGAAAGTGAAGCAATTGTTGGTAAAATCATAATACCGATAATAATCCCCGGACTTAGTGCGTTAAAAATCTCTAGACTCGGAAATACCTTTTGAAGCATCGGTGTCACAAACGTTAAAGCAAAGAAGCCATAAACAATTGTTGGTACACCAGCTAATACTTCTAAAATTGGCTTAATCAGGCGACGAACTTTATCAGATGCAAATTCACTTAAATAAATCGCTACAGCAAGGCCAAGTGGAACCGCAACGATAATTGCAATACCCGTTACTTTCAGTGTTCCGATAACGAGTGGTAGCACCCCGTAGGAAGGATCCCCTGCAAAAGGTAGCCATTCCGTACCCGTAATGTACTCCAAGAAGCTAACACGCCTGAAAAATTCCACTGTTTCAAAAATCAATGTAAACACAATACCAATCGTTGTGAGGACAGAAACGGCTGCTGTAATAAACAGCAATACTGGTACTATTTTTTCTGCTTTGCGGCCAAGCCCCTTTTTTTTCTTGTCCGCAATCATTTGCTGCACATCGAGCGACTTTTCTCGTTTTTGTGAGACCAACTTCAAAGACTCCCTTCTATTTAAAAAGACGGCATGCTTTGCAGACCGTCTTTTTACCTGCTATATCGCTTACTTTTTAAATTCTTCTAATTTTTTCTTATCTTCTTCATATACGTTATCTGGTGATTTCACATAACCTACGCTCTCAGCCATCGCACCTGCATTTTCAAGCGCATATTCCATGAAATTATACATTGCTGGCTCCTCTAATGCTTTATTGTTTGCATAGACGAATAATGGACGAGAAAGCGGTGTGTAATCGCCTGATTGAATCGTATCATGTGTAGGTTCTACGCCATCAATTTTCACAACTTTTAGTTTATCTTTATTCGCTTCGTAATAAGCAAATCCGAAGTAACCAATCGCATTTTTATCTGACTCAACACCTGTTACAAGAACATTATCATCCTCAGATAGCGTTGCTGATTTATCAAGTTGCTGTTCTTCAAGTACATCGTTTACAAAGTAATCGTATGTGCCGGAGTCAGTTCCTGGCGAGTAGAATTTAATTTCTTCATCTGGCCAGTCTTTGTTGATATCCGACCATTTTTTCTTTTTGCCGTTATCTACCCAGATCTCTTCTAGCTCTTTAACGGTCACATCCTCAATCCAATTATTATCTTTGTTAACAACGATTGAAATTCCGTCATAGGCAATCTCAAACTCTGTATAATCAATGCCTTTTTCTTTTAGTTTGGCCGCTTCCTCTTCTTTTACTGGTCGAGAAGCATTTGAGAAGTCTGTTTCGCCATTAATGAATTTTTCGAAGCCGCCACCTGTACCAGATACACCAACAGAAACTTGAACTTTTGGTTGAGTAGCTGCGTATTCCTCAACAATCGCTTCCATAATTGGTGATACAGTAGAGGAGCCATCGCCTGCAACTTTACCTTGCAATTGTTCTTCAGATTGTGCGCTTGTTGATGTTTCTGATGACGAATTACTCGCCTTTTGATCAGCGCCACACGCTCCTAGTAATAAAGCTGATGTTGCCATTGATGTCACCATTAGGTACTTCCATTTTTTCATTGTTACTTCCCCCTACACATGTCGTTTGTTATTCTTTACACGTTTAACTATAAAGAATGATTGTAAGGCTCGTATTTGAGTTATGTAAGGAAATATGAAAGCATTGTAAATTCCGTGTAAATAAAAAAAAAGAACCGCTATAAAGCGATTCTCTTCCTATTATAAGCTTAACGAGTAATTTTATCTCCGACCGTTTGCTTTTGATCTTTTGTTTCTTGTTTTCTCAATTTAAAGAATGCATCTACTGCTTCACGTGCCATGAGGTTATTAGGCGTTGAGTGCTCTGCAGTCGTAGACATCCATGGCATAATAACCGCATAAGCTACTTCTGGATTATCTTTTGGCGCGAAACCAATGTGAGATACCGTAATTGAATACGTACCATATTTCTCCTTTTTTGGACCGTAGTAAATTACTTCGGCTGTTCCGGTTTTACCGGCTGCTTTATATTTTGCATCCGAGAAGAATTTAGAAGCTGTACCGCTAGGCGTATTATAAACCATGCTCATACCTTCATGAACCTGATTGTATTCTGCCTGTGTATTATTCGTATGATTTAAAATAGTTGGTTCGATTTCTTTATCTAGTCTACCAAGTGTTTTACCATTTTCAGACGGCTCATGAATTTCTTTTAAAATATGCGGTGCAATACGATCCCCGCCATTTGCTACAGTTGACACATATTGTGCTAGTTGGAGCGGTGTATACGTATCATACTGCCCAATTGCTAAATCGAGGTATTTCCCTGGTAATGTTTCATTCCCTTTAACCCCAGTAAATTCGCCTGGTAAATCAATACCCGTTTCCACACCTAAACCAAAACGAGCATACCCATTACGCATTTTTTGGAAGTCAGCTGCTGTGATGCCATTAATACTTTGTTGGCCATAATCAATACCTGCTACTTTTAACGCTGTTTTAAACATATACACATTCGATGATTTTTGAAGCGCAACCTTATCACTGATAACACTTGATTGTGCACCTGATCGGTTATAAAGAGAAGATTTCGTCATGCCACCAAGCTTCATCGGTGCATCCAAAATACCTGTACCTGGGGTAATTGCACCATATGAATACCCTGTTAATAGCGTACCCGCTTTCACGACTGACCCTACTTCATACGATGATGTAAAGGCACCAATCGAATAATCCGTTACTTTCATTTTGCCAGATTCATCGGTTTCAAGCTTTTTGCCACTCATTGATAAGACTTCACCCGTATGTGGGTCCATCATTACAAGGAATGCACGGTCTAATAAACCGGCTGTGCCATTTGCTTTTGTTTTTAATAAGTATTTTTCAACAATACTATCCGTTTTTTCTTGTAATTTACTATCAATTGAAATGACTAAGTCTTTGCCAGCCTGCCCTTCTTTAATCGTTTTCGTATCAACGACTTGGCCGCTTGAATTTGTTTCACTTTTCACAACGGCTTTTTGACCTTGTAGTAATTCTTCATATTGTTGCTCTAAATAACTTTTACCAACACGGTCATTACGTGAGTAATCTCGTGCTAAATAATATTGCAACTTATCTGCCGGAATCCCTTCTTCAGGCGTTGTTGTTTTCCCTAAGATGGTTAAATCCGATTTTTTCTTACGTGCCCAATCTGTTGTTGTGTTAACGCCTGGTAAGTTATTTAATCTTTCAGATACAACCGCAAATTCTTTATCACTTACACCATCACTTTTAATAATCTGTGGCGATAAGTTATACCCTGCAACCATTTTGCTATAAATTGCTAATGTTTTTAAATCTGATTTGGTTAATGTTTTTAATTCTTTTTTCGTAATGCGATCTCGTGTAAGTTCATCGATTTTCGCTTGAATTTCAGATGTTTCGCCACCTTTTTTACTAATGGCTGCCTGCTCTTCTTTGCTAACTTTCTCCGCAGCAGCATCTGCATTTAAACGAATCCAATAATCTTTTTTGTCCCGCTCAGTCAACTTCGACGTATCCATTTTTATTAACTTTGATAATGCCGTCGCTGTTTCTAACATCTCTGTTTGTTTCGTTGTAGGATATTTGGTGTACGTAATGGCATTTTTCGCTTCATTATCAACGAGCACTTTCCCATTACGATCATAAATACGGCCACGCGGAACACTTGTATTGACCGTTACTTCCTCAGTTTTTTGTAATTCCTTTACATAATCTTCACCTTTGACAATTTGCATGTAACCTAGGCGTAAAATTAAGACCGAAAATAGTACGAAAATCGAGAAGAAAAGAACATTCATTCGAAATGAAAGACTAGCGCGTTGGTTCGCTTTTGGATTCGCTGCGCGCTGCTTTTGTGCTTTTTGTTTTCGTCGCATCAAATTCCCCCCTTCTGCTCAATTCACAATTAGTAGTATATCATTTTTCACCTTAAAAAACATAAAGTCTTAGCGGGTTCACGCAATTTTTCGTCCATAAAAAAAGCACGCACCTTCATGACGTGAAGGGTACGTGCTTTGTTCCATTTAAAATGGATTATTTTGCAGCAGCGTAAAGTTCTGCTACTTTATCCCAGTTTACAACGTTCCAGAATGCAGCGATGTAGTCTGGACGTACGTTTTGATAGTTTAAGTAGTAAGCGTGTTCCCAAACATCAAGACCTAATACTGGTGTTTTACCTTCCATGATTGGAGAATCTTGGTTTGGAGTAGAAGAAATTTCTAATTCGCCGTTTGCTACTGATAACCAAGCCCAGCCTGAACCGAAGCGAGTTTTTGCAGCGTTAGCAAATTGTTCTTTGAATGCGTCGAATGAACCAAATTTAGCATCGATTGCAGCTGCTAATTCACCTTCTGGAGCGCCTTTACCGTTTGGAGTAAGTAAAGTCCAGAATAATGAGTGGTTTGCGTGACCGCCACCATTGTTGCGTACAGCTGTACGTACTTCTTCTGGTACAGCATCTAAGTTAGCAATGATTTCTTCAACAGATTTACCGTCGAATTCTGATTTGCCTTCTAAAGCGCCGTTTAAGCCTTGTACATATGTGTTGTGGTGCTTGTCATGGTGGATTTCCATAGTACGAGCATCAATGTGTGGTTCTAGTGCGTCAAACGCGTAAGGTAATTGTGGTAATTCAAAAGCCATAATTCAAATTCCTCCTTGAGATAAGTAAATATTAGTTTTTACACTCTTAGATTATCAAAAACTTCCCGGTTGTTCAAATAAAATTCACTGAAACTGCATATTTCAGCCTTTTGACTGAAATCCTAGTAAACTTCAAGGATTAGACAGCAATGACAAAAATGACAATCATGATAACTTGAATAATCCCTTTTGTAACAACGGATGTCAAGAATCCGATGAGTGAACCGAACCCAATTTTGCAGCTTGTTAAAAAATCTTTTCGACTAACAATCCATTCTGCGACTACAGCCCCAATAAATGGGCCTAATAGTATACCTGCGAACGGAATAACAAAAGGTCCGATTAATAAACCAATTGTACTTCCCCATACCCCTGCATTTGTGCCACCAAACTTTTTTACACTAATCCAGTTTGAAATGGCATCTGCCCCGAAAATTAATACTGTTAATAAAATTTCAATAAGCCAGAACCACCAAGGTAAATCACCGAAGTTGAAGAAGAGGCCATATACAATAAACCCTGCAAAGATACACACAACCGCTGGAATAATCGGATAAACTAACCCGGCAAATGCCGCAATAAATAATAGGATAATAATTGTCCACGCTAAAATTGTCATCAAACTCCCCCTTTCTTATTTTCTTATAGATGCTTCTGCAATATTGACACAATGGTCACCAATTCTTTCTAAATTGCTCATCATCTCACTAAATATAATACCCGCATGGGCCGAACATTCACCATGATTTAGCCGATGAATATGTTTTTTACGACTGGCCCGTTCCATTTCATCAACTTGTTCCTCTAGCAGCATAATCTCCGCACGTAGCGAACGGTCGGCCGTATCAAATAATAAAATTGCCTTCGCTATCATTTGTTCGGTCATTTCAAACATGCGATTGAGCTCTGTCATCGCAACATCACTAAAGGAACTGCGCTGATGCATTAAATCATCATAAAGCTCTACAATATTTTCTACATGATCGCCGATACGCTCCAAATCACGAATCGTTTCTAATAAGGTATGATGCCGTTCGGATTCAACTTTTGATAATTGGTGCGCTGAAATTTTGACTAAATAATTCGTAATCGTCTGCTCGCTGCTATTTAAAAACCCCTCAAGCTTTAACGATTTCGTTCGCAAGCTACTATCACCTGTATTCACATACTCTCGCATTGCTTGATAGCCCTGCTGGCAAATTGTTGCCATATGAATCGTTTCTTCTTTCGCTTGGCCAACTGCTAGCACCGGTGAAATCTCTACTAAATTACGCTCTAAATGGGTCGGCACGTAATCCGTATCAGATATATTCCCTTTAATACATTTTTTAATTATCCACATAATAGCTCCAATAAAAGGTAAGAGTACAATCGTCGTGACACTATTAAAAGTACCATGCGCAAAAGCGATACTCATACGTAAGCTTAAATCCGTTGTATGCTGTAGCCACGTAATATAACTAATAAATGGGGTCATAACGATGAAAAATAATATTGTTCCAAAAATATTAATGACTACATGTGATAATGCCGCGCGTTTTGCTGACGTTGCCATCCCAATCGAAGCAACGCACACCGTTAATGTCGTACCGATATTTTCGCCATATAAAATGGGCATCGCCGCTTCAAGCGAAACGCCCCCTTGCGCATATAAGCTTTGTAAAATGCCCACTGTCGCACTACTAGATTGCACAATAGCCGTTGTAATGATACCGAGTAGCATGCCTGTAACTGGCATTTCACTTAATTGTCCACTCCATTCTAAAAAGCGTGTGGATTGAATAACTGGTTTAATCGCTGAGTTCATCCAAGCTAAGCCGATAAACATCCCACCAAACCCGAATAAAAACTGTCCCATATTTTGAAACGTGTGACGCTTTGAAAAGTACACACTGAATGCGCCTAACGCTAGTATTGGAAAGGCAAAGTAGCCGATATTAAAGCCGAGTAAAAAAGCGGTCAATGTCGTACCAATATTGGCGCCTAAAATAATCCCGATTGATTGACGCAATGTCATAAAGCCGGCACTGACTAAGCCAATCGTAATAATGATGGCCGCTGTACTTGATTGTAAAATAATTGCTAAACCAATGCCGATGAGCACACCCATCATTGGATTTGCGGTATAGCGATGCAATAATAAGCGCAGCTGCTCGCCCGCCCAGTTTTGTAAACCATGTCCCATATACTTTAACGAAAATAAGAAAAACCCTAAGCCACCTATAAATTGAAACGCGGTTTGCCAATCCATTTTTGTCGTTCCTCCTAAGTCTTGATGTCACACTAAATTATGTACTACATGTAAATCATTTGTAAATCATTCCTTTTTTACTGTAAAGCACTGCAACTTTCCAATCAAATCCTTCGTTTACTGTAAGAAAAAGGCTTATACTTATGAAAGAACAAGTATTACAACATTAAAACACCACAAAAATGCTGTCTCAGACAATTTTTGTATACGAAATGTTTCTTTGTTGTCAATTCATAAAAAACACTGCTAAAATAGTGAATAGTGAAGGCAAAAAGCCTATGAAGGAGAGAGTTTTCATGAATGAAATCACACACCGTTCTAAAACACGCCCTGTACGTGTTGGGGATTTAACTATCGGTGGTAGCAATGAAGTCATCATTCAAAGTATGACAACAACAAAAACACACGATGTAGAGGCAACTGTAGCAGAGATTCTTCGTCTTGAAGAAGCAGGCTGTCAAATCGTTCGTGTCGCTTGCCCAGATGAACGCGCAGCAGATGCATTAGCAGACATCAAAAAACGTATCCACATCCCATTAGTTGCAGATATCCACTTTGACTATAAACTTGCCTTAAAAGCAATTGAAGCAGGCGTAGATAAAATCCGGATTAATCCGGGGAACATCGGTCGCAAAGAAAAAGTAGAAGCTGTCGTTAATGCAGCAAAAGCAAAAGGTGTACCAATTCGTATTGGTGTAAATGCCGGATCACTCGAACGTAAAATCGTTGAAAAATATGGTTACCCTACTGCAGATGGTATGGTTGAGTCTGCACTTCACCACATTAAAATCCTAGAAGATTTAGACTTCCACGATATTATCGTATCGATGAAAGCTTCTGATGTAAATCTAGCAATCGAAGCGTATGAAAAAGCCGCAAAAGCTTTTGATTACCCACTACACTTAGGGATTACAGAATCAGGCACATTATTCTCTGGTACAATTAAATCTGCCGCCGGTCTAGGTGCGATTCTTTCAAAAGGTATCGGGAATACATTACGTATCTCTTTATCTGCTGACCCTGTAGAAGAAATTAAAGTAGCACGTGAATTATTAAAAACATTTGGTTTAGCTTCTAATATTCCAACATTAATTTCTTGCCCTACTTGTGGACGTATTGAAATTGATCTAATCTCAATTGCTAACGAAGTAGAAGAGTATTTACAAACAATTAAAGCACCAATTAAAGTGTCTGTACTTGGCTGTGCCGTAAACGGTCCTGGTGAAGCACGTGAAGCCGATATTGGTATCGCTGGTGCGCGGGGTGAAGGTTTATTATTCCGTCACGGTAAAACTGTTCGTAAAGTTCCTGAAGAAACAATGGTTGAGGAATTGAAAAAAGAAATTGATATTCTTGCAGAAGAATATTATGCGAAACAAGCGGCTGCAAAAGAAGAAGCAACGAAGTAGTCATTCACTTAGGAGGGCATTCGATGAGTAAAAAATACAGCTTTGGTATTGATATCGACGGTACCGTGACAACGCAAGAATTTATGGTGCCCTATATTAACAAACACTTCAATACGAATGTAACTCTCGATGATTTTACAGAATACAATTTATTAAATGTTTTACCGATTGATGCTGTTGAATTTCAAAATTGGTTTTTAGCAACTGAAATTGAAATGTACACAAATCCACCTGTACAAAAATTTGCACATGAGACATTACAAAAATGGTATCCAAATGCTGCATTAAACTATATTACAGCCCGCCAAGACAACTCATTTGATGTCACAAATCATTGGTTCAAAAATCAACAGATACCGATGGATTCATTGAGTATTGTTGGCAATGCTAGTAAAGTAGCTGCTGCAAAAAAACATCAAGTTGAATTATTCTTTGAAGATAAATATGAAAATGCCATTCAATTGCATGAAGAATTAAATATTCCGATTATTTTATTCGATGCACCTTATAATCGTCTTACACTACCTAACGACGTGATTCGTGTCCAAAGTTGGCAAGAGGCTGAACGCTGGGTCGCAAAAGAATTTGGTATTTAATAAAAAAGAGGAAGTGCCTAATCGCACTTCCTCTTTTTTTATTAAGATACTTTTAATTTATATTTCTTTCCTGCATTTGAATAGTACACATAATTTTTATTAATATACACATTCGTGCTAAATTTCTTTTTCAACGTTTTTAATGACTTACCATTTGTTTTGATACTCGCTAAATAGCCACTGTTTGAATAATTGCTGAAATATAGTTTACCGTTATAATACGCTAAATCTTGTACACGAATTGCCGCTAAACGCTTATGCTTTTTCGTTTTTTTATTATATGAATAAAGCTGTTGATTTTTCTTATCATTCGCATAATAAATCATTGTGCCATTTATCGCTACAGAAGAGGTATCCTTCAAGAAATCATATTTTGTATCCGTTGCTTTTGGATAAAGTGTCGGCGTTGTTGCGACATGATCCTTATTTAACGTTTTATCGCTCAATAAGAAGTATTTATGTGACACGCTATTGGCACGATTTAGTACTGGGTCATTCCACGTGACATCTAAGTTATACCACTTACCGTCCACTTTTACTTTATTCCACGCATGATCTTGCGGATTACCATCTTTATCATAAGCTACCCCTACGACATAACGTACTTCCATCCCTAATTCTTTTAATAATGCATATGCCGCCGTTGCGTAGCCCTGACAAACAGCCACTTTATCTTGCAATAAACCGTACGCTGTATAACGATCATCTGTTGTGTCACCGTATGTCGTATTTAATACTAAATAGTCATTCACTGCTTTTACACGGTCAAATTGACTTTTGTTATTCTTTTTAATCGTATTCGCAATCGTTTTTAATGTCGCATCTGCTTGCTGTTTTTTCGCTTTTGTTGTGAAATAATCAATATTTAATTTAAAATCGGCTGATACCGGTTTCCCCCCCACAGACTTTAATGAAGAGCTCGTTGAAACGCTTTGTAAGATGCCTAAAATTTCATCATTCCCATTACCAACAGCCATTGAAATTGGGGTGATATTACGATAAATCGATTCCACATCTGCACCAGTGTACGTTATTTCTAATAAACTATCCGCATTTTCCATTGCCTGCTCAATTGCTTTTTCCAAATCTTGCTTATTATCAATATTAACATTGACGGCTGAAGCACTCGTAGCTAGTGAGCCACACGCCAACATGCATGTTGCTGTTAAACTAACGAGCCATTTCGATTTCGTCATACGTATCGTCTCCTTTAGCATTTAATAAAACTATTATCATATAAAATATACATTTTAAATGTCTTTTGAATCATTATATACATTTATTATGTATCAAAAGAGCAATTAATGTCAATTTAACGTATTAGAACTTTAACCTCATTTATCTCTTTTTGAACATGTACTTTATCATGTTTTTTTAATTTATAGAATCTTTTTACCCATTAAAATGTTTCTCAATCTATTCTTTATAACGATCTTATTTTCTCTGTAACTATTTTAGAGAAAAGGCCTTTCCACATAAAAAAGAGACTGGGGCAAAACACGTCATGTACCTTTTTAATGTTCGCAACAAAAAACCGGAACCGCGCTAAAGCGCGATTCCGGTTTTCGATATACTCCGATGGGTGGTTGTTTTTACACATAGTCCCAGCTTCTAATATACTTAACTCTTTATTTTTTACGCCTTTTGACAGGCTGGACACTTACCGTAAATTTCAAATTTATGACCTTCAATTTCATAACCTGGCAATTGCTCTTGTAAGAAATCCATTGGGCATAAATGAATTTCGCGAATGCTACCACATTCCATACAGATAAAATGATGGTGATGATGCTCCGTTTCACAATGCATACGGAAATGTTTCTCACCCGATAGCTCCGTTTCCTCTAAAATCCCTAAGGACACGAATGTCGATAAGTTTCGATAGATTGTATCATAGCTCATCCCAGGATAATCTTTCTTCATTACATCAAGCAAATCACGTGCTGTTAAATATTTCTCGCTATCTGCAAACATCTCCAAAATTTGTTCACGCTTATCTGTTTTTTTAAATCCTTGCTCTTTTAATACTTCCCATGCTTTTGATACATTCATACTCTACTACTCCTTTCAGACACTTCGTTTTGTTGCGATTTTCTTCACAAGCATTGCCATTAATAAAATAATAATCGATGTAATAACAATCGTTCCACCTGGTGCTAAATTTAAATAAAATGCTGTCACAAGACCGACTAATACCGCTGTTTCACCAAAGATAATGGCATAGATAATCGTTTGCTTAAAACTTTTCGCTAAACGAATTGCTGCCGCAACAGGTAATGTAATCAGTGAGGATACGAGTAAAATGCCGACAATGCGCATACTTGCTGCAATGACAAGCGCTGTAATGACCATAAATAACATATGAATGGCTTTTGTGCGTAAGCCGCTTGCCCGTGCATACTCCGCATCAAATGATGACACAAACAATTCTTTATAAAATAGTGAAATAAAGGCAATTACAACAATTGCAATAACGATGACTATCCATAAATCTTGACGACTTACAGCAGATACGGAGCCAAATAAATAACTAAACAAATCGGTACTAAAGCCTTGTGCTAACGAAATAAAAATCGCACTCAAGCCAAGTCCTGCAGACATAATAATTGGAATCGCTAATTCTTCAAAATGCTTATAAACGCCACGTAGTTTTTCAATTAATAGAGACCCTCCTACAGCAGAGGCAATCCCTAAGTAAAGTGGATTTAATGTTGCGAACCCAACAAAGGTTTGTGATAAATATAAACTTCCTGCGATACCCGCTAGTGTGACATGGCTTAGCGCATCGGCAATTAAGGATAAGCGCCGTACGACAATAAAGACGCCTAATAGCGGTGCTAAGACACCAATCACCATACCAGATAAAAAGGCATTTTGTAAAAAATCATATTGAAATATTGAGGAAATCATACACATTCCTCCTGTTCAATTGAATAACTGTACCATGCACTGATTTGTTCTTTCGTCAGCGCCTCATAGCCTTCTTTTGAGCCATAGTAATGGATTTTACCATTAAGACAAGCCACATCCGTTACCGCGCTCTCTACAACGCTCATATCATGCGTGACAAGCACAAGCGTCATACCCTCTTTATTTAATTTCTCCATTAACTGATAAAAGATAGCGACATTTTCTTGATCGACACCTACTGTTGGCTCATCTAAAATAAGCATTTTAGGCTTCGCGATAAGTGCTCTTGCAATAAAGACACGTTGCTGTTGCCCACCTGATAGCTCCCCGATATTACGATTTAAATACGGTAGCATATCTACTGCTTGTAAGGCCTCTCTTATCAAATCTTGTTGATTCGTTGCTTTACGTTTAAATAAGCCCAATTTTTTCGTTAAGCCACTTGCGACTACTTCTTTCACAGTTGCAGGGAATCCCCCATTAAAGGCATTCGCTTTTTGAGACACGTAACCGATCCACTCACGCTTTTTAAATTTCGATGCTTCTTCACCAAATAGATGAATCGCACCTGTTGTTGGCTTTAATAAACCTAAAATAATTTTTAAAAGAGTTGATTTCCCCGAGCCATTGGGGCCTAATAATGCGACGAAATCTCCCTCATTAATTGTTAAAGATAAGTGACTAAGCACTTTTGTATAGTCATATTGAAATGATATATTTTGCAACTCGATCAGGGGCTGCTTTATCATACACTTCTCTTCTTTCTAATTCAGAATCGTTACGATTTACAAATATTTAGTATAGCGAAAAAAGATTCTATTGTAAAGTAAAAATTCTTGTCTTTCATTGTTCATTAAAAAAAGCCAGCCATCGCCAGCTTTTTTCGTTTATTATCCGCGTAATGCATCGATTTGTTCTGGCTTAAAGTTGCCTGTGCGTAACATCTCGATTTCATATAAATACGGTGCTTTTGTATTCTTTTTATCTGGTCCTACCCATGGTGTTTCTAAAATTTTCGGTACCGCTTCGAATGCCTCATGATGTACAATACGATGCAGCGCCTCAAAACCAATATGACCAAAGCCAATATTTTCGTGACGGTCCTTATGTGCACCACGTTCGTTTTTACTATCATTAATATGCAGTACTTTAATATTTTTCAAGCCAATATAATGCTCAAACTCAGCTAGTACGCCATCTAGGTCTGCCACAATGTCATAACCCGCATCATGTGTATGACATGTATCAAAACAAACCGATAAACGATGATTATTATGCACACCATCAAAAATTTGTGCTAACTCTTCAAATGTACGACCACATTCTGAACCCTTTCCAGCCATTGTTTCGAGCGCAATTTGCACTGGCGAATCAACCGTTAACACTTCATTTAAGCCCTCGATAATACGTTTAATACCAACCTCAGCACCCGCTCCAACATGCGCTCCTGGATGTAGGACGATTTGTTTTGCACCTAATGCTTCTGTACGTTCAATTTCTTTTTGTAAAAATTCCACACCTAGCTCAAATACAGCCGGCTTCGTCGTATTACCTAAGTTAATAATATACGGTGCATGCACGACCATTTCCATAATGCCATGCTCTTCCATATGAAGTTGCCCTGGGATAATATTCAATTCTGAAATATCTTTACGACGTGTGTTTTGTGGTGCGCCTGTATAAATCATCATTGCTGATGCTTGATATGATGCCGCCTCTTCACTTGAGCCTAGCAACATTTTTTTACCATTCATTGAAACATGTGAACCAATTAACATGAAAAAATCCTCCAATTCAACAAAAGAAACGCGCTTATAAATGAGCGCGTTTCCTTTCTTTTCTATAATAAAATTATAGCAATTTCCATCGGAACTTCCTATGAATATGCTTATTTCATACGTTGACGACTACGTTTACGACGTTCTTTTTTCTTAATTTTATCCATTTCCCAGCGCATATTACGTTTGTACCCTGGTTTAACTTTTTTCGGTTTACGAACTTTTGATTTTGCGATACGGTCGATTTCGTCTTCTTTACGTTCACGTTTTTCACGTGCATGACGTTCTTTCATATCGATAATTTCACCATTTTTAATATCTTTTGGTTTAAATTCAATACCGAATTTTTCTACTTCTACAATACGATGCTCTTCAGAAGGTTCAAAGATTGTAATCGCTAAACCTTTGTTACCCGCACGCGCTGTACGCCCTACACGGTGAACAAAAAATTCTAAGTCCTGTGGCAGTTCGTAGTTGATTACGTGAGATACACCTGGAATGTCAATACCACGAGCAGCAAGATCTGTTGCTACGATATATTGGAATTCTAAATCACGAACTTGTTTCATCATTTTCTTACGTTCACGAGGTGTTAAATCACCGTGAATACGTCCTGGCTTAATACCATTATGAGAAAGGAAGTTTGCTACGTAATCAGCTTGTTTACGTGTATTAACGAAAATAATCGCTAAATATGGGTTGATTGCTTTTGTGATTTCTAGTAATTTATCATTTTTTGATTTTGAACGAGTTGGAATCAAATAAAATTCTAAGTTTTCAGCAACTGGGCGTTTGTCATTCATTTCAACATGTACTGGTGAAGTCATGTATTTACGTAAGAATGGTTGTAAGCTTTCTGGTACTGTTGCAGAGAATACATACATTTCTAATGTATCTGGCATTTGGCTAGCGAATGTATCGATATCTTCAATGAAACCCATATCGAATGCTAAATCCGCTTCATCGACTACAAGCATATTAGCTGTATGAACAAGCAACGCTTGTACGTTCACTAAATCGCGAATACGTCCTGGAGTCCCTACGACGATTTGAGGTTGCGTTTTTAGTTTATCGATTGAGCGTTGTTTATCTGTACCACCGATGAATAATTTCGTCTGGATATCTGTGCCTTCGACAAGTTTAGCTAACTCAATGTGAATTTGCGTAGCAAGCTCACGAGTTGGTGCAGTAATAACTGCTTGGACTTCTTGTTTGTCCTCTACAATACGTTGTACGATAGGAATTAAGAAACTATGTGTTTTCCCTGTACCTGTATGCGCTTGACCAATTGCGCTTTTTCCTTTTAAGATAAGCGGAATGATCTCCTTTTGAATAGGTGTTGGTTCTGTAAAACCTAATTTCGCGATTGCGTCACGCAAAAATGGTTTAAATTGATAATCTGTGTACTTTGACATTTTGTCACTCCTTACTTCATTCCCTCATTGTAACATGCTTTCGTTCGAGAATCCATTTGACTATAATAGCTTTTTGTATGTTTTTCGTCAATAAAATCTTCAAATTGTCAAAACTTTGTATAACGTAAAAACGTCCGTTATAATAGAACCGATGAATGTTTCTTTATTTTTAGATGAAGAAACCACTCGAAAGGAGTTAAATAATTTATGAAAGTCACAAAAATTACCCCACGAGGATATTGCTACGGTGTTGTCGATGCGATGGTCATTGCGCGAAATGCCGCATTAGATAAATCATTACCACGCCCTATTTTTATTTTAGGTATGATTGTACACAACAAACATGTAACAGATGCCTTTGAACAAGATGGCATTATCACATTAGATGGTCCAAATCGTTTAGATATTTTAAATCAAGTCGAGAGTGGTACTGTTATCTTTACAGCACATGGTGTATCACCTGAAGTACGTGAATTAGCACGTAAAAAAGGGTTAGTTTCTATTGACGCAACTTGCCCTGATGTAACGGTTACACATACGTTAATTGAAGAAAAAACAGCAGAGGGATACGACATTATTTATATCGGTAAAAAAGGCCATCCAGAGCCTGAGGGTGCTGTCGGCGTTGCGCCAGACCGCGTCCACCTCGTGCAAACAGTAGCAGATATTGAGGCACTTGAAATCGAGAATGATAAATTACTCGTAACAAACCAAACAACGATGAGTCAGTGGGATGTTATGAGTTTAATGCAAACATTAACATTAAAATTCCCAACAATTGAAGTACATGAAGAAATTTGTCTTGCTACACAAGTTCGTCAAGAGGCGGTTGCTAATCAAGCAGGTGCAACAGATTTATTAATCGTTGTTGGTGACCCACGCAGTAACAACTCAAATCGCTTAACACAAGTTTCAGAAGAAATCGCTGGTACACCATCTCACCGCATTGCTGATTTATCTGAACTAAAATTAGAATGGCTAGAAGGTGTTGAAAATGTAGCCGTAACAGCAGGTGCTTCTACACCAACACCAATCGTTAAAGAAGTGATTAAATTCTTAGATCAATATGACCCAGAAAACTCAGAAACACACGCCATCGAACGTCATATTACACTGGATAAAATTTTACCAAAAATTAAAGAACCAAAACCTGTTAAACGCATTGAGCCATATTAATGCGATAAACAAAAAAGAGCCTAGGAAAAAACATGTCATTTTCCTTTTTTAGCGTTCGCAACGAAAAACCGGAACCGCGCTACAGCGCGATTCCGGTTTTTCTTATGTTCATAGGAGCGGTTGTTTTCACACGTATATCAAAGCCTCTTTTTTATTAAATAAACTGAAATGGCTCTGTTGATAATTCAGATGACAGAAATGACACTTGTAGCTGTTTCTCAGCACATAATGCCGCCATTTTACTTGCTACACCTTGCTTCATAATGCTCTCTACGTGATGTCCTGGATCCACAACATGTAAGCCCATTGCTTCTGCATCCTGTGCAACGTGGAAATATAAATCCCCCGTTACATAAACGTCCGCACCTGCTCTTTTGGCTGCTTGAATATATTTATTACCGTCACCACCAAGTACCGCCACTTTTGTGACCATATCCTGTAAATCGCCAACCACACGTACAGTTGGTACATGCAAGGATGTTTTTACATGCTCCGCAAAGGCTTGTAATGTCATTGAATTTTTTAATGTCCCAATGCGACCTAAGCCCATTGTTTTCGCCGCTGTTTCAAGTTTAAAAAAATCAAAAGCGACTTCTTCATATGGGTGTGTATTGTACATTGCACGTAATACTTTATTTTTTAAAGAATCCGGTACGACAACTTCTACTTTTACTTCAGGCTCTACATGAAGTTTACCAATACTACCCGCAAAAGGTTCTGCACCTTGTTGTGCCTTATAACGACCTTCACCAGTTGATGTAAAACTGCATGCTTCGTATAAGCCAATGCTCCCTGCACCCGCGCCTGTAAGTGCCTGTCTTAGCGCATCCGCGTGACTTTCTGGCACAAAAATAGCCAGCTTATATAACGTTTCCTTGTAACTAGGCACAAGTACTTCACGCTGTTGAATATCTAAAGCATCTGCTAATAAATCATTGACGCCACCATCAGCAACATCTAAATTCGTATGTGCTGCATAAACAGCAATATCGTGTTTAATAAGTTTTTCAAATAACTGACCTTGTGGTGTATCTGTACGCAGATTAGCGAGCTTACGGAAAATCGGTGGATGATGCGCAATAATTAATTCGCATCCCTTTTCAATTGCTTCATCTACAACTGCTAAATTCACATCAAGCGTCACGAGTACTTTTGTTACTGCTTTGTTTAACGTACCAACAGCCAACCCAATCGGATCACCGTCCATTGCGGCAATTTTTTTAGGAGACCAACTCTCAAAAATTTGAATAATTTGTTGACCATTCGTTTGTTTCACTATGCGAGCACTCCTTCTACCGTTTCAATTTTTGTTAGAAGCTCTTGCTTTTTATTCATAATGGCTGGCGTTTGTTCTGCCTTTTCCATATTTTTTAACACAGTATGCCATTGTGCAATTTCATGTGTCCATTTTTCAACAAATACATCATTGCGCTCGGCCATTAATTTCTCACCAAGTAATAATTCTAGCTCAGAGAGTGGTTTTTTCCCTTTTTCTAACACTAAAATTTCGTAAATTTTTCCATCTTCTTTAATAATCGCTTCATCTACAATCATAAAGTCATGAGCAACAGCCCATTCACGGATGGCAATCGCGTGAATATTTGGCTGTAAAATTAAGCGCGTAACGCCTTCTAGACCTTGTGGATAATGGTCTAAAATAGAAGCGATTAATGGCCCTCCCATACCAGCAATGGTAACTGCTGTTACACCGTCCTCTGGTTGAATAGCTTCAAGACCATTGGCTAAACGCACGGTAATTTGCTCGCTTAGTTGTTCTCGTTGTACTTCATGACAAGCAGATTCATAAGGACCTTTCACTACTTCACCTGCAACGGCTTTTTTAACAATTCCTTGATTCACTAAAAAACAAGGTAGGTATGCATGGTCGGAACCAATATCTGCAACAACCGCATCTTGTGGAACAAAAGCTGCGACTGTTGCTAAACGTTTTGATAATTTCTGGGCATTCATAAAAACTGTGCCCTCCCTTCGATACCATTGTAACGAATTTCATGTTTTTTTCATAGAGAAAGTACTACAGTTCTTTGCACAAAAAAAGACGAAATCCTATCATCTCGATTCGATTTCGCCTTTCATAATTATGTAGCTAGCTTATAGGAAGAAGCCAAAGAGAATAATAACGGCTAATCCTAAATATCCTGAAATGATAAAATAAATTAATTTCATTTTTGTACCAACTAAAAGCCATGCGACACAATTAGCAATTAACACACTATACATCACCCATGTGTCACCCGGTGCAAACATACTCGTAACGCGTACACTGAGCGCAAAAAGTAATAATGCCGCAACTGCAAATGTTACCGTTTTCATTAGCTTTGTCGTCGTTTCTTTAAATGCCATGTAGAGTACAATCCCAATTGCTACTACACTAATGGCAATTGGAATGAGGATATACTGTGCGCTAAATATGTACATCATCATCATACTACCCACTGCTAATAGTGCAGCAATTCCATATACTAGCCAAGTTTTTGAACTAGGTTTTTTCTTAACAGGTTCATCAGTTGCTGTATCATCATCATCTCCTCCAGTATAAAGGGTCGTTAAAAAGTCACAGTAATGCTCTGGAAGTAATTTATTCGTTTTCCAAAACGCAATTTCATGTAGAATGATGTCTTTTTTCTCCTCTTGCACGGTAAGTCACCTCCTCGCTAATCAACCTTTTGCGTCACAATATAGCGTTAAAGGTATCAGGCTTCTTCTAATTCATCGGCATAAATTGTTTTATCTTTTACTATTTTCAGGAAAATTAGCGAAAAAGAATTTAAGACACAAAAAAGAGGCTAAGTATTAACTTAACCTCTTATATTTTATTCCAAGAAATCTTTTAGACGTTTACTACGTGATGGGTGACGTAGTTTACGAAGCGCTTTTGCTTCAATTTGACGAATACGTTCACGTGTAACACCGAAGACTTTACCTACTTCTTCAAGTGTACGTGTGCGACCATCATCTAGACCAAAACGTAAACGAAGTACGTTTTCTTCACGGTCTGTTAATGTGTCTAAAACATCTTCAAGTTGTTCTTTTAATAATTCATATGCCGCATGATCTGCTGGAGATTGTGCTTCTGAATCTTCGATGAAATCACCTAAATGTGAATCATCTTCTTCACCAATTGGTGTTTCAAGAGAAACAGGCTCTTGTGCAATTTTTAAAATTTCACGAACTTTTTCTGGTGTTAAATCCATTTCTTCACCAATTTCTTCTGGTGTTGGTTCGCGGCCTAAATCTTGTAGTAATTGACGTTGTACACGGATTAATTTGTTGATTGTTTCAACCATGTGTACTGGAATACGGATTGTACGTGCTTGGTCCGCAATCGCACGTGTAATTGCTTGACGAATCCACCATGTTGCATAAGTTGAGAATTTGAATCCCTTACGGTAATCGAATTTTTCAACGGCTTTGATTAGACCCATGTTACCTTCTTGAATTAAATCAAGGAATAACATCCCACGACCAACATAACGTTTCGCAATACTTACCACTAAACGTAAGTTTGCTTCTGCTAAACGTTTACGTGCTTCGTCATCGCCTTGTTCAATACGTTCTGCAAGTGCGATTTCTTCTGCTGCTGAGAGTAAGTCTACGCGTCCGATTTCTTTTAAATACATACGAACAGGGTCATTGATTTTCACACCTGGTGGCACGCTTAAATCATTTAAGTCAAACGTTTCTTCTGCTTCTTTTAAAAGAGGTTCTAAATCAGAATCTTTATCACCATTTAATTCGATATTATTCGCTTCTAATTTGTCGATGAACTCTTCAACTTGATCAGCTTCTAACTCATAAGTTTGTAGCTTATCTGCGATTTCCGCGTAAGTTAGTTCACCTTTCTTTTTACCTGCTTCTAGCAAGCTTTTTTTCATTTCTTCTAAAGTATGTTCTTGTTCTGCTTTTTTATTCGCTGCTGTACGTTTAGACTTTTCTGCCATTAGGTGTATTCCTCCTTATAACATCTTTAGCTACATGCTTGCTAAAGATTTCGTTAACTCTATTACTTCTTTTGAAAGTGTCAGAGCACGTTTAAAATCATGCATTTTTTCAGCTTCTTGGAGCTGTTGTTTTTTTTGTGCAACTTGCTGCTGCACTTTATATTTCGCCACTTGTCGTAAGCAATCATCCCACTCTTCTTCTAGATGGTCTAAATCGCGCTCTACAAGGGCTGCCTCCATCACAAGCTTACGAAGTTCTGAGTCGGTTAGCATCTCTGCAAACCGCTGAAAATCCGGCTTATCATGATGGGCATAAAAGCTGAGTAAGTGAATATAAATTGCGACATATTCATCTCGAACAAATGGTGGTTCCACACCATCTAACTGCAAGCGCTCCACGATATCAATATCGTTTAACATACGTGCTAAAATGAGACGTTCCGCACGGTCTATTGCAGTTAATTTCCTGCTAGATGTAGGCTTTTGTTCAACACGAACAGTACGTCTTTCAGGTTCAGTTCGTCGTTGTGCTTCTTTATGACGTAATTGAGTTGTCAATGTTTCCTGCGTAATACCGGTTTCTTGTTGCAATTGCTTTAGGTGTAATTCTCGCTTTACAGCAGATGAATCAAGCGCTACATATTGCAGTGCCTCCTCTACATATTGCTCGACATCGGTCGCATACTGGAAATTTTTATTGCGCTTAGAATAACTCATCATAAAACTCGTAAAATCTAGGGGCTCTCCGATGATTTTATCTCGAAAAGCTTCCGTACCATATTGCTTTATATAATCATCTGGGTCTAAGCCTCTTGGGAGAACGGCTATTTCAACTGATAGTTTCTCTGCGTGTAATAAGTCCGCAGCACGTTTTGCAGCCTCCCAGCCAGCATTATCGCCATCATAACAAACAATGATATCATTCGATAGTCGCTTCAGCTTTTGTACATGTTCAAGCGTCAAGGCTGTCCCCATTGATGCGACGCCATTGTGTACATTAGCTGTTTTTGCACTTAATACATCCATAAACCCTTCAAAAAGTACAACTTTCCGTTCCTTACGAATAATCGGACGTGCTTGATCTAAATTATAGAGTATCTTTCCTTTATGGAAAATGGGCGATTCTGGGCTATTCATATACTTAGCATTTTCGCCTTCTGTATCGATTACTCGTCCAGAGAAACCGATAACCGTTCCCGCTTCATTACGAATCGGAAACATGACACGCCGACGAAAACGATCAAAATAGCCATTACTGTCTTCTTTTTGAATAACGAGTCCGGCCTGGGCCATTTCCGCTAAATCATAGCCTTTACGTGACAGTAATGTTGTTAAGGCATCCCAACTTGGCAATGCAAAGCCAATGCCATATGCCTCAATCATCTCCCGTGTAAAACCACGCCCCTCTAAATATTGAAGCCCTTCTTCACCATCTTCTGTATTCAATAGTAAATGTTGAAAATATCGTAAACAAAATTGATGCGCCTCAATCATACGCTGTTGTTCAGGTGATACTTCTGTCTTATTCACATGCTGATGTTGATGCTCGGCAATATCTACTTCAATTCCTGCTCGCTCACCTAAACGAGCTACAGCATCCTGAAACGGAATATTGTCAATATCCATTAAAAATGTAATGGCGTTTCCGCCTGCACCGCAGCCAAAGCAATGGAAAATCTGCTTGTCGACAGATACAGAAAAAGACGGTGTCTGTTCCCCATGAAATGGGCACAGACCAAAGTAATTTCGACCACGTTTCGTCAGTTGCATATACTCACCGATTACATCGACAATATCTGTTTGCGAACGAATTTGCTCGATTGTTTCTTCTGGAATTCGTTGTGCCATCTCATCACCATCTTTGCTTCTAACTCTTTAATTCGAGATATTACCGTAAAAATCCTTCTTTCTCGAATAAAAAAATTCTTTTTTCTTTTAAAACTACTTAATTTCTTTTTACCACAATTCTTCATTATAAAACATATTGCTCATTTATTCTATCTATTTTCATAATAAAACAAAAAAACTCCCCTACTAAAAGGGGGGCTTGTATTACTCTTTTATTCGACGCAAAATGTCATTTGCTGTTTCTTCAACAGCTTTATTCGTCACATCAATGACAGGACATCCAATACGGTCCACAATGCGATAGAAATGATTGATTTCTTCATCAATTCGTTCAACTTTTGCATAACTCGCACTATCATTTAAGCCGAGTGCAATTAAGCGCTCTTTCCGAATATTGTTTAGTTTTTCTGGTGAAATAACTAAACCAAAGCATTTTTCCTTTGGTACATGGAATAGCTCTTCAGGGGGCTCGACTTCTGGCACTAATGGTACATTCGCTACTTTTAAACGCTTATGCGCAAGAAACTGCGACAATGGCGTCTTCGATGTACGCGACACGCCAATTAATACGATGTCTGCCTTCAATAATCCTCTTGGATCCCGGCCATCATCATATTTTACAGCAAATTCAATCGCTTCAATCTTTTTAAAGTAATCATCATCGAGCTTACGAACAAGACCTGGCTCTTCAATCGGCTCTACTTGTAGTGCTGTTGTAAACATCTCCATAGTAGGACCCATTAAATCAATATTCGGGATATTTTTACGTGCACATAATGTCTTTGTAAAGTCGCGCATTTCTTCTTTAACGAGTGTATAGACGACCATCGCTTGTTGCTCGATTGCAAACTGCAGAATTTCATTAATTTGTTCGCGATTTTCAATATGTGGGAAACGTCTTACAGCAACATCCTGCATTCCTGGACGAAATTGACTAATAGCAGCCTTTGCTACTAATTCACCCGTTTCACCAACTGAATCTGAAACGATAAAAATTGAGATTTTTTCCATTTAATGCACCCACCTCACAAATCATGGTTTTCGGCGAGCGATAAAAATGCTCGCGTAATATTCGTTTTCGTTAAACGCCCAATTACTTCGAGGCCATCTGTATGTTCAATGACAACTGGCAATGCATCAATTTGTCGTTCAATTAATTTATTTGCCGCCTGAATAAGACCATCTGTTTTAAAACAATAGGCAATATTCGGCATTCTCGTCATAATGATATGTACGGGAATATGATTTAAATCTTGACTTCCAATTGCAGTACGCAAAAGGTCCTTTCGAGATAAAACACCTGTTAAATAAGAGTTTTTATCTACAACGAATAATGTTCCTACATCCTCTAAGAACATTTGACAAATGGCATCATAAACAGAAATATTTTCACTGACCACGACAGGAATAGATTGAAAATCCTTCACTTTCATATTGGTCATACTCTCTGCTACCGCTTGTCCTGTTTGTTTACCAGAATAAAAATAGCCTACACGCGGACGCGCATCTAAAAATCCAGCCATCGTCAAAATAGCTAGATCTGGTCGCAATGTAGCTCTTGTTAATGAAAGACGTTCCGCAATTTGTTCGCCTGTAATAGGGCCGTTTCCTTTAACAATTTCAACTATTTCTTCTTGACGTTTGTTGAGTTCGATCACGCTCACCGCCCCAAATGTTATATACTTTATTCTTAATAAGTATATACTATTTCATTCGATATTGCGAAGAAAACTATTGCATGGTACAATGTTGCCAAACGATATAAGGCGATGAATGAGTAATAAGTAGTTTGCAATAGAAGCGAGTAGTGATGGTGAAAGACTACACCGCAAACAAAAAGGCGCTCAGGAGCTAACAGTTAGAAAGTGGATCATCTTCTATGTTAATAGGATGATCAATCGGGGTGGAACCGCGGGCGCATACACAGCACTCGTCCCCGGGCAAAAGTTGCCCGGAGACGGGTGCTTTATTCTTTTTACTGGAGGTTTTTCAAATGGCAGAAAAAACAATGGAAAATGTAGTTAGTTTAGCAAAACACCGTGGCTTTGTCTTCCCAGGCTCAGAAATTTACGGTGGTTTAGCAAACACATGGGATTACGGTCCCCTAGGCGTTGAATTAAAAAACAACGTAAAAAAAGCATGGTGGCAAAAATTCATTCAAGAATCTGAATACAATGTTGGCTTAGACGCCGCAATTTTAATGAACCCTAAAACTTGGGTAGCTTCTGGTCACGTTGGTAACTTCAATGACCCAATGATCGACTGTAAATCTTGTAAATCTCGCCACCGCGCAGATAAACTAATTGAAGATGCTTCATTAGAAAAAACAGGTGTTGAAATTGTTGTTGATGGCATGACATTCGACCAAATGAAAGATAAAATGGAAGAATTAGATGTTCATTGCCCAGACTGTGGTGCAAAAGATTTCACGGACATCCGTCAGTTCAACTTAATGTTCAAAACATTCCAAGGTGTAACAGAAGATTCTACAAATGAAATTTTCCTACGCCCTGAAACAGCACAAGGTATTTTTGTAAACTTTAAAAACGTTCAACGTTCTATGCGTTTACGTACTCCATTCGGTATCGGTCAAGTTGGTAAATCATTCCGTAATGAAATCACACCAGGTAACTTCAC
Organism: Candidatus Kurthia intestinigallinarum; assembly: GCF_003991225.1. Taxonomy (GTDB): domain Bacteria; phylum Bacillota; class Bacilli; order Bacillales_A; family Planococcaceae; genus Kurthia; species Kurthia populi. Next base: position 308,260 of record NZ_JTFC01000026.1, read on the forward strand.
ATTCCGTACACGCGAATTCGAACAAATGGAACTTGAATTCTTCTGTAAACCAGGTACAGAATTAGAATGGCATGCTTACTGGAAAGAATTCTGTAAAAACTGGTTACTAAACTTAGATATGCATGAAGATTCTATGCGTTTACGTGACCACGGTGAGGAAGAACTTTCTCACTACTCAAATGCTACAACAGATATCGAATTCCGCTTCCCATTCGGTTGGGGCGAACTTTGGGGCGTAGCTTCTCGTACAGACTTCGACTTAAAACGCCACATGGAGCACTCTAGCGAAGACTTCACTTATATTGATCCTGTAACAAATGAACGCTATGTACCTTACTGCATCGAGCCTTCTCTAGGTGCAGACCGTGTAACATTGGCATTCCTTTGCGATGCATATGATGAAGAAGAATTAGAAGGCGGCGACTCTCGTAAAGTATTACGCTTCCATCCAGCACTTGCACCATTTAAAGCTGCGGTTCTTCCATTATCTAAAAAATTATCAGAAGAAGCACATGGTGTATGGGCAGAGCTTCGTAAGGCATTCCCTGTAGACTACGATGAATCTCAATCAATCGGCAAACGTTACCGTCGTCAAGATGAAATCGGTACACCATTCTGTATCACATATGACTTTGACTCAAAAGAGGACGGTCAAGTAACAGTACGTCACCGCGATACAATGGAACAAAAACGTATGCCAATTTCAGAAGTAAAAGCATATATCGAAGGTTTCCTACAATTCTAATTCAAACAAATAAAAGAGGCTGGGACATAAGTAAAAATTCCAGTCTTTAATAGAGAAGGTGATGTCGAATTTGACATCACCTTCTCTATTTTTATGCGCAAATTGGGAATTACCATTCCCTTATTGCGTATTTTCTTAAGTTTGTCGCCATTAATGCGAGGCCAATTTCATTTTTTACTTTCGATTTTCCTCGGACGGAGAATCGAGTGAAACCTAAATTAGCCTTCAGAAATCCAAAAACTGGTTCTACGTCA
>NZ_JTFC01000027.1 GCF_003991225.1 Candidatus Kurthia intestinigallinarum
TGAACTAAGGCCGCCAGGCCATCAATTCCTTTCCGCATATCCGTTCTGCCACAGACAATATAAATATTTTTTACCTTTGTGAAATCTGTTTTCATTTCAACACCAATCCTTTCAATACGGTTTGGACAAGGTGTGCATCTACGCCATTGAAGAAAGAGATTTCAACTGCTGCTGTTTTAATCACACAGGTTGGCTCGATTTTTTCGTTGAGGTGAGGATCCCGGAGGGAGTTCCAATGGGAGAGAATCTAAATGAACGGGGACGATAATTGGTTTGTTCGTAGACATAATAAAAGCACCTCCATTGATTGATACATTTATCGTATCGGAGATGCCTACAAGATTATATGCGTGATTTGATTACGGGCTTACTAGTTAACAACTTCTTTCGTAAATATCATGGTGATTACATTGGTCTAAAATTCCTACACACTGAAAAAAATGAACAACATGTTTTACTACTATCTAAGATTACATTGGTCTAAAACTTTAAGCACGCAAGCCCAATCGAGGATTTGGTTTTACTACTATCTAAGATTACATTGGTCTAAAACTTAAAGTTACCCATTACAATCGTTTTAGCCGTTTTACTACTATCTAAGATTACATTGGTCTAAAACCGATATGGCGTAGAATATGCGGATTTTGCGTTTTACTACTATCTAAGATTACATTGGTCTAAAACCAGTCCGTAAGTTAGTATGTTCGTTATCGCGTTTTACTACTATCTAAGATTACATTGGTCTAAAACAGCTCGCAGCGCCGATTAAGCGATGAAGAGGTTTTACTACTATCTAAGATTACATTGGTCTAAAACGGCGATAATGTGATTTAGCAAGTTCAAGCAGTTTTACTACTATCTAAGATTACATTGGTCTAAAACACATTTCCACGGAAGTCCGCATCGACCGTGGTTTTACTACTATCTAAGATTACATTGGTCTAAAACACACTGGGAAAAAATGAACAACAACATAGTTTTACTACTATCTAAATATCTTTAAAATATTAAAACTGACTGCTCTTAATAAACTTGATTAACTCTCTTGAAAGTAATGGATTTTGTATAATTAACTCTTCAAACGCTAAAGAAACGGCTAATTGTTCCTTAGACAATGAATAATATCTTTCAGGCTTTTTCAATAACTTTAATTCAGTCTCTAATGCTGCTAAATTAAATCGTTCTCGTGATTTCTTAATAAAATGAACTTGGTGTAAATCAAAATTCATTAACCATTCTTTACTTTTGGTGATACAAATAACGGTACATTTTATTTCTCTTAATAACTGTACCCATATTGCCATTTCTTGAACATCAATATCATTTTCCGGAAAATGATAAAGAATAATAGCTGGCTTGCCATTTGTTAAAGATGTAAAAATATGAAAAATAAATTCTAAGCGCGACAAAATAGTTAAAGGTTCATCAAATTTTTTCACATCCCACTTTATATATTTTTGTAGCTGGGACATTTGAAATTCTTCATAATTTATTTGAAGTTGAAAATCAGCTATATCAACCATTAATCCATCCAAGTTTAATTCGATTATTTCTTTGATTTTCTCATACATTGGAATAAAGTCAATTTCAATTTGATCAACAATTTTTTGAAAAACTTTTTGTTGCCACTGCTTTTCATCCAATAGTTTTAAATTACCGCCCTGTAATTGAAGAATATGATAATCTTTTGCGCCAACGGTATCAGAACCATCATCAATACGAACAAAATCACCATCTATCATGTCATTATTTTGTTCATAATGATGTAAAAGCATTCGAAAGCTATCTAGTTGGTTCGCATCTTGAAAAATAAAATTTTGAACAGAAGCTTCTTCAAAATAAATTGGTGTAAAAAAAGATGACACAATTCTCACAACTCAATAATCCTTTCAACAGAAGCTATTTGCGCAGCTTCTTTCTTCATACTAGTAACTCTTTCCATTCCAGCATATTGCTTTTCCGTAATAAGCAATAAATCAACGGTGCCTTTTCTAGGAACTTGATCCATTAGTTTTTTCTTCTGATAGGCTAAAACAGAATGATTTAAAATAATTTTTGCATAAATTGAATACTGTACCATCATATAGCCATTTTCGATTAGAAACTTACGGAATTTACGATAATTTTTCCGATCATTTGAAGTATCTACAGGTAAATCAAAGAAGACTAATAAGCGCATAATTCTAAAGCCCTCCTTCGGCATTTAAACACCCCATTTATAAGCTTTATAATCCAGTTTAGGCAACTGCAGATGCCCCTTATTCCCTGTATTTAAATATTCCATACAACTGTCTACAAATATCTGTGCTGCCTGTGTTAAATAATATTGCTTTCCTCGAATTTCAATTTTGTATTCAAATAAATGAATCAAATTTCTACGACTATTTTTTGTAAAAAGCTCCTCATCTGAACTATAAATAATCCCATCTACAATTGGACGGAAAATCTCCATTAAATCACTTGCTAAATTGTACTGGTTGTATTCATTTTTATGAAAAATACCGATTTCCGTTAAATAGCCTTTGCTAACTATTAATCTTGCAAATAATGAATGCAATAATGCGTATCCATAATTTAATCCTGCATTTATTGCATCATCATAACCTCTAATAAAATGATTCCCGTACATCTTATGAAAATAAATTTTCGCTCCGTATCCTTCTCGATTAGTTGCATCACCTAATTCCACATTATGAATTAGTTCTTTCATTTGTTCGTAGCCATCTAACTGAAAATGTTCTAGTAAATTGGCTTGATTCGTTAATTTCTGTTCTATAAGAATTTTCCATAATAATTCTTTTCTTGCTTCTATCCAATTTATTTGCTGGCCAATATGCTTGGATTGTCTATGATGACCGTAAATACTTTGAATATTTGTCATAGGTAAATGTGATTTATCACATAAAATAACATGAATTTTTGCCTCTACTAAAGCGTTCATAACGTGGCCCGTAATACAAATTGACGGGTTCTCAATAATCAAACTGTTAATCTCTTCTAAAAAAATTGTTTTTGTTTCATCACTCGCAACGACTAAATGATTCATCCGTAAGCTTAATTTTGATTCCTTCGTTAAAATAACGGTTCTCCATCCCATCAAATCACTCCAATTAACGCAATGCTTTTGGCTTTCGCACTTTCAATCCCGTAATCGATTCATATACGAGTTTAATATCTGTAGCTGGAACTGTTCTAGTTAATCTACTACCTAATTTATCTGAACGTGTAGCATTATTCGCCGTCGTTTTAAAAATCTCTAGCATTTCTTTTTTAAACTGCTCTAAATTTTCAATAGCCTCAGCAAATGTGATTACCTTATTAGGCATTTGTCCTTCTGCAAAAATCGGATATTGTGTAAACATTTCTTCTGCAATCATCAAATAAATTTTTTGTAGTTCTTCAATAGACGTTTGATCATCAGCTTTTAAATAAGCATCTAATAATGTGTTAGGCAAGACAAATTGCTTTGCCAAATGTAGCTCCTTCACTGCCGCTAAATAAAACAGCTGTCCCTGCCATATGAATTTTTGGTATTTAAATAAATTTGTAACCCAACTAGCACTAATAATTTTTTTATTAGGATATTGTCGACAAATCAGCTTCATCGCTTTTTCATCATCTTGTAGGTGACTCCATTGTTTTTCTTCCAGCACAGTTAAGTTGACTAACTCTATTTTTTCAACTTCTTTCTTTTTATTTTTCTCAGTAAATTTTATTACAGCTGTTGACGCATTTTTAACAGAATCATATACACCTTTACTCGCTTTAGAAGATTCATACTTAGGTTGTTTTGTTTTTGGTGAATATAATGTTTCATCAAAAAACATCTCATCACTATTGCCGATTTTTTTCGTCGTTTGCCAAGGCACTTTATAATAGACTTCTTCTACAAATTCTCTCGATGATAATTTTGTTTTTGAAATTGCACTATTAATTTGCTCCGACAAAAAGCTATTAAATAAAAAGAAGCCATTTCTTTTTTGTGCTACTTGAGCTAATTTTTTTGAACGCTCCTTATCTTTAAATGAAAAGGCAAAAATATTTTCGCCGTAATGATTAATTGCATGATTAATTAATAAAGCATTCAACAAGGCATCAATTGCATGATGCTTATTATTAAAATCTCGTAATTTAGGAATTTCGAGTGTTTTTCTAAACTTTGAAATAATCGGTGCTTTAACTAAGTGAACGGTCGTATCGCTAAATCTTTCTTCTAATAAAACACCTACATTTTTAATAATTTGCCTTGTTTCAACCAATTGTCTTGCAATAAATTGTTCTCTATCTAACTCAGAAAATGTGGGTTTACATAAACGAGTGAATTTATTTTGATTCATAAAGCCTTTATCAAACCAGCTTTTCCAAATACCTCTCATACGAGCACCTTCAGAAGCACTCATACATTCCAAAGGCATTTTGAAGCCGCCTTTTTGTTGGTTATAAGATTTTTCTACCAATACTAAGTTATCTAAACTATCATCTTTGACAAAACTTCGAGGATAAATATGATCGATTTCATAGTTTAATAATTGATGAATATTTAATGATTTTCCACTATATGCACATTTTCCTTGCTGTAGTAAATATAAATAAAATCGATTGTCTTTAAATTTTGCTTCTGGTTGCTTTAAGTACGGCTGCAACTCTTTTTTCAATACTTGCTCATCCTTACCTAAACCATCTACCACTGTTTTAAATTTCATTAATCTGCTTTGAGTCCGCTTTTTTGTACCTTCTTCACGCGCTACTTCTAACATAATATGCGTTGGTTCCCCAAAAATTGCTGTAAGCTCCTCTACAACCTTAACAGCTTGCCAAATTCCTCTTTTCAACGCTGGAGATCCTGCTAGTTCTTGTACATCACTATACGCAATCTTTTTTGTTTGGCGTTTTGAATGGTTTTTTTGTTTAATCAACTCTTCTAGATTAGAATTTTTCACTCCTAGCACTTCTCTAAAAGTTAATGTTGAATCGAACATTTTTTCAATAACTGTTTTACCATCATTTAGAATTAATCCATCTAATAATTCTTTACTTAAGCTCCCCCACCCAACAAAATTCTTTTTCAATACTCGCTCAATCATTACAGTTGGAAACTTAGGATAGTTTTCTTTTATTTTCTTTTTTATAATATTCTTTTCATTAAAAATCGTTAACCATTCAATTAATCGTTCAATCATTATTTCATCAAAAGGAACTGAACTATTTTCAAATAAGCCTTTAAAATCAATATACGACTTCAAACTGCTCGTAAATCGTCCTTCTTGTTGTGTACCAAAGACCTCGTATTCTTCCCCTAGTAAATAATCAAATTGATGTTCTTTTAATAATTGAATTAATCGTTTATGTGTCATTGTCTTATATTCTTTAAAGCCAAATTCTATGACACATTTTTTCGCTTCTACTGGTAGTCGATATTTAGAATGACTCACTGCATCCTTAGGACGTATTTGAATAGCATTTAATTCATTTAACACTTCAAAATATTGATAGAGTAAGGATTGTTTCGGCAGTACATCTTCACTTTGTAAATACGTACATTTATTCGTCATGCGCTTAATAAACTGTTCTGCTGTAGCTGACTCATTGACTAAATCATGAAATGTTGCTGGCGTAATATGTTCGTTTTCCTTTGCTCGCTCTAACCATGCAAATTTACTTTGATTGTTTTTTGCTAGTGGCCCAATATAATAAGGAATACGGAAAGAAACAATTTCGACAACCTTTTCAATAAATTCCTCTGTTATAAAATCATAATATTGTTGTTGATTTGTTAGAATTTTTTCGATTTCATAAATACTATTTTGGTTTGGAATCGCTGCGTTATGTGTGCCCTTTTGACGTGCTAAAAATATACCTTCTCTTATGTTCTCAATTAAAGTCGTATGATGCTTAATAGCTGATTTTTCTAGCAACTTTGTCATAGCAGTTAATACCGTATCTTTATCCTTGATACTAAAATTATATTGATCCAATAAACATAACTTTTCTTTATTCTGTTTATCAGGAGTTTTTTTATATGCTGTCAGAGCTGATTTAGACGTAATAAAAAAGCGACGGTAAAGCTTTTCATCATTTGCCTCATTTATCATTTTCTTGAACCATTTTAAATCTTCTTGATATTTTTCATAACTAGCTACCTTAGAAAAAGCGACACATTCGTGCCCTTGTAATAGGTCCTTTAATAGAATTTGTTGATACAATACGTATACCTCATCAACAAACTGATTTTCTAATTCACTTAGATTTTCACGTGCTTCATCTAATTCTTCACTTCCCAAAACAAGCTTTAAGTTAATAACTTTATAGTGTGCACGATTTTCCGATTCAATGAACAATTTTTCTGCATTTACACTTAAGCCTAACAAGAATTGCCAAAGCGGTGTAAAGCTCTTTGAAGACAATTCTTCTAACTTTTTCTGCTTATCTTTACGTACGGTTTCAGTATCTTCAAAAATTGTTTGTATCTTATCAAAATCTAAATGTGGTAATTCCAATCCATTCATTTCAGCATAACTTGTAGCTACTTCACTGCATTCTACTTTAAAATCAAATCCTTGATTTTTTTGTGTCCAACGTCCTGTATTTAAAAAATGCCCTCTATATTTCGTTAAGTTATGTATAGCTAAGTAAATCAGACGAATATCTTGCTTTGGTCCTTCTATTAATGATTTTCTTAAATGATAGATTGTTGGAATTTCTTTTGAATTTATACGTAATTGTTTCAATACTTGTGATAATGCGCGATTTTCAAACTGATTTTCATTTCTCCAAAAATGTTGATTCGTTTTTTCCACAAAAAAGTTTTTAGGTACATAATCTATAAATAACTCCTGCAATAGTTGAATGCGTTTTTTTCTACGATTATATCGACGTCTCATTTGGCGCTTTTGTCTTGTAGTTTCTGCTGTCTGAGCTGCTTCAAATTCACGAACACCGAAAGCACATTTATTTAAATATTGTAATAGCTCATTATTTTCATTAACACATGCCCAGCCCACACTTGTTGTTCCAATATCTAATCCGATTGAATATTTCATATGTTCCCTCCAAAACCTTTTATTTACTTTTTTTACATTATGTTATACAATGATTTTGTTACTACTATGTAACATTACATTGGTAAGTTAAAATAAGCTTAAAGCGTAAAAGTTGGTCATCATAGGCCTCCACCTGCAGATATATATCTGCAGGTTTTTTCTTTTTCTAGATCCCACTTTGAATCCAATTATATTACAAGACTCTATTATTAACAAATTATTTTACAAAAAAATAAGTATAAATACTTATTTATACAACAAAAGACGTTACCAGAATCTTCCCTATAAAGACAGGTCTTCTAATAACGTCATTTTGCTATGTGTAATTGATTATTTTGAATCTACTAAGGTACTATAGCGCATCAATAATCTTTTGATAAATCGGGATCATATGCGCTTCCTTACAATAAACCGCAATTTCATCTAGTGGAATCCACGCTACATCACTGTTTTCCCCTTCACAGACGACAAGATGCGCGCGATCATCCGCTTCGACTAAATAGGTCACATTCATATGAAGATGCTCGGACACATACTTGCCCTTCTTCACATGCCCAAGCACCGTTAGCTGTTCAATCGAAATCGGCTCTTCACTCACTGCAACAGCATCCACCCCTGTTTCTTCCTTCACTTCACGAAGTGCAACGGCTAAAAAATCGCTTTCGCCGTCCGCATGACCCCCAGTCCAAGCCCATGAGTCATAAATATTGTGATACGCCATTAGCACATGTGTACGCGCTTTATTAACGACAAATGCCGATACGGTCATATGTGCAATCGGATTTTCACGTGTTAGTACATCATCGAAATGGTCAAAGGCATAGCGAAATGCTGCTAAATCGCGTGTTTCCTGTTCATTTTTTGGTTGATATTGTAATAATTGCTGTTGCCAAGTCATCATTAAAAACCCCTTATAGATAAGATACCTTCATGATAGCATAGTCGAATTCATTATATTTATATAAATTAAACGCTAGAAAAGTTCCTCTAAAAAGTAGGTCTTTAGGGTAAAATCATGAACTTTATGATTTTTATTATGTTTATTAATTTATTCATTTTTATCGGTTTTTTTACACTTATACGCTTTATTCAATAAGAAAAACATTTCGAAATATGTATTTATTAGTTTTATTTAACTAAAAATAGAATAAAAATTAAGTATTTAGTAATATTTTTATAATTTTCTATTTATTTATTAATTGAAAGCGCATACACTACTGGAAAGATATTTCACAATACGTTCACATTTAAATAAGGGGGCAACACATATGAATTTAGCAATCTTAGGATTTATTATGATGATCGTCTTTATGGCGCTCATTATGACGAAAAAAATGAGTGCATTAATGGCGCTGATTATTATCCCAACTGTATTTGCGCTAATCGGGGGATTTTACGCAAATCTAGGGGAGAATATGTTAGAAGGAATTTCACAGGTCGCACCAACGGGGATTATGCTCGTATTCGCGATTCTTTACTTCAGTGTCATGATTGACGCTGGATTATTCGACCCGGTAGTTGACCGTATCGTAAAAGTCGCAAAGGGTGACCCATTAAAAATTACGATTGGTACCGTAATACTTGCCTCAATGGTGGCATTAGATGGCGATGGTACAACCACCTTCATTATTACAGTTACGGCAATGATGCCGCTTTATAAACGTGTTGGCATGAACTTATACATTCTAGCATTACTTGCGATTCTTTCAATTGGTGTTATGAATATGACGCCTTGGGGTGGACCAACAGCACGTGCGATTTCAGCATTACATTTAACAACAGAGGAAGTCTTTACACCGATTATTCCCGTGATGGCCATGGGGATTGTCTTTGCGATTTTAGTAGCGATCTACTTCGGCTTTAAGGAACGTAAACGACTAGGCGGTATTATTGACATTGGAGAAATCACAGCACAACATGTTGATATTAGTGAGAAAGAAAAAGCATTACGTCGCCCGAAATTAGTCATCGTCAATGCCTTATTAACAATTTTATTATTAGTTGCGTTGATTCTTGGCTGGCTACCTTCTGCTGTACTATTCATGCTAGCCTTTGCGATAGCGATGGTCATTAACTATCCGCATATCCCAACACAGCAGCAACTTGTAAAAGACCATGGCGGTAACGTATTAGCAACCGTTTCACTTGTCTTCGCATCCGGTATTTTCACAGGCGTTCTTGGCGGTACAGGCATGGTAGATGCCATGGCCAACTCATTAGTGCAAATCATTCCCGAATCAATGGGCACACATTTCGCACTGATTGCCTCATTCCTAAGTATGCCATTTACGTACTTCATGGCGAATGACCCGTACTACTACGGTGTGCTACCTATCTTAGCTGAATCTGCAGCGCATTACGGTGTTCCTGCCGCAGAAATGGCCCGCGCAAGTATTATTGGGCAACCAGTTCATATTTTAAGCCCGCTTTATGCAGCTGGGTACTTATTAGTTGGTATGCTTGATATTGACTACGGTCAAAACCAACGCTTCGCTTTAAAATGGGCGATTGGCTCGTCATTATTTATGATTGTCTTCGCGTTAATCTTTGGTGTTATTTCGTTTTAATACAAAAAGCAGGAAGTCCTATATTCGGGCTTCCTGCTTTTTTCTATTAATGCACCAAACGCTCGATTTCTCGTTTAGCTGCCATCACGTCTGATGTTAGCTGCTCTAAATCAACGTCGTCAAAGCGCACTTCTGGAATGATCACGGAAATAGATGCGACGGGACGCGTGCTTGAATCGGTCTGAATCGGGGCACTAACCGAGCATGCACCAAAAATACGCTCTTTTCGTGACACCGCATAGCCTTTGGCACGAATATCAGCTAATTCCGCAAGTAGCTGCGCACGGTCCACTACGGTGTTTTCTGTAATCATTTCAAATTTCACTTCATCTAAGTAGTCAGTGATTTCCTCATCTGGTAAAAAAGCTAATAGCGATTTTGCCGATGCCCCTGCATAGAGAGGAGAAGTATCGCCAACATGATTGCGCGCTGTTAATAAATGCGTGCTATCAAAATTGACGATACAACGGCGCTCATTGCCGTCTAAAATACTCATCGACACACTTTCATTATACTTGTCATTTAATTGCTTCAGCGCGGGCTTCGCGAGTGATAGAAGACTTGATTCCTGCTCAACTAGCTTGCCTAAATAAAATAGCGACAAACCAAGGCGGTATAGCTTCGTGCGCTCATCACGAATAAGGAAGCCTTCATATACAAGTGTTGCTACAAAACGCTGTAAGCTTGAAACGCCGATACCGGTTTTCTTATGAAGATCCGTCAGCGACAACTTCGGCTCTTCACGCGTGAAGGAACGTAAAATTTTAGCTGTTTTTTGAACGGTATTCATTAAATAGTTCTTCTCTAATTTCTCTTGATTCATGCCATTCCCTCCTACCAAGTATCGTACCAAAATTCGGCCGTAGCGACTATCCTTTTGGCTGTTTCACATATAAATGACTATGCTCACCTAATACCGGTGGTGCAAGCTCATACTCAATGCCAAGTGACGAATGTTGAAGCGGATTTTTCACAAAACGCACAGGCCCATATGCTGGATGCTCGATTTCACCGATTAAATCACGCGCCACGACTTGTGGTTGCTCAAGCGCTTCTGTAATCGAATTTACGCGTCCACCCGGAATTTTATGCTCCTGTAAAATTGCAATCCATTCATCGCGTGTTTTCGCCGCAATAATTGGCGTCAGTAAACGAACGAGTTCATCTTCATTTGCTTTCCGCTTCGCGTTATCCGAAAATCGTTCATCTGTAAGCCATTCTGGGCGCCCAATCGCCTGACAGAACTTCTTATACTGACCCTCGGTGCCAACACAGAACATCAGTGGGCCGTCCGCACAGTCAAACACCTGATACGGCGCAACATTATTATGACGATTACCTAATCGCTTCGACACGAAATCTGCATTTAAATATGCACTCGATACATTCGCTAGGCTACTCACCTGTACATCAAGGAGTGATAAGTCGATATATTGCCCCTCTCCTGTGAAGTCACGCTGACGAAGAGCTGCTAAAATACCAATCACCACAAAATGAGACGTTAAAATATCCGCTGTTGGTACACCAACCTTTGTCGCCACACCATCCGGCTCCCCTGTAACATCCATCAAGCCGCTCATTGCCTGAATCACTGGGTCAAAGCCTGGTTCAAATGCGAGTGGTCCCGTTTGACCAAAACCCGTCACCGAACAATGAATGATTTGTGGATTAACGGCCTTTAGTTGCGCGTAGTCTAGCCCCATCCGTTTTAAATCACCCGTTTTGAAGTTATCGACAACAATATCAGATTCGCGCACAAGCTCTAAAAATTCTTCACGATCTGCCTCGTCCTTTAAATCGAGAAGAATCGATTTTTTATTACGATTTGCACATAAATAATAGGTGCTTTGTCCCCCTGCATATGGTCCCCAGCCACGCGTACTATCCGAGCCTCCAGGTTGCTCGACACGAATCACCTCCGCGCCTAAATCCCCTAACATCATCGTTCCTGCTGGCGCTGCATACACACGCGACAAATCTAATACACGAATATTTTCTAACGGCCTCATTCGCCTTCACCCCTTTCTATTACTTAAAATTCGGTTTTCGTTTCTCTAATACGGCTTGTACACCTTCTTTATAATCTGCAAGCTCCGTCACAATGCCCATCTGTGATGAAATATAATCAAGAGACGAGCGCAGTGACATCGTTTGTGATTGGTACACAGCACGTTTTACCATACGCACGACCTCTGCTGGGCTGTTCGCGATTTTTTCTGCATAGCTTTGCGTAAAGGACGTAAGCTCATCCTCAGGCACCACATATGTGACAAGCCCCATTTCCTTCGCCTCTGTTGTATCAAGTACACGCGCCGTCCATAGCATATCAAGCGCCTTATCCACACCGACAATACGCGGTAGGAAATACGCGCCACCATCACCCGGTACGATGCCGACTTTAATATAGCTCTCTGAGAACTTTGCTGTATCTGCCGCAATTCGAATATCGCACATAAGCGCCATATCAAGCCCTGCTCCCATCGCATAGCCATGCATCTGCGCGATGACTGGCTTATCAATTTCTTCTAATAGAAGTGGAATGCGCTGGATACGCTTCCAAAGTGAGTTTTTACGTGCAAGCGCTGTCGATGAGATGTCCTCACTACTTTCAAAGAAGCCCTTGCCAGCTGTCATCGCTTTAATGTCGCCGCCCGCACAAAACGCTTTGCCGTTCCCTTTTAAAATGACCACGCGAATTTCATCATTATCACGCACCTCTTCTAGCGCCTGAATCCATTTCATAACCATTTCCTCGCTAAATGCATTTAAGCTATCTGGACGATTCAATGTAATCGTCGCGATACGATTTTCAATTTCAAATAATAAATCTGCCATTTAAATCCCTCCTAGACGTTTTGTGTTTGCTTTGACGCTGTTAATGCTGTCCAAATATCCGTTGTGCTCGCTAATACTTCTTGAACAAGCTCCTTTTTCCAGTAATCCGCTTTTACGAGCTCATCACGCCATGACCAAATGCGACGTGTGTATTGATTTAAACTATGCTCATCCGTTACGCCAATTGCGGCATGTACTTGATGCGCAGAAGCTGCAATCACGCGGTTTGCATCCTCTAGACGTAGACGTGCGTAGCCAATATCATTCGTTTCAAGCGCTTCAAGTGTCGCTAAAATATTTTCTGCTGCAACATTCATAATCGCCTGTTCCCCTGCCATTAACGCAAGATGCTGCTGCACTAATTGGAAGCGATGAATTGGACGACCAAACTGTTCGCGCTCCTTACTAAAGCGAACCGTTAAGTCAAAGGCCTTGTCAATCGCTCCCGATGTTTTAATCAGTGTTGCAGCTGTAATAAGCTTCATTAATTGTTTATATGTCGCATTATCTAAAGTGACCTCGATAGCCGGTGCAGCCGTCACTTCCACCGTATCACGTGGCTCTGAGGCAATATTTGTCGTTTCTTTTACACGAGCATCCGCAAGTGGGTACACAATAAGTTTTTCAGGCGTCACAACAACAACCTGCTCTGCATGACGCGCCCATGGAACAAATGGTAATGTCGCCTCAACATTTGATGCTATATGAAGCGTTGTCAGTGTTTGCTGTGCCACTTCACCGACTTCATTTAATAAAACATTCGCTAATGTATGCTCCACAAATGGGATGGGTGCTGCGTATTTACCGATTAGTTGATACACCGCAAATAAATCCTCTTTATCGCCACCTGCACCGTCCTGGTCCTCAGGCACAGCGATATTGATCATGCCGTTTTCTTCTAGTAGACGCCATAAATCCTCGCCCCACTGACCTTGCTCTAATACATCGACATCCTCTTTTTCCACTTTATCCTTTAGCATCTTTTCAACAACTTCTAGTAGCATCTCTTTCATTTCGCTCATTGTGCAATAACCCCTTTCGCAATAATGCCGTATAAGATTTCTGACGTACCACCACGAATTGTAAACCCTGGTGAATGCAAGATTGACTGTGCAAGTAAACGATTGATTTTATCCTCCGCATCTAGTCGTGGATAAACATCTAATAATAAGCGCACAATTTCAGGCACCTTCTGCTCGAATTTCGTGCCGACACTTTTCACAAGCGCTGCCGGAATACTTACTTCGCCTTCCTCCTCTAACACTTTTGCAACACCAATCGATAAATTACGTAGGCTCCACACTTCTGCGACTAATTTCACCGCTTCCGCTAAGCCACGCTCATCTCCTTGGCGCTTCAGCTCTTCAATTGCTTCATTTAATAGCGGGAATGTACTTAAAATACGCTCTGGACCACTGCGTTCAAAGGCAAGTTCTGCTAGACCCTGCTTCCAGCCATTTCCTAACGTACCAACGACGCGGTCATCTGGCACAAAGACATTATCAAAGAACACGTCATTGAAATGATGCTCCCCTGTTAAATAGCTAATCGGTGTAATTGTCACACCTGGCGCATGTAAATCGATAATTAATTGGCTTAAATTTTCATGCTTTTTCTCTGGGTTATAGGCACCTGTACGCACAAGTGTAATCATATAATGCGCATCATGCGCATTACTTGTCCATGTTTTCGCACCATTGACAAGCCACCCGCCGTCTACCTTTTCAGCTCGCGTACGGACGGATGCCAAGTCAGACCCACTGTTTGGCTCACTCAGACCAATGGCGAAGTAGCATTCACCCGCCACAATTTTTGGTAGGAAATATTGCTTTTGCTCCTCTGTACCAAAACGCAGTAAAAGCGGGCCTGTTTGTCGATCGGCAATCCAGTGTGCCGCAACCGGTGCACCAGCTGCTAAAAATTCTTCCGTTAAAATATAACGATCGATTGAGCTACGTGCCTGACCGCCATATTCTTTCGGCCATGTTAAGCCGATTAAATTTTCGTCGCCCACTATTTTTGAAAAGCTCGGCTCACTCCCGCTTAACCAAGAATCACATTTCGTTTGGAACGTCCCAGCCTCGATATGTTGTTGTAAAAACGCACGCACTTCCTGTCTAAATTGCTCTTGCTCTGCAGTAAATTGCACTGTAGGTAAATTCATTGAATATCCTCCTTTTACGCATATACGGTAATTACTTGTTTATATTAGTATCTTATTACGTGTTTTTAGAATTGTCAATATTTTCTACAAATTGTTTTCTTTTTTCTACATCACGTTATTTTTACATAAAAATATTATGAAAAAAGAAATTTTTTGGCATAAAAAAAGAAGCATTGCCCTACAGGAGCCCTGCTTCTCTTCCTTATTTCACTTGCTGATACCACTCAAAAACGCGCTGTAAACATTTAAATGCTTCATCAAATTGCGGACCAATAATTGAAATTTGTGCCAAGCCCTGCTTTTTTAAATAGCCGCTTTCATCATGTAGTAGTAGGCCATTTAATCGCGCAATTTCCAAAAACTCTGTTGGTAGCTGATAACTCACAATCATTGGATATCCCTGTGCATCACTTAATTTATAGCGTGCAAAGGCAGATTGCTCGAGCGTTTTAAAACGGGTATTCAGCACATCAAATCGTGCCGGATAATGTGCAAGTGCCTCCACAACATTTGCTACTAAATACGCTGGTAATGTAAACGGTAGCTTCTGCTGCTGATAATGTACTAAATTACTATACAGAGGTGCATCATTTTTAGTAAAGTGTTCATTTGAAAAAACAAAGGCTAAGCCACTTAGCGCACCAATTGCTTTGCCGCTCACCGCTGTTGCTAATAAGTAACGGGATATATCCACAGGTGTTGCGCCAATGCTACTAATGCCATCGATGCAAATGTGAATATCGATATCTGCTAGTGCTTCAATCAAATCGCCATTCCAGACACCTGTTGACGTTTCACCTTGTACGAATACAAGCCAAGAATAGGCATTTTCTACAATCAATTCGCGGATGACCTGCGCATCAAATTTCGCTCCCCAGGCAACTTGATGGCTATCAAAATTTAATCCCCAATGCATGGCTTGCTTTTGTAGACGTTCGCCAAATTCTCCATTCGCCAAAATCAGCCCGCGTTGTGCCCCAACGACTGCTTTTAATTGTCCGAGCATGACATCATTTGCTAGTGTTCCACTACCAACGAGCGTGCTAACATGGCGTGCATTTGTTAAGGTGCAGAGCTTTTTTTGCATCTTTGCATACAGTTCTTCAAAGGCGAGCGAACGATGTGACAGCGCACTATGCGTTAGTTGCGTTTGTGCAACAGGCCCCGGATAGAAATTCATTGGCTCAAGACGAATTTGTTGCTGCATTTGCAGGCAATTTGCACGCGTTAAAATCATCGGAATAAAGGCCGCATCCGCTGTACCAGTGGCTTCTGAAAATGCTTCAAAGCCAATGCGACGATACAATTTTTCTTCTCTTGTCACACCTGAAATAACCGCCGCCGAATAGCCTCTATCATAAACATATGTATAAATGGCTTGTGCCAATTTTTGAAACACACGACCGTTACGGTAAGCTTTTCGAATAGCTAATAAACGAATTTCACATAAATGTGACGTATCATATGCCGCAAGTAACGCTTCAACTGGTCCTCCCACCTTGCCGTCTACCGAAAATGGACGCTTATCTCGAAATGCTAGCATGCCAATTAATTGCTGCTCTTTATAAACGACTACATACGTATTTTCATTATGAAAACGGTCCACAAGACGGCGCTCTGTATTCGTTTCATGCTGAGGAATTTCTTCTACAAATGTTTCATAATTTAGAGCCGCAATTTCATCAAACTCTGCTGCTGTCGTTGCTATTTTACAAAAATACATCATTAACGCCACCTTTCTTGAATATTTGTGCGATGCTTAAGGAGGACTGCGGCTAATGCGAGGAGGAGCACACTGTATGCTGGATAAAAAATGAGAATTCCAGCGATTAGAGCAAGCACACTAATGACAAATCCAAGTGTTAAACTACGTGTCAGTAAATAGCCGATGCCAATCATAACGAGGACGCCGATCAATAACAGCGGCTCTAGCACGACAAGTCCTCCTAATAATGTCGCGACCCCTTTTCCTCCGTGGAAGCGGAGCCAAAATGGATATAAATGGCCTAATAAGCCACATATAAGGCCCAGTGCCGCTATATAATCTGGAAACCCAAGTACATGCGCTGCCATCACAATGATGACGCCCTTTAACACATCGCCCGCTGCTGTCCACACAAAGGCCATCTTCCCAAGCGTCCGTCCCGCATTACGCGCACCTAAATTTCCACTATGCTCATTTGCTAATGAAACGCCGTACACTTTTCCAACAAGTGCTGCCGTCATACACGTTCCCAGCAAATAGCTACACATACTATAAATAATCACAAGCATCTTTACGCCTCCCTTCTATGTCCATTCCCTTTCTATACAAAAAATCTCGTAGAAAATGTTTCTTTTGATGAATTCGTCTTAAAACACATCTACCACCATATTAGTAGATGAATACATAATTAAGATACTACTTGGCTACGAGCGTTTGTTCTTGGTAAAATATTCAAAAAGAGAGATAATACTATTATATACGAGGTGCAGAAAATGCAAAAATATGAATTAACGAAAAAACAAATTTTTGAGTATGCTGATACGCTTGAGTTAGCCTTTTTTGATGGTGTAACACCAGAATTAATAGCCGCCTTTGAAAAAACAATCGGATTTGAAATCAAAGGAAGCTACAAACAGTTTCTTTTAGACTTTGGCTTTCTCTCTTTCGGTTCCCTCGAAATATTTGGTATACCTCACAAGGAGATTTTGAAGCAGAACGAGGACGATACGAATGCTTTAACACAGACATTAGCTAGTCGAAAAGAAATAAATTTGAGTGAAAATCTCTTAATTATTTATAACTTCGGCAATGGTGAATTATATTGCCTTGATTTATCTGAAGCAGTTCCTAAAGTCGTCGTCATCTGGGATGCTGAAGCAGAAAACAATGCGCACCCTCCAATTACAGAAGTAATAGCGGACTCATTCGAAGATTTTTTTGAGGAATATGTCAATGCGGAAATAACCGATTTTGAAGAGGAAGAATAGCTACTTCATCCCTTCTTAGAAAGACGGAAATTTTAAAAAACCAAATCAGCCGAACTTTGTAATTACCCTTCCTACACTTTCATGAATTGTATTACTAACTAGAAAAGCCAAAATGATAAACTATACTACATATTCTATTTAACGTAGATTCCAATTCATTTTGTTGCGATTGAACGGTTTTTCTTTGATAGTAAGCTTCTACACAAAGATAGAAAAAAGCAGACATGTTATGAAAATTATCGTATTTGGCGCAACTGGTGGCGTGGGCCAACAGGTTGTAAAGCAAGCATTAGAAAAAGGCATCAAGGTGCCTGCCTTTGTACGCACACCCTCAAAGATTGCATGGGTAGATGAGGCGTTAGAAATTATCTAGGGCGATGCCTTCAATAAGGAAGAAGTCGCTGCCGCCATTGCAGGGCATGATGCTGTCGTGTCATGCTTAGGCTCAAGTCAGGGCATGAAAAAATCAACGGAACTTGAAGAGATGACGAAAAATATTGTAGATGGCATGCAGGCACATCATGTTAAACGTATTGTCTACACAGCTTCTGCAGGAATTAATAAAGAGATTCCTGGCATTAGCGGAAAAATCGTCATGAAATTACTTAAAAATGCGCTGACAGATCATCGCCATGCGGTTGACTATATTGAAGCACATGGATTAAACTTTACGATTGCTAGACCGATGAGTTTAACGAACGATATCTTCACAGGAACATACAGAGAATCAAAAGCATTTGTGCCCGAAAAAGCAAGTAGAATTTCGCGCGCTGACGTAGCACACTTTATTCTTTCAAAAATATACCCACACTCTATTTTTTAATTATTATCTTCGTAAAAGCTTATATTTCTTTAATTGTATCCTTTGAATGTGCCCAAACTAGAATTGCATTACAAAAAGATTAAACAACTATATGAATAATATTGGATTCTTCGAGAATAATAGTGCCTTCAATTTCTCCAATGTTTTCAATAATAATTCGATTATCCATCTTTATAGATGGTTGATTCAAAAATAACTCTATTAATTGAACATCTCTAAAATCATTTCCAAACGTAGTGCAAACAGATTGCTTAATAAAATAATCTTTATCTCTTATTCTTACATTTAAAAAGTTATGGTGTAATGCTTGTTTATTAAGTTGGATAATATTCATTGGATCAAAGCCAATTAATTTTATAGCACCTGAAATGATTAATTTTATACCTTCCGATTCGTTAAATTTTTTAAAGGCTATGGATTTAGTTGTTTCAGCGTTATTTATTATTTGGAAAACTTCTTCTGAGTTATTAGGAATTGTTATTTCAACAGGTGTGTACGCTGGGCAGTTATTTTTGAAAAATGAATACAAGCTTACATTTGATTGCATAAACTCTACTTTCCATACCTTTGAAATGTCATCTAATAATAGACAAATAAACAAACCCGAGTTATAGCAGCTACTTCGAATGTTTATATGCGATAGATTGCTATCTAGTAATTGCTCGACATATTTGTTAATAGCATTCTCTTGATTAGAACTAACATCGTTTAGAGCCTTATATTCAACATAAAAAGCAGGCCCTTCAATAGTTTCAATCGCATTTTCATAGCCTACATAATCAGGGAATAGCACTGTTCTCTTATCTCTTAGTGTGATAAACTCGTTTATTTTTTGTTGTTTTTCTTTTAAATTAGTTGATACAAAAGCTTCAAAAAGTCTTTCTCTTTCTATAATGCGTAATTCAATATTTTTAAAGTCAATCGGGTAGTTGAATCCCACTATTTCATCTGGATAACGACTTTCCCCAGATAAATGTTGAAATACATGAAATGATTCATGGACAAGTAAAGAATAAATTTCTTCGAACGATTGATAGAGTGTCGTATCTACAATAGCTGTTGGCACTTCTTCAAAAAGAATACAGGTGCAAGCTTGAAATTGTTTTGTTTTAGCTAATTTTATATAAGTCTCACCATTACATTTAGGATGATTAAATAATAGGACATCTTTTTCATCAAAAATTGCGAACGGTACAAGATAAAAATCGTCCCAATACTTTTTTAAGCGCTCAGAACGTAGAGTTGTTAAAATTCTATCTAAAATATTTTGCATGAAATTCCCCTTTCAAAACCTATTAGATATTTATCCCTAAAGTAATTTGTTGTTCACAATCAACGAAACTAATCTTTTACGATTAATACCTTACTGCGGGGACGATTTCACAAGTCTCACTCTCTTCAAGAAATTTCGTGACGATGCTTGTATCCCCGTCTTCAACTAGTAAAATAATCAACGCACAATATAATGTAAAATTTAACATAAAACTCAATTTATTAAAATCCTTATTCTACAATATGTCTCTACTATTGAATAACACACCTAAATCAGTAACTAGGAAACCTTTCTGATTTAGTTTTGACGCTTACAGTCTAAAACACCTATCCATCACTTACATTCAGTTTCTATGAAATCAAAAAACCGCCCCAATACGGAGCGGTTTTTGTTTTATTCTTTATAAGAAAATTAGTTATAATACAAGTTTTCAGTTGGATAAACTGGATCATTTGTAAGATCGATTCCAAGTTTCTTAATCGTTTGTTCGTTTTCTGTATTCAAGATAACAGTAGAGTGCGCTTGTGTATCTTTTAAATTTGGTAATTGCTTATGAGCCAACTCAGAAGTAGGGTTCGTCACCGCACTAATTGCTAATGCAATCAATACTTCGTTGGCACTTAATGTTGGGATACGGCTATTTAAGTCATCCGTTTTTAAGCGTTGAATTGTTTGCAAAATCATCGGTGATAACAAATCGATTTCATCGGCAATATTCGCTAATTTCTTTAAGCCATTTAAAATCGCAGCTGCTGAAGCATCCATCAGATTTGTCGTTCTACCCGTAATCATCTCACCATTTGTCAGTTCAATTGCAATGACAGCTGGCGAATTCGTGCTGTCTGTGCTCTCTTCAATTGTTTTCGCATACTTACGCGCTGGCAATACAGGTGCACGGTCTTCTTTCTTTAAGTTGCTCTCTTCTAAAATCACTTGCATGCGACGCATACTATCTTCGTCAGCAAGTCCTTTTTTATAGTCGTTTTCGACGCGGAAACTACGACGAATGATTTCTTGTTTGGCCGCTTCTTGAACAATCGCATCATCTGTGATACCTGATTTCAAGCGGTTAACACCCATATCAGTAGGTGAAAGATACACAGACTCTTTACCTGTGATTTTTTCAATAATACGTTTGATAACAGGGAATGTTTCCATATCACGATTGTAATTGACTGCTACTTTTCCGTACGCTTCATAGTGATAATTATCAATCATGTTGACGTCTTTCAAATCGATTGTAGCTGCTTCATACGCAATGTTTACTGGGTGTTTTAATGGTAAGTTCCAAACAGGGAATGTTTCAAACTTCGCATAGCCGACTTTATTGCCTAGTTTATTCTCGTGGTACATTTGGTTAAGACATGTTGCAAGCTTACCGCTAGATGGCCCTGGTGCTGTCACGACAACAATTGATTTTGTTGTTTTAATATAAGGATTTTTCGCAAAACCATCCTCGCCCATAACCGCGTCCACATTTGTAGGATAGCCTTCGATTGCAGTATGTGTGTAGACGTTAATACCGCTTCTTTCAAGCTTTGTCATAAATACTTTAGCTGTTGGCTGTCCTTGGTAACGAGTCACCAAGACACTATTGACAGAAATCCCACGTGATCTGTATTCATCGATTAAACGTAGGACATCTTGGTCATACGTAATCCCGTAATCTTCACGGACTTTATTGCGTTCGATGTCGCCAGCGTACACACAAATAATGATTTCAGCGTTATCTTTTAGTGTATCTAATAATTTAATTTTGGCATCTTCATCAAATCCAGGTAAGACACGCTTAGCATGTTTATCCCCGATTAGTTTCCCACCAAATTCCAAGTAAAGTTTATCGTACTGCTCTACACGCTCTAAGATATAGGCAGATTGTTCTTGTAAATATTTGTCTGAATCAAATCCAATTTTCTTCATTTATTTCCGCTCACTTTCTACACGTAAAACTATCTCTTAAACCGATAGATGAAAACACCTTAAGAGAGAACATTAATTAAAATATATCCTTTATCATTTTGAACTACCCATCATTAAAAATCAATGGTTTTTGAACGTTGTTAGAATAATCATTCCATACTAATTAGCGTTTCTTCTATTTGTTTACACCGAAGCACAGTGATAGGAACTTCACATATGAAATGATTTACAATATGAAGGGAATAAAGTGAGGGACTTCTATATGAACATGGATATTTTTGATAACCAGACTGGGGAGAAAGACGGAATTAACAAGGAAAATCTAGTGATAGAAAAATAAAAGAAGTGCAGTAGGATTTAAAAGGAAATATGACTTAATAATAGGAATGTATAGCGATTCCTGAAAATCATACTGCTAACTCATATGTTAATTCATACGTTTCCCTGTCTTTAAATCATAAAATTTATAATCTATTACTGTCCCATACTTAGGGGTTACTGTAATTTCACAGTAATAAGGAATTGCTTCGCCATAAGCATCAAGAGCAGGAACTCCATCGGTAAAAAACTCTTCATCTGTATCGATCATATTAAACGTTGTATCAGTCAATGAACTACCAGATGATACTACTTCTACCGTACACTTGCCTTTAACAACATCAAAGTCTTTCGTTATAATTGATTTTAAATCAGGAATGGTGACCTACAAAAGGGCAACCCCAATTAGAAAGGCGCCAAGTGCACTAATCGTCGTCCAAAATTCCACTTCTCTATGTACAAACATTAGTATGAATAAAATCACACCAACTATAGTTAATACAACACCTACACCGAATAAAAGAAAACTCATTAAAATAATAATCACTTCCTTACATCAAATAATTACTGTATTACATTAATTCAGTTAGAAAAGTTTCAAAAATACATTATAACACGCTGCAATGCGGCAATGATTTAACAATGATTCGTGGCTTTTTTGATATTCCCTAACTTTGATTTAGGAACGTTACTTGTATATCGTTATACTATTTTAGTAATAAGTTTAAACTTCGGCTTAAAATCAATTTCAAACGTTTGTAGGCGTTCATCATCTTCAATTGTCAGCATAATACTAGATACATCTTTTTTATCATTGATAATTTCAAAACGAGCTATATTCTTTAACTCTAGATATGTAATCAAATTTTTTGTATCATGATTCGTTACTTGAATTTTCACATCACCACAAGCTGGCTGCAACGTTAAAATAAAATCTTCAAATCCATTTGAAAATTCATAGGTTGCTTCATTATAAAAAAATACCATTGTGTCGGATGGTGTATCTAAAAAAGTTGGCTCACATTCAAATAATACTAATAGCTCATGTTCTTCTGGAAATTCTTGCACTAATAATCTCCTCACTTTCACATCTTAGTGTACCAGTATCCTATACTCAAATACAAAACAAGTTCTTAGAGTAGGAGTTGAAGTATTATTTGAATTTAATTGTAAATTCAGACATATGTTTAAACCCTTACATTATTAATTTTGCTAACGATAAAATCATTATAATTTATTAATATAATCTAAAGAAACTAATGTATGCTTATACTGAGTACAATCGTTTGAAAGCATTATTTTTTTCATTGGAAAATTATCAACTTGAGTAATGCCCAAATAAGTATCCGCATGAAAATCTTTTTTTAATCGATATAAACCGAGGGAATGTAATTCTTTTCCGATCCCTTTATGCTGAAAATGCGGATGAACACCAATCCAAAAAATACGGCCTTCATTGTTTGTATGGGGCTCTATATGCGGAAGTACTACACCAACTGGTTCATTATTCTTCTTATAAACGGTGAACATTTTTTCTGATTGTGATGGAAGTTCCTCCTTCATTTGAATTAAAAATCTTCTTGCCTCTTTTAAGCTTATCCCCATAAATTCAGACAATAATGAAATAGATTTGTGATCTAAAGATGGCCAAATTTCGTAATATGGCGGTATTAAACATTTATCTCCAACTAAATTCTTCGTAAATAGTACTCTCTCTCCTGTAATATACATTTTAGATTTCGTTTCTTTTAATTGATTTAATATATTTAAAGGACATTCTAGCCTGATTTTCTTTATTTTATTAAGCGAACTACATACTATAAGTTCCTGAATAAGCCCATCTATCTCTAATAAGTTATTTCTTGCATTATTTAAAATTTCGAGCATAATAGTGTCGCTATTTTTTATATAATGTACACCTTTACTTTGCAATTCTTTTAGTATTATCTCCACTAGATTCACTCCATTTATCTCTTCTATACATACGAAACCTAAAATACAATATATTACATTTTATAATATATAATGTAAATAAGTAGAAATTTCAATGAATAAGCTGTGAATTTCCTTTACTTGGATTTAGGAACGTTATTTTAATATGAGACTTATAAATAATTATATAAAGGTAAATATTGACATAAGATGAAATGTAAAGTACACTTTACGTAAAGTGACCTTTACATTAGGCGGTGAATTTATGAAACATTGCATTAAAGAATTGCGTTCAGCATTTGGTTGGACGCAGGAGCAATTTTCAAAAAGTATAGGTGTCTCAAGGCAAACCGTTATTTCGATTGAAAATGGTAAGTATAACCCATCTTTAGAATTAGCATTTCGTATTTCAAAAGTATTTGGAAAAACAATTGAAGAAGTATTTATTTTCGAAGAAGGACGTGGCGAATAATGAATTTGATGGCATTGTCAGGCATACTATTAGGAATTACTGGTGGTTTATTTGGATTGGTTTATGGACGAAAAAAAGCAGCTCAAAATAGAGGGTTAGATGAACGATATGAAGAAATCACTAAAAAGGCGTTAGCTAATGGGTGGAAAGTAACTTTAGTTGCCATCTATGTATTTTGGTTTTTACTTGTATTTGGTGTTCAAGTTTCAGTAGCACAAGTTTTAGGACTATTATTAGTAGTTCATATGATTGGCTGGGCAGGTTTTAGATTTTACTATCAAATTAAATATTAGCATTTTTTAAATGGCTCTCATTCTGTAACTACTGATAACATATTTATTAAGTACTTTCATAAATCATAATAGTAACTAGAAAATCCACGAATCATTGATTTAATAATGATTCGTGGATTTTTTGATATTCCCAAATTTTTATTTAGGAACGTTATTTAGATTTTTTTGTATACGTTATAAATACTTGTTGCATTAAAGTATCAATTACTTTAAGTATATTTTTACACACTTTTTATCTTTTGTTTGTAATTCCTTAAGTATGTTAGAAATACGACGATTACACATGACATTCCAGTTATTGAAGATATCACTAAAACGAAAAAACAAATAATAATTTGTAATATATACTTAAACACTTTTGACCCTCCACTAATAAAAATACCTAAATATCATAGCTGTTTTAATATGCTAATAGTTTATTATTAACATATATTGATTGAATTTCTTCAAAGTCAATTGGTTGGTCTGGATAAAAAGTGATAGTAGATTTCGAATCATCTATATTTGCTATATGTTTAGACATTTTTATTTTTTGATTATTTTTCATTATGAATGTGATATTTATATCTTCTTCATTCCAACGTCCTTCTCCTTCTATTGTGATGCCCAATGGTGATAGCTCTACGATGGGGTTCTGGAGATTTGAAATATTTTTATTTACGTGAATTTCTCTAGTCTTTATAGTCTTAACATCAAATTTCAACTTCCAATTGCCATCGATTTGATGTTGATAATGATAAATCATTGCACCTAAACGAAGATCTTTAAGGTCAAGGTTTCTAAGATCAAAACCGTATTCTATGAAATTGCGTCCATACTCTAAATTCCCGTTATCCTTTCTACCATATACTACGGAAAAAGCAGGATCTATCGTTTTATCACTGTCATTTAACAAATATAAAAAAGCATAATCTAGAGAGTCTTTCTCTCGCCAGTTTGTTTGAACGTATAATGTCTGTTCAGAAACACCAATATTTTGAACTACTAAGTTTTTATACGCTGGCATTGCTATGTTTAAATTTCCTTCAGGTAAAACTTTAGATAAAAATAAATCTGGATTTTCACCGCCACTACCATTTAAAAATTCCTCTTCTAATGGAACTAGTTTTTGTATAGATGCATCCTTTAACTGAACAGGAATATTTTCCACTTTTATTTTTTTCTTGTACCCGTTTAACGTCTGTATCTGTAATGTTAGAGTGTCTTCTTCTATCCCATTAAAACTCAAAATACGTACAATAGCTGTTCGTGTTTTATCGTTATAAGAAACTGTTTGTGCATTAAATGAGCTACCTTTAGAAAGAGAAAAATCATAGAGATCTAAAGTGGAAGTAATACGACTTTTTTCGATATCTTTTATCGCTAAATAGATTACTGTCGATTTCTTATCCTGTGTAGCTGAAAGTACTTCTACTTCTATACCTTCATTGACGACAGTCTGTTCAATTGGTTGTAAGAGTGTTGCTAATTCAGGACTAAGCAACGAAACAAGTTGGTTCATAGATGCATTGTATGTTGCAGCAGCGGTAATAGAACCTGTCAGAAGAATAGTAGCGGTTGGAATCGTAATCCATAATTTTCTCTTTTTCTTTTTTGATTGGCGAATCCCTTTTTTTGTGATCTCATGTAAATTAGCAGGCAATGGAATATGGTCTAATGATTTTTTAATTGGATTCATACATATCCTCCTTTTCTATACGAATACGCAGCTTTTTTAATGCTCGATAACAAATTGATTTTGCTGTACCTAAAGGAATTTGGAGTATATTTGCAACTTCTGTATAAGGTAAATCTTGATAGTATTTCAGCAAAATCACACTTTTTTCTTCGTTCGTCAAAACATTCATTACTTGTTCTAGCAATATTTTCTGATCGATATGATTTTGATTTACTATAGCTTTTTCTGGTAATACTTCAGACATATAAATGATTTTCTGTTTTCCTCTTAATAAATTAAGTGCATTATTTATCGCAATTTTAATAAGCCACGTTTTAAAATATGCAGGTTCTTTTAAACCATGTATTTTTTCAAAGGCTTTACAAGCCGTTTCTTGTAAAACGTCTAATGCGTCTGATTCATTTTTTACATATACATAAGCAATACGATATATATCTGCTTCATACGGCTCGAAAAGCTTTTCAAACGCTTTATCATTTCCTTTTTTTGCCTTTTTAAATAATTTATGTATTTCAATCACACCCTTCTCTATATATTAGACACGTCAAGTTGTTATTTGGCTTAAATTTTTTCCATAAATTAATAAAAGCCCATTCCAATGAATGAGCTGCTAGTTTACCTAAGTGGCATCTGGAAACGTTTATTGTAGGTATATATTATTTTTTAAAATCAAAAAAAATTAGATAAACTTGTTGGTTTAAATATTACTTCATAATCAACTAACTCTTTTTGTACTTCTTTTGTTAAAGATTGACCAATTTCATTATGAGTAATTATTTCTTTATTTGCATTTTCTTTTAATGCGTCTTTATCCCAATCTATCCATTCACCATAGGCATTCATCCACGTATTTAATTCACTTTTCAAACGTTTAGAAAAATTAAATTCTTCTAAATCGAGGTTGTAGCCACAAACTGCACACCATAATGCGTCTGCTCCTACATCTCCCTCAACTTTAACTTTTTTTAAGCTAGGACAACCACAAACTTCAATCATTAAAAACCCTCCCTAAATTCATTTACTGGATAATTATAACAGCATACGACGTTTTAAATAAAGCTCCCGAAGCACTGAGTGGGAATCAAAATCACTCCAATTCCGTAACGACCGATAACACTTTTTCTTAGGTACTTTCATGAAACATAATGTTAACTAGAAAAGCCACGAATCATTGATTTAATAATGATTCGTGGCTTTTTCATATATTCGCAAACTACGATTTGAGAACGTTTATTAACGTTTGATTTGTATACGTTATAAATATTTAATCAATTGATTATAACCAATCCTTCGCATAAGCAACTAGCCCAACAATCGCACCCGCTGTGGAACCAAAAAATACAAAATAGCTCGTTTTTATTTCGGCGATGTTCCATTTGTTATTTGTAGTGTTCATCAAAAATCCCTCCTACTTAATATGATAATTATAAATTACCATAAAAAGGATTTTAATTATATATAAACCGAAGTTTCATTTAGGACCGTTTATCAAGTTTGATTTGTATAATAGATAAACCTGATTACACAAAATCATCTATTGATTTAAGTGTTTTTTTGAACTATTTCCAAATGTTATCTAATTTATCTGAATAGAAATCAATCGCTTTTTTATATTTAAGTAATTCATTATCAGTTGTTGTATCGATCAAACATTTTAGTAACAACTCCATTGCTTTATTATGTTCATTCAAATTATATAAAGTCATTGAATAGAATGTCTGAATAGCCCTGTTATTTGGGAATGATTCAATTCCCTTTAAAAATATAATTTTTGACTTTTCATATTCCCCTAATGTCCTATAAGTACTCCCTAATCCTAATAAGGCTCCTTCTAACTCTTCTAAAGGCAAACCTAATTCAATGCTTTTTTCATAAAAAGGTACTGCTTTCGACTCTTCTCCTAATAAATCAAAACTCCAAGCACATTGATAGTTAATTGATGCATTATCGGGGAACTCCTGCACCAGTTCCATTAGTAATTCATTAGATTCTTTATAGTTTTTAGTTTTTCGTAAATAAATAGCCTTTTCTAATCTTGCACCCACTATTATCCAGCCCCTCTACTTTTTCTGTTTGTTCCACAAAATTTCTTTTAATTATAGTATAAATATTCCCAAAGACGTATTTAGGAAGCAAAATTTCGCCAATTCGGTAAGTACCAATAACACCTTTCATGGGGTATTTTCATAAATTATAACATTAACTGGAAAAGCCACGAATCATTGGTTTAACAATAATTAGTGGCTTTTTTAATATTCCAAACTTTGATTTATGAATGTTATTTTTATTGGATTGTATAATCTTAATGATAAAACAGTATTTTTTTCTGACGATAATTTTTTAGATAATATAAACAAGTTATTCATCTTATTCTTTTTAAAACACAGAATTTTCTTTCTTTTTATTATATAATAAAATAGTAAAAATTTGAAAAGAGGTATATGGATGAATTTTGCAGATAGAACATGTGATGAAATTAAGAAAAAACAATCGCACGCTGTGATTGGCTTGGATCCAGTCATTGAACGGTTACCAGCTTTTATATTAGATGAAGCTGAACAAAATTATGGTAAAAATGATGAAGGTGCAGCCGCAGCATTTATTGCCTTTAATCGTTTTATTATCGATACGATTGCACCATACGTGGCGATTGTTAAACCACAGCTTGCTTATTATGAAGTATACGGTGCTGCAGGAATCGATGCATATTGGCAAACAGTAAATTATGCACAGCAAAAAGGATTAATCGTGATTGCAGATGCAAAGCGAGGCGATATTGATTCTACTGCGAGTGCCTATGCACGTTCGTTTTTTGGTGATGCTTCAAATGAATGGCAAACGCCTAAAAAAGTCGATTCGTTAACAATTAATCCTTATTTAGGATCAGATAGTTTAGCACCTTTTGTTGAACAAGCCATCGCAAAACAAACGGGCTTATTTATTTTAGTTAAAACAAGTAACCCATCATCTGGTGATTTACAGGATGTTGTGACAGCAAATGGAACGATTGCAGAGCAAGTGGCACAACTCGTACATACCTATGCAATGCGTGATATCGGCACAAGTGGCTATTCGTCTATTGGCGCTGTAGTAGGTGCAACATACCCAGAGGAGCAGCGCCTATTTAGAGAAGCAATGCCGACCTCTTTATTTTTAGTCCCTGGTTACGGAACGCAAGGTGGTACAGGCAAAGATATTACAAACGCCTTTAATTCAGATGGCTTGGGAGCATTAATTAGTGCATCTAGAAGTATTATTTTTGCTTACGAAAAAAATAAATTACAAACACGTGAAGAAGTACAATTAGCAATCAAAAGTGCCGTAAAAGCTATGAATGCAGATATCAACACCGCCTTAAAAGATGTAAATAAATTATACTGGTAATTTAACCATTTTCAATGTCTTCAAAGAGTTATTCGGCAACGTTTTTTGTATTCAAATGTATAAGCAGAGTTTAAATTATCCATTGCAATAGAGTATAATTAAATAATAATACTCCGCCTCTGTAGCTCTAGAAGGGAAGAGCGCCGGAAAACAATTGTAGCACCGGGTCGCAAGGTAACGGTTTCAGAAGCACCGAAAAGCAAAATAGCTGAGGCAGGTGAAATTCCTAGCCGGTGAAATTCCGTAGGGAAGCGTGTTCCCCGTAGCCTATGCTTACGAAAGGAGTGCGGGTTCGAATCCCGTCAGAGGCTTTGTCTAACGTTCCTAATGTGTCATTGGGAACGTTTATTTATAGGCAGCTTTAATTTGACCCATTATCTCTCACTTGAATTTCCCATTCTTTAAGGGATTCAACGAGTTGTTTATGCAATTTCACGTCAGTATTCATAATTTCGCAACCTCTATCATCATAAATATGAAAAATGCACTTCGTTCTTACATTTATGAAGAAAACATCAGGTGGATATAGGCAATCCTTTCTTCTTAACTGAGGTTTCAAAGAGCCAAAATCCTTATGTATTAACGTCTTTAAAAGAGACTCTAGTTTTAGATCTGAAACTTTACATAATAATTCCATTTGCTGAACACAAATATCATCTCCATCAAATTGCCAAATAAACTCATGCATACGTAATGAATATTTTTTTTGTTGTATTTTTACATATCGTTGAAAAAAGTTTGGATATACCGTTTTATTGCTGTCATTTGGATAGGAATTAGCAACAAGGATTACATCATCATCCTTTTTAAACAACAAAGAAAAAACAGTAGCTACGTGCCTATACACGCTGTAAAATCTTTTCATATTTAGTTTCCCATCATCATTAGTCTGATACATATCCTCACCTAATTCGACGTGAATACCTAAATCCAAAGAATGATACAGATCTGGTGTTAATAATAAACCTTTATAATATTCATTCATTAATTTCGTTATTTTCATATACACTTTTACCTTTTTGATATTTTTTATCAGTTTAACTAAACTGCTGAATTAGTTGAAGGAAAACTTACAAAAAGGTGTGTTTGGGTACGTTTTAAAAATAGAAATATACAAGAAAATACAGTTATTGTTTTCCTAACTTTGCAACTTTTTTTAAATATAGAATACCTAAAAGCCAAATTAACGCACCCATTACTTTGTATATAATTGTTCTAAATACTTCATTATCTACGGTGATACTTATAAATAAAGAACCCACTAGAATTATCAGTATTCCTATGATTGAATGAATTATTTTCATAATTTACACATCCTAAAGCGATTTTTACATTATATACCATTTTAACATTTTATTCGTAGCGTCTCAAAGCATTATTTTCTAATAAAAACAGCACCAAGCACTGTTAAATCAGTGTTTGGCGCTGTTTGAAATGTTACCTAACTTTTATTATGTATCGATTTGTATACAGTATAAAGCAATTGCGCCTGTTTGTTGAAGATAGTTAATAAATTTAACTTCAGCTGTAATTACTTCCAAATGATACATATGACTTTGACTAATCTTCTTGATTTTCTTTAAGAACCCAAGGCATACTAGATTCAAAACTTAACTGTAGCACTGGGGAGGGAAATTCTTCTGGTACAAACACCAATTCCTCTGTAAAACCTAACGTAAAATTCTCAACCTGAATAGTATTCATTTCATTAAAGTTAGATACTGTACACAATTCTCCTTCTATTACTCTTCCAACAAAATGATAATCTCCCATGTAAATACGTGTCCCAACTTCCTCGGAAGGAAAGTCGGAAAGATGTGCTGGTTTTTCAGGAAGAATGCCTAACTCATTGAATATATCGGAAATAGGCGTCTTTAAAAACTTAGTTGATTCAACATAATTTAAACAATATAAGCAATTACAAACATCCATATCTTTCCTATAAAACTCTCTTGTCTTAATAGGGTCGATTTCTAATAACCATTTCCCAATTCTAATTTGTTGCAGCATTAAAACACCCCTTTCTCTCTTAAATATTTGATCGATTATAACATGAAACCCTGTTTCTTTTCCGAATTCTTATTCAATAAATTTGAAATATAAATATCATCAAAGCGCTGTTTGGAAAACAAAACCAATCCAATTACGTAACCATCGATAACACTTTTTCCCGGGCACTTTCATGAATCACAACTTTAATTAGAAAAGCCATGAATCATTGATTTAATAATGATTCATGGCTTTTTTGATATTCCAAAACTTTTATTTGGGAACGTTATTTAGGTTTACTTTGTATAGTTTATACATTGTAAAAATAGATTTTTAGTTCTTATAATTTTAACTAATTCCACCATTTTTATCAGAATCAAATTCTAATGGTATTGTGTGTGTAGAGATGATACCATATTGCGAATAATTCCCTGAAACTTCGATTAAATAAGTGGCACCATCATCTTTTAATAAAGCAACATTACCATATTGATTCCAATTTATATTAGAATCCTCTGCTTCCGAAGAAATCCCATTAAATATAGAAAATAATTGTCTTCCTTTTTGTGTATTTTCGTTTAATTGTGTATCAAAAGAACCTTCAAAAACAATGTTCTCTTTTTTCGAGCCTATTTTTAATGTCACTATCTTCGGTACAGAAGCTGGATGATAGCGTTCTTTATTTTTTGAAACAGCAATGGATACATCAATTCGCTCTTTTACACGTTTTTTAAATGTGTCAACTTCAACCCAATCTTCATCAGAAAATGTAGTAATGGGTTCTAACTTGAGGTCTGCGTTATGTTCTTCGTTAATATCTTCTATGACAGCTACATATTTTTGATAATAATCCTCTTTTTGCTCTTGTGTTAACTTTAAAAATATTGGTGATACATCTTCTGTAATTTCTTTGCTATCGGCATCGTTATTAGTACAACCTGATAAAACTAACGCCCCAAATAAAATACTTATGTAAAGATATTTTTTCAACACTTTCACCTCATTTAACATTATTAGATATACCAATAATACCATATATGTTTTTTATTGGTATTATAAAAAAGTAGTTCCCAAAGCTGGATTTGGGAAACAATATGACTTCAATACTGTAACTATCAATACCCCCTCTACACGAATTACTCATACAATCTACCCTTAAAAATTCGCTCATTCACTTGCTTTCTTCTACTTATAACCTAACTAAAAAAGAGGATGGGACAAAACACTTTTTTTTAGCGTTCGCAACGAAAAACCGGAACCGCGCAACAGCGCGATTCCAGTTTTTCTTATGCTCATATGAGCGAGTGTTCTTACACGTATGTCCCAGCCTCTTTTTCATTCTGTCCTTAATAATCCATCATTAATTGATTGGCGAGTGCTGCCATGCCAATCTCTATCATATGCTCGTATGTAATTACGTCGGTTGGGCATTGATAGCCGTCATTTGTAATATCGACTTGCAGCACGCTTTTGCGTAGCTCATTGCGCTCATGCATCACGCGCTCAATATGATCCGCTCCGTCAAACATCATATATTGAAGTGGCTCATCAAGTGCAGCTACAAGCGCTTCCTCATCTCCTGCTAGTAATCGTTTAAACGAATCAATGGCATTCGCAAATTCTGATAAGGTTTGAACCTCATTGCCAAAGGCACGGTCTTTTAATAATTTTACGAGCGCCTGCTCAATAATCGTATCTTTTTCAAGCACGGTATTATCATTTAATAAATCGACATCAATGGCCGGCCAATTAATCGGTGCTACTTTTTCCGTGCGCTCAATACTAAAATATTTATTCATTTCATCAATCGCGGCTTGAAAGCATAAATACGCACGACTGTAGCGATGACGCGCCGCTAAGAGTAATCCGTCCTCAATCAATGCCTCACTATTTTGGCGTAATCCATCTAAAAGTTGCTGTGTCTGTTGTTGCATGATTCATCCCCCTTACCATCTATTATAGTAGAAATAATCTGACATCGTACAATTTTTCAATAACCCTTGCATTTATCTTGAATTCAAGATAAAATAGAAACAATTAAAGAGCTACATCTAGGAGGAAACATTATGCATCATCATATTTCAATGATTACAAAAAACGCGAATACCAATAACCACTTCTATCGTCATATTTTAGGCTTACGCCGTGTGAAACTGACAGTCAATCAAGATGATCCGCATATGTACCATTTATTTTATGGAGATACGACGGGAACCCCGGGCACAAATATTACATTTTTCGAGATGAAAATTGCTGGTGCAACACATCGCGGCACAAACGCAATCACAGGCTTTTCATTGATTGTGCCATCAGAAGAAAGCCTTATATTTTGGCAGCAACGCTTTACACAATATGATGTGAAGCATGGGGATATTACAACGTATGCAAATCACCCAGCACTTCCTTTTGAAGATGAAGATGGTCTACGCATGCATTTAATCGTTGCAGATGACCGTGAAGATTTCTGGGAACCTTGGCCACAAACAGATATTCCAGAAGAGCACTTAATTCAAGGTATGGGTACCGTTGAAATGACCGTTCGTGACGAAGCGGCACTTGCCAAAACATTAACAGAAATTTTTGGCTATACTGCACAGAATCATATTTATCAAAAACAACTCGGCTCAGCACTTGGTGAAATCATGGTCATTGAACAACAGGGAGACCGCGAAAAACCTGGACGCGGCAGCATTCATCACCTTGCATTACGCGTCAAAGATTTAGAGGAGCTTGAAGATGTCCTAGCACAAGCGCGTGCACATGGTTTTAAATCAGAGGGCATTATTGACCGCTACTTCTTCCAAAGCATCTATTTCCGTGAGGCCAATCATATTTTAATCGAGGTAGCGACAGATGGACCTGGATTTACGATTGATGAAAATCGCGCGCATATGGGCGAAACACTCGATTTACCACCATTTTTAGAACAACGTCGCGCAGAAATCGAAGAAAAATTAACCGTTATTGAGGAGGAATTATAAATGAAAAACCGCATCAACCCAGCAAATGGCATGGAGTTTGGTTTGTATTCACTTGGCGATCACATTCCAAATCCATTAACAGGCTCTCGTCTATCTGCTGGTGAACGTATTCAAGAAATTATCGAATTGGCACGTCTAGCAGAGGATGTTGGCATTGATGTCTTTGGTGTAGGCGAAAGTCACCAGAGCTACTTTACAACACAGGCGCATACGGTCGTGCTTGGTGCCATTGCACAGGCGACAAATACTATTAAATTAACAAGCTCTGCCTCTGTTATTAGTGTGGCGGATCCGGTTCGTGTATATGAAGAATTCGCAACACTAGACTTAATCTCAAATGGACGTGCAGAAATCGTTGCAGGACGTGGCTCTCGTGTCGGTGCCTATGATTTATTCGGTGTTGATTTAAAAGACTATGAGGCGATTTTTGAAGAAAAATTAGCGCTATTAAAACAAATTAACGATGCACAAGGTTTAGTTAACTGGGAAGGTCAATTCCGTAAACCACTTGTGAATGCCGATATTTTACCAAAACCATCAGAAGGGACACTGCCATTATGGCGTGCAGTTGGTGGTCCTCCGGGGTCAGCGATTAAGGCTGGCTATATGGGTGTGCCAATGATGCTCACAACACTTGGCGGACCTGCGCAAAACTTCGCCGTATCGGTTGATGCCTATTACGAGGCACTTGAACGTAGCGGCTTTAAGCGCGAGGATTTCCCTCTTGCAACAGCAAGTCTATTCCATGTAGGTGATACAGCTGAGCTTGCTGCAAATGGCGCACACCCTCATTTATCAGGTGGCTTCCAAGCGATTCGTGGTAGCGGCTATCCGTTCGCGCAGGTAGCTAATGCCGCACAGGACCCTACTGATGCCTTGATGGTCGGTGATAGCCAAATGATTATTGAAAAAATCTTATACCAATACGAATTATTCGGTATGCACCGCTTTATGGCGCAAATTGACTTTGGTGGGGTGCCATTCGATAAATTAATGCATAATATCGAAATCATTGGCCGCGATATTTTACCAGCTATTAAAAAATACACAAAAGCGTAAAGGGGTTTTGACATGACACGTATTCATTATGACAATCAGCAGGCAACGATTACAAATGATGCGGGTATGACCGCTACGAGCTTTAATGGTGACATCGATGCGCAAGGTTTTCGACCAAAGGAACTACTAGAGGCGGCGGTTGCGCTCTGTATGACGATGAACGTACGAAAAGTCTTAGAACGCGACGGCATTGATTTTCAGCTAGAGGACGTAGTAGCAACGGCTACTGCCTCTAAAAGAGGATGGTATCACAAACCGCTTTACTACGATTGACGTTGAGCTCACATTGCCTGCTCATTTAGAGGCAGCTTACCGTACCAAATTAATCAAAATTGCTGAACGTGGCTGCACGATTGGCAATACAATCAAAGCATCTGCTAGCATTTCTGTAACCGAAGCTTAATCGTAATAAAAAGAGGGATCGCGCCAATACGCGACCCCTCTTTTTTAATATTTCATATAGGCTGTCATAACATACCCTTCGATACATCGCCATGTGTTATGCCAATGAATTTTTGTCCATTCCCCGCCATCTTCTACAACTTCTACACGTGAACCAAAGGATAATGTACCAATTTTTTTGCTCGTTTGATAGGGCTCCTCAAAAATGACCACATCTTCTTTGGCCATTAATTCGCTCACGCCGTCAATATTGACCTGCAAATACGATAACTTCATATAACGACCGTCTGTTAGACAAACCCATTTTTCATTTATAAACTGCGCGACGACCACTTGCTGATGTACGCCATCTACAACTGCCGGAAGCGTTCCTTGTCGCGCGCCTTTAACCGCATCATAATAGGGCGCATCCTTTGCTAAATAAAATATTTGATTCACCTGTTTTTTTCGTTTGGCTGCGATGAGGGCTACTATGACCGTTAGCGCAGTACCTATTATTAGTTTTTTCTTCATTATTCTCGCCCTTTCCTTCGTTAAACGATACTCATAATGATGCAATCATTGATTTCACTATTCATTTGCAGTTATAATAAACTCAATTTAAGTCTTAAGGAGCATCTATGTATATTTTAGACCAATCTAATCCATTCGAAGCACAAACGATGGCGTTTTCGCATCGTGAAAATCAAATTGTACAAGAATACAATCAGCTATTTGAATATTTTCTAGCAATGGCCGATAAATGTTCGATTATTAACTTAAATGAGCAACTGTTAGAAAATCAGTCATTACACATCATACGTCGTACTTTGTTAAATGGTAAAATTCATTTTCATTTCCAACTGGGTGAGGCAGAGCGACAATTTATTCGTACACTTATGCAGCATAACATCCAATGTACCTTTGAAAAAAATCAAAGCATCATCGCTTTATTTGATGAACACATTCTCTTTTTTCAAAAAACGCCATTTACTTGTCAGTTCATCGAGACTTCGCAAGTACCAGCTACGTATGAACTCATTGAAGAAAAGCCAGCGCATTTTATTTTACAATCTGCACAGGCTGCTAAACTATTGCAAATTCTTGCTGCACAGCTATTCCATGAAACGATTCCACTAGAAACAACGATCCATTTAGAAAAAGAGCCTCATTTCGTAGACTTTGACCCATCAAATCCGTTTGAAATACACATTCAAACAACTAAAACCGCCGTAGAATTAACCCAAATTTTAACAGAAGCAATGCTCATTTATTACGAAAAAAAATAAAAATCACGACCGACAATTGTTGGACGTGATTTTTTTGTTAACGTGGCATTGAAAAACCTCGACCTAAAATATCTGACGCATTTAAGAAAATAACGAATGAATCTGTTTCTTGTTGGAGTAATTCCTTTAAATAAACGGCCTCTGCCTGTTCAACGACCGTAAATAATAAGGCTTTTTGCTGTTTTGAATAGCCCCCCTCAGACCACAGCTTCGTCATACCACGGTCAATTTCATCGTGAATGAGCTTTTTCACGGCTTCTTCCTGGTCCGTCACAATTAACACCAGCTTCGATGTCGATGTGCGTAGCTGTACAAGATCAATCACCTTACCTGTAATGAAAATCGCAATCATCGCATATAGCGCAAGCTCGAGATTAAAAACAAACATCGCCCAAATGACAATCGTTGCATCGATTAAAATTTGCGCAAAACCACTTGAAAAATGGAAATATTTTTTCAGTAACTGGCCAATAATCGTCGTCCCACCTGTAGAGCCATTACCACGGAATACGAGCCCTAGTCCAAGACCCGTCAAAATCCCACCATAAATTGACGCGAGCATTGGATCTTCCACACCCGCTGGTAGCTTACTCGTTAAGGCGATAAATAATGGTAATAAGGTCGTCCCAATAAGCGTTTTAACACTAAAGCTTTTTCCTAATAAAAAATAGCCTAAAATAAATAATGGTAGGTTCATCGAAATTTGAACAAGCGAAGGTGTCC
This sequence comes from Candidatus Kurthia intestinigallinarum, assembly GCF_003991225.1. Taxonomy (GTDB): domain Bacteria; phylum Bacillota; class Bacilli; order Bacillales_A; family Planococcaceae; genus Kurthia; species Kurthia populi. The sequence continues at coordinate 38,095 of NZ_JTFC01000027.1, forward strand.
AACCATATAACTCATGCAAAATGGTACTGATGCCAACGACGCCACCAGCCGCAAGTTTTGCTGGTAGTAAAAAGGCATTATAGGAAATCCCCAAAATCAACGTTCCGATAATAATTAAACTGTACGAGCGCAATTCCTTCATACTTTCTGTTCCCTTCTATGTAGATGTATTGCTATTGTACCGAATGTCATAGCTGTTCTACAATGATTGCATGAAAATTTTAAGTCTTATGAATATTTTGTTTAAAAAATAAATTCCCACCCGATAGCTATAGTATAATGAAGCTCATTAAATAGAGAGAAGGTGCACCATGTCGATTGAACAATTAAAAAAATGCTTCACTACCGGCAACTACCGCGATGCACTGGCAATTGGTGAAAGCTTACTTAATGATACAACTTTAACAGACGACCAAAAACGTCATGTTCTCTATTGCTGTACATTATGCGCGCGTTATATAGAAGAACCTGATTTTATTTTGTACTATTTCAAATTATTTAGTGAACATATGCCTGTAGCAGCCTCACTAGAACAGCAAATTCCTTTTTTACACTGTAAAGTAGCCATTTTATTTTTTGCAAATCAACATCAACAGGCTCTTGAACTTGCTAACTCCTTACTACTGACAATTAAAAATCTACCAAATTTACATGATTATATTTATATTTACGCATCCGTCTTACACTATAAATTACTGTATTTCCTTAATTCTGGGCTCTACACACAGGCCGTCAAAACGTACAATGACTTGGATAAATTTATGATTGAAGCGCTTGAAGTATCTGTGCCGACCTTACTTATGCAAATTCATGGGCATCTCACAAGTGCCTACTTACGCCTAGCACAGTGGCGCACAGCAAATGAACTTATTCAAGCGATGCTACAAACGCCTTGGCTCGAAAAAGCGCCGTATATAAAAGCACATCTTCAAATTCGCGAAAATGCCTTGCATCATATTTTGTCCGGTAAGGATTTCTCATATGATGCAAATCATGAGCTATTTCTTATATGCCAACCCATGTCGCGTATTACCTTATCGGTATTTCTTGGCGACATCAAAGCATTGCAAGCGCATTCTTCGTCTATTACTACATTGTATGTAGAATGGGAAAATTATCTAACCGCCGCACCAAGTGGCCAAGAATTAATTGCCTATTTAGCATAACAAATTTTCTTTTTTTTAGCGTTCGCAACGAAAAACCGGAACCGCGCTACAGCACGATTCCGGTTTTTCTTATGCTCATATGAACGATTGTTTTTATACGTATGTCCCAGTCTCTTTTGTATTTAAAGATGTTCTTTTTTCATAAACACATTTGTTTTCGGTACATAATTTGCGATGAGCACACCACTTAAAATAAGCACTGCTCCAGCAACTGCTACACCCGTCATCACTTCGCCAAAAATCATAAAGGCAAAAATAACTGCGAATACAGGCTCTAAAGAGAAAATAAAACCCGCTTCTTCTGCTGATGTATAGCGCTGTGCCACTGGTTGCAGCACATAGCCATACGCTGAACATAATAGTGCCATTCCTAAAATAGCCATCCATTCATTCATTGTTGCAGGCATCATCGGTGCTTCTACCGCAAAGCCTACACAACCATATAATGCGGTAAAGCCTAACTGGAAAATACCGAGCTGCAGCGGCTGTACTTTCTTAGCATAATGATTTGTCCACACTAAATAGAGTGCATTGCAAATCGCGCATAATAAACAAAGAATTGCCCCGTACGATAAGCCAAAATCATCGCCGATTGTAAGCAGTGCAAGGCCTGCAACTACTACTGCAAGGCTCATCATCGTTTTACGCGATGGAATATGTTTGGTTATTAACGCATGAAGCAATGGTACAAAGACCACCGTTGTACTCGTTAAAAAGCTCGCCGTTGATACCGTTGTAGACTGCATGCCATTTAATAAGAATACAAATACCCCGTACAGCGGCAATGCGAGAATAGCACTTGCGACTAGTGTTTGCTTTGTGACACGGATAATTTTTTTATAAAATAGCGCAGCCATCACGATAAATGCGAGCGCAAAACGCCACACAATAATCGATGATGTATTGAGTGATTCTAATCCCACTTTCATAAATATATATGAACTCCCCCACGCAATGGCTATGGAGATTAATAATAAATTTGCTCTTGTATGACTCATCGTTCGACGTTCCTTCCACCTAAAATCCTTTGTTATTTTAGCACCATCTATTGCATTAATAAAACGAATGTTTATAATATAAACATTAGAAAATCTTATTTAAGAGGACACATTATGAATTCATACGAAGCATTTTTAAAAATCATTGAAACAGGGAGTTTTACCGCCGCTGCTAAGCAGTTAGGCTACACACAGTCAGCTGTGAGCCAAATCGTACAATCACTCGAATATGAGCTCGATACACAGCTTGTAATCCGTTCACGCAAGGGGATTACATTAACCCCAGATGGTGAGCAATTTTTACCATATATTAAAAATATTTGCTACGCTGAAAAAGAGTTATTTAAAAAGCAACATGAAATGAAAGGACTTGATAAGGGCATCGTTAAAATCGGTGCGCTTACGAGTGTCGCATGTCATATTTTACCGAATAGTATTAAGCGTTTTAAACGTACATTTCCCGGCGTGCAATTTGAAATTCGTCAGGGTGAATATACAGATATTACGAATTGGATTTTAGAGGGTGCTGTTGATTTCGGCTTTTTAAGTGACCAAACGAGTCCACTTCTAACGATGCATCATTTGATGGATGATCCACTACTTGCGGTCTTATCACCGCTTGATGCCCTTGCAAAAGAAGCCTCCCTATCACTCGAATCACTCGCTACCGAACCATTTGTGTTAATTGATGAGGGCGAGTCGAATGATGCGCTAGAGCTATTTGAAGCGGCTAATTTAGAGGCAGATATTCATTATATTGTCGAGGAGGATTATGCGGCAATGGCATTAATTGAACAGCAGCTTGGTGTGGCGATTATGCCAGAACTCATGCTTGCACGTTCGCCCTATCGTGTGACAACACGTCCCCTTAAGCCTGCCGCCATGCGTCCACTGCATTTAGCATATAAAGATTATAAAATTCTACCGATTGCGAGTCGTAGCTTTATTGATTCGTTAATTGCACAATTCGCTAAGCAAAAAATCTTATAAAAAAGGAGTCACCCATTTTTGGGCAACTCCTTTTTTTATTGCATTACCTGTCGCACGCGTTGTGGAATCATTACCACTGCCGGTGTCAGCTCCTCTGGTCGAAAGGTGTTATCAATACATTTATCCCAGTATGCCAAATGCTTCACATCAATCCAGTGCGTCGATTCCTCGACGTCGATGCCGCCAGGACCTTGTACCGAATACCAATACAAATACTCGCTACCATCCTTATGCTCGCGTAAAATCGTTTCGACATACATTTTTTCGCCCTCTAATGTTACAAGGACATCCTTCATATTGTCATTTAAAAATTGCAGCCATTCATCAACGACCGCAGACTTTCCTTCCTTTACTTTAAAGCGTGTACATTCTACCTGTACCATCGTCATCCCCTCCATATTCATTATACAAAAAAAGGAACCACGAATACGTGATTCCTTCCAAATTAATCCTGCTCGAGTGGGCAATAGCCACATGCCCCAAGCCCTGGGATGTCCTTTGATAAGCAGCAAGATTTGCGAATCGGCTGATTGACAAGGCTTGCGGGTGCTTTGCCTTTTGTATAGTCATAATACAATGATTTTTGGCTGAAGCGGGCCCATACTTCTGGTGATTCTAATAGTTCTAAATCATCCATTGCACGGTCTGCTAGAAGCGGATCATCGAGTAACTTCGCATAGATATTTGTGATATGCACAAAGAAATTATCCCAAATGACGCGTGGTGAAATCGCCGTCACATTACGCAAATCCTGCACAACCTGATAGCATTGCTTGTATAAAATAGTGGCCATCGTATAAGCACGGTCATCGTCGTCCACATAGCGCCAATCATTTGGATTTGCGAACATACAAATCGTGTAGACACCATTTTCATTCGTCGCATCAAAGCGTAAATCCTCTTCGTTACCATCCCATACCTCATCAAACGCGGTCAGCATATAAAACTGCATCGCAATAAATTGACCATAGCGCTTTGAAAAATGCGAAATCGCAGCGGCCTTCGAAGTCGCATTCGTAATCCCCTGCATTAAGTCGCCCATTTCATCTTCCTGGAAAAATTGCTTATGCACGCGGTCAAGCGTAAAGAGTGAACGCACGGGTGGTGTTGTATAAACATTGTACGAATCAAGCATGAGCACTTGATCCATTGTTAAAGCTGGCATTGTATCACCTGAATTCTTAAGTAGTCCTCTTTATCATAATACAAATCATTTTAAAATGTGCAATTACCGGTCTAAACACTCGGACACATAGACAAATTTTCATTTTTTTCCTACACTAAGCATAGTTAAAGGAGCGATAATGATGCGAATTTTAATTATTGAAGATGAACGAGATGTCAGCAATGTATTAGTCGAAATTTTAGAACAGGCGGGCTTTGAAACGGTGACGGCCTATGATGGTGCGCACGCTCTGACTCAGCTTTCTACTACGTATGATCTTGTGCTGCTTGACCTCACATTACCATTTGTAGATGGTGAAACGATTTTAGCACAGCTCCGTCAGCAATCAACAATCCCTGTCATTATTATTTCAGCGAAAAATGCAACGACGACAAAGGTGGAATTACTACGTCTTGGGGCAGATGATTACATTACGAAGCCATTTGATATAGAGGAAGTTGTCGCACGTATTGAATCAACACTGCGCCGCGCATATGGTCCGGCGGTTACACGACAAAAACGCTATACATATCAAACAATCTCACTTGATGAAGCACAGCAGCTTGTGACACTTGCTAATCGTACACTTGCACTGACGGCGACAGAATATGCGCTACTGCATTTATTCATGTCTCAGCCACAAAAAATTTTTACGAAGGAAAATTTAATTCGGAGCCTGCGTGATGATGGGTATACAGGTGATGAGGGCACCATTAAAACGCATATTAGTAATTTACGCCATAAGCTACAGCCGATTGATGCGATTGAAACCATTCGCTATCTCGGCTACCGCCTTCGTCCACTATCTTAACGTTCGCTTGACCTTCATGCGCTATACTGAGCGCGATGAAAGGATGAACTACTATGAATATTTTAGAAACAACACAGCTAACAAAAACATATGGTCGAAACACCGTCGTTCATAATGTGTCATTGACTATTAAGCGTGGGCATATTTATGGCTTAATCGGCACAAATGGCGCCGGAAAATCTACGCTGATGAAAATGATTTGTGGCTTTACAGCACCGACGTCTGGCAGTATTCGTTTATTTGATGATGTAAACTTACGAAAGCAACAGCAAAAAATCGGTAGCATGATTGAAGCCCCTGCACTCATTGAGCATATGACGGCACAGGAAAATCTACGCCATGCGCGCCTATTACGAGGTATTCCAAACAAGGCGCTCGAAACGGAATTACTGACGCTCGTCGGTCTGCCAGATGTTGCGCATAAAAAAACGAAGGATTTTTCACTTGGTATGAAGCAGCGTCTAGGCATTGCCTTGTCACTTGTCGGCAATCCAGATTTTCTTTTATTAGATGAACCAGTCAATGGGCTCGATCCCATCGGTGTCGTTGAAATACGGAAATTGCTAAAAAAATTAGTCGAAGAACGCAATATGACGATTTTAATTTCGAGTCATAATCTACCGGAATTATTTCAAACAGCAACCGATTATTTTATTATGTATCAAGGGATGCTCGTACAAACATTGACTCATGAGGAACTCGAAAAAGCCTGTCAGCATTATTTATATATTGAAAGTGACAATACAGCCCATACGTTGACGGTGCTCGAGGATTTAGGCTATGAACAGCTTGTCGTACTCGAAAATGGTGGCATTAAGGTGCTCGATGAGGTTGCGTTGCTTAGTGAATTATCGCGCCAATTAATCGAAGCGGGCGCTTTATTGACAGCCTTTTACCGCCACGGGGATACGCTCGAAAATTATTTCCTATCGGTTATTGGAGGTGCTGCACATGTTTAATTTAATTCGTGCACATTGCTTTTCACTGAGCCGCGCGCGCACAACATGGCTCTTATTTGCAGCAAGTGTCGTCTGTGCTCTTGTTATGCTATTATTTTTAAAACGCATTGGTGCCAGCGAATCCTCACTTGGTGGCATTGCCTTTTTCTTTTCAGATTTAAACGTTGTCACACTTATCGGCGCCGTCCTTGCCACCTTACTCATTTCCAATGACTTTGATAATCGTACAATGCAGCATACGATTAGTGCAGGGCATTCTCGCGCACAAATTGTCACGAGTAAATTTATCGTGTATTGGCTCTTCATGTGCCTGTATTTACTACCATTTGTTGCCGCTAGCTTCTGGATTTTTTATGCAGATGCGCCTTATACATTCGGTGTACCAATGGGCGGTATGATTAGCGCGATGAATAGTACGACACAAATCTCAACAGCAGTTGCGTTACTATTAAGCCTCATCATTGTGTATATAGGCCAAACATCACTTGCCGTGATGCTCGCCTTTTTCTTAAAAAAGCCAACCTTTGTCATCGTCCTTTTTTATGCCATTTCAGTATTGTGCGGACAGCTAGCCGCAAATAATTTAAACTGGCTAAACTGGACACCATTTGGCGGCGATGCCATTACAGTTACTGCCGATTCATCGTTACTCGCTATTTGTCTTGTATCGTTGCGCTTTATTAGTGTTTGTGTTGGTATTACCATCTTATATTTTAGAAAAACAGATATCCATTAAGGGAGGTGCTGTATGTTAATTTATGTGTTGCTAAGTATTCTGATTCTGCTCCTTTTTTATATTTTATCGATGAAGCAACAACTGCGTACGATTCAACGACAGCTAATGGTACGGCAGCACACACATCAAAACCAGCCCCTTCATTTACAATTGCTGCATAGGCAGTTAAATACACTCGTCGCTAGCTGGAACGACGTGCTAGCACATGAGCAGCAGCTACGCCAGGCAAGTGTACAGCAGGAAAATTACTATAAGGAATTCGTATCGAACATTTCACATGACTTTCGCACACCATTAACCGCCATTAAAGGGTCCTTACAGCTACTCGATGTTTCCGCCTTAGACGCCGCACAGCAGCAAAAGTATCAAATAGCACTCGCACATGTCGCGCGCCTTGAAGCATTGCTACACAGTTTTTTCGAGTATGCCTATGTGATGAATCAGCAGCAAACACCCCCACTCAAGCCTGTCCAGGTGGATGCTTTATTGACCGAAGCAATTGCCGCACATTATGCCGCATTTGAACAACAGAAGATGCGGATCGAATTTGCGACTATAGAGGAAAATGTATGGCTGCTAAGTGATGATGAATGGCTCTCAAGAATTTTTGATAATTTACTGCAAAACAGCTTGAGTCATAGCGCTGAAACATTAACAATCTCCCTTCAAACGACCGAATCACAGTGCATTATGACATTTGAAAACCCTTTACTTCAGCCGCTAAAACAGCCGCCAGAGATTCTTTTTGAACGCTTTTATCACGAGCAATCACAGTCAACAGGACTCGGCTTAGCCATCGTGCGAAAACTCGTTGAACAGCTCGGTGGTAGCATTTCGGCAACGGCGACCAATGACTCATTACACTTTGCACTTATACTTCCTTTTGACAAGTCGTCATCGTTCACAAAAACAGCGGAAATGTGATAATATGATGATAATAAAATGATGTGTATTCTAAATAAAGGTTGTGGTAAAATGGAAAAATATTTTCATGGTCTTGTCGCATTAGCGGCAATCATTTCAATTTTATTTGTCACAAACATCATTAATAGCACGGTATTTCTTATCGGGATTGTGCCTGTTAGCATCATTATGCTAATTGTCGGTACACTCGAAATCAAAAACACACTTGTCTCTGGCAAAGTATAAAGAAAAAGGAATCGCAGCGAATGCGATTCCTTTTTCAGTTGAACAACGCCTCGTGAAAATGGTAAAATCAACGTCCATCAACGAAAGAGGTGATTGTCATGAACGAGGAAATTTTTGCACTTGAACGCCGTCTAATGAAGCGAACTCGTCAGGATTTTGAGCAATTATTAGCCGATGATTTTTATGAAATTGGTACATCAGGTAAGACCTATACAAAAGGAATTGAACTCGATACCCTTCTAGAGAATACCGTCGTAACGGAGCTTCCAGATATTTTGAACTTCCGTATCCACGAACTATCTGCCACAGTCATTCAGGCACTGTATGATACTGTGGAATTTTCTGGTCGTCGTTCTCATCGTAGCTCCCTTTGGCGTAAAACCAATGATACGTGGCAATTATTTTTCCATCAAGGTACATCATTTTAAAAAGGTAGGCAGATAGGATTTATCCTACTGACCTACCTTTTTCATTCAAATGAAATTAAAATACGTGTATATTCCCCGCTCGCAAGTAAGTCAAAGCCCTCGTTAATCTCTTCTAAACGAATCGTTTTAGCTATCAGCTCATCCACCGGTAATTTTCCCGCCTTCATAAGCTGAATGTAATGTGGAATGTCTCGGCGTGGCACTGCACTTCCTACATAGGAGCCCTTTAGTGTTTTTTCACTCGCCGTTAATGTCACATACGGTAGCGCAAAGGTTGCCTTTGGATCGGGTAATCCTGTCGTTGTCGTAACACCGCCTCGCTTCGTAATAGCATAGGCCACCTCAAGCGCCGGTACAACACCTGCCGTTTCGAACACATAATCAAAGCCACCATTCGTTTCCTCTAAAACACGGTCAATAATGCCCGCTTCATCCGAGCGATATGTTGCGGTTGCACCGAGCTCCGCTGCACGAACAAGCTTTTGATCATTAATATCGAGGGCAACTACCTCTCTTGCACCCGCCGCAATGGCTCCGAGTAGCGCGCTAAGACCGACACCTCCAAGGCCAACGACAGCAACTGAGCTCCCAAGTGGCACTTTCGCTGTATTAGCGACAGCACCAACACCCGTAATAACCGCACAGCCAAATAAGGCTAGTTGCTCCGCTGTCAAATCTTCCGTCACCTTTACGAGAGACTGCTTCGACACAACCGCGTAGTCAGAAAAGGCAGAAACTCCGATATGGTGATAAATTTTTTCATCCCCATTATGTAAACGAATATCGCCATTTAATAAGGTCCCAGCTTCATTTGATTTCGCCGCGCGCTCACATAAAGCAGGGCGACCTTCCTGACAAGGCACGCACTCCCCACAACTTGGCACAAAGACGCAAATAACCTGGTCCCCCTTCGCAAAATCCGTCACACCCTCACCTACTGACATTACTACACCAGCCGCTTCATGACCAAGCGCCATTGGTACTGGACGCGGACGACTACCATTCACAACAGACAAATCTGAATGACAAAGACTTGCTGCTAAAATTTTGACGAGCACCTCCCCTCGACCCGGTGCATCTAACTCCAATTCTTCAATTTGAATCGGCTGACTTTCTTTATACGGGGTGCTAGCTCCTAGCTTCCTCAGTACTGCCGAACGTATCTTCAAACGAATCAGTCCTTTCATTTCATTTTTTTATACAATTATTATTTTATTCAATTATATTTTTACACTACTCTTTCGTTAACAACTTCCATGGACAAAAAATAATGCACCCTATTTATTATCGTGTACTGGATGAAGAAATTGCCTTGAATTTAGTAACAGGAAAATGGGAAGACCAAGAAGAAATCGTGTTGTAACACGGATTATCGTTTCTTCGCAATGCTTAAATTTTGCGATATAAATTATTTGACCAATATGATAACCATAATGATATATGTGATTCAATACGGAACAATTATATCGTGTACATAGCTTTAAATATTGTTCTAGCAATGTTCATAGGCAAATACCGATAATTAACAATACCCTAGAAACATAACATTTAATACAAAAGTTTTGGGAACTATTGGGGAACTAAAATGAACACATCGGCAAATGATTTATGTACATAAAAAAGAGCAACCACAGAGGTTACACTAGTATATCTTTCATATTTATTTTAATTACCATCAAAAGTTAATATTTGTTTTTTCTTACTTTGGGTAATCGTTATATATTATTTTCTTGTGGAAGTCTTGCTTCTATCAAGATATTTATAAATTGTACTATTTTTTATCGTATTCTTATTGAGAGGTGATATAAAAAATGTTAGGTGGCGGAGATGATTATACTTTTTATTTGTATGAACATAAGAAAGAAGATGCTGAATCAGAATTTAATATTGTAGATATTGGCCTTTTAGAAATAAGAAAATTTATTGGGGAAAAGATGTTAATTTTATTGTGTGGATGGACGAGAGTCTTGATTTAGGACGACAAAAAAAGAGGAATTGGAAAAAAATGATTAGTATTCCTGATGATTTAATCAATTATAAAAAAATAATAATTATATATATGATATTATTACAGCAGATGAAGATTTCAAAAAAATAAATGCAAATGCAGACGCATACAAACCTACTGTATTATTGAATGAATCAATGCCTTCTTTTATAAACTGCATTGAAAAATTTAGGGACATTATTAAAGGTATACCCACAGATTCTTTTGTTTTAGAACAAGGGAAAGATGCTAAGTTATATACTAAAAAAGAATTATATTACCAATTTGATAAACTCGATTATTTTCTAGAAATGATGAAAACCGGAAAGTATTCAATAATAGCTTTCGGAATATAAATATCACCGTTGAATCAAATGGTTAAAGCTTTACAATCAAATAAGATAAAGGAGGCTGGGACATACGTGTAGAAATCACCTCTCATATGAGCATAAGAAAAACCGGAATCGCGCTGTGGCGCGGTTCCGGTTTTTCGTTGCGAACGCTAAAAAGGGAACATGACGTGTTTTGTCCCAATCTCTTTTTTTGTTCGACGAATTGTAATATTAAGTGCACCACTCAAAATAAATAAAAAAAGACCCATTCCATATGAGCCTGTATAATTAAAGTTCCTACACCAAAATCAACAGGGGGCCATATGGAATGAGCTATTGTCATCTTACCACATCTGAACGTACGAAAATAGAAGTTTTAAAAGGATTAGGGTACTCTTGTCGTGCCATTGCGCGTAATCTGAATCGTTCTCATACAACGATTCACGTGAAGTAAAGCGACTGAATGAATGGTCTGCCGAAAAGGCGCAATGGCACGCGGCTGCGCAGAAGAAAAAATGCGGTGCGCGTTCAAAGTTTACCGACAAACTGCGTAATGTTATCGAAGAAAGACTAAAAGCGACATGGTCTCCTGAACAGACTATCGGTTCCTTATTTCAAGGAAAACTATCGTTCAAAACGATTTATCGTTGGCTTTATTCAGGAAAGCTTCGCGTGACGCTTCAAGTACTTCGGCAAAAAGGAAAACGTCAGGCACCACGCAAAACACGTGGTCGTTTCAATGTTGGAACCTCGATTCAACAACGCCCCAAAGAAGTCAAAACGCGTGAAACGTTTGGCCATTGGGAATTAGATACTGTCGTTTCAGCGCGTGGTACGAAAGGATGTATTGCGACGTTCGCCGAGCGAAAAACACGTTTCTATGTCGGCATTCAAATACCGAATCGCTCGGCGCAATCGATGAAATGGGCCATTGAACAGCTCATTTCACGTTATCCAAGACCATGTTTTCAAACGTTTACGATGGATCGTGGAAAAGAATTTAGCTGTTACACCGAACTTAAGACCCAGTATGAGATTCCATTTTACTTCGCTGATCCATACGCGCCATGGCAACGTGGCACGAATGAAAATAGTAATGGTCTTTTACGCGAATTTTTCCCAAAACGAATGGACTTAGGACAACTAACACCCTCAAAAATAGAAAAAGCACTTTCATTGATCAACAATCGACCAAGAAAGTGCCTCAACCGGAACACCATACAAGATGTATTTGAATATGAGATGGTGCAGTTAATTTGACAATCTATCGTTCAAATAAAAAAGCCCACTGCTAGAGTGAGCAAAAGTTTAAATCGCGCCATATTGTAAATTTAGAATCGAGTAGAATTTAGTTTGATAGATTAATTAAATAAGCCGATGATTGAAACTACTAAAGCAATTTTTAATTATTTATAGAGACTTTATTTCAAATTAATATTTCTATTTATTTTTTATGATTTTAAAAAAACATTGATCATTGTAAAATAGATAATACTTATAATGAAAAGAAAAAATAATAAACTTGTTATTTTTTCATCACTCATCATCAAAGTGCTGTCAAAAAATATACCTTGTTCTGCATTTCCAGTAATCGAATGAGTATATATTGTTGCTATTAAGATACCAATTGTAAATAAACCATACATGTTTAAAAATTTCTTTACTGAAACAGAAGACTTCTGTCTTTTTGATTCTATAAATTTCCACTCCTTCACCTAGCTAATTTCATTAATTAAAATAAAAAAGACACCCTGCAAGGGTGCCCTTTTATTTATAATTACATTTTTACGATATTTGTTGCTTGTGGACCACGTTGTCCATCTTCGATATCGAAAGTTACTTTTTGATTGTCTTCTAAAGTTTTGAATCCTTCATCTTGAATAGCAGAGAAGTGAGCGAATACGTCTGCGCCGCCTTCTACTTCGATGAAACCGAATCCTTTTTCTGAGTTAAACCATTTTACTGTACCTTGTGTCATATATAATGACCTCCAATAATGTTATTTAATAAGATTGTAATTTCTAAGAAAGAAAAAATTCACATATTACAAAAAGTACTAACTTAACAACTAGTACACTTTGTAATAAGTGAATTTATTGCTGTTCTAATTTCTTGTTAAATACATTATATAACATATATTGGTATTTGTCTATTGATTAATTTGAATTAATAGTGGTAGATAAATAATAAATTTATAAAAGTCTCAAAAAGAGACTCTGTTTGGAGGTTATTATTATGGGATTTCTAGAAAATTATAGAATTTATTTCTTTTTAATTCCATTAATTTTATTAGTAGGCTATTTTCTTCTAATAGATAGAAATGATTAATTTAATAAAAGCTTTCCAGTTGTTCTGGTGTAATTCCTTTAATAAGATTAAGTTCACTCATCATAATTTTTTGGGCTTGAGCAAGCATATCTTTTTCACTGGTATTAAGTTTTTTCTCTGCTCTCATACGAGTTAGATCACGTACAACTTCTACGCAGTCTTTTAAATCCCCTGTTTTAATTTTATTTGTATTTTTATTATAACGTTCTTTCCAAGAAATTATTTGATCTGATTGACCATGCGTAAAAGCATGAAGTATACTTCTCAGTGCTTTAATGTGTGTAATCGATCTTATAGGTGCATCTACCATTTTATCTACAGGTATAAGTAACTGCATGCGATTAATTACCATGCCAATAACATAATATCGATGAATTTTACCAGAAAACTCTCGTTCTTCTATTCCTGTAATGATTCCAGCGCCTTGTGTTGCATACATAATATTTTGACCAACTTTAAACAAATCATCCACCCCCGTTTAATAACAACTTTCTTAACCTTAACACCTTTTGGTGTTTTAATCAAATTTTTAATAATATCACAAAAATAATTATTTTGTCAATTTTTATTTATTTCCAATTATTTCAAATATATTTTATGCGGGTTTATATGAATATGTTCCAAATGAAGAAACCGCAGGATAATTGAACTACCCCCACTTAGCCGTTCTTCGAACGTTGCTTGAAGTGGGAGATTCCTACGAACAGTGCTTGCTTGTTTCCAGTTGCTCGAAACAGTGGCTTCACTTTTTTAGTAGGCTATCCCCGTCGTTCCTACGGTTGTTGGTTCAAAATTCTTAGCCCTTCGGCTAAAATATTTCGACTTGCATTAATATCTCGGTCTAGTGTCGTACCACAAGCTGAACAAGTCCACACACGAATAGCTAATGGTTTCTTGCCATCTCGATGACCGCAAGTATGACAAAGTTGGCTCGATGGGAAGAATCTGTCGATTTCGACAATTTTTCGATCGAACCATTTTGCCTTATATTTTAGCTTGGTCACAAATTCAGACCATGACACATCACTAATCGCTTTCGCTAACTTATGATTTTTCAACATGCCTTTTGTGTTTAAGTCTTCAAGACAGATGACGTCATAGTGACGAATCAATGCCGTTGATAGCTTGTTTAAAAAATCTTCACGTTGAAACGCGACACGCTCACGCAAACGAGCCACTCTACGACGTTGCTTTTGGTAGTTCATGCACGCACGTAGGTTACGACCCTCTTTTTTCGCTTGCTCATAGCGACGGGACAATTTGCGCTGCTCACGTTTTAACTTCTGCTCCATTTTGGCTGTAAAGCGTTGGTTATCCACTTTACGTCCATCGGACAGAATCGCAAAATCGGTGATACCTAAATCAATTCCTACAGCTTTCTTTGTTTGAGGCAATGGCTTAAAGTCTGGTACTTCGCATAGGACAGACACGTAAAACGTACCACTCGCATTGTATTTAATTGTCGCTTTTAGAATACGACCTTCAATATTACGCGACTTCGCAAATTTTACGAGTCCTAATTTTGGTAGCTTCATTTGATTGCCGACAATCGCAATATTGTTATTCGTATTCTTCGTAGTATAACTTTGAACGGGATTCTTTTTACTTTTGAAGCGAGGATAGTTATTTTGCTTTTGAAAGAAACGTTGAAAAGCGTCTATTAAATTTTCATAAGAGGCTTGTAATGCCACACTATCTACGTTGCGTAGCCATGCCGTATCCTCTTGTTTTTTCAGCTTTGTGAGCATTTTGGACATAATGGAACGATTCAACCCTTTTCCTTCTTCTTCATAAGAAGTATTCCACAACGCAAGAAAATGGTTGTAAACAAAACGACAATGCCCATGTGTTTGATGAATCAATACTCGTTGATCTTTATTTGGGTAGATACGGAATTTATACGCTTGATGTGACATGACAGACACCTCCTTTTTTCGAATAGTATAATAGGAACAGATGTTCTTTTCAACAAATTAGTACTGGCAGAATAATTGGGTTTGCAGAATACCCCTCCCTACTCACTACGTTCCTTGAGGGAGGGGTATTCTGCGAAGAAATGATAAAAAAGCCATCTATAAAATGGCTAACATTTTTAGCTTTTTAATTAACTGTATACTAAATTATATAGGAGCATTCCTGTTAGAAGGATTTTCAGAGACTTGAAAACAAAAAAGCCCTCCTGTATGATGCTTGAGTGTCAACTGGCATTGACGCGCATAATATACAGAGAGGACCCATCCGAATGAATTTTAATACGAATGAAAAAATAAATCAAGTTTCTGAAAATACACTCGTTATCGGCATCGATATTGCCAAACGTAAACACTATGCTTGTGCAGTTGATGATCGAGGACGTATCCTTCAAAAATCCTT
>NZ_JTFC01000028.1 GCF_003991225.1 Candidatus Kurthia intestinigallinarum
AACCGCGTGGCGATTCGACGATCAATGACGGTTCACCAATCGACTCGTCGATACAAGCAAGCAGAATGTCGTTGATGCTGTGATCTTTCGTATCGATGTCGACAACGAACGTATTAATTTGAGACAGGTTCTTTTCTTCAAAGCCTTTTATGTATGTGCGCGCAGGATCTGCATATTCGCCGTAGCAGTACACGTTTGGCGTCCAGTGAGACAATGAAGGCGCGTCTTTCACCAATGTTTCTTTAGACGTCACGATATAACCGCGAACGCGGCCATTGGCGAAATGCGCTTTTTCGCGAACGACGAAAACCACACCTTTCTTGTCGGACGTGTCGACGAAAGCTGCGGGCGCAAAACGAGAATTTTTCGTTTTATATGTAGTTAAACCGTTGTGAACGATTGATGATAACACAGTTTGTAAGTTGTACATTGTCATAGTGACCCTCCTCCCTCTGATTTAAAGAAACTATAACTGTAATAAACGAAAACTATTGATTAAATTAAGCAAGCTTATTGAAAATGAATCTTTTCCTTGCTATAATCTATTCAAATTAATATGCCATAGTGTTATAAAGCCAGAGTGCAACAAAGCCCTAATGCAA
>NZ_JTFC01000029.1 GCF_003991225.1 Candidatus Kurthia intestinigallinarum
ACAAAAGGATATTCCGTACGTTTTATAACAGCAGATGATTTTATGGCCCAGTGTAAAATCTCTGATAGCAGAAATACACTGAATTATTTGATTAAAAGATTAAGCAAGCCAGATGTTTTAATTATTGACGAAATTGGTTATTTCCCATTTGACGAGCTAGCAGCTAATACCTTTTTTCAGATTGTTTCAAAACGTTATGAAAAAGGTTCAATGATTCTAACCTCTAACAAGTCTTACATTGAATGGGGCCACGTTTTTGGAGATGCTATTTTAGCTACAGCGATCCTAGATCGCCTATTACATCATTCAGTAACATTTAATATTAAAGGTGAATCTTACCGTATGAAAGAAAAGAAAAAAGCTGGGATATTCCCAGCTAATCATTTAACTACTTAACTCTATAATGGGGAATTTTATCCCGATATTATCGGAGAATTTAGAGGCGTTATTGACAATAGGATAATTATTGGACAGTCAATCTGTTTTTTATCTTGAAACACTGGTGTTTTAGTATACATTTAATTCTCCCCTAAAATATCCCATTTTATTCATTTTTGAATATAGCATTATTTTTCTAGTATTAATTTGATGGAAAAAATCTCAGAAAACATTACGTAAGCTGGATTTAATCATAGAATAAAATATTCAGGGAGTTTATTGAAACTTCAATTTGATTTTATTTTTTTGACAAACATATTAGTAATATGTAATATGATAAACATATTAATTTTTTCTAATATGTTTTGAGTGGAGGTAACTTTATGACAATTACAACGATGGAGACAAAATTAAAGTTTATTCATGGCTTTTCTAATAAAATTCGTTTACAAATTTTAGAAGCAATTAAATTTGAAGAAAAAACTGTATCACAAATCGTTGAGGAAACAAATGGAAATCAGTCGAACATTTCACAGCATCTTGCTTGTTTAAAGGGATGCGGGTTAATTGTTAGTCGTCAAGAAGGAAAATATGTGTATTACAGTTTACGTAACGCTAAAATTCATGAGCTTTTGGATATGTTTGATCTTGTATTAGAAGATGTAGAAAATGATGTTGCATGTTGTCAAAATCACGTGGATTAAGAAAGGGGAGGAGAGAATGAGTACAAAGAATGGAAAGAACACAGATTCTACAAGCTGTTGTTCGACAAAGTTAGAATCAAAAGTAGAGCAAGTATCGACATGTTGCTCAGCAGAGGATTCACAGATAGAGCCTACGAAGAAAGTTAAGAATTGTTGTTCAACTGAAGTACAAGTTCAAGAAGATGCACTGCCAGCAGATCAATCGATGCTGTCAAAAACGTACCGTATTGGTGGAATGGATTGTTCTTCCTGTGCAAAATCAATTGAAAAAGGTGTACAGCTCTTACCAGGTGTACAAAATGTGCAAGTAAACTTTAGTACAGCCAAAATGAGCGTCAATATGCATTCCGAAGCTTCCTTAGCACCAATTGCTAAAACGGTAGAACAACTAGGTTTTACAATCGAACAGCCGAATATAGGCGCACTTAAAACCTATACTATAGAAGGAATGGACTGTTCTTCCTGTGCAAAATCAATTGAAAATCATTTATTGACCTTGCCTGAAGTGACAGAAGCCACCGTTCAATTTTCTACAGGAAAACTAAAAGCAATGCATACTTTAACAGATGACATGCTTGCATCAGAAATACAGAAAATTGGATTTACACTTGTTAAGAAGGACGTCCCCCGTTCTAAAAAAATAGCCAAGGATACATGGGCAATGATTGCTTCTACAATATTAGTAGTAACAGGCTTTGGATTAACGTATACAAATGTCCCTGGGTTGGTGCCAACGATGCTATTTGCACTTGTCATTGTGATTAGTGGTTATAAGCCTGTACGAAGTGCTTTTTATGCTATTAAGAGTAAATCACTAGATATGAATGTACTAATGAGTGCTGCCGCGATTGGTGCTATATTGATAGGAGAATGGTTTGAAGGTGCAACCGTTGTTTGGTTGTTTGCAATTGGTACGTATTTACAAACACGCTCAATTGAAAAAACACGGCAATCCATTTCAAATTTAATGGATTTAGTGCCTCCTGAAGCTTGGGTAAAAGTTGATACAAATCTTGTAAAAAAACATGTAAGTACTATTCGCTTACACGAAACAATTGTCATTAAACCTGGAGAAAAAATCCCATTAGATGGAGAAGTTTTAAAAGGTGAATCAAGTGTTAACCAAGCACCAATTACAGGTGAATCGATTCCCGTAGATAAAAACATTGGCGACGCAATTTTTGCCGGTACAATTAATGAACATGGAACACTTGAAGTACAAGTGACAAAACTTGTGGGAGATACAACGATTGCAAAAATTATTCATTTAGTCGAAGAATCACAGGAAAAGAAAGCACCGACTGAAGCGTTTGTCGATAAATTTGCAGCAATTTACACGCCAATTGTGTTTATCGCAGCACTATTAGTCATTGTAATTCCCCCATTGTTAAGCTTTGGTGCATTTTCAGAATGGTTTTATAAAGGATTAGAATTATTAGTGGTTGCTTGTCCTTGTGCACTTGTCATTTCAACACCTGTAGCAATTGTATCAGCCATTGGCAATGCAGCAAGACATGGTGTACTCATTAAAGGCGGTACATTTTTGGAAATTGCCGGAAAAATTAATACCGTAGCATTTGATAAAACTGGTACATTAACTGAAGGTAAACCTGCTGTGACAAACGTTCATTATTTAGTAAAAGATGAGCAATGGGTGCGTAATCTTGCCTACACATTAGAAGCTTATTCTACACATCCAATTGCAGGTGCCATTACGACATATGTCAAACAGTTAGGTGCAGAAATTTTACTCGGTGAACAATTCAAAAATATCGTTGGGAAAGGTGTCCAAGCATCAGTTACAGGAGAAATGTATTTTGGAGGAAATGAAAAGTTATTTTTAGAGCTTGGAATCGATTTTACCTCTTATAAACCAGTGATTGACGAGTTAATTGAAACAGGTCATACAGTTGTTTTAATTGGCTCAAGTAAAGAGTTACTAGCATTGTTTGCGGTATCAGATCAAATTCGTTCAAGCTCGAAGACAGCTCTAACCTTATTGAAGCAGTCAGGTATTGATGAAACTGTGATGCTAACAGGTGATAATGCAGGCGCAGCAAAAACAATTGGACAGCAGGTGAATGTGACGCGTATCTTCTCGAATTTATTACCTGAAGATAAAGTAACAGTAATTCAGCAATTGCAGCAAGAAGGTAAAAAGGTAGCAATGGTAGGTGATGGTATTAACGATGCCCCAGGATTAGCTACAGCAGATCTTGGTATTGCCATGGGTGGAGCTGGAACAGATACAGCAATGGAAACAGCAGATATTGTCTTGATGGCTGATAATTTAGAGAAATTACCACATACGATGCAATTAAGCCGAAAATCTTTAACGATTATTAAGCAAAATATTATCTTCTCAATTGCTATTAAAGCCCTTGCATTAATACTGATTTTTACAGGGAATTTAACCTTATGGATGGCTGTTTTAAGTGACACAGGGGCTGCGTTATTAGTAATATTAAACTCATTACGCCTAATCCGATTTAAATAATATTGTATAAAAAGCCATGGCCATTATTTTAATAATGACTATGGCTTTTTTGTATATAATTGAACCTAAAAGTGGTAAAACGAATTTTTTCATTGTACTATTAAGTTCTATTTGTATATTACTATATTAAAAATATCAGCATAAGAGGTGTAAATCTGATTAAAAAATCTAAAAACACTAATATAATACTGCTAGTTTTCAGTATTATACTCACAATTATTGTAACTTCTATCGTGGGTATCAAAAAACACCCGGATGCAAATTATCTCGGATTTCCTTTTGATTGGATAGTTATCCATTCTAACAATAAGTTATACCTTTCCTTTACTCGGCTTAGTATTTAATATAATTATTTTTTATTTTTTGGTAAGATTAATAATTTTTATTTCAAAAAAATTATTAATCAAAAAAATGCTTAACTACCATTAATACCTACAAAACATCACATCACAAAAAAGTCCTAATCGGTGTAGCACCCCAAAAGTTTGAACTGTACCCCAATTGTTAGATACATCTAACAATTGGAGGTGCAGTTTTTATATGGCGAAATTTACAGCGAATGAAAAATTACAGGCTACTTTAAGCGATTTAGAAGGCAAAGAAAGTTTGCGTGAAATTGCTAAAACGATTGGAACGGATCATAAAGCTATTCAAAATTGGGTGAAACAATATGAGTATCATGGTGTAAAAGCGTTTGTAAAACGGTACACAAATTGTTCAGCACAGTTTAAACTAGACGTACTAAATTACATGATTGAACATGGTACGTCCTTACTTGAAACAGCAGCTATATTTAATATAGCTGCTCCATCTACAATCCGTAGTTGGCGAAAACAGTATGAAACACAAGGATTCGATGCCCTTCAGTCAAAGAAAAAGGGGCGTCCATCCATGAAAAAAGAAACGAACAACCGAAACAGACACCAGTAGAAGGCTCACCAGAAGCACTTCAAGCCGAAATCGACCGTCTACGTATGGAAAACGAGTATTTAAAAAAGTTGAACGCCTTAGTTCAAGTCAAGGAAAAGTCACCAAAGAAGACAAAGTAAAGGTCATCTATGAATTAAGGCATGAATACCCGGTGAAAGCGCTTGTGGCATTCGCAGAAATTCCACGTAGCACATACTACAATTTAGTAAAGAAGATGAATCGACCAGAACCTCGGATCAAGGTTGGCATTACCAAATGAAACAATATCGTCATACGCTTGAATCCAGAGGCATTATTCAAAGTATGTCACGTAAAGGTAACTGTTACGACAATTCCGTAATGGAGAATTTCTTTGGCATACTAAAATCTGAATTCCTATATTTAAAGGAATTTGAAAGTGTAGAACACTTTAAGCAACAACTAGAAAACTATATATACTATTACAACACGAAACGCATTAAGGCAAAATTAAAACTGAGCCCGGTACAATGCCGAACTCAGTTTATCCAAGCTGCCTAATGAAATAGCCATGTCTAACTTTTAGGGGTCACTTCAATTAATGATTCGTGGTTTTTTATTACACATATGTATTAAATGGTTATTTCATCAAGAAAAGTTCGGTATTCTTTTAAAAACCGTTCTTTTTCTTCTAAAAAGGGATAATGGTTACTTTCATCCATAATAACTAATTTGGATGTCGAAATTAATTCATTCATTTCAATCGAGTATTCTACTGGACATTGAACATCGTACTTACCACAAATAATTAGAGTAGGCGCTGAAATGAATTTTAGTTTTCTAGTAACGTCAAATAGTTGAATTTCTCTATCAAAAAAATTTAATCTACTGGCTGACATATCTTTTGCTATATTTAATGAAAAATAATCTTCGTATTTATTAGGGCTATATAAAGATAGCTTTGTACGTTCAATTTTCAATTCGTTACGTATGTCTACGGAAAGATTTTTATTTTTAAGTGATTTGAATAGATTTTGCATTTTTTCAAAATGTGGATGCTCATTATTATAAATGCAATTTTTTGAAAAAGTCATATAATCTCTAGCCGCTGCTCCGACAATGATTTCAAAATTAAGTGATTCAGAAAAATAAATGCCATAAATTATACCAAGTATTCCCCCAGTAGAATGTCCAGCATAGGACCATTTTTCAAACCCTAAACCTTCTCGAATCGCTTCTAAATCAAATACAGTTTCTAATAATCCAAGCTGATACGAGTGTTTTACTTTTGGAGAATTACCACACTCTCTTAAATTCACTAAAAATACACGATGATTTTCTATAAATGTGTTCGCAAAATAATCTCCTGAAGTGTTAAAGGATGAATAATTGTGCGTAATACAAAGAGGAGTTCCACTTCCTTTTACAAAGACCTCAAATGTTCCTCTTGATGTTTCAATTAAATGCTGTTCCCACATTTTCGACACCTCATATTCACTATTTTTTTAAAAAACTAAAAAAATAGCTCTATTCTTAAGATTTTCTATCACTACAATCTTACATATTTACTATATCAATCTCGAATAAATAATCATTATTAATGGAATAGATGTTATCATAATGCAGTTTAAAACAATTAAGACCTGAGTAGCATTTAAAGTAATCGATTCCAAAGAGCCAGTCAATCGGTAAGTAGACGAGTTTTTTTGTGAGTTGCTAAGCTCGGATCGTATGAGCTATTCATAATTATTTAGGTGTTCGAGTTGTTTTCTAATTTCTTTCAATTCACTTTTTCCACTTACTATACTCAAAACATTTCCATCATATTTGATTGTAACTAACATAAAGTTACTGGAATCAAGCAAATCGAATTGAATTTCTTCATCTATAATTTCTTTCTTAAAACACGTATTACAATTTGTATAAAAGTTCAATCGCCCGTAGCCCGCATAAGCAGTCATATACCCCAGCATTTCTATAAACAATTCATTGTCGTCAATCTTAGCTTCGAAATGGTATGTGTCACTTTTTAACTTTTGGATGGTGTATGTACTATTGCCAGAAGTAAATAAATTCCCTATTTCTTGTACATCGAAATCAAATATTTCTAAATGCATATAGATTGGGAAATCTACCAAAGACATTAAGAATTTTTCCCCATCTTTCGATTCAATTAATTGTTTTTCAAAATAAAGCGTTAATTCTTCCATTTCCATTTCTTCTAGGTTATTAAACTGATAGTGATTTTCATCAAAAACGCTCTTTTGTTCATAGTCTTCTTTTTCCATTTTTACTTTCTCCTTTCTAAGCATAACCATAATTAATACCGACTTTTAATTTGTAATCTTCATAGTATTAACAAAAAAGTCACGGATCAATATTGATTGTGGCTTGTTTATTAAACTATTTATTTTTGTATGTATTAAAATTTAAATAAAAATTTCCATATTCTTTTAAGAATTTTTCTTTTTCTTCATTAACTAATTGCTTAAGAGCTCATTGATTCTAAAGAAAACGTCTCCTGCTATTCATGTCCCATATTATCGCTATCCTTACTAATCGGGTCTACTACTTCCCCATCTTTATTTATCATAATGCTGTCGTTATCCTGATTATCCTCATTCAAAAAGCCATAATAAATAAAACCACCCAAAACAATAATAGCTACCGTTGTTAATAGGATAGCAATTTTCTTTTTCATCTGTTCATCATCTCCCTACATCTAAGTTTACTCACTTTATAATACCAAAAAAATACATTAAGTAAAATTTATGGATGAAAGCAACATCATTTTTTCTTATGTACTTTCCAAAATCATAGTATTAATTAGAGAAGTCATCTAATAATTGATCTAATTCATTTAATTTTTATACATTTCTTAGATATAATATTTCATTTGATTCTTTAAAATGAAGGAAATGTGAGCTTCCCAAATTATAATTTAGGCGCGTTTATTTAACCTTCTTTGCGACCTAAAAAAATCATATTTGATATAATAAATATATAAAATGCTATTTATGTATTTTTTTGTAATATTTTAAATAGAAATCAGGAGGTATTTGGTGGAAAAGAAAAAATTAATTATATTTTTAAGTTTCGTTTTATTATTTATATCGCTTTTTGTATCTATTTTTATTTTATTATTTAATGGCTATTACAAAGCGGCACTAATCTTATTTGGCGTGTTAATGTTCTTAATTACTCTTATTACTAATTCAACTTCTACAGATAATGAAGTATATATTTATAAAAAAATTCACGAAAATAATAGAAAATAAAGTCTTATACACTTCCACAAATCATAGTATTAACTAAAAAAGCCACAATCAATATTGATTCGTGGCTTTCCCTTTTTCCTAGATGAATTTATGATACACTTAACATTTTTCTGTGGTATGCGTATGAAACCAATGTAGCAATAATAACGATACATAGCACTACGGATAAAATGATAATCTCTGTATTTTCTTTAAATAAAATTGACAGGCAAATCGCAAGTATTCCAGCTAACATCAACAGATAGCCTGCAAAGAAATTTGATTTTCGCCAAACGATTTCATTTGAAAGTGTCCACGGTAATCTTAACCCAAATGCAGCATTCGGCTTTGTACGTGGCATAAAATTACCTAAAATGAACATCATAATCCCAACTATTATCCCCGCATAAACATCATTCGTTATTTCTATTGGCTTCTCTAACAAGATAAAACTAATTTGGAATGTAATCAATACACATTGGCTTAAAAGAGTCATTAAGAGAATGGTGCTTTTAGAGCCGCTATTTTTTTGACTTCTTGCTGTTATAACGGAAGTAATAGCCGTAAGCACTAAACAAATCGGGAGCACCCACTTTGCGATAAAGTCCTCTACATAAATATCTGATGTAAATATAGCGATCAACATACTAACGATTGGAATACAAACTATAAAGAATTTCATCTTCTGTCTCTCCTCACTGTTTTAGTTTTAATATCCAGCTATAAATATCTTGAAGAACGGTTGTATTTAACGAGTAATAAATGAATTGTCCCTTTTTCTCTTGTGTTATTAACCCTGCTGTTTTCAATATTGTTAAATGATGTGAAATACTTGGCTTACTAATTGAAAAATAATCAGCAATTTCACCAGCTGTTAAATCTTTTTCTTTCAGTCTATCAAGTATTTCCCTCCTTGTTGGGTCTGCTAGAGCTTTAAATACATCATTGCTCATTTTGTCACCACACTTATTTAGTTAGTTAGGTAATCATCTAAATACAGTTTAAAATAAAAAACAATAAATGTAAATAATGGAATAAATAAAAAATACCAAATCGACGTTTTTGAAACTTATTTTGTATGCTTATTACAACTAATAATGAACATACTAATGTTATAATGGATAATAATGTAAAATAGAGGTGTTGATAATTGGCAATCAGTAAATTCAGGTTAACTTTTTTACTACTAGCAATAATCGTTTTTGGCTATCATTTTTTTAATTTAATTTCACTTTGGTCTACGATACCATCAAAAATTGCAATTCATTTTACAAATGATACGCCAGATCAATGGGGATCTAAATATGTACTATTCATCTTACTATTTTTGAGTTTTCTTATATGGTATTTCATGAACTTACTTATTAAATATCTTATTAAATCCCCTCACAAGATGAATTATATAAATTTAACAGAAGCAAATAAAACGACTCAATTTGTACGCTCTCAAAAAATGGTGATACTACTTCAATTCTGTATCTTTATCTGCCTAATCTTCGCAAATGAAGCACTTTTAAATTATTCAGCTGACCTTAATCATACAATAGCTTTTTCAATATCACTTACATTTTTAGGTCTGTGTGTCATCCTTCCTTTCTATAATCTATTTTGGGCAGCAAGATTGAACTATTAAACTAAGTAAATAAGCGTAACTTCCTCTGTAAATTGGTGAGTAGCACTATATGCCATTGAGTAAATTATTTTGAATATCCAAATAATACTTACTTAATGTGCGCAACTAAATTAAATAAATATATATTTCGAAACATGAAATTTATATAAAAATAGTAATATATTAACTATAATTCTAATATATGAGTGTTATACTGTATTATGAACGAAATTTGAAGGGATGCGTTATTATATGAAACATATTGGAAAATTAACTATGGCCGCTGTTGTTGCAGCTTCTACTCTTTCTGCTACAAGTGCTCAGGCAGCAGTATCTACTACAACAAAATACGCTGTTTTTGAAGATTTAACAGGAAGCTTAAATATTCGTGCAAGTGCGAGCACGAAATCTAAAGTAGTTGGAAAATATGCATTTAATGCCAAAGTAAAAGTTATTAAAAGCTACAACAAAAATTGGTATCAAGTCCTTTATAAAGGTAAAAAACGTTATGTAAGTAAACAATATGTAGCGAAGTTACCAGCTGTAATTGCTCTTGGTTCAGCTAATACAAGCAAAGGTGTAAATTTAAACGTGCGTGCTTCTAAAAGCTCGAAATCAAAAATCATTGGTACGTATAAAAACAATCAAGATGTTCAAATCAGCTATGCTGGTTATAACTCTCCTTGGTACCAAGTCGTATACAAAGGAAAAGTAGGTTATGTTCATTCAGATTATATTGATAATATCCGTGAACTTTTATCTTAATTAATTGAATATATAAGCAAAAAAAGCAGACCAATCAGGCTGCTTTTTTTTGCTTATTAGAGACAATTAAACACCAAAATGAATCATCCATTTATCCATTTTTATTGCTTCCTCAATTTTCACCATCAATTGTTCAAGTTCTTCCGATTTGTACTTATCATTTGCCTCACTCACAATTTTTAAAAAGTAAGTATGAGAACTCGGTGGTATCAATGTTATTCCGTAATAGCAGAGATCATTATACGGTCTATCTGGGCTATTTGCGAATGTTTGTAATTTTTCTATTTTTTCACCAAAATCAGTATTACATAAGTCGTCAATAAAATCTCCATCTATGGTTATACAATCACCTATTTTAGGGTAATATCCATTGTCTTCTGCTTCTATTTCTTCTATATCCTCAATTATTCCAAACTCATGTACATAAGGCATCTTAACCACTCCTTCATCTTACCGAATATATACCGATGTTATCTTAAACTTCTATTAATCTCTATATAATGTTCCCAAAGTAACTAATACAAAAAATAGTCCTACCTATTCGATTGAGCCTCCAAAAACGACATTTGGAAAAGTTATACTGCTAATCTTATATTTTCTGCTTCACAACGTATTTTAAAGAAGTCTTGTACTAATATGTGTTCATTTGTCATTGTGTCCTTCATCCTTAGTAATGTTCTTTTTCCAACACGTCTGTCCAAAAGACATAATATTTTAAGCAGAATGTCATTTGACTGTAAACATTCCTCAATTGACATGTCAAAATATATTTCTAATGCAGAAAAGAAATCGTATTGTCCGTAAATGGCTTCTTCTTTCAATTGTTGATACGCTTGCTCTTGAATGTCTAAAATATTCACTCGGTCTTCGGAGTCAAAATCATCAAACTGTTGTTGAATTGATCGTTCTCGGTAATATTCCTCTCGCTCTGCTGTGATTGTACACATATTTAACTTCTCTATTTTATCTACTGTAATGACAGCTCTACCCAGTTGGTCGTGAGCATGTCGATAATTAATCACTTGAAAGTCTACTCTTGAACGCAAAGATTCACAGGTGAAGCTTTTCAAGCGTTTTTTTGCTTTACTCCATTTTGGACTATACAATAAAAAAACCTCCTGAATTTATGTGTATTAATTATAAATCATACATCTAAAATCCGCTTTTTAGGAAACAAAATCTCTCAAATTCCGTAACCACCGATAACACTTTTTCTTAGGTACTTTCATGCATCGTGATATTAAATAGAAAAGCCACGATCATTTATTCGTGACTTTTTTTACATATTATATAAGTTCTTACTGCACTCAAAATTTAAACTTTAAGTAAAACTTTCCCTTCGTAATTACGACTTTCAATTAGTTGATGTGCTTCTGCTGCATCACTTAATTTAAATATGTGCGCTATCGGTAGATTGAGCTGTTTAGAATCGAATAGTTCGATTACTTTTTTTGCAATTGGCGCTAATCGCTCGGGATGATATTTTCTCGTTGTCCCTAGACTAAAGCCCTTAATATTTCTGCAGCTACTATGAACATCACTTGTTTTAAATGTACCCACTTTATCACTACTATTACCAAATTGAACAAGTGTGCCATATAAAGCTAAGCATTCTAAACTCTCGCTTGTAATATCACCCGCAACCGAATCAAAAATGACATTCGCACCTTCATTATTCGTTTGCTTTAACACTTCCTCTTTAAACGTTTCGTACGTACATACCACATCTACCCCTAATTTTTTCACATAATTCGCTTTTTCTAAATTGCCCACTGTCGCAATGATTTTTTCAACACCTGCTAATTTTGCCAATTGTACGAGCATCGAACCAACACCACCAGCAGCACTATGAATAACAAGAACATCTGTTTTTGTTATTTGTCCGATTTCATGTAACAGCATGTACGATAAAATTGATACAGTTGGCATGGCTGCAGCTTGTTCAAATGACAAACTATCTGGAATCTTAAAAACTAACTTTTCGTTTGCAATCACATATTCTGCATATGAACCATTTTTAGAAAAAGCAATGACGCGATCCCCTATCGAAAAAGGCGAATTAGTATCCGTTTCAACAATTGTCCCAGCAACGTCTAAACCTAAAATTAAAAGGAAATTGCCTGTTCCTTTATTTCCAATACGTGTTTTAATATCTGCATAATTGATACTCGTAAAAGTTGATTTAATTAAACATTCTTGGTCTTTGATTTTTGGCGTTTCAATCTCTTCATATGAAAGTACACTTGCATCGCCAAACTTCTGTTGTACAATCGCTTTCCTATTTATTTACAACTACTTTCACTCTAAAATAGAACACTATTTGCACGCAATGTCACTCTTATAGTTACTAAATCACCCTATAAGTAAGCATATTTAATTGGCTCCATTCCTTGTCTAACTGTGATTTCGAAAGAATTTTCCAAGGATTAAATATGGTTTGACCATGCTTATTGAAAAATAGATTTTCTCCAATACAGTAAGCCGCATGTTGTATGACACCATCTGTATCTTGCCAAACAGCTACGTCACCTTTTACTAAAGTCTTTGTTTCTATATTTTGATAGTGGCATTGTTTAAGCTTTTCTAAAAATGTATTTTGATGAATCCATTCATCAATAATCCAGGAGCATTTTCCTTCTGTAACAGCATAAAGTACTGCTGCTAAACAATTTGACCCTTGTTTTGTACCAAATGTATTCGCAAATTCACGTAGAAAAATCGGGGCATTCACAGGAAGTTCTTTACATTCTCCTTTATCCCACCACTCATATACCATTGTTTCGAGTAGCTGCACCTTAGTGGACGAGCTCATTTTTTCCCACATAGCTCGTTGCAAGATAACATGACCATCATGGATATAATCAGCTGGCACATCCTGGCGATTTTGAATAAATGAAAGGGGAACGGTCATACCTCGCTCACATTGAAGTTGAGCCATTAAAATCTTTGTTCTTTCAGCATTTGATAATTGCTCGATCCAACCGCTTTCCGCAATGATCACGTACTGTGCTCGTTTTATATTCCAGTATTCATAACTATTCGTGTAGTGAATTTGGTTATAGGTACTATGATTGAAAAACTCATCAATAGGCATCGCAAGAATGGCGAACGTATTCGTTAGTTTTTTGTATTGCTCCTCTGTTAAAAAGAATACATCCTTCTCTGGTACATAATTCGCAATCCATGCTGTAATTACAGTTGGTGTCGGTTTTATTTGCATTGGCTTTTGCTCCTTCATTTAAGTCTCTCTTTATTAAGGTGAAAATAATTAGTAACTGTTTTATTCTTATAGAACATTATTAATTATGTAGTTTAATAACCATCTTACTATGTTAAAATTACTGCAGCCTTGTCTTAAAGGAGGAGTTTGATGAAAAAAATCGGCCATTGGATAATTGTATTTTTAGGTGTTGTAGTTACTTTAAGTTTAAGTCCACTATCAAGCGTAAATCTTAGTGGGAGTAGCGAATTAAATACTCAAAAGATAGTTGAACTACCCCCACTTAGCCGTTCTTCGAACGTTGCTTGAAGTGGGAGATTCCTACGAACAGTGCTTGCTTGTTTCCACTTGCTTGAAACAGCGGCTTCACTTTTTTAGTAGGCTATCCCCGTAGTTCCTACGGTTGTTGCTTTAAAAGTCTTAACCCTTCGATTAAGATATTCTTACTTGCATTAATATCTCGGTCTAGTGTCGTACCACAAGATGAACAAGTCCACACACGAATAGCTAATGGTTTCTTGCCATCTCGATGACCACAGGCATGACAAATTTGGCTCGATGGGAAGAATCTGTCGATTTCGACAATTTTTCGATCGAACCATTTTGCCTTATATTTTAGCTTGGTCACAAATTCAGACCATGACACATCCGCTATCGCTTTCGCTAACTTATGATTTTTCAACATGCCTTTTGTGTTTAAGTCTTCAAGACAGATGACGTCATAGTGACGAATCAATTCCGTTGACAGTTTATTCAAAAAATCTTCTCGTTGAAACGCGACACGCTCACGCAAACGAGCCACTCTACGACGTTGCTTTTGGTAGTTCATGCACTCACGTAGGTTACGACCTTCTTTTTTCGCTTGCTCATAGCGACGTGATAATTTGCGCTGCTCACGTTTTAACTTTTTCTCCATCTTAGCCGTAAAGCGTTGGTTATCCACTCTACGTCCAGTAGACAGAATCGCAAAATCGGTGATACCTAAATCAATTCCTACAGCTTCATTTGTTTGAGGCAATGGCTTAAAGTCTGGTACTTCGCATTGGACAGACACGTAAAACGTACCACTCGCATTGTATTTAATGGTTGCGCGCATAATGCGACCTTCAATATTACGTGACTTCGCAAATTTTACGAGTCCTAGTTTTGGTAGCTTCATTTGATTACCGATAATCGCAATATTGTTATTCGTATTCTTCGTAGTATAACTTTGAACGGGATTCTTTTTACTTTTAAAGCGAGGATAGTTATTTTGCTTTTGAAAGAAACGCTGAAAAGCGTCTAGTAAATTTTCATAAGAGGCTTGTAATGCCACACTATCTACGTTGCGTAGCCATGCCGTATCCTCTTGTTTCTTCATTTTCGTGAGCATTTTGGACATAATGGAACGATTCAACCCTTTTCCTTCTTCTTTATAAGAAGTATTCCACAACGCAAGAAAATGGTTGTAAACAAAACGACAATGCCCATGGGTTTGATGGATGAGCGCTTGTTGGTCTTTATTTGGGTAGATACGGAATTTATACGCTTGATGTGGCATGACAGACACCTCCTTTTTTTGAATAGTATAACGGGAACAGATGTTCTTTTCAACAAATTAGTACTGGCAGAATCATTGGGTTCGCATTCATCCCCTCCCTCCTCACTACGTTCCTTGAGGGAGGGGGATTCTGCGAAGAAATGATAAAAAAACAGCTTGCCCATTCGGACATGCTGCGAATTAATTGCTATGTTGTACTAAATTTGTAATATCTCGATACGCATCATCAACTGAACGCTTATCTGCACGTAAATAACTTTTCAAACGGGAATTATCCTTGCTGTTATAACCTAAATAATAATCTTGCAATAAATTTGTATAACGAATGCTAAACTTATACATTACTTTTAAATCCATTTCCTGTGCATAATCTGTCACTAAACGTCCCATATAAATTTTGGCTAGCATCGCTTTTCGATTTTTTACATGTCTATAATTTTTATCTTCATAATCTCTTAGCAATGTATGAAAGAATTCTTTATAGTGCTCTTCTTTATAAGCTTCTTTATGTATTTTCGCGATTCCTTCCATATGACTACTCTGCGCTTCTAAGTCATTGGGATATTTCTTTATAATATATGCCGCCTTTTGGCCCAATGTTCGATTCTTTACTGCCTTTGCTTCTTTTTCTAAAATATGTTCTGGACTTTCTGCTACAGAAGCAGTTGTCACAACTTGTCTTGCTGCTGTATTTTTTGTTTCATAGGATTTCATATTAACTTTTTGCTCTGCATGTTGCAGTTTTTCCGCACTTTTTGTCTCCTCATCACAGCCTATTAACAGCAATGTTGTTAATGGGAGAATGGTTACACCTACTATTGCCCTCTTCAAGTCCCTAACTCCTTTCACTTCATCATTTTATCTACTTAAATTTTATCATTAATTACGATGTTTTTTTTAGTTTAACTCAAAAAAATATTATTTTTTAACAGAAAAAGATAAAACGCTATTTTGTTTTGTGAAATCTCCAAAAAAGAAATTCGCATCAAGCTACATATTATATTAAAATAAAAAAGGCAATTCGAAAAATGACAGCTACGAAGGGAACATCAAAAAAATGAAAAAACTAAAGAAATCGCTACTAGCCGTTGCTAGCTTGTTTTTTGCAGCCTCGCTATTAGCCGCCTGTGATGTCAACAGCGTATTGGATGCTGCGACAGAAATCCTCGACGACTCCTCTACAAAGGATTCCAAAACGAGTGCAAATCACGACAATCTGATCAATTATAATGATGAAACAGATAAATATAATGAAAATGTCGTTGTCTTAAAAAGTGAAGATGCCTTAACAGATGACCAGCAGCAATTTGTTGATAAAACCGATGGCAGTCCTGACTATCAAGTGGATAGTGAAGGAAAACCAACAGAGGCGACAATGGTTGTGACCTATGACCGGGTTCATGCTCATTCATCAGATGTTATCGCACGCCCTGCCTTCCGTTCTGCGACACATATTGCCGGCGAATATGTGGATGGTGTCTACAACGCAGAGAAAGGCGTTTGGTACAGTCCTTCAAAGGCGAAGCTCAACAATAAAATTTTACAGCTCGATGGCTACCGAGGTTATTTATACAATAAGAGTCACTTACTTGCCTGGTCACTTGGTGGCGATATGGAAGCGCATAATTTAATTTTAGGGACGCGTTCTCAAAATGTCGGTACGAATAAATCAAAAGAAGCGGGTGGGATGTCGTATCTTGAAACAAAAGTGCGAAAAGCCATCTACGCAAATCATCAAGCCAAAATTTTCTATCAAGCAACCCCTATTTACAAAGCAAATGAAATCATGCCTCGCGGTGTGTTAATACGCGCCTACTCAATTAACGATGCTGGTAAAACATTAAATGAAACGGCCTATACGATTAATACGCAAAGCGGTGTCACAATCGATTACACAAATGGTACATTTACAACACATTAATTAAAACCATCTTTTTTCAGGACTTCCTGAAGAAAGATGGTTTTTTCATACTGTATGATTAATCATTTGCCCATAATAATGTATTTTCTAGCATTGATTTTTTACCAATGGAAAGCGTCACTGTATTATTTGCGCGACTTTTATGCATTAAATAGTATTTACCTGCCTTATAAGCATCACGATAAATATAACTATCATAAAATTGCCCTCCGATAGATGTCGACTGCCCAAAAGTTTGATACATAACAGTTGGCGTTAATTTTTTTGTAAAACTTGTTTGTTTAAAGGTACGATCAATTGCAGTTACCTTGGTTTTACTCGTTACATCAGATTTTGTGTATCGATTAAAGAAATACATCGTTGTGGCATGTTTAGAAGCGTAGTACGTTCCCATTTCAGAATCGTATAATTTTCCACCCTTCACTTGCTTTTTTAAAGCTTGATAGGTCGTTCCAATGGCACCATTTGTTTTAGGTAACTTTCCTTTTACAGCAAGTGTCTTAACTGATTTGGGAGACTCCTTTGCTTCCGCAACATTCGCACTACCTAACATTAATGTCGCCGTTAATGCGACCCCTATTAATTTTTTCATTGATGCTACTCCTTTTCTAGTATAATTAGTTGAAAACATCTACAAATTCATTTTATACCAAAAAAAGGAATAAAAAAAGGCTAAATGAATTAAAAAATACAACTCATTCTTTCGCAATCATCATGGCTTCTGTTATCTATTGATTTGCTTCCCATTCTTCCCGAAGCATTCCCATACGAATCGAATCATAATACACACCGTCATAATAACGAACTTTGCGAATGCGCGCTTCTAGCTGCATGCCTAACTTCTCACCTACTCGAATCATTCGTTCATTTCCAGACCATGTCGTGTAGCCCACACGAACGAGTGGCATCGTCGTAAACAAATGCTGTATCCATAAGCGTAAGGCACGTGTCCCAATGCCTTTCCCCCATGACTGCGATTCCTGAAGAACAATGCCCATTTCAAGCCATTTTGATGGCTCATGCTCCCAATAATACGAAATGGTTCCACGAATGACACCTTCAACTTCAATTGCCCAGTAGCTATCATCACCTATCCAGTTTTCCTTTGTTTCTAAAAACTGTTCATATGTTTTTGTATGATGCGGATAGTAGGGTGCATCCCACTTTTTCCATTCTGGCTGCGCGTCCTTATAAATGAGCTCCCAAATGCGATATAAATCATCTTCAACAATTGGGCGAAGCGTTAATTCTTTGTCTGTATACATGGATA
Source organism: Candidatus Kurthia intestinigallinarum (assembly GCF_003991225.1). Taxonomy (GTDB): domain Bacteria; phylum Bacillota; class Bacilli; order Bacillales_A; family Planococcaceae; genus Kurthia; species Kurthia populi. The sequence goes on from NZ_JTFC01000029.1 coordinate 18,053, forward strand.
TCCTCTTTTCAAAAGTTAATATGAATGGATTGAAAAGAGCTGTAGAAACTACTTTTCAATCACCTTAGTTACCTGTTTCATATCGATCATTCCTTTCTACATTAAATTAACTTTATGATAGCATGTTTTTGTATAGAAATACTTTTTTTAACAAAAAAGGCCTTCGGAAAATTCTGAAAGCCTGTCGTTTACGCCTATTGTCGTTCAAAAGCTATGTATCGTGTCCCTTGAAATGTCAGCATCCCCATATCCTTATCTGCGAGCATCCCAAATTCCTTACCGTTTAATTTCAACTCCATACGGTCCCCGCTTTGTACTTCAAATGTCGCATAATACGTCGTATAGGAATGATTTCCTTGTACATCTGTTCTCTTTGAAATAACTTCCGCCGGTACGGTAAGTTGCGGAGCGTTGTTATTATCCACGTTCTCCTTCAATTTAGAAACGCCTAAAAAGATAATAGAGCCAAACACAATGACTGCAATAATTATGATGAAAATAGGCGCACTATCAAATAAAATAGTATCATCAAAAAACATTTTTATTCCCCCTTTAACTAATTATACGAAACGATTTCTATTTAGTTTCAAAAATAAAAAAAGGAACCGCTTCTATGCGCTTCCTTTTACGATATTGTTAGCCAACTTGCTTATTATCAATAAATATTTCTTCTAAGCTCTTCTCTTCGATATCAAAGCGATATACTGGAATATCAAAGCGATGGAAGCAACGCAAAATCTCTGCATTTTGTTGTTCATCATGAATTTGCACCGTTGTGAATTGCGGTTTATGTTCAACAATCGGTGCAAATGCACTTAATTGGTCAAACCATGCATCTTTAGCATTCTGACTAATAGCACCATGCTTAATGCGTACGTGCATTTCATTCGTATCATTCGTTTTCAGCTCATGAATGGTACCGATTTTTGTAATGATACCATCTTTTAAAATGGCAATGCGGCTACATAATTTTTCGATTTCAGATAAGTTATGCGATGTTAAAAAAATCGTTTTTCCTTGTTTTTGTAGCGCTCGAATGAAATCTTGTAGGACAATCGCCGATTCTGCATCGACCCCAGATGTTGGCTCATCTAAGAAAATAAAATCCGGATCATGCACGACTGCTTGCGCAAAGCCTAATTTCTTTTTCATCCCAAATGAATATTTCCCTACTTTTGTACGACTATCATCTTTTAAGCCTACTTTTGTAAGAATGGCTTGTGCCTCTGCTTTTGACACTTTTTTTCCGCTGATTTCAGCAAAATAACGCAGATGCTCAATCGCATTTAAATGATTGTAAAACATCGAATAATCTGGTAGGACACCAATTCGTTTTTTCACATCATTTGAAAGTTGTTCATTATTGAAAAATGTAACTGAGCCAGAAGTGGGTTGAGCTAGCCCTGTTAAAATATTAATGAATGTTGATTTACCTGCACCATTTCGGCCTAAAAAACCAAAAACTTCGCCTTCATAAACTGTTAAATCAACAGAATTCAACACTTGCTTTTTACCGTAGTTTTTCGTTAATTTCTCTACACGTAACATTAGTATTCACCTCGTTTAAAAACCTGTGTTGCCGCAACAATAAGAACGATTGCCGCAATTGGTAAAATAATCATTTGCCAATTTTCTTCTTGAATATAATGCATTGGGCTAATGTAGCGGAAATTGCCCCACCATTTATCTGTATACTCTACTACGTTCGATAAGATGGGTAGCATAATTCCGAAAACAATGCCCAAAAACATCGTCATACGCGGTTTTGGAATCACAATCGATAAAACGACCGCGAAGGCAATTTCAATAATAAGTAAGCATAGTACACTTGCTAAAATTACGCCGCTAAAGGTATGCGATGTAATGCCAATAATAATGACGGCTAAGGCAATACAAGTAACCCAAAATGCAACTGTCCCAATAAACTTTCCCCAAATAATACGATTACTTGATGTACGTGTTAATAAAAAACGAATTGTTCGATTAGAAACTTCTCGATTAATCACATCATGTGATAATGCCATGACGAATAATGGTCCTAAAAATAAAACGATAATAATTAGTCCTGTAGCATATAATGCGGCATCTGTGTCACTGCCATAGCCTAAAAATTCAGCAAAGACACGTCCATTTTTTGAAAAATAATACGATGCGGCAAGTAACACAATAACCATAACAATCGATTTAATATTTTTCGTTAATTGCCAAAACTCCTGCTTTGCAATTGGTAGCATCCTAAATCCTCTCCCTGTTCTGTTTGTATAACTAGTATACCTTTCGAATCTTTCCTTAAATGAAATACAACCTTAACATTTCCTTAAATGTCTAATGAATAGAAAAGAACATGCTAAAATAAACGTGAGGTGAGTTATATGGAACAAGGAAAAATCTTACTTGTAGATGATGAAATAGCGATTTTAACGATGCTAAAGACAATCTTAACAAAAGAAGGATTTGCAAAAATCGATACCGCTATAACTGCAGAAGAAGCCTTATCTTATTGTAAGCAGCAATCCTATGATTTAATTTTATTAGACGTGATGCTTCCCGGACAAAGTGGGTTTGACATTTGCCCACAAATTCGCCAATTAACGAATGCACCGATATTTTTTGTCACTGCCCGTACATCTGATTTAGACAAGTTATCAGGATTTGCGTTAGGTGGCGATGATTATATTACGAAGCCCTTTAATCCACTTGAAGTCGTAGCACGCATAAAAGCACAGCTACGGCGCATAAAAACCCAACCTGAAATTTCAACAATACTTCAGTTTCCACAGCTAACGATACATACTGCTTCTGGAGATGTTTACTTTCAAGGAAAGGCTGTTGAATTATCAGCTCAGGTCTATCAATTACTCTTATTTTTCGCTAAACATCCTAATCAACTTTTTACGAAAAGCCAATTGTACGAAAATGTCTGGCAAGATGCTTATTTAGGTGAGGATAATACGGTAATGGTCCACATCCGAAAATTACGACAAAAAATTGAAGACAATCCAAGCAACCCTGAGCGAATTGTGACTGTTAGAGGCTTAGGCTATAAATTTGTCCCAGGAAACCGTCTATGAATCTACAGCGTCGCTTTGCCCTACAGTTTTCTACACAAATAGTAAGTTTCATAATTTTATTTATTGTGATTGCCCTCTCTATGCTGCTTCTACTCGGCTATGCTTTAACCAAGGAAGAACAATCTAGCAATAGTGATTTGATGGCCATTACAGGGTTAGACCAGAGCATTGATTCAATGGAAAACCTCAACCCTACATTGCTACAAAGATTAAAAAAGCAACAAGTATGGCTCCTTATTTATGATGAAGACAAAAAATTGAGCTTGAAAAATAATGTACCAAAGAATATACCAACGACCTACACAAAGTTATTTAAAAATGAAAATATTGATTATAATTTATTCCCACTTGAATTAGATAATCAGCATTATACCGTTGTGCTTGGGAAAATCAATCAAGGTAAGGTAGATATGACGCGTCTGAAACAGCAAATAGACTGGTCTGGTGTAAAGCTACCTGCTATCAAAACAAAAAATCCTGTCTACTATATTGACAAGGACGGGACAGTGCTCGATTCATTAAACGATAAACACCCAGAAGAGGCAATTGAGGAACTTTATGATGAATACCGTTATGAACTTCTCCGTTTCACAGATGAGACATCAGGAAAACAGCTCATCGTCGCTAATCGCCTTGCAGATGATGCCTTCTTAGCTGTGTGGCAACATCTTGTGCCCTTACTCATTATTTTATTAATTGTTGTACTCATTATTTTTGGCTTATTCGTTTATTTCTATACGAGAAAATTCGCCAATCCAATGTTGCATTTTATGAAATGGATTCGCCAAATTGGGCAAAAAAATTATCAAGCCCCTATAAACAAGCGTGGCAAACCTATTTTCCGTAATAAGAAAGGTCGCATTCGTCGCCGCTTCCGTTTATACAAAGATATGGTTGAAACAATGGAGCATATGACGACAGAGCTATCTCAATATGAGCAACAGCGCTCCCAAATGGAGAAAATGCGTGAAGAGTGGATCAGTGGGCTTTCACATGATTTAAAAACTCCACTGTCAACTGTTATTGGTTACACAAAAATGCTGCGTTCTACACATGATTGGTCAAAAGAGGAACAACAGCAATTTTTAGAGGTAATGGATGATAAGGCGCATTATATGAAGGAATTAATCGATGATTTAACACTAACTTATCGCTTGAAAAATAATCGTTTACCATTGAATATTGAAGAAATTGAATTAACGGAATGGCTACGTCGCTCATTAATCCAATTAATGAATACAAGCGAGGCAGAGAAATTTCACTTTGATTTTATTTCCAAGCAAGAAAAAGCTTATGTAAAAATTGACCCTATTCTATTTCAACGGGTCATTGATAATTTATTAATTAATGCCCTAAAACATAATTCACCTGGAACACGGATTCAATTGAAAACCTATCCAGCGGATGACCAACAAATGATTGTTATACAGGATAATGGGAGCGGCATGGATCAGGAAACGGTGAAGCAATTATTTAACCGCTATTACCGTGGCACGGCAACAACCGAAAGTATAGAGGGTACAGGATTAGGAATGGCGATTACCGATCAACTTATCAAATTGCATCATGGGACAATTAATGTAGAAAGTGTTCTCGGAAAAGGAACAATCATTACAATCTCATTGCCAAAACCTAATTAAAGACTACTTTTCCAATCAAAGGACCATTTGGTATAATAAAGATATGAAATCGCTTGAAACAAAAAAGGAAAGCGAGGAATCGGTATGATTAGTTTAGTAAAAGGACAAAAAGTAGATTTAACAAAAGGTAATGAGCAGTTAAATATGGTGACAGTTGGGCTAGGATGGGACCCGGTAAGTAAAGGAGAGCAGGGTGGATTTTTCAAAAAGCTAAAGTCAGCAGTTGTTAGTATTGACTGTGATGCTTCTGTATTTATGTTGAAAAATGATCGTTTAGAAAGCGATAAGGATATTATTTCATTTACGCGTCTAAAAAGTGCGGATGGCTCGGTGAAGCATAGTGGTGATAATTTGACGGGCGCTGGCGACGGGGATGATGAGCAAATTGTTGTTAAATTAAAAGAGGTGCCTGAGCAATTTAATCGCTTAGTATTTGTTGTAAATATTTTTGGCGCGAAGCTGAAAAAACAACATTTTGGCCTTATTCAAAACGCTTATATTCGCATTTTTGATGACCGTAATCAGGAGCTTATTCGTTTTAATTTATCAGATGATTATAATGAGCAAACTGCGCTTATTACGGGTGAAATTTATCGTCATAACGGCGAATGGAAATTCAATGCTGTTGGTACAGGTACAACAGATGCGACGATTTCACAACTGGCAAAACGGTATCAATAAAAAAAGAGGCTGATGCATTTGCGTCAGCCTTTTTTTATAGCATTTTTGACATATAGACTTCATTTACATAGGATTCGTCTATTTTCAGTGAATCCTTTTTAATGCCCTCTACCTCAAAACCCATTTTCTTATACAAATGAATGGCCTGCATATTGTGCTCAATAACCGTTAATTCTAAACGATGTATGGAAAATTCCTTTGCCCACGCTATCATCGCATCAAATAGCTGTGTCCCTACACCTTTTCCGCGACTCGCATCATGCACACCAAGCATCACAGCCGCTCGATGCGACGTACGCTGTAAATGCTCCCCTCTTATAATCGCATAGCCAAGGATGTCTCCCTGCTCTACTGCAACAAAAAAACTCGCCTTTGGTGCTTCCACTAATTGTTGAATTAGCTGTTGAATTCTAGATTCCTCTATGTTGCGCTCGCCCGGATTAAATAGCATCCAGCCTGATGCCTCTGCATTCTCCATGACGACCGCAATTTGTACCGCATCCTCTACTACTGCCTGTCGAACAATCACAAAATCCCCCCCCTATCATTCATTTCATTATCCATGTTAGGATTTTTTTGTCAATTACTACTAAAAAAACAGAAACCGCCTTATGACGATTTCTGCCTATTTATATTATGCGTGCATTTTTACTGCATGCACGTAATGAATCGTTTCAAATGCTTGTAAATTATCGGTGCGATGTGCAAAGTAGCGCTGTTGAATGTCCTCAGGAGCTAAATGTTCATACAAGCCAAGCTCGCTCTCCTCTAGCATCGTGATGAGCTCTGGTAAGGAAAGAGCACAGTGCATCGGCTCACCAGAAGCCGCGGCTAGCTGGACCATATGCGCTACACGCTCATAAATGCCTTTTGTTTCAAAAAGCTGCTCATCTGCATAATCAAAAACAATAGCGCTACCCTGTGGCACTTGTTCAAATAAATTGTTGAGTAATTGCTGAAGAAGCGGCTTTGTTAATGCACTCGCTATTTTAATTTTTTTAGCGCAAATGCCACATATTATTGGCGCAAACAGTACAACCTTTATCTTTTTAGCCATTACACTCGTTATTGTGTATCTTTTACCGAAGTTTCTTAAAGTCATTCCAGCTCCATTAATCGCCATCGTGATTTTAACGGCTGTAGCTATTTTTAGTGGCGCTCATTTGAAAACAGTTGGTGATCTCGGTACGATTACGCAAACGTTGCCGAACTTCTTCATCCCAAATGTACCGTTTACATTTGAAACACTCACAATCATTTTCCCGTATGCACTAGCACTAGCGATTGTTGGCTTATTAGAATCGCTATTAACTGCACAAATTGTCGATGATATGACCGACACCGAAAGTGATAAAAACAAGGAATCTCGTGGTCAAGGGATTGCGAATGTCATTAACGGCTTCTTTGGTGGTATGGCCGGTTGTGCGATGATTGGCCAATCGGTTATTAACACGAAGTCTGGGGGCCGCGGTCGCCTATCCACCTTTGTAGCAGGAGCCTTTTTAATGTTTTTAATCATTGTACTTGGCCCACTTGTCGTTCAAATCTCAATGGCTGTACTTGCCGAGATTATGATTGTCGTGTGTATCGGGACTTTTGATTGCGGCTCATTTAAATACCTTGTGAAAGCACCTCGCTCAGATGCCTTTGTGATGGTTGCAACAGTTGTCATTGTCGTATGGACAAATGATTTATCAAAAGGCGTTATCGCAGGCGTTATGCTCAGCGCACTATTTTTTGTTATCAAAATTTCTAGCGTCAAGGTTATTGAAAAAGGAACAACCTATCAGATTGAAGGGCAGCTTTTCTTCGCTTCAACAGAAAGCTTTGTTGACTATTTTAAAAATCAACAACTAGCAGCAACTGCGATTACCATTGATTTTACGAATAGTAAAATTTGGGATGAATCGGCTGTCGTCGCCATTATGAAAGTAGAAGAGTTACTAAAACAACAACAAATTGATGTGCACTACGAAGGATTAGATGCCTCCAGTCAAAAAATCCTCGAGCAGTTGCATCCATAGGAAAGGTAGGGATTTTCATGTATCAGCATATTTTACTAGCCGTCGATGGTTCAGAAAATGCCATACGTACCGCAAAGGAAGCTGCGAAACTCGCACAGCTTTCAGCAGATTCCATCATTTAAATTGTCTTTGTTGTAGACTTCGATCAATCGAAAAAAGATTTACTTCATGCAAAATCATCCGATGCGCTCCTTTTAGAACGCCGCAAAACGCTTTATCCTATTGAACAATTGCTAAAAGAAGCAAATGTAACGTATAATGTGACGATTTTGCATGGTACACCAGGTCCGGTCATTGTTGATTATACAAACAAGCAACAAGCCGATCTAATTGTGCTCGGTAGCCATGGATTAAATAGTCTACAGGAAATGGTGCTCGGTAGCGTCAGTCATAAAATTATGAAGCGTGTCACTTGCCCAGCATTGATTGTGAAGTAACCAAAAGATGCTTTGACATACGTGTAAAAACAACCGCTTCTAGGAGGATAAGAAAAACCGGAATCGCGCGCTGGCGCGGTTCCGGTTTTTCATTGCGAACACTAAAAAAGGAAAATGACCTGTTTTGTCTCAGCTTCTTTTTTATTATGAAAATAATTGTTGGTGCTCATACTGTGTGAATAAATCAAAATTTCCGATAGTTGTTTTGTATTTCGTACGGATTTTTTTCATTTGATCACCGTACACACTAATAGTTTTATAGTTAGCCGCACGTTGCTCCCAGTTTTTCTCATGCCCTAACTCTTCATTAATAACCGTTAGTGTCGCATGATAATGCTTTAAAAACTTTACTTGTACGGCTGTTAGAGTCCCTGAATTTAATACATTTTCCACAACCTGAATCGAACCGTCCACTTTTTCAGGATACGTATTCACGTTTTCTGTTACATCCTGATGGTACTGCTTTAAGAGCATAACGACTTCTTCAGGTGCAAAATATGGCTTCGCATCTTCTTTTTCACTGTAATCTTTCGCAGCTCTTTTTAATTTATTTTCGAGTGCAGATGCCGGATACTCTTTTTGATTTTCATTTATACTAATCTTAGCGGCTGTCTTAGATACAGAATCTTCTTTTTCAGCAACAGTTTCGTTCGCATTAGAAGCTTGCTCTGTCTTTACAGTTTCTTCTGGTTTCGCCACATCATTCTGTGAAGGCTTGTTCACTAGAAAAATCGTAAAAATAACGACGAGAATACCTAGACCACTTAACACACCTATTATCGTTTTTTTATTGTATTTATTCATAATTATCGATTTACTTGTTGCACCAAGTAAATAACTCCACTCCCTTAGAATATAGTATTATTCTTTTTATAAACATATATAAAACACAAATATATAATATATGTTTTTTTTACATAATACTAATTGTATAGGTGAGGAAAGTATTTTGAAATTACAATTCGATTAAATAATAACTATAGTGTGATAAAAAAGTCATGTTTTTTTAATATTATTAATATTAAATGTATTTTTTTACTATTAAAGATAAAATTGGTATTTTTAACTCTTTAAAAAGCTTAAATAATTCCTTTACTTCTTAATAGTTGAACTTCTTCCTTTAAACCTTTTTCTATTGAACGTGGATTATAATTAAATTCCTTTTTAGCTTTCGCGTGTGAATAGGACTTATGCTCCTGCAGTCTTAGCACTTGCTCAGTGGAAATAATAGGTTTGGGTGTTAAATTATATAGACGAATAAGGAATAACGCCATATTATAAGGGATTTTCACTATGAAAACGTTACGACCAAGCTGTTTTGTAATAAAGCGTACAATTTCTCCATATGTTAAGACACTCCCACCTGATAAATCAAAATGAGCATTACGAATATCTGGACGTTGATACACACTATAAATCGCTTGACCTAAATCTTCCACATGGACAGGCTGCATTAACGCTTCCCCCTGTCCAAACACTGGAAATGCCGGCGCTTTATTTAAAAAGCGAATTAATTTTTGCATATTATGATCGCGTTCATTTCCATAAATCATTGTAGGACGTAAAATGACATAGCTTGTATGTTCAAATGTTTGATTAAAAAGACGGGTTTCAATTTCTTGGTAAAGTGCATTACAAGAACGGTAGCGAGAATAAATTCCCGTAGTATGCACAGCTATCACGCGCGGTACATGGTATTTTTCAGCTAATGACATTAACAACTCTGTATAACGAATATTTGCGATATGAATAATTTCTTTAAATTGATACCGCTGAAATAGGGATTCAACAAATACTGCATCTGTCAAATCCCCTTTTTCACAAATAATAGTATCAGGGAAATTTTGAATTTTTCTACTCACTGTCACGATTTCTTCATTTAAACAGTGCTTCAAAAATTCCTGTCCTGTATTTCCAGTTAATCCGGTCACGAAAATCAATACCTTCACCTCTTCATTACGACTTTTAAAACGAAACAATTCATTATGTTTATGAGAGTGCAATAATTGTACGGCCTAAATGCTCGCCTTTTTTAATAGCTTCAATTGTTTCTGGTACTTGTTCAAGTGTAATTTCATCACTTAATGTGGTTTGTGCAATATGCCATGTTGTCGCAAGCTTCTGCCATACAGCCTGTCGCTCTTCAGCTGGGAAAAACACCGAATCAATCCCTAGCAAGTGAATACCACGAAGAATAAATGGTAAGACAGTCGTTGATAATTTAATACCTCCTGCATTACCGCACATACTAATGCTACCACCGTAATGAATCAGTGGTATAATCGCTGCCGCAACATCGCCACCAACCGTATCGACTACATAATGATATTGTTGTTTGCCAAGTGGTTTCTTTTGTTCCTCTAGTGTGCTTGCAAAGACGACTTCCGTTGCGCCAAGTGATGTCGCAATCTCTACTTGATGCTCTTTTCGTACAAGCGCTGTAATATTTTCATAGCCAAGCTTCGCTAAAATTTGAATCGCCACACTACCAACGCCACCTGTTGCGCCGGTCACTAAAATTGATGGCTGCTTATCAGGTGTCATGCCATCCTGCTCTAACGCTTGAATAGATAGCGCTGCTGTAAATCCGGCTGTACCGTAAATCATCGCCTCTTTAAGTGATAAACCATCCGGTAATGGGACGACCCACTCAGCGGGAATGCGCGCATACTCGGCAAAGCCACCTGTATGAGTAATACCTGTACCAAATCCAGTCACTAGCACTTGTTGTTGTTCACTAAACTGTGGGGCATCTGAATGGATAACAGTCCCACTCAAATCAATCCCTGGAATCATCGGATAATCGCGAATGACGCCACCCTTTTCTTGTACCGCGAGCATATCTTTATAGTTGATAGATGAATAAGCTACCTTAATTAATACTTCCCCTGCTGATAAGTCATCGAGTGTAATCGCTTCTACAGCATACGTAACCTCATCTTGCTCTTTTTTTACGATAATTGCATTAAATTGTTCCATCTTATCCCTTCTTCCCCTACATAGTTTCGTTCTATACCAAAAATTAACATTTGCTACTAAGCTTTGTCAAACGACATCCTACTTACCCGTGTTATAGACTGTATGGATGCTGCAATAATTTTGCAAGCGCCACAAACAGCGCATATTGCTCGTCATTGCCCCAGTCCTCTGCTGCATCAGCCATCAGCCACAGCACCTCATCTAAAAATAAATGACGTACGACAGCCTGCCAATGCTCGTGCTCACTAGCATTTAATGTAATAGACTCGCCGTAGCCTTTCATAAACTCTCGCCACTGTTGCTCTGTAAAGGGCTGATTGCTTACTTCATTATGGAAAAGTAGAAGCACAAGCGCTAAATCTACAATACGCGGTAAAAAGGTTGCATTATCTGGATCGATAACGACTGGCTGCGGGGTATATACTAAATTTTGCGCTTTATAATCATAGGGTGATGCAACCATGGGTAGTGGCTGCTGTGCTAATTCCTGCTGACGCAACACAGCCTCTTCAAGTATGTCTGTCGCGAGCACAAATTCTCGCGACGATTCCACTACATGCTGTTGAATCGTCGCCAAATCCTCTGCTAATTCCTCTAGCGTAAAATCATAGACATCATAAACATCTAAAGAATAGACATTTGTTGATGCAGAAGCGGCATGAATCTTCCCAAGAAGTCGTCCTGCTGCCTGAATATCCTCAAGAGATTCGTTATAAATACGGCCTTCTACAAAGGGATATATTGTAAAGATACGCTCTTCGAATAATTGACGCGGTGCAATTGGCGCAACAATCGCAATAGCTCGTCGCTGTAAATCCTCTAGAAACAACGTCAAATCATGCTTTTTTTGTGTACGCTTCACAATAACGGAACCTATTTTAAAAACAGGTGAGTACGGATAAATACTCTGTGGTGCTTCCGACACCTGAAGACCAAATTGCTGCAATAATTTTTTTGCATCCATTCTAACACCTCTTTCTTTATTAAAGTTCATCTGTATCTAACTCAACTGCATAGGACATGCCTAAATAACGATAATGAATTTCCACACTAGCAATCGGTTGCTTATTCATAATAGACAATCCATATACATTCATCGATTCTTTAGCATTCAATTGCTCCTCAATCATTCCTTTTTTAATATGCCCATCCTTTAAACTCACAAAATGAACATTCTTTGCTTCCGGAGAATGAAATGTATCAACTAACACAAAGCCCTGCTCCGCATTATTAATTTGCATTTTAACATCGGTAGGCTCTTCGTTATTATTAATCAATACATCGGTTAGTTGAATATCACGAAAGCCCTTATTACCTAACTCGATAATAATAGATGTTCGATCACCATTTGTACTAAATGCGCCATGTTCTAAAGGTGGCGTTTTTTGCAGCCACATCCCCGCACCGACAACTAGTAAGGTCATAATAAGTGCTGTACTGACTACTATTTTTTTCATTACAGCTCACTCCTTTTTTTACATAATAATAATTATATACCACCTATTTACATTTCGTATCACCTGTAATATAATTATTACATATGAAACCTATTACTAATGGCGACGAGCTACTTTTGTTTTTGGAGGCTTTGTCTAATCCACATCGTTTGAGAATTATTCGTATTTTAGCGACTGGCAAGCAATATGTAAGTCAGTTGGCGAGAGAGCTTGGCATGAGCAGGCCCCTTCTCTACTTACATTTACAAAAACTTGAAGAGGCACACATTGTTTCAAGTGATATGGAATTGCTCGATAGTGGGAAGGCAGCGAAATACTATACATTAAATTCATTCGAACTGGAATTAAATGAGGCACTTATTTCTACCCTAGCACCATCTCTTACACTGAAGAAAAAAACGAAGGAGGATGACTCAAAACAATAGCAAGCCATAAGGAATCAGTAAACAAATTTAAACGAATGGAGTAATTAACAGATGACAAATATGGGCGATATGTTTTTTACAGCAATAATGTTTGGTATTCTTTTAATACCGATTATTTTAATTATTTTTGCACTCGTTGCTTACAAGAAAAGCATGAAACGTGCAGAGGAAAAATTAAAAATTGAGAAGCAGCAAACCTTTACACTTCAAAACCAAGTAACAGAGTTAACAACTCGCGTGGAAAAACTCGAAAATGTATTGCGAGAAGTTGATTAATTAAAAAAAGGCTGGGACATACGTGTAAAAACAACCACTCCTATGAGCATAAGAAAAACCGAAATCGCACTGTGGCGCGATTTCGGTTTTTCGTTGCGAACCCTAAAAAAGAAAAATAACGTGCTTTGTCCCAGCCTATTTTTCATATTTAAATAAAATCAATTTTGGTGATAGCTGTGTTTCCTTTGTTTTTTTGTAGCCAAACTTCTCGTAAAAATGATGATTTCGAAAGCTTAAATACGGCGTATACAGTGTCCAAAGTTTCACATTCGGAAATTTCTCCTCTAAAAAATGTATCGACATCGTGCCCAGTCCTTTATTTTGATAGGCTGGTGAAATGAATACTTTATCGATATGCATGCGTTCATCATTGCCTCGTACATCAAGAGCGCCAATAATCTCGTCATCGTCTAAAATCGTAAAATGATGAAAGGCGCGAATATTTTCCGCTAGCTTCTCATATGTTTCACAGGCAGGATTGGTTTCAACATCGTCATATTTTGCTAAATCTTCTTGGAAGGCAGCCTTTTGAATAGGTAGTAGCGCATCAATATCCGCTCGTTCTGATTTTCTAAATACTATGGTCAAATGAAGCCCCCCTCTCATAATTTTACATTATTATACAGCTATTAATTTGCATGTCAAATCCATTTAGTTAATACTTAAATAGCGCGATAATCACTAAAATAATATGTCTCTTTTTTTCTACTTTACCGAATAAAATGACTTATTAAAACCTCCTTTCGATAAAAATGATGTTATTTTCTATCGTATTATATTGACAAAATTTTTAGTTGCGATAGAATTAAAGACAATTCAAAACATTTGTATAAAACAAAGGCTATGAAAAGAAATAGTATCAATTTATTTTTACAGACAGAAAGCTACCGGTTTGATGAGAGGTGCATGTAAAACGATTGAGAATTCATCTTGGAGCTGTGTACCGAAAAGTTGATTCTAAGTAGGCTACACCGGTAGGCATCCGTAATCATGTGCAAAAGTATCGTCACGTATTGACTGTACTTTCTAAGGTAAGTAATGTAAGTTGCTTATGAATTAAAGGTGGTAACACGAGTTGAATCGTCCTTTTGGGTAATCCAAAGGGACGTTTTTTTTATGCTTTTTGCACAAATCATTTGAAAAATCCACACTATAAGGAGTACAAAGTTATGAAAGAAAATCATGAAGAACCACAATTAAAACGTGGGTTAAGCAATCGCCATATGCAGTTAATTGCACTTGGTGGCTCAATTGGGGTCGGCTTATTTTATGGTTCAAGCTCAACGATTCAATTAGCTGGACCTGCTGTATTATTAGCCTATTTAATTGGTGGTTTAGTTATCTTTACAATTATGCGTGCACTTGGTGAAATGGCTGTAGCTGAGCCTATTTCCGGTTCATTCAGTACGTATGCGAATAAATATTTAGGAAAATTTGCTGGCTTCTTAACGGGCTGGACGTATTGGTTCATGTGGATTGTCGTTGGGATGGCTGAACTAACAGTCGTCGGCGTCTATATCAATTACTGGTTCCCTGACATTCCACAATGGGTAACAGCACTTGTTGTCCTTGTATTAATGACACTGATCAACTTAGCAGCTGTAAAAATTTATGGTGAATTTGAATTCTGGTTCGCGATGATTAAGGTCGTTGCCATCGTTGCGATGATTCTAGTCGGCTTATGCATCATTTTCTTTGGTGTTGGTAATGGCGGCGAGCCAACCGGCATTAGCAATCTGTGGGAACATGGTGGCTTCATGCCAAACGGCTTTGAAGGCCTACTGATGTGTTTCGTATTAGTGATGTTCTCATTCGGTGGTGTTGAGCTTGTTGGGGTAACAGCAGGCGAGGCGAAAAACCCTACAAAAACGGTACCAAAAGCAATCAACAACATCGTATGGCGTATTTTAATTTTCTACATTGGGGCACTTGGTGTAATGATGGCCATCTACCCTTGGACTGAAGTTGGTTCAAATGGTAGCCCATTCGTACAAATTTTCGATGGTATTGGGATTCCTGCAGCCGCACATATTATTAACTTCGTTGTTATTACCGCTGCAGTATCTGCATTCAACAGTGGTCTATACGGCTCTGGTCGTATGCTATTCAACTTATCACTACAAAATCAAGGTCCAAAGGTATTCAAGAAAGTTAGTAAAAACGGGACACCTGTACGCGGGATTTTATTCTCGTCTGCAATGCTTCTAATCGGCGTTGTCCTAAACTATATTGTGCCAGAGCAAGTCTTCACCTACATTTCTGCCGTCGCAACAGTTGCCGTTATTACGAGCTGGACGATTATCTTATGTACACAAATTAAGTTCCGTAAATCAAAATCAAAACAAGAAGTATCTGCTCTTCAATTCAAAATGCCTTGGCATCCGATTTCTTCATATATTGCACTTGCATTCCTATTAATGGTTGTTGTCCTAATGGCCTTCATTCCAGCAATGCGCGTCGCCTTATATGTAGCACCAGTTTGGTTCCTGATTCTGTTCATCGGGTATAAAGGGCTTAAAAAATAAAAAAAGTACAACAGTCTTTCGAGATTGTTGTATTTTTTTATACTTACATATAGTAAAAACTTCGAGAAAATCTTATACTGATGCATTGTGTTAAAGGAACTTAAAAAAATCATTCATTTCAACGAACATCTGATAACAAGAAATTTTTAAGACTTCAAATGATGCAACCTTCACACGAACGATACGTTGGTATTACTAACAAATAAGGAGGTATTTATATGGGATTTTGGTATTTTCTTATGTTAATTATCGGCGGTATGATCGTCAGTGTAGCCCTTATCAAACATTCAAAAAGCAATGCGGCAAAATGGTCTAAAGTATTTGTTGGTGCCGGTATGATGACGGTGGCGCTATTCATGTTCCAAGATGGTAGTGCAGAAATTGTCGATAGCCTGTTGCAGTCAATGAATATTCGTTTATAAGCATATATAAAAAAGCAGGAATCCTCCACAAAATCACCCTTTCATCCACCCATTATGCAAAAAAAGCCAAGCACCGTCTAGTGCCTGGCTTTTATCGTTATTTTTTTGGTTGTCGATTTGCCCAAATCGTCGCGATAATAGGTCCCGAAATATTATGCCATACCGCCGCAAAGGCACTTGGCAATGCGGTCATCGGCTCTGCCGCAAAATGCGCTTTCGCAAGTGATACGCCTAGTCCAGAATTTTGCATCCCAACCTCAATACTGATGGCACGACGGTCTTGCACGCTTAACTTCATTAATTTCGCTGCAAAATAACCGAGTAATAGCCCTGCTCCGTTGTGTAGGAATACCGCTAAAAATACAAGAATACCTGCAGAAGCAATATTTTGCTGATTGCCACCTACTACTGCTGAAACGATAATAATAATTGCCACAACCGAAATTAATGGCACAACCGAAATACTTTTCTCGACAACAGTTGGCATTAATTTTTGAATAATAATACCAAGCACAATCGGTACGATAATTACTAAAATAATCGATTTAAACATCGCGATTGGATCAACTGGCATCCATTGACCTGCAAGGAAATACAGCAATGCCGGTGTCATAATCGGTGCTAAAATTGTTGAGCAAGATGTCATTGTAATTGATAATGGCACATTTCCTTTTGCTAAATAAACCATAACATTTGAAGCAGTTCCACCAGGTACAGAGCCTAATAGTACAAGACCTGCTGCTAATTGTGGTGGTAAATTTAACATGTATGCAATCGCAACTGCGGTTAGTGGCATAACCGTAAATTGTGCGATTAAGCCGATAATAACAGGCTTTGGATGCGTCAAAATTAATTTAAAGTCTGCTCCCTTTAATGTTAAGCCCATACCGAACATCACGATACCTAGTAATAACGTGATATACGGCGCGAAGCCAACGAATGTAGATGGTGTTAAGTATGCAATAACGGCGATTAGTAAAACAAGGACCGCAAAATATTTCCCTGCGAATTGACTAATTGATTCTAAAATTTTCATATGTATCCCCCTAAAACTAAATTCAAGAATTTTCTGATAATTAAAATAATAACGAACTTAGGACAATTTGTAAATATATTATTTTCCACAAATTTCATGTTATAATGAAATAGAAATATTTAATAGAAAGCGGATGTATGATGTCAAAAGCACGAATTCTCTTTTTAATCATTATCACAGTCGTTATCGCAGCACTTTGCTGGATTACGTATGCAGGTGGTCGTGGTGATTTAGCCATTTATTATGTGTTTGGCTTTGTTTTACTAATCGTTTTAGAAATCGTCCGTATCATCACGCAGAAAAAAACAAAATAACGGACCGAAGAATCGTTTCAAACGGTTCTTTTTTTATGCAGTAAAAAAATTTGCAACGTTTTTCCAGTTGCTACGTTGATTAGGTGAAAGGATGACTGATGCGATGGAATCTATCGATGAACTGTTTGCACTGCACTCGAGGGATCTTTTACATTATATTGCAAGTATTATTAAAGACCCGATGCAAGCAGAAGATGTATTACAAGAAACATTTTATAAGGCGTACGTTGCGCTCGATTCCTATGAAGGCACGAACATTCGCCCTTGGCTTTTTACAATTGCAAGGCATGCAAGTATGGACTATTTTCGAAAGCAGAAAAGATTAGTCGTTACAGATGAGCAATTTTTTTCTTCGCTCGCGGAGGATTTTGAGCTCGAGCAGCAGCTTTTTAATAAGTTGCTTTTAGAGGATACATTTGCGTATTTGGCGACTTTTCCGAAAAAACAGCAAAAGCTCTTTTTATTAAAAATTGTGCACCATTTAAGCTATGAAGAATGCTCAGAGATTATGAAATTATCTGTATCCGCATGTAAGAGCCATATTTTTCGCATGCGCGCAGAAATTAAAAAACATGTAGAAAGGGATTAGATTATGGATACACAAAAAATCATTTTACACGCAAAGCAGCGCGCTAAGTGGAATACAATCATTGTATTATTAACAATTATTTTAGCGATTTCGCCCATTATTTATATGCTATCGATTACCTACTATGCGGCGAATGACCGCGCAAATAACCTTATTGCACGTACGACCGCACTTTATGCTTTAACGGATCCGGCCGTTGATATGAATCCAACAACTGTACAAACAACCATTTCGCCACTTTTTAATCTAACATTTGAAGCGGAACTTGAGGAACAGTATGCAGGACAGGATTATACGGTTGGTAGCTACGAAGCTCATTATGGATTGACAACGAAAACGGCCGAAAAAATAGCCATGAATTACCCAACTCCAGCAGATCAGCAGTTCCCAAAATATTTTACTGCTACGGATTTTCAATTGGATATGAAAGAAATTCCCGATGATAAGTGGATAACTGTATTCGCGATTTTTAACAAAAATTATACCGAGGATGAGCTACAGGTATTTTTACGCCATAATGTTTCGGTGCTATGGAGTGCAGTAGACACTGGGCTAGAAGAAGAAATTCTTACTTCTACGGCAGACACGTACCCACTTATTGGCTATCCGATGACAAAGAGCGTAGATGGTGAACAAACCGAAGAATCTTTTTTAAAGCAACTTGAACGACTAGCTGAATCACCACAGCAGCCTATTGATTTGGCAGCTAAAAAACGACTAGCCTATGTAAAAGAGCATGGCATTTCCATTTATGGTGGGACACTTTCCTTAAAGGGGAGCGCTTTAAAGAAACTAATGGATATGCATTTGATTCAAAAATTCAAATTGCTACAGGAGGATATGTAAGATGACAAAATCAACAGGCTTTTTCACACTCGGACTCCTTGCAGCTGGCGCTAGCCTCTTCACGTTATTTTTATTAAATATCGCGCTCTTTACACATACCCCCTTTATTGGGATGTGGTATGTACCACTCGTGAGCCTCGTATTAGCATGTATAGCCTTAACACAAAAGGCATCACGCAAATACGGCTTGTATGCACTTCTACTTACGAGCTGCACCGTACTTATTGCCGCTGTTATTTTATGGGGATTGGTTTCAATTAATGGCGCTTATTGAAAAAAACGGTATCACCTATCGAACTAACCTAAAAATCTGAGACAACATAAAAAGTAAAAGACACGTTCAAGGGTATACAATCTTTGGAGGTGTTTTTTGATGGGCAAAAAACAAACGGATTCATACGAAACAAAAAGGAAAGCCACTCGAGATAAAGTTGGCAAATGTGCCAGTGAATGAAATGATGAAGGTATGTGAGATTAAAAATAATACACAGATTTATTAATGGGTGAAGTGGTATCAAGATGGAGAGGTGCATCGATTACAACAGCCTCTTGGAAAACAATACAGCTATGGAAAAGGACCATTTCAAGAAGATTTAGATGAAGGGATAGCGCATAACAATCCGCAAGCAGTCAAAGAAAAAGGCATTATCATGAGCATGTCCCGTAAAGGCACGCCCGCTGATAACGCCATCATTGAAATGTTCCACCCCAGTTTAAAGTGCGAAACGTTTTATCTTGAACGGTTTGAACGACAAATGACGTTGTCGTTCAAACCGTTCAAGCATACATCAACTACGATAATCATACGCGAATTTTGGCAAAGTTAAACCACCTTTCTCCAGTTGAATACCGGAAAAAGATGGTTAAACAAGAATTTGACGGCGACTCCTAGGGGAGCCCTTAGCATGAGTGGAAGACCCCGCAGCGAGCTTGCGAGCGAGGCGGCTTCCGCCATGCCCCAGGAAAGCGTCCGTCAAATTTAGCTGAAAGAACGTGTTTTTTTCTTTGTCTCACTTTCGTGGGTCAGTTCCTATCATGGTGCCGATTTTTTATTTTGCTAAAGAACCTTGTCCAATAACTTCTTTGCCACGATCATCCAAATAAACAACGACATTTCCTTCTTTGTTCGTTTTAGAATCCATAAAGACAATTTCATAGGCTTTGTCTTTTGCATAATCGGACTCAATCACCTTTACTAAGGCATCTTTCACATCTATTTTCTTAACCGTCGCATTTGTTGGCGAAACCTCAATACGTTTTTGGTCGTCGTCACTTAAAGAATTGTAAGCAAGCATTTCTTTTGAATTAGCAGTTGTTGTATCCTCAGCGCAGCCTGACATCAAAAGTGCGATTATTGGAAGAACAGATGCAATTATTTTTTTCATATACTTTCCCCTCCTGTTAAATCGAACGGATAAATTGGCATTTTGTTCCTTATTTGGCTATTTATTATTAAAAACAGCCGAATTCCATCATTGTATTGTTATACTTACTACATAAAGGAGGGCTAATTATTTTCTATTTTTTCATTCCTACTATTATTGGTATTGGTCTCGTTATCTTCGGAGCGATAAAATATTCCAATATCATCATTACACTTGGCGCTAATGTTATCGTAGCACCTAATGCATTTTTTATTGGCACAATGGCCACTGACCCACCAGGGAGTACACTAGCTGATTTTCTTAAAGGATTTTTTTTCGTCCAAATTATACCGCTGTTGATTCTTCTCTATTTTATTATTTTAAAAATCATTAACATGATTAAAAAGCGACCTACTGAAAATACATAATAATTAAATTACATTAGGGAGTGCATCTTATGCCACTATCATTCGTGGCCATTATTGGCATTGCCGTCATTATTTTTGGTGCTATTATGCGTTCGGCCATTTTAATAATACTTGGTGTCAATTTAATTGTAGCCCCTATATCCTTTTTTATCGGTATTATGGCGGGCGGTGGGCCAGATGCTACCATTATTGATTTTTTTAAAGGATTTCTCACTTTTCAACTCATTCCGCTTCTATTTCTTATTTTCTTTATCATAAGAAGAAGTCGTAAAATCCTAGGAGGAGCTACAAATTGATTACACTTACAAGAACACTTCGTTTAAATGAACTCGAAATTTTTAACGTTTTTAAAGACGGCGCATTGATTTGTATCACGATTCTTGAAGATACGAGACAGCCCTATAGCGAGCAGGATTTGCAACTTGACCCACTTTGCTCTATGCAGGAAGAAGATTTAATAATCGTTGAAAATGTTTTTAAATTTTACATTGTAGACGATAAACCATTATCAGCCGCGGACTCTCGATATGTTCATGAATTTTTCGCGGACCTCATTGAAACAAATGATTTCACCAATTTCATTATGCAAGATTTTGTGTACCCAGACATATATGAGTTAATCGATTTACATAAGCTGAATGCCTATCAAAAAATCTTACAGCATGTCGGTTCCTCATACAAAATACCACCCATCAGTAAAAATAAGTGGAACCACCTTTCCCAGCAATCATGAAAGGCTGAGACAAAACACGTCATGTTTCTTTTTTAGCGTTCGCAAACAAAAACCGGAACCGCGCCACCGCACGATTCCGGTTTTTCTTATGCTCATAGGAAAGATTGGCTTTACCAGCCTCTTTTTATTTTTCAGCGCTTTAGCTCTACTATTTTGGTCGCTACACGGTCAATAAATTGCGGGTCATGCTCGACAAAGAGCAATGTAGGCTTATAGTGCCGAAGCATTTTTTCGATTTGCTGCTGATTCCATATGTCTAAATAATTAAGTGGCTCATCCCATAAATAAAGCTCCGCTGGCTGTCCTAATGACTTCGCAAAGGCTACCTTTTTCTTCTGCCCCGCACTCATACGCTCAATGGGTACGTTGAAGACATCGCGCTCCATACCAAGCACACGCAAATTCGTTAAAAAATGTGTATAATCAATTTTCTGCTCCGCCGCAAATGCTTTTAATGTTCCGGCATACTCATACTGCTGTTTCACCATACTCATCGTGAGCTGTGGTGATATTAGAACTTCCCCCGTCACCTCACCATCAAATTTCTTTGTAAATAAATACGCCAGCAATGCCGTTTTCCCGCTTCCATTCACACCAGTAATCGCTAATTGCTCGCCCTGATAGAGCTCAAAGGAAATCGGCTGAAATAACGGCACATCTCCGTAGCTCAGCGTCAAATTCTTCACACGTAGCACGGGATTCCGATGACGAACTAGGCAATTCATCGTCAAATTACTCACCGATTCAATATTGTGTAGAAGTTTCGTTTTTTCAGTCACCTGTGCTGCTACACGTTTTTCAATTGCCTTCGAACGCTTCATCATACGCGCGGCATCTGCCCGTACCTGTGCATCATGACTAGATGCCTCTTTACTTGCTGCCCACTGAGCTTTCTCCTTAGCCGTCCGATCGAGGCGATGAATTTCCGCTTTAAGTCGCTTATTTTGCGCTAGTTCATAGTGGTCCTGCTGCGCCTTTTGCTGACGATATGTTGAAAAATTTCCTTTATACAGCACAAGCTGACTGCGCTCAATCGCTAACACATGATCAATCACTTCATCTAAAAAATGACGGTCATGACTCACTACTAAATAACCCTTTTTCGTCTTCAAATACGTAGCTAACAATGCGCGGCCCTGTGCATCTAAATGGTTCGTCGGCTCATCTAGGAGGACATAACTAGCCTCATCACAAAATAATGCCGCAAGCAATATCTTCGTCTGCTCACCGCCTGACAATTGCTCAAATGGCTGCCAAATAATGTCCTTCTCTAACTGTAGCAACTGACACTCACGCTCAAATTTCCACTGTTCAATCGGCATCACTTCATCAATCGCCGTATAAACAGGCCAGTCCGGATGCAAAAGCTTTTGCGGGAAGTAGCGAAAGGCTGTCGTTGAAGAAATCGTTCCACTATACGCATAGTCATTCATTAATAATTTTAATAATGTCGTTTTTCCGCGACCATTTCGTCCAACTAATCCAAGTCGCCACTGTGTATCAAGTACTAAATTCACCTGTTCAAAAAGCGGTTTTTCTAATTCATCAAAGCTAAACTGTACATCTTTCAATGTAATTGGCATATCCATTCCCCCCTTAGTTGGTGAATGCATATACATTAACAATTAAAAAATCCCTCTGAAAAAAGTCAGAAGGATTCCAAGTCATTATCGATACGTATAAGAGATAATAAATGGACAAACGAATCCTATTTTAAGTGAAAATGCATATACATTTTACGTTTAAAAATAGGTTATTTGTTCATTCTATTCATCATCCCTTCCTTGTTTTGTATAGCTAGCATATACTAATTATCCAAAAATTTCAAGCTACGAAAAATCGACTAGATTGCGCACTAGCTTTCGAATGGCTGCAATAAAAGCAAACTGACTCATACTGTCAATCATTTCACCCGCAAATTCAATCAAAGCGTTATCAGGGAGTTCAAATTCCTGATGTTTTGGCATGAGAATAGTGAGCGGCTTTGCATACAGTGGGTCCGGCTGGTCCATCACACGAAAATGCACATGCGGAAATACACTATCACCCGAGTTGCCAGCGCGCGCAATCACATCACCAGTCTGCACATGCTGTCCTTTTTCGACAGCTATTTTATCTGTCGAAAGATGTGCCAGCATACTATATTCACCGCGCTCATGCGCCATCACAATATAGTTACCAAACCGGTCGTTTTCATTTCGCATACCGATTTTATTATTTGGAATAGTTGAAACAACATCCACAACACGACCATCTGCAGGTGCTACAATTTCCCGTTCAAATGCATCTTGCTGTTCAAGTATGGATGGATGTTGCGGGTTAGCAGCCTTTGTGAAATTCAGTGTTCCTGGCATGTAAGTTGGCAGCATTGCTTGTGACATCAATATCCACTTCAATTTAACTGGTGGCTTATAGTGGTTGCGTGTTTTTTTCATACCAGAAGGCGTCTCTACAAAACGAAACTGAAAAATTTCGCCATTTTCATCTGATGCAATATGTACTTGTCTTGACATTGTTTTTTTCGTCCACACTTCATAAAATTTATTATTAAACTTTTGTGTTTCGGCAATAGCGCCGTGAAAGTGGGCCATTTCCTTTTTTGCGAGTTGTTCAAATTCCTCAAAGCGCCACTTTTGCTGCAAGTCTTCCGTCATATTGTCATAAAGAACACGAAAACATCCATTTAAAAATATCTTTCCATACATCGGTTTCTTTATCATCCTTTCTAAATTATAGTTGCGGTGCACGTAGGGTTGCTTCTACAAAATGAGCAAAAGCCTCTTGCTCCTCCATAAACGGGAAATGATTCGACTCTTCAAATATTGTCAAAGATGCATTTGGCAAAAGCTCCGCAATTTCATAACTAAATTCGACCGGACACTGTGCATCCTGTCTACCACAAAACACATAGGTAGGGACGATCGTTTGTGGCAATTGTGCACGTAAATCAAAGGTCTTAACTGCGACTTTTCTAAAGTAATCAAGTGCGCGACCTACTGTACGGCCACTATTAGGAATGTTTAATGCGCGCTCTACATTATCCCTCGTTGTAAAGGAAAGAAGTGTCCATTCAAATGACAATGACACGCGCTCCTCTCGAGTCGTTTGTGGATCATTCAACGCCTCCATAATCTCAATTATTCGCGTGAAATGTGGATTTTCCGGACAATAGATACTCGCCGGATGACTCGCATAGGCTTTACTTGCTGCACTGCTCCCACAAATACATTTCGTCAATGCATCCGGAGCTTCAATAGCATATTGTAATGCCAGCATTCCACCCGTTGAATGCCCCGCAAAGCCCCATGACATAAAGCCGAGTGCTTCTCTCACCGCTTCTAAATCCTTAATGACCTCTGTTAGCGCCATTTGCTCATCGTTATCGAGAGGTACGGAATTCCCGGCACCTCGCACATTGATTAAAAACACCTGATAATGTGCGGTAAATGGCTCCGCAAACCAATTGCCGATTTCATTAAAAGCTGAGTAAAAGTGGGTAATCGCTAGCGGCTCCCCTTCACCTTTCACAAAATATTCAAACTGCCCTCTTTGCGTAGTAATCATCTGCTGCTGCCACATATAAATTCCCCCTTTCTATTTATTGTATAGAAATTTTTTCTATTTCGGTAGAAAAAATGGGTAAAAATAACAAAAATCGTTTTTTTCGTCGTACGTATGCTACTATTTGTAGTAGACCCTAAAACAGAAAGGGATGGATTTTCCATGAAGAAAAAAATAACCTATATTCTTGTAGCTCTTGCCGTAGTTGGTACATTTTTTACAATGAGTCTTCAAGCAGAAGAGCCTTCATCAAATTTTGAACCAGTCACAAAAACCGACACAATTTTCGTCAATATTTGGCGCTAATTAGATGGAATTAAAAAAAGCAGCTGATTAGCTGCTTTTCTCAATTATACGAAACAAAAAAATAGATAGTTACTGGCAGCACCCTCCGCCACCAATGCCTGTATGACAAACGCCTGTTTCAGGTAGTGACAGTTGCACATTTAAAGCAGCTTCTGTATCACCTGCAATCGAAGCGGCAATTGAACGGACCTGCTCATACCCTGTAGCCATTAAAAATGTAGGTGCTCGGCCATATGACTTAGAGCCGACAATATAAAAATTAGGTTCGGGTTGTCGTAATTCCTTTTCACCATGAGCAGGTACACTACCACAGCTATGGTGATTTGGATCAATTAAATCGGCCAAGGCGGGTACTGCTTCTGTCACAGGGTCTGTTGTATAACGGAGCTCTTCATGGAATGAAAAATCTGGTCGATTCCCCGTATTCACAATTAATTCATCAAAAGGCCCTATTTTTTGCTCTGTCCCTTTTAATACAACACCTTCTTCTTTTTCTAAAATCGTTTGAACGTAAAAAGTGTTTTTACTTGGATAGAACCATTTGAAAGAATTTCTTTTATTTTCAACCCTAACTCACCACGTGCAGCTAGTTCATCATCCACGCCTCCACCAAGAGCTTCTTCTACTTGATTTTTTCGAAGAATCCACGTAATTTCTGTCTGTGGGTAATTCTCTTTTAACTTTACTAATTGTAAAAGGGAGTTTATCGCGGAGTGACCACTCCCAATAACGGCTACCTTCTTATTTGCATAGCGCATCGACTGTACCACTACATTAGGAATTTGATAAGTTATTTTTTCGCTTAGCTTGCGTTCAGACGGTAAAAAAACACCATGACTTGCGGCTGGGTTAGCGTGTCCCCATGTTCCGGTAGCATCGATAATCGCACTTGCCTTATATGTTTTCGTTGCTTGATTATTTTTCGTAAAGATTAGAAATGGCTTCGCCTCACGATTTGCCGATTTCATTTTATCTGCGTCTAGTTTTGTAATGGCGATGACTTCTTCATTTGTATAAAGACGGCCTTTAAATTGTTCACTTAAGGGTATTAAATAGTCATGTCGTAATGCGGCGCCTGTAGGAATAGCTTGAGGGTCAGGCATCGTCCAGCCCGTCTCCTCTAATAACTTTCTAGCGGCATTATCTACATTGTATTCCCACGGTGAAAATAGGCGCACATGCTCCCAAGTGGCTACATTGGCAGCGACATCTCCTTTTTCTAATAGAATGAACGGTACATTATATGTCTGTAAATGCGCTGCTGCAGCTAAACCAATAGGGCCCGCCCCTAGAATTGCTACAGGGTATTTCATTTCACAGCAACTCGTGCCAGGTGTACAGCACGCTTGATTATTTAAAATTGGTAATTCCATCTTACTTCCCCATTTCTTAACGCATGGATACGCTTATTTATTTTTAGCACCACGCGTTTGAATACGTATTAGTTATTTTCTGATGCAAATGCTTGAATTTTTGCTTCAATAGCATCGCGAACTTGTTGAAAAACAAGCCATTTTTCCGCTTCTGTTCCCTGTGCTTTTGCTGGATCATCAAATCCCCAATGTGCACGTTTTACATGCGATGGTATTACAGGGCATTTATCTGCCGCATCACTGCATAATGTCACAACAAGAGTCGCCTGATTCAACTTGTTCGAATCAATCATATTCGATGTTTGGTTCGAAATATCAATACCAACCTCAGCCATTACTTTCACTGCATTCGGATTTAATCCATGTGCCTCAATGCCCGCACTCTCGACTTGCCAAGATGACAAATATTTTTTTGCGAAGCCTTCCGCCATTTGAGAACGACATGAGTTCCCTGTACATAAAAAGTAAATTGTTTTTTTATTCACTTCTACACGCTCCTAGAAAATTTGTAATGTTACATATAGTCCAAGTAATGTCACGAGTAAAATCGGCACCGTTAGTAAAATCCCTGTTTTAAAATAAGTCCCCCAGGAGATTTTGATACCCTTCGTTGAAAGCACATAAAGCCAAACTAAAGTAGCCAGCGATCCAATTGGGGTAATTTTCGGTCCTAAATCTGAGCCGATAATATTCGCATAAATTAATGCTTCTCGCACTGTACCATCTGTTGCTGTTTCCGCGATGGCCAATGCATTAATCATAACAGTTGGCATATTATTCATAATCGATGACAGAAAGGCCGCAATAAAGCCCATACCTACTGTAGCAATCAATAACCCTTGTTCAGCTGTCCATTCAATAACATGCGCCAGTTGAATTGTTAACCCTGCATTTCCTAAGCCATATACGACGACATACATACCGATCGAGAAGAAAACGATGTTCCAAGGAGCCCCTTTTATAACCGCCTTCGTATTTACAACCTTGCTTTGTCTTGCCATAATTAAAAAGAAAATCGCAATAAGACCCGCAATCAGAGACACGGGCACCTGAAGCCATTCACTTGTGAAATAACCAACGACTAAAATCGCTAAAATCCCCCATGAAATATGAAATAGCTTTCTATCCTTAATCGCTAGCTTCGGCTCTCTTAGCATCGTTTCATCAAAGGTTTTCGGAATAGTTTTTCTAAAATACAGCATAAGGACAATAATTGTCGCGGCTAAAGAAAATAGATTCGGAATAATCATTCGCGAAGCATATTCTACAAAGCCGATGCTAAAGAAATCAGCGGAAACAATATTTACTAAATTACTTACGATAAACGGTAAGCTCGTTGTATCTGCGATAAACCCACTCGCCATAATAAATGGGAAAATCATTTTTTCACTAAATTTAAGATTCCGTACCATCGCTAGGACAATCGGCGTCAAAATTAAGGCCGCTCCATCATTCGCAAATAAAGCTGCAACCCCTGCACCTAATAAGCTAATATAGATGAACATTTTGAGGCCATTTCCTTTTGCGATACGTGCCATATGTAATGACGCCCATTCAAACAGGCCAATTTCATCTAAAATTAAGGAAATCAAAATGATTGCAATAAAGGATAAAGTAGCATTCCATGTAATACCAATAACCGTTCCTACATCCGAAAAATCAACAATGCCTAGTAACAACGCAATTACTGCTCCAGCCATTGCCGACCAGCCAATATTTAATCCACGCGGCTGCCAAATAACAAAAAGTAAGGTAATGATAAATAAAAGACTCGCTAACAAGAACATGAATTGCCACCACAATGACACGTATTGTCTGCTTCAAGTGTATCAATAACGGCTCTTACAACCGGTGATATCTCTTCTGCTATACGATAATATTTCCACGTACCATCTTTCCGCTCTTTAATAATCCCTGCATCTTTTAGCTTTTTAAGCTGCTGACTAACTGCTGGCTGTGAAATTTTCAATACATCGACAAAATCACAGACACACACTTCGCCGTTTTTCATACAAGCTAGTAAAGTTAAACGATTTTTATCCGCCATTGCTTTTAATACTTGCTCCAATTCATTCAACAAAGCTTCCTCCATTCCTATATATAAGTATTTGCTTATTTAATATAGCACTCGTTTTTACATAAGTAAATGCTTATATAGAAAATTTAAAAAAAGCTAAAACGATAGTCGTCTTAGCTACTGAATTTTATAATCGATTTATTCGTCGATTTTTTCATGAGAAGGTTGAATATCTCCTTCATCGCCGATTGAGATGAAATCTGCTTTATGATCTTTTTTACGAATGTAATAAAGGTATTCATTATCAGGCTCATCTTTGTAGTAAACAGAGGCTGTGTATTTATAATAGTCCCCTTTTTCATCCATTTTTCCACTGTACAATAATTTCACATTCGCAATATCATCGTTACTATACTTTTTTTCCTTATACAAATAATTCTCAATGGATTGTTCAACAATTTCTTTTGCTTCTGCTTTCTTCTGGTTTTGTACAATACTAAATACACTGATACTAGCTATAATTAATAACACTGCACTTACTATAAAAATCGTTTTTTTCTTCAAGAGAACCCCACCTCAAATTTACTATTTATCCCATTATAACAAATAAATGATACATTGTATGGAACAGAATCCTTCATTTTATATCTCTTAAAAAACTTACTTAATATTTTACAATCACTCAGGTAGCTGCATGCCTTTTTTCCAAATCAATACAGCATCATCAGGCGAACCATAGTATAAGGCTTTAATCTCTTTACCATTAGACATGTTTTCAAGATTAAATTCTTCATGACCGTCTCCAATTGGATGCTGTTTTTTCATTTTTATAATTGGTCGTAGTGGCGTCATATAAAAATTTCCTTTTTCATCTGACGAATACTTTACTCTCATCACATCATAGTCATCTAAAAAATTCACATTATACGTAATCGTACCATTTTCCAATTGGGCAACATTTGAAATAGTAAAATGACTGCTTTGCACCTGCTGAATATCCCACTCAACTAAAGAATAATACGCACCAAATAAAACTAAACAAATCAATGCGGCAAAGCCCATTCCTTTATACGTCGATTTTTTTTTCATTTTCTGTATAGAAGAAGCCATTTTTCTCATCATTTTCTCATCCTGCTTACGAGACTCCATTTCTACATGTAGAATTTCAGTTGTATCCTGCATATTTTCTAATTCTTTCTGACACACCGGACAACTGGCAAGATGTTTCTCTATTAAAATCTCTGTTTCCTTACTACATACATCATCATAATATAACGGCAATAAATCTTGAATGACGTCACAATGAATTTCTTTCATAGTTGCTCCTCCTTACTCATTAATTGTATTTTTTTCTTAGCTCGATAAAAAGTGACCCGTGCCCAACTCTCTGTTTTTCCAAATAAAAGACCAATTTGTAAAAAAGGTAACTCGCCAAAAATACGCAATGTAAATACTTCCTTATATGGCTCTTCTAAGTCATGTAGCAGTTGGTGTAAGTAAAAGGCATTTTCTTTTTTCATCAGGTCTTGCTCTACAGATTTATCATCTTGGCGCTCCTCTAACTCCGGATGCAATCGCTTTTGTTTTTCAAGATATGTAAAATATGTATTTTTAGCAATTTGGCAAAGCCAGACACTCATCTTACATTTCTGTTTATATTGATCAATATTTTGAAGTGCTTTGAAAAATGTTTGTTGCGTAATTTCCTCAGCAATGGTTTCGTTACGACTAAGCGATAACATAAATGCATAGACATCTCGGAAATATAAACGATAAATCTGCTCAAAATTCATTTTTTTACCTCCCTTCTTACATAAGACTAATGAATAAACAATTCGTTACAAAATAATTGAAAATAAAAAAAGCTAAAACGATAGTCATCTTAGCTACTGAATTTCCAAATAGATTATTAACTATGTCTGGTTTAAATTTCTGACGAGTTCTAGTGCTAATTTAGTTGATTTTATTAGTGATGGGTTAGCCTTTTGTTGGCGTAATTTTAATGATTGAGTAAAACATCTTTCAGCCTCTTCTAATTCACCTAATTCCATCAAGCATTTCCCTTTATGCTGCAAGGCAAAATCTGCATATAACTCAACCTGATTCTCACAGCATTTTGTATAAGCACGATTAAATAATGTTAGTGCCTTTTGCGGCTGGCTATCATATTTCAAGGCTTCACCAAGTCGTATTAAACTCACAATTTCTTTCTTTATATCGCCTTCTACTAATGAAATATCCAAACATTCATGTAAATAATCAAAAGCTTTTTGAGGTTCTTCACAAATTCTGTATAAATTGCCTATTATTCCACAAAGATAATATGTGTGTTCTTTATTTTCGCTTAATAAATGTTTTGCATCTACGATAATTTTTTTAAGCTTTGCTACATCAGTTGTTTTTTCTCTTAAATAGTCATTTTCATCAAAATAAAGCAAATCATTTAGAACAGATAACTTACTTTGAAAGTCAGAGAGTTTCATACGTAGTGCTCCTTTAGAAAACCCATTATTTTTTAGAAATGATTTTTTCTTCTATTCGCTTAAATTCTTCACTATCAGCCATTGGTGGTTCTTCACTTTTTTCTTCCAATAACCAATGAGTCAACGCTGTAATCAAAGCAAAAAGCATAGCACCTTTCCAAGAAATAGCAATGCTATCCATAAAGGTATCAATCAATTTAATAAGAATAAAAGTAAATCCTGTATTTAAAATAATTGGTACTAAGCCTTTACTTGTCTTAAGAATGCCTGTAGATTTTAAGGCTCTAGGTATTGCTCTCGTAATAAGTGAAAGTGGTATTTCGAGAAATGTATAGATGACAAAGAAAAATAGTAAGGAACCCATCGTGTCATATTGTAAGCCAAGAATCTTTAAAAGTATGTATTCAAAAAAGGTAAACGAGATGATCATAACTAATAGAACCGTTACACATATTACAATCGTTTTTAATTTATTTATTGTAAAACCCCCTATGAAATCATTATCAGCAAAATCGAGAAACTTCTTTTAAAACAAATTCCCAAGCTATAGTATTCCCACTACAAACGCCTGTTATTGACTTAGGTGCTTATACATATTGATTCCGGCAATCTGAAAACCCAAATGATGATATAACCGGATTGCTTGTTCATTGCTTCCGAAGACATGTAGCTTAAAGAATAGAATTTCTCGACTTATCAAAAGAGATTCCAATTCAGTCATCATTTCTTTACCGAGGCCTTTTGAACGGATATCTTCATTAAGATAGATTTCGTATAAAAATGCACTTTTATTTTCGTTCACTACTTTTAACCATACATAGCCAGCGACTTTACCATTTTCTATAATATGGTAAAATTCATGATTTTTTGTATTAAATCCATGTGGTAAATAGCCGCTAATTGCCTGTTGTGCTCGTAAAAATGCGGAGTCATTTATAACTTCAAACGTATTTTCTTCAAGTGTATGCGCATATCTTTTTATTTTATCTTCTATGTATACGTCATAATCTGCTTCAGTCATTGGTATTAATCGTTTCATGTCGACAATCAACTCCAAATAAGTATTTTTCATTACACGCCATTATAATTCTAACCAAAATATTCCTTTTAGTATACTAAAAGGAATATAAAAAAAACTCCGAAATGTTGAGTAACCAACTTTTCGAAGCTTTTTGAGTGTTACATGTCGTCATACATTATTTATGAAGATCCCTATAATTGATGAAACCGGTGGCATAAGTATAGAAAAAAATACCATACTCAAAATCGCATTAAATATAATGTATGAATATATCGCTTCCATCTTTCGTCGGTTGCCAACAATTATCGCTTACAATTTGTATGATACATATAGTCAGAGCCTATTGTCGAAAATCATATTTTTCATTCGGCACTTCGAGTGTATGACCATTTATTACGACCTTATCATTGCTAAGCCAGTTGATTTTGGCGGTATCTTCACGATTATTCCAGTAAATATTTTTTGTTTTTTGCGTACTGTTATTAAAAGTCAGCTCTCCTCTTATCGAATAGGAAGTCGTCGCACCCGCATTCGTTCGGTAAGCTTTGATTGTATAGGTGCCATCTGGAGACGTTTTTTCTGTCACATACTCGCCTACCGGTAACCGATTCATATCAAAAAAAGCCCAGTACACGCCATATCCAATCATTCCTATCAATAAGAAACCGATAAGTGCTGAGATTTTTATTATTTTTTTTCGTTTCCTACTTTTCTTAGCTATTTTATCCGTCATATAAAATGCCTCCCTTATATAAAAGATGAAGTTACTTTCATATAGACTGTTTTAAGCTGACTTCGTTCCCACCTGCTTCTTTAAAAAAAACGCATAGCTAGTCGATGTAGCTACGCGTTCATTTTAAGCATCTATGCCTGGAATATAAATAATATTCTTTTCACCATCAATTGTGCTAATAAATGCATAAACCGGCTGGTAGAACCCTTTTGAATCTAATTCAGCGGATTACGGAGGATTGAGCCATCTAAAAAGAGACAAACGCTAAAAACGTTTGTCTCTTTTTTACTCTATACTGTCCATTATCGCCTCGTAAACCTCATTCCATCCTGAATAATACAGTGAAACATCTGCTCGATGAATGAGCTTGCGCTGTGATGATTCAAACTGCCCTTCAAAAGGTAAGAAATGTGTAATTTTCATTTTGTAAAATACTTGATAGCCGACTTTTGGATAGAGGCTATGTTCTGTCCAAGCAGGGTTATCATGATGATCGACAGTAATCGCACCTAGCAGTGTGCAGTCACCCTCGACATAGGCCTCTTCAAAGGCTTCCCGTTTAAAACATGCTTCTGCTGTCTCGCCTTTTTCGATATGTCCACCTTAATTAGTAAACAAAAGATTTGTAACATTCCCTTTTAAAATATTCGATGCTGTTACTTCATACTCGATTTCACTTCTTCGATATTGAGAAATTTAAAATAGTTTCCTCGAAATTCTCTCGAATTCTAATAGTAACTTGTATAAAAAGTCGAAATATGAATGATTCACGTTGAAAATTCTATTTGCACCCTTTGTAAAAATAGGTCATTATGATACTGTTAAAGTATATTAATTAGTTTTTATTTACTATAAAAATTACAAAATGAGGTGTTTTGATTGGTTGTAAATCTTTCTTCAATAAATCCTAAGTATATGACGCAAATTGCATTATCTAATAGATTTGGTTTATCCGAATCATCTGGTCGTAAATTGATTAAATTTTTCAGTGACTACATACCGTATACAATTCTTAAAGGGAATAAGCTATTTACCGAAGAATCCTATGATAGTTTAAAAATAATTATGGATATTAAAAATCGTGGGTATTCGAAAGTTGAAATTTTAGAGATATTGGAAAGCGTTGATAACATATTTTCAATAGATTTAGATAATACACCCTATCGCACGCTAAGTAATTCTCTCTCACAATCAGCCCTTTCGAGTACGGTTGGATGGAGTGAAGCTAGGGGGCGTAGCTGGATAAAATCATTTGATGAATTTTTCCAATATGAAGTCCGAGCAAATGTGAAATATTTTAATGAAGAGGCCGTAGATACATTAATGTTGATTCGTAAAATCAATGATTTGGGTTATGCAAAGGACGATGTAAAAGAGATATTAACTGCAAATAAGGGACTGACATTAGCAACATTCAGTACACTTAAACTAAAAAATAAACGCGCTCGCACCTCTGTAACTAACTATGACAAGGGGTTAAGTGATGAAATTCCTCCACGCTCAGAACTAATGCTTGCAATACTAGAAGTGCTTAAAGATAAGCAACCATGTAAAACAACAGAAATTACGGATCGGGTGGCTGTTTATTTACAACTATCAGAAGAATTACAAAGTATGAAGGACGAAGCGAATAAAGAATTTGTATTTGTTTCTAGGCTGCGCTCGGCTCGTGGTTCGCTAAAAAACAAAGCATACATTGTAGAGACAACTAAGTATACTTATCAAATAACAGATACCGGGCTAGAGTTACTGAGCGAAGATGAAGATGATATTGACGAAGAAATTGAAGAATTAGATACTTTCGTTGACCCATTCGATACTGTTGAAGAAAATGTGAAGGAAATTCAACACCAGCTCGTTAATGATTTATTAAATGTCATTCAAACAATACACTGGCGCCGCTTGGAAGTTATAGTCGTAGAATTACTGGAATCTATGGGTTACGGTAAAGGTGAAGTAACACAACGTACAAGAGATGGTGGCTTTGATGGTATGGTGCTAGGTGATGAATTTGGATTTGATCGTATCTATATTCAATCAAAACGTTATAAAAAATCACGTAAAGTTAGCGCGTCAGAAGTGAGAGATTTTTCAGGTACATTAGATTCTGAGGGTTCAAAGAAAGGCATTATTATCACAACGTCTTCATATTCTCGCGAAGCTACCAATTATATTAATAAGTTAAAAGAAAAGCATATTGAATTAATTGATGGCGAACGTTTGGCTAAACTACTTATTCGTCATAAAATTGGCGTTAAAATCCGTAAAAAAATAATTATCCAATCAATAGACGATGATTATTTTACTGGTGAAGAATAAAAAAGAGTTGCCCCTAGTTATGGGTAACTCTTTTTTATTGGTATTATGTGGTTAATTTTATGCCTATTGCTCATTATAAGAATCGTGCCTTTTACTCTGCGCCAAAATACTTTTCTTGGTCTAACTCTTGTACTATGTAGCCTTTTGAAGCGGATTCTTTTATTTGCTTATTGTATGCATATACTTCTTCTTTAGTTATCTCAGTTAATATATAAAAGTTATTATATTCCATTTTAGTGTTTTTTCGTACAGCACATGCTAGTTTTGGACTAATCGGAAAGATATAGTCTATTTTCTCGTGTATGTTCTTATGGAATTCAATTGGATTGTCAGATGTAATGAATTCGGCTCCATCTTCCGGAATTAGTAATTCAATTACCATAGTATCTTTGATTTCTTGAGCGTATTGATACATTGCTCCAGTTTTGTTGAAAAATTTATGAAATAAGGATAAACGAACACTATGACGATAATTTTCTTTCTCTGTATCCAAAAATGGATATGCACGTTTTTCTAAGGGTAAATCATTGTCTATTTCGAAATCAAAACACTTTTCTATTTTTGGAAACAAACCATTAAATACATTATTGAACATTTCGTTTCCTTTTACTGTTCGCCAATCAATTGAAACCATAAATTCGATCAATTCTAATCGGTTTTTATCTTGTATTATATCTTGGCCCTTACTAGCATAGGCTAAATCAATGATTTCGTCTCTAATTCTATTCCAGCTATTTTCATACATCCTATCCCAAGCCGCTTCTAAATTTCGTATTTCTTTCGATAATATTTCTTCTTCAAGAGAATTTTTTTCTTCACTTGAAATTAATATACCTGCCGGATTATAAATTTCCCATTCATTGTAATAGTGAAACAAACCTGTCAAATCACGTTTCGATTCCAATTTTTTCTCATCTAAAAATACACTGTAATTTTTTTTAAGGATGGGTTCTAATAAAAAATCCAAATCAGCTTCTTCTTGAAAGGGTATTCTAATATTTCTAGAATAAAAATTAGGAACAATGAACTCATTGGCTGTTGCAGTGTTTCTTACATAA
This sequence comes from Candidatus Kurthia intestinigallinarum, assembly GCF_003991225.1. Taxonomy (GTDB): domain Bacteria; phylum Bacillota; class Bacilli; order Bacillales_A; family Planococcaceae; genus Kurthia; species Kurthia populi. Next base: position 54,171 of record NZ_JTFC01000029.1, read on the forward strand.
CGTGATTCTTTTTCGGGTTGTATAGACTCTTCTTTGTCAATAAAATAAACTCTTATATGCCTTCCATCGCTTGAGATATTTCTACCCCAGGGCTTTAAGTATGTTTTAGGTAAAAAATGTTGTCTTTGTGATTGTGTTCCCCAATTTCGATCGAAATTAACCATAAATCTTATCTCCTTTTTGTTGAATTATAGTAATAATGTTACTTCTTTCATGTTCATTATCGGATATTTAACATATATTGTATAGCACTTATAAATGGATAGTAATAAATTTTCAACAAAAAAAGAGTTCCTAATATTAGGAACTCCAAAAGATTAATTCATAGTCACTTCAGTAGTAATTGTGTGTTTCGTATCATAAATTGAGCCTACACGTGGCACTAATTCATAACCATAGATTTTACTAAGGATTACAAAAGTAAGTGACAGTGTACCCCAACCCACCTGCTTCATCGATTCTTCACCTTCTGCTGTATCATTTTTTCGACAAACTGCTCAAATGCCTGTTCTTCCTCAACAAATGGGAAATGATTACTTCTTGAAAAGGTCGTAAGTGTTGCGTTGCCGAGTAGCGCCGCCGCTTCGACTGCATATTCATACGGACATTGTGCATCGTATTTCCCACCGTAAATAAAGGCTGGAATCGTGACATCCCTTAGCTGCTGGCGTACATCAAAGGTTGGCAGCTCTTCATATGAGAAATAATCCAATCTTTTCGATACCGTTTTACCGCTATTTGGACGACTAATCAGCTTGTCATAGCTGCTCGCCTCATACAGCGACATAAGTGACCATTCCTTTGAGCCGGCCTGACGTTCTTCAGCTGTAGAAGCTGGGTTTGCGAGCATCGCCAAAATTTCGCGAAGACGCGCATTATGTAGATTGTCCTTACAGTAAATACTTGCTGGATTTTTCATATAATCATTTGAGGCACAAAGACCACCTGCCACGATAAACGACAATGAGCTAGATGCTTGTATCGCATAAACGAGCGCCAGCATCCCACCCGTTGAATGTCCAGCAAATGCCCATTTTGCTAGACCCAGTGCCTCACGAATTGCCTCTAAGTCGCGCACACTATCCACCATACTATAAGAAGCAATGGCTGTATCATCCGTCGATTGTCCACAGCCTCGTAAATTCACTAAATACACGCGATGCGTTGCTACAAATTGATTCGCAAAAAGATTTCCTTTTTCATTAAATTCACTATATAAATGTGTTACACATAGTGGTTCACCCTCACCTGCCACAAATACCTCAAACATACCTCGATTTGTTTCAATTATCTGCTGTTGCCACATAGTAGTTCCTCCTCACCGGTATATTTATGGAATATATTGTCATTATATCATACATTTTAAAGGAACATTATGTCTGCATGTAGAAATAAGCTAGTATCACATGAGAAGGGAGTTTTAACATGTCATCAATTTCATTAAAGAAGCAAACTGCAAAAATTGTTTTAGAAAAGAAAAAGCTTACTGGCGTAACGGCACGCGTAGGTCTTGTTTTAGACATTTCAGGCTCTATGCGTAAATTGTATAAGGAAGGTGTCGTACAGGAGGCGGTTGAGCGCGTGCTTGCGGTCGCTAGTCAATTTGACGATGACGGGGCGATGGATGTATGGATTTACGATAATGAATTTTCTCGTCTACCAGCTGTTACAGAAAATGAGCTCTCTGGCTATATCGACAAGGCTGTACTCACGAATGACAACGTTCATAAATTTGGACGTAATGATGAGCCGCAAGTAATGAAGGATGTTATGACAAAATATTTAAAAGAAGAACCTGAGGATACACCGGCCTTTATCGTCTTTTTAAATGATGGTGGCTGCAAAGCAGGCATTAAAAAATTCATTATGTCCTCTTCAGACAAGCCAATTTTTTGGCAATTTATCGGTATTGGCAATGGCAACTTTGATACACTTCAAAAGCTCGATACGATGGAGGGCCGCGTTGTGGATAATGCGAACTTCTTCCACCTACAGGCAATGGAAGCGGTAAGTGATGAGGAATTGTATGACCAGCTACTTGATGAATTCCCAATGTGGTTAAAAGAGGCGAAGGAAAAAAACATTCTTTCATAAGCTAAAAAAAGTAGGCACTGCGCTCAAACGCAATGCCTACTTTTTTTGAATTCCACACCTATTATTCATTACTTCTTATAAACCACCTAATAATTTACCTAAGATTCCTAAAATCGTTGCTAATAATCCTGAAATTAAATCCATCGTAACCCCTCCTTTCCATTCTTTACATTACCTTTTATACCAGTTTTCTGATTATTCTAAACATATTTTGATATTTTTTTATTAATTTAAATAAAAAAATTAAAACAACGAAAGTCCCTTATCGCAAAAATAGATTAGTATAAAGCCTTTCCTAACAAAAAAGAGCCCCTGAATGCTCATATAAGAAAATTCAGGGACAATCTTATTTTTATCATGTCTGTAGCAGAAGACGCCCACCTCAAGGAGCGAAGTGAGTAGGTGGGCGATGCATGCTATGCTTTTGACGAATAGTACGTTTCAAGAGATGCTCGTTAAAATACTCGTTAATAGGGCTTGCTATTGATTGAAAAAGGGTATGGAAAGACTAGAACTGTTTTGCTCTAAAAACGCCTGTCGGATTTCTACTGGTGGTACTTCCATCGAAACGATTAAAAACTAACGAGCGGAAGAGGTGAATGTCATGTCACAAAATAAAGCCTACAAATTTAGATTATATCCAAATAAGGAGCAGCAAGCACGCATCCATCACACACATGGTCATTGTCGTTTTGTCTACAATCATTTCCTTGAACTTTGGAACACTTCCTATAAAGAAAATGGCAAAAGCTTAAATCGTCGCTTGATGTCTAAACTCCTCACGAAGATGAAGAAACAAGATGAAACGGCTTGGCTGCGCAATGTAGACAGTGTGGCATTACAAGCCTCCTACGAGCACTTATTAGCTGCTTTTGATCGTTTCTTTAAGAAACAAAATAAATACCCTCGTTTCAAAAGTAAAAAGAATCCCGTACAAAGCTATACAACCAAAAATACAAATAACAATATTGCGATTGTCGGCAAACGAATCAAACTGCCGAAACTTGGACTTGTGAATTTCAAACAAACTTGTGTAGTAGAAGGCCGTATACTGCGCGCAACCATTAAATACAATGCGAGTGGCCATTTTTACGTATCGATTACATGTGAAGTGCCTGATTTTAAGCCGTTACCGAAAACCAATCAAGCTGTCGGCATTGATTTAGGCATCACCGATTTCGCCATATTGTCTAATGGACGTAAAGTGGATAACCAACGCTTTACGGTGAAGATGGAGCAGCAGCTCAAGCGGGAACAACGCAAGTTATCACGTCGCTACGAACAAGCAAAAAAAGAGAAACGTGATGTACGTGACTGCATGAACTACCAAAAGCAACGTCGTAAAGTCGCGCGTTTGCGTGAGCGTGTTGCGTTTCAACGGGAAGACTTTTTGAATAAGTTATCAACGGAATTGATACGCCAATATGATGTTATTTGTCTAGAAGACTTACACACCAAAGGCATGTTGAAAAATCATAAACTAGCAAAAGCGATTTGTGACGTTTCGTGGTCTTCATTTGTGCAAAAACTGATGTATAAGGCGACATGGTATGGCCGAAAAATCATAAAGATTTCACGCTTCTATCCGTCGAGTCAGCTTTGTCATGTGTGTGGGCATCGAGACGGCAAGAAGTCCCTCGATATTCGCGAGTGGGTTTGTCCATCTTGCGGGGCGGTACTAGACAGGGACATCAACGCAAGTCGGAATATTTTAGCCGAAGGGCTCACACTGTTAACCCAACAACCGTAGGAACTACGGGGCTCGCCTACTCAAGAAGTGAAGCCACTGTTCGAGCTGTTGGAACAAGCAAGCACTGTTCGTAGGAATCCCCCACTTCAAGCGCATTCAAAGAACGGCTAAGTGGGGGTAGTTCAATCTACATCAATTACTTTTGAAACGATTTTTCCATACTTGATTTTAATTTGACCTTTTTCCGTTACAATCCGTCCAGTCGTCGCATAGTTCTTTTCGTCCTCTGTTGTAAGATCTGCTATACGCTCGTCTGACGGTGAAAATTGTCCATCATTGTCATAATCAACATATAAATCACCATAGTTAACATAAGGCGAATCTACTTCGTCGTATTGCCCTACCCAGCTTCTTCGTTCGCTCGCACTACGTACAGGATAATCATTGTCTCTCGATAAGGTGATTTTTTCGACGATGTCATCCTTACCAGCTTCTTCTCTCGTATAAAGAACATCACGGAAGCCAAGCGTCGTCGGAGCTCTCACCGTCGCAATATCGTGCGTAGTTAGCTGAATAATGGATGGCTGATCGTCATAGAAATACCACGTTGTCGTTAGCACCTTTTCGCCTTGTGGATTATAAAAATTCAGCGTTGTATGCCCCTCATGTCTACCACCAATTGATACATCTGGTGTCGCTTCATTTCCAGTGAAAACATATTCGCCCGTACTCACCCCATTGATCATAACCATTCCCGGATTATATTGAATACGATAACCTTTTAAATCCGCAACAGTCGCGCCACCTGCATATTTCCCGCGTGCATCCTCAAAAGCAAAGCGCGTTAATGCCGACATTTGTACATGATGCCGGGTTTCTTCGGATTTACGATCTAATACAAGATGCTCCTTCGTCGCAAGTCCTTCCGTCGTTACCGTCGTTTTTGCTAGAATTTTACCCTCGTCATCTTTATACAAAATATCACCGGCTTGCCCCGATTGCTTCACATTAAACTCTAATGGTGCGTAGCTATTATATAGCTTCCCTTCATCCGGCATCCCAACAATCGCTGGGTAGACGACGCGAATTGGCGTTTCTAGCTCCATAAAATCACCATATTGGTCTAGTAATGTCACCGGAATTTTTTCTTTATTCGCATTCCCAACAACCGCTTCGTATTTACTCGGTGCGTCCACAGTCGTCAGCTTACGCTCATCATTTACAACCGTAAGCTCAAACTCTTGCTTATAGCCTTTTGTTGCAATCGTAATGGTTGTCTTACCTGCTTTTTTAGCAATAATTTGGTCCGTTGGTAGACGCCCTTCTTTTACAGGCTTTTGCTCAATGGCCGCTACAGCTGGATTTGACGATGTCAGCGCTAGTCCAAAACCATCAATACGACCCGGGCCTCCACCAAAAGCAGCTGAGGAAATATAACCTTGCTCACCAATCACTAATGTATTACTTTGTAGTGCACTATAGCCCTCTTTACGCTTCACAGATAGTGTATAAGGCTCCTGCTCCTCTGTTGCTTGAAGCTTAGTGAACGTTACCGGTATCGTTTTTTCATACGTTTTATCCGCATTTTTTAGCGTAATTTTAACAGAAGATGTCCCAGTACCGCCACGTAATTTCCCTGTTGTAGACGTTGTACCCTCTTCAAAAATCGCCTCATCTGCCTCGAATGTAACCTCATAGCCTTGTAGCTTTAACATATCCACTGTTTGCATTGTATTTTCTACGTTAAACTGTAGCGTCACAGGCTCATTTTCAGCAAAAGTATCTTCCCATAGACCAAAGCGCTGGATATCCGCTATATAGCTCACCGTAAACATCTGGTCCCCAATACGTACTGTAGTCGGTGTATTCAGCGGTAATGGCATTTCCAAATCAACCTCCATTACGCGGTCCTCTGGATACGATAGCCCAATTGATGCAGTGCCATCTACTTTTACATCGTCTTTGCGCAGACCTGTTAAGCCCTTCCCTTTCACACGTAAAATGGTACGATCAATGGCCTCTATACTATCGACTGTAAACTGTAGTTTGCCGTCCTTATATTCATCACCATTATACATCCCATTTGCAAGAATCCCTTTAATATAAAATAGCTCTTTATAATAACCCGTTGCGAGTATGCCGCGCTCATAGTAATTCCCCTGATACAGCATCTTTTTCAGCACCTTACGTCCCTCATGGAATAATACATCGTCATGTAGGCGGTAATCCTTTGTATCAAGGTAGCCGTTATTAAATAAATACGTGTACTGATTTAAATAACGATAGCGCTTCAGCCCTTTGTACAAATAGCCGTCCTGATATAAATACAATTTTTTAGCCGTCGCAACATCTTTTTGTGGGTACATCGTCGTCCCTTTTGCTAAAAAGCCATCTTTATAAAGTCGCTCCTTCGTAGATGTCTGCACATAGCCCTTTGCCAGTATGCCATTTTTGAATAATAACGTCTTATCTCGCGCTGTTTTATTGCCTTTTTTCAGTGTCGCATTGTCGTACAGCCTCATTTTATTGCCCGTCCCCATAATTTTATAGCCTGTATTCAGCACACTATGACGGTAAAGCTTCCCACTATACACAACATAGCCCTTATTCAATTTGCCATTTTTATATAATCTACCTTTATACAGCACATAACCAGCGGCTGCTTTACCTGTAGCACTATTCATTAACACGCCATTTTTTAGTTTGTACGTTGCTGCCTCTGCAAGTTGTGATTCCTGTATGGTGCTCGCCATTACAATGGCTGCTAGTGTCGTAGCCATTATCTTTTTCTTCATCTAGCTTCTCCTCCGTTCTCTTCATGCTATTATCCCATTCCCTTTTTCATCTTTCATCAAAATAAAAAAGAATGGGCTTATTTACCCATTCTTTCCATTTTCTAATTGCTGCTCTATTAACGTTACTGCAATTGTAAAAGCTTTAATACGGCGCTTCGCTAACGTAATCTGTGATTTATAACGCGACGGATTCTCTTTTCCCTCTAACGTTTTGACCGTTTCACGTAGCTTATGCAGCGTCGAATCAATTTGTCGCTTTGCTTCTCGTAAGTCATCCTGTTCATACATTATTCTAATAGCTCCTTTAGTAAGTCATACGCATTCTCCGACAGTTCAACCCCTGTTTCCTGCGCCTTTTTCGCCTTTTGAGCAGAGCGCTCTCCTGGCAGCTGTACCTTATCAAAGCCGGGTGCTGGCACTGCCTCATGTAGCCCATCAACCATATTTTGCACACCCTTTGCAAAAGCCTCTGGTTGCATAAAGAGCGCTGGATTAATCGCAATAATAAATTGCCCTAAATGACGCTTTTGCGATAAATCATTGTACATTGTCTCATTGCCGCCTGGTAAAAGCCCCGCCACCACATCAACAAACAGCGCTAGTCCTGATCCCTTCGCCCCTGCAATTGGCTGCAGAGCTTTTACCTCATGTGGATTCGTCGTTGGATTACCCTCTGCATCAAGGCCCCAATCCGTAGGAATTTCAGTATTTTGCTCGCGTGCGAGTAACACCTTCCCAAATGCTGCATTACTCGTCGACATATCGAGCACAATCGGCTCTTCTTCATTTGGCACACCATATGTAATTGGATTAACACCTAAGTAAGCATCCCGACCGCCAAATGGTGCTACTAACGCATCCGCTTGCGTTAGTAGCAGCGTAATCATTCCCTCTTTTGCCGCTTCATGTGCATAATAGCCGACAGCTCCGCAATGCGTCGAATTGGATACAACCGCTAGGCCAATGCCTGATTTTTTCGCTAAGGCAATGGCCTCATCCGTTGCCTTTTTCGCCACGACATGCCCAAATCCAAAATCACCATCCACCTTACAAACGGCCTCATTTAGCTGGGTGATCGCAATGTCAGGGCGAATATTAATATGTCCTTGTGCCACGCGGCGTAAATAAATCGGGAGGCGAATGACACCATGTGACTGCACCCCGCGTGTTTCCGCAAAGGCTAATACATCCGCGACAATTTCTGCATGCTCCTCTAATACATCTGCTTGCTGTAGTTTTTGCTGTATTGCTCGTTTTAAATTTTCGACTGTTGTTTTTGGCATTTTCCATCACCCTTTCTAGTAGCTATTTTCCATTATATTGGTAGGCTTCCTTTGTTGTACAAAATAAAGCTTTATCTTTCCAATTATTCCCTGTATAGTGGAGGGAACTATTTTCTTAGGAGTGATTATATGCAGCAATACGACCAGAACATCGATCATCAATTGGAGGGTAGCAATTCTTAGAAAAAAGCGCCCTCATCTAAATCGGAGGGGTCTCTTTTGAAGTTAACAACCATTTATTATTTTTTAACATCCTCGCGCTCGTTTAGCATTCACATTGTTTTTACAATCAGCGCCATTTACTATGTATCCGTTGCACAATTAAACGCATTAGAGCTCGTATTAATTGGCACCATTTTAGAATTAACTGTCTTTATTTGTGAAATACCAACTGGGCTATTTGCTGATTTTTTTGGCCGTAAAAAATCATTTATACTCGGTACTGTAATAATTGGTAGCGCGCATTTATTAGAAGGCAGTACCCCCGAATTTTGGGCGATTGCGCTTGCATCCATGCTATGGGGTATTGGCTGGACATTTATTAGCGGATCAGAAGAGGCTTGGATTGCAGACGAATTAGAAAACCAAGCGCTTGAACGTGTTTTTTTAAAAGGTGCTCAGTGGCGGTCAATTGGTAGCTTTTTAGGTATTATAATGAGTGTCGTATTAGCGCTATTTTTATCTGTGCAACTTGCGATTATCCTAGCAGGTGCTTTTTTATTACTCATTGCCATCATTTCTTTATGCATTGTACCAGAAACAAACTATATACCTGTTTCGATCAAGCAAGTATCCCCTTTCTCTCAAATGAAATCGACTTTACTAGAAGGCTGGGCGCAAATCAAACAGCAAACTACACTTCGCTCAATTGTTTGGATCACCTTGTTTATTGGCCTTGCGAGTGAAGGCTTCGACCGATTATCAGGTGCTCATTTTATTGAGGGGTTTCACCTTGATGAGGAAAAGGCGATTTACTGGTTTGGTGCCCTTTTTGCCGTAGCATACATTCTCAATATCGTATTATTAAAGTGGATTGAACTGTATGTTAAAAAGGATTATGCGCGATTGCTCGGGCTACTAAACAGCCTGTTAGTACTATGCTTAATTGGCTTTGCCTATAGTGGTAATTTCCTTCTAGCTGTTCTATTTTACTGGTTGATTTCTGCATTACGAGAAACGAATGAACCTTTACTTGCAGTGATGATTAATACACGTCTACCTGCAAATGGACGCGCTACTACTTTGTCAATGTTTGGACAAGTGGATGCGCTTGGTCAAATTGCAGGCGGTCCTCTTATTGGCTTCATTGCCCTTTATACATCTGTTACACATGGCATTGCGGCGACAGCGATTTTCTTTTTGCCTGTAGTCTGGCTTTCTTTAAAAATGCGTAATAAAACACGACATCGTATGTAAGATGTCGTGTTTTATTTTTATTTTATAGACTGGCGAGGAATATTTTTATTGCTTATTAGCATTCATTCATTTGAAATAATTGATTTGAAATCGTTGATTACCTCAGGAAGCGTGTTTTAGATACGACTTATTTTTTGATAAGCGTCAGCACGCTGTAAAATGGCCTAGCGTGCTAGTAACAATATGATTACATCATGCTAAATACAAGAAAAATGCCATTTTCATGCGAATGATTTGCGCATTGACAACGCGGTTTTTAACAAAACGCTTCCCAAAAACGGCTGAAAACGGTCCTTTTTGGTCCTGAAACGGTCGATTTCGGGACAGAAATGGGCAGTTGAAACACCCAAACACCCTTTTTTAATAAATGTCATGCCAGCAGCTCAACGATTTTCGTTAGGCGATTAAAAGCGATTCAAAAACACCCGTCAGAGGCTTATTTCTAACCCATTTTAGCTGATTTTAAGCCGTTTTAGTCCCTTTTTTGCTATGTGTTTTTTCAATAAATGTCAGTTTTTTCATAATTACTTGCTGTATGTGCTTAAAAAGGATAATCATTTGTGGAACTGGCACATATTTTCAATTATGTCGTATCCAAAACACGCTAGTTGGGCTTTTCGTTCATTTCAAGTGAACGACTGAGTGCCTCATAGTTACGTGATGGATGCTTTAATTTCGCTACCTCTAGTACAGATTTTGACATGACTCGATAGGTGTTTTGATATTTTTTTGGTATAACCGCTAGATGCTTGTCTACTGTCGTCTGATCGCCGCGCTCAATAGGACCTGTCAGTGCGGCTATTGGCCCCTTGTCATAAATATTTTGAGCATTTTGTAAAAATAATTGACGGAAGGCTTGCTGTGCAATGTCCCCGGAAAATCCTGCCTCACCGAAAAGCTGCTGGCTCGTATGCACAAGGCCATTCACAAGATTGCTACATGTCACACAGGCCGCATGGTAAAGCGCCTTTTGCGGTGCGTCAATAATCGGTGCCTCATTCCCCCAGCACATAATCTTTTGCTGTACATCTTCGCAAGCTTGGCTGTCACCTTCTAACGTAAAAATAACAGATGTATCAAGTGCGGTCGTTTTTGCTGGAAACGCTGAAATCGGATGCAATGACACAACAGCGTACGAGCGCGTGTCATTCATCGCCATTATTTGAGCCGATGCGGCACCCGAGCAATGAAAAATAATCATCCCTGGTCGTAGCAGCGGCTCAATTTCTTGAAATACAGTGGCAATCGCACTGTCTGACACCGTTAAAAATAGCCAATCACAGGCCGCTACAAGCTCCTCAGTCGAGGCAAAGGCGTCTGTATTCGTCAGCATCGCACTTTCCTGCGCATGCTCGAATGTGCGACTTGCGTAACCCGCAACCGCTTCCCCCTGCGTGATGAAATAACGCCCGAGCGATGTCCCCACATTTCCTGCACCAATAAATCCAATTGTCATGTTCATTCCCCCTTCTCTGTCCTTAGTTTACGGGCTATACGTAAAGATTGTAAAACGAATGCGTGATATTTCGATCCAATGAACGGGTACATAAGCTGTAACAAAGGGGGTTTTACGATGATAGAAGTTGAAAATCTTTATAAAAAGTTCGGAAAGCATCCGGTCATTCAAGGTATTTCGATGACAATTCCACCGAGTGAAATTTGCTGTCTACTCGGTCCATCTGGCTCTGGAAAAACGACACTCATTCGCCTAATGATTGGTGTGATTGTAGGTGACGAGGGAACTGTGAAAATCGACGACGTCAACATGCCTAATTTATCTATGCTAGGGGATATTGGCTTTATGCCGCAAAATGATGCGCTGTATGATGATTTATCTGCTGAGGATAATTTACGCTTTTTCGGCGGGCTTCAGCAAATGAAAAAGGCGGCACTTGAAGCGCGGATGAATGACGTACTAGCACTTGTGGATTTAACCGCGCACCGAAAAAAAATGGTCCGTGATTTCTCCGGTGGTATGAAAAAACGCTTATCACTCGCCGCAAGCATTTTACATTCTCCAAAAATATTATTTTTAGATGAGCCAACTGTTGGCATTGACCCGGTGCTAAAGCGCACGATTTGGAATCAATTTCAGGAGCTAAAACATGCGGGGACAACGATTATCGTTTCAACGCATGTCATGGATGAGGTGACAGAATGTGACAAGGCTGCACTCATTTACAACGGTCGGCTAATCGCTTACGATGCCGTTACTGCGTTATTAGCTGAGACAACCTCTGGAAAAGTAGAGGAGCTGTTTATTATGGCGAGTGAAAAAGAAGGTGCTCGTCTATGATGGATTTAGCGAAGCGCGTCATCAAGCAAACCGTCAATGATAAACGCAGTATAATGATGATTTTAGTCGCTCCCTTGCTCATTTTGACGCTCGTTTATTTTTTATTAGGGGATTCCAACTACAAGCCGACTGTTGGCATTGAAAAAGGAAGTCTGCCTGAACCACTCGTAACAGCGATGGAAGAGCAGCATATGCATATCAAAAAATTACCTAGCGAGGCATTTGACGAACCGGAAAGTTATTTGAAAAAGCATGAAGCAGTGGATGCCTTGTTTGAAATGAATGACAGTAGTGTGTCGATTACATTAGTTGAATCTTCGACAAAGGGCGCAAAGGCAATGACCGCGATACAGGATGCACTGGCAGACGTCAATCCGGCAGCAAAAATGAACATTTCCTATGTATACGGGGATGCAGACCAAACACTTTTTGATTCGCTTGGCTACGTATTTTTAGCACTTTTCTCGTTTTTCCTTATTTTCATTATTTCCGGGATGGCACTCGTACGCGAACGTAGTGGCGGGACACTTGAACGGCTATTAATGACACCCATTAAGCGCAGTGAAGTTATTTTAGGCTATACGCTTGGCTATAGTGTTTTTGCGGTTGTGCAGGCGATATTAATCGTCCTCTATGCGGTTTATGTACTCGATTTAAGCTCTGCCGGGCATATTGGCTGGATTTTTGTCATGATGGTGCTACTGGCAATTGTTGCGGTATCATTTGGTGCGATGATTTCCGTCTTTGCACGCTCAGAGCTTCAAGTCGTCCAGCTTATTCCGTTTACCATTATTCCACAGGTCTTTTTCTCCGGCCTTATCCCGCTCGATTTAATTCCATATCATCTCGGCAACTTATGCTATATTATGCCAATTTACTACGGCGCAGCGGCGATCAAGGGCATCATGGTCTATGGGGACGGCTTCGCTGGCATTTGGATGTATTTAGCAGGGCTACTTGGCTTTGTGCTTATTTTGTTCCTCATTAATATGCAGGCCATGAAAAAATTCCGCCGTTTATAATAACAAAGAGGCTTTGACATACGTGTAAAGACAGCCTTTCCTATGAATATACGAAAAACCGGAATCGCGCTGTGGCACGGTTCCGGTTTTTCGTTGTGAACGCTAGTTTTGTCCTAGCCTCATTTTTCTAATGTGCAATCATTTCATGTGCAATATCATGCCCTGATAAATCAGCTGGATAATACGTTGGCCAATTATCCATTTCCTCTAATAATTTTGCGCGGTCATCGCCAAAATACAGATGAAAATGAGATGATTTTTCGTCATGAATAATATGGTCGCTAAATTGCACATATTTCGGTGCAGTGGATGCGTCATCAACTTGCTTGAAAATATAGCGCACGCCGCGATTTCCTTTTTCATACGTCAAAATTTCATAGCCATCCGCCTCGTATGTACCCGTCACTTTCTCTTTTCCCTTATAAAATGTCATTGTATTCGCTGTAATATCAATGGCTGTGACATCGGTTTTATAACCCACTTTATAATATTTTTTGTAGGCTGTAGCGGTCTTATCCCCATCCGCTGCCTTATGTTCAAACACTTCATCTAGCGTCCCATCTTGCAAATACGGATAGACCGATTGCCAATTATTCGCCCAATTTGTTAGCGGACGGTCTTGTACATCTCCATCTTCAAAATAGCCTTCATAGATTTTTTGAGCTGCTTCACTTTTTTCATCATGTGCGTGTGTCTCTTCCTTTTCAGTCGATTGTGCAACCGTTTTTTGCTCCTGTGTCTCGGTTTTTTCCTCCCCACATCCCGCAAGTACGAAAGCTAATGCTACTACTGCTGTTGCTGCTCTCCACTTTTTCATTTGTCCCACTCCTTAAATCGTAATTGTTACGTTTTATAATATATCGTAATGATTACGATTTGTAAATAGATAAATTAAAAACCACTCATCGCTGAATGGTTTAAAAGCTAAACAATGCAAACAAAATAATGACTACACTGGCAATGCCGTAAAAAAATGCACGCTTCGCTTTTCGCTTGTACATATCGTATGCAATAAGTGTGAAAAATAAGCCAACAAATAATGTAATAATCGGCATATACGTAAAGTTTTGGGTAATAAAACTGCCAATCAACATCGCCCATAGCACGATTAATAAGCAAATTTTTATCCAAATCATTTATAAATCCTCCCTTTTTGTCATTTTTCTGATATAATAAATTGTACCATATATTGTATTTAAAGGGAGATTATTATGAAGAAATGGTTTATGATTGGTATTCCTGTTGTGATTATTTGTGCGATTGCGTGGTTTGTTTACGCAGAAATCAACGGGAATCCATATGTGAAATATCAAATGGACAAGGAATTACCAACGCATCTTGAAACAGCTGGGGAATCAAAGGCGGCTACATCAATGTATTTGTTCGCAAATCCAAAATTCCTTATAAACAATGATTATTACGGTGATATTTATACGCTTGAATTTAAAGATGAACCTCATATGCATTATTACTATGGTTTATCTAAAAAAGATAAAAAAATTACGCAGTTTTGTGAAAAAGATTTTGATAAAGATGGCGTAATAGACACCATTACAAAAGAAACAAAGCATGCAGAAAAAAGCTGTGTCTCAATGTACGCAAATCGCGATTAAGCGCGGTGAGATAAAGTGACTGGGACAAAACACATCATGTTCCTTTTTTAGTATTCACAACGAAAAACCGGAACCGCGCCACAGCGCGATTCCGGTTTTTCTTATGCTCATAGGAGGGGGCATTTTTACACGTATGTCCCGGCCTCTTTATTTTTCTGTTCATAAAACCCTCAATATGTAATAATTGGAATATATATAATCGTAAGGGAGGTTTTTCAGAATGACGTGGATTACATATACCAAACCTCTGTGGCTTGGGTTATTATTGTTGACTGTGCTAAGTAATATCTGGCTCTATCAATTTGGCACACATATTATGCCAACGGATTCAAATGGCGTCGTTTTAGGCTCGCTCATTGATTTATTAATTGTCGTCCCCCTTATGTTGATGCTATACCGCAATCGATTGTCGTGGAAGCAAGCAATTTTATTTTCGGCAATCGGCTGTGTGTTTGTACGTTTTTTGATTCCAGGGCATCTACTCGCGCCCTATGCGACAATTACATGGGTAGGCATTGCGATAGAGGGGGGGTTAGTGGTCATTGAGCTTTTTCTTCTCATTCGGTTTATCACGTATTTCCCGCGTATTATAGCCTATGTAAAAACTAGCTCGCTGCCGATACTTTTCGCCTTCAGTGATGCACTCGATAAGCATGTACGAAAAAACCCGATAATTCATGTGCTATGCTCAGAATTATTAATGCTCTATTATGCCTTTGCAAGCTGGAAAAAGCCCATTCCACACGGCATTACACTACACAAAAAATCGAGTTTTGTTGCCTTTCAGCTAATGATGATTCATGCGATTGTTATTGAAACGATTGGCATTCATTACTGGTTGCACGAAAAGGCGCCGATTATCTCACTGATTCTGCTAGCATTTAATATATACTCGGTGCTATTCTTTATTGCAGACTTACAAGTAATGCGCCTGACTCCTTCCGTTATGCGAGGGCAAACAGTCTATCTCTCACTTGGTCTTATGAAGCGTGCCAAAATTGATGTCGCGATGATTGAAGAAATCATTGAGGATGATGCTCTTCTACAGCGTAAGAAAACAAAAGATACGGTCGAATTTATTACCCGCGATTTTGAAAAGGTCTACCCAGATATAGTATTAAAAATGCGCGAACCACAAAAAGTGACGCTCGCAATGGGTTTTGAAAAGCACTATCACTATGTCGCAATTAAAACCGATGATCCGCACGCATTTAAAGCACAGCTATTGCATGCAAAAGAAAAACTACTCGCACAGAACTGACATCTGAAAGTGAGCATTCGTTTATCAACATGTACTTATCACCCTAATCGAATGCTTCATGCTGGCGTTATAGCGGGCTGCCTTTAGAGGACATGCTCATAATAACGCCTTTTTTGTTTACTTCATGCGCCTTTATCTTATCTATCGCTCTTTCACATAACGAATAAATGGATTATTTCACTAACTGCCACGCTTGTTCCTTTTACATTGTATGACTATACTCGTTTTTTACCCATGAAAAAACACCTCCAAAAATGGATCGGATCCCTTTGAAAGTGTCTTTTTATAGTGTCTCAGATTTTCAATTATAATAGCGCAAGTAAGTCGTCTAAATCCTGTTCCTCTGTAGCCCAGCTTGTCGCAAAACGAACGACTGTATGTGTATCATCAAAGGGCTCCCAAACGCTAAATTTCGCTTTTTCAGAAAGTGCCTGCATCGCGCTATTTTCTAAAATAACGAATTGCTGATTCGTTGGTGATTCAAAGAAAAATTGATAGCCTTTTTCGCGTAAATTAGCCTTTAATTTTTCCGCTAAACGAATAGCATGTGCTGAAATATCCATATATAAGTCATTGGTAAACAATACATCAAATTGAATACCTAGCATACGCCCCTTTGCTAATAGTGCACCATTTTGTTTGATGGTTGTGAAGAAATGTTTAATGCGATTGGCCTTCGTCACAACAACCGCTTCGCCAAACATCGCACCAACCTTCGTGCCACCAATATAAAAGACATCACAGTTTTTAGCGATAACCGGTAATGTCACGTCAGTATCCACTGCCGCTAAGCCGTAGCCTAGTCGCGCGCCATCTAAGAATAATGGTAAATCATATTCGTGGCATACATCATGAATCGCTTCAAGCTCCGCCTTTGAATACAAGGTACCGTATTCTGTTGGGTGCGATACATAGACCATACCGGGCTGTGGCATATGCGTGTGGCTTGCATCGGCTAAAAAAGCTTGCATATATGCGGTAATGCCTGCTGCGGTTAACTTACCATCTACCTGTGGAATTGTTAAAACTTTATGTCCACCCGCCTCAATAGCACCTGCTTCATGTGTGCTAATATGGCCTGTATCTGCAGCAATTACGCCCTCAGAAGTATGTAAAATCGAATTAATGACCGTCGCATTTGCTTGTGTACCGCCGACTAAAAAGCGTACTTCCCCTGCTGGACATTCACAGGCCGCCAAGATTTTTTGCGCGGCACTTTCTGTATAAGGATCCTGGCCATAGCCCGATGTTTTCTCCATATTGGTTTCCATTAATTTTTCTAAAATGCGTGGATGCGCACCTTCTAAATAATCACATTCAAAATTCAACATTATTCTGTCACACCTTTTCTTCTAGCACAGATTGGATATTGTGCATACTTTTATTACGGAAGCTTTTAGACTCCTCTCTATTGTATTCCTATCCTAGCAAATTAGCTGTTGAAGTTAACCAATTAATTAAAAAAATTTAGCAATGTAAGAATAGCTCATCAACGCTCACATCTATTTTACTAGCTGAAGTCAGCACTACCTAAAGTGGGTGAACAACACGCGGGAGCGTTCGATTCCAACGCATAAAAAAACGAGCACCCTATAAAAGGAATGCACGTTTTTCTATTCGACTACTGATACCGCCTCTTTAGCATGTGCTTGTGATGGTACGCACGCTAGCGCAATGGCCGCAAATACGAGTAAACATCGCTAACTTAGTTATATGAAAAATTTCATCAATAATTAGAAAGAATGATTGCTGCCATACTCACGACAGCATAAAGCAGCCACCATTTCCACGATTTTCCGCCAAATACTTTCGTGTAATTTAAAAGAATAATTCCTAAAATAAGCACGAAAAACATCCGCAATGATTTGATGATATCAACTGCCTCTAAAAAATTCACGAGGACAATGCCTAGTACAATCACAATCATTGCACCGTACATTATGTTTTTAAACGCATCACTATTCTCCAATTTACCAGTCATTATCGGTATAAAACAAAGTACAACTAACCCGAATGTGCTGTACCACAAAAAAGTAATCATGTATTGCTCCTTCTAAAATTACATTATAATATTTTCTAATAGTGAGATGTAGCAAAATGTCACGGCGCATTTCTTTCCTATTCGTCCTCTTCCACATACTCTAAAATATCCCCTGGCTGGCAATCAAGCGCCTTGCAAATGGCGTTTAGCGTTGAAAAACGAACCGCCTTTACTTTACCTGTTTTTAAATTAGATAAATTAACAACGGATATGCCTACAAGCTCCGCCAATTTACTAAGCTGCATTTTGCGATCTGCCAGCATACGGTCTAACCGAATAATAATCATACGTTCACTTCCTATACTGTTGCATCATACTGCTACTAAAACATATACAAAAGTATACATCTAGCTTTTTCCTGCTTCTCAGAATGCGTTCTCGGCACGTACTCCCTACTAACGTTTGTATCACTCTCCACAGGCTTCAATTCCGATGTAGCCCACCGTACTCTATTCATTTAAACGGACACTAACAACGCATATTCTGTCGCTTGTTTTAAATTGATAGAAGCATTTAAATCTCGATCTAACACTGCATGACAGTTTACACATTCATAAACCCTATCTTTCAGTGTTAAATCTACTTTTTTATGCCCACAACAGCTACATAACTTAGAACTAGGATAAAAACGATGCACAAGGCGTAATTCAATTCCATACGCTTCACATTTCATCTGTAATTTTGTTCTAAAATGGAAGAATCCTTGTTTTGCAATCGCTTTTGATAAGTGCCTGTTTTTCATCATACCTCGAACATTTAACTCTTCTAGTGTAATGAATGCTGGTTTGGTTTTTACCAATACACTCACAATGTTCTTATGATAATTTTCTCGAATATTTGCTAGACGCTGATGTAACTTTTGTACTCGACAGATTTGTTTTTGTCGATTGTTAAAGTAGCAGTTTTCACCTGCCTTTTTAAATTTATTTTGTTCATAACTTCTGCTCAATTTCCGTTGAGCTTGTTTTAGTCGTTTTTCAAGTTTTCTTACTTTATCTGTTTTATTGATATTTTCATAAACCTTACCGTTGCTCATAATGGCAAAATCTTTGATACCTAAATCAATGCCAATGCCTTCTGATTCAGGTGTTTGCTTCTCACATTCAGGAACTTCACATAAGACCGAGATATAGAATCTGTCTGCTTTTTGTGATACTGTTCCACTTTTAATGATTGCATTTTGCGGTAAGTAACGAAACTCTTTTAGTGTTACCCACCCAATCGTAGGGATTTTGATTTGATGACGTTTTAGTGCAAAATCAGTCTTATTATTTTTGGGGAAATACGATTTCACATCTTGTCTAGCTTTCTTCTTAAAACGAGGATGCTTACTTAATCCTTTGAAAAAATTTTTATAAGCACGTTCAGCGTTCATAATAGCTTGCTTAACCGCCTTGCTTGATACCGTTTTAATCCATAAGTCTTGTTGGTTTTGTTTCGTATGAACATTATTTAACCATTTCGAGAAGTCATAACCACTCATGAATTTTCTACCTTCTTCGTAATTGACACGATTCGTCGCAATGTACATGTTATAGACATAGCGACAAACACCAAAGGTTCTGATGAGTTTTTCACGTTGTTCTTTAGTTGGTTTGATTTCTAATTTGTATGCACGTTTCACAACTCATCATCCTTTTGTATTTTTTGTTTGTACTTGCGTAAGCCATAAACACCTATTGATGCTTTTATCCACATTTGTTAATGTTTTTGTTTACTGTTCAATCGCTCCTGTTGTAAGAATGCCGTTTAATTAAACAACTCTTTAAAAGTCTATACCCTGTTTTTTTAATGAACCAACATCTTTTTAATGATTATAATTAAATGAATAATGTATTAAGTTAAAATTAAGTGTGTTTATAATCAAAACATATTCTCATTTTTATTATCATATCAACAGCTAATTTATCGGAAATGGCCGAAGAACTTCAAGCCTTTCTTATAAAATCCCACGTCTAATGAGAAAAGCAGGAAGCACATTTTATTTTGCGCTTCCTGCTTTTTTTATTTTTTCACAATAACCTGAACAACCTTACAAAGTCCCTTATGACCAACACCTTCATGACGCGTAACTTCTACGCAGTCAAAATGCAGTACTTCATATTGTTGTGCCCAATCACGTAATGTCTCTTCGGCATACAAGTAATCTATATTCGGTGGGCCTCCTGTTTTATATGCGAGCTGCGCTTCCTCATACACTTCCATAAGAAAAATGCCGCCTGGCTTCAGTGAAGTCATTATTTGTTCAAGCACATGTAGCTGCTGGTCCTTCGCAAAATGCCCAAAAATCATCACTGCCCCGTCATACTGCGCTGGCTCTATCGTATCATTCAATAAATCATGATGCTTCGTCTCCACTACGGTGTCAAACTGCGCGGCAAGCTCTGCTGTTTTTCGCAGGCCTTCTTGTGCATAGTCATACGCCGTCACCTGATGCCCCTTTGTCGCTAGAAAAACGGCATTCCGTCCCTCTCCCTCTGCATAGCAGGCCACATGTGGCGATTGCTCAAATACCGTATACTGCCGCGCTAAAAAGGCATTCGGTTCTGTGCCATAAAAATACCGGTCATGTTTATAGCGGTCATCCCATCGATTCATATTTATCACTCCTCACACTCATATATAACGTAAAAAGGGTAGAGATGCAATGAAACACTGTACAGACTACTTTGTTAGGAAGCAAAAAATGCGGGTATACATTTAAAAACAGGGGTTCCGTCATTCGTACGGAGCCCCTATTTTTCGAAAGGAATGATAAAAATGTCTGTATATAAACAACTGCTTGGCGATCGTTTTGAACGAATGCATCCAAAATTACAGCACCGCTATGCCACAAATGCCGGCGATGTCTTTCGCGCAAAAGGGGTTATGCATGAGATTTCACATGGCTCTGCGCTTCTTACTCCCTTTTATTATGCAGCGACTACGATGGATTTCCTCTTCCCAGAAGAGGGCCATGATATTCCATTTGATTTAGAACACCACTGCATCCAAACGGGCGACGATTTATTTGATATTGACTGGCATCGCAACTTTTATTTCCCTGAGAAAACACGTCAATTCGATTCGATTACGCGCGTTGATTTAGCGACAAACCATGCCTATGACTTGCTCGGCAAACCGACGATGATGCGCTCTAATTTATTGCTTGATGTCACACGAGATGGGCATTTAATTACCCGTACAAACGCACAGCACTTACTAGGTCTTGTGCCACTACCCGGTTTTTTTAAAGGCAAGGCCATTGTCGAAGATGGCTATGATGACGAGCAACAATGCTACACGATTTACGCGACCGTTTATAATGAACTTCTTGGCACCATCATCATGTATGGCGGACATTTCAATGAAATTTAAATAATACGTTTCACATAGCACATGCATAAATGTCTTCGCGAGGCACGATTTAATACATCTGGGTCACTACCTGTATAATGCGCAAACATCGTCACTGGACGAACCTGTGCAGGCACCGATAAATCATATTTTTCAAGTGCTGGTTCATCAAAATACAAGTGATGATACGTGTACGTTTGCACAAAACGCATTTTTTCGTACCATTTTTGGATTTTCGCATTATCGCGTGTCCATGCTTCTAAATACGTTAATTTCAAGGCTTTTGCCTGCTTCAGCGCGGCTTTGATTAACTCTTCGCCAATATGTCGGTGCTGATAATCTGGGTGCACCGCAATATGCCAAATCATGCCGCCAACCGTATCATGTGCCGTACAAATTGTCTGAGGCTCCGTTTCGTATTCAATATCAATCAAGCCCACTATTTGATTATTTTCAATTGCGACGAGCTCGATTGATGGGTTTTCATAATGCTCCTTTTTTTGCAGTACATTATCAAAATAAGCAGTATTTAAAAAGGCGAGCACCCGACAGCGCAACCAACCTTGCTCATCAGCATCCGTATATGGACGAATCATCATCATAATCCCCTCACTTTTTGTTATGGTATCTTCAGTTTAGCTTGATTGAAGACGTTTGGCTATCGGAACATGTAAAAAGAAGCCTCCGTAAAGAGACTTCTTTTTCATTCTAGTATTTTGCCGCATCTGATGATGGATGTAAAATACTTTCTACTTCCTCATCGGTCACATCAAATTCATAGAAGTTTTTATAATATGTTTTGATTTCTTCCTTCATATCGTAATCAAATACATCTGGGTGATTATGCTGTGCTAAGAATTTCAACATAAGTGGTGCATCACCTGATGGTGGGAACCAACGATAAATACCAAGTGGCACTTTGTAGACCTTGCCTTCTTTAACAGCCGCAACATCGCTCCAGTCTTGACCAGATACTTTATTTTCTAGTAAGTCCTCTGGCTGTGTCTGTGTGAAGTTTGTGATGTAAATAATATCTGGATTCCATTTATAAATTTGCTCCATATTTACTTCTTTTTGCCCTTGAGCACCTGAATCACCAGCAACATCAATACCCCCTGTTGCTTTCGTCCATTTCTCACTGAAGAAGTTTGCCCCGCCAACGACGATGGATTTATCATTATGTTGGAATAAGAACAGTACTTTCGGCTTGTCTTTTTCTTTTACATCCGCTAATTTAGCATCGATTTCTTTTTGTACTTTTGTACCTTCTTTGATGAATTTATCAGCGCGGTCCGTTGTGTCGCCACCCTTAATATCAGAAGTTAATTTTAGCCAGCTATTAAACGTCGCAAGAGGCTCTGCCGCTGCTGCATCAATGGCTTTTACGCCTACTGTTGGAATGCCCGCTTCCTCTACTTTTTCAATTGATTTTTGGTCGGTTGCAATTTCAAAATACACTTGAGGGTCCACTTTCATTAATTCCTCAACATTCACTTCACCATTTTGCACAAACTTTGTAGATGCTTTTAACACGTCTGGTGAAATTTTTGCTAACATTGAGTTTTCTGCTGCATTATATGAGTTTGGATGCATCCCAACAATTTCTTTTGTTGAATTCGTTGCAACATACCAAGTTGAGAAGTACGGTAAAATACCGCCAACTACGATACGATCGATTTCGCCTGGTACGGTTACGTCACGGCCAAGTTGATCTTGAATTATTTTTTCTTCGGCTGTTGTTTGTTTTTCGCCTGTCGATGTTGTCTCTTTCGTATCATCATTGCCACATGCTGCTAATAGTCCTGCCGCAAGTGTCGCCGCTGCTAAGAAGCCCAATTTTTTCTTCATATTACTTTTCTTCCTCTCGTAGCCATTTTGCTAAGCCATTTAAAAATGGCTTTGATTGATTAATGAAGCCCAGTCCGATATGGAACATTGGGTCAAGTGATGTTACGACTAATTGTCCATTAAAGCTACTATCATCTACATAGAAAATCGAGCGACCATCTGGTGTATCTAGTAGCGACATTGCACCTTCTGGCGGCATAAACGTCCCGTGATAATGCCATTTCATATCAGGCACTGTTAAGAAATGATAGAGTGGATGATTAGCGTGCTGTTGATTCAGTGGTAAATCGCCGTTTGGACGTACCCACCAGCTAAAGTTTACTTCAGAATCTTCCCAGTCTACTGTTGGCATAAAGTGATCTAATACTTCGCCAAAAATAACAATACGTTTTCCCGCATGTAATACATTTAATAATTTCGATTGATAGCGTTTTAATAACGTAATATCCAAACGACATGATAGTAACACGGTGTCATATTGTGTTAAATCATAGTTATGTAAATCTCGAATATGCAGCACATCATCGTAGACATAGTGAAACTCTTCTTCCTCTAGGAAGCGGTTTTGATACGGTGTACCATTCACAATTAATGCAATACTCATATTAAAGAGCTCCTTTCAATACAGTAAATTCTTCTTCTGATACGCGACGTGTCATTAGTTGTCACCTCGATTGCGTGCTGCTTCTGTATGAATTGCTTCAAGCATTTGCAGACTTACTTGACTTGATGAATTGTCCTCATGAATGTAAATGCGGTACATATCTGTCCCTGCACCCGCATAGATTGTGCCATTTGTTGATTCACGGTCCACATAAACGATGACATTATCTTGTTGGTCCACAATTAATTTCTTCGCATGTGCAGGCACCGTTTCAAAGTAGCCACGTGAGAAGAAGCCACGTACGCCTTTACGATATTCAATATCATATGACGTAACGCCTTCAAATAATGTATGGTCTGTTGCGATAATACGTGCTTCACGATCTTTTAGTGGAATTGGAGAACGCTTCCAATTTGCCACTTCCGTTAGCCAAGGCAGTCCCTTTTCAGCAAGTGTGAAAATAACGCCTCCCTTTGCTAAATAGTCCGTTAACACCGCATTATGCTCGACTAAAAATGCTTCGTCGACATGATTTGAAATAATGACGCCATCAAAAGCCATTAAATCCGTGTATGGTAAATCATATTCATATAAAAACACAAGGCCACGTTTTGCATCAAGCGCATTCAGACGTGCAAATTGAATGTCGATGCCCATGTAGGCAATATTTTTCATCATAGTAAGGTCCCTCAGTTCTAATTGATAACGATTATCGTTTAATACACTCTTATTTTATTGATAATGATTTTCAATTGCAAATCAAACTGTGCGAACGCTGAAAACTTGTCGAATTTTAACGAAAAAATGATTTAAACGAATAAATACTGTTTTTTAAACAGTCGATAATACAGCATTTAAAAGGGATTTTATAGCATTTAAAAGAAAAATAAACATTTCGACAAAAATTGACAAAATAAAAAGAGGTCGGTTAAAACCGCCTCTTTACACTTCCTGTTGCACGCGTAATGGTTTGCCCATTTCAATCGAATCATCCATTAAGTGACAGGCCACAAAATGCTCGCCCTCCTGCTCACGCCACGTAGGCTCCACTGTGACACACGCCTCACAGGCATGAGCACAGCGCGTATGAAATACACAGCCTGTTGGTGGATCAATCGGACTCGGTAGCTCGCCCTCTAAAATAATTCGACGGCGGGACTCCTCAATATCTGGGTCAGGTATCGGAATGGCAGATAATAATGCCTGCGTATACGGATGCAGTGGATTATGATACAGCTGCTCACTCGTCGTCAGCTCGACGATTTTCCCTAAATACATTACCGCAATTCGGCTCGAAATATATTTTACCATCGATAAATCATGCGCAATAAATAAGTAGGTGAAACCCTTTTCCTTTTGTAAACGCTGCAGGAGCTTCACGACCGATGCCTGTACAGATACATCGAGTGCTGAAATCGGCTCATCACAAATAATAAACTCCGGGTCTAATGCGAGTGCGCGGGCAATCCCGATACGCTGGCGCTGTCCACCAGAAAATTCATGCGGATAGCGATTGGCATGATCTCGGTTTAGCCCAACGGATTCCAGTAGCTCATAAATTTTCGCTGACAGCTCTTTTTTTGATTGATAGATTTCATGTACAAGCAGCGGCTCTGCGATAATTTCATATACGGTAGAGCGCGGATTTAGTGAGGCATACGGGTCCTGAAAAATCATCTGCATTTGACGTAAAAATTGATGACGCTCTTTGTCGGTTTTCTTATGCACATCCTGCCCCTTAAACAGCACCTCGCCACCTGAGCGATTGTATAAGCCCATAATTGTACGGCCGGCTGTCGATTTCCCGCAGCCTGATTCGCCAACGAGGCCAAATGTTTCGCCCTTTTTTACATCAAATGAGATACCATTCACTGCTTTTAATGTTTGATTTCGCTCTAATGAAAAATGCTTTTGCAGCGCTTTGACTTCTAAAATTTTATCATTCATCGTTGTATCCCCCTTCGTTATTGCACACCCGCTTCAATCGTAATCGCTCTATTTGTCGCATCTAGTACCGCATTTACCCCGAGTGGCAATGCAAAATGCGGCTGACAATGCCCGATTTGCACCCCTTTCACGACCGGCACCTGTAGTGATGCAAAGTAATGTGCGAAAACCTCATCTAGTATTAGTGATTTTTTTCGTTTCTTCGGCTCAGCACCGGAAAAACTCGCAATAATAACCCCACTTACTTCATTGAGTACACCAGCCATTCGGAGCTGATTGAGCATGCCATCCACGCGGTACGGCTCCTCATCTACATCCTCAATTAATAAAAGATTACCAGCCGTCAGTGGCATATAATCTGTACCGACAGCGCTCGCGAGTAAGCTCAGATTACCTCCAACAATTTTGCCGTGGGCTACACCTTCAACTACCGTTTCGATACCCGCATAAAAGCGGTCATCATAAACAAGCGCTGTAGGTGTGAATAGCTGCTGAAACTGTGCGGCTGACTGTTCTAAAAAGGTGTCATGTCCAATATCTGAGCCAAGCATCGGCCCGTGGAATGTCACCAGGTCTGCGTGACGCTGAAATGCATTATGTAAAAATGTAATATCTGAATAGCCCCAGAAAATTTTCGGATTTTGACGAATGAGCTCAAAATCGAGCGTATCCGTATAACGTGCGCTCCCATAGCCACCGCACGCACAAATAATGCCCGCAATATCCTCGCGGCGGAACATGTCCTCTACGTCCGCTTTACGCAGGTCATCGGTCGCGGATAAATAGCCATATTCGCTATGTGCTGTTTTTCCAAATTCGTATTCGAGACCTAGCGCTGTTAAAAATGCGAGCGACTTTTCCAATGCCTTTTGATTGGGTGAGCTTGCTGGTGCGATAATGCCAATTTTATCGCCCTTTTTTAATCGTTGTGGTTTCTGCATATAAGAACGCCCCCTTCGCTGTAGAAACAAACACGTTATTTCTACAGCGAAGGGCAGTGACGAGCACTGCCAGCTTCCATTATTCTTTATCCGCAAATTTCAACTCTAAATAACCAACTGGGTGACGCACGATGCCTGATACAGAAGGCTTTTGCACGCTTAATTGATTGTAGAAATGAACAGGCACGATTGGTGCTTCTTCAATTAATAATTTTTCTGCATCTTGTAGTAGTGTCCAGCGTTTTTCAGAATCTTGCTCTGATTTCGCATCCGCAATTAACTGATCATATTCTTTATTTGACCACGCTGTACGGTTCATTGAAGAATCCGTAATGAAGCTTTCTAATGCATTCACTGGATCTGCATAGTCATATAAGAATGATGAACGAGATAATTGATGCTTTAATTCTTTTTGCTCCGCCATAAATACGCTTGATTCCACGCTTTGTAGCTTCACTTCAACACCTAATGCTTCTTTGAACTGGTCTTGTAAGGCAACCGCCACTTTTTGGTTATCTGGTGATGTACCATACGTCAGTGTTACTTTCGGAAGTGTATCCCAGCCCTCTTCCTTCATACCTTCTTCTAATAATTTCTTCGCTTTTTCTTTATCAAGACCGATTAAATCGCCAACTGTATCACGGAATTCATTACCATCTGGCCCTTTGAAGCCATATGATACGAAGCCATGCGCTGGTTTTTGACCGATTTTCGTTACGTATTCCACAATATTATCTTGGTCTACTGCATACGCAAATGCTTGGCGTACTTTTTTGTTTGTGAATGGCTCTTTTTCTACGTTAAAGCGGTAGAATGCCACACCCGCTTGCTCTGAATTGACTAATTCATCGCTATCTTTTAATTTCGAATACATTTCACCTGGTACAGATGAAATATCCAGCTCATCTGATTGATACATTTGATATTCTGTATTCGTATCATTGACCATTGCCCACTCGACTTTATCAAGCTTTACATTGTCTTTATCCCAATACTGGTCATTTTTCTCAAAGACCATTTTTGAGTCGTGATCCCATGATGCTAATTTGAATGGACCATTCGCAACAAAAGAATCTGCCTCAGCGAACCATTTCGCATTGTCTGTCGCTGCTTTTTCATTTACTGGGAAGAAGCTCGGATTTGAAATAATATTTAGAAATGCCTCTGTTGGATCGGTTAATGTTACTTCAAATGTTTTATCATCAATTGCTTTAATACCAATACCATCTGCTTTCCCTTCACCTGTATTAAAGTCCTCAGCACCAACAATACCGTACGCTAAAAATGCTGCAGGTGACGCTGTTTCAGGGTCTAGCATATGCGTCCAGCCATATACGAAGTCACCAGCTGTTACTGCATCGCCATTTGACCATTTCGCACCTTCACGTAATGTGAAGGTATATGTTTTTTGGTCATCTGAAATATCGATTTTTTCAGCAATGGCTTCTTTTGGCTCGTTGTTTTCATCTAAACGAACTAAGCCCTCCATTAAGTTATTTAATGGATTCCACGATACCGCATCAAATGCCACAGACGGGTCAAAGGATGTCGGCTCGACACCATTGTTTAAATACAACACTTTTTCTGACTTTTTATCGCCAGAAGACTCACTGCCTTCATTTTTTCCTGCATCCTCATTTGCGGTACAGGCCGCCATGACAACCATTGCAAGCGCCAATAGCGTAAGTAATAGCCACTTCTTCATAAAAATCCCCCTTTTGATTCAAATGATGTATGTGATGTACAACTGTACGAGTCACTAATAATTAGCGAAAAGCCCCTTTGCTCGCTCATCTTGCTGCCAGCAATAACTACGGTGCTCCTCCGTTATATATGTCGCAGGTGGTTCTACGTGCTCACAGACATCCATCGCAAATGGACAGCGTGCCGCAAAGCCACAGCCTACTGGTGGGTCAAATAAATCGGGTGGTGTGCCATCAATTGGCTTGAGCTCCTCCTCTAGTAAATCGAGACGCGGAACAGAATTAAGCAAGCCGCGCGTATATGGATGCGTGTTGCGGTAGAAAATATCCCGCTTCGTGCCAATTTCAATAATTTGCCCAGCATACATGACCGCAATACGATCAGCAATTTTCGCGACAACGCCTAAATCATGGGTAATTAAAATAATGGAGATGCCCATGCGCTCCTGAATCGATGCGAATAACTCTAAAATCTGTGCTTGAATCGTCACATCAAGCGCGGTCGTCGGCTCATCGGCAATGAGCACGTCCGGCTCGCAAATAAGCGCAATCGCAATGACAATTCGTTGGCGCATTCCACCTGAAAATTGGTGGGCATATTGCTTTAAGCGCTCTTCTGGATTTGGAATTCCAACGAGATTCAGCATCTCGATTGCCCGTTTTTTCGCCTCATCCTTTGATAAACCATGATGGGTACGAATCCCTTCTGTTAGCTGCTCACCAATCGTCAGTGTTGGATTTAGTGCCGTCATCGGATCTTGAAAAATCATCGAAATGTCCATACCTTGAATTTTACGCAGTGCTTTTTTCGGCATCTTTGATAAATCCTTGCCGTTGTATACAATCTGCCCATTTTCAATGCGACCCGGTGGCTGTGGAATAAGGCCCATAATGGCGTTCGATGTTACACTTTTACCGCAACCCGATTCGCCTACAATGGCTAGTGTCTCGCCTTTATACAAATCAAAAGAAACGCCACGCACGGCCTTTACCTCGCCTCCAAATGTTTTGAAGGTTACATGTAAATTATGCACTTCTAATACTTTTTCACGGGCAGCAACATGCTCATGCTGCTGTGCTTGTGTCATCATGTCGTTACCCCCTTAACTTCGGATCTAGCGCATCTTGTAGACCATCGCCGAGTACGTTAAATGCGAACATCGTAATCGAAATAAATAATGCTGGGAAGAATAACCGCCACCAGTCGCCAGATAAAATAACCGGTAAGGCATCATTCGCCATTACGCCCCAGCTGGCATACGGTGCTTGTACACCAAGTCCTAAGAAACTAAGGAATGCTTCCGCAAAAATGGCACTTGGGACACTTAATGTAATTTGAACAATAATGGGCCCCATTGTATTTGGTAATAAGTTTTTACGAATAATGCGGGATGAGCTCGCACCAAAGGATTTCGAAGCGGTGACGAATTCGTAGTTTTTAATTTGTAGCACCTGCCCACGTACAATACGTGCCATACCGACCCAGCCGGTAATGGTCAGAGCAATAATAATCGTCGTTAAACTTGGCCCCATCACAACCATTAATAAAATAACAACAAGTAGATTGGGTAAGCCATATAGCACTTCAACAATACGCATCATGACCATATCGACGCGGCCACCTTTATAGCCGCTAATACCGCCATAAATAATGCCGACGATACAGTCGATTAACGCGGCCATTAAGCCAACAAATAAGGAAATCCGTGCGCCGTACCATGTTCGCGTAAAGACATCGCGCCCCATTTCATCAGTTCCAAACCAGTGCTTTGCTGAAGGGGGCTGATTTTGATTCGGTAAGTCTGTTGTCGTCACCGAATGGGGTGAAAAAATCGGTACAAAAACCGCAAAGAGTGCTAACAACACAAGAAAAATCAAGCCAAGCATCGCAAGTTTATTTTTACGAAGCCTACGCCACGCATCTTTCCAGTAAGAGAGCGACGGCCGCATGACCTGTTCTTTTTCATCGCCATCCTTTTTTTTAGGACGAAACCATTCGTCTTTTACATCGATATTTGTCATGAAGTTTCACCTTCTTTTTTATGCAGTTTAATTCGTGGATCTAACAAGCCATATACAATGTCGACGATAAACAGCATGAATACTAAGAAGGCGCTGTAAAAGACCGTTGTGCCCATAATAACGGGGTAATCACGGTTATTAATACTCTCAACGAAGTATTTCCCCATCCCTGGTATCGCAAAGATTTTTTCAATAACGAATGTTCCCGTTAAAATGGATGCGAGCATCGTGCCCATAATCGTCACGACCGGCATCATTGCATTACGCAGTGCATGTCGGAATACAATGCGCCATGGCTTCAGCCCCTTCGCCTTTGCCATCTTTATGTAGTCCTGTGTCAGCACCTCAAGCATACTTGAGCGTGTTAGACGGGCGATAATCGCCATTGGGCCTGTAGCGAGGGCAAGTGTTGGCAAAATCATATGCTTTGGACTCGACCATGTAGCAGCAGGCAACCAGCCAAGCTGACCCGCAAATACTTGAATCAGTACCGTCGCTAAAATAAAGTTTGGAATGGATATTCCAATAACCGCAATCGCCATCGCAAAATAATCAATGAGCCCGTTATGCCGCAGCGCTGCGAGCGTTCCTAAAATAATCCCGGAAATACAGGCGACAATAATCGTAATCATGCCGAGCTCAAGCGAGATTGGAAATCCTCGTTCTAGCAGCGAATTCACTGTTTCATTTGGCTTTTTAATCGATGGGCCAAAATCGAATGTCACAATGGCTTTCAAATAACTGACATACTGTACCGGAAGCGGATCATCGAGATGATAAAACTTTTCTAAGTTTTGTTGAATGACCGGATTCGACGTTTTATCGCTGTCAAATGGCGAGCCCGGAATCGAATGCATAAGCGCAAAAGTCAAGGTCGCAATAATAAAAATCGTCGCAATCATCATAAGAAAACGTTTAATAATGTATGAAACCATCTGTGTGCACCTCCTACTCAAGCTAAATTTAAAAGGAAACAAAAATCTTTTATGGTTATTTTTGTTAAAAATATATTATCAGAATTTTCCTACTATTACAATTTTATTCTACAAAAATATTCGAAATATGCTTAGTTACGCTGTAAAATGCTAGAAACATTCCAAATTCCATTTATCACTCTTTTTTCATTGGATAAAAATACTATTGTTCAGTATTTTTGTTAATATATTAAGATTTTTCGTCATACGGAATTTATCAAAATTCAGCTAGCTAATCTTTCTTTAAACAGCAAAAAAGCGATTGATGAAAAAAGTCCATCAATCGCTTTTACCTATCTATTCAATTAGTCCTTGTTTAACATTGCATAGACTTGCTCCACATCTTTGTCCCCGCGCCCTGAAATATTGATGATAATGACATCATCGGTTGATAGTGTCGGTGCAAATTTCAGCGCATATGCCACGGCATGTGAGCTTTCTAACGCCGGAATAATACCTTCTTCTTTTGAAAGTATCATAAAGGCTTCTAATACTTCCTCATTCGATACGGTCACATATTCACCGCGCCCTGTCACCTTTAATTGCGAGTGCTCAGGACCCGCGCCAGGATAATCTAAACCTGCCGCAATCGAATACGTTGGCTGTGGGTTCCCTGCCTCATCTTGTAGCACAAGGCAGCGGAAGCCATGTAAATCACCCGGTGTTCCCTGTGTAAGCGATGGTGCCTGGTCCGGTTCAACACCAATCAAGCGTACCGCTGCATCATCAATATATTCTGCAAACGAACCAATGGCATTACTCCCACCACCCACACATGCTAGAACAGCTGTCGGTAATTTGCCTTCTTTTTCTAAAATTTGTTCGCGACTTTCGCGGCTAATGACGGATTGGAAATGCTTCACCATCGTTGGGAATGGATGTGGGCCGACAGCCGAGCCTAGTAGATAAAATGAATTTTCATAGTTCTCTACTAAATCGGCAAATGCCGCATCAACCGCTTCTTTTAAGCGACCTTGCCCATCTGTTACCGCAACAACTTTCGCACCTAAGAGCTCCATACGGAATACATTTAGCGCTTGGCGTTTCATATCTTCCGCACCCATATAAATAACACAATCCATTTTAAACATTGCACAAACGGTTGCCGTTGCGACACCATGCTGACCAGCACCTGTCTCCGCAATAATACGGTGCGCACCCATACGTTTTGCTAAAAGAATTTGTCCTAATACATTGTTAATTTTATGAGAGCCTGTATGATTCAAGTCCTCGCGCTTTAAGTAGATTTTTGCGCCATCTAAACGAGTCGTTAAATTTTCAGCGAAGTAAAGGGGTGACTTACGCCCAACATACTCACTGAAATAATAATCAAGCTCTTTTTTGAAATCTGCATCATCTTTATATTTATTGAAGTTTTCCTCTAAAATCGATAATACATTTTGCAATTCAGGTGGGACCTGACTACCACCAAACTCACCAAAATAACCTGCTTGTGTTTTTTCTAAACTCATCTCAACCTGCTCCTCTCATAACCAAAACTGAATATTCAGTATATTCTAATAGACTATCTCAACTTTTTCAATCTAAACGGTCAAACTAAGCAAATTACTGCACATTCGCTATAAGCTCTTCTAACATCTGCTCGGTAAAGGCTGCTCCGCGTGCGTCAAGTACACGTACCGGTGACGCATCGCCTAACTTCTCATAAATCTCGCCATGCTGTGGTGAAAAATGCGTATCCGTTAGCTGCATCATTCCTAAATCCATAAAGGAATCTCCTGCTGCATAGTGGACAGTCGGCTGAATTTTGTCTAGAACATATGTCACTGCCGCCTCCTTAGACAATGTTTTTGGCAGTGCATAAAATTTCTTACCATGTAAATACGTCGTCCAGTCTGCTTGTTGGAATTGTTCATGCAGCGCATTGAGGGCATCAATATCTTTTTTCGCTTCATCTATTAGCAGCACGTAAAATAGTTCATCGACGCCATTAATTTTACGAAACATCTCCATTTCCCAGCATGCCGCAAAGCGCGTACGAAAATCGTCGAAACTCAAACAAGTTGAAACATTTTTTGCGACAATTTTTGACCATTCCTCATCTACCTCACCATTACGTAATACAAAGCCACCATTACAAGCGACCGCATAGTGTGGTACTTTTTGTTGAAATAATTCAATGCGCGCATACTGTGCAAGCGAGCGCGTCGTCACGGGAATAATATCAATGTTACGTGCAGTCACTTCTTCCATTAACTGCGCCGTTTTATTTGAAATATAGGAAATCGGCTTGCCATCTAGCTGCTCAATACAGCGCGTTTCTTCAAGCGGAATACCAATTGTACGTTCTGAAAAAATAAAGGTACGATCTAAATCTGTTGTTAATACATGCATTATTCTGTTAGCTCCTTAATCAAACCACAGCAAGAATAGCTCATATCTGTGTATACTTCCACCGGCACACCGCGCTCCTCAGCCAACATATAAATATGCTGTAGGTCCGCATCATGCGCTGGATTTACGAGAATCTTCCATGGCACACGACGCAGTAGCACACGCGTCGTTTCGCCAACACCTGGTTTAATATGATGTGTATTTTGAATATTAAATTTCTTTTGAATGCGTTCTACAGACTGCATGCCAAGCCATGTTACAGGCTCTGTCGTTAAATCATCTGGTGTAGTCTCTGAGAAATGCTGTGCAATCGTGGCAATATACAAGTTTGAAACATCTTGGTCTACTAAATGCGCATAATACTTTGCCCCATGAAAATCGCCCTCATGAATCCAGTCATCATTTAATACAGTACGACTGACAAGACCCGATACAGTCGAGTTCAAGCAAGCGGAAGGAATTAAAAAGTCATCACGTGTGCCATACATCGATGAGCAATGCCCAGGGTCCGCAAGCACTGCGAGCGTATCATCTAGCTCAATGCCTTGCTGCTTCAGCCCTTTACAAGCCTCTGTCAATTCACGCGTAATCGCGCCCTTACCTGTCCAGCCATCAACAAATTGTAGCTCTGCCTCCGGATGCTGTGCGAGCATATAACGAATCGCCACTTCATCAATGCCGCGATCACGAACGATTGAAATCGCATAATGTGGTACTGTACGCTTATATTTCTGCTCTAAATAACGTTTAATTAAAATACCAATTGGCGTACCAGCTCGCGCTAAGCTTACGAGCACTACGCGGTCAATCGATTTATGCGCCACAATCATTTCCGCTACAACCGCGACCGCATCAGCAATACGTTTACTGTACTGTGCGAGCGTCTTATGGAAAAGTTCAATATATGCCTCACTCGGCTGAAATTCCTTTGGAAGCATTGTCGAATAATGCACCCCTTGCTGAATCAGTTGCTCACGCGCAAATGTATCTTTTTCTAGCTCAATATCACTTAAATCCTTCAATAAAAAAATAACATCATCAGCACTATAACTCGTTTTCATAAATGTGTTGACCGTCATACTGCAACACCCCTCTCGTTAATTCAACTACTAGTACAGGTACAGATAATTGCGCAATAAGCGTATCTAGTCCTTGCTGGTCCGCAATACGCTCTACTACGATGATAATTTGCTCAAAGTTTCCTTTTGACACGCTATATAAGAAGTTTGGTACACCTGCATTCTCAAGGCTTCCAAAACGATATTTTTCATAAATAACCGACTGTTCATCTACAAAAATTGGGCTTCGTGTCGTTGATTGTGTATACACGTCCTCACCTAGATTCAGCCCTAACATCATCGGTAAAAACATGCATTCACCGGTACCGACAACGAGTGTTTTCCCACGTTTTGGTAATGACCGCTTCGCAAGCTGTGCTAAGAATTGCACGTTTTCCTCTGCTGTTAAACCAAAGCGCCCTGTTTCGTAGGCATAGCCCTTCGTACAAACTGAACCATCCTCACTCTGACTTGTCAGCGGCAACACTTCGACAAACGCTTTTTCTGAAATTGTTACCTCCTTCACGTCATAGACAGGCGCTTCTGGTACAACCTCTTCATCGTAAAAGGCACCCTCAACCGCCATTTCCCCAGCCATTAAGGTCACGACATTTAGCGTAATGTGATGCTCGTTCGCAAACGTTTCATATGCCGCGCGCTCCGCTTCATTTCGCCAATCTAAAATGGATACGACCGTATAGCGCTTAATATGCGGATAATATGCCGCAAGTTCTGCGATAATATTCAAATTCGTTTTTCCTGTCGACATTTCATCGTCTACAAGTACGATTTGTGCAGCCTC
Source organism: Candidatus Kurthia intestinigallinarum (assembly GCF_003991225.1). Taxonomy (GTDB): domain Bacteria; phylum Bacillota; class Bacilli; order Bacillales_A; family Planococcaceae; genus Kurthia; species Kurthia populi. The sequence goes on from NZ_JTFC01000029.1 coordinate 89,272, forward strand.
GTCAAAAAAACCCTCCGGCGCATAGAGACGATGACTTGTCGCATGAGAATGCTCCTCTTCAAAGGCAATTGAAGAGGCGCGCTCCTGAATCTTCTCACGTGTCGTATGGATATACGTGGCATTAGCTGAAAATGCATTAAAAAAGGCATGTCCAAGCGCTGTTGCGGTCTCCGCAAAGCCAATGACCGCGATTTTTTCAGGAGCTGCCATACGCTGCTCAGCAAGCGACACGGTTGGTTCATTTGCCTTTAGACCAGCGACTAATTGCTTAGCGGCCGGATGCATTTGACCATATTGTGTTTCTAAAAAGCGACACGCTAATAAAAAGCCTGTATAAAGTGGTACGAATGGCTTTACATGTAAATGCTTCCCGAGCACCTTTGATACGAATAAAAATTGGCGTTTTTTATTAATGCGTAGCGCCAAATCAAATAATTGTTTTTCCTCAAACTCATATGGATTGTCGCGAATTGTCGTTGTGACACGTAGCCGCTCGTCAATTGAAAAAGCACCCATTTTATAGCCCCCTACATTAAATCAAGATGTGTTTTTTGTGGTAGTAAGACACCATACATTTCTGCCTGGCGTACAATTCGTGTTGCCCAGTAATGATGGGGCTTCATTTCATTCATTTTATTGCCATACGTACTTTTTAATACGCCTGCATCCTCAGCATGATCAAGAATGGCTAGTGCATCGGCATAGTCCTCCTGTGATACCGCATAATAGGCATTTACAAATTGAACATGCGTTGGATGAATGACGGTTTTCCCTTGGAAGCCATTCAATTTATCAAGCTCACATTCTTTTTGCAGACCTTGCAGTGCCGGTGTCAGCGTCTTCGTTGCGACAGGGCCATCCTGCAATGTTGTTGGTGAATCAAAATATTCCCATACCGCACCAGAGATAATAAAGCCATCCTCTTGGCGCCCAAAAATATTTAAAATATCCGTTAGCCCATCCCGTAATACTAAGACGTCATACAGACTTTGATGGCGCTTGCGGCGAATGCCATAAACCCCTAAGAAATCCGTTGCGCCAATACGCACGTTTAAAATCATTTCTCGGTGTTCATGTAATAATTCATGTAAATTTTTTAGCTGTGCAAGACGATTTTCCTTATACAATAAATTCGCTGTTTCTAGTACAGGCATCGCATACAATTGGTAGCCCTTCGCCCGTTCACGTTTTAACACATGCAAATAAGCCGCTCCGTTTTCAAGTTCAAACTTTGGCATGACATAACCTGTCAAAAGATGCTGGACGGGGCGCAATTTCGTCACTACCTCTTCAAGATGCTTCGGTGTTCGTGCGCGCACAAATAATAACGGCAGTTCATCTTCTGTCAGCTGGTTTGTTGCTAAAAAACGGTCGATTTCTAATAATGTTGCATACGTATTTTCAAGTGCTAGCGCCACATCATGATCGGCGACAGCATCCTCTAAATCGATGATGAGCGTCGTCAGCTGTGGAAACTTTTTCGTACGCACATCCTCAGAAATTTGTGTGCGTGTTCCTGGTGTATACATTGCAGCGCCTAAACCAAGAGCTAAATCCTCTTTGTTAGTGTGCTTTGTAAAAGGCTTCGGCAGTTTCGATAAAATCATCGTTAGTTGTTGCTCTGATAAATGATTGTGAAATCGCATATGTAACGCCTCCTTAATAAAAGGGGCTGTTTTTCATTCGAACAGCCCCCCCTTCATTTGAAATCATCGTTTCTTGAAATATCTTTTTTTAATTATACGGTGAGTATAATCTTCAAATCAAATTTGTGCTGTAAAAAGAAAAGAAGGCACCCCTTCTAAGAAGTACCTTCCCTTTTTTTATTTATTTTATGCACAACAAAGGTTGCGGCGAATGCAATTACTAAAATCGCAAAGAATACATAATGCGAAATATGAATACCGAAGACGCCAAGGAGCATTTTTAATGCGATAATGAAAATCAACACAAAGGCTGTCGTTTCAAGCTCTGGTACCCGGTCAATTAAATTGACGAACACGCCGGCAATGGTACGCATCATTAAGATACCAAGCATTCCACCAATTAATAGCACCCATACCTCACTTGAAATCGCAAATGCTGCTAGAATAGAATCCACAGAGAACGCGATGTCCATTAACTCAACAGCTACAACCGTTCCCCAAAACATCCCAAACATCTTAACAAGCAGTCCCTTTTTATTGAATTCTTTCGCCTCATCATCGCCTGAGCCTTTTTTGCGGAAATAATCAATACTAATCCACATTAAATATGCGGCACCTAGCACTTTGATAAACCAGAACTTCACAAGGTAGACGCCGATTCCGATAAAAATGAAGCGGAAAATATAGGCACCTAGTAAACCATATAACAATGCTTTTTTTCGTTGTTTTTCTGGTAAATGCTTGACGAGAACAGCTAACACCAATGCATTATCGGCTGATAAAAGGCCTTCCAGTACAACAAGTGATAAAATTAAGCCCCAGTTGACTGGATTGGATAAAACCTCTACCCAGTGATCCCAATCAAAAAATAACGCGTAGGTAGATAAAATTTGATTAATAATTTCCATAGAGGGCTACCGGATTAAACAGATAAGCCGTATGCATTTACTAATGCACCTAAGCCACCTTGGAAGCCTGCGCCTACTGCATTAAATTTCCAGTCACTATTATGACGATATAGCTCACAGAATACGACTGCTGTTTCGATTGAGAAATCTTCTCCTAAGTCAAAGCGTAAGATTTCTTGTCCTGTATTTTCGTCTACAAGACGTGCAAACGCATTAGATACTTGACCGAAGTTTTGATTACGTACTTCCGCATCATGAATCGTTACCGTAAAGGCGATTTTATCGACATCCGCTGGTACAGCTGATAGATCGACAGTGATTTGCTCATCATCGCCATCCCCTTCACCTGTACGGTTGTCCCCTGTATGGCGAACAGAACCATCTGTACTTTGTAGATTGTTATAGAAAATAAAATCTAAATCTTGGCGGCATTTGCCTGCACTATTTAATAAGAAGGCTGAAGCATCTAAATCATAATCTTGCCCGCCATCATAGTTTTTAATATCCCATCCTAAACCAATAATAATTTTACTTAACGTTGGATTGTCTTTCGTTAAATCAATACGTTGCCCTTTACTTAGTTGAATTGCCATGAGAAATTCCTCCATTATAAGTATATTATTTGCTACCTGCTTGCCACTTCATACCAAAGCTATATGCTTTGTCAAGGTTTTGATGACTATCAAAATACTCAACAAGTCGTTTGACACTAAAGGTTTCATTGTTGACGTTTTCAATCATCGCAATGGCACACATGCGCTTGTCTTTACTATGCTCATCAAGACGCACCACAATATCCTGCCCGCCCGGATAGCTGAGTGTGACGACACCATCTGCCTCGGTCCAATTTGTCACACCTTCATAAATAAACGTGTAGACTAAAATACGTTTAATCCTTGCCACCTGTAAGCCGTTGATACGCAGATTTTCACCTGCAGAAACCGCACCTGTACGATCATCTCCGTCTAACTGAATAAACGGCTTTTGCTCGTACGCACCAAAGGCATTGCCAAGCGCCTGTACACAGCCTTTTTCACCTGATGTTAATTCGACTAAACAACCTAAGTCGAGGTCAATACCTTGATTGCCACCAAACAGTGACTTCAAAAATCCACCTGACTTGCCAGTTTGCTGGTTCCAATTCAAGTTAACGGTAATCGGACCAAGCTCCTGCTTTTTGTCGAGATTAATCGACTGCCCTTTTTTCGTCAACTCAATTTTATCTAAATTAACCATGCAGAACCCCCTTTATATGAAGTTACTTCTATTTTACAGTAACTACCAACTGAAATTCTACCCTAAAGGCTAAGATTGCTGCGATTTATACGCAGCAATCTCCTGCTTTGTCCAATGATGACGTTTAAACTGCCGCCATTGTTCCAAATCAAAGTGAATACGAAACATCAAAAACTGCTGAAATGTATCATGCCCTTTTAGTTGGTTGCAATAAAGACAAGAAGCTACATAGTTACTTTCATGGTCTGGCCCACCAAAAGCGCGCGGCACAATATGGTCAATGCTCTCTGCCTGTTCACCACAGTAGGCACATGAAACACCGTATAAATGAGGTGGCACAGAGAAGCTTTCCTCTTCTGATATCTCTTCAACAGGCGCTACTGCCGCTTCTGTTTGTGTCATCTGCTCAATCAGCCCCATGTCAAGATGCCAGGACGCAAGAAACTGAGCTAAAAATGCCTTTTCTTCATTTGAAGGAGTCGTTCGCATAAGCGCCACCCCTTCTACCTCATACCATGTTAAAACACGCATTGGCTCGTCAACATATGCCGCAAGCGCTGTATTATCTGGCTTTTTAAACTGCTCACAAAATTCTTGAAAGCTATCACGCGCCGTATCTTCATAAAGAAGCACAAGAAACGGCAGCATTTTCCGCTGAATCGTCTTTGAAATACGTGGCTGTAACTCCGGTTGCTCTACTAATGTTAGGAGTGCAAAATAAAGACCCGTCACATGCGCAGTCGGAATCGACGGCTTTGCGAGGAGCTTTTCGATACGACATGCTGCACAGAGCTTACTCCCGAAATAAGGTGTAGTTGCATCAAGCCACGATAACGGTCGATTTTCGCGCGCGCAATTTGCACATTTTCTCATTGAATCACTCCTCTAGTTTATAGAATTTAAAGGCTTCAAGAGGCGGTACTTGTTTTGGGAAGAACTCTGTATCATGATACTGCAGCGGTAGCGTTTCAAAATCAAACGTATCGTCCACACAGCTAATATAGACGTCATATGCCTCGTCATCACTTGGTACGAAGCATTTTCGACTTTCACCATACTGCAGTGCCTCTCCAATACTTTTATGTAATCGCTCAAGCGCAGCTCCATTCCCAACAATGTATGCATCGTCATGCCACTGACTTTGCCCATAGAGATGTAAACAATCTGGTCGCGCATCCGTCATTTCCTTATCAAGTGCTGCTAAATGCGTATCAATCCGAGTTATGATTCCTTGAGGCGTCGTTTCATCTATAAATAGCTCTTCGGAAAACCCAAGCGTTAAAAAAGGCTTTGGTGCATAACGGATTAGCTTTTCCTTCAGCGGTCCTTCTTGTACAAATAGAAATAATTCATTTAACTGTTCATTCATATAGACATACAGATGAGTGGACTGATTCCCTTTTGTGAAATGTAACTGTTTCAAACAAGAGGCTAGTTCTCGCTCTTCTCCAATTGTAAAGCCCTTTGGAATCAGCTTTAGCTGGTCAAAATAGCGAACCATTTTGATTGTTGTCGGAAATGAGTGCGAGCAATAATAATATAAATTTGTCATCGTTATTCTCCTTTCATCATCTGCTTCAAGCACGTATTAAATGGATGCTCTGCTACATCCTCATTGCGTGTACAAATATACAAGCTTTGCTGAATGGCTGGGCAATCAATCAAAACGCGTGCGAGCTTTTGCTGCGCAAGTCGCTCCTCTATGCTAATAAGCGGCGCAAGTGTCATCCCAAGTCCGGCCTCTACAACGCGAATAGACTCTTCTACTCCTTGAATTTCCACAAAAGCTGGTGGTAGCTTTTTATTATTTGCCGCAAAAACACTTTCTAATAATGTTCGTGTAGAGCTTCCCTTTTCACGATAGACAAAGGGCTCAGCACAGATTGCTTCTAGTGATACCTTTTGATTGGCTAGCGGGTGGCTCGGATGCACGATGAAAATAAAATCGAGATCGCGCACATGCTCAAATCGTAGCTCATCGTCTTTAACCTGCTGCTGTACAACATAGCCAAAATCAACCTCATGCCGCAAAATCCGCTCCTTCACAGACTGCACATTGCCGAGCGAGAGCTCAAATTTCGTTGTCGGATACTGTTTTTGATACATCGCCATCACATGTGGCAGTACATAATTCGTGGAAATATATGAAGCAGCCACTTTAATCGTCTGTTGCCCCGCTAAGAAAGTATGAAATTTTTGCTCAATCATCTGCTCATGCTTAAATAACGAGTCCCCGTGCTCGTATAAATACGCGCCCGCTTCCGTTAATTGAATGCCTCGACCTCTTCCTTCAACGAGTGCCGTATCTAGCTCCTGCTCGAGCTTTCGAAGCTGCATCGTTACAGCCGGCTGCGTCAAATTAAGTTTTTCAGCGGCCGCTGTCACACTACCACAGGACGCCACTGCTGTGAAAATTTTAAATGCATGTAAATTCATTTAGCCCTCCATTTATCAATTTAATTTATAAATTATCGATAACTATCTATTAGATTTATAAGTAGTATAGCATTACGATAATTGTAAGAGGTGACAGTTATGGATTTCCTATTATTATTTTTTATCGGTATTTTCGCAGCCATCATCGGCGTTATGTTTGGTGCGGCAGGCTTTGTGCTATTACCCGCCATGCTCTTATTTGGCATCCCGATTCACACAACAATTGCCGCCAATAAATTTGCAACCGGCGTTTCATCTCTCACGACCGCACTCACTCTCATACTACATAAAAAAGTATCCCTCAAAAAAATGAGCACACTGATGCTACTCGCTGTTTTGGGCGGGATTAGTGGCGCATTTTTAGCGACACGCCTTAGCGATGACACGATGAATATCGTTGCCTGCATCATTTTGATTGCGATGTTCTTCGTTGTGTTAAAAGGAACCCCCTCATCGCAACTAGAAGACAAGGAGTCTATTCGACATCACCGCTCCATCACACCATTTTTCATTGGCATTTATGACGGTGGCTTTGGCCCCGGTTCTGCGCTCATGAACATTACGTATTTTTTAAAGCAACGTTATTCCTATGTACAAGCCGCCGAGCACACGCGCTTCCTTATGTTCGCAAGCTGTATGGGCGCATTTGGCTTCTATTATTTATACGGCATTGTTCACTGGGACATCGCGATTCCTGTCACACTGGGCTCTATTGTCGGCTCACATATCGGCATGCGCCTGACCCCTTATTTAAAAGGTGCTTGGCTACGCTGGATTTTACCGATTATCTTTTTAGTGTTAATTGGGCAAGTGTTATGGAAGTTACTTTAATTACGCATACAAAAAACTAGCGCATCCATGTGAGCTAGTTTTTTGTATGCGCTGGAAAATAATACTCTTTTGATTCTTGTTGAAAGTTTAAGTAATTTTTTAACGTTAATTTAACCTTTATCCGTTAATCTGAGGAAGTTGATTTTATAGGTGGGGTGACGACAGTTGAATTTTACTTTTCTTTATATCGCAAATAGCATTTGCTTGTTTTTGTTTATCCTACATATATTTTTAAAAATCAAAGCGAATATGAAAATGAAACGTCCAATTAAGCTACGCCCACAAAATGTAGATGCGACATGTAATTGGGTGATTTTATTTGATAATGGCTTTAATCGAAATAATCTTTTAAACAGCAGTATATATGTCTTAGATGAAAAAGACGTAATGGTACCGATTAGAATTGCCATTAAAGATCCCAACACATTGATTATCCATGCACCGGTGAATGGTTATACAGCCGGAAAATCGTATCAATTATATTTGAATGAACGCTTAGATTTAGCAGCCTCTAGTGAACGAGATTATAAGGTACCATTTAATGTTTATTAAAAAAATATTTGGAGGTTTTTATGAAAAATACAGACATTCAGCTATCCATGAGTAAAATCCGAAGCATTTTAAAGTATCATCATGTACAATATATTAGAAAAAAAGATACACGACTTTATTTTTCAGCACTTGATCAAAATGATAACCAACATGATATTTGGTATAACATAAAAAGTGGCAACTATTTTGAAACAGTTAATGGCTGTGCCGTACTCATAAAAGAAATGCTATTTTCTGATACAAAAGAGACACTACCTCATTACAAACAAAAATAAAGTAGTAGACAAAAAACCAGCGCATCCATTTGAGCTGGTTTTTTTGTCTACTTACCTTCAATTATTCGGAAGCTATACGTTTGTAAAAATTCGTTATGAATCACGACTTCATATGCTAAATCATTCGCTTCTGCCCCACTTACAAGCGCATTTATTTCTTGGGTATTGAAATATTGGCAGGCTAAAGCAAGCAATAATGACGTGATAATCAGTACAATCAAAATGATTGAACCTCCAGAGGTACGACGGCTAATTTGTGGCATGACACCGCTCCTTTTGAATATTATGTCAATTTTTAGTATATCATATGAGAAACTAGCATTTTTCAATAATAGACTATTTTTTCACTTTTCTCCCTAATGACATGTACAATTCAATTAAAATCCCCCCACACTTCAACAAGTATCATAGCTCATCAAATCCTAAATTCACGGGCTCTAAAGGCAGTTCCTCTGCAGAGCTCGCTAAATTTGTAGAAAGGACAGATGTGTCTACCTCTTCAAACACAATGCCATCAATCCATACTTCGCCTGACCCAACGAGTAGTACACCAAAATGAATGGCAGCACTTTCCTCTACTACATCTAAAACAATCGAGTAATAATTCCAATCTGTTGTGCCGTTGATTGCACGGTTATCCATATTATCAAACTGAAGTAAATCACCATTTCTTGTATCAATTCGACACCAAGCTCCACATTTCATAGCATCCTTTGTTTTAATGAAGCAGGACATTTTCATACGTTTACCAAGCCAATTTTTAGCTGAAAAAACTTGCATCATCGTACCGAACTGACCCTCTTCAGCAGGCTGAATAGCACCTAAATAACCTGATTTTGAGCCTGTATGAAACACTTCATAATCTGCCTTTATTGTATAGAGAGCTGGATTGGTTCCTGTCAGTAACCAGCCCTTCACTTCATTTTGTACCATCTCTTTTTCCTCCTTCACGTATAAATCACGCATCATTTGGCGATATTTCCCTGGTGGCATGCTATACAATTCTTTAAATGCACGGGCAAACGATTCTTGGGACTGAAATTGGCATTCAAGTGCTATATCTAAAATAATTTCTTCTGTATGCAGTATTGAACTACCCCCACTTAGCCATTCTTTGAATGCGCTTGAAGTGGGGGATTCCTACGAACAGTGCTTGCTTGTTCCGACAGCTCGAACAGCGGCTTCACTTCTTGAGTAGGCGAGCCCCGTAGTTCCTACGGTTGTTGTGTTAACAGCGCGAGCCCTTCGGCTAAAATATTCCGACTTGCGTTGATGTCCCTGTCTAGTACCGCCCCGCATGACGGACAAATCCATTCACGAATGTCGAGGGACTTCTTACCGTCTCGATGCCCACAGACATGACAAAGTTGGCTTGATGGATAGAAACGTGAAATCTTTATTATTTTTCGGCCATACCATGTCGCCTTATACATCAGTTTTTGCACAAACGAAGACCACGAAACGTCACAAATCGCTTTTGCTAGTTTATGATTTTTCAACATGCCTTTGGTGTGTAAGTCTTCTAGACAAATAACGTCATATTGGCGTATTAACTCTGTCGATAGCTTGTTCAAGAAGTCTTCCCGTTGAAATGCAACACGTTCACGCAAACGCGCAACTTTCATGCGTTGCTTTTGGTAGTTCATGCAGTCACGTAAATCGCGGTTTTCTTTTTTTGCTTGTTCGTAGCGACGTGATAACTTGCGTTGTTCCCGCTTGAGCTGCTGCTCCATCTTCGCCGTAAAGCGTTGGTTATCCACTTTACGGCCATCAGACAGCATCGCAAAATCGGTGATACCTAAATCGATGCCGACAGCTTGATTGGTTTTCGGTAACGGCTGAACGTCCGGTACTTCACATGCAATCGATACGTAAAAATGGCCACTCGCATGATATTTGATCGTTGCGCGCATAATCCGACCTTCCACTACACAAGTTTGTTTGAACTTCACAAGCCCAAGCTTCGGCAGTTTGATTCGTTTGCCGACAATCGCGATATTGTTATTTGTATTTTTGGTTGTATAGCTTTGTACGGGATTCTTTTTACTTTTGAAACGAGGATAATTGTTTTGCTTCTTAAAGAATCGATTGAAGGCATCGATTAACCATTCATAAGAGGCTTGTAATGCCACACTGTCTACGTTTCTCAGCCAAGCTGTTTCATCTTGTTTCTTCATCTTCGTGAGAACTTTAGACATCAATGAGCGATTGAGCCCTTTACCTTCTTCTTTGTAGGAAGTGTTCCAAAGTGCAAGAAAATGGTTATAGACAAAACGACAATGACCGTGTGTTTGATGGATGCGTGCTTGCTGCTCCTTATTTGGATATAACCTAAATTTGTAGGCTTTATTTTGTGACATGACATTCACCTCTTCCGCTCGTTCGTTTTTAATCGTTTCGATTGAAGCACCGCTAGTCTCATTTTATTCACCTAGAATTTGCCGATTAATAGGCATAAATGAATTTTGACATTCCCGTGTTAGGAGGCGCTTTGAATAGGATATTTAGCGCCTATTCTTTCGAAAATATCCTTTGCGTAAGTGGATTTCTAGTCTTTCCATACCCTTTTTCGATTTGTAACAGTCCGGATTGAATGGTATTTTAACGAAAATACGGACTGGTTATTACTATCTAATTTCATTGCCACATCAATCTTTCATACTTATCATACGGATTATCTCCTGAAACGTGCTATTCGTCAAAAGCACAGCATGCATCGCCCACCTACTCACTTCGCTCCTTGAGGTGAGCGTCTTCTGCTACAGACATAATAAAATTGTCGTTAAAGAAATCCTAAAGAAAACGACGCTCGAATGGGATGATATTCACGATATTGTACTTGAATATGACGAAGACGGCTATGAAACCTACACATTCACGAAAAATGATAAAACCGCGATACAGATTCCGGTTACTCGCCAATATCAAGATGGCGCTAAAAGTGAAATTTACGCACTTGCGACGGACTATCATATTACATTTGAAGAACGTAAAGGCCGATAATTCATTCAAAGGTCTAACTGTTTTTGCATGCCTTTCTTTGTAAACTAACTAGAGGAGGGGATGACAATGAACTTTACACAATTCCGTATTGCACGACCAACGGATCAGATTCAATTACTTGAACAATTTTACTGCGAGGGGTTAGGCCTTGAAAAAGTAGGCGAGTTTGGTGGTCATAGGGGTTATCCTGCAGTTCCACCTGAAAATTCGTACTGGGCGGAAAAGGGTGTCACTATCGCAGATCCAGATGGCTGGCGTGTCGTTTTAATGAATACAGCTGGAATTTAAAAAGGAAGTGTGAATAAAATCACACTTCCTTTTTTGTATTCATTTAATTATTAGCATCACAAAATCGTTTACTAGAAATCGCTGATGACCTCAAGAAGCGGGTTTTGGATACGACATAATTTTAAATATGTGCCAACTTATGACTATTGTTTGATGAAAATGCAGCTTTTCCCTAATAATACTGTAAAACCTGTCAACAAAAACAGTTATTTCACGACATCATCACAAATAAATACAATTGCTAATTACCGGAAAAAACATTTTCAACATGAAATAGGAGCTCTGAGGGGTAATTTTATTGAAAAAAGTAGCCTTTTTCATACGTTTAAAAGGCATCTTACATAACTAAATCTATTTTTATTCAAAAAAACGACATTTTTGCACGATAGAAGCTTTTTATGTCAGATCTCTGTGTGGAAAAGCCCCTAAAATGACCGTAAATAGACAGAAAACACCCGTTAGAGCCACTGTAAGGGCCCATTTTTGCGGATGCTTTGTGCAATGTTTTGATAGTTATCGGCAATGTATTAATAACTATATGTGTATTTGCTAAATGGAAACAAATGATTACTAAACAATCGAGCCTATTCGCTTACAGATGACACTTATTAAAAAATATGTTGTAGCCAAAAAGCGCTTTCTAGCGTAATAAGCTATTGCTAGAAAACGAAATACGCGCTTTTATAAAAAAATCGCGCCAACGACTAATGCACTGATGATGACCCATGCCGGATTAATTTTCCACCGTTGAAGTGCAAAGTAAGCAAAGATGGCAATGAGTACTGTTGGAATCCAACTGTTTGTTTGCACGGCTTGCATAAAAAATTTCAATGTCAGCTGTAGCATCAATACGCCAACGATTGGAATGACAAACATTGTTAAGCGTTTGACACGTAATGATTTTCGGTGTTTCGCAATAACACTAAGTAATCCAATCATCATCAAGGTTGTTGGTGCAACTGTCGCAAAAATCGCAATGGCTGCGCCGGGAATGCCTGCTAATTCGTAGCCAATATAGCCTGCGAGCTTTGTAGCAATAGGCCCCAGGAAAATATTACCGATTGCGATGACACTACTATATTCCTTAAGTGTCATCATTTGATAATGATCGACAACTTCTTTTTGAATCAGTGGAATTGTCGAAGGTCCACCACCAAAGCCAATTAAACCCGGAATGAAAAAGGCTAAAAACAAATGTAGGTAAATCATGCTTTTGCCACTTCCTTTACAGGGAGTAACAGCGCAAGCAGAATGGCCGCGCAAATAACAAGTGATGCATCAATATGTAAGACAACAATGGCAATCAAGCAGCCAAAAATGGTCGCAATGCCTTTATATACGCCAAAGGAACGATTAGTTTTTTTCAGGCAGTCAAGGAAGGTCATAAACATCATGACACTAACAACCGGTAATACACCGTTTAACATTCCTTGAATCATGCTAGGGTTCTTCACTTGAAATAATAATTGAAAGCCAATAAACATCATAAAAATGGATGGTAAAATGGCAGCTAAAATTGCATTTAGCATACCTAACACGCCACCAACCCGAAAGCCGATATAGCCAGCCATTTTTGTAACAATGGGTCCCGGTAATGTATTGCCAATTGCCATAATTTCATAAAATTCATCAGCAGTAAGCATGCTGTATTGTTCGACGACTTCCTTTTGTATTAACGGAATCGTCGCTGGGCCTCCGCCAAAACCAACTAACCCGGAGCGGAAAAAAGCTAAAAATAATTGTTTCTGAATCATAATCTATCACTTTCTAAACAAATCTCTTCTTATAGTATCGTTATTTTGCCTAATTTACCAAGCTATTTATAAATTAATAAATAAAACAATTTACTAATTAATATATTAACTAATTTTTTTTATTAGAAAAACCATAATAAATAAAATTTTGAATCGTATTGTATACTTAATTTTTGTAGAAAAAAGATAACTATGTAACAGAATTAAAATAAGATAATAAGGTGCACTATGATTAAAAGATTTCTAAATAGGACGATTAAAAACGGATTAGTTTAATTGTTTTGATTATGTTTGTTATTTTTTCTGTAGAAATGGAATTTTACAATCAATAATCAACTAATAAAGTAGCAGAGCAACAGCTATTAAATCATCAATAGTGCTTGAGGAAATCATGACAGGTATTCAACAGATGGCGCAAACTCTAATGTATTAGCAGATTCATCAAATAAAATGGTTACAGAGATGCAGCATATTGCAGACGAGCCGCGCTTAGTCGTAGCAAAAGATGTGTTGAAATCGCTTAATAGACAGCATGAAACCATTAAATTGTAATAAAAAAAGGCTGGGACAAAACACGTCATTTTCCTTTTTTAGCGTTCGCAACGAAAAACCGGAACCGCACTACAGCGCGATTCCGGTTTTTCTTATGCTCATATGAACGGTTGTTTTTATACGTATGTCAAAGCCTCTTTTTTTATGGCTGTTCTTCGAGCGTTGCTGATCGACAATATTTGATTAAATGCTGTGACATAGCACCGTAGGCCTGATAATTTTTTCTTGCTATATTTAATGAAATGCCATGATTCGAATCACTAGGCTCATCATCACTATCAATAAAATCATCTATCTCCCAAAAGCATACGGGGCAAATATATGCAGTAGGACTGATACCCGGCATCGTAATATAACCACAACAGGGACAGGGATGCGTAGCCTTAACTATTGGTTCTTCTATAAGTGGTTCTACCTTAGACAAATAGGATGCAAATATCTTCTTACGTCTTTTTTTATTATTCAAAAAATCACCTTCTTTAAATTTATTGTAGCAAATTTTACTTATATTTTGTAATTAATGGATTATTAATTAATTATTGACAATATAAAGAAATATATATATTGTATATGTAATATATATACAATGTGAATTGAGGAATGTGCATGCAAATTATAATCTCTCATAATTCAAAAGAGCCAATTTACGAACAAATTGTTAATCAAATCAAACGAAATATTTTAGCTGGAACTCTAGCACCAGGGTTTGCATTACCATCAATGCGAAAAATGGCAAAAGATTTAGATGTTAGTGTTATCACAACTAAGAGAGCTTTTGAAGAACTAGAAAAATTGAATATGATTTACTCAATTGTAGGTAAGGGCTCATTCGTAGCAGAACAAAGTATAGAAATGATGAAAGAGCGTAAGAAAAAAATGATTGAAGAACAATTAACGCAGGCTATTGTAAATAGTAAAGAATTAGGAATTAGTTTAGAAGATGTGCAAGAGCTTGTTGCACTTTTATATGAGGAGGAAGTGTAATGGACACAGTTATTGAATTATCCAATGTCACAAAAACATTTAAAGATTTTAAAATAAATAATGTATCCTTTCAAATAAAAAAAGGCTTTGTAACGGGATTTGTAGGTGCAAATGGCGCTGGGAAATCAACAGTTATTAAATTAATTATGAATTTATTACAGCCAGATAGTGGTGAAATTCGTATTTTCGGACTAGATTATAAAACACATGAGAAAGAAATTAAAGAACATATAGCATTTGTTTATGATGATCATGTCTTTTATGAAAATTTGACGTTAAACAATATGAAAAAAATAATTGCCCCTTTATATACTAATTGGGATGAAGAATTGTTTAAACATTATGTAATAAAATTTCAATTACCACTTACCAAAAAATTAAAAACATTTTCAAAAGGAATGCTTATGAAAAGCTCCCTCGCGATTGCTCTATCACATCATGCTAAATTAATTATTATGGATGAGCCAACTGCTGGGTTAGACCCCATATTTCGTCGAGAATTTTTAGCAATTTTACATGAGCTGGTTGAAGATGAAGAAAAAACAATTTTCTTCTCAACACATATCACATCTGATTTAGAGCATATTGCGGATTACATTGTCTTTTTACATGATGGCAAAATACAATTTGTAGACGAGCTTTTAACAATAGATGAAAACTTTACTTTAGTAAAAGGCTCCCTCGATTTACTTGATAGAGACATTGAAAAAGAATTTATTTCTCTTCATAAAACAGAGTTAGGTTTTGAAGGTTTAGCAAAAGATAAAAAGCACATAATGTCTCTATTCGGTAATTTAGCCATGTATGAATCAGCTTCACTAGAAGATATTATGTTTTATACGAAGAAAAGGAGTGATACGTTTGCTACAATTGATTAAAAAAGACTTTTTAATTCATAAAAACATTATTATTATTATGTTTGCTACAATTAGTATATACATGTTTACGGGTATATCCTTGCTATTCATTGGCATACTATTCGCTTCTACAATGGCGATGCATATTTTTTCGAGTGATGAAAAAAATACAGCTCGAATTCTTTTGAGCTCACTACCATTAACGCGTAAAGAAATAGTGAGTTCAAAATATATTTCTGCTTTCTTATATGTATTATTAATTAGCATAATTTTAGTAATTAACAGTTTGATTATTCAAAAAGGGTTCCCGAGTTTTACTAATATTAGTCTAATCATTATTTGCTCATTGCTTATTATTTCATGTATCTATCCATTTTCATATAAATTTTCAAGTAAGTATTTGATGTTTGCAGGTATTATTTTATGCGCGCTTTATTTTTTAACAATGAGCGTATTTATTCATGATATAAATGATCAAATCCGCATTATGGTAGGGTTATTTATGAAATTTATGGAGGTTAGATTCCTACTTAGTGCTGCAATCATTGTTTTAATCTTCTATGTTATTTCATGGTTTTTATCCATTAAAATTTATGAAAAAAAAGCTTTATAAGTGCATTATTAAATTGTAATAAAAAAGCAGCCACTTAGGCTGCTTTTGTTATTATTTCACTTTTTTAATACGGTCTTTTAAAATCCAACCATAAGGCGTGTATCCTTCATCTAATTGTTTTTTAGAGTATTTTAGTTTAATAAAGACATATTTTTTACCATCCGCTGTCACTTCTTTTAATACTTGAACTTTCGTGCCAGCTTTGACTTTATCCATTGCATAATCGGATGTTAAGAATTGTTTACCGAAAGATAAGCGTGTAAATGTATCTTTTGTTACTTTATATGATACTTTGCGCTCTGCGGTAGTGTATACTTTCGTCGGTGTTTTTACTTTTTTAGTTGAAGTCGCAGGGATCATTGCAAGTGTTTCTTGTGTAATGCCTACATAATACGTTTTATTGTTGATTTTAATCTTATCCGCTAAGATTAAAATTTCACCTTTTTTAGTGAAATCGAAGAAAACGGCATCTTCAAAGTTATCAAAACGTGGTGAGAATGAATTTGAAATCGTATTTTTTGTTACGACAGTACGTGTTGTATTGCCGATGTAGCTTTTTACGAATTTATTTAAGTCTGCTTCCTCAATATCATCCCATGATGAGAATAGTGAGTCATAGCCACTAATTGTTACTTTTTCTTTAAGGGTATCTGATACTTTCACATAGCCTTTAAAAATATCAAAGTTTTTATCAAAATCTTTTTTAGATGTAATTTCATGCGCATTCGAGTACGTAATGCTGTAATATTTTTTACCGTTTAATTCAACAGTGTCTATCTTTTTAATGTACGTACCGGCTGGTAATGTATGAGCTACCTTACCTTTTTTAATATCTGCATATTTTGCATATACATTTGTAGCCGTTGTTGTTTTTACTTGAGTGGTTACTTTTACGTCTTCTTTATCAGTTGATTTTAATTGTACGCTTGTTGTATTTGCTTTAGCAGTAAATGGTGTGTAAGAAGATACAAGTAATGTACCTGTTAACACTGCCGCACTTGCAGTTTTAACGAATGTTGATGTCATCATAATAGCCCCAATTCATATGTTTTCATATACTGTTTAGTATATATTAATAATTTTATGATAAATTTGTCATATTTAGTAGAGGAAACTATGAATTAACACGCAAAGTATTTAAAACAAGCATTAGTACCTATCAAAATGATTTCTTGAAGTAGTGTAAACGGTTCATTTTTGTAATTCTTAAACAATCAACACCCGCCTATAGCCATTGAATAAATTCAAGGCGATTACCAAATGGATCGTCCAAATAGAAGCGACTAGCGCCTTCTAATGGCTCATCTTCTTTTATGTCGACTTGGTGGTGCTGTAATTGTTGCTTGAATGCCTTAATGTCTGTCATTAAAAATGCTGGATGTGCTTTTAAGGCTGGGGTGAATGGCTCTTGAATGCCGATATGAAGCTGATGCGCGCCACATTCGAACCAAACACCACCTCGTTTTTTTAGATTTTCTGGTTTTTCAATTTCAGTCATTCCTAGAATGTCGCCAAAAAAAGCACGACATTGCTGTTCACTATTTTTTGGAGCGGCTAGTTGTACATGATCTATTCCTTTAAACATCAAAAAAACCTCCTTATACCACTTGGTTAATTATACCATTTAAAATCACATATACCTTTTTTACAAAATTAAAATAGACTAGGACAAAACATGTTACTTTCCTTCTTTTAGGGTTCGCAACGAAAAACTGGAACCGCGCCACAGCGCAATTCCAGTTTTTCTTATGCTTATAGGAGAGGTTGTTTTTACGCTTATGTCCCAGCCTCTTTTTTCATTATTTCACTTTTATAAAGACATAGTTCTTTCTATCAGCTGTTACTTCTTTTAATACTTGCAGTTGTGTACCTGCTTTGATTTTATTTAGTTTATGATCTTCTGTTAAAAATTGTTTACCGAAAGATTCACGACTAAATGTATCTTTTGTTGTTTTATAGACTATTTTACGTTCTGCAGCTGTATACACTTTTGTTGGTGTTTTGACTTTTTTAATCGAAGTAGCGGGGATGATACGCTGCAGTAAGCCATAATTTCTTGCATCATATGTTTGGCCATTAATCGTAAATGTATCAAGAACTGTTAAAATAGTCCCTTTTTCTATAAACATAAAATGATTAGGGTATTCAAAGTCATCAAAACGAGCAGATGATAGATACGAAACGAGATTGTCTAACACTACATATCGAGTCGTGGTGCTTAAATTCGTTATGTTCTCTGGATAATTTGAAAATAGGGACTTGAAGCCGCTAATTGTTATTTTTTCTTTTGTAGTATCTGCGACCTTTACATAGCCTTTTAACACTTTGAATTTTTTATAAAAATTAGTTTCAGATGTGATTTTATAGGCATTGGAATATGTGATAGTGTAATATTTTTCGCCATTCACTTCTACAGTATCTGATTTTTTAACATAGGTGCCTGGTGGTAGTTTATGTGCTGCCTTATCGTTTTTATTTGCATTGTTACTTGCACATCTTTTTTTACGTCAGATGCTGTTTTCGCACTTACTTGCTGGCTTGTAAAAGGTGTATAAGAAGATACCAGTAATGTACTCGTTAATACTGCCGCGCTGACAGCTTTAATTAACGTTGGCTTCATTTTCTCATTACACCATTTCTCTTTGTTATTCTGGAAATAAAGGAGAAACATATTGTGCTGCAACATAAGCTGTTTTGCCTTTGTAAGTAATTTTGTACCAAGAATCCGTAGCGCCTTTTTTATACGCTTTAGCAAATTTTACAGTAGCACCATTTTTAAGCGTGCCAACGATTGTGCTTTGTGTAGAAGGCTTTTCACGTACTTTTAACACAACGCTACTCGTATTGCGAACGACGCCTACTTTTGTCGTCGGTGTAGCAGGTGCTGCTTTAGAAAAGCCGATTTTGCTAGAAGAAACGTATGCTACTTGGTTGTTATAAATAATTTGGAAAAAGGCATCCTTTGAAGCGGCTGTATAATTTTTTGTTAGTTGGACAGCAGCGCCATTTTTAAGGGTGCCAATTTTTGTCCCTTTATTCGATGCGGTTGTTCTTACAGCAAGGTTATTTGTTTGCTTTACATAGCCCGTTTTTACAATGGCTGGTAGTAGCTTTGCTGAAACATACTCTTTATAGACATAGACAATTTCTTTATTAAGTAAAACGCGATACCATGATTTTTGTGAGGTTCCTAATACTTTAATGGCCGTATTACGTGGAAGTGTTGTCACTACATTTGAATTCAAGCTTGGTGCATCACGCGCATAGACTCCTTGTGTTGTATACATTGTTGTCGTTTTTAATGATACTTTTGTTACCTCTGCTTGAGAAATCGTAGGGAGTGCTAGTGAAGAAAAGGCTAAGCTTCCTGACAGCGCGATTGTTAAAAATGTCGATTTTTTCATAAAATTATCCTCCTGAGTGTATGTTTAATTAGATGAATAGTAGTAAATAAGACTACTACGATAGATTGAACTATCGCTAACATAGTTCAGTATGAGGACGAAAGGTTAAAAAAAAGTTAAAAAAATTTTTTTATCCTAAAAATTTTGTTTTTTTCAAGACACTTTAATCTTTTGACCTACTTGAGAGAAGAAAAATAGTGATTTTTACAAAAAGGAGGGCACATCATGCTACCGATTCCACTAATCCTTATGATGTCTCTGCTGATTTTCATGCTTCCATTGCTCATCATTGTACAAAATACACCGTATGCTAGACAGAAATCGGCAAGAATTTGTGGGATTGCCTATGCAGTAATTGCAGTTCCTTTAATTAGCATGGTGATTGCCAACAAAGTGATGGCGCCTACTGATGCATCACCTGAGCTCAGCTTCCTGTTTTTACTCATATGGAGTTTAACCGTTGTCGCATTTATCATGGCAATTATTTTAGTCATTCGAAAAGTACGCGCATAGAAAAAAAGCAGCAATCGCTTCGAAAACGATTGCTGCTTTTTATTGTAGGCCCTCTAGTTGTGAAACAGTTACACATGTATAGCCTTGCTGTTGTAAATAAGTTAGTACCGCATCTAATGCATCTGCGGTCGTTGGGTGAATATCGTGCATTAATACGATTGCGCCCGGATAAACATGTTGCTGTACTTCTTTGAGTGTGGAAGCGGCATTTCGCGTTTTCCAGTCTAACGTATCCACTCCCCATAAAATCATAGGTTGTGCAGATAGCTGCTCTAGTTCCGCATTACGCGCTCCGTACGGCGGGCGAATCGTCAATGGTTCATGCCCCGTTGCATCTTTAATTAGTTGATTAGCTTTATTAATATTGGCTTCTGCCTCGACACCTGTCATTTTTGATAAATTTTCATGTCCATAGGAGTGATTGCCAATTTCGTGGCCATTTTTTAATACTTCCTTCGCCAATTCTGGTGCTTCTTCCACCGAGCTTCCTAGCATAAAGAAGGTTGCTTTCACATCATGTTTTTTTAATGTTTCTAAAATACGTGGTGTTACCGTTTTATTCGGACCATCGTCAAAAGTTAGCGCAACGTATTTTTTATCATGTGTATTTAAACGGAATACCGTTGTATCACGTTTTTTGTCAATGGCTGTAATCGGAATACTAATAACGGAAAGATGATTCACTAATGTATTTGGCTCGTAATACACGATAAAGTTTTTGCCGTCTAATCCAAAGTCGGAAAACGTTTCCCATGTATCTTGTGTTAAGTGATCAATCTTTTTGGCACTCCATTGTAAATGGTCATTTTGACGCTGAATTTCTGTACGAATTTCCTTTGAAAGACGATTCAGACGCGCTTCTGTCTTGATAAACTGCTTTAATGTCACAAGTTTTTTATCCTGGCGATTATATGTAAACGTCTGTACAGAGCTTTCCACCTGTTTCGTTGGTAAAAAGACATCATTTTTAATTAAAAAGCTAATATAATGTCCTGAAGTTGTTGCTGAAACTGTTGCATGAAAACGTGTTGCATTAGAAGCTAGAAAAGCATCACGTTTTGCATAAATTGATTTTTTAATGGCATTATCCACCGCTTTTATCCCTGTTTTAGGATAGGTCAGTGTGTAATGATGCGTTTTTGAGCGTTCTTCGACATACGAAATTCCCTTAAAGGGCGATTCTTTGGTCGTCACTTTCGGGTCCTTTACCGCATCTTGTGCAGCATCTACTGAATCGTAGCTTGTCTTGTTGTGCTGCCACAATAAGAACAACGCTCCGCACCCTATAATCACGATGAAAAAGAGTACGAAATTTACTTTTCCTAATTTTGTTTTAGGAAGCCATTGCATGGAACACACCACCTGTTTTTCAATATCATTAATTAGACGTAATAATGATGTTAAAAGTTTTACGTTTTTGTAAATAAACAAAAACAATAGAACTCATATGATATACACCTATGGATAAAAAATTTCTAATCAACGAATTATTTAGGTAGATGACTTGAAACTTCACCACCCATTTTTACGTATAATCAATAAAGGGAGGGCTTTATATGTATTACAATTACATTATGCTTCTTGCGACATTGGTCGTTTTCTTCATCCCATTTTTCATTATTGTAAAAAACGTACGCACGCACAAAATACGCGCAAAATGGATTTCCGGTATTATTTATGGCATTGTGGCAGTTTTACTCGTAATTACCGTCATTTCTGATGATGTAATGAACTATACAGATGCGAATATTGGCTTGGGACTACTCTTTATCCTTGTTTGGAATTTAACCGTAGTGGCTTTTGTCGTTGCGGTTGCTTTCTTTATACGGAAACGAACACAACCCCCTTTATAATAAGATAACATCATGTTTTAGGAACGAGAAAAAGGATCTGTTTATTTTAGGCGCGTCGTTTGGCAAAAGGGAAAGTCAAATTAAGTCAACCTCATCTGCTAAAGACACAGAAAGTTTTTATAAACAGCTTGAATGAATTTCAAGAATGGATTACAGTCATGGTAAAGGAAGGTTGGTTAGATGATTAGTACGATAATCTTTATAGTATTAGGGTTATTTACATTCGTAAAACTTTATAAAAGCCGCGCACTCTTTAAGAAACTTACACGACAAGAATGGCTACAAACAATAGGTGTATTTTTACTAGCCTGGACGGTCGCCATCCTCATTGTTATGGGGGCCTCGAAACTCACGTCAATGATGGAAACAATGTGGTTACGAAATCTATTCACGATTTTTTGCATCGTTATCGCATTGGCGTGTGGTAGCATGGTGATGCATCATTTCTCGCCTAAAAAAATAAAAGCGTTTTATTCTTAAGCCTGATATACAGCTAGAACACATCGTGTTTTGGCTGTTTTTTTGTTCAGTCATTAATAACTATGATATTATGGAAAATATTACAATTAAAAGAGGGGATATTGATGCGGAAAAATCCAGACTCGACTAGTAGAGATTTAGCCATTGCTGTTTTGATGCTGCTGGTTATTCTTATGTTATTTATTTTTGATGTAACTATTGGTATAGGGCATTTTAAGGACAGTCATACTTATATTGTCGAATTTTAGCTATCTCATACATAATTTCACAAAAGCCGTAACCTCGTCTCTGGAGGAAGCGGCTTTTTAATGTGCGTGACTAAAAATAAATGATTTCTATGCGTCCACTTTTTCACGGTTTCAACCGTTGTATACATGAGGGGGAGAGAAATGAATCAAAAAGACGCGTTCGCCTCTTATTTAATTCAACTTGGAGAGGAAGTGATTATACTTTTACGCTCAAAAGGCGCTTCAAAGGACGATGCCGAGGATATTATTCAAAATACATTTTTTAAAACGTATTCCTTATTACCAGATTTAGATGAAAAAACGATTCGTCCTTGGTTTTACCGCGTAGCATTAAATGAACTCATTGATTTAAAACGAAAAAAATTTAAAACGAACATACCACTGTCAGAAGAGCTTCAATCAAAATTAGCAAATGGCGATGATGACTTCGAAAAGCTTTTTAATCAGGACGAAATAATGTATTTATTACAAAATGTCAAAAAGGAATATCGAGAACTATTTGTCTTGAAATATTATTATGAATTATCCTACAAGGAAATTGGTCAATTATTGCAGCTACGGACAGAAACGGTGAAGAAAAAATTATACAGAGCACGAAAATCAATTCAAAAAGAGGTTGGAGGAATCAAAGCATGGGTTCATCGATTCAAAAAGCATTAAAAAAAGCGAAAATAAAGCACTGGCTTAGTATTGTTGTTATTTCTATGGCTAGTTGCCTTATACTCATTTTTATTTCTGATAGTTTATCGACTAGGCATACAACTCAATTGCATGACCGTTTATTTTTAGAACATCGTATATCTCAGCCAAATGTGACTATTGATTCGCAAGTGACGGCGAATAACACAGCTTTTGGTGGTAACATTATTACGAATCGCTCGAAAAACGTAGATGGTTATTTAATTCCGTGGAGTACGCTTACAAGTTCCTATTCCTGGATGGGTTCCTCTGTAGATTTTAATGAGTTAACACCAGGTTCCCATTCAAGCGGAAAGACTGATTACGAATACGATAAACAAACGAAACAAAAGGTAGCTACGTTTTATAATCCAGCAATCAAAGACTATTATGGCGGGGTTCAAAATCAGCTTGAAGCAGTTGGAGAATTGAAAAATCATGTAGCAGAAGTGGCGATTTCATTTAAAAAACCTTTGACGATGAAACAAGTAAAGGATCGCATTCCTGAAAATTTAAATATTGCATGGCTTTATATGCATTCGGAAATTGCTGACGAATCGAAAGGTCCAGCGGGGTTACCAGTATATGGCTATGCAGATACGGAGCTATCAAAGGATTCTTTCGAGACATTTATTGATGATTTAAAAACATATGACAGCAATAATTCAATGGAAGCCATTCAACGTTACATTAACGAAAATGAGCATAAACCATTTAATGAGGTGACCGTATTAGGTGTAATGGTTACGGGACAAACAAAAAACTTTCATGAATTAATAGGGAAAGACTTTATTCGAGGAGCATCTGTAGGCGTAACCGCTCCCGTCGTTCCTTATATTAAGCCGACGAAATAATTAAACGAGGCTAGGACATATGTGTAAAGACAACCTCTCATATGAACATAAGAAAAAACGGAATCACGCTGTGGCGCGGTTCCGTTTTTTTATTGCGAACGCTAAAAAGGAACATGACGTGTTTTGTTCCAGCCTCATGTTTAACTTATCTTCCAAAGGTATGACCGCCATTAATAAATACCGTTTGGCCGGTCATAAAGCGGGCATCCTCACTTGCTAAAAATACAATAGTCGGTGCTAAATCGGTTTCTAGATCACCTAGACGACCGAGTGGCACTGGCTCCATCGTTTTTCGGTAGACTTTCCATCCATCTTTTGGCGGCTGGTGTCAGTGCACCTGGAGATACGACATTTACCGTAATACCGTACTCGCCAAATTCACGCGCCGCAACACGTGTCAATGAACGAATGGATTCCTTAGCAGAGCCATATGCACCGAATGTGGGCATTCCTTCAATTCCAGTATCTGAGCAGAGATTTATAATACGACCATAATTTGAATCAATTATATGAGGAACACATGCCTGCATAAAGAATAAGCTCGCAACAGGGCCTGTTTTCCAAGGAACTTCCATATCCTCTAACGTAATATCAAGAAGCTTTACAGATGGCTTGGCTGCCTGTGCGCCTGTTTCGCCATTAAACTCTGCAATGGTCACCTTTGCGCCTTCTTTTGTGAGTGCAGTGGCAAACACCAATCCTAATCCTTACCCAGCACCTGTCACAATCGCTACCTTATCTGCTAATTTATCCACTATAAAACCTCCTATTAATTCACATTTATTCCATATAAGTATACACGAAATGATAGAATATACTAAGGGATAGGGGGATAAGCTAGTATGTATACATTTTACGGAAATACGTCTTCACAAGATATTATTGTTGCCATACCAGCGCTAGGGGAGCGCAAGGAGATGTTTAAGCCATTAGCTAATCAAATGAACAGCTATAAATGGCTCGTATTTGATTCACCTGGGAGCCATCAGCAAAATTTAGAGGATTATTCTATTGCTACTTTTTGCGCGTATATTCAGGAGACACTTGAAGCCCTGCAAATTTCAAAAGCACATTTTATTGGGAACTCTTTAGGTGCATGGGTGATTCAGGCATTCACTAAACGCTATCCGCAGTATGTTCGCTCATTAGCGCTATTAGACGGCGGGCATTATTTTTTAGGAGAACGCGGGGAAGTGCATGAGGATACGGTCATTTCTTCACCCATCGAGGATTTTAAAGCCATCGAAGCGGCCATTCATGAACTTACCTATTCAATGCCTCAGCTTGAGCAGGATTGCTATGATCAATTTGAAGCTTATTTTCTACATAATTATCCGAAGCAAGGGGATAGCTATAAGCATCACTGTAGTGAAATTGCCTATAATGCGCTATCGAAAGAGCTTATAACGGTTAATCATTGCTTAACCGAGCGATCAATTCCCGTATCTTTACTAATTGCAGAAGCATCTGCTGATGAACTGTCGTTACAAAAGATGCGGGCGTTTAGTGAGCGATTTGACAATGCACACTGTCATATTGTTAAAAATGGACAGCATTATTTACCACTAACCAATACAGGCGCTGTAGCGGAGATTTTAACTCTTGAATTATTACGAAATGGATGTGATTAATGTGAAAAAATTTGAAAAACTATTTTTTATTATCGGTTTTTGCTTCATGCTTCTATACGGCGTATATATTGGCGGTTATTCATCTGCATTTGTCTTTAAATATGCGCTAGTCATTGGCATGGTTTTCTTTACATTAGAATTGATTATAATTTTATTCACTTACTGGCTAGATTATAAAAAATCAATTAAATAATACAACCCCGCTTTTTCGTAAGCGGGGTTTTTGTTAGAAATTCTCTTCACAGAAGGCAAGGAAGGTGTCTGCCTCTCCACCAGGGTTTGCCTCCTTCGTTAGCTCGATCATAAACCAACTATATTCTAAATCATGAACTATAATAGGAAGCTCTTTTTTAAATGTATTCGAAATAACTTGCTGCTCATGTAATTCCTTTGCAACCTCCGAAACCACCTGCGCAAGCTCATAATAGCCATTTGGCCCTTTACCAATATATTCGCCCTCATCATCGTACATCGTATCTTCATCTTCAAAGCCGATATTTTCAATGCCATTGTCTTCGTACCACTGAAGTAGCGTTGCCGTTGATGCTTCGTCACCAATAACTTCAATTTCATCCTGTCTTCAGAAAGCGTAATTCCAGCGCTCTTCACTAAGTACCGACGTATCATCACAATCGGCTTCAGTATTATAGCTAATTGAAAAAGTGGGAATTGAATCATTGCTCATATTTTCATGAACGAAAAAAGATACCGCGTAAATCCCTTCTTCATCCCACTTACGAATAATCGGTTCTACCTTGTTAAATATGCATTCTTTTAAATCCATTGTTTTTACCCCCTAATATACTTCACCTAGATACTTATAGCATGCCATATATATTCTTTTTTACACATGATTTCATTGTTATCTTATTCTAAATTCAAAACTTTAGTAAACCTTATATTTTTTAATATAGTTAACTTAGTTAACTTGGGATAACCTTTAAATTAAATTAAAATGAAAGAGCTGATTTTAACACATTTATGCTTATGCCGATAAGAACTAGTTACGCGAACTAGCAAAATAACCCATTTAAAACTAGCTGGTTGTTAAAAATCCACGCAAAAGAGGAAGAAAGCCGAAAACGCTGGAATAGCTAATGTTTGCAGCTTGGATTCTTTTAGTTTATTTAAATTTTACAGAAAGGCTTAAGCGTGATATTTACCATACTAATAAAATGTATTATTTGGTATAATTTAGTAAATATTATGAAGTCGGTGGATAAAATATGCGTAAAATTAAATCTTTATTTATCCTAGCAGCCCTATCTCTTGCTGCTTGTAGCAATAACTCGATAAATATCGATACCCATTCTGAGATAGTCGAGTTAAGCGAGAAAGAATTAAATTCGATTGCTGGAGAGAAAGATCAAAATATTACGCCAGAGAATTTCAAAAAATTAATCCTGTATTCAAAAATAAGTAATTATGACAATTTGAAAAATGCACACGTAGAAACGGATGTTCATCTAAAGAAAATTTTAGGTGATGTATATTGGGCAGGATCATCATCAGAAGCCGCCGCAAATGATAGTGATTATATTTATGAGGAAAAAGTGATTATAAATTTGAAAAATACATCGGAACAAGAAATTAAGAAAGCATTGAAAAATGCATACATTACCGTTGTTTGGGACGAAGGTCAGCACACCGATAGATTCGACAATAATTTTCAATAACTTTACGGCTCCCTTAATAAAAAAAGACTGGAATCATAATGATTTCCAGTCTTTTATTTAACTTTTTAAACAAAAATAGTAATCTGTAACTACTCTGTTACATCATCCATACCAAGGTATTCCATTTCAAATGATACAAGTTTACCTTTTGAATAATAGCTTAACTCCTTATATGCAGGGAATGCTGAAATTTCATTTAAAGACCCAGTGAATTTTTTGTTTTTATAATACATTAAGCCTTTTTTGATTTTTAAATCTTTATGTACCCCAAGTTTTTTACTCGATAAATTCGACAGTTTTAGTTCCATTGTTTTAAATACACCCTTTTGCACTTCAAAAGCATCTACCCAAAAAAGTGATTCGGTTGTATAAGAATTACCTGTTTTCTTTTTATTACTCGCCATCAATTTTTTTACTTTCGCAGAATCTTTTGTAATGGTTACACCAGCTTTATACTTAGCTGCCGCACTCACTTGTGTTACTTGTTCTGCAGGCAATGCAGGAGATAATACAGTACCAGCTACTAATGTTGCTCCTAAAATAGTTCCTAAAATAACTTTTTTCAATATAATCATCCTCTCTTTGTGTTACTATATGATTATACATTTAAAATTTAAATAGGTAAATATATTTATCTAACTCACAATAAATATATTAATGTGAGCGCATAAAATGAAATCTCATTCACTTCTCTTTTTATAATACATAATTGGAGGCCCTTCAAATCCTCTTCAATTCCTTCTCCTCTTTCAAATACGCTGCCCACACTTCTAAAAAGGCTGCATCAACATCCATTGTACTTACTGCATGTTCAAATTCATAGGTTGCGTCAGAAAATCCACCTTTGAAATTCCAAATCAGACGATACAATGTCGCGTTACTCACTGAAATCGACTCGCAGTTTTGCTGGTACAGCCATAGCATAATGATATAAAGAAATTTCCGCTTACACTTCTGTAGAAATTCGGCATCTTCTAAGCATTGCTTCACAATGACACCCTGCTTTATCAGGTTTTGTAGCGCTTTTTCAATTTCATCTTCTTCATCTTTCAAAAGAAAAGAAGCTTCTAACACACTTTCAGGAACATCCTGCTGTGTAGATGCTTCCATTTCTGCCTTTTCAACCACATGCTGTAATGTTAAAAAGCCCGTTTCCACGCCAAAATATAACTCATTCCAATTCAGCGTCGTTTCATTGATGAAAAATGAAAAAGGTACAATTGCCGCTTCTGTATGATTAGAAGGAATCTCTAAAATTAGCTCCTTGTCCACATGTATCTCCTGCTTTCATTCATTACTTTGCATCAAGATAATCTCGAGTTGCTGAGTAAAATCCCATTTGCAGCAGCCAACACTAATCATAATCATACTGTGTAAATTGGATAAAAGAGGGCAGTATCTTTTTGAAATGATTACTATTCTCAAATTGTTGCTCGTTTGACAAAAGAAACATTTCATTTGCATCATTTCCTATGAAAAGAACAGTTGAATTTTCTTTTATTTCAATATCTAGATAAATAGACTCTTCCTTAACAAATCCAACTAAATCTAATTTTTTATGGAACTGTAGGTTTGAATTGTTTGTTGAAAAAAACACTTGGTTACCTAAACAAATTTGTTCAATAAACTCATCCATTAATTTTTCGAAATCTCTCCGCTCTTGAATCCTCACTTTAAAATAGATTTTATTTTTAGTGCTCATTTTTTTAGAGAATACAGTGTTGGTCTTTGTAAGTAGATTTGAAAATTCTTTTTCATCGGATCTATTTAACTCCATATACATGTAAACTGGGGTATTTATTAAACTGAATAATAATTGAATAAAATGCTCGTTTTTCATACTTGGTATTTGTAACATTGAAAGAATAATCATCGATAAATTTTCATCTTTATTCAAAGAAATCGGAAAATCATCCATAATATAACTCTTTCTTTTAAAATAACCAATCTCTATATTTATTTTAATCACCCTTTCTAAGTACCATCATATTTTTGATTTTTCAATTCATTCCCATGTACAAATGATAAGCTCCTTTATTTCCAACCTAAGGTAAAATAATTCATTTTGACCTATTTGTTCAATTGACATTTGTTCAGCGTTAGAAGTAGGCAGATTAAATTCGACAGTTTTTATACTTTTTATTAGAAAGAACGTCCAACTATTATATTCATTTTCATACATCGGGTTCCATATATGCTCATTATAAACAATTGAAGGAATGCATAGTAGCTTAAAAAAGGTATTTTCTGCGATAACATTAGATGCCAATAGCGGCTTATAAACTAGCAGCGTTGGTATTTGAATGATTAAATGACAGTTTTTTGTAATAACTCTTTTATTATTTCCTGACTATTTTCTATGTCAGACACAGTAATCTCATTCGGTCTATTTCCTACTAAAAAGAGCCAATAAAGTTCATTTTCAAAAATATCTTCCAATAAGGCACTCCCTTCCATTTGGATTTTTTTCTAATACTATCATTCATTCAAAAAGGAGATTACCCTTTTTGGCAATCTCCTACATCATTTATTTACTACCAATAATTCTTTCTTCTCCGTCACTTACATTAAAAATATCAATATGTGAAAAGGGGACATGTTGTCGAATATCAGCCATTCCATTTGCGCCACCGACTGAACGCAGGGCTAAATTTTCACGTTCAATCAGTAAGCTTCCTTTATCTGCAAGAAGATTTCGTTTACCAATAGACGTATCTCGCAATACCTGATGACTATATGGCGCGACACTGATGCGCCATTTTTCTCCTTCCATGCTTAATGCACCCTGCAAACCAAAGGACTTCTCCTGCTGTGGTGTTAATGGAATATGTGGTCTACTAGCTAAATGTTTAAATTCATTATACGCCTTCCCCAAATTGCAAATGCTTCCTGTATCTACTGTAAATGTTGAAAGGAAAAAGTAACTCGGGGCATAGCCAGCTGTTAATAGTGTCTCTGCATACAGTTGGATTAATGGAATGATTTCAGCCTGTACATAATTGGCTGCATACTGGTTAGATGACGCAAGCTCCTCCGCTGCATGCATTAATAAATGCACTGTATTCGCTACATCCGTCCAGGTAGCCGCTTCAAATGTACCTCGTCTATCTAAAATTCCCTTTTGGCGTTTATAGCTGAGTAATGTATTTAAAAAATAGCGCTCCGAATCAATATAGCCAGCGGATGGTCGTTTTGCTGTTGGTGGATAAAATTGTTTGGCAAACATACCATTATTCTGCATCATTGGGTCTACCCCGTAGTAAACACCATCTTCATTTTCAAACAAGTATACTTGCACAAAGCGGCTCATCGCATGCGCCTCTGTCAGCAGCATTTCTACAGTCATCGACAGCTCATCTGTCGCAACATCTCGTAGCTTATCCGACTGAATCATTAAATAAGATTGCCCTTTCCCATCTACATGCATTTGATTTGCCTCATCAACGTGTATATAACTTTTTGTAAAAGGTGCTGCCCGCTCAGTCGACATCAGTGCATACGGCCCGACTGCCATCACATGATGGTCATTTGCATCAAATAATTCACGGAATACTAATCGATCTTCTAGTAATGGCTTGAAGCGGAACTCCACGCATCCTGTACGTTGACCAGGCTTTAAATGGTCAATTAACGGTTTATACGTCGCTAATACATTGGCTACATCCTCCTTGAATGAATCACGAGTGGCCTTATTTTTCCAGCCATACGTATACGGTGTAATCGATAATCTTACGCCTGCGACATGATTCAAATGATGCTCATTGATCTGGTCATGCATGTTCTGAAGCTGTGTATTATGACGACTGTAGCCGACTGTAGAAAGGCGAACTTTCACCCCTAAATCCTCTGCGGCATACTGAATATACTGCTTTAAAAATGGATACGTGCTAATGTCATTATCTAAGTAAGGGAAAATAACACCTGGTCGATGTGAAAGACGTCCATAGCCAAGTAGTCCATGCTTTGGAATTTCAAAATATGGATGGAAACGTTGATTAAGTGTTAGTGGCCCTGTTGGATCTAGATAATAGTCTCCTTCCTGTGTACGGAACTGCTGTGCCTTTTCCATTGCGACGGTTTTAAGTGCTGAAAAAATATTTTGTAAGCCATTTAGATTAAGCGACCAAATACGTGTTCCTGCACTTTGACTGCAAAAGCTACAGCGATTAAAGCATCCTACCTCAGGCTGAAGATGACGGAGCTTACTAAATGCATCCGCTGGTAGGCCACGAAGCTCTTCTATTACCTTATGACGTTCAATATAATCTACTGCCGCTACATTCGAAGGCTCTTTTTCACTTTCTAAAATCAAAATATTCTGAAATTCATTTCGAATCATTGTCCAATAAAAACCTAGTTTATTCCATATTGGGTCTGCTGCATCTTGAATGGCTCGTCCGTTTGTATCGAGTAGTAACGCTAAAATTTCTGGGTACGTATAAAGTTTCGCTATTAATGCTGCCCTTGTTACCGTATTTTCATTTGTCAGCTCAAGATTTTCACTTGCTTTTTCCGCTTCTTCTGGTGTTACCATTAAACGGATTTCCTCAAATCTAGCAGTTCCAGCAAATTTTTGCGCCTCAATATAATGCGTTACCGTTGGCCATTCATAACCACCTAATGTAAACGGATGATTTGAGTTGTTACTAAGCGCGTTATATTCATCAGATAAATGATTATTAAGAATTATATTTTTCACATTAAACACCTCTTTTGTATTGTTTAACTTTACAAATTCATAATATAATAGACACATGGACATGTTATGACCATCTAAAATATTTTTCAATTATTTTAGCTAAACATATAAAGGAGTATTTTAAATGGATACAAACCAAATAACGCGCGTCTTATCAATTTATTCACGATTTTATGCAGGTGAAGGACTTAATAAAAGGGCCATTGCGGCTGAATTTCAAGTAAGTGAAAAAACGATTCAGCGCGATTTCAACCAAATTCGAGATTTTTTAGAGCAACAAGGCATACAAGCACCTATACTATATAATGCCTCTGAAAAAAAGTATTTTTGGCATGAACGAAATAGTTTATTAAAGCCCGATGTTATTTATTCAACAACGAAAATTTTATTAGAATCACGCGCCTTTTTAAAAAATGAAATGCAGCAAATTATCGAGCATTTAATTGGTCAGATAAACTTAGACCAACGAAAAATATTACAAAATGTGCTATCTAGTGATATGTCAGGCTATAGAAATTTGCAGACAAATATTTCTGTAACAAACTTGCTTTGGCAGCTTGCGAAAGAGATTGAAGAAAAAAATTGCATTCGTATCGTTTATACCAAAGAATTTAACCCATCTAAAAAACCAACTGTGCTTTTTCCAGTTGGCATTATTTTCTCGGAATATTATTTTTATTTAATAGCCTATCAAACATCGTTTAAACCTGACTATCCAACGATTTACCGCATAGACCGTATTCAATCATTAGAAAGTCAGCCTCATTTTAAACCATCTTATGATATTGCCTATTTTAGTGAAAGTGCTTTTCGTGATCGTATTCAATTTATGTATACAGGGGCGCTTATGACAATCCGTTTTCGCTTCACTGGTCCATCTGTACAAGCTGTATTGGACCGTATTCCAACAGCACGCCAATTACATAATAATGAATTCGAGGCAGAGGTGTATGGTAAGGGAATCAAAATGTGGCTGCTTAGTCAGGGGCCGCATATCGAAGTGCTTAGTCCTGCAAGCTTTCGTGCTGAAATGAAGGAAGAAATTCAGCACATGCTTTCGAAATATGACTAAATAAAAAAGTTGTAACATACATATAAAATAACCGCTCCTATGAGTATAAGAAAAACCGGAATCGTGCTTTGGCGCGGTTCCGGTTTTTCATTATGAACGCTAAAAAAGGAACATGATGTGTTTTGTCCCAGTCTCGTTTTTTAGTGTAAAGATTTTATGATAACTCGCGTTGCCTCTTCAATCAATTGATTATCGTATGTAGCATTTTGCTCACTTCTACTTGAAAGAATAGCTAAAACAATCGGTGCTCGATTTGGTGGAAAGACAACCGCAATATCATTTCTTGTTCCGTAGCTTCCGGCACCACTCTTATCTACAACCTTCCAGTCTGTTGGAACGCCTGCACGAATTAAAGCATCTCCTGTTTTATTATCCGCCATCCAATCGAGTAGAAGCTGTCGCTTTTCAATTGATAATGTACTGTCGATAGTATATTTCTTCAAATCAATTGCGAGTGCTTTGGCGGTGCTCGTGTCACGTTTATCTCCTGGAATGGCTGTATTCAATTCTGTTTCAAAACGATTAGCGTATGTTGTTTTGTCGCCCATTTTGCGAAGGCTTTGTTCAAATCCCTTTGGACCACCAATTGCATGAAATAACAGATTCCCTGCTGTATTGTCACTGTATCGAACAGCCGCCTCACTAATTTCTCGTAGTGTCATCCCTGTATCTGTATAAAGCTCTGTCACGGGTGAATATGCGACAAGATCATCCTTTGTATACAGAATAACCGTTTCTAATTGCTCTAATGAAGCGTTTTGCAGTAAAACCCCCGCCGCAAGTGCCTTATACGTCGACGTAAATGCGAATCGTTCATTTGCATGGTACGCTATTTTTTTATTTGTTGCGGTATCGATTACATAAATACCTAGACGCACATCATATTTCTTTTCTAGCTCCTTAAAATCCTGCTGAGGCGATGACCATCCAGCTAGCGGAATGATTGCAAGCACCATGATAAGTAAGACAACTTTCAGTGACGATTTTTCCATTGAGTAAATTCCTCCTAATAAACCTAAATTTAGGTTATTAATTCATGATAGAGCAGTGACGATACAAAGGCAACCCAATGGCCAGTACAATCTAAAATCAGACAGCTTATTGTCTTTATTATAAAATTCGTGGTATAATTGGACATATAAAAAAGGCCGATGCGCGAACATCGACCTTTGCAACAGTCTTCACTGGAAGCGCCAACTTTCAGTGTTGATGCTCTCGTTTAGTAAAAGTACATGTGAGAGATCACACACTTAAGCTGTGCCTAGCAGCTAAAATGATTTAGGATTGGACGCTAATCTTCTTGATTAGTGTCTTTTTGTTTGTCCTTTTTATCTCGGTTTACGCCAAAATAAATGCGCGTCACTTTTAGCTTACCATCTACACGTTCGATATGAACGCATAGAAATGGCGTAACTAGCAGCAACACAAGAGCAAGCACCATAAATCGCCTCCCTTCTGAGAGGCTCTGTTGCTCTATTATTATACCATATCAACACAAAAATCCCGCTTCTATTCAAAAGGAGAAGCGGGATTTTTATTAAAATTCATAGCTAGCTACATATTCCTCACCAGACGCATCCTCAACAATTCGTTTTCCTGTTTTCTTTAATGTCATCGAAAATTCGTCATCCCCGGTAATATAATACCTATCATCTTTGATTTCTACCTGAATCCCCTTATATGTCTGCTGCTCATTCTTCACAACACGTACATCCTCAGGCTCCATGCTAGGCTTTATATTATCCTCGCCTTTTTTGACGATTAACGTATTCCCTTTAAATTCAAGCGAATTCAGTGAATTATACCGTCCCGTGAAATATAAGCCATCTAATGAAGTACTCGTTGTTTGCGCACTACAAGCCGTCAGTAATATACATACAACCACACTTACTACCATTTTTTTCATTTCGATACGCCCCCTTTTGGCAATTCAATTACTTTCGTTCGTTTGTCGTTAAAATAAAGCCTTATCTTCGTTGGTGAAATCCATGCTGCCGTACGCAGATTCTTTACTTGTTTATTCGTCTGGTAATGTTGCTCATTCTTTGTATTGTTAATGAATTTCAAGCGTTTGCCGTCTTCATTTTCTATTATCGCCATAACGTTTTTTTTGTCTGGTGACAGCTGTTCCTCCAGCAAGCGCCCCTTTTCAAAGGATGAAAGATAATCCGCGTCTCCTGATGTAACGATAAATGACATACCACAGAAGGTCTCCTTACAATCTGCTGTTACATAGTAGCCTTGCTTAACATAGGCAGAGGGTGTATAGCGAAGCGGAACCTCTTTCCCTTCTGCTAAAAATCGAATTAATAAATCATACAACTCCGTTGAAATCGCTAGTTGTTCACCTGTTTGTGCATGTGTGATAAAAGATTGCTCGATTACTGCCGGAGAATCCGCTGATTTGAAGGGAGGCGTTGCTTGCAGACGCAAGCTAATGATTAAAAGTATGATGACAACAACCGGCACTAGCCAATACATCTTTTTTTGACGCTTTTTGTGCATTTTTTCATGAAGTCTTTTTTTAATACGCTCCTCATGTACGGTAGTATCACCGATTTTTTGATGCAATTGTCGTTCAAGCTCATTCATGGAATAATCCCTCCCATTCTAAAGTGCTCAATTTCTCCTTTAGCTTTTGCTGTGCCTTTTTGTAGCGGTAATGAATTGTGCTAATGGGTAGCTGCAATAGCTCACTCATCTCCGCAAAGGAATGATTTTCATAAAAATAAAGAATAATAATTTCACGATATTTAATCGGTAATTGTAGCACCGCTTCAGCAATTTCAAGGCGTTCCTCTGTTGCAATAAGCTGATTTTTCATTTCATAGCCACCTGTAAAATACGTCGTCACCTGATGCGTACGGTACCGCCAGCTTTTCAAATAGTCCTTTGAGCAATTAATCGTAATACGCGTTAGATACGTTTCAATTGAGGATTCCTGTCTAAAATCATGCTGTTTCTCAAAAAAGCGGAGAAATACATCCTGGACAATATCCTCCGCAGCATGAAAATCCTTCACATACAAATAGCTTAATTGAAAAAGCTTTTTCGTATATTTATCGACAATACGCCGCCATTTTACCTCCACTTTTTTCACCCCTTTCTTATTAGACGATGCTCGTTCATTTTTTTTCAACTTTCCATGAAAAAATAATTTAAATATTGACATCTCACGCTACGAACTAAATAGTTGCATATGCAACTATTTAAAGGAGGGACAACATTTGGCCAACTTAAACGACCTCGTCCATCAATTCTTTCAAGTGTCTCGTGCGATGACAAAGGACTTAAATCATCGTATGGCGCCACTTCAGTTAACACAGTCACAGCTTGGGATTATCGAGTATTTATCATTTCTTCGCAGAATACCCCTCCCTCAAGGAACGTAGTGAGGAGGGAGGGGATGAATGCGAACCCAATGATTCTGCCAGTACTAATTTGTTGAAAAGAACATCTGTTCCCGTTATACTATTCAAAAAAAGGAGGTGTCTGTCATGCCACATCAAGCGTATAAATTCCGTATCTACCCAACTAAAGACCAACAAGCGCTCATCCATCAAACCCATGGGCATTGTCGTTTTGTTTACAACCATTTTCTTGCGTTGTGGAATACTTCTTATAAAGAAGAAGGAAAAGGATTGAATCTTTCCATTATGTCCAAAATGCTCACGA